>CANSEY010000028.1 GCA_947646015.1 uncultured Bacteroides sp. | reverse complement strand
TGGTCGATGGGAAAAGTTGTTCCGGGGACAGATAGGTTGCTGCATAAATGATAAGTGCTATCTGTTAAATCTGAAAATAGAAAGTCCGAACCTTTAAATTGCAAAAAGCAATTGGGATTCGGACTTTTTCAGTAAGAAAAGTAGTAATGTGAGTACTCTATATTCTATTTTATCATGAAAATAGAGTCGTTTCTATAAACTCTTTCAATTGAACCTTATTCATTGTACCGAGTTTCATTATCGGTTTGCCATTCACCGGGCAAAGCAAAAGGTTGGGAATTGTCCGAATCTTGAATGCACTTTCCAGTTCCTCTTCCTGATCGACGTCTACTTTATAAATGTCCAGTCTCCCTTTATATTCTTCTGCTAATTGGTCCAATATGGGTGATAATGCCTTGCAATAACCACACCATGGAGCATGAAAATCGACTAAACAAGGTTTATCCCCTTTATATTCCCAATTATCCGGATAAGATTGATAATCAGCAACTTTCTCAACAAAGCTTTCTTTGGTTAAATCTATAATTTTCATATTTCCTGTTTTTAATGATTCATTATTTATTTCTACTTTGCAAAGATAGGGGTATGGTAGAGAAAGAGGGATAGCCATTCTTCCTGTTGTGTTTACAATTTTTCCTTTCCCTAGATATTTTCTAATCAAATTCTAATCTGAAATGAGAGCCTTATAATCGCTTTTATCCAGCCTCTACCGTTGCAGAGTTGTACTTTTGTCGGAAAACAAATTAAGGTAACAAAAAGATTGCGATGAACAGAGCATTTTTATTTTTACTATTTCTTCTATTGGCAGGAAAGATGTGTGCGCAACAGGTTGCAGGCACATTGACACTGAAAGAAGCAGAGCAGCGTTTTTTAGAGCGCAATTTATCGTTGATAGCCGAGCAGTACAATATCGACATGGCACAGGCGCAGGTATTACAAGCCAAATTGTTTGAAAATCCGGTCATTTCGCTGGAACAGAATGTCTACAACCGATTGAACGGGAAGTATTTTGATTTTGGAAAAGAAGGGGAAGCTGTTGTTGAAATAGAACAGGTGATCCATCTTGCCGGTCAGCGGAACAAGCAAGTCCGGCTGGAAAAAATCAATAAGGAAATAGCTGAATACCAGTTTGAAGAAGTAATGCGGACGCTCCGTCAGGAATTGAATGAAAAGTTTGTAGAAGTCTACTTTCTTTCTAAGTCCATTGCCATCTATGAAAAGGAAGTAAATTCCCTGCAAGTACTTTTGGGCGGAATGAAAATTCAGCAGGAAAAGGGAAACATCTCTTTAATGGAAATTTCCCGTCTGGAATCCATGCTCTTCTCCTTGAGGAAAGAGAAGAACGAACGGGAGAATGATTTACTGACTACCAGGGGAGAACTGAATTTATTACTGAACCTTCCGGAAGATACACAAGTTCAACTCTCATTAGACGAAGAAGTACTGCAACAACTGGACCTGTCGCAATTATCATTTGCAGACCTGAAAGCAATCATCAATGAACGGCCCGACCAAAAGATCGCCCGAAGCACAGTGAATGCCTCCCGTGCAAATCTGAAACTACAGAAGTCAATGGCCTTTCCCGAGTTCTCTGTGAAAGGGAATTATGACCGTGTAGGAAACTTTATCAATGACTATTTCGCGATAGGAGTAAGCCTGTCCGTACCTATCTTCAACCGTAATCAGGGAAATATCAAAGCAGCCCGCTTCAGTATCCAGCAGGCGGGAGTGCAGCAGGAATATGCCGCTAATCGTGCCGATATGGAACTCTTCACCGCTTATACGTCTCTGGAGAAAGCGACTCAACTCTATCAATCCACTAATATGGACCTGGAACGTAACTTCGAGAAATTGATCACAGGAGTCAATGAGAATTTCACCAGAAAGAATATCAGCCTGCTGGAATTTATCGACTATTATGACAGCTATAAAGAAACCTGTATCCAACTATACGAGATAAAGAAAAACGTATTTCTCGCTATGGAAAACCTGAATACAGTTGTCGGACAAAATGTATTGAACTACTAATAAACCGACCAATATGAAACGATTAAAGATCACAATCCATAAATTATCAAAGACTATGAACTGGAATAAATTTCTTCCTTGTATATTGTTTGGCAGCCTTTTGGGAGCATGCTCCGGAAAAGGAGAACAACCCAAAGTAGAACCGACTACACTATGCCTGACGGACAGCCTGCTGAGAATCGTATCCGTCGATACCGTGCACGTCTGTGAAGTGGTAGATGAACTGACATTGAATGGACGGGTCACTTTCAATCAGGATCAGGTGGCAAATGTGTATCCGATGTTCGGAGGAACCGTGACGGAACTGCGTGCCGAAATAGGAGACTTTGTTCACAAAGGAGAAGTGCTGGCAGTGATCCGTAGCGGGGAAGTGGCGGATTATGAGAAACAATTGAAAGAAGCTGAACAACAACTTTTGCTGGCCCGGCGGAACATGGATGCTACACAGGATATGTACACTTCCGGCATGGCATCGGATAAAGATGTACTTCAGGCCAAGCAGGAACTGGCAAGTGCGGAAGCGGAAGAAAGACGAATCAAAGAAATATTCTCCATTTATCACTTCTCCGGAAATGCTTTTTATCAGCTCAAATCTCCCGTATCAGGCTTTATTGTGGAAAAGCAGATTAGCAGGGATATGCAGCTGCGCCCCGACCAGGGGGATGCGCTGTTTACGATTTCCGGTCTGTCCGATGTATGGGTGATGGCGGATGTGTATGAAAGTGATATTAGTAAGGTTTCCGAGGGAGCTGATGTCCGTATCTCGACTTTGGCATATCCGGAAAGGACATTTACAGGTACGATCGACAAGGTCTATCATCTGCTGGACAGTGAAAGCAAGACAATGAGCGTACGCATCAAACTGAAAAACGAGGATTACCTGCTGAAGCCGGGTATGTTTACAAACGTGAGCGTGAAGTGTAAAGCGGAAGATACTTCCATGCCTCGTATCGACTCCCATGCGCTGGTGTTCGAGGGAGGAAAGAATTATGTGGTCACAGTAGAGCCTGACCAGCGTCTGAAGATAAAGGAAGTAGACGTTTACAAACAGTTGAGCAAGGAATGTTATGTCCGTTCCGGTCTTTCCGAAGGAGACAGGGTACTGAATAATAATGTATTGTTAGTGTATAATGCTTTGAATGCGGATTAAAAATCAGAGAATAGTATGCATAAATTCATAGATAATATAGTAGCCTTCTCGCTGAAGAATAAGTTCTTTATATTCTTCTGTACGGTGATTGCCGTTATAGCCGGAGCCGTCTCATTCAAACATACGCCGATAGATGCCTTTCCGGATGTAACGAATACAAAAGTGACGATCATCACGCAATGGGCGGGCCGTAGTGCGGAAGAGGTGGAGAAATTTATCACGATTCCCATTGAGATAGCCATGAATCCCGTACAGAAAAAAACGGATATTCGTTCGACCACTCTTTTCGGACTTTCTGTGATCAATGTAATGTTCGAAGATCGTGTTGATGACTTTACAGCCCGTCAGCAAGTCTACAATTTGCTGAATGATGCCGATCTGCCCGAAGGCGTGACTCCCGAAGTACAGCCTTTGTACGGACCTACCGGAGAAATCTATCGCTACACCCTGCGCAGTGACAGACGTAGTGTACGCGATTTGAAAACGATTCAGGACTGGGTGATCGAACGAAATCTCCGTTCGGTATCAGGTGTAGCTGATATCGTCAGTTTCGGTGGCGAGGTGAAGACATTCGAAGTGAGCGTGAATCCTCATCAGTTGATTAATTACGGAATTACCTCTCTCGAACTTTATGACGCGATAGCCAAGAGTAATATCAATGTAGGAGGAGATGTCATCACGAAAAGTTCTCAGGCATACGTAGTCCGGGGAATCGGTTTGATAAACGACCTGGATGAATTGCGAAACATCGTAGTGAAGAACATCAACGGAACGCCGATTCTCGTAAAGAACCTGGCAGATGTTCACGAATCCTGCCTGCCCCGCCTCGGACAAGTGGGACGAATGGATGAGAACGATGTCGTTCAGGGAATTGTAGTGATGCGTAAAGGGGAGAACCCCGGTGAAGTCATTGCAAATCTGAAAGATAAGATAGAAGAATTGAATCAGAATGTACTTCCTGAAGATGTACGGATAATACCGTTCTACGACCGTGAGGACTTGGTGAACCTGGCGGTAAAAACGGTGACCCATAATCTGATTGAAGGAATATTGTTGGTTACGTTTATTGTGTTAATCTTCATGGCAGATTGGCGGACAACCGTGATTGTTGCGGTGATTATTCCATTAGCTTTGTTATTCGCATTTATTTGTTTACGCGTGATGGGGATGTCTGCCAATCTGCTTTCTATGGGGGCCATTGACTTTGGTATTATTATCGATGGGGCAGTGGTGATGGTGGAAGGTGTGTTTGTCGCTTTGGACAAGAAGGCGAAAGAGGTGGGAATGCCCGCATTCAATGTGATGTCCAAGATGGGACTGATCCGTCACACCGCCAAGGATAAGGCAAAAGCGGTATTTTTCTCCAAACTGATCATCATTACCGCTTTGATTCCTATCTTCTCTTTTCAGAAAGTGGAAGGAAAAATGTTCTCACCTTTGGCATATACATTGGGTTTTGCTTTGCTGGGTGCGCTTATTTTCACATTAACGCTGGTTCCCGTCATGTCGTCCATGTTGCTGAAAAAGAATGTACGCGAAAAGAACAATCGCTTTGTCCATTTCATCAATCAAAAGTGTACGGCTCTTTTTGATACTTTCTATGCCCATCGTAAGCTGACTATCGGACTGGCAACTGTGGTTGCAGGAGTCGGTTTATGGCTTTTCTCCTTCCTTGGGACGGAGTTTCTTCCTCAGCTCAACGAAGGTTCGATCTACATCCGTGCTACGCTGCCGCAAAGTATATCGCTGGATGAATCCGTAACGCTGGCAAATAAGATGAGAAAGAAACTATTGACCTTCCCCGAAGTGAGGCAGGTATTGTCTCAAACCGGACGTCCCAACGACGGAACGGATGCAACCGGATTTTATAATATTGAGTTTCATGTAGATATTTATCCGGAGAAAGACTGGGAAAGCAAGCTGACCAAACTGCAGCTTATCGACAAGATGCAGGAAGATTTATCCGTTTATCCCGGCATTGACTTTAACTTTTCGCAGCCGATTACGGATAATGTGGAAGAAGCGGCCTCCGGTGTAAAAGGCTCTATTGCGGTGAAAGTGTTCGGTAAAGACTTGTACGAATCGGAAAAACTGGCCGTTCAGATTGATAAGATATTAAATACCGTGCAGGGAATTGAGGACTTGGGAGTGATTCGCAATATCGGCCAGCCGGAACTTCGTATCGAACTGAATGAGCGTCAGTTGGCACGTTATGGAGTGGCTAAGGAGGATGTTCAGTCTATCATTGAAATGGCTATTGGCGGGAAGTCAGCTTCGCTGTTGTATGAGGACGAACGGAAATTCAATATCATGGTGAGGTATAGTGAAGAGTTCCGTCAGAATGAAGAGGAGATAGGTAAGATACTGGTTCCGGCGATGGACGGAACGATGGTACCTATTAAGGAACTGGCAGATATCACCACAATCACAGGACCATTATTGATCTTCCGTGACAACCATGCCCGTTTCTGTGCTGTCAAGTTCTCGGTGAGAGGACGGGATATGGGTACGGCAGTTGCCGAAGCGCAGAAAAAGGTAAATGCTTCCGTCCATTTACCGGCAGGATATTCTTTGAAATGGACGGGTGATTTTGAGAATCAGCAGCGTGCTTCGAAACGTCTGGCGCAGGTAGTTCCTATCAGCATTGCCATTATTTTCATTATTCTGTTTATTCTCTTCTCCAATGCCAGAGATGCAGGACTGGTATTGCTGAATGTACCGTTTGCTGCCGTGGGAGGTATCGCAGCCCTTCTGATAACGGGCTTCAATTTCTCTATATCGGCGGGTATCGGTTTTATCGCTTTGTTCGGTATCTGCATACAGAATGGCGTTATTATGATTTCCGATATCAAGGCAAATCTAAAACTGGGTTCGCCCTTACAGGAGGCCACTAAAGAAGGAGTCCGTTCACGTATCCGCCCTGTGATAATGACAGCGGCTATGGCAGCTATCGGTCTGTTGCCTGCGGCTATGAGTCATGGTATCGGTTCGGAATCACAGCGTCCGTTGGCGATTGTCATTATCGGCGGATTGATAGGAGCGACTTTCTTCGCCCTGTTCATCTTCCCGCTGATTGTGGAAGTAGTGTATGAACGAATGCTATATGATAAAAACGGAAAATTATTGCAAAGACGTATCTAATTCATTTTCTATTCTTTCTATGAAAGAAACGGCATAGATTAAATTTTAATTTCGTTTTCAGTAGGTAGAAGTGAGGAAGGGACAAAAGTCGGTTGAATCAGAAGATCACCCGTACTTTTGTTCCTTTTTCTATTTCCGAAGATATTTCCAGTCTGGCGTTGTAGGCAGATACTATTTTCAGCGTCAGGCTGAGGCCGATGCCCTGACCTGCATAGTCATGTGTGTTGCTGCCTCGATAGAAAGACTGGAATATATGTTCTATTTCTTCCGGAGGAATGCCGATGCCCTGATCTTTTATTTCAAGAACGAGGTGTTGATCTTTTTGGCTGAGCGTAATGTCTACTTCCTTTTCAGAATATTTGCAGGCATTATCGATGATATTCTTTAAAGCTATTTTGAGCAGATAAGGATTGGCCTTTACAGTGGAAGCCTTACCTGTTTCTTGATGATGGAAACGGATTCGTTCGTTCATTTTTATTAAGTCATTCAGCATATCCGGCAGAGACATTGCCTCCATATTGCTTTTTATGAGCTCTTCATCCTGACGTGAAAGGAAAAGAAGATGGCGGATCAGATTGGAGATTCGCTTGCTTTCGGATGAGATTCGTTGCAGGGCTTCGATATATTCTCCGGTACTTCTTTCTTTCAGCAGACTGATTTCACATTCTCCCTGTATGGCGGTTATGGGGTTGTTCAGTTCATGCGAAGCATGGCTGACAAAGGACTTTTCAGCTTTAAAAGCACTGTCCAGACGGTCGAGCATGCTATTCAGTGTTTTGATCATGTCTTCCAGTTCATCGTTGTTTCCGGTCGTCTTTAACCGGCGGTTCAGACTGTTGGCTCGTATCCTCTTCAGCTCCTTCAGTATATGCTGCAGGGGGATAAGAATACGGCCGGAATAGATTTTCCCGACTAAATAAATCAGGATGGAACTGAATAAAACCAGAAAGATGGAGAGAAGCAAGAGGTGTTCTTTGATTTCTGCACCGTACACATTCCGGGACATGACTAGGACGATGAAATTCCCTTCATTATCGGGATAATAAAGGGCGGCTCCCAACTGGTCTTTGTATTTAAAAGAAAAAGGAATGCTGTCTTCACCGGCTATCAGGAGTGCCTGCTGATGCTGGGTCAGATATTTGTTCAGTGTGTCACGGACTTCGGAGAGACTGTCCATATTTAAAAGAATCTCATGAGCTTCGGGCAGGAGTTCGTCATATTTGCGCTGGATAATCTGGTAACTCTGTTCGTCTATTTCGTCTTTCTCCCAGTGCTTTTGTGCGGTCAGATATGCTTTTTCACGAAGGTAGGAGGCATAGAGTTTATTGATAAACTGTGTGCTGAAAAGATAGAATACGGCAATAATGATGATAGTTGTCAGTACACTGAGCAACGTATAGAAGAGAGCTATTTTAGAACCTATTTTCATACACGGATTTATTTGATGGATGTTCAGGCATTCATGATATATCCTAATCCTACTACCGTATGAATCAGTTTCTTGTCGAAGTCACGGTCTATCTTTACCCGTAGATAATTGACGTATACGTCTACGATGTTGGTATTCGTATCAAAGTTCTTGTCCCATACGTCTTTGAGCAGCGTAATGCGCGACAAGGCTACCCCTTGGTGAGTCATGAAATATTCGAGCAGACGGTATTCTTTTACGGTGAGATCGATATCCGCATCACCTCTTTTCGCCCGTCTGGTGTTACAGTCCAATACCAGATTGTCGCAAGTCAGTTGATTGGTTACAGTCTCCTTGTTTCGTCGCAGCAGCGCCTTGATACGTGCTTCCAGTTCCTGAAAACTGAAAGGCTTGACAAGATAATCGTCTGCTCCTGCATCCAGTCCTTTTACAATGTCTTCCGTAGTGCCTAAAGCCGTCAGCATAATGACCGGTGCTTGGTAACCGAACATCTGCCGATAGAGATGGCAAAGTTCGAGCCCGTTTATTTTCGGCATGATAATATCCAGGATTACAAGGTCGAAAGGTTCTTCCTGAAGGATTCTCCAACCCGTATTTCCGTCATGACAGACTGTTACCGAATGTCCGAACTCTTTCAGTCCCCGTTCGATAAAGGAGGCGATATTGACTTCATCTTCTGCTAATAGTATCTTTGCCATAAATCTACATTGTTTAGATGCAAAGATACTTTTTCTTTGCATCCGAAGAAAGAAAAACGGCATACATTTAAGTGTTTCTCCTTTCTGAACTGTATTATATATAAACAGACGATTATACTATGAAAGTAAAACATTTAGTTGGAGCTTTTCTGTGTGTGCTGGGATGCTATGCCTGTAGTAGCCCGAAAACAGAGGTCCAGTCACCGGACGGACATATCAAGATGACATTGACGGTAGACGAAAACGGCAAACCGTTTTATAATGTGTCGGTGGATGACTCCCTCTTGATAGAAAATTCAGCCATGGGCTTTACGGCGGCTAACGGCATCATTCTGGCAGAAGGTTTTCAGGTGAAGAACACGACTTTCAGCAGTGAAGATGAAACTTGGACACAGCCGTGGGGAGAAAACAAAAAGAACCGGAATCATTATAACGAAATGGCAGTCAGCCTGACAAATGAAGATCAGGTACAACTGACACTCCGTTTCCGTGTATTTGATGATGGAATCGGTTTCCGCTATGAATACACGGTGCCGACTGTAGATTCTTTATTGATTACCGACGAACTGACTACTTTCCGTTTCCATCGTGACGGAACTTCGTGGTCGATTCCCGCCAGTGCCGAAACATATGAACTACTCTATCAACAACAACCGATTTCCGAAGTGGAAACGGCTAATACACCTTTCACATTCAAGACTGCGGATGGAGTTTACGGAAGTATACACGAAGCCGCTTTGTATGATTTTCCGGAAATGACTCTGAAGCAAATCGGCCATTATACATTGAAAGCGGAACTTGCCCCGTGGCCTGACGGCATTAAGGCGCGTAAGGGAAATCACTTCACGACCTCATGGCGCACCATACAGATCGCACCGGAAGCTGTCGGTTTGATCAACTCTTCACTCATTCTGAATCTGAATGATCCTTGCGTACTGGAAACTACGGACTGGATTCGTCCGCTGAAATATGTAGGAGTGTGGTGGGGGATGCACCTCGGCGTAGAGACCTGGAAGATGGACGAACGTCACGGAGCTACTACTGCCAATGCAAAGAAATACATAGATTTTGCCGCGGCCAATCATATCGAAGCTGTCCTGTTCGAAGGTTGGAACGAAGGTTGGGAGAGTTGGGGCGGTATGCAGAGCTTTGATTTCACCAAGCCATACGCGGATTTCGATATTGATGAAATCGTACGTTATGCCAAAGAGAAAGGCGTTGAAATCATGGGACATCATGAGACCGGAGGGAATATTCCTAACTATGAACGTCAGATGGATCATGCCATGCAATGGTATACCGATCATGGTATCCACCTCCTGAAGACGGGATATGCAGGCGCATTTCCGGACGGATATCTGCATCATAGCCAATACGGTGTCAATCACTATCAACGGGTAGTGGAAACTGCCGCCCGTCATCAAATGACTCTGGATGCACACGAACCGATCAAAGATACCGGTATCCGTCGTACATGGCCGAATATGATGACACGCGAGGGGGCAAGAGGCATGGAATGGAATGCGTGGAGTGAAGGCAATCCTCCTTCTCATCACGTGATGTTACCGTTCACCCGCCTGCTGTCCGGTCCGATGGATTATACGCCGGGAACTTTTGATATTCTGTTCTTGAAAACGAAGGATTCTCCGCGCCGACAGAAGTGGAACGATCAGGATAAAGGCAATAGCCGTGTGAATACGACACTGGCTAAACAACTGGCTAATTGGGTAATCCTGTATTCTCCTTTGCAGATGGCTTCGGATATGATCGAGCATTATGAAGGACATCCGGCATTCCAGTTCTTCCGTGATTTTGATCCGGATTGTGATGAATCGAAAGCACTGGCAGGTGAACCGGGAGAGTTCATTGCAGTGGTACGTAAAGCAAAAGGCAATTATTTCCTGGGAGCAGCTACCAATGAAAGCCCCCGTACTTTAGAAGTAAAACTGGACTTCCTGGAACCGGGTAAGCAGTATAAGGCCGTCATCTATGCGGATGGCGAAAAGGCTGACTGGAAAACGAATCCTACCGATTATAAGATTACGGAACAGATTGTAACATCTGAAAATACGTTGAGTATACGGATGGCTCCCGGAGGCGGGCAGGCTGTTTCGTTTATAAAAAGTAATAGGTAGTAAGTAATAGGTAATAAGTAATAGGTGAGGGTAATAAGTGAGGTTGTTAAAGTAGAGAGATTGTCGGAGGATAACAAGATAAAATTAAGTTGGTTAGGTTAGACTGAAAAAACGGTGGACAGAGTTTTGATACCTGTTCACCGTTTTTGTTTTTATTGAGTATGGTTTTGAAAGGATGTGTTATCCTTTTGCTTCCTGATACATAAAGCGTTTGATTGATTTCTTCGCAGTCTTTTCAAATTCCTCGAAATGGATTTTGACTTTGCTTATCTGAGAATAATTGGGAAGCTGCTGATTCAGTTCAACACGATTGGCTTCCATAACTTTTATGATATCGGCCTGTTGCAAGCCATGGGCAAAAGCATCGTCAAAGTCCGGATAAATCAGTGCGACCAACTTGTCGTGCTGCAAAACGATCAGTGACTCGGCAACATAAGGCATATTATTCAGTTTGCTTTCTATCTCTTCCGGATAGATATTCTGTCCGCTGGAAGTCAGAAGCAGATTCTTGCTACGACCGCGAACTGTCACATATCCTTCGTCGTCGATTGTTCCTAAATCACCCGTGTGAAGCCATCCGTTGGCATCAATAATTTGTGCCGTCGCTTCCGGATTTTTATAATATCCCAGCATCATATTCATTCCCCTGCATACGATTTCTCCGGCATGTGTTTTAGGGTCGGGCGAGTCGATGCGGACTTCCATTCGGGTGGTTGCCTTGCCGCAGGAAGCCAGTTTCAGTGTTTCCCAACGGCTGGAGCAAATAATCGGGCCACATTCGGTCATACCGTAAGCGATGGTGTAGGGAAAGCCTATCTTTTTGAGGAACGCTTCTACTTCGGCATTGAAAGGAGCACCACCGATAATGATTTCATCGAAGTTCCCACCGAAGATTTCCATAGCAGCCTGCCGCGCCAACGATTTGATTTTATCGTTTACAATGGGCACTTTAAGCAATAGTTTACCGATTTTGCTGTCCACTCTCGGAAGAATATCTTTTTTGATAATTTTCTCTACAATCAAAGGTACACAGGAGATCACTCTTGGCTTTATTTCTGCAAAAGACTGCGCAATAATCTTCGGAGACGGCATACGTGTCAGGAAGTAAATGTGCGCTCCGGCAGAGAAACCATATAAGAAATCGTATACCATGCCGAATACATGACCCATCGGAAGCATGGAAACGATGTGATCGCCCGCTTTCACGGGAAGCATCTCGAAACAGTATGTCACGTTCGACCAAATACTGCGGTAGGGGAGCATGACTCCTTTGGAATATCCGGTAGTGCCGGAGGTATAATTGATGATAGCCAGTTCTTCCGGACGGTCCTTCCGGTAACAGATATGTTCGGGGCGGAAATTCTTCGGATAACGCTGACCGTAAATAGCGTTCCGGTGTTCGAAGGCGTAAGTCAGTTTCTCGTTGCGCGATACCAATGCAGTGAAATCGGTGAGTGAAGCGATACCTTCCAGTAGCGGCATTGCGTCTTCATTCAGATTTTCCCATGCCTGATCGCCGACAAAGAGTAATTTGGCTTCGGAGTGATTGACGATATTATGAATATTATCCGCTTTGAACTCATGCAGAATAGGAACGATGACGGCTCCGTAAGTGATAGTGGCTAAGAAGGTGACTCCCCAATGGGCACTGTTCCGGCCGCAGACTGCTATTTTATCTCCTGGCTGGATACCGGCACTTTCCAATACAATGTGAAACTTGGCTATCTTGCGCGCTACATCCTTATATTGAAGCGTGATTCCTTTGTAGTCTGTCAATGCATCTTTATCCCAGTTTTTAATGATGCTCTGTTCAATATAATCAATGAACTGATGTTCTTGTTCCATTCGATTTTTGCACATTTGATTTAAAATTGCGCAAAAATAACATTTCATTAACGGAAACCGAAGTTTACAATTAAGTTTTACGGTTAATTAACGGGGGAGGAAAAGCTGACTAAAAAGTTGGTAGTACCTTAAATGGGGCTGACTAAAAAGTCGGTAGTATCTTAACTCTCCTCCTTCGGGAAGGAGGAGTCCCCGTAGGGGGAGGTGGTAGGTGAACACATAACTCTGTTGTTTACAATAGAATAGGAATAAACCTTATTTTACCTACCACCCCGGCTTTCAGCCACCTCTCCTTTCCGAAAGGAGGGGAATTGGAGATACTATTGACTTTTTAGTCAGTCCCTATAAACATCAGGATTCGCTGTTGGCTTCCTCGTCCTCTTTGGGCTTTTCGGAGATGAGCAGCAATTTATCGTTCACATGCAGTTTCAGCGTTCCGTTCGGTATCAGGAACTCATCCCCACGTTTCACAATCATTACCAGCGTGCCTTTGGGGAGATTCATATCTTTCAGCGTATCTGCCTCTTCCAGCATTTCCTGTGTGATAGTCATATCTTTGAGGTCTGTATCAATCTCTTCCGGAAGTTCCACTCCGAAATCATTCCCCGTCTTTTCCAGCGGTTTGGACAGATGTAACAGGCGGGCAACGAAAGAAACCGTTGTTCCCTGCACTACCAGTGAAACGATTGTGATGAAGAATACGACATTAAAGATAATATTCGATCCTTCGACTCCTGCAACCACCGGATAAGTGGCGAAGATAATGGGAACTGCTCCACGCAATCCTACCCAGGAGACGAACAGCCGCGATTTCATTGTAATCTTCCGGAACGGAAGCAAACAGAGGAACACACTTAACGGGCGACCGATCACAATCATGAAGACACCGATCAATAGTGCTACTGCTGCAACTTCCAGCATTTCATGAGGATTAACGAGAAGTCCGAGGCAGAGGAACATGATGATCTGGAACAACCAGGTAAGTCCGTCCATGAACGTATAAATGTCTTTGCGGTGCATGATCTTGTTGTTTCCTACCATGATACCTGCGATATATACGGCAAGGTAACCATTTCCTTTCAGTAAATCAGTGATAGAGAAGGTGAAGAAAACAAACGCCAGCAACAGGATAGGATACAACGCCTGATTGTCGATGTTGAGCTTGTTCAGCATACGGATAGCCAGTTTTCCGAGCACGTATCCGGCAGCCGCGCCGACTATAAACTGAATGATGAAAGAAGCGGCGATAGCCCCGACTCCCATACCTGCCGATTGGATAAACTGTATCAGGACAATGGTGAGCATGTATGCCATCGGGTCGTTACTTCCACTTTCCAGCTCCAGCATGGGGCGGAGGTTGTGTTTCAGATTCATCTTCTGCGAACGCAGGATGGCGAACACCGAAGCCGAGTCCGTAGAGGACATGGTAGATGCCAGTAGCAATGACGTGGTGATAGGCAGATAGATATTCGTCCAGCTCATTCCGGACAGCCACCAGATAAATAATCCGGTGAAAAGAGCGGTTAGTAGAACTCCGACGGTAGAAAGCACGATACCTGGACCTAAAATGGGTTTGATTTCTCTGAATTTCGTATCCATACCTCCCGAAAACAGGATGATGCTTAAAGCAACCATACCGATGAATTGCGCATCTTTTGCGTCATGAAACTGGAGTCCGAGTCCGTCACTTCCGAACAACATTCCTACTACGAGGAACAGTAATAAGGTGGGCACTCCGAAGCGATATCCTGTTTTTCCGACAACGATGCTTACGAAAAGTAAGATAGAACCAATTAGTAGGGTGTTTTCTGCTGTAAATATCATAGGCAATATATTATTAAGTTATTAAATGTGTCGTAATAGGTCTCACCGTGCGAAGTTACACATTATTTAAAACAAATAAAGAGTCTTTTTGGATGTATTTTTGTGAAAAAAGGTAGTTAAATTGTCTAAAAAGATTAATTTTGCACTCAATTAATCTACATCATACTTATGGATTCAAACAATCTTACTCCTTTACGGAAAGGAGTGGTAGGAGTACAATTCTTGTTTGTAGCTTTCGGAGCTACGGTACTCGTGCCGCTTTTAGTGGGGCTTGACCCTTCCACCGCCTTGTTCACAGCCGGCATTGGTACACTCATTTTTCATGCGGTTACTCGAGGGAAAGTGCCTATCTTTTTAGGAAGTAGTTTTGCGTTTATTGCTCCGATAATAAAAGCGACAGAACTTTACGGATTAGCGGGCACTCTGTCCGGAATGGTGGGCGTCGCATTGGTTTATTTTGTAATGAGCGCGTTGGTCAAATGGCAAGGGGTGAGGGTGATTGAACGTCTGTTTCCTCCGGTGGTCATTGGGCCGGTTATTATTCTGATCGGTTTGTCACTCGCGGGGACAGGAGTAAATATGGCGAAGGAGAACTGGGTGCTGGCCTTGTTGTCGCTGGTTACGGCAGTCGTTGTCTCGATGAAAGCGAAAGGACTTTTGAAGTTGATTCCTATCTTTTGCGGTATCATTGTCGGTTATCTGGCGGCATGGCTTTTCTATGATCTGGATTTGTCCGGTGTCAGGGATGCGGCATGGATCGGGCTGCCGCAGTTCGTGTTTCCCAAGTTCTCATGGGAGCCGATACTGTTTATGATTCCGGTAGCTATTGCTCCGGTGATAGAGCATATCGGAGATGTATACGTAGTCAATACAGTTACAGGAAAAGACTTCGTGAAAGACCCCGGTCTGCATCGTACGTTGTTGGGCGATGGGCTGGCTTGCTGCTTTGCCGGATTGGTCGGCGGTCCTCCAGTGACGACTTATTCGGAGGTGACGGGTGCGATGTCATTAACGAAGATCACCAATCCGCAAGTCATCCGGATTGCTGCCATATCCGCTATCTTATTCTCCGTTGTCGGTAAAATCAGTGCGTTGCTGAAATCCATTCCAAGTGCGGTACTGGGGGGAATTATGCTTTTGCTGTTCGGAACCATCGCTTGTGCCGGAATAGGTAATCTGGTGAATAACTGCATTGATCTGAGCCGTACAAGAAACATCATCATTGTCTCTCTGACATTGACTGTCGGTATTGGCGGAGCTGTTCTCACGTGGGGAGACTTTTCATTATCCGGCATCGGACTGGCCGCTTTGGTCGGAGTACTTCTCAATTTGATATTACCGAAGGACGATTGACTCTGTTCTTGAAATAGTCAGGACTGTGTCAAGGTTAATAGTAACTAAACTAGGACCGACTTTTAATCAGCCCCAATTTAGTTACTATTGACACCCCTCCTTTTTATATTTAATAGTTAAGGCTTAGAATGTATATACGTCTTGTGTTTATGACAAGAACTTCATAATATCTTCGTCTGCGGTACTGATGCCACCGATTCCGAATTGTTCGATCAATACATTTTTTACGTTCGGTGAAAGGAAGGCTGGAAGAGTAGGTCCCAGATGAATATTCTTCACTCCCAGTGCCAGCAATGCCAGCAATACGATCACCGCTTTCTGTTCGTACCATGCGATGTTATATACGATAGGAAGTTTGTTGACATCGTCCAATCCGAATACTTCTTTCAGTTTCAGTGCGATGACAGCCAGTGAGTAGCTGTCGTTACATTGTCCTGCATCCAATACGCGGGGAATGCCGTTAATGTCACCTAAAGCCAGTTTGTTGTATCTGTATTTAGCACAACCGGCAGTCAGTATGACTGTATCTTTCGGAAGTTTTTCGGCAAATTCGGTATAATATTCACGACTCTTCATACGTCCGTCACATCCTGCCATAACGAAGAACTTGCGAATCGCTCCGCTTTTCACGGCTTCTACTACCTTATCCGCCAAAGCCACTACCTGTGCATGGGCAAAACCTCCGATCAACGTTCCGCTTTCGATGGCCGTCGGCGGTTGACATTGCTTAGCATGTGCAATCAGTGTGGAGAAATCTTTCGGTTTTCCGTCTTTGCGTTCGGGGATGTAGTGTGCTCCCTCCAATCCGCAGGCTCCGGTGATGTAGATACGGTCTTTGTAAGAAGCGTTGGCACGCGGAGGAACGATGCAGTTACTGGTAAACAGGATCGGTCCGTTGAAACTTTCAAACTCTTCTTTCTGTTTCCACCAGGCATTTCCGTAGTTTCCTGCCAGATGCTTGTATTTTTTCAGTTGGGGATAATAATGTGCGGGGAGCATTTCACTGTGAGTGTAAATGTCTATACCTGTTCCTTCGGTCTGTTCCAGCAATTCTTCGAGGTCTTTCAGGTCATGACCGCTGATAAGGATACCGGGATTATTGCGGACACCTAGATTCACTTCCGATATTTCCGGATTTCCGTAGCTGTTTGTATTGGCGGCATCCAGTTGTGCCATGGCGGAAACTCCGTGCTTGCCTGTTGCCAGAGTAAGCTGAACCAATTCTTCCATCGTAATATCATTACGGGTGAGCTCGGCCAGTGCACTTTGCATAAAGGCGAAGATTTCCGGCGACTGGTATCCAAGGTTATGCGCATGCTCAACGTAAGCCGCCATACCTTTCAGTCCGTAATGTACCAGTTCTTTCAGCGAACGGATGTCTTCGTCGGGTGTGCGAAGTACTCCTACTGTCTTGGCTTTCTCTTCAAACTCATCTTCATTTCCATCCCAAAGACATTCGTCGGGAGCATTTGCAATGGTTACTTTGCTGGCGAGTTCTTTTTTCAGTTGTAATCCTTCTTTTATTTTTCTGATGATGGCCGCTTTGTCAAAATTGGCGTTAGTGATGGTGATGAACAGGGCATCGTAGATAAATTTGTCTGCTTCTTCAGAAGGATGTCCTTCCCGGCGCAGATGTTCGTTGTACACGGCGATTCCTCGTACTACAAAGAGCAGCAGGTCTTGCAGGTTAGCCACTTCGGATGTTTTTCCGCATACTCCTTTTAAGGTACAGCCTGTACCCATTGCGGTCTCTTGACATTGATAACAGAACATACTCATAACTTTTACGTTTTAATTAGTCTTATTTGATTATGAACGCAAAAGTAGGGGGAAAGTTTGAGGTAAGTTTGTAACCAATGTTACATTGGGCGAAAAAAAATCGGATGCTATGAGCTAAATTAAATTAGCTATAATCATATTCCGATTAGCTATAATGAAAACAAGATTAGCTATAATGAAACCGGAGTGAACTCTTGGTCATTGAATCAGCCGGATCAGCCATTCTTTCTGTAAGATAGTAATCTGTTTCCGGTCGGCTATGATCATACCGTCTTCCTGCATGTGCGACAGTTCACGTGCCAGAGAAGGACGGGAGACACCGAAGTAATCGCTCAGTTCCTGTTGCGAGCGGTCGAGGGTGATCTGTAGCTGTTGCTGCTGTTTGTATAACCGTAGCAGATAAGATGCTATCTTTTGCCGGATAGTCTTGAAGGACATAAAGAAAAGCTTATCCGATAGGGTACGGGCATAATTGGCGGATAGATTCATATAATTCTCCAAAAACTGCTCGTTCCTACGAAAAAGTTCCAGTACGCTGGCTTTGGGGATTTCGATTACTTCCGTCGGTTCGTTGGCGGTCACTTCTACCGGAAAGCGATTCTCTTCTCCGAAAAGGAAAAGAGGGGCAAGGGCCCTTGGTGCGGCAATGTCTTCTACTTTGATGAGTCTTCCGGAATAGTCAATCATTTCACCACGGACACTTCCTTTGGTCAGTATCACGAGACGGTTGCACACATCTCCCTGTCGTGCCAGTATTTCTCCTTTTCTATAAGAACGGGTGTGGAAACTGATCTCTTCCAGATTGGCGGATAACTTCTCCGGAGTAATCCCCCGGAATAATGGGTTATTGGTGAGTGCAGGTGTCATAGGCTGGTCTGTTATTTGAATTTTAATATGAATTTCGTTTCCTTGTTGTCCGGTAACAGCGTGAGGCTTCCACCCGAAAGCCGCATGATCTGACGCGAAATACTTAGTCCGATTCCGCTGCCTCCTTCTTTGGTAGTGAAGAAAGGGATAAAAATGTGCTCCACTATTTCCGGTGGAATGACGGGACCGTTATTCTTAATCTCAATCAGCACTTCTTCCGTTTCGTTGCAATAAACCTGAATGTCGATTTGTCCGTCCGGCTGATCACCGATTGCCTGAATCGCATTTTTCAGAAGATTAATGACTACTTGCGAAATCAGATTTTCATCTGCATGCAGGATCAGGTCGGCAGGATCGATCTTTGTATGGAACGTGATGTGGTCACAAGGATTCTGATGGCGGGCAAGTTCCACCATTCGTTCGATGAATGCTTTCAAGTAAAACAATGAAGGTTCCGGAGTCGGTATCCGTGTGAATTTGCGGTAGGATTCTACGAAAGCAAGCAGCCCTTTTCCCGTGGCACTGATGGTTTGCAGTCCGTGGCTGATCTCTTCGTCTTTGTCCTCCACCATCGAGAGAAGCGTATCGCTGAGCGAAGTGATGGGAGTCACGGAGTTCATGATCTCATGAGTCAGTACTCGGGTCAGGCGAATCCATGAATCTATCTCCTTTTCGTCCAGCTCAATATTAATATCATTCAGTGCAAGGATGCGCAGATATTCTTTGTGTACATTGATTTCTGACACGCGAATAGACAGATTGACCGTTCCCCGTTCATTGTGAAACACCACTTGCAGCTTATCTCCGGAACAACAATTTTCTATCTTCTCCATCAGTGTAGCATCTACTTTACTCAACTGGCGGACATGGGTAAATACATTCAGTCCCAAAAGCCGGAGTGCTTCTTTGTTTTTCTGATAGACCGCTCCGTTATCATTGAGCACCAGCAATCCCGTGCTGACAAAGTCAAGAATCAGTTCGTAGTACTTTTCCTGTTGGGCAGTCTCCGCTTTTACATTATATAAAATGTGGCCCACCCGATTGAGTGCCCGATTGATCTGTTTACTCTCGGGAGTACCGGACTCTTCGGGGAAACGGAAGGCACTGTCATTATTCTCCAACGCATCGATCATGAAGAGCACCTGCTTGATGTGCAGGCGATAAAGCCGGACTTGCCAGATGATACTTAAGATCAGCAGACAGGCACTGACGCTGAACCAGACATAAGACTGATGCACGCCCAAACAGATAGTCGCCAGACAGCAAATGACCGTCAGTGATACCCTGAACCAATATTGGTTGGCTACTTGTTGTAGAATCCGGTTCATAATCCGAATTTTTTCATCTTGTTATAGAGAGTCTGTCGGGTAATTCCCAGTTGCGCAGCTACTGCCGAAAGATTTCCTGCACAAGCATCCAGCGCTTTCCGTATCATTTGTACTTCCATCTCTTCCAAGGTGGAAATATTCTTCTCGGAAGTTTCTGTCTTTCGGGAGGATAACTGGAACAATTCCGCAGGGATTTGCAACCCGTCGTTAATGATGACCACCTTTTCGATTGCGTGCTCCAATTCGCGGATATTGCCGTACCAGGGATGCGCGGTAAGCTTTTCCTTTGCTGCCGGACTGAATTTCATCGGTTCCTTATCATATTGCTTGCAGAAGCGGATGATAAATCTTTCGGCAAGAGGGACAATATCTTCTTTCCGTTCTCTCAAAGGAGGGATTTCTATATGAATGGTGTTGATACGGTAGAGTAAGTCTTCCCGAAACTCTTCCCGGTCTACCATTTCCTGCAAATTCCGGTTGGTGGCGCATATCAGACGGATGTCAATAGGAATCGGAGTGTTACTTCCCACTCGCACGATACTTCTTCGTTGGATAGCCGTCAATAGTTTGGCTTGCAGGTGATAGGGGAGGTTTCCTATTTCATCCAGAAACAATGTGCTGTGATCGGCAGCCTCAAACTTTCCTGTCCGGTCGGTATGCGCATCGGTAAAAGAGCCTTTCACATGCCCGAAGAGTTCGCTTTCAAATAAAGATTCGGTGATTGCTCCCATGTCCACAGCAATCATTTCCTGTTGCCTGCGGTTGGAAAGAGCGTGAATTTCACGGGCAAGCATTTCTTTTCCTGTTCCGTTTTCACCGGTAATCAGGATATTGGCGTCTGTGGAGGCTACCTTTTCGATCAGTGTTCGGAGTTGTTGCATAGACTTGCTTTCTCCCCAATAGAGTGCCGGAGTGTTGACCGGTTCCTTTTTGTTTCCTGTCTTACGTCCTTGCTGTGCGGATGAGGCGGCAGCCTGTAGTGTTTCTACCAGTTTCTGATTATTCCAGGGCTTGACGATAAAGTCCGAAGCACCTTCTTTGATTCCCCGGATAGCGAGATCAATATCCGCATAAGCAGTAAAAAGTACGACAGGAAGCTCCCGTCGTACTTTCTTTATTTCGTGCAGCCAGAACAATCCTTCATTGCCGGTATTGATGCCCGAAGTGAAATTCATATCTAATAGTACCACTTCCGGTGTTTCCTCTCGTATCGCAGTGGTCAGTGTGACCGGTGACGACAGTGTGACGACTTTCGAAAAGTAGTTTTTTAAAAGGATTTGTACCGCTGTCAGCACCCCTTTATTATCGTCTACAATGATGATGGTTCCTGATTTACTCATGTCCGAATTGGTTTGTACGCTACAAACTTACGAAAAAGTAATTCATAATTCAAAATTCGGATTTGAATTTATAGCCATTGGAACTTTAATCCGAATGATAAACTCAGATAATCACGGGGACGGAGGTAGCTATTTGTTACACCACTGATCAGATAAAGATCGCATGTACTTATCTCGTAGAAGAAAGTCACGGACTTTGCCAGAAATCGGCGGTTAGGGTCAATATCATAGGTCAGCCGTTGTCCCATGAAAACATGGATACGCACCTTGCTTGAAAAACCATAGTATCCTTTCGGATAACGTTCCGGTTCGCTGACCCAGAACTGATTGCCGAATACGGTATTCAGATATAGTCCGCAGGAAAGCGGCTCGGTAGAGAATCCTTTCCCCAGGTTGATGCTCCAGGGCATATAGTTCTGTTTCAGTGTCATGGTCACTTTTGCCTTCTTGGACGAATACTTCGGGATAAATCCGAGCAACAGGTCAGTTTCCCACTGATTTCGTTTTCCGTAATCCCATCCGGTGCCGAAGGAGAGTAATCCCATATTTCCGGCATATTGTATTTTAGAGTGGGTCGGAATGATGCGTTCCCAGTTTTTGCGGAAGCGATGTACACGTCTGTCGTAGCCGGTGCGAAGAACCGGTTCGGCAATATAAGGAAGTACTGTGTCTGCTTTGACTATTGTGAATGCAGAATCACCCTCATGAAAGGCTATGATAGAATCTGCCTTAATTGCCAGTTTCAGCGAGTCGGGTTTATAGTTCCTGATAATTGTATCTGGCTTGCAAGTAGCCGAAAGCAGGCTGGGGAAGAGTAGAAGCATAGTCAGTACTCCTGCGCGGATCATATATTTAGTATTCAACCAGTTCATATTCGTATTTTTCCGGGGTTATAGTAAATACCAGATAACTGCGACTTTTCATGCAGTCGCTGACAATATAATGCACATCGTCATCAAAAAGGATTCTGTCATCGAATCCGTGATTATGGGCGGCCGTGCAGAACTGTAGTCCCGGATATTGGGTGATGTAGTACTGGAACGGCTTCGCTACATTATCATTGAACACATCTGCAAAAGGATGTGCATGCATGCTGACTACGGTTTTTTCAAACTCATCCGCCCTGTCCGTCAGTTCCTGTTCCATAAAACCGAAATTGGGAATAGGCTCCGAATAATCATATTCCAGCGCATTGGTATTAAGGCAGACGAATTTCACATTGCCCGCAATGAATGAGAAGTTGGTAGGTCCGAAAACAGCCTGATAAGTTTCTGCTCCGGTACCCAGGCAGTCATGATTCCCGATAAGGACGACATAAGGCACTTTCAGTCCGTTCATGATGTCCCGCTGCCAAAGAAACTCTTTGGTCAGCCCGAAGTCACTCATATCTCCTCCGTGAATGACGAAATCGATATCATCTCTCTTATTGACCTCTTTTACAAAGTCTTCTGTCTCATCATACCATCGCTGCGAATCGCCCATCGTGATAAAACGGATGGTTGTCTTTCCTTTGCACTTAGCTTCTATTTGTTCAATGTTATGAGCATTTACGTCTGTCTCTCCACTGATACGTACATCGTAGGGGTGGTAGTCTATCAGATCGCATCCGGCCAGAAGCAGGCAGACCAGGAGAGTGTATAAATTCTTGTTTACCATAAATAGAATAATTTATTTAATTGAAAACTTGATGCGAAGATAGAGTTTTCAGTTGAGATATGGGCGATTGCTTGGGCGAAATAAGAAAAATGGAACAATAAATAGGCATTAATGCATACTTTCCACTGAGAAAGGAAATACGATTGTCTTTGTCTAATAATTAGACGCATGTGTCTAATTATTAGACAGTAGATGATATGACCGATAACTATAAATGATTGAAAATGAGTATCCTCACTATTGTGGCACGTTATCTGCATAGCATCATTAAGAAAAATAGGAATATATTATATAATCATGAGACAAATCTATTATGTCATTCGAACTTTGTTGCGGGGGCGTAGTTCCAATGTTGTCAAGGTCATCTCTTTAGGGCTTGGGCTGACAATGAGTATTTTATTATTTGCTCGCGTGGCTTTTGAGCAGAGCTTTGATAAATGCTTTAAGGATTATGAAAACTTATATCAAGTCTTTTCCATCTTTACGATGAATGGCGAACAACTCGAACCGCAAGATCAAAATTGCGGACCGGTAGCGGGTGCAATTCTTGAAAACTTTCCCAAAGAAGTGGAGGCGGCTACCAGTTACTGCCTTTGGGTGAATGATCCTCTCTATCATGGTAGTGTCCGTTTTGAAGTCAGAAAGCTGGCGGCAGATTCCCTCTTTTTCCAGACGATGGGAATCGAGGTCTTAAGCGGAACTCCGGTGAAAGATTTAGCCCAAAAAGATGTAGTTTACCTGAGTGACCGTTTGGCACGAAAGATGTTCGACACAGAGAATCCGATAGGCAAGGTTATCTCATACAGTAAAGAGATAGAACTTACGGTAAAAGGCACCTATGCTGATATACCGGAGAATGCGACGGTAAGGCCTGAAGCGGTGATTTCTCTGCCGTCGATATGGAGCCGTAAATGGGGAAATTACTCATGGAGAGGCGGCGACAGCTGGCTGGCGTTCATCCGTTTTCGTCCCGGAGCCGATAAGTCGGTAGTGAATGCCCGGATAGACGCAATGATACAGAAGTATCGTCCTGCGGAAGATCAAAAAGTGGTTGGATATACCGCTTTTGTAAAGCCCATCCGTGATGTATACCGTGACAATAAAGATGTAAGGCGGATGCGGAACATCATGACTATTCTGGGTATTACTATTCTTTTCATCGCTTCATTGAATTATGTGTTGATTTCTGTTTCATCACTTTCCTATCGGGCGAAAGCGGTCGGTGTGCATAAATGCAATGGGGCAGGAAACATGACCATATTGAGTATGTTTCTTTGGGAAACAGCGATTATCATTCTGTTTGCCCTGATCCTGATGGGATTGATCTTATTGAATTTTCAGGATTTCTTTGAAGATACGGCAGCTGTCAAGTTAAGCGCTTTGTTCAGCTTGGATCGTATTTGGGTACCTTTATTAACGGTGGCTGTACTTTTCGTTGTGGGTGGGGTATTGCCGGGACGACTGTTTGCAAGGATACCCGTTACTCAGGTATTCCGCCGATACACGGAAGGTAAAAAGGGCTGGAAACGACCGTTGCTGTTTATCCAGTTTGCCGGTGTAGCATTTATTTGCGGACTGATGTATGTGGTGATGATGCAATATTATTATATCTTGAATAAAGATTTGGGTTATAATCCAAAGCGTGTAGTGGTGGCCAATGCCAGCTTCGGTGAGGAAGAAAAAGGAAATTATGCCTTGAATGTTTTCCGGAATATGCCTTATGTGGAATCCGTGTCCAGTGCCACTTATCATCCTGTCTACGGATATAGTGGAACGATTATTAATGATGAAAGCGGACAGTCACTATTTTCATCCCGTTATTGCAGTGTTCCGGATGATTATCCGAAGATGATGGGGATGGTTCTGAAGGAGGGACGTATGCCCCGTGGTGACGATGAGACAGTCGTCAATGAGACTTTTGCCGAGTGGATGCATTGGGGAAACAATATACTGAATCGTACGGTTTATAATTCGGGATACGTATGTAAGGTAGTGGGCGTGATGAAAGATTATCGCATCGGAAGTTTTACCAGCCCGCAACAACCGTTGCTGCTTATGCACACCAAGAGGTTTGGTGATTGTATCCATGTCCGGTTGAAAGAACCTTTTGCCGAGAATCTTCTCAAACTGAATAAGGAGATGGAGAGTGCATTTCCTGATAAGACTATCGAATTTCGGTCGATGCAACAGATGATCAAAGAGAATTATAACTCTGTTCGTGTTTTCAGTAATGCTACGATGCTGGCGGCAATAACAATGTTTTTTGTGATGTTGATGGGATTGATAGGCTACACTACGGATGAGGTCCGCCGTCGTTCCAAGGAGATAGCCATACGCAAGGTGAATGGTTCTGAAGCAACCGGAATCTTGGAACTGCTGGTGAAAGATGTGCTTTATGTAGCTGTTGTTGCAGTTTTAATCGGAGTGGTAGCAGCATGGTACGTCAATGGTATGTGGATGGATTTGTTTGCCGAACATGTTCCGCTCAGTTGGGCTGCCTATCTTCTGATAGCAATTGCAAATCTGGCAGTCATTGTGGCATGCGTACTTTGGAAATCATGGAAGATTGCCAATGAAAACCCGGTCAATAGTATAAAGAGCGAATAAAGAAGAAATAAAAAGTATAACAACATAATAAATGAACAAGATGATACAGATTGAAAACATTAGTAAAGTATTCCGTACTACCGAAGTAGAGACAGTTGCATTAAATCACGTGAACCTTGAAGTAAAGGAAGGAGAGTTTGTTGCCATTATGGGACCTTCGGGCTGTGGCAAGTCCACCTTACTGAATATTCTTGGTTTATTGGATAACCCAACCGAAGGTTCTTACCGATTACTGGGAGAAGAAGTTGCCGGACTGAAAGAAAAGGAACGTACCGGCGTCCGCAAAGGCAAACTGGGCTTTGTATTTCAGAGTTTTAACCTGATAGACGAACTGAATGTCTTTGAGAATGTAGAACTTCCGCTGACCTATCTTGGTATCAAATCTTCCGAACGCCGCCGCATGGTAGAAGACATCCTGAAAAGGATGAATATCAGTCACCGTGCCAAACACTTCCCGCAACAACTTTCCGGCGGTCAGCAACAACGTGTGGCAATTGCCCGTGCGGTAGTGACTAATCCAAAGCTTATCCTTGCCGATGAGCCTACCGGTAATCTGGATTCCAAGAATGGAGCGGAAGTAATGAACCTGCTGACAGAACTGAACAAGGAGGGAACCACCATTATCATGGTAACGCACTCACAGCACGATGCGAGTTTCGCACATCGTACCGTACATCTGTTTGACGGTAGTGTAGTGGCAAGTGTAACGGCATAAACCGGAACGACAATGAGACAAATCTATTATAGCATCCGAACCTTACTGCGCGAACGCGGCACAAATATCATCAGGATAATTTCTCTTTCGCTGGGACTTACTATTGGTATTTTACTCTTTTCGCAGATTGCGTTTGAATTGAGTTATGAACGTTGCTATCCGGAACCGGAACGACTGGCTATTGCACGTTGCCTGACCACTAACCTTAGCACGGGGGAGACAATGGGAGACGACGGCAACAATTATGATTACACACTTTTTGATGTGGTTGCATCTACTTTGGCGCAGGATATGCCCGAAGAAATAGAGTTTGCCAGTTGTGTCCTCACCGGACAAGGGATGAGTATATATTACGAAGACAAATTATTATCGGATGTTAACTATATATACGCTGATACTTGTTTCTTCCAGACTTTTGGTATCCCTGTCTTAAAAGGGAACCCGAAAGATATGATCATGCCGGGAAGTGTGTTTGTGTCAGAGCATTTTGCCCGTGAAACGTTTGGAGATGCGGACCCTATCGGTAAAATTCTTAAAGCAGACAGGCAAAATGATTTTACTATTCGTGGTGTATACAAGGATATGCCGGAGAATACGGTGCTCACTCACGACTTTGTTGTCTCCATCCATCGGGATGGAGGATATCAGGGAGGATATGGCTGGAAGGGAAATGATGTCTTTTACACGTTTCTTCGCCTGCGTAATGCTGCGGATATTGACAAGGTGAATGACAACATCCAACGGGTAATCGAGAAATACACTCCTGCCCAGTATGATGACTGGAAAATGAATTTCAGTGTCATCCCATTGGTGAAGTATCATTTGATATCTTCCGATGTGCAGAAGCGTTTGATCATATATGGCTTTCTGGGATTCGCTATCTTCTTTGTGGCCATCATGAATTATATGCTGATATCTATTGCCACCCTAAGCCGTCGTGCCAAAGGAGTAGGAGTACATAAATGCAGTGGTGCCAGTTCCGGAAATATCTTCGGCATGTTTTTGGCAGAAACAGGAATCCTTGTTATCTTTTCCGTACTTCTTAGCCTTCTGCTGATAGTCAACGCACATGAAATAATCGAAGATTTGCTTTCTGTCCGTCTGTCCTCACTTTTTGCGTGGGAGACACTATGGGTGCCTTTGCTTACGATTGTGATACTTTTCCTTTTGGCAGGTGGCATACCGGGACGGCTGTTTTCGCGTATACCAGTCACGCAGGTGTTCCGTCGTTACTCTGATGGTAAAACGGGTTGGAAACGTTCGTTATTGTTTATACAGTTCACAGGTGTCTCCTTTGTTTTGGGACTGCTGCTGGTAACGCTCCTGCAATACAACCATCTGATGAGCCGCGATATGGGAATAAACGTTCCGGGACTGGTTCAGGCAGGAACCTGGTTGCCGAAAGAAACGGTAGAGCATGTCACCGATGAACTGCGTCGCCAGCCTATGGTAGAGGGAGTGGCTGTTGCCACAAGCGGAGTAATCGGACAGTACTGGACACGCGGACTGATGAGTAATGACGGTAAAAGAATCGCTACACTTAACTTTAATTATTGCAGTTATAACTATCCCGAAGTAATGGGAATAAAGATTATCGAAGGCAGCACTCTTAAGAAACAGGACGATTTATTGGTGAATGAAGAGTTGGTACGTCTGATGAA
This sequence comes from uncultured Bacteroides sp., assembly GCA_947646015.1. Taxonomy (GTDB): domain Bacteria; phylum Bacteroidota; class Bacteroidia; order Bacteroidales; family Bacteroidaceae; genus Bacteroides. The sequence continues at coordinate 28,812 of CANSEY010000028.1, read as the reverse complement.
ATGGACAGATGGGGCGGTAGGAAAGAAACTGAATGATATACAGGGTACGATTGTCGGTGTCTTCCGGGATGTCCGCAACTATAGCTTCTTTTCAACTCAGGCACCTATTGTCTTGATAGGATCGGAGAATGCCAATCATGTATTTGATGTCCGTTTGAAAGAGCCGTATGATGAAAATCTGAAACGTCTGAACGAGTTTGCCGATAAGACATTTCCGAATGTAGCCTTGCATTTCAGTTCTGTAGACGGTATGATAAAGGATATATACAAGAGTGTATATCGTTTCCGTAATTCAGTCTGGATCACTTCAAGCTTTATTCTGCTGATTGTAATAATGGGATTGATCGGATATGTGAATGATGAAACGCAACGTCGAAGCAAAGAAATAGCCATCCGGAAAGTGAATGGAGCCGAAGCCTCTCATATTTTGCGTCTGTTGATACGCGAGATTCTGTATGTCTCCGCTTCCTCCATATTGATTGGTACCATTGTTTCCTATTTCGTTGGAAAGGCATGGCTTGACCAGTTTGCCGAACAGATTTATATGAACCCGTTATTGTTTGTGGGTACGGCGCTGTTTGTCTTATTGCTGATCGTAGTTTGCGTTGTGTTGAAAGCGTGGCACATCGCCAATGAGAATCCGGTGAAAAGTATAAAGAGCGAATAAGAATATTATTATCTTTTAGGCACGGATTAACGCGGCTTTTATGAGATGCATTCATTGCAGAAGTAATCTTAATCCGTGTATTCGTGCCTAAATATTTTTCATACTGATATATCTTTTAGCATAGCGTCCTTTTTGCTTTATTCCGCCACTTTATCTGCTATCGGATGTTCTTTCGATACTTTCTTTATATAAATCATCAGACTGATAACTGCCGTAATAAATGCTAAAGAGTCCGATACCGGCAGACTGATCCATATTCCCTTCAGTCCCCACCAATGCGGGAATAACAACAGGCAAGGCAGCAAATAAAGCAACTGCCGCGTCAACGAAAGGAAAATACTTATTTTTACTTTGCCTATACTTTGGAAGAAGTTACCGATTACAATCTGTGCTCCTACAAACGGGAACATAAGTACAGTCAACCGAAGACCGTCCACCGCAAGTCCGATTAACTCATCACTATCCGTGAAGACTGCCGATACTGCATGAGGGAAAAACTCGCAAATCAGAAAGCCACTGCTTGTAATCACTACACCGGAAATAATTCCCAGCTTTAGCGTCTGTTTCACCCGGTCTATCTTCTGTGCTCCGAAGTTGTAGCCTACAATCGGCTGCATGCCCATCGTCAGTCCCAATACGATCATGACATAAAGCGTCAGCAACCGGTTGATGATTCCGTAAGCACCGATAGCCATGTCGCCTCCATGTTCCTGCAAACTATTATTAATCACGATAACGATGGCACAAGCACAGACATTCATCAGGAAAGGAGACATGCCGATAGCGAAAATACTCTCTACAATCCTTCCTTTCATTTTCCAGACCTTTCCCTCAAAATGCACCGTACTGTCTTTCTTGCAGAAGTGGCTCACCACCCATACCATTCCGATCAGCTGTGAGATGACCGTTGCTGTAGCCGCTCCCCGCATTCCCCATTCAAAGTGAAAGATAAAGATAGGAGCGAGGATGATATTTGCTACTACCGTTACCATAGAAGTAAGCATCGCTTTCTTCGGATATCCGGTGGCACGCATCACATTATTCAGGCCGATCATCGTGTATGTGATGGGAGTTCCCAATAAAATCACCTGCATAAAACTCCGTGCATAAGGCAGTGTGTCGGGACTGGCACCAAAGAAAGTCAGTATATCATCAAGAAAGATAAAAGACAGGATACCGAAAAAGAAAGAATTTGTGATACAGAGCATCAGCGTATGTGACAGAATCTCCGTAGCCCCTTTCATATCTTTCTGTCCCAGGCGAATAGAAGCGATGGTAGAACCACCCGCCGAAACGAGTGTACAGAAAGCAACGACCAGATTCATCAAAGGAAAGCTCACCGCCAGTCCGGCAATAGCCATCGCACCCACACCGTGACCGATGAAGATGCTGTCGATGATATTATAGATAGACGTGATTGTCATCCCGATGATAGCGGGAATGGAGTATTGCAACAGTAGCTTACCGATGCTTTCTTTTCCTAATATGTGCGGATCGTTTTTGCTCATGCGCTCGTATGGATTGTTGGATGAAAACGAATGTTACGTTTTTTTAAGTGGGGCAAAGGTACGAATTATTTGCCTGATTCGATGATTATTCGGAACTTTGCACAATTCAATACACAAGGTTTAACGTTTTAGGTAAAAAGAAAGATTACGTATGGATACAACAAAGACAATTGCGGCACTGTTCGATTTTGATGGTGTCATCATGGATACGGAAACACAGTACACTGTTTTCTGGGATGAACAAGGACGTAAATATCTGAATGAAGAAGACTTCGGCCGTCGCATCAAGGGACAGACGCTGACCCAGATTTACGAGAAATATTTCTCGGACCTCCCCGAAGCTCAACAAGAGATTACGGCCGGACTCAATATTTATGAGAAAAGCATGTCCTATGAGTACATCCCCGGTGTAGAAGCTTTTATTGCCGATCTTCGTAAACACGGAGCAAAAATAGCCGTTGTAACCAGCTCCAACGAAGAGAAGATGCAAAACGTCTATAACGCCCATCCCGAATTTAAAGGAATGGTAGACCGCATCCTGACCGGAGAAATGTTTGCCCGTTCTAAACCCGCTCCCGACTGTTTCCTGCTCGGTATGGAAATATTCGGTGCTACTCCCGAAAACTCGTACGTGTTCGAAGACTCCTTCCACGGTCTGCAAGCCGGAATGACTTCCGGTGCCACTGTTATCGGTCTTGCCACTACCAATACAAGAGAGGCCATCACCGGAAAAGCACATTATATAATAGATGACTTTTCGGAAATGACCTTTGAACACTTATTGGCCTTGCACCGTTAGTTCTTTCTTATTATCTTCTTAATTTGTCTTTTTGGCCGCCTTCTCATTGACTTGGGGAGGTGTTTGAAAGGATTTTTTCTTTTTCTTTCTCACTTATGAAAGAAATGTTATAACTTTGCCGCAATTTTTGATGGCGTTGACGCCTTATTTAATTTCTAGTTTTAATTTAAAATTTAAGAAACATGGCTGGTTATATATCAGATGACACAAGAAAGGTGACTACTCATCGCCTGGTTGAAATGAAGCAAAGAGGCGAAAGAATATCTATGCTTACTTCTTATGATTACACAATGGCACAGATCGTAGATGGTGCGGGAATGGACGTAATTTTGGTAGGCGACTCCGCTTCGAACGTGATGGCGGGTAATGTGACTACATTGCCTATTACTCTCGATCAGATGATTTATCACGCTAAATCAGTAGTACGTGGCGTAAAACGCGCTATGGTCGTAGTAGACATGCCTTTCGGTTCCTATCAAGGTAACGAAATGGAAGGTCTTGCTTCTGCCATCCGCATTATGAAGGAAAGCCATGCCGATGCTTTGAAACTGGAAGGCGGAGAAGAAATCATCGATACGGTGAAGCGTATCATCAGTGCGGGTATTCCGGTGATGGGACACTTGGGACTGATGCCTCAGTCTATTAATAAATACGGTACTTACACGGTACGTGCCAAAGATGACAACGAAGCTGAAAAGCTGATTCGTGATGCTCATCTTCTCGAAGAGGCAGGCTGCTTTGCCATCGTACTCGAAAAGATACCGGCTACTCTTGCAGAACGTGTGGCTTCCGAACTGACGATACCTATTATAGGTATTGGTGCCGGTGGTCATGTTGACGGACAAGTATTGGTCATTCAGGATATGCTTGGAATGAACAACGGATTCCGTCCTCGCTTTTTACGTCGTTATGCAGACCTGTATACGGTGATGACTGACGCTATCAGCCGTTACGTATCCGACGTGAAGAATTGCGACTTCCCTAACGAGAAGGAACAATATTAAAACAGTATATGGCAGTTAAATTGTGGACAGTTCATTTTATGCGGATATGCGTAGCTAATTTGCTGTTGTTTATCTCCTTGTATATCTTGTTTCCGGTACTTTCCGTTGAGATGGCAGACCGTCTCGGAGTACCGGTGGCACAGACAGGAGTGATCTTTCTTTTTTTCACTTTAGGAATGTTCCTTATCGGTCCGTTCCATGCTTATCTCGTAGATGCTTATAAGCGTAAGTACGTATGCATGTTCTCTTTTGCCACGATGGTGGCAGCAACGGCAGGATATGCTTTTGTGACGAACATCACGGAACTCATCTTGTTGAGCACCGTACAGGGACTGGCTTTCGGAATTGCTACCACCGCAGGAATCACATTAGCCATTGACATAACGAACGCCACACTTCGTAGTGCCGGAAATGTCAGCTTCTCCTGGATGGCACGTTTGGGGATGATTATAGGTATTGTTCTGGGCGTCTGGCTCTATCAGAGTTATTCCTTTAAGAATCTGTTGTCCGTGTCGGTGATTACCGGAGCAGCGGGTGTTTTGATGGTATCCGGAGTATATGTGCCTTTCCGTGCACCGATCGTGACCAAGCTTTATTCCTTCGACCGCTTTTTGTTGTTGCGGGGATGGGTGCCTGCCATCAATATGATTCTGATTACCTTCGTTCCGGGGTTGTTGATTCCGCTTGTACACCGTTTCCTTAACGATTCCGTATTGGGAAGCAGTGGAATCCCTGTACCGTTCTTTGTCGGTACAGGCATCGGATATCTTGCCTCCCTGTTGCTGGCGCGTCTGTTTATTCTGAAAGAAAAAACTCTGCGGCTGGTGCTCGTCGGCATCATACTGGAGATTGTAGCCATCACTCTGCTGGCCTCCGGTTTTCCGGTAGGCGTACCTTCCATACTCTTGGGTTTGGGACTGGGGTTGGTGATGCCGGAATTTCTGGTCATGTTCGTGAAACTGTCTCATCATTGTCAGCGGGGTACGGCAAATACCACTCACCTGTTGGCCAGCGAAGTCGGATTTGCATCCGGAATAGCTGTTGCGTGTTACTTCGATTTGGAAGCGGATAAGATGCTCTATACAGGACAGGTGGTAGCTGTGATCGCTTTGATTTTATTTATATTGGTTACATATCCATATTATAAGAGAAAGAAAGTGAGATAAATCGTTTCGCGCACTATTTCCGCGACATGATTGTCTATCATAAATAAAAAGACTGGCGTTATCCTGACGGAGATAATGCCAGTCTTTTTATTAAAAAACTGTCAACAGATTTGCTGTTAGCATAGAGTGCTTAGTTTCTGCTTACCTGTTTGACTCCCTTCACTGTCCGTAACTTTTTGATCAGTGCTTCCAGTCGTCCGGTATCACCCACCATGACTGTAAGCGTTCCGGAGAATAGTCCGTCGTTGGAATCGATTCCGATGGAACGCAGGCTGATTCCATTCTCTTTGGAAATGATAGAAGTAATATTGGTAACAATGCCGATATCATCATGACCTACTACGCGCAACGTGATAGGATACTGCGTACCGACTGACTTCCCTGCCCAACGCGCTTTAACAATCCGGTATCCGAACCGTTCACGCATCTGATTGGCATTCGGACAGTCTGACCGGTGAATCTTGATACCTCCGCTCACGGTCACAAATCCGAATACATCATCCCCATAGATCGGGTTACAGCATTTGGCCAGTTTAAATTCCAGTCCTTTCAGATTCTGATCAATGACCAGTACATCTTCTTTTGAGCTAGGTTCTTCCTGAGTTGCCTGCAAATTATATCCTTCGGCACTACGATACACAATCTCGTCGTGCGTGTCATTGTCCCGTCTCTGCTGTTCAAGGTATTTATCCAGAATGTCGTTGACATCCAATGTCTCGTCAGCAATCTTCTGATAAAACTCTGTCACGTTCTTAAAGCCCAGTCGCTTGATCAGACGCATCATGGTGGCTTCGTCATACTCCATCTTCCGGTTTTTGAACTTCCGTTCCAGTGTCTCTTTGGCGAAATCATGCTGGCGTGCTACCATCTCCTTGAGTGCCTGCCGTATCTTGGTGCGGGCTTTGGAAGTCGTAACGATGTTGAGCCAGTCTTGTTTGGGAGTCTGGGTATTCGACGTCATGATTTCTACCTGATCACCGCTGTTCAGCTTCTGCTTGAGCTGTACATTCTTGCCGTTTACTTTCGCACCGATACACTTGCATCCCAGTTTGCTATGGATATGGAATGCGAAATCGAGCACGGTAGCTCCTTTGGCAAGTTTGAATAAATCTCCTTTAGGCGTGAATACGAATACCTCATCTTCGTAAAGGTCCATCTTGAACTGATCCATTACTTTCAGTGAGTCGTTATCCGCATTTTCAAGCGCTTCACGTACCGAAGTCAGCCATTCGTCCAGTCCTGTTTCCCCTTTGATACCTTTGTATCTCCAGTGTGCGGCGAGTCCCCGTTCGGCGATCTCGTCCATCCGGCGGGTACGGATCTGTACTTCCACCCATCTGCCTTCCGGACCCATCACAGTGATGTGCAACGATTCATAACCGTTGCTCTTTGGAATCGAGAGCCAGTCCCGCAGACGTTTCGGGTTCGGCTGATACATATCCGTTACGATAGAATAGACCTGCCAGCATTCCTGCTTTTCTTTGGCCGGGTCCGGTTCGGAATCCAGAATGATACGGATAGCGAACAAGTCATATATACCTTCAAACGGAGTCTTTTGCTTCTGAATCTTGTTCCAGATGGAATGGATGGATTTGGTACGTCCCTTGATGTCGAACTTCAGTCCGGCTTCCTTTACCTTCTTCTGGATAGGATCGATGAAAGAAGCGATATACTTGTCGCGGGATGCTTTCGTCTCGTTGAGCTTCTCCTTTATATAATAGTAAGTTTCCCGCTGCGTATATTTCAGCGACAAATCTTCCAATTCCGATTTCAGCTTGTAAAGTCCCAGCTTGTGTGCCAGCGGAGCATACAGGTAAGCAGCTTCGTTCGCCACTTTCACCCGGTCTTCCTCGTTGCCTGTATCCTTGATCTGGCGCATGATATTCACACGGTCTGCGATCATAATCAGGATGACGCGCATATCTTCGGCAAAAGAGAGCAGGAGATTGCGGAAATTCTCCGATTCGATCGCCGGACTTTTGGAGTACAGTTCGTTTGTTTTCACCAGGCCTTTGATGATACTTCCCACATCTTCGCCATATTCGGCATTCACTTCTTCGATAGACAGGATATGTGCCTTCACTATTTCGTGAAGCATGATGCCGATCAGACACGAACCTTTCATGCCAATTTCTTCGGCTACGATAACTGCCGTTTGTAAATCTCTGATGACGGGATTCATCCCGAAGTTATTGCGTTGCAGCCCGTTACACTGGGCAGCTTTGATAAGATGTTTCTTTAATTTTTGGCAATCCCTCCAGAAAATCGTATCTCCGGCAGATTGCAACAGATGCCTGTAGAGTGAAAAAAGCTCCTTCTTTTCCTCTGATGTAAAAAAGTCGTCCATATTCAATCTTGTTAATTCGACGTAAAATTAGTTTTTTTCCCGGTTATTCGGCAAGAAGTAAATAACATTTTGTATTTTTGGGCATCAATTAATAAAATTAGATATTATGATAACGACACAGGACAAAGAGTTGCTTGCCAAGAAAGGCATCACGGAGGCGCAGATAGCAGAACAGCTGGCTTGCTTCCAGACGGGTTTTCCTTATTTGAAACTGGATGCTGCCGCTTCCATAGAAAAAGGCATATTGGCTCCTGACGCAGAAGAAAAGAACGCATATCTGGCTGCATGGGATGCTTATAAGAATACGGATAAAATCATCGTGAAGTTTGTTCCTGCTTCGGGCGCTGCCAGTCGTATGTTCAAGAATCTGTTCGAGTTTCTGTCCGCAGAGTATGACAAACCTACTACAAAGTTTGAGCAGGCATTCTTCGACGGAATCAGGGATTTTGCTTTCTTCGACGACTTGAATGTAGCTTGTCAGCGTACAGCCGGAAAAGATATTCCGGGGCTGATGGAAGAAGGTAATTACAAAGCTGTAGTAGCTGCCCTTCTCGAAACTGCCGGACTCAACTACGGAGCACTTCCGAAAGGTCTGCTTAAATTCCATAAATATCCCGAAGGTTCACGTACTCCACTGGAAGAACATCTTGCCGAAGGCGCTATGTATGCAGCCGGAAAGAGTGGAAAAGTCAACGTACACTTCACCGTCTCTACCGAACACCGTGAACTCTTCAAGAAGCTGGTGGAAGAGAAAGCCGAAGCATTTGGCAAACGCTACGGAGTAGACTATTACATCACCTTCTCCGAACAGAAACCGAATACCGATACCATCGCTGCCGATATGGACAACCAACCGTTCCGCGACAACGGCAAACTCCTGTTCCGTCCGGGTGGTCACGGTGCACTGATCGAGAACCTGAACGATCTCGACGCCGACATTATCTTCATCAAGAATATCGACAACGTAGTACCCGATAAACTGAAAGCCGACACCGTTACTTATAAAAAACTGATTGCCGGCGTACTTGTGTCCTTGCAGAAAAAGGCATTTGAATACCTCGAACTGCTCGACAGCGGAAAGTATACGCACGAGCAAATCATGGAAATTCTCCAATTCCTGCAAAAACAACTTTTCTGCAAGAATCCCGAAACGAAGAACCTCGAAGATGCCGAACTGGTGATCTACCTGAAGAACAAACTGAACCGTCCGATGCGTGTATGCGGTATGGTGAAGAATGTAGGTGAGCCGGGTGGCGGTCCGTTCCTTGCTTATAACAGTGACGGAACTATCTCCCTGCAAATCCTCGAAAGCTCTCAGATTGACATGAACGATCCTGCCAAAAAGGAAATGTTCGAAAAGGGTACGCACTTCAATCCGGTAGACTTGGTTTGTGCCGTACGCGATTATAAAGGTCACAAGTTCGACCTGGTGAAATATGTAGATAAAGCAACTGGCTTCATTTCTTATAAATCAAAGAACGGAAAAGACCTGAAAGCGCTTGAACTCCCCGGTTTATGGAATGGTGCGATGAGCGACTGGAACACAGTATTCGTAGAAGTTCCTCTTACCACTTTCAATCCGGTGAAAACGGTGAACGACCTGTTGCGCGAGCAGCATCAGTAGGATTTAAAACAAGATTGGGTCCAGTCTGTCATTCTTCCTCCTCCGCGGTCGTCCGAATGGCAGATACAGACAAATGTCTCTCCCAATCATTATAATTACTAATTAAGTAAAAGCAAAATCTGAGAGGCTGACTAAAAGTCAGTACTATCTTAAATCTCCTCCTTCGGGAAGGAGGAGTACCCGTAGGGGGAGGTGGTAGGTAAACATATAACATTTTTGTTATCATTGATTTACGTATTCACCTACCACCTCGGTCTTCGACCACTCCTCCTTCCCGAAGGAGGAGATTTAAGATACTGCCGACTTTTAGTCACTACTTATAATAAAAAGAGTATTTAGGATGAATCAGATAGAAAAGATCATTGACATTGCAACATGGAACAGAAAAGAGCATTTTGAACATTTCAGCGCATTCGATGATCCCTTTTTCGGAGTGACAGTCCATGTAGACTGTACCCGTTCTTATCAGGAGGCTAAAGATAAAGGCGTCTCCTTTTCTCTTTTACTATTACATCGTATCATCACTGCCGCAAGCAAAGTCGAGGAATTCCGCTACCGCATCGAGGGCGACAAGGTAGTCTGCTATGACAGTCTTCTTCCCGAAGCGACAGTAGGGCGTGCCGATCATACTTTTTCTTTTGCCGCCTTTGAGTACGATCCCGATGAGCTCACCTTTATCCGTAAGGCGAAAACCGAAATGGAGCGGCTGCAAGCCACCACCGGACTGAACAAAGGAGGAACTTTCCATCCCAACGCCATTCACTATTCGGCTGTCCCATGGCTGGCCTTTACAGATATGAAACACCCTACGAACATGCGTTCGGGCGATAGCGTCCCCAAAATATCTACCGGAAAATACTTTCGGGAAGGAGAGAAGCTGATGCTCCCTATTTCCGTCACTTGTCATCACGGACTGATGGATGGTTATCATGTTGCCAAGTTTATTGAGACCCTTGATTTATGAAACCGTCAGGAACTGAAGACTAACAATGACGGCACTATGAGAAACAAGACCCTGAGATGGAAAACCATCGCTCTTTGTTCCATCATGTTTTGCCTGCCGGAGATTCCTTTGGCAGGGCAGGAGTCTTCTGGTTTTATCCATCGTTTGGGGATAGAAGCCCGTCCGCAGTATGTGTTTCCTACCAATCCCTTCCTGCAAGGAGAGAACGAACGCTGGAAACCGATTCAGACATCGTTTGCCGCCCACTTGAAATACTCGTTCAAGTTTCGTCCCAATACTTGTGCCGACCGTATTTACGGTGGAGCTTATCAGGGTATCGGCGTATCCCTTACCACCTTTGGTGATAAAAAACAGTTGGGAGATCCTTTCTCATTCTATGTATTTCAGGGAGCGCGGATTGCCCGTTTCTCTCCCCGTATCTCGCTCAATTATGAGTGGAATTTCGGTTTGTCCGCCGGATGGAAGCCATACGACAATTATTATAATTCCTATAATGGTGCGGTCGGCTCACGGATGAATGCTTATATCAATGCCGGAGTTTACATAAATTGGGCGTTTTCCCGATACTTCGATCTGATTGTCGGAGGCGATTTCACGCACTTCTCCAATGGTAACACTAAATTCCCGAATGCCGGAATCAATACTGCCGGAGCCAAGATCGGACTCGTCTACAATTTCAATCGTACGGAAGAAGACCTCTCGAAATCACTCTACCAGCCTGTCATCACCCGTTTTCCCCGGCATATCAGTTATGATGTCGTGCTGTTCGGGTCATGGCGTCGGAAGGGAGTGTGGGTAGGAGAGAAGCAGATCGCATCTCCCAATGCGTATCCCGTTGCCGGATTCAATTTTACCCCGATGTATAATCTGGGTTATAAGTTTCGCGTGGGAGCTTCACTGGACGGTGTCTATGATGGCAGTGCCAATGTATATAGGGAAGATGTAATTGTAGAATATGGAAGCAGCAGTTCTAAACGTGAGTTCCTGAAACCGGGCATTCAGCATCAGCTGGCCTTGGGACTTTCGGGACGTGCGGAATACGTGATGCCTTATTTTACCATTGGCGTCGGTATGGGAGCCAACGTGCTCAGCCGTGGCGATATGAGAGGCTTTTACCAGATTCTTGCATTGAAAATAGCCGTTACCCGCAGTTCCTTTCTTCACATCGGATACAATTTGCAGAACTTCCAGACGCCCAACTATCTGATGCTCGGACTCGGTTTCCGTTTCCACAATAAATATCCTAAGGTACGTCATTAATAAAAAGAAATATACTAATTTTGCATCACTAACATAAAACACTCAAAATAATGAAGAAAATACTGTTACTCGGTTCCGGAGAATTAGGAAAAGAGTTTGTGATCTCTGCACAGCGCAAGGGGCAACACGTCATTGCTTGTGATTCTTATGCCGGAGCACCTGCTATGCAAGTTGCCGATGAATTTGAAGTCTTCGACATGCTGGACGGTGAAGCATTGGAACGCGTTGTCGAAAAACATCATCCGGACATCATCGTTCCGGAGATAGAAGCCATCCGCACAGAGCGTCTCTATGACTTTGAAAAAGAAGGAATCCAGGTAGTGCCCAGTGCCCGTGCCGTCAACTTCACGATGAACCGTAAGGCGATCCGTGACCTTGCCGCCAAAGAACTCGGCTTGAAAACAGCCAACTATTTTTATGCCAAGACACTGGACGAACTGAAGGAAGCAGCCGCCAAAATCGGTTTCCCTTGTGTCGTCAAACCGTTGATGTCTTCTTCCGGCAAAGGACAGTCTCTCGTCAAGAGTGCCGACGAGCTTGAACATGCCTGGGAATATGGATGCAGTGGCAGCCGTGGCGATATCCGCGAACTGATCATCGAAGAATTCATCAAGTTCGACAGTGAAATCACCCTGCTCACCGTTACACAGAAAAACGGACCTACGCTGTTCTGTCCTCCTATCGGACACGTACAGAAAGGCGGTGACTACCGTGAGAGTTTCCAGCCTGCACACATCGACCCTGCACACTTGAAAGAAGCCGAAGAAATGGCGGAAAAAGTAACCCGTGCCTTGACTGGTGCCGGACTTTGGGGAGTGGAATTCTTCCTGAGCCATGAAAACGGAGTCTACTTCTCCGAGCTTTCTCCCCGTCCGCACGATACGGGCATGGTGACATTGGCAGGAACGCAGAATCTGAATGAGTTCGAACTTCACCTGCGTGCCGTACTCGGTCTGCCCATCCCCGGCATCAAGCAGGAGCGGATCGGTGCAAGTGCCGTTATCCTTTCTCCGATAGCGAGTCAGGAACGTCCTCAATATCGTGGCATGGAAGAAGTGACGAAAGAAGAAGACACTTATCTGCGCATCTTCGGCAAGCCGTTTACCCGCGTCAACCGTCGCATGGGAGTCGTACTTTGCTATGCACCGCTGAACTCCGATCTGGATGCGTTGCGTGATAAAGCGAAACGAATCGCCGAGAAAGTAGAGGTATACTAAATAAAAAGAATGAGAGTGAGTCAAAAGCAAAAGGATAGTGAATATTGCTTTTGATTCTCTCTCATCATCTCCTCTTATATAACTAATAATGAAAAACATGAAAAAGACTAAACTATTGGCAGCTACTGCTATGCTATTACTGACTTCCTGTTCACCTAAAGTGGTCACTAACATTGTAAGAACCTATCCGGATATTATTCCGGCAGATTCGGTCTATGTCATCGGTTTGGGAGAAAAAGTGCCCAATACAGCCGAGACTATCGGGCGTGTATCAGTAGTGGATCGGGGTACTTCTACGAATTGCCGTTATGATCAGGTATTACATCTTGCACAAGAGGCTACAGGAAAGATTGGTGGCAATGGACTCGCCATCACTAATCACCAGAAACCTTCTTTTTGGGGAAGTTCCTGTCATCAGATTTCCGGACTGATGCTGCGGTTGTCGGATAAAAGTGTGGATACACTGAAAACAAATCCTGTACAAGACGTAATAGATCTCGACCTGGTTATTGCTAAAGACTATGCAGAAAGCAGAAAAGCGCCTGCCAACACGTTTGAAGCGAGCTTCGGATATGGATGGGTGATCAGCAAGATTTATGATATCAACGGTAGGGCGTTAGATTCGAAAGGAGGAGTTGAATGGAAGCTCGCTTACGAACATGTCTGGAACGGTGGGATGGGAATCGGACTTCAATATGCTGGTTTCAAGAAGTCATTCTCCGGTGGCGATATGATGTTCTCCTATATAGCTCCGGAGTGGGTAAGCCGTACAAAATTTGACAGATGGATCTTAAAATCAGGCGTTGGTGTCGGCGTTTTCCTTTATCATGATCCTTTCTACAATGCTGCCGGATTCGGCCTTCATGCCACATTAGGATTTGAGTACATGCTTTCATCTAATTGGGGACTCGGCTTGACTCTGAACGGGATCGGTGGAAGTATGCCCAAACAGGACTGGATGCTGCTGAAAGAAGACGAACGTTGTGGAATCACCCGCTTTAACCTGCTGGGTGGGCTGCGCTACTACTTCTGATGATAACTCCTTCTTTCTAGGAAGAATATCAACGTTTATACTGTACTTAGATTTATAAATAAAGAGAGAGGACAGAAGTCTGAACCTGCATCCTCTCTCTCACGTTTATGAAATTGTTATTTCTCTGATCTTACAGACTCATCGCATTACCGCCTACAATACCCAGCACTGCCGAAGCCACCGCGATGACTACTTTCAAAATGGTATCCCAAAGGGATCTCTTGACTGCCATAACTCTACACACCTCCTTTCCGACTCTTTATATGATTGATTACTAAGTGAATCATTACCGAATGATCGATTACTCCCGATAACTTTCCTCCTTTACCTCAAAGCACGGGCACGCCTTGATCCACTCCTCCGGCTCAATCTCACCGTTCCCATTGCGATCCGGCGACAAGTCGCGATGACCGCACACCCGGCAACCGGGGAATCTCTCTTGCAACTGATGCACCAGCAGCCGGAGCGCTGCCCGCTGTTCCGGTGTCCGTGTGTCCGCCGGGCGTCCCCGGCAGTCCAGGCCGCCTTCGTAGCAAATTCCGATACTCTCCGCATTAAAACCTTTCGCATGTGCCCCGATCCGTTCCACCGGACGGGTAAGATGCGTTGTTCCATCCTTGCGGATATAGTAATGATAACCTGTCCCGTTAAATCCCCGCCGACGGTGCATCGTATCCAGATCAAAAGCCGTCAACTCCTTGTCTGCCCGCGTTGCAGAACAGTGAATCACAATTAAATGAATCTTCCTCATAAAGCCATTAATTCTAACTATCAACCCCTCGTACATTGATTACCAACTCTCAACTCTCCACTTCTTACACTGTCGGGTCCGGAGCTTCCTCGTCGCCTCCGCCGCCTTCGTTTCCACCGCCACCGGGGTTGTTGTCCTCTCCTGATCCGTCGCCTTTCTTCTTTTTCGGGGCTTCGAGGTCGAGAAACTCGATCTTGTCGCCGGCACGGGTAGACGTCAGGTTGGGGCGGACGCTGCTGGAAGGGCGGAAGTTGATCTGTATAGATTTGATATTCTTCACCGTACACTCTTCTTTCGTGGTTGCTCCCAGCGTATGGGCGGATAGGCTGAATACACCGAAGTCTCTGATATTGACCGATTTTCCGTCGAAGAGCGCCGCTCGCATTGCCTCCACATAGTTGGTCAGTACGCTTTGGATGTCGCCCAGGGAGAGGGAACTCTTGTCCTTCATGATGTAGGCGATGCCGTCAAGGTCTACACTTTGTCCCATCGTCACCAGTTGGGGGTGGTACTTCAGCACCCCGTCAATTTTTCGCGGGTCTTTACGACCCATTCTTTTAAATGGTATTGCCATGATGATAAATTAAAGATTTAGAAAAATATAAATTAATAATTACTGATTGCTGTCACTCGATCAGTGTCGGGAGAGAGAATGAGCTCTGTTTCTTTCTTTCGATGTGTCAAAGGTAGCCTATTATTAAGCTATGAGAATACGTACTTTATCGTACTTCGTCGTACTTTCTTTCAGAATGTATTTACTTTCTTTCTGATTGATTTTATTTTACTTGTTTGCTTGTGTGCGCAAATATGTTTTAGTATATTTGAAGTACGAAAGAACTTAAAAACAACGATATGAAAACAGAAAAAGAAGAAGCGGAAGAAGAACCGTTTGTCATCCGTCCGTATTTGAAGTCGGAGCTGGCTCACAAGTACAATCCACATTTGCCATTGATTTATGCCATGCAGAAACTACGGGGATGGATCAGAAATAATAAAGAACTTTATGACGCTATGTATAGCGGTGGAGAAGGAAAAAACGATCATGCTTATAGCAGCAGACAGGTGAGGCTGATCGTGAAGTTTCTCGATGAGCCGTGAATCTGTTTCTCGATGAGCCGTGAATCTGTTTTTCGATGAGTCGTGAATCTGTTTCTTGATAAGTCGTCCGTCTGTAAGGAAGAAACAAATTAGCTATTAGCATATTTCGATTAGCTATTAGCTAATTTGTTTTTGCTAATAGCTAATTTCGATATGCTAATAAGACTTATTGTTTTTTTCTTGTGACAATGAAGTAAAAGTCACGAATTTCCCCTTTCAAAGTCCAGTAAAGTCCAGAAAGTCCATATTAGATTTTCAGAATATACGAACCGTGACCTAACTTGCTGATTCTCCCTGCTTTAATGCCTTTATTCAATAAGTAGTAAACGGTGCTTCTTGAGAGGTTCAATTCCTCTCCCAAAGCACATGCTTCTTTGGCTGAAAAACTCTTTTTGAGTTTCGTCAGAAGTCGCGAGAGATTATCGGGCGATTGTAATGGTTTCGTATCTTCGGCAGAGCTTTTTACCGAAGTACTGACCAGTTTGCTATGTTCGAAGCAACACAGCACGATGGCGAGCGCTGCTTTGAAATGTGCGTCCGAGCAGTATACTTCGGGTGTTTCCATTCTCATGGTTCCCTTGTCGATGGCGGAGAAAATGCAGCAGATGCGTGCCGTTATCACTCCATAACGTTTCACCACCCCCAGCAGGTCATCATTACCTAACTGGTCCGTATCTTTGAGCAGTTGCGTGAATACCCGGTTGAATTCTT
Source organism: uncultured Bacteroides sp. (assembly GCA_947646015.1). Taxonomy (GTDB): domain Bacteria; phylum Bacteroidota; class Bacteroidia; order Bacteroidales; family Bacteroidaceae; genus Bacteroides. The sequence continues at coordinate 12,663 of CANSEY010000028.1, read as the reverse complement.
TTTTCTGTGTATCTGTCAGCTTTACTTCCGTAGGAGAATCTTTCAGAAACAATGCCATCTGTGCGAAGCGCATGGACAACTCGTTGAAGAGATCGTCCGCCCGCACCTTTTCCTCCGCGAACACATCCTGCCATGCTGCCGGAAGTCTGAAGGTATTGATCAGAAAGCGGTTGTACAGCCCTGTCTCCATGGTCGGGATGAATAAAATGAGGCTGGATGGAGTGCCGGTGAGAAAAGCCGACAGGGAGGGATATTCCACTTTCAGCGGATGTCGTCCGTTGATCTTGTAGGACGAACTGATCAGTTCGTGCTCGAATGCCTTGCAGAGGATATCGTCGAAGTGTCCGTAATCTTGGTTGCGGGCTGTGCTGACGCTGCTGGCTTCGGTACTGGTGAGCAAGGAAGAACAACTTTGGTTGTTGATGAGGTGAGTGATGAGCTGTGCACGGCTGATGTCGGCAGGGATCAGCGGAAATGCCAGCTTCGGCTCCTCCGGTTCGTCCGGCAGGTTGGTGGCGGCAGTATTCTTTTTGCGTATCGCCTGCAAGGAGAGGGTGTAGTCCCTGAGTGCTTTCTTGTATTCCTTTTCGATCTTCAGACTCTGCTTCTCCCAATACTCACAATAGTGCTTGTGCAGGCGTATGCCATAGCCGATGAGGTTCTTGTTGGCACCGGAGGAAGCTACGACGATACAGTAGATATTGGGCTGATAATTCCGTCGGTTGTAGCGGATGCTTACACTGGGGAGCATGCTGCTTATCGTGGTAATACATGACAACAAGAGTCCGTCCCTTTCACGCTCGTCTCTTGCGATGGAGACGCACTCCTTGAAGATGGCGGGAATGAGATCGTAAATTTCGTCAGGAAAGGTCGGAGTCTGCTCTCTGAGCTCTTCTCCGATGATTTCATCCTCCTTTTCTGCCGGATTTTCGTTTTCTGAAAATCCTATAACGGACTTTTGGACTTTACTGGAATTTGAAGGAGGATTTTCGAAGCTTTCCGTCTCTGCCGCAGTCATTACATTCTGGTAAGCTGATTTTACAGTACGTGCGATTTCGGGCTCACGGAAGTTGTCTTCTTCCAAGGTGCGAACCAATTCGGTGGTCAGTTCGTTACGGTCGATGCCGCGTTTGCAGGCAGCGCAGCTGAGCCGGAAAACGGTTCCGTTCCGGTCGCCCGTTGCGGCAGGGTAGAGGGTGAGGTAGGACTGTACGAAGGGAGCGGCGGAAATCCGGTTACCCGGCATCGCAGGCGGATGTCCGTTGGAGAAAGAGGTGGGAGTGCAGGTGGTGCGGGGAGCGGAAGTGACGGGAGCGTAGGTGACGCGCGGAGTGAGTGCACCGTTCGGCAGAAAGTCGTTGACGGCCTTTGCGTCACCGTTGTAGTATGCGTCCGGGTCGTATGATCCGAAGCAGGGATGGGTGATATCCTTGCATTTCCCGTCGTTCTCTACGCCGAGAACGGTGGAAACGAGCTTTGCCGTCGCTTCATAAATGGCAGGATAATCGTTTACTCCATCGATATCTATACGAATGAACAACTTAACACCACGGCCGGAGATGCTGATAAACGCTCCCAGTACGTATTCGAGCAGGCAGGCACGTACGAAAATATCCTTTGTCTGTTCGTCCGTATGGTCGATGTCGATGCAGAGTGCGAGTGACAGGGAGGTAAGGTTGTTTTTTGCGTGTCCATTCTTGCATATGCCTGCGGGGATGACACATGCCATGCTGTCTTTGATGGTTTGCGCGTCGTGTTTGCGGTCTTTTGCCAGACAGCTGCGGTGGCCTTCCGTAGGCACTTTCCAATGTCCGTTGCGTACCATTGCGAAAAAATCTTCAAAAGTTATAGTCGTGGGAGTTTTACTCCAAGTGTTGATAAATAGTGACACTTGGTACATGTGCTTTCTCATTTGAAATATAATATATAAGTTGCCGGAAGCGGGTGGTGTAGTTATCACGGGCTTCCGGCTGCGAAGGTAGGAACTTCTCTTTTTTTACCAAATCGATTATTAGGACTGATTTCTGTTCCAATCGTCCCATTGGTCTTTCACCATCTCCTCCAGTTTTCCCAGACAGCTTTTATAGGCTATGGCATGCTTCGGAGAGCGTTCGTCGCGGATTTCGATGCAATGGAACAGCCCTTTCAGTACATCCGGACAGCGTGGCATCAGCGGTATCTGCTTGATGATCCGTTCTTCTTTGTTGCACTCTTTGATGTCTTTATCCTGTACGGATTTCCAAAGAAACTGTTGCTTGAAAATCTCTTTTGCAAGGATTTCAAGTAATTCATTTTGAGTAAATAAGATGGGGAATCCGGGTAGGTGACATTGAGATATATCATCTACTGTCAACGGATTGCCTGCTTTGTCTACCATTGTTACGTTTAACGTAAAGTTGCCGATTTTTTCGGCAAAAGCCAAAAGGTTTTTTTTACCATAATTTTTAGGATTAATAATGCAGCAAATTTCTTCTTTTTTTATCAGAAGAGTGTTTTTTGCTTCTTATTTTTTCTGCTGACATTTAACAAAGTGGCAAAATTAAGGAATTTATAATTTTCTTGCCGAAAACTTTTCCGCTTCAGGCAAATGGGGAGTGTTTAATAGGATGTACGTGCCCGGATATAAAACTAGTTGCATATGCTACTATTTTATCACTCGTTTAAGTGTTTGAATATTACCGTTGAATGGGAAAACTTGATGTTAAGTCATAGTTTTAATGATATTTTATAATTAACAGGCTTGTTTTACTATACAATCGTAATTGGAATGTTCCGATATTGGTCTGTTTGTAGTCTTTGTTGGCCTAACAAGTGTTATTGAACGACAAATAATGAAAAAGGAAGAACAACGATGCTAATTTGTTTCTACATTTGCGCGGTTGTTTATTTAACTATTTTGTTAAAAAGAAATCGGGCATGATTGAACAAAAGCTAAATTTAACTGTTTACTATAGTAGATTAAAGTAGATAAAACGCGAAACGTTCCTTGTCATGCTACTAAAATTCGATAGGTAAAGAAAGAATAATATAAATAAAGATTGCTTATGTCACAGATTATCGGACATATCTCACAGGTGATCGGCCCTGTGGTCGACGTGTACTTTGAAGGTACGGACGCAGAGTTAATGCTGCCAAGCATTCACGACGCACTGGAGATAAAGAGGCCAAACGGCAAAATACTGGTTGTAGAAGTTCAGCAACACATCGGCGAGAATACGGTTCGTACCGTGGCTATGGACAGCACTGACGGACTTCAGAGAGGCATGAAGGTGTATCCCACCGGAGGCCCGATCACAATGCCGATAGGCGAACAGATTAAAGGACGACTGATGAACGTAGTGGGCGACTCTATCGACGGTATGAAGAGTCTCGACCGTACAGGCGCATATTCCATCCACCGTGATCCCCCAAAGTTTGAAGATTTGACAACTGTGCAGGAGGTACTCTTCACGGGTATCAAAGTAATCGACCTGCTGGAGCCGTATGCCAAAGGTGGCAAGATCGGACTCTTTGGCGGTGCCGGTGTAGGAAAGACCGTACTTATTCAGGAACTGATCAATAATATTGCCAAGAAACATAACGGATTCTCCGTATTTGCTGGAGTCGGCGAGCGTACCCGTGAAGGTAACGACTTGCTGCGTGAAATGATCGAGTCGGGCGTTATCCGCTACGGCGAGGCTTTCAAGGAAAGTATGGAGAAGGGCGACTGGGACCTTTCCAAAGTAGACTATAATGAACTGGAAAAGTCGCAGGTATCCTTGATTTTCGGACAGATGAACGAGCCTCCGGGCGCACGTGCCTCTGTGGCATTGTCCGGACTGACGGTAGCGGAATCTTTCCGTGATGCCGGCAAGGAAGGTGAGAAACGTGATATCCTGTTTTTTATCGATAACATTTTCCGTTTCACGCAGGCGGGTTCGGAAGTCTCGGCTCTGCTGGGACGTATGCCTTCTGCCGTTGGTTATCAGCCGACACTTGCCACGGAAATGGGTGCGATGCAGGAACGTATCACTTCCACCCGGAAAGGTTCTATCACCTCCGTACAGGCAGTATATGTGCCTGCGGATGACTTGACGGACCCTGCTCCGGCAACAACCTTCAGCCATCTGGATGCAACGACCGTGCTCGACCGTAAGATTACGGAATTGGGTATCTATCCGGCTGTCGATCCACTGGCTTCTACGTCCCGTATCCTTGACCCGCACATCGTGGGACAGGAACATTATGACGTAGCACAGCGCGTGAAACAGATTTTGCAGCGCAACAAGGAATTGCAGGACATCATCTCCATCCTTGGTATGGAGGAACTTTCGGAAGAAGATAAACTGGTCGTGAACCGTGCGCGCCGTGTGCAGCGTTTCCTTTCGCAGCCGTTTGCCGTTGCCGAACAGTTTACAGGCGTTCCGGGCGTGATGGTAGGCATCGAGGATACAATCAAAGGGTTCAGAATGATTCTCGACGGTGAGGTAGACAACCTCCCCGAACAGGCTTTCCTGAACGTGGGCACGATTGAAGAAGCGATAGAGAAAGGCAAGAAATTGCTGGAACAAGCGAAAAAGTAATCGAAACAACATTCCATGATGAAAGAATTGCATTTAAGTATCGTATCGCCCGAAAAGAGCGTATTCGACGGAGAAGTGAAGATTGTCACACTGCCGGGAACGGTAGGATCGTTTTCTATCCTGCCGGGACACGCGCCGATCGTCTCGTCATTGAAAGCGGGAACGTTGGGTTATACCACGATGGACGGCGAGGAGCATACATTGGATATTCAGGGTGGTTTTGTTGAAATGAGTGACGGGACAGCTTCGGTGTGTGTCTCGTAAGGAAGACGAGATGGATAATATACAGCAGAAAAACACAACGACATGGTGAACATTAGTAAGACTAAACGGAATTTTATCGCACTGAATACGCTGTTTGCTATACTAAGCGGAGCAGCGGGAGCAGTGATTTTACACATAGCCTTGCCGGGGCATTATTTCGGAGGATATCCGTTTATACCGGTATATTTCTATATCTTCGGTTTGTTTAGTATTTATATGTTCGATGCGTGTCGGCGGCATGCTCCGCAGAAGTTGTCGCTGCTGTATCTGGCAATGAAGATGATAAAAATGATTCTCTCGCTGATTCTGCTGCTGATTTATTGTCTGGCAGTACGCGAAGAAGCCAAGGCTTTCTTGCTGACGTTTATCTCGTTCTATCTGTTGTATCTGATATATGAAACGTGGTTCTTCTTCTCCTTTGAAGTGAACCTGAAACGGAAAAAGAAAAATAAGAATAAAAATGAAACAGTTGCGTAACATAGTAGCTCCGATATTTCTGCTCTGCCTGATGTTGGTAGCCGGTCTGCCGGTCTTCGCGCAGACACAGGAAGATGTGACTCCGCAGGAGCAGAAAGAGAATACGGTCGATGTGAAGGAGATCGTGTTCGGACATATCGGCGACTCATACGAATGGCATATTACGACGTGGGGTAAAACGCACATTACTATACCATTACCTATCATTGTTTATAGTTCTACTACAGGTTGGCATACGTTCCTTTCTTCCCGTCTCGCTGAGAATGGAGGCACTTATGAAGGGCTCTCCGTCGCCCCCGAAGGAAGTAAGTACGAAGGCAAACTGGTGGAGTATAATGCAGCCGGAGAGCAGGTTCGTCCGTGGGATATTTCCATTACGAAGGTGACATTCGCTTTGTTGTTCAACAGTGTGCTGCTGCTGGTTATCGTGCTGAGTGTGGCGCAATGGTACAGGAAGCGTCCGCAGGGAGCGTTGGCGCCGGGTGGTTTTATCGGATTCATGGAAATGTTTATCATGATGGTGAACGATGATATCATCAAGAGTTGTGTCGGACCCAACTACCGGAAGTTTGCACCGTACCTGCTGACTGCGTTTTTCTTCATTTTCATTAATAACATCATGGGGCTGATTCCTTTCTTCCCCGGTGGTGCGAATGTGACGGGAAACATTGCCATTACTATGGTGCTTGCTATCTGTACGTTCCTTGCAGTCAACATCTTTGGAACGAAACATTACTGGAAAGATATTTTTTGGCCGGATGTGCCCTGGTGGCTGAAAGTGCCTGTACCGATGATGCCTTTCATCGAGTTCTTCGGAATCTTTACGAAACCGTTTGCCTTGATGATCCGTCTTTTCGCCAATATGCTGGCGGGACACATGGCGATGCTGGTACTGACTTGCCTGATCTTTATCTCGGCAAGCATGGGACCTGCGCTCAACGGTACACTGACGGTAGCTTCCGTACTGTTCAACATTTTTATGAATGCGCTTGAACTGTTGGTAGCTTTCATCCAGGCATATGTATTCACCATGCTTTCGGCCGTATTTATCGGACTGGCGCAGGAAGGTGCAAAAGTAAAAGCAGAATAAACGCGAAGAGAGAGCAAATAAATAAACGAGAAAATAAACCATTTTAAAACTGAAAATTATGTTACTATCAGTATTGTTACAAGCCACTGCAGCAGCAGTAGGAGTAAGTAAATTAGGTGCAGCTATCGGTGCAGGTCTTGCAGTAATCGGAGCTGGTTTGGGTATTGGTAAGATTGGTGGTTCGGCTATGGAAGCTATTGCACGCCAGCCGGAAGCCTCGGGTGACATCCGTATGAATATGATTATCGCCGCCGCCTTGATCGAAGGTGTGGCTCTGTTGGCGGTAGTAGTATGTCTGCTGGTATTCTTCCTGTAATATTAAATAGATATGTCATTACTATTACCTGATAGTGGCCTGTTGTTCTGGATGTTTGTCGCATTCGGGGTTGTGTTCGTGATATTAGCGAAATACGGTTTCCCCATCATCATCAAGATGGTGGAAGGCCGTAAAACCTATATCGACCAGTCCTTGGAGGTGGCAAGAGAAGCCAACGCCCAGTTAGCTCATTTGAAGGAAGAGGGCGAGGCGCTTGTGGCTGCTGCCAACAAGGAACAAGGACGAATCTTGAAGGAGGCAATGGAAGAACGTGACAAGATTGTTCACGAGGCCCGTAAGCAAGCAGAGATAGCCGCACAGAAAGAACTGGATGCGGTGAAACAACAAATCCAGATAGAGAAGGATGAAGCGATCCGCGACATCCGTCGCCAGGTAGCTGTGCTTTCTGTCGATATCGCCGAGAAGGTGCTCCGCAAGAACCTTCAGGACAAAGAATCCCAGATGGGAATGATCGACCGTATGCTGGATGAAGTATTAACCCCTAATAAGAACTAAGGAAGATGGAAGTCGGAGTACTCTCAATGCGATATGCCAAAGCGATGATCGAATACGCTCAGGAGAAAGGTGTGGAGGATAGACTCTACAACGAATTCTTCACATTGTCTCACAGTTTTCGTGTCCAGCCGGGACTGCGCGAAGTGCTTGATAATCCTGTGGTGTCGGTAAAGGACAAGTTGGCGCTGATATGTACGGCTGCCGATGGTAACGGTGAATCCAGCAGAGAGTTTGTCCGTTTCATCACGCTGGTTCTGCGAAACAGGCGCGAAGGCTATTTGCAGTTCATCAGCCTGATGTATCTCGATCTTTACCGGAAACTGAAACACATCGGAGTAGGCAAACTGATTACGGCAGTCCCGGTGGACAAGGAGACAGAAAACCGGATCCGTTCCGCAGCAGCACATATTCTGCATGCCCAAATGGAACTGGATACTGTGATCGATCCCTCGATAGAGGGGGGCTTCATCTTCGATATCAATGATTATCGGCTCGATGCAAGCATTGCCACGCAGTTGAAACGAGTGAAACAACAGTTTATTGATAAGAATAGGAGAATTGTATAATGTCTGAAAATATAAGAGTAAGCGAAGTATCCGATATATTGCGCAAGCAGCTCGAAGGTATCAATACCAACGTGCAGCTCGACGAGATCGGTACGGTGCTCCAGGTAAGCGACGGAGTGGTACGTATCTACGGATTGCGGAACGCCGAAGCCAACGAATTGCTGGAGTTTGACAACGGCATCAAAGCCATTGTGATGAACCTCGAAGAGGACAACGTAGGTGCCGTTCTGCTGGGACCTACCGACAGAATCAAGGAAGGCTTTATAGTGAAACGTACCAAGCGTATCGCCTCAATCCGTGTAGGTGAAAGCATGCTGGGACGTGTCATCGACCCGCTGGGCGAACCGCTCGACGGAAAAGGGCTGATCGGTGGAGAACTGTATGAAATGCCGTTGGAACGCAAAGCGCCGGGAGTTATCTACCGCCAGCCGGTAAACCAACCGTTACAGACGGGCTTGAAAGCTGTAGATGCTATGATTCCTATCGGACGCGGACAGCGTGAGCTGATTATCGGCGACCGTCAGACAGGAAAAACTTCCATTGCGATTGATACGATTATCAATCAGCGCAATAACTTTCTGGCAGGTGACCCGGTGTACTGTATTTATGTAGCTATCGGTCAGAAAGGTTCTACCGTGGCTTCTATCGTAAATACGCTCCGTGAGTATGGAGCGATGGATTACACGATTGTCGTTGCCGCTACGGCAGGTGATCCGGCAGCGTTGCAGTATTATGCACCGTTTGCAGGAGCTGCCATCGGTGAATATTTCCGTGATACCGGCCGTCATGCGCTGGTGGTTTATGATGACCTTTCCAAGCAGGCAGTTGCTTATCGGGAAGTATCGTTGATTCTTCGTCGTCCGTCTGGACGTGAGGCGTATCCGGGTGATATCTTCTACCTGCACTCACGTCTGTTGGAACGTGCGGCAAAGATCATCAAGGAAGAAGAAGTGGCACGCGAAATGAACGACCTTCCGGAGAGCCTGAAAGGTATCGTGAAAGGTGGTGGTTCACTCACAGCTCTGCCTATCATTGAGACGCAGGCAGGAGACGTTTCGGCATATATCCCGACGAACGTGATTTCTATTACCGACGGACAGATATTCCTCGAAACGGACTTGTTTAATCAAGGTGTCCGTCCGGCTATCAATGTCGGTATTTCTGTATCCCGTGTAGGTGGTAACGCTCAGATTAAGGCGATGAAGAAAGTGGCCGGAACCTTGAAGATGGACCAGGCACAGTATCGTGAACTGGAAGCCTTCTCCAAGTTTAGCAGTGATATGGACCCCATTACGGCGATGACTATCGACAAGGGACGTAAGAATGCACAATTGCTGATTCAGCCTCAGTATAGTCCGATGCCGGTAGAACAACAGATTGCTATTCTGTATTGCGGCACGCACGGTCTGCTCCACGATGTTCCCTTGGAAAACGTACAGGATTTTGAACGCAGCTTCATCGAATCTTTACAACTCAATCATCAGGAAGATGTGCTGGACGTTCTGAGAACCGGTGTGATAGACGATAACGTGACCAAGGCTATCGAAGAGACTGCCGCTATGGTTGCCAAACAATATTTATAAAATGAAGACGCTGTGTCAAAAGTCAATAGTAACTGAACTGGGACTGACTTTTGACACACACTCATTCTTAATTCTTAATTTAAATAGTTATGGCTTCACTGAAAGAAGTAAAAACCAGAATAAATTCGGTAAAGAGTACCCGAAAAATCACTTCAGCAATGAAGATGGTGGCTTCTGCCAAGTTACACAAGGCACAAGGAGCCATTGAAAATATGCTGCCTTACGAAAGGAAGCTTAACAAGATTCTGACCAACTTCCTGAGTGCCGACCTTCCTGTTGAATCTCCTTACATCAAGGCGAGGGAAGTGAAGCGTGTGGCAATCGTTGCCTTTTCTTCGAATACGTCGCTCTGTGGTGCTTTTAATGCAAATGTGATTAAGATGCTGCTGCAAACGGTCGGCGAGTTCCGTACACTGGGACAGGATAATATCCTGATATTCCCGGTAGGGAAGAAGGTGGATGAAGCAGTGAAACGCCTGGGATTCGAACCGCAGGAGACTTCACCGACGCTTTCCGACAAACCATCGTATCAGGAGGCTTCCGAACTGGCACATCGCCTAATGGAAATGTACGTATCCGGAGAAATAGACCGGGTAGAACTGATCTATCATCATTTTAAATCAATGGGCGTGCAGATTCTGCTTCGCGAAACTTATCTGCCTATTGACCTGACACGGGTCGTGGATGAGGAAGAGAAGCAAAAGGAAGAAGAAGTACAAGGAGGTGAAATAGCGAATGATTACATTATCGAACCTTCTGCAGAGGAACTGATCGCCAATCTGATCCCAACGGTATTGAGCCAGAAGCTTTTTACGGCTGCCGTGGATTCGAACGCTTCGGAACATGCGGCACGCACATTGGCGATGCAGGTGGCTACGGACAATGCGAACGAATTGATCCAGGATTTGACGAAGCAATATAATAAGAGTCGCCAGCAGGCTATTACCAACGAATTATTGGATATCGTGGGTGGCTCTATGCAGTAAATAAAGATTGCACGATAACACTATTTTGTGAATCGGTATTCCGTTTTTAAGCTTTGTCCGGCTGGTAATTAAATAATCTATATATTTGAAAATTATTTGAGAGGTGAGATTGTTTTGATGGGAACAAAACAAGCCTTGATAACTAACAAAACAAATATATAGATTATGACACAAAAGCGATTATTCGGCATTTCTGGTGCTATTGCTACGGCAGCATTGATTGGTGGGCTGTTGGCTGGATGTATGGAAAAAGATCTGTACGATCCTAATTATGGAAAAGAACCTCTTCCGGACCCTAGCGAGTATTTCGGATTTGAAACACGTGGCGACGTGAAACTCTCAGTAAACTATGATGTCCCCGGACTTGTGGCTCTACTTGAAGTGTATGATGAAGACCCGATGGAAGTAGTGGACAATGTTCCGGTAAAGAAAGAAGGGGTTGAAGCTTTATTCAAAATTTTCACGGATGGAAATGGAAAATATGAAGGGAAAATGAATATTCCGACTTCTGTAGAGACTGTTTACTTGTATACATCAAGCTGGGGAGTACCCCGATGCGTAAAACTAGATATCAAAGATGGGATGGCTAGTTTTGATATGAGTAAAAAGGATTCTTCTACTGCTAAGACTAAAGCAGTAACGCGTTCTTATAATTTTAATGGAAATGCACCATATCTTATTAATTCTACACTAAATTTATACTCATTATGTGCGTGGGATGAGAATGGCCTACCTCGTTCTCCATATATAACTAATGTAGGGAAAGTTGGCGATGAAAATATTGGTGATCTTGTTAGCCGTATGAAGCAATTTTTCAGTAAAAACAATTATGATAATTCTTATTTGTTTATAAGTCCTGATGTGGCAAATATCGCAGTAACACAAGAAGGGACTTCTTTAGATGTTGTATTTGTAAATAAAGATGCAACATATCATAATACTTTCGGATATTATTTTTATCGGACAGACGATATGGGTAATGCTAATGTACATTCGGGGGTGAAGAAATATATCATATTCCCCAATGTGGCATTGACAACAGGAGATGGTTGGGGAGCACCGGTCCTCCGATGTGGTGATAAAGTCCATTTGCTCTATTTTGATGATAAAGGTAACTCTAGTACTACTTTCCCTGCCGGGTATACTGTGGGATTTTTTATTCTTCCTAATGCTTATGACTTTAGTAATAACGAAATAAAGTTGGTTAATTACAATAGTAATTTCGTTACAGTAAAAGATGAAAAGAGTGGGAAAACTATCATTGGTGTAGAAGATGGAGCAAATGATAGTTATTGTGATTTGTTATTCTACGTAGACACTTCTCCGGAAAGTTCTATTGATAATCCGAACAGACCCAGTATCCCGGATGACAATAAACCAATTGAAGTACCGGATGCGGATGAAGGGGTAAAAGGTACGTTAGCTTTTGAAGACATTTGGCCTAACGGAGGCGATTATGATATGAATGACGTGATCGTGGAATATAAACGCACTGTATATTTCAATGCAGATAACATGATAAATAAGATTGTGGATACATTTACGCCCACACACGACGGAGCGATGTATGATAATGCATTTGCTTATCAGATAGATGGAGGACAGTTTGGTAAAGTGACTTCAGATAAGGATATAAAAGTGGAGAGCGAAACGTCTTCTATTATTGTATTCCCAAGTGTAAAACAAGCTGTTAAGGGGAAAGTGGGTACATGTACGATAACCAGAACCTTTGAAAAGGCCACTTTTAATAAGGAGAATCTGAAGATATATAATCCGTACATTATAGTAAAATATGCGGCAGGGCAACAGAACCGGACGGAAGTACATCTGCCTAAATATTCACCGACATCTTATGCTGACAAATCGCTGATAGGTTCTAGTAAGGATGTCTATTACATTGATCGTGACGGAGCTTATCCGTTTGCCATCGATATTCCGATGTTGAATTTCATTCCGGTGACGGAGACGCATAACATTGATACGGAATATCCTTATTTCAAGAATTGGGCTGATTCTTGGGGATCAAAATCTACAGATTGGTACAAGAGATATCAGTCTCCCAAGAATTAAGAAACAAAAACAATTTCGATATATAACTGTGACACGACTTTGTGTTCTGATTTGATCCGGTCCCGGTGTACTTCAAGCGAGAAGAAACCGGGACCTTTTTTGTTTATTTGTATACAAATATTTCGGGAGTAAAGAAATGATGATGAAAATACCGGCTTGATTATTGCTTTTCCTTACATTCAATTTCGGTGGTTGGAATCTATTCAGTACCTTTACCGAAAATTAGAGGAAAC
>CANSEY010000027.1 GCA_947646015.1 uncultured Bacteroides sp. | reverse complement strand
CATCAGTCTGAAAATTTCCTACGTTTTCACCTACAAGATAAACATAACGTTTCTTCTTTTCTCTAATGTCTTGGAAAGAGTTGCCTTTATCCGAATACAAAATTAGCTATTTAATTGATCTTTTGTATTATATAGAACGGAATTATAACTTGAATCCTCTACTTTTTCTGGGTTCTTCCGCAGACTGTCGTAAGCCAAAGTCTGCATTGCTGCCATATCCTCGTCATTGATTTCCAGCTTGATGTTGCCGTTTCCGTTTTGGATAATTGCCAATAAGTCTGTCATAGCCTTCTTAAAACTGCCGGTTGTAAGGCTTCTCGTTCTGGCAGTATTATAAACGAAAAGCCACTACCCCGATTAGGATAGTGGCGCAAATATATAATGAAAATTAATCGTAAAACAATGATATTCAGTTAGCTAGATTTGTGAAATCCAAAAGCGAATTAAACGAGTTTTAATCGGATAGATAGGCTTTCAATTTTTCGATGGCATCATGGTCTTCGCCAACGTCTTTTATCAACTTTTTGCCGTTTCCAAGTGGCGAAATGAGATTTTTGTATGCTTTCTGAATACCTCTTTCATGAACGATTTCTTGTTTATTAAACTGGTTGTACAGGCATTTCTGAAAGTCTTGATGGGACACTTCCGCATGAAACAGTATTCCACTAATGCGATAAACAACCGTGCTATATCTGTTTCTGTGGCATGGGTTTTCAACCGTGTGCCAATTTTTTCAATTAGAATGTCATGCCTTTCTATCAGAAGTTCGGGTAGCGTGCGTGGGTCGGCTCTGCGTCATGCGGTATAGGTCGCTCACTCGACAGCCTATCAGTGTTTGGAATATAAATATATCCCTCTGTATTGCCAGTTGCGGAGTGGCTGATAGGTCGGCATTGATAATTCTGTCCTTTTCTTCAAGTGTTATGTAATGAGGTGTATCGTATGTACATTCTTCTATCGGGAATTTGTCGCAAGGTCTGTTGTTCAAGCTCCGTCCGGATATCTTGCAAAATCCGTAATCGTGTTACACTTATCCGTAATTTGTATACGGTAGATTTTGTTGTAACGGCATACTTTTGCATAGTGAATGTAGAGTACTAAATATTATTAGAATTAGATCAAGGAGAAAGAGTTATGATTATGAATGACAGAAAGATTTTAGTAGCGTACTTCTCATGTAGCGGCGTAACTAAAGCTGTGGCAGAGAAATTGGCTGCAATTACTGGAGCAGATCTGTATGAAATTAAGCCGGAGGTTCCTTATACGGAGGCTGACCTGGACTGGAATGATAAGAAAAGCCGTAGTTCGGTGGAGATGAGAGATGCTCTCTCGCGTCCTGCCATTTCCGGTACGTTGTTTCATCCGGAAAAGTACGAAGTTCTGTTTGTAGGCTTTCCGGTCTGGTGGTATATTGCCCCTACTATAATTAATACATTTTTGGAAAGTTATGATTTTGCCGGTAAAATAGTTGTTCCGTTCGCTACATCGGGAGGCAGCGGCATAGGAAATTGTGAAAAGAATCTTCATAAAGCATATCCGGATATCGTGTGGAAAGATGGAAAACTTTTAAATGGACGGATAACGCGGGATCTGGTTACGGAATGGTTTGAAAAAATTAGGTTGTAAATTAAATGGAGGTATAAAAAATGTATATAGAAAATATTAATTTACCGAAAGATATAAAAAAATTGTCAGTTGAACAACTAAGTGTGCTGGCTGAGGAAGTAAGAACTGCGTTAATCAGGAAATTAAGTGAACACGGTGGTCATATCGGCCCGAATCTTGGTATGGTGGAAACTACAATTGCACTGCATTATGTTTTTAACTCTCCCATTGATAAAATAGTTTTTGACGTATCCCATCAGAGCTATGTTCATAAAATGCTTACCGGAAGAATGGCTGCATTTCTTGATCCGGCTAAATATGATGATGTCACCGGATATACTAATCCGGATGAAAGCGAGCATGATTTCTTTACGATAGGACACACCTCAACATCTGTTTCACTGGCAATGGGACTTGCAAAAGGACGTGATCTCACAGGTGGCAAAGAAAACATCATCGCTGTAATCGGTGATGGTTCGTTGAGTGGGGGAGAGGCTTTGGAAGGACTCAACAATGCGGCAATGCTTGGGTCTAACATGATTATTATAGTCAATGACAATGATCAATCCATTGCTGAAAATCATGGAGGACTTTATAAAGGATTGAAAGAGCTTAGAGACACGAATGGGGAGAGTCCTGATAATATTTTTAAGGCTATGGGGTTGGAGTATTATTACCTTGGAGATGGGCATGACGTGTCAGCACTCATAAAATTATTTACGTCTGTCAAAGATATAGACCGTGCAGTAGTATTGCATATCCATACGATCAAAGGTAAGGGATTGAAATATGCAGAAGAAAATAAAGAATACTGGCATGCAGGAGGTCCTTTTCACATCGAAGACGGTTCTCCCAAAGGACCCGGATGGCCGGTGAATGAAACTGTCAGGGAGTCTGTTTTAGACTTGATTGAAAAGAGGTCGGATGTAGTTGCAATTACTGCGGGAACACCGTCTGTAATAGGATTTACGGAAGACTATCGGAAGCGTGCCGGCAAACAGTTTGTTGATGTAGGTATTGCGGAAGAACATGCTGTTGCAATGGCAAGTGGTATTGCCAGGAATGGAGGAACACCGATTTTTGGAGTTTTCAGTCCGTTCTTGCAGAGAACGTATGACCAACTTTCGTCAGACTTGTGTTTAAATAATAATCCGGCTGTAATCATGGTGTTTATGGCTTCAGTATATGGGATGAATAGTAATACTCATTTGGGGATCTATGATATTCCGATGATTTCACATATACCCAATCTGGTATATCTTGCTCCGACGAGCAAGGAGGAGTATCTTGCCATGTTTAAGTATGCCACTACACAGAAAGCGCATCCCATTGCTATCAGAATTCCAATGATGATGCCTGAGACGGGAATTGAGGATACCACGGATTACTCTTTACTAAATAAATATCAGGTCGTACGAAAAGGTTCAGGTGTTGCGATTATTGCACTTGGAGATTTCTTTGAACTGGGTGTACAAATTGCCGATAAATATAAAATCCTGACGGGTAATGATGTAACACTGATAAATCCTAAATTCATCACAGGTATTGATGAAGAACTGCTGGAGTGCTTAAAAACGGACCATAAACTTGTGCTTACTCTTGAAGACGGCATAGTGGAAGGAGGATTCGGGCAAACAATTGCAAGTTTTTATGGTTTATCGGATATGAAGGTTAAAAATTATGGAATAAAGAAATCATTCCCCACAGATTTTCGGCCTGAAGAACTGATGAGAGAGAATGGATTATCCGTAGAGCAAATAGTAGAGGATATAAAATCCGTATGCAGAGAGCACGTTATGTGAGAACACTCACCAATCTGTGGAATAAGTAAAAAGGATGAAAATTCAGAATAAAAGAGATATTATGAAAAAGAATTTGGGTGCGACGCTGGCTTTATATCCAGCATAGGCTGTTGTCGTAGAAACAATGGAGGAGTTACGTGATGTAGTTCCTCCATTATTATCAGAAAAAGTTTCTAATTCTGTGAGAGTCTGTAATTATTCGGAGCCACTCCGGTAATTCTTTTAAATAAACGGCTAAAGTATCGTATATTGGGGTATCCCAGTTTTTCCGTAACTACACTTACCGTATTATTAGAGTCGAGCAGCATGCTTTTAGCCATTTCCAAACGTTTTGACTCGAAATATTCATCGATATTTTTTCCACTTTCAAATTTTAGCAGGTCATTGAAATAATGAGATGACAGTTGAAGTATTTTTGCACAGTATCCCAATGAAGGCGATGTATTGTATTTTAATTTTCCGGATAGAATATAATCTTTCAACAATACATCTGTTTTCTTCATAATCTTTTTGTTAGCTTCGCAACGTGTGATAAACTGACGTTCGTAGAAACGGTTGCAATGATCTAATAACAATTCTATGTACCGTGAAATCAGAATTTGGCTGTGGCAGTCTATCGCATGACGAAGTTCCTCTTCGATGTTGCATATGCATTCTACAGCCTTGGCCTTCTCCCGTTGAGATAGGTGGAGTGCCTCCTCCGGATTGTAAAAAAAGAAGGAGTAATCTTTTATATGTTCTCCCAAAGAGGTTTGAGAAATCAAGTCCGGATGAAATGCCAGCAGCCACCCTTTTGAGGGAAGTGCTTTGCTTTTGTTTATTTTGATAGATTCTCCCGGCGTGAGGAATACCAATGATGCATTGGAATAATCATAGTACTTGCGCCCATATAAAATATCATCAATCTCCCCTTCCATCATCAGGATGGTATAAAAATCAAATTTAATAATTTGCTGTTCCAGATTGGTCTTTGACAGGTCGATTACACTTACCAGCGGATGGAGTGTTTTGCAGCCCAGGCAGCAGTTGCATTGATGGACGGTCTCTATATTTAATATTCTTTCTTTCATAGGAGTCACTTATTTCCTGCGAAGATAGGATGTTCCGGCCAATATTGTTCTTCCTTGTCACTTATATCCGTAATCAAGGTTATGATATCTGTAATTTGTGTAAGAAGAGGTATGTCTTGCCATAATTTGCTATCATTGGGATAAAAGTGGAATGCTACGATAGATTGCTTTTGGAATCTTTTCTGTTAATGAGGGTTAAATCTGCTTTCCTGAACAACTTAATAAACAATATTAGTAACACAGAGGTAAGTGACTGACATAGAAGTACCTTATTGCTAGATGATTATAAACTACTTACCTTTGTATCATCTCTCAAACACAGAAAAGGAGATCTTTTTAATACTATTATTGATTAATAAATAAAGGAGTTATGAAGAATTATCAAAAAAAGAGCGTAGCACAAGATGCACGTGTAGAGTTGCATGACAGTCTTGCCCTGACGGGTGCCGAAGTATCTATCAATCATCTTCCGGCCGGTGCCGGAGTCCCTTTTGTTCATTCACATAAACAGAATGAAGAAATTTACGGCATCCTTTCGGGGAAGGGCTTTATCACTATTGATGGCGAAAAGATAGAATTGCAGGCTGGGGATTGGCTCCGTATTGCTCCGGATGGAAAACGTCAGATTTCTGCTGCATCTGACAGTCCTATCGGTTTTATTTGTATTCAGGTGAAAGCAGGCTCCTTGGAAGGTTATACCATGACTGATGGAGTCGTACAATAAAAAATAGTTGATAAAACCGGTAAAATGAAGGGCTGTGTCCATGATGAAGAGTCATGATGGCACAGCCTTTTTAGATATTTTTACGGAGTATGGCTCCGAAACGTGAGCGACTGTAGGGATTGGATATAATGGAAGTCTATGGCAGTAGAGAAAATTCGGATATTAATATTTTTAGCTGTGGTAAGATCTTTAGGTAAAAACAAAAAATAGAAAGTAATTTTAGTAACTCTCCGGCTGGTTTCATCCGGAAATTCTGTACATTTGTTGTGTCGGGCATAGATTGCGAGTATGTGGTATGTATAGGTGATCATTAATTTCTTATTAAACAGAAAGGAAAAAAATATGGAAAATGTTATTCAGATACAATATTATCAATCGCCATGTGGGGAACTGATATTGGGGGCATATCGGGAAAAACTTTGCTTATGTGATTGGAAGATAGAAGAACGCAGGATCATCATCGACAGAAGAATACAAAAAGAGTTGCAAGCTTCTTATAAGGAGGGCATATCTGAAGTAATCACACGAACGATCGGTCAACTGGATGAATATTTTGCCGGACGAAGAACTACATTCGATATTCCTTTGCTTCTTGTAGGTACTGATTTTCAGAAAACTGTTTGGAATGAACTGTTGAACATTCCTTATGGAAAAACAATCTCTTATGCAGGATTGTCTCAAAAGTTGGGGAATCCTAAAGCTATCCGTGCCATAGCTTCCGCCAACGGAGCGAACCCTATCTCGATACTTGTTCCTTGTCATCGTGTGATCGGCAGTGACCGTAAATTAGTAGGGTATGGCGGTGGGCTGCCTGCTAAGAAGATCTTGCTTGACCTGGAGTCTTCCGATAGGTTATTCTAACTGTTCAGGCTTATGAACGACTGACCGCATTATTAATGAAAGGCAGTCTAAAAAAACTGATTAGAAGAGTAACTTAAGTTCTTTGGCAATTCTGCAAGCTTCAATGGAGTTCTTTACCTGAAGCTTTTCCAATATATTTTGTCGGTGTCGGCTGACGGTATTTTTGCTTATAAACAGTTCCCGGGCGATCTCATGACTTGTTTTCCCCATATCGATCAACTGTAATATTGTTTTCTCCCTATCGGATAGCAATTTGCTGCAATCTTGCTTTTCCAGTTCTATGACCTGTCCGCTTGTCGAGTTGATCACTCTACAACTCATAGTAGGGTCGACCGACAAATTGTAAAGACACAGAGCCAGCCACATACTGTCGTTTGAGTGGGTAGCTACATAGAACATCCTGTGTAGGATAGGGATATATTTCCCGGAAGGATCACGCATACGGAGTTTACTCATAAGAAAGTAATCTGCACGTTTTTTGTGTGGAATCTGTTTCAGAAAATGGTAGAAACGAAGTTCTTGTACATACTTTTCCGCCAAGTCATCCGGATGGATATATTTAAAGACTTCTTTTTCCCAGATTGATTCAAGATTTTGATTGTCTCCTTTTCGGGCTATGCCCAATGTCTCAGCTGTTCCTCCATAATAGATATAGCTGATATTGGTATGCATATCACTTAGAACGGCGATTGAATTTTCTATTCGTGCATAGTTGTATGCGATTCGTTTATATTCATTCAGTTCTTCCGGCAGCTGTTCGTTTTTGCAGAAGGGCTGAGTCAGGAACTCTTTGTTCAGTTTGTCAACAATGTCCATATAGGGAAAAGAAATGGTTATTAATAAGCATTGTGTACTTAGATACAAGCTTTTACCTTTGCAAAGGTAATCATAAAACATAGTTATTTATGGAAAGTGAAAAAGAAAAAATGGGTACAGGCAGGCTTTACGATGCTAATTATGATACAGAATTGATAGCCGAACGCCAGGCTTGCAAAGAGTTGTGTTATACCTTAAATCATTTGCCTCCCTCGCAGATAGCTGAACGGGAGGCCATTATCCGTCGGTTGTTTTGCAAGACGAAAGAACGTTTTCTGTTGGAACAGCCTTTTTATTGTGACTATGGCTATAACATTGAGATTGGTGAAAATTTCTATGCCAATATGAACTGTGTCATTCTGGATGAGGCTAAAGTAACGTTCGGTGATAATGTCTTTATCGCTCCATCCTGTGGCTTCTATACCGCGGGTCATCCTTTGGATGTGGAACAGAGAAATCGAGGGTTGGAATATGCCCGTCCCATTCGTGTCGGAAATAATGTGTGGATTGGGGCACAAGTGTGCGTATTACCGGGCGTGACGATTGGTGACAACACAGTGATAGGTGCGGGAAGTGTAGTAAATAGAGATATTCCTGCCAATGTGATTGCTGCGGGTAATCCTTGTCGCGTGATTCGGGAAATTACGGAAGAAGATAAAACAAAATATTTATTATAGAATAAACATAATCAAAAAGTAGAAATGAAAAAAGTATGTTTAAGCCTGCTTATGGGACTGATGGTACAAATGACCTTTGGGCAGACACTGGAAAAAATGCAATGGTTCAACGAACCGGAACAATGGGAGATAAAAAATAATGTATTGTCCATGTCCGTTACTCCGCAAAGTGATTACTGGCGTATTTCTCACTACGGTTTTACAGTAGATGACGCACCTTTCTATTATGCCACTTATGGCGGTGAATTTGAAGCGAAAGTCAAGGTTGTCGGAGAGTATAAAGAACGTTTCGATCAGGCCGGTCTGATGCTCCGTATCGATCATGAAAATTACATTAAAGCGGGTATTGAGTTTGTCGATGGGAAATTTAATTTAAGTACCGTTGTTACTCATAAAACGAGTGACTGGAGTGTGATAACGTTAGATAAAACGGTACCTTATATCTGGATAAAGGCTGTCAGGCGGCTGGATGCAGTAGAGATTTTCTATTCATTTGATGATAAAACTTACACGCTGATGCGTAATGCCTGGTTGCAGGATCATATTCCTGTGAAAGTTGGACTGATGGCGGCTTGTCCCGATGGTAGTGGATTCAATGCTAAGTTTGAATACTTCCAGGTGAAGCATCTGCCGGACCAGCGCAGAGTGGAATGGCTGAAGAAGAATGCAGAATAAATAAGCAGAATGGAAGATAGACGGTTCGGAAAGTCATATCTTCCATTTTTTTGTGGTTGGGCTATATCAAGCAGATTGTCTGTTATCGCATTTATTTATAAATCAAACGACTTATAAACAGATAGCCTCCGAATATTTGCAGAGCCATTCCCGGCAGACCGATACGGAAATCCTGTACGGCACTGAAAAAATCGTTGACAAGGATCCATTCGCCTAAAGTGCCGACCACCTGATAGGATAACACGACCAGGAGGAGGATAGGGATGGAAATGCGTTTGTAACGGTGGGCTGCATAACCGGCAGCTATCGCTAGAAGTGTCGATTTTAAGAGTATGGCGGGTAAGATCACCGGTTGGGGCATGCCGAACAATAATGAGTTTAAAACAGGCGATAGAAGTGCTGTCAGTAACCCTACTTTCCATCCGTATTTATAAGCTCCGATCAGAGTAAAAAAATAGATGGGTAACCAAGTGATACCACCTTGCGGAATGAGATGGAAAAGTTGGGGGAGTGCCATATTGCCCACTACGAATAGCAGTGTTGCCAGATACGTTTTCGTATCATTGTAATTCAATGAATAAAGCTTGATAGATGTTGTTTCCATAATTATGATGTAATAATTAAAAGTTAATATTAATTCCTCCCATACATGTAGCCTTCGGCATGGGGTAACCTGCGTTTATTTCATAACGTTGTGCCAGCAGATTCTCCCCTTTTACAAACAGGTCGGCAATAGAGCAAATGCGATAACTGCCGCGAAGATTCCACAGGAGGAAGTTTTCTTTCTTTTCCTGAGGATCGACTGCCGTATAGAGTCCTGTCACATATTGTATTCCGGTGGAGAAACTCCATTTCTTTTGTATGAAATCGATACCTGTATATAGTTTATGTTCGGGTGCGGCTATCAGGGGATGCTCCATATGAAGCCAACTGTAGTTAGCTGTCAGTCTCCACATGGGGTGAATGTGATATGCTATGTCGGCTTCTGCTCCCCAATTCTCGACTTTGCCTGTGTTTACGTTCAGTGGGCGTCCGTCTGTGCGAATGGTCTGAATCATATTGTCCCCGTTGATGTAAAAAAGGTTGACTCCGTAATAAAAAGTACCTTTGAGTAAGCGTTGTGAATAAGATAGTTCGTAATTCCACAGCCGTTCCGGCAACAAGTCGGGATTGGCCGGTCGGAACATATACAGTTCACGAATCGTTGGGTTACGGAATCCTTTACTGGCCATTGCTTTCAGGCTTGCGTCTTGTGGCAATTGTACCGACAAACCGACTTGTGGTATCCATTCCGTTCCGGTGACGGTGTGGTGATCTATACGGAGCCCTGCATCCATTGTCAGGTAACTGCCGATTGCCTGGCGGAAATCGAGATATCCGGCAATCTCATTTTCCGATTTATCCGAGATACCTTCTTTATGTTTGTCCGCAATGAAACGGTTCCAGGCTTCACCGCCGAATTGCATATAGTCTATTCCTGCAGTCAGTCGGTTGCCGGAAAATAAAGAGGCACTCTGATACCAGGAGATTCCCATCATCCGGTCCTTGGAATTGAAGCGGTAGTCTAACGGTTCTTCTCCCGTACCATATCCGTCATTAATGTGATGTTTGCCCCAATTATAGAAAAACTTGAGTGCCCCCGATGTACGTTCGTATCTGTTTTCCAGAGCAAAAGAAGCCATGCCGCGTGTAATGCGCGAGTCATTATCAAAAACCGGTGTACTGACAGTTCCCGGATTGGAAGCATTGAAATGTGTCAGGTTCAGATCGGCCGATACGTTCCAGCTGTGATCCAGTTCATAACCCAACCTCGTATATCCCCCATATTGCTCAAATTCCATATCGGGACGATGACCGTTTGTCCGGTTATAAGATCCGGTGATAATGCTGTTGAAACGTCCTTTTTTTACTTGGTTGGTAGCTTCGGTCATCCATGTGTCATACGAACCATATCCCAGTCGGACTCCGGTTCTCACTCCGTCTTCCCGTTGCCGGCGGGTTACGATGTTGATTACTCCACCCATGGCATTCGAGCCATAAAGTACGGATGCGGGGCCGCGCACAACTTCCACTTTCTCGGCCAGCATCGATTGGTAAGCATCAGCAATGGGATGTCCCATCAATCCCATGTATTGGGGATGCCCGTCAATCAATACCAATAATCCTGTAGTGGGGCTGCCACCTATACCACGCAGGCTGATACCGCCTGCCGCACCGTTTGACACTCCATATCCCATTACCCCACGACTGGTGGTGAACAATCCGGGAACCTGTTCTGTCAATGTGGGGAGCAGGGAAGGTTCGGAGCGTTGCCCGATGGTTTCACGGTTCACCACGGAGATTGTCATTGGCAGGTGACGGATATCGGTTTCATTCCTCGTGCCGGTCACTACCACGTCGTCTATTTCATAATTATGCCCTGCTTGTGTCGTATCTTTCCGGACTGTGCCTGTAAAGATGAACTGAGAAAAGCGCATACCAATAGAATGCCGAGCAGGTTTTTCTTCATCCTGATCTTGGAAAGGAAGTTTTCGATGATCCGGAATATTTCCTGTATGGATTCTATTCCATAGCAAGCTGTTTCCAACGGACACCATCCGCTTTTATCCCGGTTTTCGATGAAAGGCACCAGCCGTACATAACTTACCTCTATATTGGCATTGTGCAGGAGTGCAAGTGCAGGTTGGCTGATAACATCCGCGTATACCTGCCGGATTCCTCCCAATACCATTAGACCTGCTGCTGCTTTTCCAATTACCTTGTCGGCGATGCAGGCCCCTTTCATAAAGGACGGGTCTTGCCGAAATAAGTCATATAAATCGGCAACGCCCCGTTGGGTGAAGGTTCGTATCTCTGTTCCGTTTCCGATGACACAGGAATATCCTCCGGAGTGTAGAAGATCAATTATCTTTTCCATCATAGTGTCCCCTGCTTGAGCTGTTCTACAAAACGATCGATGCGATGCAGTTCTTCCGGTATGTGGATGGATTGCGGACAATGCGGGGTACATTGGTTGCATCCGATGCAATGACTGGCTTGTCGCAATTTAGGTACACTGCGGTCGTAGCCTACAAGGAAAGCGCGTCGTGCTTCTTTGTAGTTTTCACTTGACTGGCTTTGCGGAATATTCCCTT
Source organism: uncultured Bacteroides sp. (assembly GCA_947646015.1). Taxonomy (GTDB): domain Bacteria; phylum Bacteroidota; class Bacteroidia; order Bacteroidales; family Bacteroidaceae; genus Bacteroides. Next base: position 46,054 of record CANSEY010000027.1, on the reverse strand, counting down.
CGTTGACACACTTGTTGTAATGTACGAGAATGGCAGGAATATCGATGCCGTATGGACAGGGCATGCAATATTTACAGTCATTACAGGGGATGGTAGGGTATTGCATCATCAGTTGCGCGGTTTCTTCCAGATACTCTTTGTCGTCATCGGTCAGCGGAACCAGTGGTGAATAAGTGCGGATGTTATCCTGTAAGTGCTCCATATAAGTCATACCGCTCAATACGGTCAGTACCAATTCCGGTGAACCGGCGAAGCGGAATGCCCACGATGCCACACTGTCTTCGGGACGTCGTTGTTTTAGCCGTCCCACGATGTGCTCCGGTACATTCGATAACCGTCCGCCCAATAGCGGTTCCATGATCACAGCGGCAATATTTCGTTTGGCCAGTTCGCCGTACAGGTATTCCGCATTTACATTGTTTCCGGTTGCGTGGCGCCAGTCCACATAGTTGAGCTGAATCTGTACAAAATCCCATTTCACCGTATCGTGCATGGCAAGTACCTGGTCGAAAACCTCAACGTCACCATGGAATGACCAGCCGAGATGACGTATGCGTCCGGCCTCTCGTTCCTTGAGAAGAAAATCCAGCATACCGTTATCGATATAACGCTCGTTGAATACCTTCATCCCGCCTCCGCCAATGGCGTGCAGCAGGTAGTAATCAAAATACTCCACTTGCATATCCTTGAATGATTGATGATACATCGCAAGTGAGTTTTCGCGTGAGAAGTTAGAGAAATTCGATAGCTTGGTGGCTATATAAAGCTTTTCGCGCGGATGCCTCTTGAGAGCGATACCGGTTGCTTTTTCCGACCAGCCCTGTACGTATACAGGTGATGTATCGAAATAATTCACCCCATGAGCAATGGCATAGTCTACCAATTCGTTGACAGCTTCCTGATTGATAAGGTCTCCTTTTCCTTCCGGGGAAGGAACGGTAGGCCAACGCATACAGCCATATCCCAGGAGGGATACTTTATCTTTGATTCCGCCTACTGAGCGATAAGTCATCTGGTCTGTCGGAACAGGAGAGGAGGCATTCCGTCCCTGGCTGCTTTTAGTTCCGGAGCCGCAGCCATAAAGAGCTGCTGTCGTTGTAGCGGCACTGATGCCCACAATTTTCAGGAATCCTCTTCGGTCTATATGATTATTCTGTTTTTCCATATGATATGTCTTTATTTTTGAGATGTGTTATATGATACGATGCCTTTCGTGCCCCTCGACGTAGATGGCACTGAACGGACGTGCCGGACAAAGATTCTCGCATGCTCCACAGCCGATGCAACGCTCGGTGTTGATCGCCGGAATTTGGGGAGAAGTCTCTTTTTCCGGTTCGGCGACAATCATCTGAATAGCTCCTGTCGGACAATGACGGGCACAGTTGTCACATTTCACTCCATCGGTCAGCGACACGCAGTTTGCTTTGATCCAGACAGCATGTCCGATTTGAGTGGAAGATTTGTCGGCTGCTGTAATGGGGTGTATGGCTCCTGTCGGACATACCTGTGAACAGTCATTACATTCCGGACGGCAGTATCCGCGTTCATATGATATTTCAGGTTGCATCAGATTCATCAGGTTAGTGGAAGGACGCAATACTTGGTTGGAACAAGCTGATACGCACAATTGGCAAGCTGTGCAATGTGCTGCCATGTTTCGTGCACTCAACGAACCGGGAGGTGTAATGGGAGTCTGGCGGTTCGGGATCTTTTTATCTTCTATGGCCGCCAGTCCTCCGTCTACTTTTTTCTCTTGTGCTTTTAGGGCTGATGCCGTAGCGGCCATTGCCGTTACGGTAAGGAAATTGCGACGTGCTTCATTGACTTCCTTGGATGAGGCTGCATGAGCATTTTCTTCTGCTTTTGCTGGCCGGGCCTTGGTTGTCCGCAATTGGTAACTGAGCGCTTTCTGCTTGCATTTACCGAGGCAATCCATGCAAACCACGCATCGGCTGTAATCGATCGTATGTTCTTTAGCATTGATGCAGGCCGCTTTACAATGACGTGCACAAAGTCCGCACTTATTGCATTTTTCCGTATCTATTGTGATGCGGAACAAGGAGTAACGTGAAAGAAATCCCAGTACCGTCCCTACCGGGCAGATTGTATTGCAGTAAGTGCGTCCGTTCCGCCATGCCAATAATATCAGGATGACAAAAGTAGCTGCGGCTACAATGAAAGTAGGCAGACTTTTTATCCAGATGTCTACTTCATAAAATGCATAGCTGCCGGCCCGTTCGGCTAAATGGGCGAACAGGTTGTTTCCCCACAGCCAAATGGGTTGGAACAGGTTGTTTGCGATACGCCCGTAAGCACTGTAGGGAGCAAATAGAGTTGCGATGAAACTTACTCCTGCCACCAGGGTGATGATGAATATTGCCAATGCCCCGTAGCGTAGGAGGGAGAGAGCGGGAGAATAGGAGTAGGGTAACTTTTTCCGCTTTTTGCCAATCCAGGCTGCTACATCTTGAAATACCCCCAACGGACAAATCACCGAGCAATAGATTCGGCCGAATACTCCTGTCAGGATGATTAAAAGGACTACTACTCCTACGTTCAATGCCAGTACTGCAGGGAGGAACTGGATCTTTGCCAGCCAGCCGAACCAACTGTGAAGGGTTCCGGTAAAGTCAAGGAATAGCAAGGTGATCAGTGTCAGGCAGATGATGCCACATGTTAATCTGATTTTTCGTAACATTGCGTTTGTTTTTATTGAGTTTGTTATTTATCGTTTACAAGCCATGTTTTAAATTCCGATGCTTTGTTTTTGCTGACATAAATACGTTCCGGTACTTCTGTATCGAGCGTGATAAGTAGACGGTTGTCGAACCAGATGGTTATATCCGTTACGCTATCCCTCGCTACGATAAATTGCTTATTGGCCCGGATGAAGTCTTCCGGGTTCAGTGAGGAAGCAATTTGTTCCAAAGTCTTGGAGTATGAATAACGATTGCCGTCTTTTAAGCATACATACGTATTTTTGCCGGTTGCGTAAAAATAAGAAATATTTTTTATATTTACCGGTAACAGCTTGTCTTTGTGTGCAATCAGTAACTTGTCTTTGTATCTGGGTGCAGGTTTCAATAGAGTCAGTTGTGACAAATATTGTAATAAGTCCTGCCGGGTCAGCTTACTGTATTTCTCCAATGCGTGTTCTACATCTTCCACTTTGACCGGCTTTAATAAATAATCTATACTGTTCACCTTAAAAGCTTCGATGGCATATCGGTCATAAGCGGTTGTGAATATGATGGGAGTCTCCAGTTCTATTCTGTCGAAAATAGCAAAAGCCGATCCGTCCGATAAATGAATATCCATGAATATCAGATCCGGAGCCGGATTAGATTGTAACCACCCGACGGTTTGTGTGACACTTTCCGTATTTGCCATGATCCGGATGTCGGGAGTTATCTCTGTGAGAATATCCGTTAAATTTTCATAGGCAGCAGTTTCGTCTTCTACAATCAATACTTTCATAACAGCCACTATATTAGAGGTAAATATATCCGGAACACTTTTTCATCAGTTTCTATCCGGATTTGTTTATTCATTAATAAGTTGAAGCGGTTTTCAAGGTTGCTTAATCCCGTTCCGTTGGTGTCGGGAGGTGACAGTTTGGGGTAAATGGGATTGGATACCACCAGTTCGTATTGTTCGTTCAGCCGGATGGAGATATCCATTTTATGTTCACTGTCTATCCTGTTGTGTACCGTGACGTTGTCTACTAATGGCAGGAGTGAGAGTACAGGCAGTGTCAGTACATCCTTCTGTGCTTCATCCACGTCGATAGTAAAACTCAGTTTATTGGCAAAGCGTACCTCCATTACGTATCGGAAGGACTGGATGAACTCCAGTTCTTCTCTCAGTGTAACCACTCCTTTGCGGTCGCTCTGCAAGATATACCGGAAAATATCGGATAGCTGGTTGACATACGTTAGCGTGTTTTCATCGTTCTTCTTTCGGATCAGTGAAGATATTCCGTTCAGTGAGTTGAAGAAGAAGTGCGGGTTTACCTGGTTGGCCAGTGCATCACAACGGCTTTGCAAATTTTCAAAACGGAGACGTTCTATTTCCTGTTCTTTTTCTCTTTGCCGGGTATAAAGCATGGAGATGTATCCTACCAAAGTGCATAAAAAGCAGAGCGTGAAGAACTGGGAGATTAAAGTGCTTCCCAGAAAATCCGTATGGAAACCATGCGAAGAGATGGTGTACGAAACGGATGCGAAGAACAGATAACCGGTCAGTGCAAACAGGAAGTTGTGAGTCAGGCGTTTCCTGAACAGCGCTGTCGGGATCTGCCGCAGATTGTAGTTTATCAGGAAACCGATCATCCCCCAAAAGAAGAGGAAACGGTATATGAAGTAAGAAAAGAAACCAAGGTATTCCGATGGTTCCAAAGAGTTTAGCTCCCACGGGGTGCAGGCTATATTGGGATATATGATGAAAACCGCACTGATCAGGCTGACCAGCGGAAGGTTTCGGGATATATATTTATCAAAGGAATCCATGATGCTCTTCTTTCTCACTGCAAAGAAAAGCAAAATAATGATTCCTTATTTTGTAATGTCATGTCAAAACGAAAAAGGAAGCATAAAAGCGAAACTTTTTCATTTTTTCAGCATAAATACGATATAGTCTCTACATAAAATAAGAATGCAGAATGACAAGACGAGAGAAGCGATCAGCATAAATTCTTTCATAATGTTTGTTGGTTTTATAGGTTCTTTTCTATAAAGACAACACCCGATGAGAAACTCCCTACGCTCCAAGGCTTTTTATTTAGATCTGTTTATGTTCTGCCATGTATTTCCAAAGTGGGGCTGCATGCAGTGACTGCATGATCTGTCCGTTTTCCAGTAGTTCTTTTACCTCTTCAAGGCTGAGCAGATGTACTGTAAGCGCCTCCGTGTCTTCCAGGTGTTGTGTGTCGATTTGCTCCACATCAGTAGCCAGAAAGCAGTGTGTCAGATTGGTATGAGTACTCGGATTGGCCGAAATTACCATATACTCTTTCCAGTTGCCTTTGCCGTATCCGGTCTCTTCAAGTAGCTCCCGTTGCGCCGAAACAAGTGGTGAAGCGTCTTCTTTCTCACATACGCCGGCACAGAGTTCGTATAGCTGTTTACCTATTCCCGGACGGAATTGGCGGACGAATACAAACTTTCCTTCTTTGGTGATGGCGATGGTGTTCACCCAGTCGGGATACTCAAGGATGTAATACTCCGGAATATGATTGCCGTTGGGCAAAAGCATGTCGTCACAACGTACGGTTAACCATGGGCGACGAAATAGATATTTACTGCTGACTACCTGCCAGACTTCGTCTTTTTTTTCCATTACTTAGTTGATAGTGGTTTCGGACAAAGGTAATGAGAATTCTTGCAAAGACCAATGATCGTTCCTACTATTTTCTTTTACTTTTCCGGCCAGGGAAGATTCTTAAATATAGGGTCACTATTTGAGTAGTATAGGGTTATGTTTATTGAGAATCGTTGTGTATCTTTGGGGGCGAATAAACAAATAGAAAAATGAAAAACGCAATTGTTTCCTTACTCCTGCTTTTGATGGTCACCCAGTATGTGACGGCACAGAAAAAAGTGATTAAGATAGCCTGTATCGGCAATAGTATAACGTATGGTGTAGGTACGCGCAATCCTGCGAAAGACAGTTATCCCGCTGTGCTGGGGCAGATGCTGGGCGACGGTTATGAAGTCCGGAACTTTGGAGTCAGTGCCCGTACCATGTTGATGAAGGGTGACCATCCTTATATGAAGGAGGAACGCTATCGGCAGGCATTGGCTTATAATCCCGATATTGTGACCATCAAGCTTGGAACCAATGATACGAAACCGCAGAACTGGCGGTACAAATCGGATTTTAAGAAGGATATGGAAACGATGATACGGACGATTCGCGCTTTACCCTCAAAACCTGAAATCTACCTGTGTTACCCTATTCCCGCCTATGCTGTACAGTGGGGGATTAATGACAGTACGATTGTACACGGCGTGATGCCTGTTATCGATCAGCTGGCTGCTAAATATCGATTGAAAGTAATCGATCTGCATACTCCGCTGACAGGTATGAAAGAGTGTTTTGCCGATCATGTGCATCCCAATGAAAAGGCCGCTGCCTGCATTGCCCGGGTCATTTATCGGCAACTGACGGGTAAAGAAGCACCTGAACACGTCTCCCAGCCTTTCCCCGGTCATAAAAGCAAGTGGCAGGGATTCGATCAATATACTTTTACCTATCAGGATCGTCAGGCGATTGTTGTTTGCCCCGAACGGGCGGCGGCAGGTAATCCCTGGATTTGGCGTCCTGCTTTTTTCGGTGCTTTTGCTTCGGTAGATGAGGCTTTGCTGAAGCGGGGTTTTCATGTGGTTTATTATGACTTGACCCACCTTTACGGAAGTCCGCGTGCCCGGAAGTCAGGTACCGATTTCTATTGGAATATGGTACAGATGTACGGTCTCTCTCCCCGTGTGACACTCGAAGGCTTTAGTCGGGGAGGATTGTTTGCTTATAATTGGGCAGCCGATCATCCGGATAAAGTGGCTTGTATCTATGTCGATGCTCCGGTTTGTGATGTGTTCAGCTGGCCGGGACGTTCGTCCGGAAATGCCGGATTATGGAAAGGAATGTTGGACGAATGGGGATTGACAGAAGCCCGGATGAATACATTTCCCGGTAATCCGATCGACCGGTTGAAACCTCTGGCGGATGCCCGTATTCCGGTGATTTGTGTATGTGGCGATAGTGACAGGGTAGTGCCGTTTTCCGAAAATTCGGCAGTGGTTCGTCAACGTTATACAGCAATGGGAGCTCCGTTCGAACTTATTCTGAAACCCGGGGTGGATCATCATCCCCACAGTCTGGAGAATCCCACTCCGGTAGTCGATTTTATTGTTCGCCATCAGGCAGGCTATGAAGCCGGACAATGTTATACGCTGAGAGGCAATTATCAGAATTCATATCGGAAGTTTGAGAAAGAACGGGTGGGTACGGTTGCTTTCCTGGGAGGCTCCATCACCGAAATGAAGGGATGGCGGGATATGATTTGCGAAGACTTGAAACAGCGTTTTCCTTATACAAAGTTCACTTTTGTTGCAGCCGGAATTCCTTCGACCGGCAGTACTCCCGGGGCATTCCGCCTGACGGATGATGTGTTGTCCAAAGGCAAAGTCGATCTGCTTTTTGTAGAGGCTGCGGTGAACGATGACACCAATGGATTTAGTGCCATTGAGCAGGTAAGAGGCATGGAAGGCATTGTCCGGCATGCCTTGGTCTCCAATCCGTCAATGGATATCATGATGTTACATTTCATTTACGATCCTTTTATTCCGAAGTTGGACAAAGGGCAGATGCCTGATGTAATTCTGAACCATGAGCGGGTGGCCAATCATTACCTGCTTCCTTCTGTTAATCTTGCTTCTGAGATTGCTGCCCGGATGCGGAGTGGTGAATTCACATGGGAACAGTTTGGCGGCACACATCCTAATCCTTTGGGACATGCCTATTATGCAGCTACCATAAACAAGGTACTCGATGAAATGTATGCCCCTTGCGCTACTGCCAAAGATGCTACCAAGCCTCATGCTCTTCCTGCCGTGCCACTGGATGCATATAGTTATACAAATGGCAGATTGGTCGATATCCGGCAAGCCCATATAGGTAAAGGTTGGCGGTTGGTTGCTCCATGGACTCCCCAGCTTGCTGCCGAAACGCGTCCGGGTTTTGTCGACGTACCTATGCTTGAGACCAATCGTCCCGGAGCGAAGTTAACACTTGACTTTGAAGGGACTGCTGTCGGTATCTTTTGTGTGAGTGGTCCGGCTGCCGGGATACTGGAATATAGTGTCGATGGTGCCCCATTCAAAAAGTTGGATACGTTTACAGCCTGGAGTGGCGGACTGTATATCCCTTGGGTGTATATGTTCGATACGGAGTTACCGATGGGAAAACATCGCCTTACTCTTCGGATGTCGAAAGACCATCATCCGCAGAGTAAGGGTACATCCTGCCAGATCAGGCAGTTTGTGGTAAATGATTCTTGTGAATAGAGGTCTCATTTAAAAGATTTAGGTTCTTCTTTAAATTTGGTGGTAAATTCTTTATTTCTTTATTTTCAAGTTGATAATTGTCCTTTTTGCTTGCTTTAATAAGAAAAAACAGACACAGGCTGAATAAGATAGCTCAAGTTTCGGAAGTGAGTTTACGCCGCCTGAACCGGTGTCTTCATCCTTATACCTTTCTTCAATTAACATTGTTAACGTCTTTTGCAGGTTGTCAGGTTCTTGTGCGCAAATAACAAGTCTTTTGCATTTAAAGAACTTCTTATTCACATCCAAAGAACAAGCTTTAACTCTGTGTTAAAACAAAGCTTTTGAGGACAGAAATCTTACTTTTTAAAGACATTGATTTTCAGATGGTTTAGTCTAAGATTAGCTTCTTCACTTCACGGATGGACTCTTCGGGCGAAAGCCGGGATACTTGCTTTTTTGTCAACTATAAAAGAGGGCTTACACTTCCGAAAACTGAATTAGATTCCATGAGTAAAAGAAAACTTACCACCAAATTTGAAGAAGAACCCTTGAACTTTGGGACCGGGATGTGGAACGTTGGATTAACTCCGAACGTGTGCCGGTGTACTCTCCTATTACCGACTTCTTGTATAGCTTGCCTCGTTGGGACGGGAAGGACTGCATCCGGGCGCTGGCCCGCTACGTACGTATCTTGCGACGAATCGGCTGTAAGCGAACTGAAGCGTTATGCTTCGTTCATAGCGACCAGCAATCACAGTGATTTACTCTCCGATCCTTCGGGAAGCCGCCGCTTCATTTGTATCAATATCACCGGCAGGATCCGTAATGGTGCTGCCATCAACTATCTGCAACCCTATGCGCAGGCAGTGCAGGAACTCCGTGAGGGTGAGTGCTTTTATTTCTCTCCCGAAGAAGAGGCCGTTTTGATGGAGAACAACCAGGAATTTGAGCTGCAAATCCCGGTTGGACACCTCTTTCAACAGTATTTTCGCTCTGCCGATGAGGGGGAAAAGTGCGAAACGCTGCTCGCTGTCGATATTTTGGGGCGCATACAAAAGAAAAGTGGTTTTAAACTGTCGGCTACGAAAATTGTGCATTTGGGCAGGATACTTCGTAAATTAGGAGTGCCTTGCAAGAAAATGAAAAATGGGAATTTCTATTGTGTGGTGGAGTTGTAGATGTATTGAACCCTAAACTCCGGTATTCGGATACTGTTAGGTTAATGCGTTGGATGGAATTAGATGCCGATTGGTATTATTAACAAATAAACAGCTATATTTGCATTCAACTCTCTATCGTATTAATTATTATGGTGGACTTCGAACAATTTTATATCACATGGTATTCGCGCGCGAAATATTTTGCGCGCGAATATGTTCATTCTGAAAGTGATGCTGAGAATATTATTCAAGACGTTTTTTTGCATCTGTACGAGAGGCGTGATTTGATGGATGCATATACAAATCTGACTGCTTATCTTTTTACTTCTATCAAAAACAGATGTTTGGACTATTTGCGCAAATGGGTTCTTGAACAAGAAACTGCACAGGGAGTGCAAGATGAATTTGATATGGAACTTCGGATCAAATATGATTCTTTGGAGATATTTAATACGCAGTTTTCTGATGAAACTGATATAGGAGAGTTGTTGGACAATGCACTCCAGAAACTTCCGGAACGATGTCGCAACATTTTTATAATGAATAAGCTGGAAGGGAAAAAACAAAAAGAAATTGCAGAAGAATTGAATTTGTCTATCAATACCGTAGAGTCGCAGATGGGCATTGCTTACAAGAAATTACGTGAAGAATTAAAGGATTGCCTGCCTCTATTTATATTTTTGTTTGCTATTTCCTGATTTTTTTCATTTTCTTTTGGCGGATTTTTTCTCTTGCTTCGTTTACCATATAGAACAGACGCAATATGAATAGTCAAATTATTAAATATTATGCAGGAGAACTCAGTAAGGAAGAACGAAAAGCCTTATTGCAGAAAGCCTTTTCCAATCAGGAATTGAAAAACGAGATGATGAATTATCAGCATTTGCAATCACTGATGAATCTTCATCCGCAAGAGAAAAACGAGCTATTAGGTAAGGAGAGTCTAAAGTGCTTTATGAAAGCACGGCAGGCGGAAAAAAGGAAAAGATTGTTTTTTTATTTTTTACGCTATGCAGCAATTGTCTTTGTGTGCGTAGTTTCCACTTGGTGGATTACTTTCTCGTTCGTCGGTACGGATATGCTTCAGTCTGTTATTGCCCAGGAATTATCGGTTCCGGCCGGACAGCGTGCGCATATCCTGCTGCCGGATGGAAGTAAAGTATGGGTCAATGCAGGTTCAACCCTTAGTTATCCATCTCTGTTTAGTGATGAACGGCGTGTAAAACTGATTGGAGAGGCATTCTTTGAGGTAGCGAAAGGAGACAAACCTTTTATTGTATCGACAGGAAAGGTAGATGTAAAAGCACTTGGAACTCAGTTTAATGTATTTAATTATCCTAAAGAGGAATTATCAGTAGCTTTACTTGAAGGTTCTGTACGCATATACCGTCCCGAATATGAGCGACAAGGGGTTATATTGAAGCCCAATCAGCAATTGACAGAGAATAATGGACGTTTTCTTATAAGTCCCATTGATAAGAATCCTATTATCTGGAAAGAAGGTCTCTATGCTTTTGATAAACAAAAACTGAAAGATATACTGAAAAAGCTGGAACTTTATTATGATGTGAAAATATTTGTCAAAGATGTTTCCATCCTTGAATATGAATATACCGGAAAGTTTCGTCAACGTGATGGCGTAATGGAAGTCTTGCGAATTATTCAAAAAATTCATCCATTCAAAATAGAACAGAAAGAAGATACGAATGAAATCATTTTATATCGTTAACCTTATTGTCGAACCTCTAAAATCAAAGAAGATATGAAAACATAAAAGAAATTTCTTAATTATGTATAACCTTAATAAAGAAAGGTCGGCAGATGCGCCAACACCTGCCAACCTCGGGTTATTAAGTAATACGTATTCCAAACCCTTTCAAAAATTCAGAAATTATTAACTTAATCGGAAACAAAGATATGAAAATAGAACCTTTGTTAGCACATCTTTTGTGCCTAAAAATACATAGTAGGACGTTAAATATTATGAAAGTAGCTGTGTTTATGATGTTTTTCTGTGTTTTCCAGTTGTTAGCCTCCAATGGCAAAGCACAGAATGCAGTAATAGAACTATTCTCTAATTCTGTGACGGTAGAAACACTATTTGCGGAGATAGAGAAACAAACGGATTATTTAGTAGTTTATAGTAGTCGTGAACTGGATGTAAAAACTAAAATCCTGTTTTCAAAGAAGAAGGCCAAAGTGAGCGAAATGTTGGACGAACTTTTGCGAAATACGAATCTGAAGTACGAGCATACTAATAATTACATCGTATTCTCCAAAAAGGTCAGTGAATCTGATGTACGACAGCAGACCGGAAGAAAAATAACAGGGACTGTGGTGGACAATAACGGAGAGGTGGTCATTGGTGCCAGTGTACACGAAAAAGGAACCACTAATGGAGTCATTACTGATATTGAGGGTAAATTTAGTCTGGAAGTAGCGGATAAAGCTTGGTTGACTATCTCTTATATCGGTTATGTAAGCCAAACCGTACCTGTGAACGGTAAAAATCATGTAATCATAAAATTGGCAGAAGATACAAAGGTATTGGATGAAGTCATTGTGATAGGTTACGGTTCGACCTCATCTAAAAAGATGGTGGCTGCTGTTACTGCCGTAAAAGGGGAAAAATTACAGGATCTTCCGTTTGCTAATGTAACTTCTGTATTACAAGGACGTGCAACGGGAGTTATTGTGCAGAATCAGGGTGGTGAACCCGGAAGTGTACCTTCAGTGTCAATTCGTGGTGGCGGTAAGCCGTTATATGTCATTGATGGAGTAATCACTACGGATGATTGGGAATTCCGGACTTTGAATCCCAATGATATAGAAAGCCTGTCGGTTTTGAAAGATGCGGCTTCGTTGGCGGTCTATGGCTCTCGGGCAGCTGATGGTATCATCATGGTCAAAACCAAGGAAGGAAGAAAAGGAAAAACTTCTATCGTATATACATTTAATGCGCAGTTTAGCCAACCGACGGTTCTGGCTGATAAAATAGATTCTTACACCTACGCTAATGCGCAAAATCAGGCGGCAATGTCCGATGGACATGGAGAATATCACACATATAGCAAAGAAGAGATGGATATTATCCGTAATCAGTCCGACCCTTTGAAATATCCCAATACAGACTGGTTTGATTTAGGGTTGAAAAACTTTGCTCCCGAGTATAGGCATTCTTTGTCAATGACGGGTAACCGTAAAGATATTAACTATTACATTTCATTGGGAACTTTTGAGCAAGGCAGTTTGTACAAGTCTGATGCACTGAACTATTCAAGATATAATTTGCGAAGTAATGTAAATACTACATTTGAAGAAATTGGTCTTAAAGTGGCGGTAAATATTAATGCTGCATACGAAAAAAAGAAATATCCTTCGTTTAGTGCCAATACCATCTGGGATCATTTAAATAATAAAAAGCCGCTGGAGTTGGCGTATAATCAGGATGGAACCTTAAGCTCTATATCCGATCATCCTTTGATGGAGATGGACGAACGTTCGGGATATGATAAGAATGACGGGTTATATGTCAATACTCAGTTTGTTGCCGACTGGGCGTTGCCTTGGGTAAAAGGCTTGTCATTCGGAACCATGTTGAATTATCGTTTGAACTCCAGTCATGTTAAGGGACTTTCAGCCCGTGCTCCTCAATATAATCAGGATGGAACGTTGGTTGTTGTGACCAAGCCGTCATTGAAAGAAGAAGCTTACTTCGGAGATTCATACAGTCTTGAGTTAAACGCAGCTTATACACAGACTTTTGCGGAGAAACATACCATAGATGCGAAAGCCGTATTTACAGTTTCCGAAAATAATGGTAGCTACTTTTGGGCTTCACGCAAAGACTATCTGTCTGCCACTGTGGATCAGTTATTTGCCGGTTCAAGTATTGGCATGCAAAATTCCGGTAACTCAGATGAAGGAGGACGTATGGGACTCGTCGGACGTTTGAAGTATGACTTTGACAGCCGGTATTATATTGAAGGAAGTTTCCGTTATGATGGGTCCGACAATTTTGCGCCGGGACACCGTTGGGGCTTCTTCCCCTCTGTGGCATTAGCTTGGGATATCACGGAAGAGCCATTCTTTAAGAATCTCAATTTGAAGAATGTAAATCTTTTGAAACTACGTGGCTCTTATGGACAAACCGGAACGGAGTCGGGCGTAAACCGATTTGGCTATTTGTCAACTTATAGTTTGGCTGAAAACGCAATTTGTATTGGCGGTAATTTGCAATCAGGTTTCAATGAAGGGGCTTTGGTCTCACCGGAACTGTTAAGTTGGTATACTCGTAATTCTTTGAATTATGGTATTGATGTCGCGTTCTTTAATCATCGCCTGAAAGGTTCTGCCGATTATTTCTTTTACGTAACCAAAGGAGGTCTGGTCAGTCCGGCAGACCGGTATGTCGTTCCGTTGGGAACCGCTCTTCCTCAAATTAAGTCGGAGAATGAGCATCGCCGGGAAGGTTTCGAAGCCTCCTTGAGATGGGATGATAAGATAGGATCTGGTTTTTATTACGAAGTCGGCACGAATATGACCTACTACAATAATTTGTACGTTAAGAATCAGGGTGAAGCATTGTCTGATTTAAAAAATCCATATAAGAGAAGTACTCATCAGACAGATTACTACGGAATTATGTATATGGATAACGGACTCTATCAAACTCCGGAACAGGTTCTCGGAGTACCACGAAGACTGCAATCTTCTGCAACTAAATTGGGTGATATTGCCTACGAAGATATCAATGGCGATGGTAAAATAGACGGGGAAGATCAGATCCGTTGGGGTATGCCGTCGGCACCTCACTTTACTTACGGTTTTGACTTTGTTTTGGGTTACAAAGGCTTCACTTTGTCGGGGTTGCTATATGGAACAGGAAAACGTAATATGGAATTTGGAGTCACGACTAAGAAAAATGAAGCTATATGGGTGTTGAATGATTATCAACTGGATTATTGGCGTGAAGACAATAGAGATGCTACTTTTCCCAGAATCTCTTTGGAGGCGTTGCCCAATGGTTCAAACAATCAGGCTGCTTCTACTTTCTGGGTCAAGAACGCTTCATTCCTACGCTTGAAAAATTTGACGTTGGAATATGATTTTAAATATAAATTGTTGAGGAATGTCAAATGGTTGAGTACATGTAGAGCCAATATTACGGGTGCAAACTTGTTTACGATATCAAATGTCATGGATTATTTCGATCCGGAAACTACCTCAACCAATGGAGGCTATCCGGTGCAGCGTGTTTATTCTTTAGGTGTAACAATTGGATTTTAATGATTATGAAAAAGATAAATGTAATAATAGCATTATCCCTTATTCTGGGATGTTCTGCTTGCAGTGATATTTTAGATAAAGGTCCGTTGGATAAGTTTTCGGAGAATGATGTGTGGAGTAGTCCGCAACTGGCACAGGCTTTCTTGTATCCGACGCTGAATGATGCGACTGGTAAGCTGATCTGGGATGATAAATGGACGGACAATGATGTGATACAGGATGATGGTAATGCTTCGAATGTGAATAAGGAACAGATAGATCGTTATCATGATGCCGGATGGAATGTGTATGGACAAATCCGCAAATGTAATCTGGCCATTCAGAAGATGGAAGAAAATGAAACATTTATCGAACAAGACAGGAAGTATCTGACAGCACAGGCAAAAATGTTGCGTGCTATGATCTATTTCACTCGTGCACGCTTGTTCGGTAAATTAATGATTGTGGATCGGGTTCTTGATGCGGAGGAGAACATGGAGCTGCCAAGAACAAATACGATTAAGGAGACTTATGATTTTATTCTTAATGATTTGCAGGAGGCAGCACCTGATTTACCTGTGTCATTATCCGGTCAACAAGGCATGCTAAGTAGGGGAGCTGCTTATGCATTGATTGCGGAAGTGGCATTGCATGGAGCTTCCTATATTGAATCGGGCCAAAATGAATATTATGCTATAGCAAAGTCAGCCAGCGAAGATCTCTTTGACTTGGGTATATATGAATTGGATAAGAATTATGAAAAGCTTTTCAATGAATTTGATTATGCGCTGAACTCAAACGAAATTATCCTGGCTCAGTGGAGACATGAAAATAATACGACTTTTGCTGGTACGTGGATGCAATATCTGGTTCCAAATATCAGCAATGATAAATTAAAGGAATTTGCCAATCCCAAACTTATCGATAGTTTTGAAGGCTGGATCGGAATGTTCCCTTCTGTAGATTTGGTCAATGAATACGAAGTGATAGATGTGGATGGAAGTGCAAAGAACTGGGATGAAAGTAGCTACTACAAAGACTATCAGCAGAATGGAGGATATGTATCAAAGGCGATATACCGGAATAGAGATAATCGTTTTTATGCCACTGTTGTACAAGACTCTTCCAGATACTTTAATAGTCTGGTGACGATGCGTGAAAAAGGTAACTTGCATTGGGACAGTAAAACCGGCAGTGACTGGGGAACTGCATTGACAGGATATATCTATCGTAAGGGGGTATACACTGGTAGGAATTTGTGGAACTCAGACCCGACTTACTATCATCAGATCGTTATGCGTCTGGGACGTTCATACTTAAACTATGCTGAAGTGATGTTACGACTGAATGATATAGAAACAGCCATTGAATATGTCAATAAAACTCGTACAATTCATGGCGGTTTGCCGGCTCTTTCCAAAGGTTTGTCTTTGAGTGAAGCTTGGAAGGCGTATAAACGCGAACGCCGGGTAGAATTGGTGCATGAGGGTGACCGCTATTGGAGTCTGTTGAGATGGGGAAAAGCGGATGGTAAAGAAACAGTATCCGAACTGAATAAAACCCATCATTCAATTAGCATTTCGGAAGATGGAAAAACATTCAAGATTATTCCTCTACCTTATCAGACTGCATTTAATGAACGCGTATTTACAAAGAAAAGATATTTATATCCTGTTCCGGAAGGTGAAAGAGTAAATAATCCGTCATTAGACCAGAATGAGGGATGGTAATTTCAAATACAACAAAAAAAGTAAAGTTATGAAAACATTGTATCGCTATTTAGCATTGGCATTACTGATCGTATTAAATACTTCTTGTCTTAAGTCAGGTTTGGATGAACTTGAAACCTATGATCAAAATGATATTACCAATATTCGATTTGAATACAGATGGTGGGATGAAACTGCTCAAAGACTTCGTGTAATAGAGATGGCAGTGACGAAAACGATTGATACGAAAGCAAAAAAAGTAGAATGTTCTATCAAAGTTCCCGATGCAACCAGTGCCTTTACGGCAGATATCAGAGATCGAGTTTCTTTGAGCGCTTTGTCCGTGAATGTAGATGTGTCTACGGCAGCACGTGTCAGCCCGATTGGAGATTCTCCTGCAATGGGTACTTTCCCGGCAGATTTCTCCGCTAAGAAATTCGTTTATAGGGTGATGGCTGGAGATGGTGGCAAAGCTGACTGGACGATTGAAATTAAAGACTTCGATAAGTAAAAACTTTCAGATTGTTTTGTAGATTGATTATTTCGAACAGAAAAGAAGAATGAATAGCTTTTTGTTTGTTCGGAATAATTGATCTATGAAAAACAGGATGATAATGGTAACTTCTAAAAATATTGATTAATGAAAAAAGAAATATTACTTGTTTTATACTCTCTGATCATTGGAACTGCATCTGCACAATATCAAATTGATTTAAGTAAGGTGACTCCTCCCTCTGTCAGTTTTCTGCAACTGGGGAATGCCGGTCCCGCCGGAAAAGAAATTCGTGTCAACAATTTATATATGGAAGAAGGAGGCGTTCCGCAGTTACCGGTAATGGGAGAATTTCATTATAGTCGCATGGATTCAAGGTATTGGCGAGATGCACTGCTGAAAATGAAGGCATCTGGAGTGAATATCGTAGCTACCTATTGCCTTTGGTCCTTACATGAGGAATTTGAAGGAGAATTGTCGTGGGAAGGCAATTTGAACCTTCGCCGTTTTATAGAGATTTGCAAAGAACTGGGGATGAAAGTGCATCTGCGTCTCGGCCCTTATTGCAATGCAGAGATCAGAAATGGTGCGTTGCCCGACTGGATTATAAATAATAAAAACCTCAAGACGCGTTCAAATGATCCTTTGTATCTTGAATATTCCCGCCGATGGTATCAGGCCGTATATGACCAAGTAAAGGGATTGTTTTATAAGGATGGAGGACCTATTATGGGCCTTCAGTTAGAAAATGAATATGTACGGAAGGGGATGATTGTTTCCCATCTTCTAAATTTAAAAAGGATGGCTGTCGAAATAGGGTTTGATGTACCGATTTATTCGATGACTCACTGGATGGACAGCGAATACCCGAAGGGAGAAATAGTTCCTTATGCCGGTTTTTATATTGAAGCTCCTTGGACGACTTCCGGAAAAAAAGAGATCCCTACATCCAATTTTGAATATTTTACTTATAACCGACTTTCAGATAACATAGGCACAGACATCATAAAAATAGAAGGGGAAGTGGAATCCTTGAGTGGAAAGGACATTGATTCTCCTTTCTTCACGTGTGAAATAGGGGTAGGAACTACGGCTTTTTATCATCGCCGGGCAGTTGTGCCCGAAGAAATGGCCGGAGAAAATATTAATTTACGCTTAGGGTGTGGAGCCAATATGATGGGGTACTACATGTACGTTGGTGGAACTAATCCTATTGGAAAAAGAACCACATATCAATCTTCCGGACCTAGAGTGAGTTATGATTATCAGGCACCCATACGTGAATCTGGAACGTTGGGGGCAGTGATGAAGGAAACTAAAAAGTATAATTATTTTATGAATGATTTTGGTACATCGCTGGCTCCGGCTATAGCTTATTTACCAACCAGTAACCAAAACAGGGAAAACTTGCAATGGGCTGTCCGGTCAGATGGAAGTACGGGCTATCTGTTTTGCTCTAACTATTTGTATAAAAATAGTAGAAAAGATTATAAAAATGTTCGGTTTACCGTAAAACTAAAAAATGAAACTGTGCGACTGCCACGTAAGAAAATAACAGTTAAAAATGGGACTTATTTCCTTTGGCCTTTCAATCAGCAAATGAATGAAGTCAGGTTGAAATATTCGACAACACAGCCGATTTGTTCTTTGAAAGATGGAAACGATTATACTTTCTTCTTTTTTGAAGATGATCAGATTCCGGGGGAGTATTTGATCGCAGAAAAGAATATCAGGAATGTGGAAGTACAAAATGGGGTTTTGGTGAGAGAGAAAGATGGATATTTTATAGATCGAATTATTCCGGGAAAAGAATGTATCATAAAAATAACCAAGACAAATGGAGCTATCGTTCGTTTTGTCACGTTGACAGAAGAGGAATCAGACCACATCTGGAAAGGTGCTGTGGCAGGGAAAGAGTTTGTGGCGCTCACTCCTGCTTCTTTAGTTTGTGATAAGAATAAAATTGTTTTAATAGAGAATTCCCCTCAGACAGAGATCTGGATGTTTAAAAAAGGTGGTTTCAAACAACAAGTTTTCCGGTCTAATCCCCGTCATCTACATGCGACCTACCATTCCGTTGCCCCTATGGAGGAGGGAAAATGGATTTGTCCGTCAGGTGGTGATAAAATAAAACGTGAGTTTACTGTAAATACGTTTTCAATGATTCAACAGGCTTATTTACGTTATGCTTCGTTTGATTCTGCTGGCTGCATCTTGAATGGAAAGAAAATAGTAACGAAGACAATGGGTGGATATGAGAAGGCTGACGTAACCGCATTCATTCAGAAAGGAGATAATACAATAGAATTTATCACTTCAGAAAAGGGAGTAGTGGGTGAGATCGAGATTTTGCTACTGAATGGTGAACGAATTATTTGGAATACAGATGCCACCTGGTTGTCTGAGATGAATAATCAGCCTGTAAAGATTCTTTTGGAACAAAAGAAACCTTTAGCATTCGCACCTGAAGAACATTTAGCTATTTATGAAGTAAAAGCTCCCGTTCCGGCTTGCGGCGATGAAGAAACACGCATGTATATTTCATATAAAGGAGACGTGGCCAATGCTTATTTAAATGGAAAACTTGTGGCTGACTCTTTTTATGACGGAACCGATTGGATTATAAGTTTAAATCGGTTAAAGGAAACTATTAATTTCAATCCATTGGTGATTCGTATTGACGGATTGAAATCGGTCAATGAACAAATTTATTTTGAGAAGAATGTAGATCCTGCAGAATGTGTAACTCCTGTTTTATCAGATATTCAGGTGAATCAGGAATATAGATTTGAAACTGTGGTTGATTAAATATTCTCCATCGTAATTCATAGGTCTTTAGCACTTGAGGGCCGTCCTCTGCGATAAGTACTGAAGACCTATGAAACTATAAACTCTTGATTCATTGTTTTCGGATAATGATATCTGCCGGCCATTCACGTTCTGCAACTTGAGCCGTAACGATGCTGTCGTCGACTATTTGTAACTTTATGCGTAGGTTGTGCGCAAACTTCACGATGACGGACTATCAGGCATTTGAACTACAGACTCCGGTTGAACGGTTCTTTCAGCGGGGCCTGCATTCGCTCCGTGAGAGGAAAAAGTGAAACACTGTCCACTGTAGATATTTTGGGACGCCTATAAAAGATAAACTATCAGTTATGAAAATAGTTTCTATAGAATGGGAGTGCCTTGCCTAAAAATGAAGAATGGGTATTTATCGGATTGTTGACAGCCGGAAGAATAAATATGTATGAGTATTTATTGTGATATAATCGCTTCTTTTGACAATATACCCTTTAAATCTCGATGTATAGTTGCTAAATAGTTTTTGAGATTTTTTTTGTTAATAAGATAAGTCTTATGTTTGGATAATTCGCTGTTTGAATTTTGAATATAATTTTCAATACAGTATTGAGCGTTAACAAAAATCCGTATTATGAAGTTTATTAATGTCCACACACATGTTTTTGCATTCAACCATGTGCCACTCAATTTTATTCCATTTATGGATGTTGTTTTGTGGACTCATAAATACGTATCTGGACTTTTAAACAAAGTTTTGTCTGAAAAGATAGTAGCGTTTTTAGGGCGGAGGATTCGTTGTGATCAACTGGAAATCCTGAGAGAGCTTGCAGATTATTATCCGTCTGATGCTTGTATTTTAAAATAAGTATGAAAATGGGATCAGGGGAGAAAAGTAGATAGGCCATTCCTCTCCTGACCCTATTATCGATCATGAAAGTTTAAACTATTCAATCCGTATACAATCCAGTCCGAATAAAGTGCCCGTCGATAATGCATTCTGTCCGGTCAATTCTATCCTTAGGATAAACTTACCATCTATGGGTTTGTGCATTCCGAGGTTTATGGCACCTGTGGCCTCGACTTCCTGGCTGTAACAGTCCAGCTGTTTACCGTTTTCCTGACGATTTACGTAAAACTTTATATTACCATAATCGGCTGCTTTAGTACAGAATAGATTCAAACTGTATTCACGGTCCTCAAAACCGGAGAATTCGAATTCGATGTAGTCACCTTTTTTACCGCCATGACACACCAGATGATCTTTTAAATTCCACTTGCCCGGATGTCCGCTGAGCCTTTGTCTGTCATAACGCAGCCTTTCAGATTTGGAGGTTGGTTGGATTTGGCAGAAGTCGATAGCATTGGCTATGCTACAGACGGGGGACTGGGTGGGGGTGGGTAGCAAACCTGCTTCTATTTCTTCTATACCGGAAGAACCCACTGCCTGAGAGCTTAAGTCTCCATACCAGAATACAGTCGAGGAATAGTCTACTGTGCCATTTTCCCAACCTAGTAATTCAAAATCGAATTTTAGTTGCTGGTTGAAAGGTATGCCGTCCAAACATCTGACTCTGAAGAAACTGTTATAACCATAAAAGTCCTTCATATCTTGTCGGGGCTGTCCGGCAAATGGAGTCTGGCTTTTAAAGTATCCGTCGAAGCTGTAATAGTCTTCGGTACCTGTCCCGAAATGGGAGGGAAACGCTTCGTGATCTACTGTTATTTTTTCATCGCCTTCTCCATACCACTCTGTTGTATGATTGAAAAGAGACAGCAGGTCTCCTCGATAGACTCCTCTGCCGGAGATAGTGGTGAAATTCCAGTCCACGCATTTTTCATGTTCCATCCAAGTGACAACGGGCAGTCCGCGCTCTTGTTTCCAGGCTGTATGGAAATAGAGGGAACGGTTGTCCCACTTGTAAGGTTGTGATACAATATCGATATGTACATCGGTTTTGTAGGGTGAGAGGTTTAAAACAGAGATCTCACAATTCTGTCGATAGGGCATCAGCCATTTACTGCAAACGATTCCTTTACCATCAGAATAGAAGAAAAAACTCCGGGATGCAAATGCTCCCATACCGGAGCCTGCAAAATCGGATAATGGTGCCCATACGGTTTGCTGTCCGTCGAAGCTTATGGATATGATCAGACTGCGCATCAACCGGGCGAAATCATCTGTTCCGGGTTTCAGATCCGGATCCGTTTTCACGTTGAATTGGAGAAGGCTGATCGCTCTTTTCCCTTTGTGGAGGTTTAGTTGCTGCTTTTCTCCTTTGTTTAATGACAGATTTTGCCAGTGGATCAGTGCACCTTTTCCATAGCGGGCCTGTGGATCAAACCCCTTATCTATATTTCTATACAATGTAGCCGATGTCTTTTCGACCGATTGAGGGATACGTTCTGCAACTTTCCGGGAGAAGGTTTCGACCGGAGTGCCTGTGGGATATTTGCGGTAGTTGAATAGAAAATGTCTGTTTGTCCGTTCGGGAGTGAGTTCCTCCATGGTTACTTTGCAACCGTCGGCATAAGTGATAGGTAGATAAATCAGGCTGCCCCTGATCCATTTATCGTCCGGTTCGATTAATCCTTTCTTGAGTCCTCGTACACCGAACTTCTGGAGATCATAAGAGGGTACCACCCAGCCTGGTTCGTCTTTTCCGTCAAAGTAGAAGCGCAAGATTGTATGTATGCTGCCAAAGGTCGTGAGCCATATACGGGTAATGGCGCCGGGACCTTCGTCTTCGAAAAGAACTTTTTCTTTCCGTCCGTTGTGTTCTTCAAGGCGGATAAATCCTTCGCCATCGTCATTGGCAAACCAGCCGGGCCGATCGGGAGAAACGGATCTGCGATCGTAACTGCTCTGCTGCATGCTGCGGTAGGGCAGGGCGGGATAGCGGGTCATTTCATCGTATGAAGTCATCTCTTCCAAGAGGGTTTCTACGGTGATCGGTGACTTCTTCTGTCCAAATGAACCAATGCATAGAGTGGAAAAGAGCAAGGTGATGCTCAACCTTATCATTCCTGTTGTAAACTTGGGTTTCGGGAACGATAGTAAGGGGTGTTTTGATTTTGTGTTCATGCCATAATTCGATTAATGATTCGTGATGGCAATATTAGGAAAGTATATCGAATGAGACTATAATAAAACGTACTCAATCGTAGTACTGTGGTTACATACAAACCCTGCGGATAATTTTTCTTTGTGTACGAAAATCAATATCTTGATCGGATAAACTAGGTAAAACAAAAATAAGATGAAAGAAAAAGATTTAATCCGTTTTATGGATCGCATGATTGAAGAGCGAAAAGCGGAATATGCATTAGGTACGGCTCACATTTATCAAGCGAGCAGAAATGCCCTTTCTGCTTTTCTGAAAGCACACGACATTCCGTTCAAAAGAGTAAGGCCTGAGTTATTGAAGCAGTTCGAACGGTTTCTCAGACGGCGGGGAAACAGCTGGAACACGGTGTCTACTTATATGCGGGTACTCAGGGCTGTCTATAACCGGGCGGTCGACCGGCGTCTGGCACCTCACGTGCCACATCTGTTCAAAGCTGTATATACCGGTACTCAGGCCGATATCAAACGAGCTTTGAAAGCCGAAGAAATGGGGCAGTTGCTCGACACGAAGTGCACCCGGAAGCAATCGGAACTATTGCAGAAAACTCATCACCTGTTCGTGCTGATGTTTCTTTTAAGGGGGCTTCCTTTTGTCGACTTGGCTTATATACAAAAGAAGGACCTGAATGGGAAT
Source organism: uncultured Bacteroides sp. (assembly GCA_947646015.1). Lineage (GTDB taxonomy): Bacteria > Bacteroidota > Bacteroidia > Bacteroidales > Bacteroidaceae > Bacteroides. The sequence continues at coordinate 22,816 of CANSEY010000027.1, read as the reverse complement.
ATCCTGACCTATCATCGCAGGAAAACCGGACGTCAGATCACCATTACAGTTACTAAAGATGCCATGAATATCATTCGGGAATATATGGATACTACTACAGAGTCTCCCTATTTATTCCCTATTCTGAGTGCAGAGGGAGGAGAGGATACCATCTATCGGGAGTATCAGCAGGCATTGCGCATCTTCAATTATCAACTGACAAAATTGGGAGAACTGTTGGGACTGACTACCGAATTGACTTCATATACAGCCCGCCATACCTGGGCCACTTTAGCCTATTATTTGGAAGTGCACCCGGGTATTATCCGAGAGGCGATGGGGCACTCGTCTATCAAAGTAACAGAGACTTATCTGAAACCATTCAATATAAAGAAACTGGATGAAACAAATTTAAGTATTATCGGTTATGCCAAACGATCTTTTGAGGGATAAAGTGCTGATTTCTGTGGAGTTACTTTGTAGGTAACTTTATTGTAAGTGTCCGACAAATATAAACCATTTTTCACAAAAAAGCAAATTAAAAAACATCTTTTTCAAAGACAGAGAGAAAATAATTCATTCATAGACAGATAATAGCTTCTACAGACTTCGGTTTGTTGGGAAGTTATCCAGAGAATTGCATACTTCTCCCTTCCTTGCTTCACACAGAAACAAAGAACTATTCTTTTTTATACCTTATTATAAATAAGGATTCCCTTTTACTGCTATTCCTTTTGGCAAAACGCCATTTGCATCCTTCAATAGTCTGTTTGGAGTTACCTACAAAGTAACTGTAGATAGAGGTATTACATAAGATAGAGGCAAGGCCGTCATCGGCAAGAGAAAACATTGATTTACTTACATAACATTTTTTTTATTAACACTTAAAAACAGAGGTATGAGAAAATGGACTTATCTCGTAGCTGCGCTCTTAGTGGGAGGAGCAACTACAACATTCACCGGATGTATCGATAACGATGAACCGGCGGGAATCGAACAACTTCGCGGAGCGAAAGCGGAATTCATTAAGGCAAAGGCTGCCTATGAAGACGCACTGACCCAAATCCAATTAGTCAAGGTAGAAAGAGAGAAAGTTAAACTTGAAAAAGATCAGGTTAACTTGGAACTAAAAAAATGCAGTCTGGAAGTAGAACAAGCTAAAACAGCAGAACAAAAAGCTTTTTGGGAAGCTGAAGCTCAAAAGAGAACTGAAGAGTTCAAAGCAAAAATGCTCGATCTACAGACACTTACTGCACAGGCTGAGTATAACAATAAAAAAGCTTTAATGGACATTGAAGTGGCTCTACTCACCATGAAGGATGACGCATATACTGCTGAAATCAATAAATATCGGGCTGCGTTGGTTGGTTATACATTTAAGTCAGAGTCTACCACTAATGGAGAGACAACTATTACGACGAATTCTAGTTATGGCGCATTGGCTGATTTAGCCGAAGCGAAATCAAGTTTAATGAAGGCCGAGGTTGCCAGAATTAATTTCTTATCTAAGAACAAATACTATCCGGAAGAATTGCAGCTGGAGAGAACGCATGCTGCCAAAACGTTGGAAATCCAGATGGCTCTGATGGAAGAATACAAAGCATTGGATGCGACAGGCACTGATAGCAAGGCTTTGGCAGATAAGCTGAAAGGCTATAAAACCGATTTGCAAGCCCTTGACGCTAAAGAAGACGAGGCCTATACTAAAATCGAAGAAATGAGAAAGCCCATCTTCCCGATTAATCAGCAAATTATTGAAGAGAAAATAAAGTTGGACGTAACATCCTCTGCTTATACATTGGCCAAAGCAGATGTAGATCCTGCTTTAGTAAACGGATTATACAGTGCATTGTCAACCGGAGAAGATGAAGAGAAACTCGTTGAGGATCTTGATAAAATCTTTGTCCAGGATAGCTGGAACGCAGAATTGCTGAATTACCAATACACCATGAAGAAAGATGTGGTGATTAATGATCTTAGCCTCAATAACAAAGCAACTAAAATAGGAGCTATTGCCGATGCTATCAAAGCATATTATCAAGGGGAGAATAGCGAAGCATTCGACGCAAGCGGAAAATTATTAGATGCATACAAAACAAAATTTGAGAATGAACTTAAGCGTTTGGAAATTGATAAGAAACCAGCTTACGACCAGTTCAAATCGGACTCTACCGCTTGGATTAATGCATACGTTGCTTATGTAGCAGCCCTGAAGGCTTATAATAACTATAAAGGAACCAACACCTACCAAGCGATTACGAAAGAGGTCACAACTTATAACAGCTTAAAAGCTGAAGACAAGAAGTTGGAAACAGCCAACGCATTGCGTACCTCCATATTGGGATACCTTGGAAAGAGAAAAGCGGTGGACGGCTTTAACGCAGAATTCGCTACTACTTATAAAGACGCTTTAACTGACGCTAATCTGGCTACTTTCAATGAAGCAATTGCAACTGCAGTAAGTGACGGTATAAGTTCATTAATCGGCAATGAAACTCTTGCAACATCATTCAATGATAAAGTTGAAGGTAGCACACTCTTTGCCTTCTTGGAGGCTAATCAAGCATTGTTCGGTGGTTCAGAACTCAATCTTGAAAAGAGTATCGAACCTAAAGAAATATCAGCAAATAAATATGATATGCCCAAAAATGTTTCTCAGTTGATTGATAATCCCGAAAATAATTCAGGTTCATTTGTTAAATATACCTATTTGGCTCAGGAATCTAATTATCTGGTTAACCTCGACAAATGGCAGGCTTTGTATGCCAAGATCAAGGCGGAAGCAGATCCTGTACTTGCAGAAGTGGATGCTATCAACGAGAAAATCGCTACTTTGGAATCGCAAATTAAAGATGAAAACGCAGCATTGTGGCAGGCAGAATTGGCTTGTTATCTGATTAAAGGCGATAAGTCGAAACGCCAAAACGAGATCTTCTCAGAAAGCAACCCTTACAAAATCTACTATACTTCTAACGAGCGAGAACCACTTTTGGGTAATGTCGTAACTGAATATTCTAAACTTGAAGCAGAAATCGCCCTCGTTCAAAGAGCTATGGAAGATGGATACTTCTACTATACGTATTATGATGCCAACAGCCATACCTATAAGGTAAGCGAGAAGAGCCTTAATTTGACAAGTTTACTTGAGACTCAGGAAGAAGTTATTACCGACGCTAAGAAAACCGTAGAAGATATCGACAACAAAATCGCCTTGTTCGATAAATACGGATACACTAATATTGAAGGTCAGGAAGAGTATCTTGACTTGCTTGACCAGGATATCGAGAAAGCCCAAAGAACTGTAGATGAAAAGCAAGCAGCAGTGGACGGTTTGAACGCTACCTTGAAGAAACTCTTGGATGCTTATGCAGCTGAACAATAAAAAACTAAAGAAGAATATAGTATGATAAAGAAACTATGCATAATCCTTCTGTCTGTATGTATTGTTGCGCCTGTCATGGCGCAACAATACAGCAGCAGCGATGATGCGTCGTTTGCTCCTAAAAAAGGTCAGTGGCAAGTATCCATGGTAATGGGTAGTTCGCAAATGTTCAACAACAATACGGAGAACTATCTGTTGCCTACCTACTGGAACGGACGAAACTTTAGCTTTCCGAATGTGGGATTGGGCAATAATACGTCCGGAAACCAATCCTCCGATCCGGCTACTTACCTTCAACTGGGAGATTTGAATTCTAATAATTTGGTCAATATCATCGGTATACAGGGAAAATATTTCCTGACAGACTGTTGGGATGTCAACCTGATGTTCAGCATGAATATCGGCGTAACGCCCAAAAAGGATTATATCGAGGGAGACAAGACGGTTACCGATATGCAGATTCCGGCCCTTCAATATCTGGAAGGCAGAATCAAAAACAACTGGTCGGTTAATATTGGCTCAAACTATTACTTCAATACGAAGAACGAACGCATCAATCTGTATGTAGGCGGCCTGTTGGGCTGGCAAATGGGAAGAATAGAAACCACGCTTCCGTATACCGGAATCATGGTATCTGATAAGGATATGAACACAGATGGGACGGATACCGATTTACAGCCGACTCCCGATCAGGACCGCCAGGACAATGGTCCGGTTGTAGACGATAAAGACGTCACCGGCACACCTCTGGAGGTTTATATCCCCAACAGTAAAGCCGGACAGATATTCGGTTTGCGTGCGGCAACCGTCGCGGGCATCGAGTATAGTATGGGCAAGGGACTGATTCTGGGATTTGAAATTCAGCCGGTGGCTTACCGCTATGACATGATTCAGATTATCCCGAAAGGAACACCCGTCTACAAGGTGGGGCATCACAACATCAACTTGTTTGCGTTGCCCAACCTGAAACTCGGATTTAGATTTTAAATAAGTCCAGAATATTACGAAAAGATCACCCCGTTCTGCCCTCGGGTACGCATGGGGTGATTTTTTTATAACCCATAGTAGGATGATAAAGAAGATGAAAAGGAATTTGACAGGAGTATTGCTGACGGCCTTGATGATGGGGGCTTGTAATCATGCACCCCAAGAGGGAACTTACCACCTCAGAGGGATGGTGACCAACCCGAAACTGGAAGGCAGAACCATTTATCTGCAAGATGCGGTGAAAAATGCAGCGGTGGGCACATTGAGATATGACAGCACTACAGTCAGTGAAGGACGCTTTATGTTTAATGGAAAAGTGACTGCCCCGCAAGTGAGGGAGCTCTTTATTCAGGAGACTGACAGTGACCGCTTTCCCGTCACCCTGCCTGTCGTCTTGGAACCGGGAGAGATCAACGCAAAAATAGGAGATATCGTACTGGTGGAAGGAACCGGACTGAACGAGGAGATGATGCAAACCTTGATGGCTCTCGACGAATTCAGAGGGCGGGACTTTACCGGGAAAGAGATAAATGAAATTAAAGAGGCTTTCGGCGGATTCGTGCTGGAACAGATTGTGAAACATGCCGGCAGCCCCGTAGGAAACTATCTGTACGAGGCCTATCAGAACAAACTAAACGAGAAGCAACAGGCCGAGGCACGGAAAACGCTCGGCATCGGTTAGAAAAACATACCGGAACACATGCAGGCGGGAGTTTTACCTAGTGCTTCTGCCTGCCCGGTACTTTTAGTGTTACACCGGAAGGCTCCGTGAGGAGGTTTCCGGTTTTTGGTATTTCCGGCATGAATGTACGCTAAAAGAGCGATCAGTCTGATCTCCAATCGGGTGGAGTCCGAATGCCGGTGAAGCCAGTCTGATGGTTATTCCAGTGTCGGTATATCTATTGTTTCGTTCTCTTCTTGCCAGTTATCGATGGTGAATCCTCCGGAAGTTTCTTCCGAGAAGATATCACCCAAGGTTAATGTCAGAGTCAATTTGTTATTAGCTTTTAACGGAGCATCGAGTGGTTGCTGGTAGACTTTGGTATTTCCGTTTTTAAGCTTGATGATCAGCTTGAACATTGGTTTGGCGGATGATGGAAAAAGCATGACCGTGGCATTGCTCATCTGTGTGCCGTCTGCCGACAGTACAAGCGGGAAAGATACTGTTTTGGTTTGGTTGACCGGAGCGGCTGTATACATGTTCAACTTCTCGGCAATGCCTCCTACATGTACTTCCATGCCGGCAATACTGGAACTTAGGATACCGTTGTTTTTGTTTTTGACGATTACTTTCAGCCCGGCAACAACACGCTGCATGGCTGCACTCAGTTCTTCCGTGCCGATATGTGCCGGTTTCACGGTATACACTAAGTCGAATACCGGATAATAGGTCGTATCCGCCGAAACTTTCCGGAGCCCGAAATACTGTTGTGAAAGGTCTCCTCCGATAGTGATTTGGGGGTCGACGACGACCGGGTTGCTGTAAATCGGCTCTTCATATTTCGGGGTACCCCAGTATATCATGTTGTAAGTGCCCACCGGGAGAGATATTTCCCTGTTCTTATCTCCATAGATCTCTCCGTTCTGGAGGTAATACATTCCCGGAAAGGGGGTCAGTTTGCCTTCGATATAATTGCCGTAATAAATGGCACCTCCTGCCTGGCAAGGGTAGGCTTCCAATACACCCGTCATCGGACTTTGTGTATCGGATAGGGTAACGCTCAAATCGGGGGTGACCAAATTTCCATTATCTTCCTTACAGGTTGTGCATGAATCATCATCCGAGCAACTGTAAAATATAAAGGTACTCAAAAGGGTCAGTAACATTAACTTCTTCATAAATCTCCAGGTTTAGGTTTTTAATTACTTGCATATAACACTTTACTTCTCAAATGGTTTTATATATCTTTGTGCGTTGAACGCGATATATTTCAATTTATTATGAACGGATTTTTTCTTTTGAAACGTCCTTTTATCTGGTTGGCCCGCTTTCGCCACCGTTGTGGATATGGGGTTCATTCACCATTTGCTTTCGACTTGATAACCAACGTCATTTATGAGCGTACCCCTTACTATGCCTACAGTTCGTTGGAAGCCGAACAGAAAAAAATGTCGGCAAACTCCGGTAGGAAATGGAAGCATGAATCGAAGAAGGTGAACCGGTTGCTGTTTCGGCTGGTTAACTATATTCAGCCCGATACGATTGTGGATGCCGGAACATTATCGGCATCGTCTTTGTATTTGCAGGCCGGACATGCTAAAGCCGATTATGTGGGTGCTTCCGATTTGTCGGAGCTCTTTCTGGAGAAAGATACGCCTGTCGATTTTTTGTATTTGCACCATTATCGGAATGAGGAGTTTGTGGAGCAGGTGTTTGACCTTTGTGCATCGAGAACCACCGGACGAGGACTCTTTGTTATTGAGGGCATCCGCTATACGAAGAAGATGAAAGCACTCTGGAAAAAGATACAGCAGGACGACCGGACAGGCATTACATTCGATTTGTATGATTTGGGAATCGTCTTTTTCGACCGTACCAAGATAAAACAGCACTATCTCGTCAACTTCTGAATCCTTTGATGTGTTAACCTTTACAGAAATAATAAACATACTATCATTATGAAAAAGAGTCTTGTATATACAAAAACGGGTGATAAGGGAACGACCGGCCTGATAGGCGGGACGCGTGTCCCGAAAACCCATATCCGTCTGGAAGCGTATGGAACGGTCGATGAACTGAATTCGAATCTGGGCTTGCTGGCAACTTATTTGATGGACGAGCATGATTTGAATTTTGTGCAGTCCGTGCAGGATAAATTGTTTGCCATCGGGTCGCATCTGGCCACTGATCAGGAGAAGGTGCAATTGAATGATGTCAGTATTATTACTCCCGATGAGGTGGAGGCTATTGAGCGCGAAATCGATGCCGCCGACGAAATTCTTCCACCTTTACATTCTTTTATTATTCCGGGAGGGAGTCGTGGCTCTGCGGTTTGCCACGTTTGCCGTACCGTTTGCCGGAGGGCCGAACGCCGGATTCTTGCATTATCCGAAAGCTGTACAATCTCAGCCGATTTACTGGCCTATATCAACCGTTTATCGGATTATTTATTTGTCTTGTCCCGTAAAATGAATTTTAATGAAGGAAAAGACGAAATATTTTGGAATAATAGTTGCAAGTGAAATATTTTATTATACTTTTGCCGAAAAATAGAGAGTAGGATTAATATTCACATTTTAAATACGAAAGCTTATGTATTGGACATTGGAATTAGCATCTAAACTGGAAGATGCTCCTTGGCCGGCAACTAAGGATGAACTGATTGATTATGCCATGCGGTCGGGTGCTCCTCTTGAAGTGATTGAAAACCTTCAGGAAATGGAAGATGAAGGCGAAATCTATGAAAGCATAGAAGATATTTGGCCGGATTACCCCAGTAAAGAGGACTTCTTCTTTAATGAGGAAGAGTATTAATAGTCTTCGAATAGTCTAAACAATTAAATATCAGCGCGACAGATAAAGGTAATTTGTTTGTCGCGCTGGTGTTTAAGGGTGCTTGGTGGTGTAGTTTGTTTGTCTAAATTGCGGTTTTTCTTCTCAAAAATGTAGTTTGTTTGTCTAAAATTCCATACCTTTGTTTCTCCTCAGGAATATTGCTAAAAGGAGGATGATATATGGGAAGACCGAAAAGACTATATCCGTTGGGCAAATATCGACTTCGCACACCAAAGGAGGTTGATAAAGATAAAGCCTATCCTGTCGAGTTGGAATATACTTGGAACAGGCAGATAATCCGTAAGACTACAAATGTCTTTGTCAAGGTTGCAGACTGGAATCAGAACGGCAATCAGGGACGGGGTGAAATCCGTGCAAGCTATGGTGGGGAGTTCAAACGGCTGAACCAACTTCTGCTTGCACGTGTTGAACGTATAGATTCGCAACTTGCCGAGTATCACGAAAAGCATCCGAACCAAATTACAGCGGATGTCGTTTCCGGTCTTCTTGCAGACAAGCCTTTGGCACGTCGTGATCAGGGAAAAGATTTTGTGGATTTCACATTGGAACGCCTTTCTTCGGATTATTCGAGAAACAGAATCGGTAGAAGCCGATACGAGAACGGAAAGAGTTGCATGAATATTTTCCAGACTTTTTTACGGGCGACCAAACAAGGCACATATCGGTCGGACGCAATATATGTTGGCGATATGATTCCGGAACTATTGGACAGTTATATCGTTTGGCGCAAGGAAATCAAACAGAATAGCGATGCGACAATCAATCATGCCTTGACACCGATATTGAAGGCGTGTGCATACGCAAGTGAAATGAGCATGATAGATCCTGCTGTGAATGCAAGGATTCAGGATATGCGTATCGTTACAAAAGTTTCACTTTCAGAGGAAGAAGTTGAGTTTGACGGAAAGAGCCTGGCCAAAGAACAGGTCTCTGCTCTTTTAGAATATTACAAGACCTGTCAGGAACCACGTAGAAAGGAATTTTTGGAAATGTTTTTCTTTGCGTTTCATGCTTGCGGACTTCGTGTGGTGGATGTGATGACCCTGCAATGGAAGCATATCGATTTTGCCCGGAAAGAGTTACGGAAGATTATGATAAAGACAAACAAACGTCATGTGATCCCTCTGACTGAACCTGCATTGCGCATATTGCAACAATGGCAGGAAAAACGTGCAGGATGCCGGTATGTATTTGACCTTGTGAAGGAAACTTTGGATCTGGATGATGCGGAGGCACTTTATAAGGCACGTAATAATGCGACTAAATGTATCAATCAGTCATTGGCGGTCGTGGGAGAGCAGATTGGGCTACCTTTCAGTCTTTCAATGCATGCGGCCAGACATTCGTTTGCGGTTTTTGCCCTAAATAAGGGATTGTCCATGTCTGTAGTCAGCCGATTGCTCGGTCATGGAAGTACGGATGTAACAGAGAAAGTCTATGCTCGTTTCTTGCCGGAAACCTTGTCTGCAGAAGTAGCCCGACTGAAAGACGAGTTAACTCCGCTTGAAATAATCTGATTTTAGAATGGTATTGAGATAATTAGTTTTTGTTTCTATTTTCTATGTAATTGAAATATTTATGCTACAAATAATATTCTTGGTTATAGGTCTTTTTATTATCGTTCTTGCATTGTCCTTTGCTTTCAAAAGATATGCAAGGCTGATTCTGTGGTCAAGTGCAATCACCTTGTTTGCTGGTACACTATTGCTTGTCGGAATCGGTGTGATAAATCCGATTGATGGAGACAATACTGGCTCTACAACGTTTTGGGGTACTATCATAACATTGATTTCAGGTGCAGCTCTCGCCTTTTGTGCTGAAATGCTGAAAGAGGGAAATAAGGGAAAAACAAAGGTGCAAAATGGCAATTCCTCTGTTTCAGGGAAGCAGACGGCAGATAACGAGGAAACTGTTGTTTTGATTGGGATGTTGCATACTGAACTGGCTATAAAAGTTTTCGCCAAAGCGATAGAGGCTGGTTATATAGGCGAAAAAGGTTCCCATTATAAGTGGAATGATTCCAAAGTTCTGTTGGCATATATGTGTGGGCGGATATATTGTGGAGACAAGCCTGAATATTCCGAAATGGATGAGAAATCATACTGGAAATTTGGCAGAATGGGAGTCTTCCCCGATACAGAACTGAGCAACTTGTTTGAAATGCCTGATTTGGGGCAATCTCGGTCGAATAGGAAAGACCTTGCCGTTCCTGCAAAATCCAAGGAAATCGATAAGTTTTTTGAGTAGCTGTCTGGCTACTCTTTTTGTTTATAATCAATGCTTTAATCTCCAACTCTAATATTATCTAATACAATCCTAACTTCAGTCTAATTCATTAGCCTAATTTACACTAACTTCTTAAGTATTAAGAACTTTTTACCTTCGCTGCCGTTATGGCCGATGTGCACAGTCGTGCCATAACATAAACCCGGCTTACAGTCCGAGTGTGCATTAGGAAGGAAGCCATAATACGAAAACTATGGCTAAAAAATTAGATGGAGATAAAAATCTATGTGAACGGGAACTCCTTGAGAAGATTCTCGGCATAGTGGAGAAACAGTTGCAATTACCACTTCCAAGTGAGGCAGGTGGGTGCTGTCTCTATGACAACAAGTCTTTGATGGAGAAATTGCACATCAAAGAGAAGTATCTGAAAAAGTTGCGTGACAACGGTTATCTCGGTTATTCGCGCGAAGGTGACAAATACTGGTATACACAGGAAGACGTAGACCGTTTTCTGCGCCGATTCCATTATGACGCTTTTGCTATTGGTGATGAACTGCCTAAACAGGAAGGAGGTGGCTATGTTTGATAATCTGCATTTGACCAATATGCTTCGCTCGGAAGTTGAAAGCGTTCCGGAGACAGGTCTTCCGTTGGATGCATTTCCAGACAAGATACAAGAGATTATACTAAATCTTGCCAGATACGAGAATTTCAATGTGGAATATACAGTTTCGATTATCCTTTCTGCCGTTGCTACTGCGGTAGGTAATTCTTGTCATATCCGCATAAAAGGAGAATGGAAGACCTGTCCGTCCATTTATATGATGTTGGTTGGTCGTCCTGGTCTTGGAAAGACACCTCCTCTTGGTTTTATATATAAACCGATTAATGAGTATGATGACCGGCTGCATGAAAAATATGAATTGGAATGTGACGAATATGAAAGAGCCATGTCTGTCGGCAAGCACGGGAATGACGGGGAAGGGCAGTTGCTCAAAAAACCGAATTTTGTAACGACGGTTATTTATGACTCCACTCCGGAGGCGATGATGAATATTCATCAGCATAATCAACGTGGGATAACATTGGTAGTCGATGAAATTCTGGCTTTATTCAATTCGGTCAAAAGGTACAATAGTAAGAATAATCTCATTGAAGATTTGCTGACAGCGTATAGTGGACAGCCGTTAAAGGTTATCCGCAAGTCCGAATCACGTCCTGTTCTAATCAAGAATCCGTGTGTAAATGTCATCGGTTCAGTACAGACGAATATGCTGCAGGAAGTCTTCCGCGCAGAATTTCTTGCCAACGGATTGCTTGACCGTTTTCTGTTTGTCTATCCCAAAAACAGGAAGATATCCGGATGGAGACGGGAAGAAAGGAATACAGTCCGCCCTGACGTCATGAATCAATGGAGGACAATAATCAATAGAATTTTAAGCATCCCTTGTATCCTTGATGACAAGGGCACAACGGTAAATCCCCGTATCCTTACAATGTCTGACGATGCGGAAGAATACTTTTATGAATGGTACAATGGAATTATCGATGCTGTAAATGCCATTGAGGATGATGCGAATGTTGAAAGCCGGAAGATGAAACTCAACGGCCATGTAGCACGTCTTGCCCTGTTGTTTCAGGTAATGAAATGGGCTACTGATAGTGGAGATATGCAATATATTGAGTGGGATTCCGTAGAATCGGCAATCCGTATGATTGATTATTATGAGGAAACATACAGGAGGATCCAGGAAACCATTGTCATAAACAGTATCGGCGAAACGAAGGAAGTCTGGCTTTCCCTATTGGGAGATAGGTTTACTTCCGGGGATGCTGTTATTGCTGGTAGAAAAGTCGATATGTCCAGACGTACCGTCTATTATGCGCTTGACCAATTGTGTCGACTTCAGCACCCTCTAATAGAAAAACTTCAGCATGGAGTCTATCGCAAACTTATGACAGAAAACACTGATGCACCTTGCACTATTGCACTTTCGTCTTACCAAGATACCAAGCAAATTTCTCAAAGTGCAAAAGTGCAGAGTGCAACCACACTAAAATCAGAGGACCATGAGTGAATACAGATTCCATTTACAGAAATACCGACCTGGAAGCAAGACTACTTGTCCGAGCTGTGGTAAAAGCCGGTGTTTTGTCAGGTATATTGATGAACAGGGCAACATTTGCTTTCCCGAAAATGTCGGTAAGTGTGATCGTGAAAACAGTTGTGGCTACCACTATACACCTAAAGAATACTTCAAGGATAATCCTGATGTGTTGGAAATGGATGAGGGAAACGGCAAGTCGCTCCTTTCTGCCCCTTATAAGCAGGCAGATAAAACTCCGTCTTGTATTGTTCCTTCGTATATTCCATCATCTTATGTGTTAAGGAGTCTGTCGCATTATTCAATCAACCCTTTATATCAGTATTTCTGTCATGTATTTGGTGAAGATGAGACAACCAGATTGTTTGAAATGTATCGCATAGGGACATCTTCAAAATGGGGAGGCGCAGCGGTTTTCTGGCAGATAGATATAAATGGGCAGGTAAGAACCGGAAAGGTAATGTGCTATAATGCAGAGACAGGGCATCGGGTTAAAGGGCCTCAGGCTTTTGTCAGCTGGGCGCATTCTGAGTTGAAGTTGCATGATTTCCGTTTGAAGCAGTGTCTGTTTGGAGAACATCTTCTGAAAAATTCATCGTCTCCGGTAATGCTGGTGGAAAGTGAAAAGACCGCTGTTGTAATGAGCCATTTTATCCCCGATTATATATGGCTGGCAACAGGTGGAAAGAACGGTTGTTTCAACAGTGAAGCTATGCAGGTTCTCAAAGGCAGGGAGGTTACTCTCATCCCTGATTTAGGAGCAACCGAACAATGGAACGCGAAGTCCGCTTTATTATCTGGCATTTGTAAAAAGGTTACTGTCTCTGACATTCTAGAACGTACAGCGACTGAAGAACAACGCAGTCAAGGGTTGGACATTGCAGATTTCTTTCTCTTTTCACCGTCCAAACGTCAAATACTTCAACTGATGATACAGCGTAACCCTGCTTTGCAGTTGCTCATTGACGGACTGGATCTGGCATTGGTGGAGTAATCCGAAGTCTTACTTCGGGAATTTATAAGAAAGTCCATAACATAATAAGGACTTTTTGCCTGACAGCAATAAAGTTCCTCCGGCATCCGGCAGAATCCGGTTCGGAGTGAGCAAGCTCAAACATAAATCATTTATAAAAAGAATACCTATATGAATACAGATATAAAACAAGCTATGCACGTCGGAGCCGGCAAATCATTCGGCACGGCAGAGGCCAATGAAAATGAAAGACGTTGGAACGATGACAAGATTGACAGAAAGAATCAGGATCCGACCAACCACTACGACAGGACCAGAATGAAATTGAATTTCGAGATCGGTCCTGACGGAAAGATACATCCGTTGGGTTATCAGGAGAAATCGCTTGAAGTCCGTCTGCAAGAACGGCTGGACGAATTGGGTTGGAAGCCGTTCAAGGCGGACAGCAAAATCCAACCGAACTGTTGCGCTAAGTTTGTCTTCGGAGGAAACCATGACCGGACGCTTGAAATGGCTTTCGGGAATCAGTCCGTCAATCTGGAGAAAGGTGCGGACAACAGCCACCTGCACCGTTGCGAGGAAATCGAGAATTGGGCGAAAGATGTCTATGACTGGTGTGTCCAAATATACGGGCAGGAGAACATTGTCGGGTTTCAGGTACATCTTGATGAGAGCAGTCCGCATATTCATGCCTTGGTTGTTCCTGTTGGTATTCGCCCCAAAAGCGGACGGAAGTGTGTGATGTGGTCGGCAAAGTTCGGGAAAGACCGCTATGAATATGGTCAGATATTGAAAGAAATGCACACATTCTTGTATGAAGATGTCGGTAGCAAATACGGTCTCGAACGAGGTGACAGTATTGAGGGGCGTAACGTGCATCATCTGCACAAACGCGATTATATCCGCAAACTGACCAAGGAGGCAAAACAGGCGGAGAAAGCCGTCAAGGGACTTCAATCCATGATGCGGAATCTGGAATCAAAGATTTTCAGTTATAGGCTGCAACTTGAAGAGACGGAAAAGGAACTGGCTTCCGGCAAGATCACACTCGACAGATATGAAGCGCAGAAAGCGGATATACAGAAACTCATTGCCGAGTATCAGACCAAACTCGAAGACAAGACCGACAAGCTCCACGCAAAGGAGCAGGAACTGGAGCGGCTGACCGCAGATGCGACAAAAGCACGTTCAGTTGTTCAGCCGTTCCGCAACCACAAAGTTGATTTCATGCCACCTCAAATTACCGAGAAAGTACCCTTGTTCGGTACTGACAAATGGGTCGAGCGGCAGAACCAACGTATTGCCAAGCAGTTTACCGAAATTGTCCGCAAGATAGAATCACTGTACAGGAATGATGCTGCACGGCAGGTTGAAGCCGCCCAGCGTAATGTATTGGCGGATTATGGGGAGCTTTATCAACTGAGACGGGAGAACAAATCTCTTTCTGACACAAACGAAAGTTTGGAGTCAGAGTTGAATACACTGCTTGACCAGCTGGCTATACCATCGGCGCGCAATCTGATTTTTGCCGTTGCCGATGCACTTATCGGTGGACAACCCGTACCGGTTTCCTCCGGAGGTGGTGGCTCGACCTCTGACCTGCTTTGGGATGGCCGGAGATCTGACGAAGAGGAAGAAGCTTATCGGAGGAGGTGTTTGATGTTTGCGATAGTAACGGTATGTAAGCAGCAAACGAAAAGTCGAAGGAAATAATTATAATTCGCCAAATTGCCAAACAAAAATACGCCAAATTTCCAAATGTATTTTATCCAAATTTCCAAATTTGTGTTGCAATTTATATGATTCATAAACTATTTCCCTATCTTTGCAAAAACTATGTATCCATGGAATATAAAAATCGAATAGCAGATAAATTATTGCGTGATAAGTTAGAGGCAATGGGGGCTGTTTTAATTGAAGGTCCAAAGGCTTGTGGTAAGACGACTACGGCTGAACAACAAGCTAAAAGCATCATTTATATGGACGACCCAGTAAAGCAAGAACAGTATAAACAGATGGCGCAAACTAATATCCGTTTTTTGCTTGAAGGAGAAACGCCACGTTTGATTGATGAATGGCAACATGTTCCTCAGTTTTGGGATGCCATTCGGTTTGAAGTTGATCATAGAGATGACGATGGTCAGTTTATGCTTACAGGATCTGCAGTTCCAGCTGATATGAAAGAAATTCATCATACTGGAACTGGAAGATACGGATGGCTTACTATGCGTCCTATGAGTCTTTGGGAGTCAGGAGAATCTACAGGAGAGGTTAGTTTGTCGGATTTGTTTCTTACTCCTGATAGAATAGGAGCATTAAACAAACTGACATTGCCAATGCTTGCATTTGCCGCTTGTCGTGGCGGTTGGCCTAAGTCTCTGCAAAAGAAAACGGAAAAGGCAGCATTATCGCAAGTGACGGAGTATTATAAAGCCATTACAAATAGTGATATATCGCGAGTAGATAACGTGAAAAGAGACGAGGAGCGAGCAAAAAGAATTATGCGTTCATATGCTAGACATCAGGGCTCTCAAGCAAGCATAGCAACAATTCTTGCTGATATATCAACAAATGATACTGGAAACATCAGCGATGAGACAGTAGGAGCATACCTTACTGCTTTACGAAAAATATTTGTGATAGAAGATATGCCGGCATGGAATCCAAATCTGAGAAGCAAAACAGCAGTGCGCACATCTGACACAAGATATTATGTAGATCCTTCATTGGGAGTTGCTGCTTTGGGGCTTGGGCCTAATGACCTGGTTAATGATTTGAATACATTTGGATTGTTTTTTGAGACGATGTGTATCCGTGATCTTCGCGTTTATGCAGATGCTTTGGATGGTTCAGTCTACCATTATAGGGATAAAAATGGTTTGGAATGTGATGCTGTGGTGCATTTGCGTAATGGTGCATATGGTTTAATTGAGATAAAATTAGGCGGAGAAAAACTTATTGAGGATGGAGCTAAGACATTAACTGCACTTACCAATATTATTGATACTTCCCGAATGAAGGCACCTGCTTTTTGTATGGTACTAACTGGTGTCGGAGATTTTGCCTATAGACGGACAGATGGTGTTTATGTTGTTCCTATTGGATGTTTGAAAGATTAATTGTGGGTAAAAGCGGTTATAGGAATAATAATTTTGTCAATAAGCCGAACGACTCCATCATCCCTAAAGCAATATCTCACACCATAGAGAAACTGATAGATATTACGCAAGATGGTTCACATAAAAGGGTTGATTTAAATTTACAAATTTCAGAATATGTAAAAGAAACCCAGTCTCCTTTTATCTTTAGGTCTTGCCTTTATCAAGTAATGGATGTTGTAAGATGGTACAGTGACTTAATAACAAAATTGGCTGAAGGTTAAATTAATATATTATTTAAGTTCGAAGATTCTGTTGATGGTGTCAGCTAATTTATCATTGATGATTTTCGAGTTCCAACTGTCAAATTCAAGAATAATACCAACTTGTCTGGAACCGCCGGAGTCTGTATAAGACCTGCCCATTGTGATATTTACAGGCAGGTTCTCCTCTTTGGCTACCTCTATAAAAGCGTTTGCCAGTTTTTTTAACATTTCACATCTTATCAACATAGTATTTTCGGATTAGTGATTATGAATTGGCAGCCATGAAGAAACCGGCATTATTATACTGTTGCCTGATTTCTGCGGATGTAAGAATATGATACTTGGTATACAACTCAGCATTGAACAAGTCAACCTGAATACAATACTCCACGATTTTCTCCACTTCTTCCGGAGAGAGTGCCCAATAGTCCGCTACTCTGCAAAGCATATTCTTACACCAATACAATGAATGGTTTCCTGTACGGAATATCTCATTTTCTATATAATCATAAACCGCATATCCATTACATCCATATACAGTTTTCAGATCACTGACTTTGGTTTCATGCAACTGTGATGTCCTTTTATAACAAGGCAGGAATGGAATAATCTTATTGTCTGAAATAACGGATTTCATAATGTCTTTTATTTAAATTTCGGTAATAAGGATGCAGTTCAGATTCTTATTGAATTCTGAACAAAAGATTGTTGCTGCAAAAAATTATACTCTTGCAGGTATATCGTATCTTTTACGTATTTTTTTTACGTAATTGAAAACAGTCTTTTCACAGACTTTTGGAAAAGAGGGATTATTCTCCTTTAGATATTCATGAATCTGGGTGGAAGAATAATAAGGACAGGTTATCAGCAAATGCTTAACTGACTCCTCATAAGGATCGAGACGGCAGGAATAAGAAGGGCGCGGACGATTGCCATGTTGAAGAAGCTCATCAACATTTAATCGGGAAAGCCGCATGACTCTGCCAGGAGGAAGTTGCAGCTTCTTTGCTATTTGAGAACGGCTCAAGCCAAGAAGTCGAAGTTCGGCAATGTTATGCCAGTCTTGATAGTCTTCTGTAATCTTTTTTGCATCCATTTTCTACATAAATATAGTTTTCGTAAAGTGAAATATTTAATGTTACGAAAAAGTGATGCGGCAAAGTTACGAGTTACAAAAGGTAGGCTTCACTGTCTACCACCTTGTCTTGTTGTGCGGACAGCGG
This sequence comes from uncultured Bacteroides sp., assembly GCA_947646015.1. Taxonomy (GTDB): domain Bacteria; phylum Bacteroidota; class Bacteroidia; order Bacteroidales; family Bacteroidaceae; genus Bacteroides. The sequence continues at coordinate 5,060 of CANSEY010000027.1, read as the reverse complement.
GAATACCGCCAGGGCAAGCAGCAATGTGAACGCGATTCGTTTGAGTTGATCCATAATATTGTTTGACTTTTCGGGGTTAGACATAACGACCGATGGCGACACGCGGGCACGAGTCGCGCGTCACGTATCGCCGTCAGGCATGTTTTTCCTGCCGCCATGAACAACGGCGGGGGTATATGGTTATCCGGATGTTGCCGATGGAAAAAATCGGCTGGAAGAAGAAATAAATTTCTCGCAACGTTTCACAACAGCTTTGACCTGATGCTTTTCAACACACGCCACACCGTCATGCCTGAGAGCTTTATTCTCTTCCTAAGCAGATAGTTGGCAATCCGTTGCGTTCCCCATCTTCTTGTCTCACGCACAGATTAAGGATAATGGTTTCAATTTCAGGTGTTATCTTCATATTGGCAAGTCTTGATGGACGTTTAGACTTATCGGACAATTCCGACTTGCCTTGTTCTTTCTCGCAATTTATCCAACGGTATAACGTGGAACGGGTAATCCCGCACCGAAGGGCAGTTTTTGTCACAGAACCCGTTTCGACGTATAGCTCAAGCCATTTTTGGCGCATCCGTATATCTTCTTTCATGCTACGAAGATACGGATTAAGATTTGCCAACGAAAAGAAAAAGTGTAGCGTATCTATTGATACTTGGAAATTAAATACTACTCCGCTTTTCAGCCATCTCCTTAATACCAGCCTGTCAATCTACACATTGTTGAGAAGCCATTCATGATTAATATGATCAAAACAACCCTTAATGTCACCTTCCAGTATCCATTGTGGTAAACAGTCTCTACTCAACCATCTATGAAGTGCGTCTATTGCATCCGCAGTACTTCTAAACTTTCTGAACCCATATGAGTTCGCATCCGCTTCACTTTCAGTTATAAGTTCTAAAGCCATAAGATATATCCTGCACGGCTCTGTCCTTCATGGTTGGTATTCCCAAAGATCTTGTCTTGCCATTTGCTTTGGCTATGTTGACCTTCCTCAGCGGGAAGGCCTTATATCCTCTCCTTTTCAATAAACATATAGCTTCTATTTTCTTGGCATCAGTGTCCCACTTCATATGGTCAACCCCTGCCGTACGTTTACCTTTATTGGAAGTTACTTTCCTTATCGCCAATGCCTTGGCTTCGTAGGAAGTGGCAAGTAGGTACCGTAAGGCCTTTACCTTGTTGTACCTCTTTTCTTTGTGGGCCTTTGCTATTCGGACCTGCAGTTTTCTCACTTTACGCTCATATTTGGAAGAATCGATATCTTTTCATGTCGTGTTTCGTACGGTTAAAGATGCACACTCGGCTTTTGCCTTGCTCATTTGCAGTTTCTTCATTTTATTAAAGTTCTACAATCGTTTCACAAAGAATTACCCTGCGGAAGTCTGCCTGATTTCGCATGGGGTGATGTTTAAACCTCTATCCTCCGCATTACACAGAATCATTCACTTTCTCCGCAATCCTTTACCCGCACCACATTCGGCTTTTCTTGCAATTGGCTTACCTGCCTGACATAGACAGGAGAAATACGGGTTTACCAAGTTCCGTACAAGTAACTGACGCCCGACTTAGAGCCCGCCCCTCCACCGCCAGTATGATGTCCGTGTAGCCTTACATTCCAAAAAGACTATCCTGACTACCCACCTTTTGGTTATAGCTTATAAATATCCGTAAGCTATTTCTTTATTACGATGGTATAGCGATTCACATATGTTACTCATATCAGTCAGCCTAACAACCTATACATTGGATATTTTTGTAAAGGACTGCATTGTCAAGAGGACTTCGCACTAAACCATTACTGGTAAAGTACGCCTCTTTAGACTACTATTGACGGAACAATAGGTTCAGGCACAGTGCTGAACAATTACTTGTACGACTTCTTGTCACACGGAATACCTAAAGATACCAAAAGGCCAACTAATTCGCAATAATCTGGCTATAAATTAGTTGTCTAATTTTATGGTATTTACTGGATTTCTCTAATTAAGCCTATTCCACAAAAGGCAAAGTTATACTTAAATAGTTGACCTTTCATTTTGATATTTGAAGTAATTTAGATAAAAAATAACTCATTGTATATATCACCTCGTCGGCAATATCACAAACGAAGGATTATTCCGTATTTCCCAGCATTCCAGCTTATCTCCGTTGGGCAGTATTATTCTCTCTTCTAGGTAAGTAACTATAGGCTGTGGGGAGAGCCTCACCCGGCTGTCCGAAACGAACAGCCGGAGAGGGCGGTCAAAATTCCGGCTCTGAAAGTCCGATAAGGCTATTTCCGCAAGTTGTGTTTTCCCGTCCTTTACCATTGCTACAAACAATAAGCTGTCGTTCCTTCCTTTCGCTACCGAACAGATCTTTACGCCGCTTGACCAGGTTACAGAAGTAGGCGTATCATTCTTCTTGTCTGCTATCTCATGTATATTCCATGCGTAGATTGTTCCCGAGCGAGGAATGAAGGCATACAGTGAGTCACCGATGACCTCCATGTCATAGGATTCACCATGCGGTTCTGTACTGCTACCAATAAAGTCGCTGCCAGTACCTAGCTTGGCAAACACGGTGTTGTTGTTCACTGCCGTCAACAGAACCGCCTTACGGTCGAACACCCGTACGTTAGTCTCCTTCGAGTCACGTACGAAGACGAAGTTCTTCGTGGCAGCCACACAGCCCGCCCACGACACGTTACTTACCGGCCATATGCCTGTACCCAGACGAGTTAAGTACGTCCCAGAATGTTTATCGAACACCTGCACCTCCCGACTGTCACCAGCAGCTACAAACAGGTGCCCATCCTCCACATAAATATCACGGACAAAAGTGCGCTCTCCGTTGGAGATGCTCCGTTTATAAGTCAAGCGCTTTACGTCAAAAACGTCCACGCATCTCTCGGCAAAGTTTGCCACGTATAGCTCGTCCCCATCAAGGAAGAGGTTCACTGCCTGCAACGTGCGTCCCTCACCTATATCCTCTGCCCCACGTGATATATAGCCGTCTAGATAATAATTGTCCGTTATCTTCACTGTATCCATTGGCTGTGGCAGGTAACGGTCTTCTGTGATTTCCCTTACCTCAGTCTGCTCGCAGGCCGTCAACGCTAACGCAACCCCTACGCCTATCATCATTCGGCTTCTCATCTCATTTCCTCCTTCTCTTTAGGTATAGTGACTGTATCTATCGGGTGCTCGGTGAAGTATTTCACTAGCCGGCTCTGCCTGCAGAATCTCTCAATATTCTGCTTCAGCACTGTATCGTCCTGAAAGATAGCACTGATATCACAGTCCCTATACGAGGCATTCTCTGGCTTATGGAAACCCAACAGATTGCGGTTGGGATAGGGCAGGTCACCCTTGTAGCTCAGCCACAGGTGCAGTTGCCAGATAAACTCTGTCCAGCCCACGTTCACCCCTTCACCGTTATTGGCAGCATAAGTCATGTTACTGTTGTGAGAGTAGCCCATGCAGTGCATAAACTCGTGTGCAATGGATTCCCAGCCGCTGAACGAGGCGTAGTGCCCGTAGAAATTCCAGTCTGTCACTGCCCAAATGTATCCACCTCCCAGTCCGCCATAGGCTGGACTGCTCTGTCCCAAGCGGAATGTCTTTTCTGATTTGAAGCGTTCCTTCTCCGTCTGGTATTTTTCAGCATTGAACAGATTTCTGTCGTTATCGCACAGATCGCCGCCCATCACCTCTCTGAAGTGGGACATCACATAATTATATTCGAGTGTAGTCATCATATAGGCGTAGTTAGTCACAATCACCACCCACTCGCGGGCGTAGATGGGACGCAGTTCTCGGTAGGGACAGTTATCTCCAGCGGTAGGTGTCCAGCTGTAGTTAGAAAAACTGCATGTCCATTTAGCATCTATCTTTGACAGCTTCTCGAGATGTTCGTCGTCGCTCACTAGGCGCACCTTCATCCGTTCCATGTCAAGGTGAGGACATTCTAAACTCACGAAGCCCCCATCCATCGTGCGACACACGCTCCTCTTACCCACGAACGAGGGCTTGAATTCGAAACTGGAGAACGCAGGAATAGAGTCGAGGTAAGCCACAGGCAAATATTCCTCGGCCTCAGGTATATACATCTCCAGACTCACTTTATGAATAGTCTTTGCCGACCAGCTGGTGATGCGGAGCAAGTCGTCCTCTTCCGCCCCTGTTACGGTAACAAGTTGGTCTGTACGGAAAGTGCAGTCTGCCTTGTTCACGATTTTTGATGAAGGATCGCTCAGGTTCAGGAGGATTCGGGTATGTTCTGCTCGCAGCTTGTCGTAAGTCACAGTGTCCGTAGGGAAATCATTCTTGAAAGGAATTTCGATGTTATTGTATACCATCTTTTCCTCATAGACAGTGGAGCAGCCTGCAAGTAGTATTGCCGTGATGCAAATTGCCGCTGTCACGCCTTTCAGAATCATACTTTTTGTCATTTTCTTGTCATTCATACGATTATTCTTTTGTAGGTTGTTTATAATAGTATTTAGGATGAGAATATTCATTGCCTTTCACTTTAGTTGTTTATCTCGGTCATGCGAGATATCGGGTTGCTGCTCAGCTCCAGCCTATCTCCCTGCTTTGCCTTATAATACTTACGGTCACATTCCAATTTGCAAATATAGCTGTTTAGATAATGTGTTCAGGCTAGGGTGCGATGGCAATAAGGACAAATATCGAGTTGGCAGACCACTCCCTTCCACTCGCAGTCCTTACGGAATTCCACCGTGCCCCTTGCGTAGTATACTTTCCAGATCGTTTCCAAAAAAGATGTATATTAATACCCTATTTTTTACAGTAGTACAGTAGGATTCATTATTAAAGGGTAGAAATCAAAAAGCATACTGTCGGCCTCCTGCCACTTCAGAATGTTCGTGATCTCAATCCGTTATTACTAGGAATCGAATGTGTACTTGTTATACCTTTGTCAATAATTCCCAGCACTGCCATGCCGGAAACAGGTCACAAATGACTATTCAAAAAAAGGACATTAATCGGAACACGAATGATACCTCCTGAGTTTCCAAAAGGGAGAAAAACATAAGAATGAACAATAAT
>CANSEY010000026.1 GCA_947646015.1 uncultured Bacteroides sp. | reverse complement strand
GAACGCATAAACCTGCATCCCACACAATAGCGAGAGCGACAGAATTGCTCCCGCTTGTTTTAAAATGTTATTCATAGATTGTTTATTAAAAGATAAAAAACTATTTCAGCGTTATACTTTATCAAAAAACTAAAATCCCCCCCCCCCTATTCGTATTTCTTTGATTGAACACACTAAAAACATCAAAATAAATTAATACAATTGGAAGAAACCACCGGCAGATTTTTCCGATCATCCATTTTCAACCTAGACACAAACAGCACAAATATCAGTGCTTATAAATACAACCATTATATCGATAATACTATTTTAAATTCATTAACACGGGTTTTCGGACCGTATTGACGTTCTGTTGGGAAACCTCATTCAACTGTTCAAAAATTACAATCTTATTTTCACCTTTTCTTAACCATACACCCGGAATGTAAAGAGTCTGTTGTGGTCCCACTTTCCAATAACGGCCGATGTGTTTACCATTTATAAAAATAACCCCTTTTCCCCATGCACGCATATCGATAAAGGTATCTCCCGGTTGATCCAATGTGAATTCTCCCTCATAAATAACCGGGCGATCCTTGAATTGAACAGCCTGCAAAGGTGTGTTCCTGCAGACATTATCGCCAAATTCAGTCAATACAGGACATTTATCCATTGGTAACCGATACATATTCCAGCCACCCGTAATTTCTTTACCGGCAACAGTGACAGGACTGATAATCCCCTTTGTGTTATATACAATCTCACTTCCATAGTTGATACGTCCCATATTCTCCACCAAAATCTGTAAAGTGGCATTGAACGGGATATCTATCTCCATAGAATATGTTCTGGTATTGCGATTTAAAACACCTATTTTCTCACCATCTACATAAACCACGGCATAATCACGTAATCCTGGGATTTCAAGGATTCCACTGATAGGTTGATTGAAATGACGGGTGTACAAAACGTAACCATATCCCTGATTAAGTTGCTCGAACGTCAGAGGAGTAGAGGCGTTCACTGGTTGTATACTTTGTGCAAGAAGCAGGGCATCAACTACCCTCTCCAGTTTTATCGAAGAGATTTCTATAACCGGTATAGGGGCAGGAGGAGTAGGTATGGGATATTTCACATATTTCTGGATGACGGAACGTATAGAATCATATTTTGGAGTGATCCAACCGGCCTCGCTGATAGGAGCATCATAGTCATAACTGGTCAAATCAGGCTGTATATCCCTTTTCTTGTCATAATTGGCACCGCTGGTAAAACCAAAGTTCGTTCCTCCATGCACCATATAAAAATTAAATGAAACATCATTTTGCAGATAAGCCTCAGTCTGGCGGGCGATTTCCGAGGCAGAGACCTGAGGAAACGGTTCTCCCCAATGCGACAGCCAGCCCGGATAAAACTCTGCAACCATATACGGTCCTTTGCCACCATGATACTGGTTCACCACCTTTTTAAGATTAGCGATATCACTCTCCCCATTGGCCGTAGGCAGGGCACCTGCCACACACCCGCCCTCAAACAACCAACTTCCATCGGAGGTGAACAACGGAACGGTAAATCCGGCATCAGCCAGCTGCCCTTTGATCTTTGCATTATAGGAACGGTGCTCTTCAAACGATATATCTTTACGCTGGGAAACGTATGAGCCAAACTCATTTTCACACTGCACCATAATGATAGGACCACCTTTGGTACATTGCAGGGGGCCCACTTCCTGATACAGACGATCAATATATTTTTTCGTATATTTCAGAAACTCCGTATTATCCCTCCTTATTTCCATACCTGGTATATTCTGCAGCCACCAAGGATACCCGCCGAATTCCCACTCGGCACAAACATAAGGTCCGGGACGAAGGATGACCATCATCCCTTCTTCCCCGGCAATCCTTATATATTCTGCCAAATTCTTATCTCCGGAAAAATCCCATTTTCCAGGTTCAACCTCATGAAGATTCCAAAAAACATACGTTGCCACGGTATTAAGTCCCATTCCTTTCATCATCTGCAAGCGGTGGCGCCAATATTGGTGTGGTATACGGGCATAATGCATCTCTCCAGAAAGAATAGGGGTTGTCTCCCCATACCGATAAAAATGTCCATCCCTGATCTCAAAAGGAATTTTTTCCTGAGACATGGAATTCATTGAGCAAAGTAACAATAGTAGAAGGCAAAAAATCTTCATATGAAATCTTATAGAATTAAATTATACACATATTGTTTATACTTTTACTTTTCAGTCCTACGTAACAAATGATATTTATTTATCGCCCGTATCAGACTCATTCCCATTTTTTCACTTTTACATTTTCGTACTCCTTCACATCCTTGGAATATTATGGCTAGACATTAGCGTACCTATAAAGTTCCCCCCCCCCTTATCTGTTATGACGAAAAACTCATCATAACTGCCTGCCAGTAAAACACTATCCGATTTGCAGTGGTCAAACGCATTAAAAATAGCATATTTCCTTAGCGCACTATCCCACACGAACCAAGATGATATCTTAAGAAACAAAAATATAAGATATATATATCATTTATTTTTTGCAAAATTAAATTGGAACACACAAAGAAAGATCAAAAATCATGTAAAATAACTCATGTATTGTCCAATGTTACTATCTTTTTTACTAATAGACATATGTTTAGCAACATTTATACAAATATATTGTTTATTGATAAAAATATCCCTACGCTAGGAAACGTATGAGCCAAACTCATTTTCACACTGTACCATAATGATAGGGCCACCCTTGATATATTACAAGAGAGTAGTTCCCGAAACAGACAATCAATATATTTTTTCGTATATTTCAGAAACTCCGTATTATCCCTCTTTATTTTCCATACCTGGTATATTCTGCAGCCACCAAGGATACCCGCCGAATTCCCACTCGGCACAAACATAAGGTCCGGGACGAAGGATGACCATCATCACTTCCTCCCCGACAATCCTTATATATTCCGCCAGATTCTCATCTTCGGAAAAATTGGTTCAACCTCGTGGAGATTCCCAAAAACATACGTTGCCACGGTATTAAGCCCATTACTTTCATCATTTGCAAGCGGTGGCGCCAATATTAGTGTGGTATACGGACATAATGCATCTCTCTAGAAAGAATAGGGGTTTCTCCCCATACCGATAAAAATGTCCATCCCTGATCTCGAAAGGAATTTTTTCCTGAGACATGGAATTCATTGAGCAAAGCAACAATAGTAGAAGGCAAAAAATCTTCATATGAAATCTTATAAAATTAAATTATACACATATATTGTTTACACTTATTACCTTTCAGTTTTAAAACAGCCTTGTAACAAATGATATTTATTTATCGCCCGTATCGGACTGATTTTCATTATTTAACGACACAACACGCACCCAGTCAACCCACATCTCTCCCGGCAAATCTTCATCACAGATTTCTCCCGACCATGTCATCCTGCCATTCAATTCGCCTCCCAACGAGAAGTTCAGAATTATATTGAAGGGATATTCACAAAACGGATACTGTAATTTCCCCTCATCCAAGTATTGATTCCCATATCTCCAGGTCTCTTTGCCGTCGACATAGAATATAACTTCCTTTTCAGTACGCTCCACTGCATATACATGATCCTTAGTCACATCAAAGTTTTTATCAGGATTCTTGTTAGTTACGCCCGCAGAACCGTTTGCTCCGTTTATATAATAAGTATGTACTGTCTGATAGATCTGCAAGGGAGTTCCTTGAACCCATTCCATAAGATCTATTTCTCCCCCTCTGGGCCATTCCGGTGCTCCTATGGGCATTTGCCAGATAGCGGGAAAACCTCCACGAACCAATTTGGTTAATCTGGCTTTAACTTCCAAACGTGTACCACAGGGAAAACCGATTTTGGAGAATACCCCGCCATTTTTATAAGTCCCGTTATCCTTACAGGCCCTCAACTTCAAATAACCATCCTCCACTTTTACGTTTTCATAACCATTCACATCCCTAAACCACTGTGACCAGGCATTGTTAGCATACGTACAAAGTTTCCAGACTGCTGTATCGGGCACGACGGAGCTACCGTCAAAACTGTCAACAAATAAAACACTATCCGGTTTAATCCGATCCTCTGTCCCTACTCTTTCTTCTCTGGCAGATGCATGGATAATACCCCCGCCTGCAATAAACAGAAAACAATATAAAATTCGTCTCATATGATTATATTTTTAAAAAGATTATAAGCTCTACTTTTTTCTCCAAAGCATGTCACTTGTTATTTTTCGGAATTTTTTCTCATCAGACTTTCGCAGCATGACAACTCCGTTATTCCAGTTCGAAGGCCATCCTCCGATGATGTGCCCCAAGAAAACGAGTTTCAACTCATGCATCCCCTTCTCCAAAGCAATGGAGCGGTCATTTCGGGAATGACGTTTCACCTCTCCACCATTGTTTACAAGTAATTTTCCGCCGACCCAAACCTCTTCCAGATCAGAGGAGAAAAAGTAAACACCATTTTCAGGAATATCAATAAATCCAGTGGCCACAGCAGCATATTGTCTTACGTCTCGCATAGAATTCGTAGAAGGCACGAATGACGTTAATTCCCCCGTTTCTCTGATATCCGTACTGACATCCACACTCTTGCCCGTTTTCATAAACTCCTGCATATTAAGAAACATACCGTATGTCACTTCCATATTTAACCCATGAAAACTCCCTTCTACATCCACAGCAGGCAAAAGTACCTGCTTCTCTATCTGGATTGTACGCACTTTGCTCAGTTTTCCAGAGGATAGCAACGAAGCGATCTTAAGGATACCGTTCTGATAAAAAGAAAGAGGAGAAGTATAAATTTCCGAGGATACTCCAGGTTCAGTACCGTCAAGCGTATAAACTAAGCTAATAGGACGGCTCGTGGTAAATTCCAGAGACACACTGTCTGTAAAAGCGATATGGTCACAAGAACCGCCCGGCTGCTCCGGCAATGGAATGTGGTAATTGACGCCATGTCCGTCCAGACGGACATACGCGTTGTTGATACGCCGTTCAAAATCCACGTAATTCTTGCGTTTGGCATCAGTCCAGGCGACTTCCGCCAAAGCCAAGGAACGGGGATACATGTGATACTCACGGATATCATTATTATAAAAATATTCACTCCAATTATTAGCCTGAACCCCTATTATATGATGGTCCTTCCCAATAAGCACCAATGTGTCGGGTACGGGATTGTAATTATACACTTTTTCCAAAGTCGAACAACCGCCGATAGCTATAGGCTCAATCTTGCTGTCCCCCTGATAATAATCCAGATAGAGCCCGTTCGGACCGGGAGACATTATCGCATCATGTCCCGATAAAGCGGCCGATATACCGCCGGCATCACCCCGCCATGACATAATGGTCGCCGTGGAGTCAGGCTTGCCTTCCAGAATCTCATCCCAACCGATTATTTTTTTATCATATCGGGCTAAATATTTCCCTATGCGCTCCACAACGTAAGTATGCAGCAACTGCTCTGAAGTATGCTTGCCATCAGGCTTTATTCCCTCCTCCAGAATACGCTTCTGACAAAGGGGACAGGACTTCCAACTCTCTTTGGGGCATTCATCACCGCCAATATGGAAATAGGTGCCCGGAAAAAGGGCAACCATCTCATCAATGACATTTTCCAGGAATGTAAAAACACTCTCCTTACCCGGACACATTACGATATCCTCCACTCCCCAAATATTCCGAGGGGTAACGGGGTCTCCCTTACAGGACAGCCCGGGATAGGCGGATATAGCCGCAAGTTCATGTCCCGGAATTTCTAATTCCGGAATAATGGTGATAAAACGCTCGGCCGCATACGAGACAATGTCCTTGATCTCTTCCTGAGTATAATAAAAGGGGCCGTATTCCACGCCTTCCCCTTCAATACGCCTGCCGCCGATCTCCGCCAATCCTGGATATTGTTTTATTTCAATACGCCATCCCTGGTCGTCCGTCAGATGCCAGTGAATCGTATTTATTTTGAACATGGATAAAACATCTATCTGCTTCTTCACTTCTTCAACCGTCATAAAATGGCGGCAAGGATCCATATGTATTCCGCGGTATGCAAAACGTGGCGAGTCGATAATATTGGCGGCAGGAGCCTCCCAGTCAACATCCCGCACGATCCCGGCACTTTCTATTTCTGCCGGAAGCAACTGCAGAAAACTCTGCATCCCGTAAAATAATCCCCGGGGAGAACACGCTGTTACCTGCACACGGGATGATTCCACATCCAATGCATAGCCTTCCGGAGAGAACGTTGCACAAGAATCCAGTACTAGAGTAATTTCTCCTTTATCCTCCACCTTGACATCGTACCCGGTTGCCAGACTGATTTTAGCGGCAAAATACGTTGCAATCTTTTTTGCCTCAGGGGTAATGGCTCCTATAGAAACACCATCGGACAATTTGAAACTTCCCTCACGCTTTTCTAAAGAGCGGGGCGTGGGAATGATATTAATGCCGGCATTATATGATTTCGCAACATGTCCGCCCTCTCTACACGAGAGTGACGAAATCAAGAATATGCCTGCGCATAAAAACAAGATACTTTTTTTAATATTCATCAAGATACAATTATTGCATTAAACTTTTTCTCTTTGAAGGACAAGAACACATTATGGGAGAGTGGAGAAATATTATTATCCGTCTTTCCCAAGAATACCGAAGAGGACTTGTCGACACAACAATGCCGACAAATCCTTTCAATAGAGATCACCCCTAAAACAAACTTTTACGTCAAAAAATGAAAAATATAAATTACCTATCATATCACATCATAGAATATATCTTGTCAACCTCTACCAGCGTGCTTTACAAAATCTATTTCCACTGATATACCCGCACATAATCAACTTGCATGGTAAAAGGTAAATGTTTCTCATTTATAGGACCAGCCATCCCCTTTCCACCTGCAACATTCAATATCAAGAAGAAAGGAATATCAAAGGGCCATTGTACAGCGCCCAAACCCTTGTTATAATAGGTTGCGCAAACTTCTCCATTTACCATAAAATCAATTTTCTTATCGTTCCATTCTATTCCCCATATATTCCATTCACCCCGCTTGAATTTAGACCCTGAATGACCAAAAGGATATGTCTTTTGCTCCGTACCAGTAGTATGTACCGTTTGTACAGCAACATCTAAATCTTTTATATGCTCCATTATATCTATTTCACCACTTGCAGGCCATCTCCCATATTTTGAGCTGGCGGGCATCATCCATATAGCCGGCCATGAACCGTCCCCTGATGAAAACTTGGCCTTGACCTCTACCTTACCATAAGTAAAATCAAATTTCCCCCCATCAGTGCGTATACTTCCGGATTTATATCCGCGGGGATCTGTTTCATCCTTCATAAACTTGAGATTCAACATGCCATCTTCACACCAAACAACGGATGTATCATTCGGCTTATAATAATAGGCATGAGCAACATCTCCCCTGGGAGTATAATTCCACTTCTTGGAGTCAACGGCCCCATCGATATTAAATTCATCTGCAAAAATTAAAACCCACGAATTATCATCCTCATTATCAATGGTATCCCTAGCCTGTTGGTTTTGATTGTTAACAAAAGAGGTAGAGGTTTCATCTGAACATCCGACAAATAAACTACAAAAAAACAATAAAGTAAAATATTTCATTTTCATACAATCTCTATTTATATAATTAAATACACGGAAAAGTACATCCGGTTGGAATAAGACATACCTTCCCCTCCAACCGGATACCCTCATTTATTCTTCTTGCTTTTCGTAACCGGGGGTCTGTTCCAAGGCCGAATCATTATTAAGTATCTCATTATCCAACGGCCACAAAACTTTATATGCCTCAGTTTCTTGATTAAGCACCGCTCGTTTACCTTCAATATCCCCTTCTTTGCAGAACACTAATGGAATTCCGTCCTTTGCATTTTTCATGCGGCACAAATCCCACCAACGCTGTCCTTCCTGTACAAACTCCTTATCCTTTTCATGTAAAATAGCTAATTCATTAGTTAGAAAATCAGATGCCTTATATATATGCGAACCTGTCTCAGACTTATACGCCCTATTTCTGACTAAATTTATATATCTCTCAACATTTACATTATCACTCTCCATATTAGCAATCTCGGCTAATGCCAGATATACCCAGGATAAACGATAAAGAATAAAATCACCATCATAAACTCTGTTCCCCTGAGCATTGAGAGAACCCAAATTCTTACATACATGGGTACCATATATGTATAATTCTCCACTTTCCTTTTTCCGATATGAAGGCATAAATGTAGCTTCACGACGAGAATCACTATCCTCAAACTTCTCATAAAGGGCGAACTTATACTCATACTGCTGCTGCCCGTTATTCTGTATATCAAGCGCATCATTCCAAACACTTCCATCCGCCCTGTAACTATCTTTATTGGTCGTCCCGGAAACAAGGGAATAAGTATATGCGCGAGGAAGTGAATTTTCAGCTTCACCCTCCATATAGGAAACGGCCAATATCACTTCACTATTACCTTCGTTATCGGTGCTGAATATACGCTTAAAATCCTGTTGCAACTGGAGTCCATAATTACCCTCTACATTTTTTAAGAAATGCTTAGCCTTTGACAAATCTGATATATCGGCCTTGTTATCACCAATGGTCACTTTAGAATTCCATAAATAGACCTCGCCGGCCAGACATTCCGTAGCGGCCTTTGACCAGTATACCTTATTGCCGTGTCCATATGGGTCGAAACCTGATTGTTCTCCAAAATACTGAAGTGAAGTGTCCAGATCCTTTTTAATCTGTGCCATGACTTCACTGGGTTTAGCCCTCCCCAAAGAAAGTTTGAGCGGGTCAAGCTCTCCTTCGACAACTTCCACACCCAAACGAATGGGCACCCCACCATAGACCCTATAAAGATCAAAATAGTAAAAGGCGCGAAGACCATATGCCTGTCCCAAATAATAATTCTTTTTATTCTCCGGCATAAAAGCGGCATCTGTTACATGGGCAATAAAAAGATTGATATTAGTTATACAACCATAAATATCTCCAAATTTACTAACTCCAGGAGTCTCTCTGGATAAATTCTGTAAAATAATTGCACCGTTGGAAATAGTCAGTCCATCTGCACTTACACCATCCTTGTAATGCCCCCCCCTCAATTCTCCAAAAGTGATGACGTGCTGCCCGGCCTTAGCTCTTAAGGCATCATGAAGCCCATCCACATATGCACTGACCTGGGCCTCCGTCTTCCAGAAATTGCCGCTTCCATAATTGTCTATCGGGGCGAGATCGAGCAGGTCCCCGCATGAAGTTGTAACAATAGCAGCTACACACAACACCATATGATTTATAAATTTTATCTTTCTCATCTTATTCCAATTTTTTAAAATGTAACATTAACGCCAAGAATGACGGTCCGTGGCAAGGGGTATCCCGAGGAGATTTCCGGACTCACTGTCCTGGCAGATGTCAAATAACCCAAATTTTGTCCTGTAATTGAGAATTGTAACTTCTGCATATACAGTTTTTTAGACAATTCTTGAGGAAGAGTATATGACAGAGACAACTCCCTGACACCTAAATAGTTGCCCTTGGATGCAAACAAGGTAGAGGTGCGGTTGTAGTTGGCGGTTCCTAGCTGATCACCATATACATAACGGGGATATTTTGCATTTGGATTGCTTTCATTCCAGGTGTTGAAGACATCCTTTGTCGTATTGTAAGTCCCCTGCATACATCCTAAGAGCCATGGGGTTTGATTATCGTAAACCCAATAATCAAGCGCGAAATCAAAACGGGCATACAAGCTAAGTCCCTTCCAAGACATTGTGGTATTAAAACCACCAAACCAGCGAGGAGTGGTATTTCCTATTACCACCTGATCATACTGGTCAATCATGCCATCTCCATTCACATCCTTCCATTTCATATCTCCCGGCTTAATCTCTACACCTTTTGCCTGCTCGGCAGCAGAAAGTCTCTTCCAGGCATCAGGACCATACTGATATTTACCTTGAGCATTACCAGACTTTACAACCAAATCTCCGGGAATGTCATCCATACTTTGGTAAATACCTTCTGCCTGATAACCGACAAGCACGCCATATTCCATTCCTTCCTGAAAACCTCCGACCCACACCTTCTCATCTTCGAATACACCTGTTTCCGGATTTGCTATCTTCCGTCCTGTGTACACCTGCTGTCCTTCCTGTCTGTTGCGCGGCTCTTTGTTATAGGGCAGGGCTATGATCTTATTTTTGTTATAAGTTATATTAAGGGAAGCGTCCCAAGTAAAATCCCTGGTTTCCATAATTTTACCGGAAAGCTGTAGCTCAATTCCACGATTACGCAGTTTCCCATTATTGTTCCTTATAGAAGAGAATCCCGTGGTTGAGGGAAGTGTGAGGTCCGCATATTTGTCAGAGGTCAGACGGTTGTAATAATCGATATCCAGATTCAACCGTCCATCCAAAAGTCCTACATTCAAGCCTATGTCAAAGCTGGCCGTCTTTTCCCAACGAAGGGAAGGATTGGGTAAGGCTCCTATCAGGAAACCGTTATTACCATGATATTTGTTTGAATTATATGAACCTTGAAGGGTATATGGACCGATTCCGCTGGCATTACCGTTCAAACCGTAACTAGCCCTCAGCTTTCCATAATAAAGGAAAGGAAGTGACTCCTTCACAAAATCCTCTTTCGTGAAAACCCAGCCACCGGAAACTCCCGGAAAAAAACCCCACCGGTTCTTACCCAACAAAGAAGAATAACCGTCATAACGGAATACTCCAGAGAATAAATATTTACCCTCATAGTCATAGTTCAAACGACCAAAATAAGACAGGATACGGTAACGGCTATGACTCGAATCTATAGAACGTTTTCCCTCACCCGCATCGGTCAAGCCTAATTTTTTAAAATCATCGGTAGAGGCACCAAAACCGGATGCTGAGAAACCGTTATTATACTGATCATAAAACTCACTACCAAGCATAACATTCAAATTATGTGAAGTGGCAAATGTTGTTGTATAGTCCAAAACGGCATTATAAGTCTGAGAGAACTGGCGGGAATAGCTCGCACTGGTTGAACGGGTTCGATCCCATTGTCCCGGAACCGTCTCATAATCCTTGCGCATATTTTCTTCTACAGTATGAAAATAATACCAGCTGGCAGAGGCCCTCAAAACCAACCCTTTGAATAAATTTGCTTCCACGGACTGCATAAGGGTCAATTTGGTCCGTTCATTGTCCTGGTCATAACTTCTTGCAACATAGGTCTGGTTACCGTCGCCCGGAGATGGACCCAACGTCGAATTACCGTCTTCGTCTTCAAAACGGACGGTGGGGGGGGAGCTCATCACGCGACCAAAATAATCCGCCTCCGTCCCCCAATCGTTGTTTAACCATACATAATTAGCACGGCTGAAAGTTGCATTGGAAGTCGTTTTCAACCAATCCGCAATTTTGTATGAACCATTAAATGTGAAATTATAACGTGTATACTCGGTAGTGATAGGAGCTCCTGGGGAATCATTATAGCCCAAACTAGCATAATAAGTACCCCTATCATTACCACCGGACATACTGACTGTATAATCCTGCGTAACTACCGGGTTACGAAGATTATACTCCTCCGGCTTTGTCTCTTTGTATATGATTGTTTTGGAAGGATCCAAGGGGTCCGGCATTTCACGCCATCCCTTATCCAAAAGGTAGGCGTTTGCATCTGTTTTTCCCATAATGTTCCATACCATTTTCGGTCCAATCTGATTTCCCGTACCCAAGGCAGTGGAACCTGTCAAACTCGCCTGAGGTGCCCACGGGGTATTTTTATAGGCGGTACGAAGGGCTATAATATAGTCTTCCGCGCCCAGAAAATCATAGGGATTATTAACGTAACCAAGCCCCACATTGGCCCTAAAGTTTATTTCCCGATGTCCTGCCTTGCCTGACTTTGTCGTAATCAAAATGACACCATTACTTGCACGGGCGCCGTAGATGGCTGTAGCCCCGGCATCCTTCAGC
The DNA here is from genome assembly GCA_947646015.1 of uncultured Bacteroides sp. GTDB lineage: Bacteria > Bacteroidota > Bacteroidia > Bacteroidales > Bacteroidaceae > Bacteroides. The sequence goes on along the minus strand of CANSEY010000026.1, from coordinate 45,687 downwards.
ACATCCATAGATGCAATATCCTGAGGATTGATATCATCAAAATTATCACGAAGCTGCCCGTCCACTACCACCAAGGGCCCCCCGGAACCATCGAAATTTGTACCACCACGTAATATAATTTTAGGAGACGAGGTTGGATTCCCCGAGGTGAGAGAGACCTTCAAACCGGGAACAGAGCCTGACAAGGCCTGAGAGGGATTGGTGTATATACCCTTGTCCAACATCTGGGGATTGACTGTCGAAATGGAATTCGTAAGTTTGGATCGTGATACCTTACCGCCATAACCCGTAACAACAACTTCCTGCAAAAGTTCACTGTCCTCTTTCAATACAATCTTAAAATTTGTTTTTCCCTTCACACTCAAGGTTTGGGAAGAGAAGCCGATGAATGATACCTGAATACTGGCATTCTCAGAAACAGAAAGTGTAAAATTGCCATCAACGTCAGAGACCGTACCATTCGTTGTCCCGACTTCCACAATACTGGCACCAATAACGGCCTCTCCCGCAGTATCCGTTATTATGCCCGTAATACTCTTCTTCTGTGCTACAGCTACAATGGAGCACAAAAGGAAAATAAATAAAATAAAATTCTTTTTCATGCAATTTGATGTTTTTCATTAAAAATTAATTTTGTAATAAAGGGGGATTCAGATCCCCAAAAGTCACAGTTCATGAAGATACAAATAAACACATATCAATTAAATTTGTAGGTTAATTTATGGATGCAAAGAAAATCTGCATAAAATAAAAAAGAGTCAGAAATCATTTAAAAAAACTCATCCAACATCCAGAACATGAAAATTCCATCAAAAAAAGAACCACAAAACAGAATGAAAGGGCCCAAGCTTACATCTTCAATTCCGCTGTTATTTTTGAAGAGATATACGGCAGATACCAGGAGTTCTCACGCCGGGCTTAAGCTCTCCCCCAATATAGAACAAAATATCTCCAAATACAACCAATGAGGAACCGGCCCGAGCCAGCATCGGAGAAGGGACACCAATCCGTATCCACTCACCCGACCGTACGTTATACGCCAGCAGCTGATCATTAAAACGATACCATTCTATAGGCTGTAGGAGATACTCTGATTCACGAACCATCTGATAACGGGCACTGATGGCATCCTCAAAAATATCCCGATTAACCCCGCCTGCACATATAAGCAGAACATCCCCATAGGAGACCGAGGCACCGCCCGTCAATGTGAGAGGTTCACCTTTTGTGGTGAGAGGTGCCTTAACCACCTGCCATTGTCCAGATTCAGGATGGTAACATAATCCATCTGTTGAAACAGACGCATCCCCTCCGGAGGTAAATCCACCGAAAACATACAATTTGCCAAGCAGAGAGGAACACACAGGCTGCACACGTGGCCTCCCGGGAAAAGGAACCTCTGTCCATCCTGCAGAATAATTGTCCAAGCAAAGAGAGAACATGGAACTGGAAGGAATCCCGTTCCTATTCCCACCCAGGACATACAATGTATCGCCCAATAGGGTTGCCGACATATTATCAACCGCATGAGGAAGCGGAGGCAAAGTCTCACATATCAAGCCTGAATCCTTCATGCAATCAAAAGAAAAGGAAAGTACGGAAGAAAACCGGTCGGAAGAGTTGCTTCCTCCAATAAAAATAAGCCTATCCGGCAAGGATACCGTAGCTCCATAGGCCGCCTCCATAGGAAGTTCTCCAGCCTTCACCCAACGCAAGGAAGAAGAGTCATCCACCCGGGCTATATAAATGCCCTTATAATAATGCTTGATCCCCCCTTCCGAAACCGGTTTATCCGGGAAATTGCATCCGCCGGCCATTAACAAGAAATCTCCTAACTTTCCGGCATAGCAACCGGATACTCCCAAAGCATATCCGGATTCTCCATCGGGAAAACCGTTCATGACATCAATTGTTGCAGCCCCGGGAATACTAACATCTGACGGGGTACAAGTTGACAAACCTAAACCTGCAATCATACAAACAAGTATATTTTTCTGATAATTCCACATAAACACTTTATTAAACGGAGCGACAAAGATCTTTCCTGGCCAATTCGTAAAATCATGATATATTTCCGAGCAGAGACAGACTCCGCAAAACTCATACTACTCCATGTTATCCGTTTGGGGCCTTAGGAAATAAAGCTGCAGGACAAGGGCACATAAAACACCGACACCAAGTATGGCGAACCCAAATCCCAGATTCCCCTGGTCAGTCCACCGCCCCAACACATGGGTCACGGCCGCTCCGGCGAAGACGCCTGTCATATTCATGATTCCATAGGCTGTAGCACGGTATCCGGAAGGAACAAACTGGCAAAGAATAGGCATATTGTTTGCATCAAAGATGCCGAACCCCAGACCGAACAGCAGACCTGCCCCGACCACACCGAAAACACTATGAGCGAACCCCAACAATAGCAAGGCAGGGATCGTTAACCCCAATCCAATAGCCCCTGTATACACACGACCACGAATATTTTTTAGGACCCAACGGTCAGACAGTATCCCTCCGGCAATTACTCCGAGAAAAGAGGAGAGCGCTATTGTGATCGTGGACAACGGACCGGCTTCGGACATAGGCATATCCAAACTGTCAGAGAACAGGGTCGGAAGCCAATTTTTAGTAGCCCAGCTAGGCAGGGAGGGCACCGCAAAATAGAACAGAATCACCCAAAAGGCGATATTGCAGAATAACAGCGACATTCCTTTGAAGATAGACGGGGAAGGTGCTTTCACCCCTTCGCGACACACCTGCTCTGCCGTGCCTGTCCCCTTGTTCTCACGAAGAAAAAGGATCAGAACGACTGCGTATATGATCCCAATAATTCCGAAGCCATGAAAAGTGGCATGCCAGGAATAGACGGCAGACACGGTGGCCCCGAATCCCCCGATAGCCTGACCGGTATAAAGGCCCGTCATATGAATACCCACGGCTAGCGAACGTGACTTTCCCTGGTGCCAATCCGCTATTAGGGAAAGGCCGGCCGGTATATACAAAGCCTCACTGATCCCCATTACAGCACGCAACCAATAAAGCTGTGTGAACGTTTCAGCGTATCCCATTCCATAAGTAACCGCTGACCAGACAAACAAACTGCCTACAATCAACCATTTGCGATTAAGACGATCAGCGATCATGCCCGCAACAGGACTCATGAATCCGTAAATCCAAAGAAAGACCGCCATCAGACGACCAAAGTTCTCCGCAGACTCAAGCGCCGAGATATCCACTTGCATGGCTTCTTTCATGGTGGAAAGCATCTGGCGGTCCATATAATTGAGAAGGGCCACTCCCCAAAGCAAACCAACCAATATCCAGGGATATATTCTGTTGTTTTTCATTATGTCCAATTACAATTTTATATTTTCCGTACCGGACAGACCGGATAAGATCTCGTTACACAGAACATGGCCCTTAATCATCATTCTGGGAATATGAAAAGGCCCTTTGAAGATATTCCCCTTGGCGGGCTGGGCCACACTGCCGTCGCGATGCAGATACCCGTACCATTCTCCGTATTCCCGGTCCGGGAAATGTGCATATGTCCAATCACTAACCTGATTGTGCATTTTCAAGTATTTTTCATCTCCTGTAGCTTCATAGGCATACAAAGTGGCAATGATTGCTTCCGTCTGCGGCCACCAGAATTTCATATCCTGTGAATAATCCTGTACGGGGAGATTCCTACAATCACGAAAATTGATGATACCGCCGAAATCCTTATCCCAGCCCCACTCCCAAGACCAGTCCAGAATGGTCAGGGCTGTTTCAAGCATCTCCTTGTCCCAGCCACGGTATCTGGATTCTTCAAGTATGAACCATGCCGTTTCAATACAATGCCCGGGATTGATGATACGTCCGTTAATGGTATCTATAAACTCACCGTTTTCCCCCACAGTCTCAAGCAGGGCATGAAACTCAGGATGCATAAAAAAAGTCTTCAAATCGGAAAGCGAATCATCGATTCTGGCTGTTAATACGGGATTGTCAATAGCCTCACGTATACGGGAAGCTGTATTGATCAGAATCATCGTAATGGAATGCCCCCGCAAGGAAAGGGTATCACAATATTTCGGAGACAATATTCCTGGGGTCGTAATGAAACGAAGCACCCGGAAGGTGTCTGAAAAGGATGCCTTCTTTTTTTTGTTATGCCGCTCTTCTATTATCCATTTTTATTTTAAAACCATCTTTGTTTTTCTCAATTATCTTTTTCCGAGAAGTTATCCTACAGAAATAAGTAAAAAAGAAAAGAGCACTGACTTTTTTAGCCAGTTTCCTTAGATTATGTGCAATAGCAGCCAGGGTAAACTCTGTTTTTACCTTCTCCAACCCTCTTAATCTAAACCGGTTCCATGCCGAGTTATGCTTTATCTGCGCAAAGACAGCTTCCGGTTCTATACATCGTCTGCCCCGATGATAAATACCTTCCTCACTCATGAGTTTTTCCCGTGTTTTTTGTTTATGCCTGTTAAGGTTATAGTTAACTTCTATGATCCGGTTAGTTTTTGATTTATGACATTGAGATTTCAGCGGGCAACCCTCACAGTTCTGTGCCTGATAACGCTTCAGTACGGATACATATCCCAAATCGGACTTGCTTTTCCTTTGACCTGTATGTTCCAGATGTTGTCCCATCGGGCATACGTAGTAATCCTGTTCCTGATTATAGTAAAGGTTCTGTATGGCAAAAGCATCCTTCTTCCATGCACGCTTCTGCTCTTTGTGGAAATAATTGTACTTGACAAAAGCCTCTATACTCGCATTCTCCATAAACTCGTAGTTTTGTTCGCTTCCATAACCGGTATCGGCCACTACTATAGAGGATTGCCTATGATAAGTCTCTCGAAAATCTTTCAAAAAAGAAATTAGAGTTCCCGTATCTCCGGCGCGCCTGTAAATCCCTAGGTTTGTAATAAACTGATTCTCTGTAGCAATCTGTATGTTATAGGCGGGTTTCAATTGCCCGTTTTTCATATGATCCTCCTTCATGCGCATGAAGGTGGCATCCTCATCGGTCTTACTGAAAGAATTACGGTCCCCTAATTTCTCTAATTGCGATTCATATTTGGCAAGGCGGGGCAGATATTCTTCCTGTAGCTTTCTGACTTGCTTCTGCTCAGCCTTGTTCATCCCGGAGAGCCGTTTGTTTAAAGCGCTCACTTTTTCCCTCAAGCCACAGGAATCCATATCCGGTAAGGCATCCGGGGTCCTTTCCTGTTTGTCCTGTTCGATATGTCTGTCAACCTCACTAAGGATTGCCTGTATTTTCGATTCCAGTTTTGCCTTGTTCTTTTCCACGCTGCCACGCCAGACAAAAGTGTAGCGGTTGGATGCCGATTCCACTTTGGTGCCATCGATATACTGTACATCCAAACTGACATAGCCGGATTCCTGTAGTAGTAGAACAATGGCTGAAAACAACGATTTTATGTGTTCTTTTAAACGTTTGCCACGGAAATCATTGATTGTACGGAAATCGGGAGTACTATTACCGGACAACCACATGAAGTGAATATTCTCCTGCAAGGCCTTTTCTATTTTGCGGCAGGAATAGATATTGGTCAGGTAGGCATAAAACAGGACCTTGAGCATCATACGCGGATGATAGCTGCTGGTGCCTCCGCCTTTATATGCCCAAAGCAGACAACTAATATCCAATGCGTCTACAACACTGTTTACAACACGAACGGGATGATTGGGAGCGATCTTTTCCGATAAACTGACAGGAAAAAGTACATTTTGGTTGGAAGTTAACTCTTTAAATACTATCTTAGCCATTGCTATAATGTTTATTTGTTGCAACGGTAAGATACTGATTTTTAACGAAATAAACAATAGCAAAAGGGGCTATCCGACTTTTTGGACAGCCCCTTTTACCACTGAAATTGTGCATAAGTTAATTATAATATATATAAATAATATGAGTCTGTTTTTCATGATTACAGGTCGTATGATAATTCCTATTGTATTATATCTCTCAGTCGGATTGCCTGAAAAGTCATATGAGCGACACTGCTTTCATATAATATGCCGACTGTCTCTTTATCAATCATTGTCAAACAAGAATATCCCCAACCGTCACCTTCATCCAGCATCACTTGATGTTCGGGTAGCCAGGTGATACCTCCATCCAGACTGGCCTTGATCGTGATATGATGACGACCTTTTACCGTATTCGGATTGGAGAATAAAAGAATATCCTTATTTAATGTGTTGTCTGCCGCTTTCACGCTGATTAAACTTGCCATACACACCGGTTCCTGTAAAGCTTTACGGGAAGAAGGATGTTCTGTCCAAGTCTTACCGAGATCCTTGGTAGTAGCGACAGCACGACTACCTCCACGGTTATCTCTCATATTTAACATCAGTACGCCAGGCTCCACTTCCGCTACTTGAGCTTCTGTTGTATTGGTGCGCGCATAGTTATGGATTTTCCATGTTTCGCCACGGTCTTTGCTATACATAATTCCCGCATTCGGAACACGGGTAGAATCGATAAACTGAATCGGGAATACCAATGTGCCGTCTTGCATGGTGATACCTCGTCCCGGTCCTTGCAAAAGGAAATACCAGGATGGCTCTTTCACCTGATCTGTTATATTAATAGGCTCCGACCACGTTTTACCATCGTCCGTACTCTTTGACAATACCAACTGGGCCGTATGATTCATATCCATTCCCGGATAAGAACTCCACCAAGCACGCTGATTACCCATTCCATGTGTCCAAGCCGCCACCACCCATGTTGTGTTGGTCTTGGTATCCACTAAGATCGAAGGGTCGCCAACGCCGTTCTGAGCAGCAGGCAAACCGCCAGTTTCACCAAAAGCTAAAGGTAAACGCATCTTCTCCCATGTTTTACCACCGTCTACACTACGGCTCAAACCGACGTCCATGTGTTCCTGCAAATCAACACTGCTATTATAACGTACATCATAAACTCCCAGCAATGTTCCTTTATTAGTAGTTGCCAATCCCGGAATACGGAAAGCAGCCGAACCATCATCACCGGCATGGCGTACCCCTACTCCTACCCTATGAGTTATATTCTCCGGTGAAACCGTATATATAAGTGCTTCTTTATTATCAACCTTAACAGTAACAATCTTAGCTGACACTTTATCCAGCAAAGAGGCGCCCGGTTTCATTTGCAGACTGATCCAAAAATAATTGATTCCGGGAAAAAGTTTCTGATTAGCATTCAGTATCACTTTCCGCCCGGGATTATTTACCTGTGATTTATTAATCGAATAAGAAGGATTCGCAGCCAATGTCTTCCCTGACACATCACGAGAAATGTAGGTAACAGGAAGATAAAGCTCCTTACCATAGTTCTGACGTGCTTCCGTACCTCCATAATACAACTTGATAGATTGGATGTTTGACAAGTTCACATTTTGACCCAATCGTAAAACCACTTCATTTAATTTTGTATCACTTCTAGCAGTAGTCAAACGCATTAAAAATAACATGTTATCTTGGCGTTCTATCAAAATTGGAACTTGTGTTTCATAAACAAAAATAGTATCTGTAGCTCGTGCAGAAAAGGAACACAGATTTAAGGAGATAAAAATAAAAAGCAAATAAAATTTCATATTCTAAAAACAGTTAATTATTTGTAGCAAAAGTATGTAGCAGCGTAAAAAAAAAGATCAAAAATCATGCAAAAAAAGTCATGTATAATCCAATAATGTAGGCTGTAACTTTATCTTTCAAAAAGTGGAAAAAGCAAAGGTACCACTTTTATAGAGACGAATACAGTGTTTTTTGCATGTCGGGGAATGTCTATCTTTGCCGCTCAAACAAAGCATAGACAGATACTGCAATGGAAATAAGGAAACAATATTTTAAGGAGAAACAATATATGTGGCATAAAGTAAGGGAGCTTCAGTTGAAAGGACTGAACAAAACACAAATTGGAATATATCTGGGTGTGAACCGTAAGACTGTACGACGGTATCTGAATATGACTATGGAGGAGTTTGTTAAAAAACAAAGTTCTCACCGCAAGTACAGGCTGAAACTGGAAAACTACGAGCAATATGTACGTGCAAACCTGGAAGAATACCCGTATATATCGGCCGCCAGGATACATGACTGGCTGAAGGAATGCTATCCGGACTTCCCCCGTGTATGTAACAGAACCATATCCGGTTTCGTGGAAAGGGTACGCAAAAAATACGGCATCGGGAAAAAGGTTGAAACGCATAAGCGAAACTACGAGAAGCAGCCTGATACTCCCTACGGGGAATACGCACAGGCGGATTTTGGGGAGAAATGTATGCGCACTGAAAACGGGAAGTCCATCAAAGTGTACTTCTTTGCTATTGTCCTGTCCCGTTCACGATATAAATTTATCTATTTTAGCCGGAGGCCCTTTGACACCGGGCTTGCGGTTTATGCCCATGAACTTGCCTTCGAATACTTCGGAGGCAGGCCGCAAAAGATCATTTACGACCAGGATAAAGTACTTATAGCACGGGCGAACATGGGGGATTTGATACTGACCGGCAAATTTCAGGCATTTGTAAAAGAGCAGCATTTCCATCCCGTGTTCTGTCACAAGGCCGATCCGGAGTCAAAGGGGAGGGTAGAGAATGTTGTGAAATATGTGAAGACGAATTTCCTCACGGCACGTATTTTTCAGAATGTAGACAGACTTAATGAAGAAGCACGTCTCTGGCTTGAAAGAACGGGAAACGGGAAGGAATATGGTACCACACACCGGATTCCCCTTGAGGAATTTGCACAGGAAAGAGAATACCTTGTACCCTATCACGGTACTCCGCACTCACCCGGTGGAGAAATGAAGGAATATCATGTACGTAAAGACAATACCGTACAGTACAGGGGAAACTACTATAGCCTGCCATGCGGAACCTATCGGGGAGGAGAAACGACAGTATGGCTCCATGAAACAGACGGATGCCTGGAACTTTATAATAAGGAGACGGGAAAGCTTGTCTGCCGGCATGATCTGTGCGAACTCAAGGGAAAGACTATCTATGGTGAAGGACACAGAAGGCAAAGAAATATCGGAGCACAAAAGCTGGCTGAACGCATTCTTATCTATGTATCGTACAATAGAGAGGTCGCCTTATGGCTTGAGAACCTGCAGAGAAGGAAGGAACGTTATTACAGGGAGAATCTGGAGGTAATTCTACGCATAATTCCCGGATATGACAAAGCCATCCTGACAGAAGCGGTTAGTGTATGTCTGGACAAGGGAATCTATAATGGTGAGTCCGTTAAAAGCCTGTGCGGACATATATGGAAGAAGAAAATGAGAGAATCGGATGTAGGAAAAAATCCTGCTTCCCGGACACAGTCAACCGGATTGGTAAAAACATATAATGAAATCTTTAGAAACAATGGCAAGGTATAAGAAAGAACTGACCGAATGTGCCCGCAACCTGAAGCTGCCATTCCTGGCAGAACACCTGGATGAAATACTACATGAAGCACAGGAAAAGCAACAGACTTACTCCGAGTTTCTGTCAACTTGTCTGATGCGGGAACTTCGGGACAAGGAAAGGAGAAGTTATCTGACCAGGTTGAAATTTGCAGGATTGCCTGCAAGGTATGATCTGGATCTATATGATTTCTCACGTACCGAAGGGATTGACCAAAGGCAGATGCGCGAATTGCGTGAACTGGTATGGATAAGAAGGACATATAATCTTCTGCTGGTAGGAGATTCCGGAACCGGAAAGACATTCATTGCTTCAGGACTTATCCATGAAGCAGTGAAAGCGGGTTATAAGGCATACCTGCTGACCTTGGAAGAACTGTTTGTCTGTTTGAAGACTAAGGAGATATCACGACCCGCGATGAAAACATACAAACGAATAATGAAAGCGCAGCTGCTGGCAATCGATGATGTTACGCTGTTTCCCCTGAAAGGAGAAGATGTACTGCTACTGTTTAAACTGGTGAATTGCGTTCAAGGTAAGACATCACTTATCATTACCGCAAGCCGGGATCTTACCGGATGGCTGGAGATGGCAGGAGACGAAGTTTGTGCGGCAGCTCTACTGGACAGACTACTCTATTGTTGTGAGATAATCAGGCTATCAGGAAAAAGCTACCGCATGGAAAACAGGAAAACAATTTTTAGCAATCAACAGATAGGGACTGCATCTTAAAAAAAAGTTAATGAAAGTAAAGAAGAGAACTAAGGAAAGTGGATACTGTTAAATTGCACAAAAAAGGGACCTGTAAATTTGCTCGGTACATCCAATAATTATTTTTTTGTCTTAAAAACATGGATTTAACAAACATTTTATGTAACAATATCGTTTATTAATAAAATACAAACTTGAAATAACACTATAAAGATAAAAATGCATAGAAACACAGCCCTACTTATTATAGTAATATTACTTTGTGCATCCTCTGCCCTGGGCCGCGGCGTAAACTATCAGTTTACGTCCATTTCCATTGAGGAAGGGCTTTCACAATCAACTGTCCAATCCATTCTCTTGGATAAAAAGGGAAAGTTATGGATAGGAACGAGGAATGGACTAAATTCTTATACGGGACAAGATTTAAAAATATTCAAGAGTAACCCGGAAGACAGATATTCTTTACCCGACAATGAGATTCTACATCTAACTCAAGATTCTCTAAACAATATATGGATATCCACCCGGGAGGGGATGGTAACATATGATGAGAAACATGGGAATTTTACTCTTGTTAATCGAGATATAATATACTCCTCTTTATGCATAACCGATGGAATACTTTTCGGAAGCGAAAACCGAATATACAAATATGACTATAAAAAACGCTCTTTTAAATCCATTAATATTAAAAAGCAAGAGGATAAAGGTAGTGATGTTACAAAGTACAGGGTACAAAAAATTATAGCATTTTCTGAAAGAGAGGCACTAGTCGCCACCAGAAGAGATGGGGTATACGTATTGGACTATCAGACCATGCGACTGAAAAGGCTTTTCTCTGGTTCAAACAATATTCTGCAAGGGGCGTATCTATCGTCAAACGGATATATATATTTATCCTTTTGGGGACAAGGTTTGTTTTGTTATGAAAAAACAGGTAAGTTTATAAAACGGTATACAAAAGAAAACTCCGACCTAACAAACAATTATGTATTGGATATCGTAGAGAAGGAAGGGTTTCTATGGCTGGCGACTGACGGAGGAGGAATCAACCGTCTGGAACTGTCTAATGAGAATTTCTCCAATCTCTACCATATTGCTGGAGATAAAAATTCGTTACCCGTAAATTCTGTTACTATATTATATAAGGATGAAAATGAAGGCCTATGGGCCGGAAGTGTCAGAGGAGGGGTTTTCAATATTAAAGAAAGCTACATACGCACATATAAAGACTGCCCATTAGGATATATTAACGGACTGAGCGAGAAATCGGTAACAAGTTTATTCGAAGAGCCTAATGGAAGGCTATGGATCGGTACAGACGGTGGCGGAATAAACCTGTATGAGCCTCAAACGGGAGATTTCAAGCATTTTTACTCCACCTATGGAGATAAAGTGGTTTCCATAGCTCCTATATCAGAAAAAGAGCTGATAGTATCTGTTTATACCAAAGGACTCTTTTTATTCGACACACACACGGGAGCTTACCGACCATTTTTAATAATAAATGATAGTATCAATTTCAGGCAATGCTTTTACGGATATATTCCACGCGCCCATCGGGTGACAAAGAACAAAATATATATACTAAGCAAAGATATATGGATATATGATATAAATAATAGAAAATTCTCTCCGATCAAAACAGACAAGAATTACCAATTACCAACTTCAGTAATGGGGTATTCTGATGAAAAGATGTCTCTAACGATGAGTGGCAATAAAGTATTCCAAATCATTAATAAAAATGATAGCATCCAACCTCTTTTTCAAATAGACGAAAAAGAGACCATCACTGCAATCGATTGTGACGGACAAGATAGGATATGGGTGGGAACAACAGCCGGGATAGGATATTACAATCTAAAAGAAAAAAGATACTCAAAAATAGACTCACAATTGTTCAGTGACATTAGTGCACTCCGCTATGACCCTTCCTCTGAAAGGGTATGGATTTGCGCGCAAAACCAGCTGTACTCGTATTGTATAAAAGACGACAAGTTTATCCAATGGAACAGAAGCGACGGATTTCATCCCAATGAAATAATATTCACTTATCAACAACGGACTATGAAAAAACACCGATATCTTTATTTCGGTGGTATAGAAGGGCTGGTGCAAATTAACACGGATATTCCAGAGCCTAATGAGCCATATCCTGAGATAGATCTTTGTGGAGTAGAGCTTAACGGACAACTACAAACATCAGATATAAATATACGCAACATAAAGATTCCATGGAAATATAATACACTCATACTACAGGTACATATCAAAAACAAAGATATTTTCCAGCGGGTTCCATTTCGATATATTATAAAAGGAGACGTTGATAAAAGCATTGACTCATATCATCCGATGCTGGAACTTTCCAATCTCTCCCCAGGCAAATACCACATTGAAGTATCATGCATGACAAAAGACGGGAATTATACCATGCCCATCCACCTAACTGACATTCATGTCACCCCACCATGGTATAAAACGGACTGGTTTATAATCCTATGTTGCATTTTTCTTACAGGAGGAATCATTGTAGGAATGTCTATTTTTAATATAAGAAAAGAAGTCAAAATACAAAAGAGACTAAAAGAATATAGACAATATTTTAATGAAAAGAAGATAGATTTTCTCATTCACATAAATCATGAATTACGGACCCCTTTGACATTGATTTATGCTCCACTAAAATGTTTGATAGATAAAAACGAGACACAAGGGTTACCTTCATATCTGATGCCACAATTGCAATTAATATTCAATCAGGCACAATATATGAGGGAAATAGTGGACATGGTACTAGACTGGAACAGTATGGAAGCAGGCTATAGTAAATTGAAAATACAAAAATGCAAATTAGACGAATGGATAACTAATATTGTAAAAGATTTTACAGAAGAAGCTAGGCAGAAAGGGATATGCATAAAATTACAAATGACCACCGATATAGAAGAGGTATGGTTTGATAAGCAAAAATGTCATACCGTACTGTCAAACCTGCTGATGAATGCACTGAAATTCAGCATGCCCGAAAGTTGTATAACAATAAACACACGGAAGCTTGAAAACAAAGTCAGAATATCAGTTGTAGATGAAGGAATCGGTATACAAGATTCGGATATAACAAACCTTTTCACACGGTTTTATAAAGGTAATCATAAGGAAAAAGGAAGCGGGTTCGGATTATATTATGCCAAAACAATCATGGAAATGCATGGAGGGGATATTGGGACCTATAATAATACCGACAAAGGGGCGACATTTTATTTAGAGTTGCCGCTTCTTGATATCAATGAAAAGGCAGAAGCCACAAAGTTACTACAAAAAGAAGCCCCCATTGTGAACACAACTCAAGATTTACATTTCGATTGTACGGGGAAGACCATACTTATCGTAGAGGATGAAAAGGAGTTAAGAGAATACCTAATAGAGTCCTTTACAGAAACTTTTAAAAAAGTTTATGCAGCAGACAATGCAATCTCGGCACTGGAAACATGCAGAAAGAAACAACCGTCTATCATTGTGAGCGATGTAATGATGCCCCAAATGGATGGTTTTGAATTATGCCGTCAAATAAAAAACGACATCCGGATAAGCCATATACCAGTAATATTGCTGACAGCACGTTATGACCAAACAGGAATAACAACCGGATATAAATCCGGAGCCGATTCTTATATCCCTAAACCTTTTGATTTGGCCTTTTTAAAGGTCGTCGTCGGCAATATTTTAAAAAACAGAGAAAAAATACACAGTCAATATGTAACGGTTACTGGTTCACCCTCCTTATTAGATTTGACAAACAGTAAGGCCGATGAGGATTTCATGAAAAAGATAAATGCTGTCATACATGAAAATCTATCTGACGAAGAGTTCTCCGTCCAGCAATTGGCGGATGCAATGATAGTCAGCCGATCTTCATTATACAGCAAAATAAAAATTATAACAGGTATGGGAGTAAATGACTATATAAACAGATTACGCATAGAGCAAGCGATGTCACTACTTGTTAACACAAATTTAAATATAAATGAAATAAGTTGCGAAGTGGGTTTTACTTATCCCCGATATTTCAGTTCTACGTTTAAAAGCATGACAGGAATGACTCCAAAACAATTTAGAAATGAAAAATGTAATAAATGATACATGGGTATGCGCCAGAACAAGGATGGACAGCCCGTATCTCTTTTTGAGGTTGTTGAGTTGTATCATCAGCCGTCCCGCCGCATCGCCTTTCTCCATGGCGCAGCACAGGTAGGTAAGATTGTCCACAATGAAGATTTTACAGCCGGTTTGCAGTGCCATTTGCTCCATGCCGCCGATGATGGCTTCCTCGAAATTGTCTTCCAGCAACGAATTAGAGTCAAGCGATACCCTGTACAGCCTGTCGGGAAAGGTATAGAGCTTTCCGTGCTCGCCCGTGTAGCGGAGCTGGAACTGCTTTTCGGATAGTTCGAGGTCCAGATACAGCACATTGTCAGTCCGAGCGATACGGTCGGCTATCTGCACGGCAAGGATAGACTTGCCCACATTGGAATCCGCAAAGACGCAGGACAGCTCCCCCTCATACCCAAAACTGTTCCACAAAGCACGGGGCGTGGGTAGCAGCGACGCTTCGAGTATCGTCCAGTTGGCGGTCTTGATACTCATCACGCCGATGCTGTCCGGCAAACCGTTCTGTATTTGGGTTGCCCTCGTCAGGTCGCCATGTATCAGATTGATATAATCCTTATCCTCTTCCATGGGTTCTTACCAGTTACGGGGATTAGGCTTGTGGCGGTGGGAAGAGGATATGGATTCGCTGAGTTCCTCATTGGACAAGGGTACGGGATTCTTCCGGGAGGATTCCAGCATCTGTCCAGCTCGTCCCGGTAAAGGCAATAGCGTTTGCCGGGCTTGGTGGCAGGAATGCTTCCCTCTGACAGCTTCATGTAGAGCGTGCCTTTGGGAATGCCCAGATACTCCGCCGCCTCTTTCACCGACATGGGAACATGGGTGTCCACCGCTTTTGCATTGTTCACACTGCGCTGCTCTCTAAGCAGGCTTTTCAAGCCCATCACCTCGTCCCGAAGCTGGGTGACAACCTCCGGGAGGTCGTTGAATGTAATCACTGTTTTTTCCATTTGCGTACTCGCCTCTTTTGTAAGGCTTGGCGCAAAGGACTGGAATGATACAGCCGTGAACACCTCCACGAAAGGTCATTGCAAAATAATTCCCGAATAACGATGCCCAACCGTGACTGACGGACAAAGCTGTTCGGGAAACGGTGTGATATAGACAGTTATCTGTTGTTGAATACTTGCGGTTATTGGTTGTGGAAAGGCTGGCTATACTCTTCCCGTACATAATCCGCAGGATACTGGAAATCCGGCTTGCCGTTTTCCGGCTCGTCTATGGGAATTTGTGTCTTTAACGGCTCTACCTTGAAGTTTTTGATGGTCGCCAAGTCCGTATCGGCGAACTCCCGTGGGAAAAGGGTGCTGATGAAACGGGCACGGTGTCCCCCGTGTAGTATTTCTTGTACATGAAACGCTCGGAGATATTCCATACGAAATGGAGGAGCGGAATGTTTGAAACATCCTTGGTTAGCCGTCCCTTTATCGGCTTGGGCTTGTAACTGTGAAGGCGTATCCAGTTGTTGACCTCGCCACAGATATGGTTCACGGTCCCTTGGTCTGCAATGCGGGGCATGACGAAATGGATGTATTCCATGACCATGCGGATACGCTCCTCCTCTTCCTGCTTCTGCTTGTCCTCATAGCTGGCACGGTTCTTCTCGTGAAGCTCCGAGGCAATGGCAATCTCTACCGGTTTTATTTTCGGGGTCGCTTCTCCACCTGTCGGCATTGATGACGGTGTTATAGGCTCATGCGCTTCTTGGGACGGCTCTTCCTGAACTGTTATGATCTCGGTGGCAGGCGTCTTTTTCTTGCCGAACTTGATTTTGTAGATTTCGTATGCGTCGAAGATGACTGTCTAGAAGGAGAAGTAGAGCAGCCAGCCTAAAAGGTTGCTGCATACAAAGACAATCAGCCTTACAAAAGTATCCTGATTGAATTTGTTGGCAACAATCAGCGTTGCGATAAATGGGATCAAGAGAATGGCAAAGCCGATGAATCCTAAAATGATATATTTGTCCTTTACGGACGGTTCCATATTGTCTTATCTGGTTGTTACTTGTTACTGTTTTCGCAAATTTAATAGTCTTCTTTCAATTGTTACTCATTATCCTTGGTTAGCGGTTTCTTTTTCAATGTTTTTCACCAAATATCCGAAATCATACTCAATTATCATACTTTAAGGACTTATTGGTTACCACCCAAAATAAAAGGAGTGGTTAAAGCTCCAAGCAATAACCTCTCTCTGAATATTCAAATCGCCTTATGCCTCTCTGCGTTTCAAGGTTATCTTGTCCACGACCTCACACATCTGCTGCGCTGCCATCTTGGAGTAAATCTGCGTGGTGGTAATGTTCTTGTGTTCCAGATAAGCTTGGATGACAGCCATGTCCATACCCATTTCCACGTGCAGGCTTCCGAATGAATGCCAGGTGCAGTGAAAGGTTATCTTCTTGGTTATGCCTGCCGCCAAAAGACACCGTTTCAATGGTCCTTGCAGCATCTTGTCCTTGAATCCGGCAAAGATAAGCCCCTCGCACCGTTCTCCGAGCAACCCGTAGGCTTCATCACTGATGGGGTTGTGTACAATCTGCTTGGTCTTTTGCATACGGGTGGTCACAAACATCTTGCCGTTGGTGTACGGTTGTATCTGTTGCCAAGTGAGCTGCTTGATGTCGCTCTTCCTCAGCCCGGTCAGGCAGCTGAAAAGGAATGCCCTTTTCAATACTTCTTCCTCATAGGGCGTTTCGGCAAGCCGTATCAGTTCCTCTTGGCTCAGATGCTCCCTTATGGTGGGGATGCTCTCGATGCGGTCTAAGAAACCGTTGGGGTTCTCTTTAATCTTCCCGTCACGGTAGGCGGCGTGGAGAACGGCACGGAAAGCCGACCAGTAACCTGTTACGGAATTTATATGCAACTTTTGGTTGGTGTGTATGGACTGTGGGGCGGTTAAGCAGATATTCCATGAACTTGCGGTTCCACCTCCTCAAAGGTACATTTGCCGTTCACGAACCGCTCGAAATGTTTATAGACGTGCTGCCACGTGATATTTTTCCTGTCTGCCACCCCCTTGAAGTAGGCAAGGAAATCGCCTTTCATCTTGGCTTTGTCAAAGAAGCCGTTGTTCTCGTTGAAGATGGACTCATAACGCCGGTTACGCAATATCTCCGCTTTTTTCATCATGCGTGCGTTGAAATCGCGTTCCTGCTGGTTGGCAGGTTTGGCGAAGATATAAATCCCCAGAGCTTCACGGGTAATCACTTTCATGGTGATGTTGTCACGGTAGCCGGGATAATAATCCAGACACAGAGAATACTGTGTCCCGTTCTTCACCTTGCGCTTGCGCAAGGTGACTGTCTTGCATTTACTCATATTGATGATGTTTTACTGGTTATACATTTTCGGAGGTGTCCCCGTGTTTATGGTGGTAAAGGAACAACGTGAAACAGCCGTGAATAACTCCACGACAATCATTTTGAAATAATTTTCCGGTAATGGCGGTTGCTCACGGTTGTTTGTCCCTCTCAGCCATGACACGTTCCACATCGGAGTGCAAAAGCAGGCTCTTCACGCCGACCTTTATCTTTCCGATGTGCTTCACCTTGACGATACCTTAGATTTGCATCTGAGGATTACAGATAAAATAGAAAGAATAAATTTGTGAAAGAAAGATAGCAAGAAGTGAACCGATTACGATTAGGAAGAGTTAAGCTCCATTGCCATAAGAGGACTTCTTACTTGTTTGAATCCAAACCCAGATAGTAGATTAACATCCATTGTTAAGGTAGTTAGGTTAAGTTCAAGCTCTTTCTTTACTGAAAATTTGTGAAGACAAAAGTATGGAAAATTTTTATTTTATCGGAGTGGATGTATCTAAAAAGAAGCTGGACTTCTGCGTAATGTTTGAGGGAAAGGTTGTACATGAAGAAGAAGCAGCCAACCATCAAAGCGCAATCATGTCGTTGCTACGCCATTTGGAAGAGGATTATGGGATAAATAATGGTCAAATGCTTGTCTGTGCAGAGCATACCGGGCAATATACGTTCCCTTTGGCTTGTGCTTGTAAAGCTGTAGAATGTAGGCTTTGGCTTGAGAACCCTGCTGAAATCAAATACTCTTCAGGTGTGCAGCGAAGAAAGAATGACAAAGTAGATGCCAGACGCATCGCCTCTATACCAGCCGTTTTCAGGACAAGGTGCAGTACTATAAACGTCCTACGGAAAAGATCATTATACATCTGCACATACATATCCAATTGTCCCACATCCGCATGTGTAAGAGGACGTGTTTTCAATTCAAACAGTACATAACGCTTGAGCTTGATGTTATAGAACACGAGGTCTATGTAAAAATCACCTGTATCTATTGATATATGTTTCTGCCTATCGACAAAAGCGAAGCCACGCCCCATGATAAATTGTTGCAAATGGTCTATTAAGGCTTGTTTCAACTGGCTCTCGTCATATTTGCTATCCTTACGGAATCCCAAGAATTCGGCAACTACCGGGCTTTTATATATTCCAAGGGATCGTTAGATTCGATGTCCGGTGCAGGCAATGCTAATCCCTCCCTTACACAGGCCATATGGCGACCATAGTATTGCGTGCCGATACTGCGATTGAGTGTCCTCACACTCCACATCTGTTCCGATGCCTCTTTTACATACCACTCTCTGGCCTTAGGGTCTGCAACCTGTATAATCGCTCCAAATCATTGAAACACAAATAAAATTGGCGGAAGTAATCCAAATTTCGTTTGCAGAATGTCGCACCGTATTTAGGTACTAGTTGCTCTGCTAATGTTTTAATCAACCGAGTACCATATTGTGCACGGGCTTTTCCATGCTGCTCTTCCTCCACGATTCGCCGCCCAATGTGCCAATAGGTAAGTAGCACAATCTGATTGGTTGCTGCGTATGCCTGTCTCCGACCTTGTTCTATGATGTTCCGAATGTCATCAAAGAGCTTGTCGGTTGTAATATTGAGATGCTGTATTTTATTCTTTTCCATACCCTAAAATTTTGAAAGCATTTACAAGTTCCGTTTCGTTTGCATCCCATCTTTTCTTCAGCGCATCAAATTTATCACTCATCTCGGAAAGAGCGGACTTATAGTCTATTTCCGTATCGCGATCTATATCTGAAGGTACGAGAGAATATCCTTTTTTTTGAATTTCGTCACAATGCGCCGCATAGTATAATTCTGGCTCGGCATACTCGGCAAAATTTTCGATTTGCCAACCGAAGTATATTTGACGCACTCTGTCTATTTCCGCTTCTGCCAGACGGACATATTTCTTTTCGTATATATTACTGTTCCAGATTCGCAAATCGATGAACAGAATCTCACCCGTACGATTGCGAAGTTGTCTGCCATGCCATGGACCGCCTTTCTTGTTATTGTTCAAAATTCAAAGGGTGACAGATGATATATCGGTAGAATAGAACATATTTCGCGGCGAAACGATAATCGCTTCTACTTTGTCGCTTTCGATTAGCTGTTTGCGTATTCCCTGCGTATCATTATCACCCAAAGCACCATTGGCAAGCAGGAATCCTGCAATTCCGCAACTGACATTCAGTTTATTTAGGATATGAAGAATCCACGCATAGTTGGCATTACTTGTCGGAGGGACTCCATAGCCTTGCCATCGAGGATCAGTCTCAAAACCTCCATATTCGGCATATTTCTTTAATGGGTTAGCCATGGTGTTATCAAACTTGAGTTCCTTATGCTGGTCATCAGAGAAAGTGGACACGGCTCTATCCCCCAAATGGTAAGAGATGCCTCGGATAGCTAAATTCATCTTTGCAAGGCGATAGGTGGCCGGTTCGGATTCCTGCCCATACACATTGACAGCTTTAGTATTTCCGCCGTGAGCCTCTATGAATATTGCAGCTTGAACGAACATACCGCCGGAACCACAGCAAGGGTCATAGACCGTCCCATCAAAAGGTTCTATAAGGGACGCGATAAGCTCTACGATAGAATGCGGAGTGTAAAATTCCCCTTCCTCTTTGTCTGCGTTGATTGAGAAAGCCTGTAAAAAAGACTCATATACACGTCCTATGAGGTCATGGTCATTAAATTTCTGAGGATCTATCTTGTTTATTTCATCCACAACGCTTTTCAAAACGCCCGGTTCAAGAGCTGTTTTTGTGAAAATCTGCTGCGGAAGGGCATTTTTCAGCTTAGGCTCGTTGTCGTCCAACGATTTTATGGCCATACCAGTAGGCAAGGTAAGAATCAACTTGTCCCAAAATGTTTCATCCGTTAGGAAAAACACTCCGTCCTACATATATTGGTTGGGGCGCGAAAGTTGCAACTCAATGAAATCCTTATCATCAATGCCCTGCACTTCCACTATTTCATACCTGATCTTCTCCTTTTGCTGTTTGAACCGTTCTCCTATGAATTTCAGGAATACAAGAGTCAACAGCAAGTCGCGTTTATCTGTCATGGCTGCACGCCCACGCAGACTGTTACGACAGTTGAAAAGTATCGTTTCAAGGGTCTCTTCCTTTACCGGTTTATTCTGTTTCTTAGCCATTCTATTATTTTATCAGTTCTGTATTTAATTTAAAAGCATTTGCATCAATCCCCATTTGGTAAATCTTAATGTCTGAATTCAGTTTCTGGACAACACTTATTATTTTTGATCTCTCATCTGCATTCATATTGATTCCCAAATAAACGGACTCGAAACACTCTCCTCCGATTTTAGGAAAAGCTCGTACTTCCTTCCAAGCAATCGGACCTTTATCATCATTCTGACCAGGTAATAATGCCATATATGTAGGACTAGGGTCTAAAATAAATAGCCTGACCTCTTGTTCATGCTCCCAAGCCTTTGCCTTTGTGGATAATTGATAATGGAAGAAATCTTTTGCATCCCTGAAATAATCAGGCTTCTCTACAATATCTTTATATTGGACTTCCACTTCGGAACAACCAATCATAATTCCGCCATACATGCAAAAAAGGTATTTTCGAACTTTCTCCATGTCCAAACCGATGCAGACACCTTTATGCTTACGTAATAGCTCCACATCAAGATTGAATCATGTATCTTGGAAAGGCTACATATCCACACCTCTTCTCTGGTTCTACGAAATGGATCTCTTCTTAATTCTTCAATTATTTCCGGAGTCCATCCTCCACATGCTTCTTTCGGAACATTGGAGAAATCAATTAACGATGGGTGGCAGTCAAACGGGTCGTTCAACTGCGTAGCATTGGTAAATTGAAGATTACTATAATGCAACATCATCACTCCATCATTGAAATCAAGATACTTATATAATTTCTCTGTTTCCATCAACTTATTATTCCGTCCTCAATAATTCATCCACAGTGACACCCAATACTTTGGATATTTGAATTAGCGTCTCCACATTAGGCTGAGTTGTGTTTGTAACCCATTTGAATATTACCTTAGATTTGCATCTGAAGATTACAGATAAAATAGAAAGGATAAATTTGTGATACAAAGAAAGAATGCAGAAAGTGAACCAGTTAGAATTAAGAAGTTTGCGAGCTTCATTGCCATAAGCGGACTTCCTGCTTGTTTGAATCCAGACCCAGATAGTAGGTTAGCATCCATTGTTAAGGTAATTGGGTTAAGTTCAAGCCCTTTCTTTCTTAAATCAGTAAAAGACAAAAGAATGGAAAATTTTTATTTTATCGGTGTGGACGTGTTGAAAAAGAAGCTGAACTTCTGCGTAATGTTTGAGGGAAAGGTTGTACATGAAGAAGAAACAAGCAACCATCAAGGCGCGATCATGTCGTTGCTGCATCATTTGGAAGAGGATTATGGGATAGCAAGCGGTCAAATGCTTGTCTGTGCGGAGCATACGGGGCAGTACACGTTCCCTTTGGCTTGTGCCTGCAAAGCAGTAGAATGTAGGCTATGGCTTGAAAATGCAGCGGAAATCAAATACTCTTCCGGTGTACAACGGGGAAAGAGTGACAAGGTGGATGCCAAGCGTATCGCCATTTATGCCAGCCGTTTTCAAGACAAAGTGCGCTATTACGAACGTCCCACGGAGGATATTGAAAGATTGAAACAGCTTGAATCCGAACGCACCTTGTATGTGACGGATTTTGCCAAATATAAAGGACAGATGAAAGACCAAAAGGAGTATATGCCCAAATCCCTGTATGAACGCAAGATGAAGCGTTTGCAGGCATTGATGGACGACTTGGAGGAAGCCATACAGTCCATTACTGACGAAATGGATGAAGTGATAGCTTCTTGTCCGGTACTATTCAGGCAGAGGGAACTGTTGATGTCCATAGATGGCGTGGGGCGTGTGGTGGCAACCAACATGATAATCGCAACGGAAGCCTTTACACGTTTTGATGATCCGAGGAAGTTCAACTGTTATGCCGGAGTAGCACCTTTCTCTTATTCTTCCGGAAGTTCCCAACACTCGAAAGCAAGGGTATCACACCGGGCAGACAAGGTGATGAAAAGATTGCTGCATTTGGCTGCCGTGGCTGTAACGCACCGGATTGGAGGTGAGTTGAAGAAGTATTACGAAAGAAAAGTTGCCGAAGGCAAAAACAAGATGTCCGTAATCAATGCCCTACGAGCAAAAATCGTGGCGAGGATGTTTGCGGTCATCAAAAGAAATGAGAGATATAAACCTATTTTATCATAAATAATTTGCAAAAATCATAGTAGTATGGCAGGATCTTTATCCAATTGTTCGGAGAGCCATTTATTGCTCTTATCTTTCTCCGCGAGGACGACTTTGATTCGATTCAGTAATTTATGCTCTATATCCAATGAATTTTTTCAAATATAGAGGCAAAGATACTAATAATTCAGAGAATATACTTGATAGAACAGGCGATATATAGCCTTGGCTCGCTAAAATATGATAAAAACGTCAATTATATTCCTATTTAATGCTTATCATGGAATAGGACTCTAAATGCTGTAGTGTTATACCAACTAATAATTTGTTTGTCCGCCCATTCTTTCTATCGCCTCAGACCGTCTCTAATGGCGCAGTTTATTTGGCTAAACGACGATGTAATTTATACAATAAATTGAAAATCAATGCTAATTGATTTCTTTAACGAAGAGGAGTATTGATACGAACGAATTGATTGAAAATAATAAAATAGTCCCGATAAACCATCCGGTTTATCGGGACTATTTTATTTCAGGTCAGAACATCGGCAGTTGGTAGATGAAGCCTAAAGACAATCGGTTAGTACTGTAATTCTCCTGTCCCAGTACTTTGGCACGATGTGTGAAGTCGTATGAACGCCCTACGTAGGTCAGGAAGAAGTGCAAATTAGTCTTCATTGGATAAAACTCTACCCCCGCCAGGTAGCCCCAGGAAGTACGGTAGTTACCTTTTTCAATGCCGTCGGCTGCTTTGGTGACGGAGGCCGTTTCGTACATGCCTTTCACGAAAGCATTCCACTTGGGGAGGAAACGGTAATTGAGCTTGGTCACTACCGACAAGTAGCCGGCGTTGAAAGCATTGTGTCCGCCGGCATTGCCTACAATCCCGGTGATGGTACCGTTACGGTCGATGCCTTCCTGCGAATACATGAAATCGACGAACATATTGAACTTATCCAGATTCAGTTCGTTGCCCACTGCATAATAATAGAGGTTCTTGCCTTTGGCTTCACTCATGACGGAAGCCGACCAGCGGGTCTTGAACACCTCATTAAAGTTACCATTCCAGTTCAGGGTATAGACCAAAGGCATCTTGCCCGACTTGAGGTCCGGAAGTTTGCCTTCCGAGTCTTCGGTGATTCCATACGTCTTGTCGAACGAACTGTTGCGACTGTTCAGGATCTGCAAGTTGAGCTGCTGGGTAGGTGTAATGTTATAACCGATGTTCAATCCGGTCATAAAATTGCTCATATTCTCGATCATGTCGCTGTATTGGTAGATGTCAATCGGATTCAGGTCGAACTCGAAACCGCCGTAAGCGGTGCATTGTTTACCGGCAAAGAAAGAGAACTGGTCGTTCAGCTTTACACCGATACCGGCATAGTCAATCGAAGTCGGTATGTTGTCGATCATTCCTCCTCCCTCGTTCGAACGGTTCAGACGCTGGCGATAACGATAGGAGAGCCAGCTGTTGAGGTTGCCCTTGGCTTCGATACGAAGTTGGCGCATCTTGAATACTCCTTCGTCGAAACCGTCGCGGAAGTTGGCGTCGAAACTACCTTGCATATTGAGATACAGATTGAACTTATCCGTCTTCTTCTGCACGTTGGTCAGCTCTTCATACAACGATTTATTTTCAAGAAACATCTCTTTCTTTTCCGTCTTTTGGGCATAGACTCCTTGTATGCTGCCCGCAAGGAGCAACATGGCCATTAATTTTTTCATAAGTGTTCAGGTTTTATCGGTCCGATGTCCGGTTAATACTCATTAAAATATTGCTGAATCTGTTTCCAGTCATTGGTTTTGGTCAGTCCGAGAATCAGCAATACACGTGACTTCTGCGGATTCAGTTCCTGAGA
The DNA here is from genome assembly GCA_947646015.1 of uncultured Bacteroides sp. Classification (GTDB taxonomy): domain Bacteria; phylum Bacteroidota; class Bacteroidia; order Bacteroidales; family Bacteroidaceae; genus Bacteroides. Next base: position 20,940 of record CANSEY010000026.1, on the reverse strand, counting down.
AGCAATAAACTGATATTGAGTATCGTCTACTTCGGCATCCATTGTGGTAGGACCGGTAGGTACGCGGGAGGAGCGAACCACGAGGATTCCTTTCTTGCGTGCTTCCAGCAGTACCGGTAAAATGTTTTTGTGGAAGTTGCCGTTTCCTACTCCCGCATGGATGATACCTTTGTAGTCATGATGCAACAGTGGGGTCACCATATCGGGATCGATGTTCGAGTAGCTGTAGACAATGCCTACTTTGGGAAGAGAGTTCAGGTTGGTTACGTCGAAAACAGATTGGGTCGTATGTTTCTTGAGCGGAGCCTGGTTATAGAATACTTTTCCGTTAAAGATATAGCCCAATGCACCGGAGTTGGGTGCCTGGAAAGTTTGTACGTCGATCGTATTCATCTTTATTGCGCTTTCGGCTCCGAGAATCAGTCCGTTCATGGCTATCAGCACACCTTTGCCGATAGATTCTTTGGCTCCGGCAGTGACTACGGCGTTGTAGAGGTTCAGCGGGCCATCGGCACTCAGCGCGGTAGAAGGGCGCATGGCTCCTACAAGTACCACGGGTTTGTTACTTTTTACGGTCAGGTTCAGGAAATAGGCAGTCTCTTCCATCGTATCTGTTCCGTGAGTGATAACGATACCGTCGATGTCCGGGCGTTTCAGGAGTTGGTTGATCTTCTTGGCGAGTATCAGCCACACTTCATCGCTCATGTCCTGCGATGCGATACGTACAATTTGCTCACCGGTCACGTTGGCAATATCCTTGAGTTCGGGTACTGCATCGAGCAGCGTACTGATTGCTACCTGGCCGGCCGTATAGTTGGTGGAAGTGGCAGAACCGCCTGTACCGGCAATTGTGCCACCCGTAGCAAGGATGTGAATATTAGGCTTTTGCGCGAAAGCCATCATCGTGGAAAGTAGTAGTGTGACCACTACAAAGCTTAGTCTTTTTAATTCTTTCATGACTCAACTGTTATTTAGGTTAAAAAAATAGATAGTTCCGTTCTTTTAGAATATCTGGATAAAGAGCAATCCGAGCGCGATGGCTACAACGGTCGATACCAGTCCGGGCATCATAAACGAATGATTCAATACGTATTTACCGATTTTCGTTGTACCGGTCCGGTCGAAATTGATGGCGGCCACTACTGTCGGATAGTTCGGAATGAAGAAATATCCGTTTACAGCCGGGAACATGGCGATCAGCATATACGGTGAAATGCCGAGAGCAATACCCAACGGCATCAGTGCACGTACCGTAGCAGCCTGGCTGTAGAGCAGGATGGACATTATGAACAGGGCAATGCCGAACAACCACGGCATCTGGCGGACAAGTCCTTCGATCGATTCGGTCAGTTGCCCCATGTTGCCTTGCAGAAACGTATCGCCCATCCAGGCTATACCAAAAATAGCGATTACCGCCTGCATCCCTGCCGGAAAAACAGAACCCTGCGTCGCTTTGATACCATCTGTCTTCGTGATCAGCAGGATAAGCGCAGCTGCCGAAAGCATGACGATTTCGATAATGGCAGACATGCCCAGGGTGACTGTTTCGCCATCGATCAGAAATGTGGGGCGCATACCGTCGAAAGAGCCGAAAAATACAATAAAGGCGGTAGCTAAGATGAAAATCAACACCGATATCATTGCATTGCGCCTATTGTGTACGTCTTTAATCTCTATTTTCTTTGAGTTGAAGTATCCTTCAGCCAATCGTTTCTGGTATTCCGGGTCGTCTACCAGCTCTTTACCTACTTTCATAGAAAAAAGTGCACCTACCAGTACGCCGATAATGGTTGCGGGAATCGTTATTTTGAGAATATCGAACAGGGTAATGTCGAAACCGGCCAACAGTCCGAGTAAGGCGACCGTGGCTGCCGAGATGGGACTTGCCGTGATGGCTTGTTGCGAAGCGATGACGGCTATGCCGAGGGGACGTTCCGGACGAATCTTTGTTTCGGTGGCTACCTCTGCAATCACAGGCAATACGGAGTAAGCGACATGCCCTGTTCCCGCAACAAAAGTAAACAGGTAGGTCACAATGGGACTTAATATGGTGACATGTGACGGGTTCTTACGCAATAACTTTTCTGCCAGCTTCACCATATAATCCAGCCCGCCGGCTGCTTGCATGCAGGAGGCGGCCGAGATGACTGCGGCAATCATCAACATCACGTCGATTGGAGGAGCTGTGGGTTGCAATCCGAAGGCAAAAGTAAGTATTCCTAAACCTACGCCGCCCATTACTCCGAGTCCGATACCTCCCAGACGGGCACCGATAATGATAGCTGTCAGTACAAAAGCCAATTGTAGAATCATATCTTTCTTTTTTATTTTGGCAAAGATAATTGAATAAATTGTCTCTGAATCGGTAAATGATATGCTAATCAACAAAAAAGAAGTTAATAGGTTTTTGTCTATTAGTATATTTTTTCATTATGAAGGAGATTTTATTAAAATCCCTGTTGGGAGGGGAGGTTTACAATATGATACATCTATTTGTCTTCATGTATAAAAACTGTTCCTTGTTTAAAGTATGTTAACTAAATTGCGAATATGTATGCTTTCAAAACAATATTGCTTAAGTTTGGTTATTGTAAACACAGTTAAGAATGTAATTGTTAATAAAGATATATTATGAAAGAAGAATTATCGAAAGCAACTCGTACAGAGAGTGATTTAATAGGTGAACGTGAAGTACCCGAAACCGCCTTATATGGCGTACAAACCCTTCGGGGGATAGAGAACTTCCGCATTAGCAAATATCATCTTTGTGAGTATCCCTTATTTATTAATGCACTGGCCATTACCAAGATGGGAGCCGCTATGGCTAACTTTGAACTTGGACTGCTGACCGAAGAGCAGGCAAATGCCATTCTTCGTGCATGTAAAGAAATTCTGGAAGGGAAGCATCATGACCAGTTCCCGGTAGACATGATCCAGGGTGGAGCCGGAACTACCACCAACATGAATGCCAACGAGGTGATAGCCAACCGCGCACTCGAGTTGATGGGACATAAACGTGGGGAATATCAATATTGTTCGCCCAATGATCATGTTAACCGTTCGCAGTCTACCAATGACGCTTATCCGACCGCTATTCATATCGGTATGTATTATACGCACCTCAAACTGGTGAAACATTTTAAGGAGGTGATCGATGCTTTCAGAAGAAAGGGCGAAGAGTTTGCACACGTGATCAAGATGGGGCGCACCCAGCTGGAAGATGCGGTGCCGATGACACTCGGACAGACGTTCAATGGTTTTGCCAGTATCCTTCAGGATGAAGTCAAGAACCTGGACTTTGCTGCTCAGGACTTTCTGACCGTCAATATGGGAGCTACTGCCATCGGAACCGGAATCACCGCCGAGCCGGAATATGCAAGCAAATGCATAGCGGCTCTCCGGAAGATTACCGGACTGGATATCCGTTTGGCCGATGATCTGATAGGAGCTACTTCCGACACTTCTTGTCTGGTAGGTTACTCTTCCGCTATGCGCCGTATAGCTGTAAAAATGAATAAGATATGCAATGACTTGCGCCTTTTGGCATCCGGCCCGCGTTGCGGGTTGGGCGAAATCAATCTGCCGGCCATGCAGCCCGGTTCGTCCATTATGCCGGGTAAGGTCAATCCGGTTATTCCCGAAGTGATGAATCAGATTGACTATAAAGTAATAGGTAACGACCTTTGTGTAGCTATGAGTGGTGAAGCGGCCCAGATGGAACTGAATGCGATGGAACCGGTCATGGCCCAGTGCTGTTTCGAATCTGCCGATTTGCTGATGAATGGTTTCGATACGTTGCGTACCTTGTGTATAGACGGCATCACGGCCAATGAGGAAAAATGCCGGAAAGATGTTCACAACAGTATCGGTGTGGTGACTGCACTGAATCCTGTTATCGGATATAAAAACTCTACCAAGATTGCCAAAGAAGCACAGGAGACCGGTAAGGGAGTCTATGAACTGGTGTTGGAACATGACATTCTTTCAAAAGAAGACCTCGATACGATCCTTAAACCGGAAAATATGATTCATCCGGTGAAACTCGATATTAAGCCCAATCATTGATATCAGGAATATGAAGTATAATTTTCAGTAAGTAGGAGGAAGGAGATGACCGTTCGGGTATCTCCTTCTTTTTTATTTTTAGGGTATAGTAGTACATCGGTTTCAGTAATAATATGTATCTTTCCCGTCGGTTAATAATTTGTACTATGAAAAGACTCCCGTTTTATTTTTGGGTATCCCTTGCGTTGGCTTCGTGTCAGGGGGGCAAGGAAGCAGTGAATCAGGCTCTGCCTGTGATTGATATGAATGAAGATTATCCCGAAAAGGAGATCGTGTTGCAGGATATTGCTGACATAAGCTATATTCCTTTGGAGACTAACGACGAATTTCTGTTCGACGGTTCGGTTGAAGTGGTCACCGATCAATATGTGATAACCAAAGGACATCGGGGAAACGACGTCTGCTTCTTCAGCCGGCAGGGAAAAGCACTCAACCGCATCCACAGGGTCGGTAACGGCCCGGGTGAATACAAGGATATCGGTTCGATAGATGTAAACCCGGCGAACGGCGAACTTTACCTGAAGGAGATGAACCGTCAGCAGATTCACGTCTATTCTCTGGACGGAAAGTTCAAGCACTCTTTTACTTTCCCTGAAGGGAAACGGATGAGTCGCATGTGCCTGTTCTCTCCCGACTATTTGATAGCGGAACAGGAGTCAAAGGTGCCGGACGATCAGGATGCCAACTTCTATCCTTATCTTTTGGTCTCCACCCGGGACGGGCATCTGGATTCACTGGACTATGTGCAGAAAAGAAATATTCTCGTCAAGCTTATTGTCAATGCGGAAAACCATTCATACGCTTATCTTCTGGAACCCTCTTTGATTCGTAATGGCTCCCGCTTTTATATCGGCAATCCCGACTCGGATACCTTGTTTGCAATGAATCCGGACCGCACCTTAGAGCCATTGCTCGTCCGTACTCCTTCACATTCGGAGGAGGGAAACAAGTATGGTTTGTTTTTACGGGGAGCGGCGGGGGCTTATTTCTTTCTGACTAAGCAACCTATGGAAGTGCCGATGAACAGTATCGAGTCATTGGATCTGAAAAGTGAAGAGTGGCTGTACGACTGTCGCACGCAGGAAGTCTGCCGTTACTTGTTGAAGAATAAAGACGATGCTTCGAAACGTGTGGAAGGTATCATGTTCTTTTGCTATCCCGAAGATTGCGGCTTGGCTGTTCTGAAGTCCGAAGACCTGATGGATGCTTACGAAGCCGGTCAGCTGAGCGGTGAATTGAAAGAGATAGCAGCCGGCCTGAAAGCCGATGACAACCCGGTATTGATGTTGATTCACTTCAAAAAGTAAGGAAGCCTTCCTCGCCGAGGACGCAAGAAGAAAGTCGCGTCGTATGCTCTCGTCCGGCATAGAAAGCTTCCGCTTGCATTTGACATAAAAAAAGAGATGTGCCGTAGATTCTTATTTCTCGGTGCATCTCTTCTTTTTTGGTGACTCCACTTGTGGGGGAGACGGACAAACAACAAAATTATTGCGGAAAGAGTGGGATTCAAACCCACGGAACGGACAAGCCGTTCACCGGATTTCGAGTCCGGCCCATTCGATCACTCTGGCATCTTTCCTTGAAGTACCACAAAGGTACATGGATTTTCGGTCCGTTGTTCCGGGAAAGGTATTTTTTTCTTCTTGCCTGCATCTGAATGTTTCCATCCTGAGACGGTAAGGGTATCTTTTAAGGAAAGGAACTACCGGATGGGCAACCCGGACGATACCAGTTGTGCAACTGGTGTATGACGAGTTGCACAACTGGTATATGCTGCCTTAGGAAGATGCTCACACGGGCTTTCCGATAGATGGCATGTGCCTTTATATGAACGTTATCAAAAAACAAAATAGGGTAGCGTAATGTTATAGAATAGGAAGCTTTGCTGAAAATATGCAAACAGATTTAATGTTTTTTTAATTTAAAACTATATCTTTGTCCCGAATTTTAAACACAACTTAGTTATGAAAAAGATTATTAGTGCTTTAATGATGGCTGTATGTATCGGTATGGCTATGCCTGCTCAGGCACAACTTATCAAGTTTGGTGTGAAAGGTGGTGTAAACCTGGCAAAAGCTGATTTTAATAAGTCTGATTTAAAAACAGACAACTTCACCGGATTCTTTATCGGTCCGATGGCTGAAGTTACTATTCCATTGGTAGGTCTGGGTGTTGACGGTGCCCTTTTATTTGCTCAGAGAGGTGTAAAAGTCGGTGATGAGTCTATCAGACAGAATGGGCTTGATATTCCAATCAACTTAAAGTATACTATCGGTTTGGGTAGCGCATTGGGTATCTATGTAGCAGCCGGTCCGGATTTCTATTTCAACTTCTCCGGTGATAAAAACTATGGAGAGCTTGGACGGTTGAATAAAAAAAATGCTCAGGTAGGAATCAATGTAGGTGCTGGTGTGAAGCTGTTGAGACACTTACAAGTAGGTGCCAATTATAACATTCCGTTGAATAAAACGGCAGAATGGAAAGAGGCTGATTTCTCTTATAAGACTAAAATGTGGCAGATTTCCGCAGCTTACATTTTCTAAGAAGACAGAATCATTTTATGATAAACGAATCCCCGGCGCTTGCGTCGGGGATTTTTTGTATCTTTGTCCTCACAATGAAAAAGTATGTAGATGTCATATTACCTTTGCCTCTGCCCCGTTGCTTTACCTATTCCCTTCCGGACGAAGGGGCTGAAGAGGTGCAAATAGGTTGCCGGGTAGTTGTACCTTTCGGGCGGAAGAAGTACTATACAGCCATTGTTCGCAATGTGCATCACTATGCACCGACCGAATATGAAGTCAAAGAGATTTCTACCGTACTTGACACCTCTCCGATACTGCTGCCCGGTCAGTTCCGGTTCTGGGAATGGCTGGCCGATTATTATCTGTGTACGCAGGGTGATGTTTACAAAGCCGCATTGCCTTCCGGCCTGAAGTTGGAGAGCGAGACGATTGTGGAGTATAATCCCGACTTCGAGGCGGATGCTCCTCTTTCTGAACGCGAGCAACTGGTGCTCGACCTGCTTGCTAAAGAACCCGAGCAATGTGTCACCAAACTTGAGAAAGAGAGCGGATTGAAAAACATTCTCACCGTTATCAAGTCGCTGCTCGACAAGGAAGCTCTGTTTGTAAAAGAAGAGCTCCGCCGCACCTATAAACCCAAAACGGAAGCCCGGGTCCGGCTGGCGGCAGACGCTTCCGGTGAAGAGAATCTCCGGCGTATCTTTGACGAGCTGGAGCGCGCTCCGAAACAGTTGGCGTTGTTGATGAAGTATGTGGAGCTTTCCGGCGTGTTGGGGGACGGTGCATCCAAAGAAGTGTCCAAGAAAGAACTTCTGCAACGTGCCTCTGCTTCTCCCGCTATTTTCAACGGATTGGTAGAAAAACAGATATTCGAGGTCTATTATCAGGAAATCGGGCGGTTGAACCGTTTGGTCGGAAAGACGGTAGAACTGAACGTGCTGAACGAGCACCAGCAACGGGCTTATCATGAAATCATGCAGAGCTTTCAGGAGAAGAATGTCTGTCTGCTCCACGGAGTGACTTCCAGTGGAAAGACCGAAGTATACATCCACCTGATAGAAGAGACGTTGAGGCAAGGCAGGCAGGTGCTTTATCTGTTGCCCGAAATAGCATTGACTACCCAGATCACCGAACGGCTGAAACGGGTGTTCGGCCCCCGGTTGGGAATCTATCACTCCAAGTTCCCCGACGCCGAGAGAGTAGAGATCTGGCAAAAGCAGTTGACGGAGGAGGGTTACGATATTATTCTGGGGGTACGCTCTTCGGTGTTCCTCCCGTTCCGGAATCTCGGACTGGTCATTGTGGACGAGGAACACGAAAATACGTATAAGCAACAAGATCCCGCACCGCGCTATCATGCCCGGAATGCTGCCATCGTGCTGGCTTCGATGTATGGGGCAAAGACGTTGCTGGGTACTGCCACTCCTTCGGTGGAGACTTGGCAGAATGCCACTACCGGCAAATTCGGGTGGGTGGAACTGAAAGAACGCTATAAGGAAATTCAATTGCCGGAGATTATTCCGGTAGATATAAAGGAGTTGCACCGCAAGAAGCGGATGACGGGGCAGTTCTCTCCGTTGCTGCTGCAATATGTCCGCGAGGCACTCGATAATAAACAGCAGGTGATTCTGTTTCAGAATCGCCGGGGATTTGCTCCGATGATAGAGTGCCGCACGTGCGGATGGGTACCAAAGTGCAAGAACTGTGATGTCAGCCTGACCTATCATAAAGGTATCAATCAGCTGACTTGCCACTATTGCGGGTATACTTACCAGTTGCCCCGTTCGTGTCCGGCTTGCGAAGGGGTCGAGCTGATGCACAGAGGATTTGGTACGGAAAAGATAGAAGATGATGTGAAGCTGATTTTTCCGGAAGCTTCCGTAGCACGTATGGATCTCGATACTACACGTACGCGGTCGGCATACGAAAAAATTATTGCAGACTTTGAACAGGGAAAGACCGATATACTGATCGGTACCCAGATGGTATCCAAAGGACTCGACTTTGACCACGTCAGCGTGGTGGGGATACTTAATGCGGACACGATGCTGAATTATCCCGATTTCCGTTCGTACGAACGTGCCTTCCAGTTGATGGCGCAGGTTGCCGGACGTGCCGGACGAAAAAATAAACGGGGCAGGGTAGTGTTGCAAACCAAAAGTATAGACCATCCCATCATCCGTCAGGTGATGACGAACGATTATGAAGATATGGTGGCGGGACAACTGGCTGAGCGGCAGATGTTTCATTATCCTCCGTATTACCGGATGGTGTATGTCTATCTGAAAAACCGGAACGAGACGTTGCTTGATGTGATGGCACACACCATGGCCGAGAAACTGCGCGCATTGTTCGGAAACCGGATACTGGGACCGGATAAACCGCCCGTTGCCCGTATTCAAACTTTGTTCATACGAAAAATAGTTGTTAAAATAGAACAAAATGCGCCGATGAGTCGTGCCCGTGAATTACTTTTGCGGGTACAACGTGAAATGATAGAAGACGAACGGTTTAAATCGCTGATTGTTTACTATGATGTAGATCCTATGTAATGAAAACCAATCTTAATATATTACCCTTAAAAAATGAAACCATGAAGCGAATCACGACACTTTTGCTTTCTTGCCTGGTTAGTACAGGCCCGCTTCTTGCCCAGCAAGGAGTGACACAATGTGGAACACCGACCGGACAGGCCCCGTTCCCCATCCAGTCTTATAAAGAATTGCCCGATCCGGTTGCTCCTTCCGAAAAAGAATGGGCGGCAGTCAAAGCCCCTCAGGTACAATGGGGAAATACCGATACCCGGTATGCGAAACATGCCGTACCTGTGATCCAGCCGCAGAAAAGCATTACGCTGGAGGGATGGCGCGGTGAGAAACTCCATGCGCAGGCTGTTGTCTGGACCGGTACCGACCTGAAAGGATTGAACTATTCTCTCTCCGAATTTAAAAACTCCAAGGGAGATGTACTTCCGGCCGATGCATTCAGCGGAGGTTTTGTCCGCTATGTGATGACCGACGAATTGAATAAAGACGGACGTGGCGGCTGTGGTTATCGTCCCGATCACTCCATTTACGACTCTCTGTTGGTTGCCGATCCGATTGACCACTTGCTGACTTCGATGCCTATGGAAGCTAAAAGCACTCAGGCCATCTGGATCAATTGCCAGGTTCCCCAGACTGTGTCACCGGGAGTCTATCGTGGTACGGTCGAGGTGAAAGACGGAGATAACCGTCTGTCTACCTTGAAGATGGATATCAAAGTCTCTTCACGCGTGTTGCCTGCCCCGTCTCAGTGGGCTTTCCACCTCGATTTGTGGCAGAGTCCGTTTGCCGTGGCACGTTATTATCAGGTTCCGCTCTGGAGTCAGGCACACATAGATGCCATGCGTCCTGTGATGAAGATGCTGGCGGATGCCGGACAGAAGATTATTACGGCTTCCATCATGCATAAACCCTGGAACGGACAGACTTATGACTACTTTGAATCGATGGTCACCTGGACAAAGAAAGTGGACGGCACTTGGGCTTTCGATTATGATGTGTTCGACAAGTGGGTAGAGATGATGATGAGCGTGGGCATCGACAAGCAGATCAATTGCTACTCGATGGTTCCGTGGAAGTTGTCTTTCCAATATTTCGATCAGGCTACAAACAGTATGCAGTATGTGAAAACCGCTCCGGGCGAAAAAGCTTACGAAGAGATGTGGGTGGCTATGTTGAAGTCATTCTCTAAACATTTACGTGAGAAAGGTTGGTTCGATATTTGTACCATTGCCATGGACGAACGCCCGATGGAGGTTATGCAGAAAACATTGCAGGTGATCCGCAAAGCCGATCCTGAGTTTAAAGTATCGCTGGCGGGTAACTTCCACAAAGAACTGGAAGCGGATATCTACGACTATTGTATTCCTATCGGAGCTTCTTATCCGGCGGAGGTATTGGCACGTCGTGCACAAAACAATCTTCCTACTACCTATTATACGTGCTGTACGGAAGCTTTCCCGAATACCTTTACCTTCTCCGATCCTGCCGAGGCTGCCTGGATGAGTTATTATTCTGCCAAAGATCATCTTGACGGCTATCTGCGTTGGGCTTATAATAGTTGGCCGAAAGAGCCGCTGCTTGATTCACGTTTTGAGGCCTGGGCCGGTGGAGACACTTATCTGGTTTATCCGGGAGCACGCTCTTCCATTCGTTTCGAGAAATTGATCGAGGGTGTTCAGGCTCACGAAAAGATAACGATCCTTCGCAAGGAATTTACGGATAAGAAAAACAAGACCGGATTTAAGAAGCTGGAAAAAATGCTCTCCACATTTAACTTGAGAGACTTCCCTGAAGTTCCGGCTGCCGAAACAGTGAATAAGGCGAACAAAATACTGAATTCGTTGTAGAATTATTGACTGTACTTATATGATACCGCATGCAGAAACGCGTAGCTGGGAGATCCATGCGGCACGTTGTTGCATGCGGATTTTTATATCTTTATATTTCAAAAGTAAGAAAGCATGAAAAAGAAAATACTTTTTGTTTGTTTAGGCAACATTTGCCGCTCTTCTACGGCAGAAGGCGTGATGCTTCATCTGATTAAAGAAGCCGGCCTGGAAAAAGAGTTTGTGATTGATTCAGCCGGTATATTGGCTTATCACCAGGGGGAACTGCCCGATAGCCGTATGCGTGCCCATGCCGCCCGCAGAGGATATGAACTGGTACATCGTTCGCGTCCTGTCCGTACGGAAGATTTTTACAACTTCGATCTTATAATCGGTATGGATGATCGGAACATGGACGATCTGAAGGAGAAAGCACCCTCTCCGGCAGAGTGGAAAAAGATCCACCGGATGACGGAATACTGCACCCGCATCCCTGCCGATCACGTGCCCGACCCTTATTATGGAGGTGCGGAGGGCTTTGAATACGTGCTCGACATACTTGAGGATGCTTGTGCCGGACTCCTTACTTCTTTAACTCAGGATAGCTGATGCGTGTGTGATAAATCGTTTTCAGCTTTTCTTTGAATACAGCTTTTATCGTCGCGATGTCTTTGAATGTGATCGGGCATTCTTTGAAATACCCCTCTTGTACTTGCGAATCGATAATCTTATCTACCAGATTACTGATGCTCTCTTCGGTATACTCCGGCAAGCTGCGTGAGGCGGCTTCTACGGAGTCTGCCATCATCAGTATGGCTGTCTCTTTCGAGAACGGATTGGGACCCGGATACGTGAAAACTTCTTCGTTCGGTTCTTCGCCCGGATGTTCGTTTTTCCAGGATATGTAGAAGAACTTGGTCTTTCCGCGCCCGTGGTGAGTACTGATAAAGTCCTTGATCACTTTAGGCAGATTATGCTTGTCGGCCAGTTTTAATCCGTCCGTCACATGGCTGATAACCACCTGGGCACTCTGTTCATAACTTAAATTCTTATGGGGGTTCACTCCGGACTGGTTTTCGGTAAAGAAAGCCGGATTTTCCATTTTGCCGATGTCATGATACAATGCTCCGGTACGTACCAACTGGCTTTTGGCTCCGATACGTATCGCAGCTTCAGCAGCCAGATTGGCCACTTGCATGGAGTGTTGGAAGGTACCCGGAACAGTTTCGGACATTCTTCTCAACAGATCATTGTTGATGTTCGATAATTCTACAAGCGTAACATTCGACGTGAAGCCAAAAGTCTTCTCAAGCAGGAATAGCAGAGGATAAGCGAAAAGCAATAGTACACCGTTAATAATGAAGTAGATATACATACTTACGTTCAGCTTCGAAAGATCGTTTTCACTGATCAGCTCAAAAGCGAAATAGATAGCTGCATACGTCAGTATGACCAGAAGGGCCGTGCGGAACAACTGCGAACGTTGTGACAGTTCTCTCAAGCTGAAGATAGCTACCAGGCCGGCGGCTATTTGTGTCAGGATAAATTCGTGGGGATACCTTAGGGTGATGGAGCAGATCAGTATGGTGATGACATGTGTCAGGAATGCCGTACGCGAATCGAGGAAGACCCGGATAATAATCGGGAGCATGGCATAGGGCAGGATGTACACATTGAATATATTGTTTGTCACCATAAGCGCCGTGATGACACAATAGAACACGATCAGGGCGAAGAGCAACGATAAGCTGCCTTTGCGTTCATAATAATCTTTGCGGAACAGTTCCAGGTAAAGCATAAAGCAGAGTATCAATATGCCGACAAACAAGATTTGTCCGCCCAAGATCAGTCGCTTCTGTCCGATGGATTCGCTTCGCTTGATAGATTCCTTGCGCAAAGATTCCAGGATGTTATAGGTTTGTTTGTTGACTATCTCTCCACGGTCAATGATTTTCTGGCCGCTTTGTACTACTCCGTTTGCCCAGGAGTAGTTGTCGAGCAATTCTTTCCGGGCTGTCTCCGTACGCACAGAATCGTAAATGAGATTGGGGGTAATGTAGTCGTTGAGTGCACATTGCCGCAGGATGTCTCTGTTATAATGGGCGGTATCACCCGATATAAGATTCTCGTAGGCTCTCTTTACGGTATAGATGCCGTCGGTCGTCCGTTGGTTGGCCAACTTATCTTCAATCACCATGACAGAAAAGATGCTGTCGTGGAGGAGGGTCCGCATCTCTTCTGTCGATACGACTCCCGATTGATAGATGGCTTTCAGGCCTCTCTCGATGTATCGGATGTAGTCCGTCGAAGGCAATATGCCTTTCAGATGGGCATGATAATTCTCTTTCAGTTTGGCAAGGGCACTCTTCTCCACTTCTTTGTCCAGTTCAAAGTAAGGCTGGAAAGAAGCCAGAAGACTGTCTTGTTCCCGTTTTACTACCGCTTCGTCTTTGTAGATCGGAAAATCGAAAGTTGCCATTAACTGGCCATACTTCCATGGTTTGTTAATGTCAAACTGATAGTTAAACTTCCCGTCACGGGGCAGGAAGTAAACAATGAACGCCACAGTACCGACGAAAATCAGCGCTTTATATAACAAATCTTTGTATGAGAAACTATTTTTCTTCTTCCAGTGTTCCATAACCCTTGAATTTTTTGCGAAAAGTACAAAAAAAAACAATAGTGTGGAAAAAAAGGTTTAATTTTGCCACGATTTACCTATACTAACGCAAATTATGGCAGAAAGAAAAGTAAGAGTTCGTTTTGCTCCGAGCCCAACAGGAGCATTGCATATAGGTGGTGTGCGTACCGCTTTGTATAATTATCTGTTTGCCCGCCAGCATGGGGGAGATTTGATTTTCCGTATCGAGGATACGGATTCCAACCGTTTCGTTCCGGGTGCGGAAGAATATATTCTGGAGTCTTTCAAATGGTTAGGAATACAGTTTGATGAAGGTGTAAGCTTCGGAGGAGAATACGGACCGTACCGCCAGTCGGAACGTCGTGAAATATACAAGAAGTATGTACAAGTGTTACTTGATAACGGAAAGGCCTACATCGCTTTCGATACTCCGGAAGAACTGGATGCCAAGCGTGCTGAAATAGCTAATTTCCAGTATGATGCGTCTACCCGTGTGGGAATGCGCAATTCGTTGACGCTCCCGAAAGAAGAAGTGGAAGCGCTGATCACTGACGGAAAACAATATGTGGTACGTTTCAAAATAGAACCGAACGAGGATATCCATGTGAACGACTTGATTCGTGGCGAAGTGGTTATCAATTCGTCTATCCTTGATGATAAAGTTTTATATAAATCGGCCGACGAACTGCCTACTTATCACCTGGCCAATATCGTAGATGACCATTTAATGGAGGTGTCACACGTGATTCGTGGTGAAGAGTGGCTGCCTTCCGCTCCGCTGCACGTGCTGCTGTATCGTGCATTCGGCTGGGAAGATACTATGCCGGCTTTTGCCCACTTGCCTTTGCTGCTGAAACCGGAAGGCAATGGAAAACTGAGTAAACGTGACGGTGATCGTTTGGGATTCCCTGTATTCCCTCTTGAGTGGCATGACCCGAAGAGCGGTGAGATTTCTTCCGGTTATCGTGAATCAGGTTATCTGCCCGAGGCTGTTATCAATTTCCTTGCTCTGCTGGGATGGAATCCGGGTAACGACCAGGAAGTGATGTCTATGGACGAGCTGATCCGTCTGTTCGACCTGCATCGTTGCAGCAAGTCGGGTGCAAAATTTGATTATAAAAAAGGTATCTGGTTCAATCATACTTACATTCAGCAGAAATCTGACAAAGAGATAGCCGAGCTGTTTGTACCGGTGCTGAAAGAGCATGGAGTAGAAGCTCCTTTCGAAAAAGTGGTGACGGTGGTTGGTATGATGAAAGACCGTGTCAGCTTTGTTAAAGAACTATGGGAGGTATGCAGTTTCTTCTTTGTGGCTCCGACGGAATATGACGAAAAGACGGTTAAGAAACGCTGGAAAGAGGATTCGGCTAAATGTATGACCGAACTGGCGGAGGTATTGGCCGGAATTGAAGATTTCAGCATTGAAGGTCAAGAAAAAATAGTAATGGACTGGATTGCCGAGAAGGGGTATCATACAGGTAATATTATGAATGCTTTCCGCCTGACACTGGTAGGTGAGGGCAAAGGTCCTCATATGTTCGATATTTCCTGGGTGTTGGGAAAAGAAGAAACATTGGCTCGCATGAAACGTGCCGTAGAGGTTTTGAAATAAGGATCCGGAGGTATGTTTTACGATCTGGCAATAGGAATTTACGACCTTCTGGTGCATTTGGCTGCACCATTCAGTCGCAAACCCCGGAAGATGATGAAGGGGCACTGGGTGGTGTACGATCTTCTTCGCCAACAGGTAGAGAAAGACGAGCGTTACATTTGGTTTCACGCCGCTTCTCTGGGGGAGTTTGAGCAGGGACGTCCTTTAATTGAGAGTATACGGGAGCGATATCCCGATTATAAAATACTGCAAACGTTCTTTTCTCCTTCGGGATATGAAGTCCGGAAGAACTATAGAGGAGCAGATATTGTTTGCTATTTGCCGTTTGATAAACCTCGTAATGTGAAGAAGTTTCTGGATATCGTGAATCCTTGTATGGCTTTCTTCATTAAATATGAATTCTGGAAGAACTATCTGGACGAATTGCACAAACGTCGTATTCCCGTCTACAGTGTTTCGTCTATTTTCCGCAAAGATCAGATTTTTTTCAAATGGTACGGAGGGACTTATCGAAATGTACTGAAAGATTTTGATCATCTGTTTGTGCAGAATGAGGCTTCAAAGCGTTTTCTTGCCAAGATCGGTATCACAAGGGTAACGGTAGTGGGAGATACCCGCTTCGACCGCGTCCTGCAGATTCGGGAGCAGGCAAAAGAGTTGCCGTTGGTGGAGCAGTTTAAAAACGGTGCATTTACTTTTGTGGCAGGAAGTTCATGGGGGCCGGACGAAGATCTTTTCATCGAATATTTTAATAGTCACCCTGAGATGAAGTTGATTATAGCTCCTCACGTAATCGATGAAAATCATCTGGTAGAGATTATAGGTAAATTGAAACGTCCTTCTGTACGCTATACCCGTGCAGATGAAAAGAATGTCCGGAAGGCGGACTGCTTGATAATCGATTGTTTCGGTTTGCTCTCTTCGATCTATCGTTATGGGGAAATTGCTTATATCGGTGGTGGTTTTGGAGTCGGGATTCACAATACGCTTGAAGCGGCTGTATATGGCATTCCGGTAATTTTCGGACCCAAATACCAGAAATTTATGGAAGCTATGCAACTAATCGAAGCCGGGGGAGCCTATTCCATTAAGGATTACAATGAACTGAAAACATTGCTCGACAGACTTTTAACCGATGAAGCATTCCTGAAGAAGACCGGCACGAATGCCGGTAATTATGTCATTGGTAATTCCGGAGCAACAGAGAAAGTGCTGCATATGATAAACTTTTAAGTTTCCTGTTCGAAAGGAAATAAATAAAATAGAGGGTGTTTCATAACTCACTACAGATTACACAGATTTACACAAAACGATTTTTAATCTGCTGATAACCGATAATATTTATCTGTGTAAATCCGTGCAGTCTGTGGTGAATACGAGTTTTGAACGCCCTCTATTTTGTATAAATTATTTATACCAGTCAGAATACATCAGGTAGTTGTGAGCTATTTTCTGGTTCAGTTCTTTAGCTTGTTCCGGATCTACCTTCTTTATGAACTTGGCCGGTACACCTCCCCAAATACTTCCCGGTTCGATGATGGTATTGCTCAGTACAAGTGAGCCTGCGGCAACGATTGCGCCTTCGCCAATGACTGCATGATCGAGCAAGGTCGATCCCATGCCGATCAAAGCATAGTCCTTTACTGTTGCACCATGGATTGTCACATTGTGCCCTACCGATACATAGTTACCTATTTCGATGGTTGATTTTTCGTAAAGAGTGTGTAAGACACTTCCGTCCTGTATGTTCACTCCATCACCCATGCGGATCGAGTTTACATCTCCTCTCAACACGGTGCTGAACCAAATGCTACAATTCTGTCCCATTTTTACATCGCCGATGATGGTGGCGTTATCGGCCAGAAAACAGTTTTCTCCAAATTCGGGAGTAAAACCTCTTACTGATTTTATTAAAGCCATAGATTGTTGTTTTATACTTATTTCAAATTCAGCCGCTGACTTGCATAAATAACTATTTTGCAGCCAGTAAGGACTGAGCTATTTTTCCGATTTGTCAGATTACTGCTGTAGCTTCTTTCAGCCATGCCTTTTCTTCTTCGTTCAGCTTGGGAGACAGCTTTTCATATACCTGCTGGTGGTAATTATTCAACCAGTCGACCTCATCGGCAGTTAATAACTCTTTGATGATTCCCTTCTTGCAGATAGGGCAGAGCGTAATTGTTTCGAACTTCAGGTATTCACCGAACAGGCCTTCACCGGCGCTGCATACCAGTGTCAGGTTTTCCGTACGGATTCCATGACTACCGCCTTTGTACACTCCCGGTTCATTTGAGGTGACCATTCCGGGTTGCAATACAATGGGGTTTTCGTTCATGCGAATGCTTTGCGGTCCTTCGTGTACACTTAAGAAATGACCTACACCATGACCTGTACCATGTAGGAAGTTCATTTTATGACTCCATAACGGCATGCGTGCGAGGACATCCAGCTGTGCCCCTCTGGTACCTGAAGGGAATACGGCCATCGCCAGTGCGATATGTCCTTTCAGAACCAATGTATAATCTGTTTTTTCTTCTGTAGTCAGTTCGCCTAACGCAATGGTACGTGTAATGTCTGTAGTACCATCCAGGTATTGAGCTCCTGAGTCGAGGAGAAGAAAACCTTTCGGGTGCAATGTTGCGTTGCTTTCCTCGGTTGCCGAATAGTGTACAATAGCTCCATGTTCTTTGTAGCCTGCGATGGTATCGAAGCTTTCGCCTACATATAAATCTTGTGTCGCACGAAATGCGTGCAATTTACGGTCAATGCTTAATTCTGTTTCTGTTCCGGAGGGAACAGCCGACTCCAGCCATCTCAGAAACTTGACTAATGCTACGCCATCACGTTGCATGGCTGCATGAATGCCTTTGATTTCTTGTTCGTTACGTATGGCTTTCAATAGAGCTACCGGCGCTTCTCCCCGTATAATCCGGCATTGGGGATTTACCGAAGAGAAAACAGAATAGTTGGTTTTTGCAGGATTCATTAAGATACTTGAACTATTGAGATCAGATAAGTAAATCTCTGTATCTGAATAGTTTTGTATCTCTATCTGTTGCTCTTCTAAATAATTCCGTACCTCTTCTGTCACTTTCTCCGGTGCAATAAATAATACTGCTTTTTTTTCTGTTATAAGCAGATAGCTCACTACTACCGGATTGCAATGTACATCATTGCCACGCAGATTCAAAGTCCAGGCTATTTCGTCTAAAGCTGACAGCATCACGCTTTCTGCGCTTTTCTTTTTCAACTCTGTACGAATGGCTGCAATCTTTTCAGAGCAACTTTTGCCGGCGTATTTGATATCGTATACAAAAGCGGGAGACTCCGGCATGGGCGGTCGGTTTTCCCAAAGCTCGTCCATGGGGTCGGGGCAGAACACAATCTGAATGTTCTTTGCTGAAAGTTCCGCTTGCATACTTTCTACTTGTTCAACAGAGAACATTTTTCCATCGATACCTACGGATTTGCCCGGCTGTAGCTCGTCGGAAAGGAATTTTGTGATACTTGGAGTTTCCGGTAACATCTCTTTGTATAGATCGATACCGCTTCCCTGCAATTGCTCTGCTGCCTGTAGAAAATATCTTGAGTCAGTCCAAAGTCCGGCTTTTTTTTCAGTAATCACTACCGTACCTGCCGAGCCGGTAAATCCTGATATCCACTCTCTTGATTTCCAGTGCGGTGCTACGTATTCGCTGAGGTGAGGGTCTGTGCTGGGAATGATGAATGCTTGAATGTTGGGTTTAAACCACATGCGTAATGCATGTATTCGTTCACTGATAGACTGTTTCATACATTATATATATTATATCGTTATACTCTCCAAAGATAACTACTTTCTGTACCTTTTGCATTGATTTTGAGAAATAATTGCCGAAAGTTTTGTGAATAAAGAAAGTATGTGTAATTTTGCGGCGCAATTTGACTGCGGAAATTTTAAACCATAACATATTTAATAGTAACAAAATGATTGTAGTACCTGTAAAAGAAGGCGAAAACATTGAAAAAGCGCTGAAGAAGTTCAAAAGAAAATTTGAGAAAACTGGCATCGTAAAAGAATTGAGAAGCAGACAGCAGTTTGATAAACCGTCTGTAACTAAAAGACTTAAGAAAGAACGTGCAGTTTACGTACAACAACTTCAGCAAGTAGAAGATTAATAATTCGTAATTTCCTTTGAATTATTGAATTCTTTTCATACATTCGTTGCAGAATTATAGATGTAGCGATATTATGTTAACAGATTCTTTTCTTGATTATCTCCGGTACGAGCGGAATTATTCTGAGAAAACCGTACTGGCTTACGGCGAGGATATTTCGCAGTTGCGGGAGTTTGCTCAGGAAAGGATGGAGAAGTTTGATCCGGCGGAGGTGAAGCCAGAACTAGTTCGTGAGTGGATTGTTTCACTGATGGATCAGGGGTATACTTCAACTTCGGTAAACCGTAAGCTAAGTTCTCTCCGGTCATTTTATAAATATCTTCTCAGGCAGGGAGAGGTGAGCGTCGATCCGTTGCGTAAAATAACAGGACCGAAAAATAAAAAGCCACTTCCCTCTTTCTTGAAAGAGAGTGAAATGAATAAATTGCTGGATGATACAGATTTTGGTGAAGGGTTTAAAGGTTGTCGGGATCGTCTGATTATTGAGATGTTTTATGCTACGGGCATGCGTCTCTCTGAGTTGATCGGTCTGGATGATAAGGATGTGGATTTCTCTGCTTCTCTTCTGAAAGTAACGGGAAAGAGGAATAAGCAACGTTTGATACCTTTTGGCGATGAGTTGAAAGAGACGATGCTTGAGTATGTTGATATAAGAAACGAAATGATTTCCGGAAGGTCGGATGCCTTTTTTGTAAGAGAGAATGGTGAGCGGCTTTATAAGAATCTGGTCTATAATTTAGTGAAACGGAACCTTTCGAAGGTGGTAACGCTTAAAAAGCGTAGTCCTCACGTGTTGAGACATACTTTTGCCACAACGATGCTGAATAATGATGCGGAGTTGGGTGCGGTGAAAGAGCTTTTGGGTCACAGTAGTCTGGCGACTACGGAGATTTATACGCATACCACTTTTGAAGAACTTAAAAAAGTGTATAAACAAGCTCATCCACGAGCCTAAAAAAGGAGGTAAGTATGGAAATTAGAATTCAATCGATTCACTTTGATGCAACAGAACAATTGCAGGCTTTCATTCAGAAGAAAGTGTCTAAGTTGGAAAAATATTACGAAGATATAAAGAAAGTGGAGGTGTCATTAAAGGTAGTTAAACCAGAAACTGCGGAGAATAAAGAAGCCGGCATTACGGTGCTGGTTCCGAATAATGATTTTCATGCAAGTAAAATATGCGATACTTTTGAGGAAGCAGTCGACTTGTGTGTGGAAGCATTGGAAAAACAGTTGGTTAAATACAAGGAAAAGCAACGAAATAAATAAAAATATCGCAAATATTTTGCGGGAAAGAAATAAATAACTAAATTTGCAGCCGTTTCGCTCGCGTTAGGACGTGACGGTTGCATTTTTTAAGTAAAAACGCCTCTTTAGCTCAGTTGGCCAGAGCACGTGATTTGTAATCTCGGGGTCGTTGGTTCGAATCCGACAAGAGGCTCAAGAAAAAGAAGAACCTAAATAAGTGGAATCGGGAGTTTTATTATCTATTTCAATGTTTGGGTTTCGTATAAAGGGCAAATACCAGAGTGGCCAAATGGGGCAGACTGTAAATCTGCTGGCTTAC
>CANSEY010000025.1 GCA_947646015.1 uncultured Bacteroides sp. | reverse complement strand
AAGACTTTACGTATTGCCTCAAATGTCGTAATTCGAGTCGGAACCAACGGCAATCGAAGTTTATTTTCAATCATCCCCATTGCATTCAGCATAGATTTTACTCCTGCCGGATTTCCATCCACAAACAAAAGATCAAATAGCTCAGTAAATCGATGATGAATAGTGAGTGCATTAGCAAAATCACCTTGAAGCGCCAAACGTGTCATACGACTGAATTCACGCGGGAAAGCATTGCCGATTACAGAGATCACTCCAACAGCTCCCAAGGTTATTAATGGAAAAGTAATACCATCATCACCGGAAATAACATTGAAATTATCCGGTTTATTCTTGATAATGTCATCCATTTGAGTAATATTACCGGAAGCTTCTTTAATAGCGATTACATTACTAAAATTACGGGCAATGCGCAAGGTTGTCTCAGCAGTCATATTTACTCCTGTACGCCCCGGCACATTATATAGCACGATAGGAAGTTCCGTAGCTTCCGATATGGCTTTATAATGCTGATAAATTCCCTCTTGCGATGGCTTATTATAATATGGCACTACAGACAATATAGCGTCAACTCCTGTAAAATCGTCATTTTTCAATGTTTCTACTATTGCGCGTGTATTGTTACCGCCTACACCCAGCAAAATAGGAATTCTTCCGTTAACGCGGTCAATCACCATCTTTTTGATGGTTTTCTTCTCTTCCTCGGTAAGAGTCGGTGTTTCGGCTGTAGTCCCCAGCACACACAAGAAATCCGCATTATTCTGCAATAGATAGTCTACCAAACGCATCAACGCATCATAATCAACGCTTTCATCCTCTTTGAAAGGAGTAATCAGTGCTACCCCCATTCCTTTCAATTTAGTCTGTATCATGAGTTTTAATTATAATCTCTAATTTTATTAGGCGCAAAAGTACGAATATTTTTCATATCTTACGATATAAGTTTCAGAAATTCGTCCTCGCTTAGTATGGTTACTCCAAGTTTTTTTGCTTTTTCCAGTTTGGCTGGCCCCATATTGTCACCGGCAAGGATAAAACTGGTCTTAGCAGAGATACTTCCCACATTCTTACCGCCATTTTTCTCAATAAGGTCTTTATATTCGTCCCGTGAATGATGCGTAAATACGCCGCTGATCACAATAGACTGACCGGCTAATTTATCCGTATATCCACTCATATCTTCTTCTGTACGATAGAGCTGTAACCCAGCCTCTTTTAACCTGCCAACTAACTCTCGGTTAGACTCATTTGAGAAATACAGAAGAATGCTTCGCGCTATTTTTTCCCCGATTTCATCGATACTTATCAGCTTTTCAAGGTCAGCCTGTTGCAGCTCGTCAATGTCTCCGAACGACTTGGCTATTTTCTTTGCTACCGTCTCGCCAACAAACCGAATTCCCAAAGCAAAGATGACGCGTTCAAAAGGAACTGTCTTACTCTGCTCAATCCCCGTAATAATATTCTCAGCAGATTTTTCTCCCATACGATCCAACCCTTTGATATCATCGGCTTTCAATTCATACAAATCCGCCGTATTATGAATCAATCCTAAACGATAGAACATATCCACCGTTTCAGGACCCAACCCATCAATATTCATGGCTTTCCGACTAATAAAATGCTCTATTCTACCTTTAATCTGAGGGGGACATGCAGTTTCATTAGGACAATAATGGGCAGCTTCGCCTTCATATCTAATTAATTTGCTGCCACATTCGGGGCAATTGGTAATAAACCTGACCTTCTCACCAAGCATAAAGCTACGGGCATCTTTATCCACTCCTGTAATTTTAGGAATGATCTCGCCACCTTTTTCTACATAAACCATATCTCCGATATGCAAATCAAGCCCTTCAATAATATCCGCATTATGCAATGAAGCACGTTTGACAATCGTTCCGGATAGCTGAACAGCATCTAAGTTGGCAACAGGAGTTACAGCGCCTGTTCTGCCTACCTGATAAGTTACCATATTCAATCGTGTCAATGCACGTTCTGCCTGAAATTTATAGGCAATTGCCCATCTGGGTGATTTCGCCGTAAAACCAAGATTCTTTTGTTGTCTCAGACTATTTACCTTCAAGACGATTCCATCAGTAGCTACAGGCAGATTCTTTCGTTCTACATCCCAATGATTGATAAATTCAAAAACCTCTTCCAACGTCTGGCATTTACGCGTCAAATCAGAGATTTTAAATCCCCATTTTGCGGCTTCCTGAAGATTTTCATAATGTCCGTCACAAGGCAGATTATCTCCCAAAAGATAATATAAATACGCATCCAGCTTGCGAGAAGCTACAATAGAAGAATTCTGAAGCTTCAATGTTCCTGAGGCTGCATTTCTCGGATTAGCGAAAAGCGGCTCCTCACGTGCTTCTTTTTCGCGGTTCAACTCCTCAAATACTTCCCAGGGCATAAGAATTTCCCCACGAATCTCAAAAGAAGAAGGATAATTGTCACCATGGAGCACAAGTGGAATAGAACGGATTGTCTTTACATTATCTGTCACATCATCGCCCT
Organism: uncultured Bacteroides sp.; assembly: GCA_947646015.1. Lineage (GTDB taxonomy): Bacteria > Bacteroidota > Bacteroidia > Bacteroidales > Bacteroidaceae > Bacteroides. Next base: position 55,439 of record CANSEY010000025.1, on the reverse strand, counting down.
TTTCTCCATCTCCGCGTGTAACGGCACGAACCAGTTTTCCATCTTCGTAGGTCAGAGAAATGGAAGTACCATCATATTTCATCTCACAGCAAATCTCAAAATCCTCATTCAACGCTTTTCGTACACGCTCATAAAAATCTGTAACTTCGCTTTCAGAGTATGTATTTGCCAAAGACAACATAGGGTATTTATGCGCAACCTGCGTGAAATTCTTGCTAATGTCACTGCCGACACGCATAGTGGGCGAATTTTCATCTTTATATTCCGGATGTGCCAGCTCCAGATCCTGGAGTTCACGCATCTTATCATCAAACTCCTTATCTGAAATTTCGGGAGCATTCAAAACGTAATAATTATAGTTATGCCGATGAAGTTCAGCACGCAATTCCTCTATTTTTTCCTTTATATCCATATTTCTTCGATTGTTTAAGGCAAAAATACAGGTTTATCTTTGAATATTTGTACTTTTGCGAAAAATTATAAAGATTATGCGTATTGACATTATAACAGTTTTACCCGAGATGATTGAAGGCTTCTTCAATTGTTCCATCATGAAACGAGCTCAGGATAAGGGACTTGCAGAAATACATATCCACAATCTGCGCGATTATACCGAAGACAAATATCGTCGTGTCGATGATTATCCTTTTGGCGGATTCGCCGGCATGGTCATGAAGATAGAGCCTATCGAACGCTGCATTAACGCTCTGAAGGCTGAACGCGACTATGATGAAGTGATTTTTACGACCCCCGACGGAGAACAGTTCAATCAGCCAATGGCCAACAGCCTTTCTTTGGCCCAAAACCTGATTATCCTTTGCGGACATTTCAAAGGTATTGATTATCGTATCCGTGAACACCTGATCACCAAAGAAATCAGTATCGGAGATTATGTGCTGACAGGAGGCGAACTGGCAGCAGCAGTCATGGCGGACGCAATTGTCCGTATCATCCCCGGAGTGATTTCAGATGAACAGTCGGCACTTTCTGATTCTTTTCAGGATAATCTGTTGGCGGCACCTGTATATACTCGTCCTGCCGACTATAAAGGCTGGAAAGTACCCGATATTTTGTTATCCGGGCATGAAGCAAAAATAAAAGAATGGGAGCTACAGCAATCTTTAGAACGAACCAAAAAACTTCGCCCTGACTTACTGGAAGACTAAAAATATATGTAAATAAAAACGACGGTGAAAAATATGAGAATTTTCACCGTCGTTTTTATTTATGTTCTATAAGAAAGACAAATCTGTTATTTTACTCTTCGCACTGGGAATCTCTTTTCATCTATCATTCCGGTACTGATTTTATTCAATATACTTAAAAAGTAAAATAGCATTTTTCTTTCGTATTATATGCGAAGGGTTATTGTATGTTTTCAATTATACCTCAAGCGCACCAATAATTTCTTTTACTGACTTACATCCGTGTCTTTCCAAGTAATTATTTATACCATCTTCAACTTTAATTGTAACAGCCGGATCTATAAAATTTGCCGTACCAATCTGGATCGCAGAAGCACCGGCAAGCATGAACTCAACAGCATCTTTCCAGTTCATAATACCTCCCAAGCCTATGACAGGAATATTTACCACCTTTGCAACTTGCCAAACCATACGCAAGGCAATCGGTTTCACAGCAGCACCGGACATTCCTCCTGTCACAGTTGACAGAATAGGACGTTTACGTTCCGCATCAATAGCCATTCCCAGCAATGTATTGATTAATGATACACTATCCGCACCACTTTCTTCTGCTGCACGGGCAATTTCTGTGATATCAGTAACGTTCGGAGAGAGTTTAACTATAAGTGTCTTTTTGTAAGCTGCACGTACCGCTTTTACTACTTCAGAAGCACCTTTTGCTGACACACCAAAAGCCATACCTCCTTGCTTTACATTAGGGCACGAGATATTTAGTTCTATAGCAGGAATTTTGTCAAGTTCATTAATGATCTCTGCAGTTTTCACATAATCCTCAATAGCAGACCCTGACACGTTTACAATCATATTCGTTTGAATGTCTCTTATACGAGGATATATCTGTTCCACAAAGTAATCAACTCCCTTATTTTGAAGTCCTACAGCGTTTAACATACCGGAAGGAGTCTCTGCCATACGAGGATATGGGTTACCTTCACGTTTGTGAAGAGTAGTTCCTTTTACAATAATACCGCCTATTCGCGCTATATCAATGAAATCCGAGAACTCTTCACCATATCCAAATGTACCAGATGCAGTCATCACCGGGTTCTTCATCTGCAATTCACCAATGTTTACACTTAAATCTGCCATAGTAGTTTATTTATATTAAAAACAGGACCTTCTTTACATACACACAAATGTCCTTCTGTCGTATTTTCCACACAACAGAGACATGCTCCAATTCCACAAGCCATTGTATTTTCCAAAGAAACTTCACATTCTATCTGATTACTTTTGGCATATTTTGCCACAGCCATCATCATCGGTTTAGGACCACAAGTATAAATCTGCTCAAAATGTACCTGATTTAATATAGAATGCTGGGTGACGTATCCTTTTTCTCCGTGACTTCCGTCTTCTGTAGTAGTATATACCTCTCCATATTTAGCAAATTCTTCCAGCTGCAACAAGTCTTTATTGCTACGAGCCCCTAAAAGGAAGGTAGGTTTATGACCATTTTTCGCCAATTGTTCACCTAAATATAACATAGGGGCTGTTCCGACACCTCCGCCCACAAGCAAAAGCTTATCAGAAGGCTTTTGAGGCATTGTATAGCCATTCCCCAAAGGAAGTACTACGTTGATCACATCGCCCGAATTTACTTCTGCTAAACGTCTTGTTCCGTCTCCAATCAACTGAATAAGGAACCACACTTCGTTTTGTCGCTTGTCTACAAAATTAATAGAAATAGGACGGCGTAAAAATGTAGTAGATGAACCGTCCACCCGAAGTTCGGCAAACTGCCCCGGCAACATCTCGGGCAGCAATGACTGAGATGTCAATTTCAGCAATACATAGTTTGCATTCAATCTGATATTCTCAGTAACTGTCAGATCTAAAATAAATTTCTTCATGTATGGATATAAAAGTATAAATTCGTATTCCGGTGCAAAGATACAGGAATTTGCTCAAACCACCGATTTTACCTCTCATTTTTCAGGTCGAAAGGTTTCATAAGTATTATCATCAAAGAATATTCTTATTTCAGTGATTTTTCTGGCAGGCTTTTCTATGTACCTAATCTCCTGTTTTACAATCTCTTTAGGTGCATTTTCGGCTGTTCTTAATGCCATTTCCTTGCGATTTTCCGGATTAATCGTCTCTTTGGACGGATTTACAGGATTCTCATCAAACAAAGAAGGCTGATAATCTCCATTGGAAGAAACTGCAGAAGCATCTTCTGCAGATGCTATCATTTCGCCTTTACCATAAAGCAACCATTCAAGATTTACATAATTATAGGTCTGATGTACCTTCATTACAACCTCCAAGCTTGGTTTATTCCGATCATTCAAAATATGCGAGAGAGTAGATTGCTGGACTCCAATTGTCTCAGCAAAAACTCTTGGAGGAACTTTTTCTCTCTCCATTATCATTCTAATTCTGTCTTTTATCTCCATACAGCTTCTTTCTTGTCACAATTGTATGTATTAAACGTTGGTTTCACAAAAATACTAATAACCACTACGGATATACAAAGGTAAACATTACAAATCACAAATGCAAATTACAAGTATAAAAATAACAATATTACAAATGTGTGATCATTATCACAATTAGACTAATACGTTTGTAAAACACAAAATAAAACATAAATTACAATGATATTTTAGATTTAACAAAACAATATATTATATTGATTTACAGCATTATATATACGGATAAGAAATAAGTAAATACAATATTCACAAAAATATGCTTCACTCAAACAGTAATTTTAGAGCTATAATTCAATATTAGAGTATATTTATATGGTATACAATGATATAACATATAAAAAACAAATTGTTAACCACTCTCCTATTACATTTATAAACTGCATATTACTACTGTAAAACAATCAGTATACTTTTGTGATTCAGCTGGATTGATAACATTTGTAATCTATTCACAGATATAAACTTCACAAACAAACAGGCATGATTACACAAACGTAAATATCAATAGTTGCAAAAACAATAAATCAAGGAATAAAATGCATTATTTACTTATGTATATTGAGAACTCTTCAAATCTTCTTTTACATTTTCTTCTGAAGTACCTCGCAAATCGTAAATCCTTGCCATATTTCCGCACATTCAGTCGATCAATTGTTTTTTTTCAATTCTAGAAGCTCTAAAATTGAATTAAACACCTGTATTATAATAAATTACACCTATTTTATCAATACCCAAATTAAGATCAACTAGAAAAATGACAGCAAAATATCCCAATTATCCCACAAATTATCAAAATGACATTTTATCAATTCAGGAAAAGAAAGATGATCCTTCCAATTTATGCAAAACCATTTATGCTAATACGATTTGCCATTCTATATTTATAGTCTGAATTAAATCAGATTTTTTCAATTTTGAAAATGAATATAACATAACCTCAAAAACTAGAAAAGAGAGAAATTACCAAAATTGAACTTAAAGAAGAGAAGCAAAAGATCTTCAAATTCCTTTCCATTCATAAAAGTCAGGAAAAAGAGAACAACAGATCCATTGTAAAATATTCGTCTATAAAAGAAGATTTGGTTATGAGTCTGACACAACTAATTTGCAGTATATAAAGAAGGCATATACTTAATCTGTTTTACAGTAAAAGTATATGCCTTTTGTTTATTTAGAGTATTCAGTTTTCCTAATGCAAAATTTTAAACACTAATTCACGAAGAATATCTCCGTCAGACATTGAACTATTTTTCACTCCTTTTGATTTTGCATCGGCATATCGTATTTCACCAACAATCTGCATTGTCTTTACTCCACTATATTTGCGCATCGCAATTGAGTAATCCCGAGCTTGCCAAGTAGTTCTTAGCCCTAGCATATTAGCAATACCCTGCTCCGATTTATCAGGCGCATAATATGCTAACATCAAGTTTGAATAAAAGCTGAATAACAAAGACAATGTCATTTGAATTGGATTCGTTTTGGGATTTTCCTCAAAGTATTTTATTATTTTATTTGCTTTCAGAATATCTTTTTCAACCAGAGCACTCCGCAATTCAAAGTTATTATAATCTTTGCTTATGCCTATGTTCTTCTCAATTTGTTCGGGAGTTACACGTTTCTGTCCCGTAGGCAAAGTGATAATCAGCTTTTCTAATTCACCTGTCAAACGACTTAAATCCGAGCCGACAAAATCAGCCAGCATAGCTGTTGCCTTAGGTTCCATATCTATTCCTTTTCTCTTCATGTAGGAAGCAATAAAGGCCGGAAGCTGGGCATCTTTTATCTTCTTAGACTCGAACAAAACACCAGTCTTTTCTACTTCAGCTGCCAACTTTTTCCTACGATCCAATGTTCCATGCTTATGGCATATCACCAAAATAGTGGAATGAAGCGGTTTCTGAAGATAGTACGATAATTCTTCGATGTTCCGGACCGCTTGCGCTTCTTTGACTACCACCACTTGGTGTTCGGACATCATAGGATAGCGTTTGGCAGCATTTATGATTGTCGCTACATCCACATCAGCACCGTACACTACAGTCAGGTTGAACTCTTTTTCCGTTTCGTTCAAGACATTATCAGTAATGTAATCGGCAATCAAATCGATATAATACGATTCTTCTCCCATCAAATAGTAGATGGGACGATACTGCTTTGCCCTCAGTTCTTTGAGGATGTCATCACAGGTCAGCTCTTGTTTTGCCATATATATTTTTTAGAAAGACCGGCAGTTACCAGTCGAATTTCAAGTGTTTTACAGTTTTCTTTGCATCAATAATCATACGCAGAGAAGCGATACCAATCTCAACATGCTCTTCTACATAGTTCTTGGTAACCAGATTATCGCTTTTATCAGTTTTCACTCCATCCGGAGTCATAGGCTGGTCAGATACCAATAACAATGCTCCTGTCGGAATATGATTGGCAAAGCCACAGCTGAACAAAGTGGCCGTTTCCATATCAACCGCCATCGCACGTGTCTTTTTCAGATACTCCTTGAATGCTTCGTCATGCTCCCAAATACGGCGATTGGTGGTGTAGACAGTACCCGTCCAATAATCACGGCCATAGTCACGAATGGACGAAGAAACAGCACGCTGCAACATAAATGCAGGCAAAGCGGGAACTTCAGGTGGAAAATAATCATTGGATGTTCCTTCACCACGAATAGCGGCAATAGGAAGGATTAAATCGCCAATTTGATTTTTCTTGTCGATACCACCACATTTACCTAAAAATAAGCAGGCTTTCGGATGAATAGCTCCTAATAAATCCATGATAATAGCGGCATTAGGGCTTCCCATACCGAAATTGATCATTGTAATGCCTTCGGCTGTAGCGGAAATCATATTGGCATCTCTACCCAAAATAGGAACATCAAACTGATTTGCGAAAATCTCTACGTACTTGTTGAAGTTAGTCAACAGAATATACTCTCCAAAATCTTCCAGGTTACGTTTTGTGTAACGGGGCAGCCAATTAGCTACGATTTCTTCTTTCGTTTTCATAATTATCTATTAAATTTGTGGTTCCAATAATGGAAACCGTTATTTAACTTACAAAAATAATAAATGTTATCGTTAAACCTACCAGTATTCGACACTAAAATAAACGTACGAAACGGAAAAAATGTAATTTTCGACGTGATTCGCAAACGATATGTCGCACTTACCCCGGAAGAATGGGTACGGCAACACTTTGTTCACTTTCTTATTGCACACAAAGGATATCCGAACGCACTCCTTGCTAACGAAGTAATGGTAAAGCTGAACGGCACAACTAAAAGATGTGATACGGTGCTTTACCGGAGAGACCTTTCAGCACGAATGATCGTAGAATACAAAGCTCCGCACATCGAGATCACACAAGCGGTATTCGATCAGATAACCCGCTATAATATGGTATTGAAAGTTGACTATCTGATAGTAAGTAATGGAATGCAGCATTATTGTTGCCGGATGGATTACGCCCATCAGAGCTATACCTTTCTTCAGGATATTCCCGATTATAACGCGCTATAAAGATAATGTCACTATAAGGTCAGGATACTTACACTATACCACACACATAGTGTAAGTATCCCAAGCACATAGTGACACCATCTTTTTCTTGTCTCCGAAAGCTTTTCAATCGATATTCTATTTTTACATATCCGTATTTTTTTTCACATCATCATTTTTCTTCCTGCTAAACTTCTCTTGCAGTTTCTGCATCAATTCATAGAAATTAGGAATATAGACTGTCGCTAATAAAGTATTCATCGCCATACCGAAAACAACCGCAGTACCCAACGCTATACGGCTCTGCGCACCAGCCCCAGTAGCAAACAGCAAAGGCATTACTCCCAATACAAAAGCAAAAGAAGTCATCAAGATCGGACGTAAGCGGACATGTCCTGCTTCGTATGCAGCCTCACGAATTGAGTTTCCTTCAGCACGGAAATCACGGGCAAACTCTACAATCAGAATACCATTCTTTGCCGAAAGTGCAACAAGCAGGATAATACCAATTTGTGTATATACGCTGACCGGAGTTCCCATTATCATACATCCTATCATTGCTCCCAACAAGGCCACCGGCAAACCTATCACGGCAGCCACCGGACTGGTCCAGCTTTCATATTGCGCAGCCAAAACAAGGAATGCTACAATCAAGGCCATGACCAGAACAATGGTGGTCGTATTTCCCGCCTGTGTTTCCTGATAGGCAACTGACGTCCATTCATAGCCAAATTCATCTCCCAGCTGTTCTTTAAACAAAGTTTCCATTTCTTGAATAGCCTGTCCGGAACTGCTTCCGGGCGCTACATTACAAGTCAAGGCAGCTGTTGAATACATATTGTAACGATTGATCTGATCCTGTCCCAACTGCTCTTCCACTTTGGTAAAAGAAGAAAGGGGGACCATCTCTCCTGCCGAATTAGCCACACTGAGTTTTAAGACATCATCAATGACGCGTTGTGCCTGATCACGCGCTTCGATCTTCACCTGATAAATATGACCGAATTCAACGAAATCATTAACGTATGCCGCCCCCATATAATAGCTTAATGTAGAAAATACATCATTCAGAGCAATGCCCATAAATTGCACCTTATCACGATCGATATTCAGAAAATATTGAGGGACATTTGCCTGATACTGACTGGATACAGAAGCTAAGGCCGGTTTGGAATGAGAAGAAGCAAGCAATGCGTCAATAGCCTGCTGCATTTCTGTCGGTCCCAGATTCCTCCGGTCTTCCAATTGAAGTTGCAAGCCACCGGAAGCACCCAATCCTGGAATAGCCGGAGGAACCATAGCAAATGCTTGTCCTGCCTGTATCTCCATATACGCTTCGCCATTAAAACGGTCGACAACGGCAGCAGCCGTATGCTCCTTCCCTTTCCTTTCGTCCCAGTTTTTCAGGACAACAAAATAGGTTGCGGAGTTACTTTGCTCACCTCCGCCCATCACGGAGAAACCAGTGATTCCAATGTAATTCTCCACTTCCGGATAAGAATCCAAAATAGCATTGATTTTATCCCCGACAGCTTGTGTACGTTCCAGGCTGGCTGCCGGAGGAAGCTGAACAACTGCAATAAAATAACCATCATCTTCATCCGGAATAAATGTCGACGGCCAACGCATAAAGAGTATTACGGCAATCACTGTCAGAATAGCAAAAGATACAAAAGAGATAAGCGGACGTTGAAGCAACCATTTCACCGTACTATCGTAGACTCCCTGCGTCTTATCATACGCTTTATTAAATCCTTTGTATATAAAGAAGTTAGACGGTTTGCTCTTTTTGAGGAATAGAGCACAAAGAGCAGGTGTCAGTGTCAGTGAGTTAAAACCGCTTAATACGGTAGAAGCAGCAATTGTCAGTGCAAACTGCTTATACAACTGCCCCGAAATACCGCTGATCATCATCGTCGGAATAAACACGGCAAGCAAAACAAGCACCACTCCGACAATCGGCCCCGTAATTTCCCCCATAGCTTTTGTGACTGCTTCACGAGTTGAATATTGTCCGGTCTCCAGCAATCTTGAAGCATTCTCAACCACCACAATAGCATCATCCACTACAATGGCAACTGCCAGAATCAATCCGAACAGAGTCAGCGTATTGATCGAAAAACCAAATGCCGCCATAACTGCCAATGTACCGATCAGCGATACAGGAATTGTGATACAAGGAATAATAACCGCTCTCCAGTTCTGCAAAAACAGGAAAATAACCAGTACTACCAGCAGCGTTGTCTCAAAAAATGTCACCATTACTTCATCAATAGAAGCATGAATTACATCCGTTGTATCCAAAGTTACGTTATAGGCTACTCCTGTAGGAAAACTGGTCGCCAGTTCCTCCATCTTAGCCTTCACTCCTTTTGAAACGTCCAGCGAATTGGAGCCCGGCTGCTGATAGATAGCAATCGCTGCGGTAGGCATCCCCTTCAATCGTGATACTACACTATAAGAAGCAGACCCCAAATCTATTCGCGCAATATCTTTCAGGCGAAGCATTGCCCCATCCTGTTCCCGACGAATGATAATATTCCCGAATTGCTCCGGAGAAGTAAGTCGCCCCTGTACATTAAGTGTATATTGAAAGGCATTTTTATTGTCCTGTCCGATCGGTTGACCGATATAGCCGGCGGACACTTCCATATTCTGAGACTGAATGGACTGATATACTTGCGCCGGAGAAATATTCCGGATGCGCATGGCTTCAGGATCCAGCCAGATACGCATGGAATAATCACCTGCTCCCATAACATTAACAGCTCCTACGCCAGGCACACGTGATAACTGATCGACCAAATTCAATTTGGCATAGTTAGTCAGATAGAGACTGTTGTAGACGGAGTCTTTCGAAGTCATTGTCAGGAACATGACAATGTTCGAAGACTGTTTCTGCACAGTTACCCCCTGCACCACTACCGGTTCCGGCAAGGATGATTGCGCAACACTTACCCTGTTCTGTACTTGTACGGTAGCCATATCGATATCTGTACCGACGGCAAATGTAATTGTCAGCGAATATGCTCCCGAAGAGGAAGAATTTGAAGACATATAGAGCATACCGTCCACCCCATTTACCTGCTGCTCGATGGGGAGTCCTACCGTTTGGGCTACAGTTTCGGCATTCGCACCGGGATAGACAGCCGATACCTGAACCGTCGGAGGTGTAATCTCCGGAAATTGCGCCACGGGCAATATATTGAGTGCGACCAAACCGGCTACCACAATGAGCAGGGCAAGTACGGTAGCAAAAATTGGTCGGTTAATGAAAAACTTAGAAAACATAATATATAAGTTTACGATTAATATTTATATAAGGACAAACAGTTTCCTGCATCGTCTGAAGATAACCAACAAGCCGACCGCATCAGGGTATCGGCTTTATCTTCATTCCATCTCTGACCTTCATCAGAGCTTCGGTAACGTATCGTTGCTGTGGTGAAAGTCCTCCCAACACCTGCCGTAAGGTATCATTAATCAGTTGTCCTATTTCAATATGCCGATAGTGTACTATGTCCGAATCATTGACGGCATACAGGAATTTACCGAGCTGATCGGTTCCGATGGAAGCCTCTTTCACAAGAATTGCATGATCGGCCTCTCCATAAGGTAAGGTAATGCTGACGTACAATCCACTCTTCAGTACTCCCTGCGGATTATCAAAATTGGCACGTACCATCAGAGTTCCTGTATTCAGGTCTACGTTCGGTGACAGATAATCCAGTGTTGCCGGATAGGATTCCGTACCTTCTTTCCCAAGCTGAACCATGATCTTTTTCGGAAGCTCCTTCGTTGGCTGCTGATTGTTCATCGACATCTCCAGCCATTGATTATCAGCAACATTAAAATACGCATACATCTGATCGTCCTTATAAATGGTAGCCAGCGTAACCGGCTGCAAAGAACCGCCGACATAACTGCCGACATCCACTGTCGACTTGCTGATTGTCCCGTCAAAAGGGGCACGAACATAACAATATCCTAAATTTGTACGCGCTGTACTCAAAGCAGCTTCCGCATTGCTGACAGCTGCTACTCCTTCTGTCACAGACGATTCCGACTGCAACACCTGTATCTGACTCACAGCATCACTTTTCACAGCCTCCTTCATACGGCTATAATTATTACGGGCATATTCCAATTGTGCCTGAGCAGTTTTCAGTTCAGCTTCCGCTTGTGCCACCTTATCATTATATAAGGTAGGTTCTATTACAAACAGCAACTGCCCTTTTTTTACCCGTCCACCCGGTGCGTAAGAGACAGACTGTAATGTTCCGTTCACTCTGGCCACAAGATTTACAGTTTTTTCCGTTGTCAGATAGCCCGGATAATCTTTCGTCAAAGTGATGTCCTTCACTATAGGTTTCGCTACGCTAATTGCCAGAGTCGGCATTCCCTTCATTGCTCCGGCGTCTTTTTTCTCCTTGCAACCAGTCAATACCGACAACACAAGAAAAATATACATTAGTTTTTTCATATCCGTTAGGTTATATTTTATTTATAGATTCTTTTATTCTCTCCAACCGCCTCCCAGCGCTTTATAAAGACTTATCAGTTGCAGTAACGAGCTACCCTGCGCCTGTACCAGTTGATTCTCATAAGATAACAAAGACCGTTGTGCATCAAGCACATTCTGAAAAGGAGAAAGCCCTTGTTTATAAAGTTCCAGTGAAAGTTTCAGAGTTTCAACACCTTGATTACGCACTTCCCTCAAAGCTACAATCTGCTTGATCGAGTTCCGGTAGGAGTTCATGGCGTTATCCGTTTCCTGTACCGCAGTCAGAACTGTCTGATTAAATTGATTGATAGATTCATCCAACTGTGCCTTAGCCAGTCTTGTTGCATTCACTAATTGTCCTCCACTAAAAATAGTCCAACTCAATGACGGAGCAATCTCATAGGTCATACTTTTACTTTTCACCAGATCATTCAAATCACGGGCTGCATAGCCAAACGAACCTTTCAGAAAGATCTTCGGCAGCCAATCGGACTTGGAAGCGCCAAGTAATGCAGCTTGGGCATTCACACTTCTCTCCGCACTTCGTACGTCTGGTCTTCTCAGTAATAAATCAACCGGCATACCTACTCCGATCGGTTCCATATAATCAGGTAATGTTCCAGTAGTTTCCAATACAGGACGTATTTCTTGCGGATACATACCCAACAAAACAGCCAGTGTCGTAATATATTGATTGATACCTGCCTCTAATTGTGGTATAGAGGCTTTAGTACTGTATAAAACGGATTTGGCCTGTGCCACATCCAACTTGGCAACAAGTCCGGTATTATACCGTACTTCCGTGATTTTCAAAACTTCTTCCTGAGAAGCTACATTCTTATTTACCACTTCAAGTTCCTGCTGCAATTCCCGCAGGTTAATATAAGCTGAGGCTACCTCTGATGCCAGAGAAACCATAACCGCCGCATATTCCTCTTTGCTGGCGGCAAAGTTTTCTTTCTGCGCCTTTACCCGTTTACGGATACTGCCGAAGACATCGATTTCCCAACTCATACTGAGTGCAGCATCGTAATAATGATCTGTAGACTGAGGTAAGGTACTGGTATTTCCACTGGTTTCCTGTCGGGTCCATCCGGCATTCAGTCCGATAGATGGAAAGAAATTTCCACGTTCTGCCCAAAGATTGGCACGTGCAGCAGCTATACGATTAATTGCCATCGCTACGGAATAATTGCGATCTACTGCCAAAGCAATCAAAGAGTCCAGTTTGGTGTCCTGAAAAGACTTCCACCAGTGGTCGTCCACCGGAAGAGTCTGTTGAAACACTTCTCCACTCTCTTCCCATTCTTTAGGAAGAGGAGTATTCAAATAGCGGTTCACTGTCTGTCCAACCGCAGTTACAGTTGAAAGAAACAAAAGGAGCGATACGCTCCACGCTCGTACATTCATATTCGGTTTAGGTTTTTATGAAATGAAAAGATAACAATTCAAGGTTAGGTTTGTTTAAAGGGATAGTAAAGTTAGAAGAAATAAAAAAAGCCCCGCAATAATGCGAGGCTTTCGAATACATATTCAAATATGGTATCTTATTCAGCAGTTTTTCTTCTGATTGCTCTTTTGGTAGTAGTAGCCGGAGCTTCCTCTACTTTATGCTCAATTTGTACACCAGCCAATTCCGGGTCGATCATAATACGTCCGCAATATTCGCAAACGATCACTTTCTTACGGGAACGGATGTCCAACTGTCTCTGAGGCGGAATCTTGTTAAAGCAACCACCGCACGCGTCACGTTGTACATATACAACGCCCAATCCATTGCGGGAGTTCTTACGGATACGTTTGAATGACTGCAACAAACGCGGTTCAATCTTAGTTTCCAGATCTTTGGCTTTATCTCTTAGCTTCTCTTCTTCCTGTTTAGTTTCAGAGATAATTTCATCCAGTTCGCCCTTCTTCTGTTCGAGGTCTTTTTGTCTTTCGCTGAGTATTTGTTCATTCTTTACTACTTCAGCTTCTTTTTCTTCTCTGTCCGCACTGAATTCTTTGATTCTTTTTTCGCAAAGTTCGATTTCCAGGCTCTGGAATTCAATTTCCTTCGTCAAGAAATCATATTCACGGTTGTTGCGGACGTTGTCTTGTTGTGACTTATATTTTTCTACTGAAGCTTTTGCCGTTTCAATTTCTACTCTCTTACCTGCAATAGCAGATTTCAGTTCATCCACTTCAGCTTTGATCTTGTCGATACGGGTACTCAAACCAGCGATTTCATCTTCAAGGTCCTGCACTTCCAATGGAAGTTCACCTCTCAATGTCTTGATTTCATCAATCTTAGACAACATAGTTTGCAGCTGGAACAGTGTTTTCAACTTCTGTTCCACCGTCAACTCATTCGGATCTTTTTTTGCTTCTCTAGCCATTTTACTTACAAATATTTTATGGGATTCGTATTTATTTTACTCAATTGGAGCGCAAAATTAGGAAATAAATCCCGGATTATGGAATAAAAAATTTCTTTTGTATATTGTTCGCTTTCGTAATGACCGATTTCTGCCATCAGGATATCTCCTTCGTGACCAAAATAATCATGATACTTAATCTCACCTGTAATAAAAACATCGGCTCCCGACCGGATTGCCTGCGGAAGCAAAAATGCTCCGGCACCTCCGCACAATGCCACTGTCTGTATTTCTCTCCCTGTCAGTTTGTTATGACGCAGACACTCTACTTCAAACGTTTTCTTTATACGTTTCAAGAATTCCATCTCCGTTTCCGGCTCTTCCAGTTCGCCAACGATTCCCGATCCTGCCTGTGCCCACTCATTTTGTAGCGGATACAAGTCGAATGCAGGTTCCTCATAAGGATGAACAGACAATAGTGCCCTGACTACTTCCGACTTTTTGAATGCAGGAAGAATTGTTTCAATTCTCACCTCTCCTTCCCGGTGGAGTTCTCCAATCACTCCACAGAAAGGATGTGTTCCTTCTTTGGCACGGAATGTCCCTTCCCCTTCCAGATTGTAACTACATGAATCATAGTTACCAATATTACCGCAACCGGCAGCAAAAAGTGCGTTCCTTACAATATCCGCCTGAGCAATGGGGACAAAAGTCACCAGCTTCATCAGGCTATTTTCTTTTGGTTCAAGCACTTTCAGATGTTTTAATCCGATTTTTTCGGCTATCTTATAATTTACCCCTCCCTGTGCATTATCAAGATTAGTGTGTGCTGAATAGATCACAATATCATTTTTTATTGCTTTCAGCATACAGCGTTCCACATAATCTTTGCCAGTAATGGATTTATAACCTTTAAATATCAAAGGATGATGCGATATGACGAGGTTATACCCCAACGCGATAGCTTCATCTAAGATAGCTTCAGTAACGTCAAGACACAACAAAGCCCCTGTTGCTTCCGCATCTGTCAATCCGATTTGCAGGCCGGCATTATCAAATCCGTCTTGCAATGGCAGAGGCGCGAATCGTTCAAGGGCGCTTACTATTTCCTTAATTTTCATTATTTAGAGAAAATTTGGTTGCAAATATAGCAAATAAAATAGGAATAAGCTCCCATCTTATCGTTTTTTTAGTAAATTTGTCGTATATCCTTAAAATTAGAACACGATGAAAACAATTCTATCCTGCTGTTTAGTAATTATTCTGGCTGTTTCCTGCCAAATGAAACAGAATCAGAATTCCGATGAGTCAATCGATGAAAACATGAGCGTTGATAATACAGAAACTTGTATGGTAGATACTGTAAAAGCTACAGCTATCTTTTGGATAGATAAAGCAGAAGCCAAACATTGCAAAGATTCGGGGCTCCGTACGATTAAAGCGAAAGTATTTATTCACGAAAATGGAAAGGTTGACTTCCTGTCTTTCACCAAAAAGCAATCATCAGGTGTGGAAAAGTACATACTCCATCATCTTGATAAATTCCAAATTTCAAAACGAATGTTGGAAGGCGGGTATATACAAACAGGAGAACAATTCGTTCAGCTTCGCTGTATGAGGGAGAAACTGCAAGCTATGCAATAACTCACCGGATCTCTTTCCTGAATGGAAGAAATATTTATTTGTGAAACTTCATCTGCACCTTATTCTTTAGTGCATACCGTTCATCTACCACTTTGTCTGTAGGAAAGAAAGTGAAAAAAAGACGCCACCCTCCTTCTGTATAGACAAATTTGCGTCCGTTTGCACCATGAAGAATAGCTTGATATTTTTCCAAAACGAAAGATTCGATATGTTCCGGCATTTCATTTCCCATTACCGAGAACTCTACAGTAATGAAAAAATTCGGAACAGACAGTTCCGCCACATTTTGGAATATCCGGTCGGTAACAGTCATTTCTTCGTTTCTTTCGTTACTTCCAATAACTTCCCGTATGCATCAAATGATCTTCGGGAAGCCAGTGAAATAGTAATCATCAGTGACAGCATGGAAGCCGTGAAGGTAATAACCATAATCATCATCTGATATTTGATTGCCACATTCGGACTGCTTCCTCCCAAAATTTGTCCGATCATCGTACCCGGCAGAGCCACCAATCCCATCACTGCAATATTCGCAATCAAAGGACTGAATGACTTGATGATGGCCTGTTTTATAAATGGTGCCTGAGCTTCCTGGCGTGTAGCTCCATTTCCTAATAAATAACGGTATAATTGTTGTTCCCGCTTCAGTCCGCTATAATAAGTATTCAATGCAATCACATTACTTGAAAGCATATTCCCCATTAAAATACCGAATATTGGAATAAAATACTGAGCACTGAAAATGTTATCTAACTGGAGGACAACACCGATAAAGTACAATCCAACCACTACTACACTGCACAAAAAACCTATAGAAATCGGTATCAGCAAGATGCTCCGTTTCAGTTGAGTACGTACCAACGCTGTTTGTCCGGCAACAAATATCATGATAATCACCCAAAGGAAATTAATCCAGGGATTATTCCACAAGAAAAGATACTTCAGATATATACCGATAAAAAATAGCTGGATAATCATTCGAAGCGTACCTATCACGGCAGGTTTCAGCAACCCCGTCTTGAACTTCCAAAGATAAAAGAACGGAATGGCAAGCAATAGCAAGCCAATAAATAAATTATAATATGAAATATCGATGGTTCCCAAAATAAATTCCCTTTATGCTAGTATTAAATATCGTTTATAGTTCTATTAAATAATGACAGCCCGAAGCAAAGTCTTTATCATGTGATACAGCTAACACAGCCGCCCCTTTCTCTGCCTGCCGCCTGAAGAAAGCCAGCACTTTGTCTGTTGACCCGGCATCCAACGCTGATGTCGGTTCATCAATAATGATCAAAGGTTTGTTGAGCATCGCAGCCACTGCCAGCATGATACGCTGACGTTGTCCGCCTGAGACTTCATTCACCCTTTTAGTATACAAATCATGTTCCAGCCCCAGATCATCAAAATATTCATAGAGCCTTTCTTCCGAAAAAGGAACGGAACGATTTACTTTCAGATCAAACGGAAGAGCCACCATTTCCTTTACCCATTCAAAAGGCAAGGCCAGTTCTTGTGGAATCCATGCAATTTGCCGCCGGATTATATCTATAGTTGATTTATCCAACAAGGTATCTCCTACTTTTATGGTCCCCTCCTTTAACGGCACAAAGCCCATCACCGCATTTAGCAATGAGGTCTTTCCACAGCCGGACTGCCCTACAATACAGGCGGTTTTCCCCCTCTCCAGATTCAGATTTAATCCGGAAAAAAGTACTTCTGTCCCAAAAGCGATACAAGCATTGTTGATATGTAGCATGGCGTTTTCAATTCTTTCTTTCCGGCAAAGGTAGTATTTTCTTGAAAAACGTTATCTTTGCCTCACTAATTAATTCGAGAAAAGTTATGATACTGAACGAAAGAGATGCCCGTCATGAGCATATATTACAGGTAGCACGCCAAATGATGACCGCCGCACGCACTGCTCCGAAAGGAAAAGGGATTGATATCATTGAAGTGGCCTTGATTACCGATGAAGATATTAAACTGTTGTCGGACAAAATGATAGCTATGGTAGAAGAACACGGAATGAAGTTTTTCCTTCGGGATGCCGACAACATCTTGAGTGCCGAATGTGTTGTATTGATAGGAACACGCGAACAGGCACAAGGTTTGAATTGCGGACATTGCGGATTTGCGACATGTGCCGGACGCACGGAAGACGTCCCCTGTGCATTGAACAGTATTGACGTTGGCATCGCCATCGGCTCCGCTTGTGCCACAGCAGCCGATATGCGTGTAGATACCCGTGTCATGTTCTCTGCCGGATTGGCAGCACAACGCCTCAATTGGCTGAAAGACTGCAAAATGGTTATGGCTATTCCGGTGAGCGCCTCTTCAAAGAATCCATTCTTTGACCGGAAGCCGAAACAGGAAACCAAAGCATAAGGTATGTGTCAAAAGACTGGTACCTGCTCATTTTATAAACTGATTTTATAACTAAATATAATATAATCTGATGGGAATCATGGTTGGACTTCCCAGCCCCAGTGGCTCGGAAAAAGATTTGCAATTGAACTTTGGAAAGAATATGACTGTACAGGTAGAAATGAGAGCTCCTCACCTGCCTGCCGAATGGCATCTGCAAAGCGGCATACAGTTGACATGGCCGCATGCCGGTACAGATTGGGCATATATGCTGAAAGAAGTACAAGAATGTTTTGTCAATATAGCCAGAGAAATAGCCAAACGTGAGTTATTATTAATCGTGACTCCCGAGCCCGAAGAAGTAAAGAAACAGATAGTGGCTACCGTAAACATGGACAATGTCCGCTTTCTGAGATGTGAGACAAACGATACATGGGCACGCGACCACGGAGCTATCACCATGATAGATACCGGCAACCCTTCCCTGCTCGACTTCACATTCAACGGCTGGGGATTGAAGTTCGCCTCCGAACTGGATAATCTGATTACCGGACAGGCTGTAAAAGCCGGAGCGCTGAAAGGCCAGTATATAGACTGTCTTGACTTCGTTCTCGAAGGAGGTTCCATCGAAAGCGACGGTATGGGGACACTGCTTACCACCACCGAATGCCTGCTCTCCCCCCACCGGAACGGGAAACTGAATCAAGTAGAAATAGAAGAATATCTCAAATCAACTTTCCACCTGCAGAAAGTCCTCTGGCTGGATCACGGTTATCTGGCCGGCGATGATACCGACAGTCATATCGACACCTTGGCACGCTTCTGTTCCACCGACACCATTGCCTACGTGAAATGCGACAATACCGAAGACGAACATTATGAAGCACTGCATGCCATGGAGGAACAATTAAAAACATTCCGCACATTGACAGGAGAGCCCTATCGCCTGCTGGCTTTGCCAATGGCAGACAAGGTAGAAGAAGACGGTGAACGACTGCCTGCTACCTATGCCAATTTTCTGATTATGAATGATGCAATTCTTTACCCCACCTATCAACAGCCAGATAATGACCGGAAAGCGGGAGAAGTATTGCAACAAGCATTTCCTAAACATCAGGTCATCGGTATTGATTGCCGGGCATTAATCAAGCAACACGGTTCTCTGCATTGCGTCACCATGCAGTATCCGTCAGGTGTTATCCAATAACGGACATTTCAGTAGCATATTAAATAATTATTCATCATGAAAAAGATAAAAGTAGGATTAATCCAACAATCCAATACCGCAGATATTCGGGTCAACCTGATGAACCTCGCTAAAAGCATTGAAGCCTGTGCTGCTCACGGAGCACAACTGATCGTGCTGCAGGAGTTGCACAATTCACTTTATTTCTGCCAGACAGAAAATACGAATCTGTTTGACCTTGCTGAGCCTATCCCCGGCCCATCTACAGGTTTCTACTCCGAACTGGCAGCGGCTAATAAGGTAGTGCTTGTTGCTTCACTCTTTGAAAAACGCGCACCGGGCCTATATCATAACACAGCTATCGTTTTCGACCGCGACGGAAGTATTGCCGGAAAATATCGGAAAATGCACATTCCCGATGATCCTGCCTATTACGAAAAGTTTTATTTCACCCCCGGAGATATCGGTTTCGAACCGATCCAGACATCCTTAGGCAAACTAGGAGTACTGGTATGCTGGGATCAATGGTACCCGGAAGCTGCCCGTCTGATGGCACTAAAAGGGGCTGAACTTCTAATTTATCCTACCGCCATCGGCTGGGAAAGCAACGATACGGACGATGAAAAAGCCCGTCAGCTCAATGCGTGGATAATCTCCCAGCGTGCTCATGCAGTGGCAAACGGTCTTCCGGTTATCTCTGTCAACCGTGTAGGGCACGAGCCCGACCCTTCCGGTCAAACGAACGGCATACAGTTTTGGGGAAATAGTTTCGTAGCCGGACCGCAAGGAGAGTTTTTGGCACAGGCAAGCAACGATCATCCTGAAAACATGGTAGTTGAAATAGACATGGAACGTTCGGAGAACGTCCGCCGCTGGTGGCCCTTTCTCCGTGACCGTCGAATTGATGAATATGACGGACTCACCAAACGTTTTTTGGATTAGCGAGCAGAATCACAATTAATCACCGATAGAAATAATACAAGAGGTCCACAAGAGAAAAGCCTGAATAGCAACTCTTGTGAATCTCCGTATTATATCCTTTTTTTATTGGAAAGTAATCTTCTTATTAGCAATAAAGTTGGCAGCTCCGTAAATAAACAATCCAAGGAACTGGGCCAGATATTCATTAACATCCAGACCTTCTACCAACAAAATAAGGAATAAAAACTGCGCAGTGTAAGCAACCCCGAAAGCAGAACAGAAGAATAGTATCTGTTTCCAGACATTGTTCTTTCTTTTTTCTACGGGGAATATCCAATACTTGCACCAGATAAAGTTATGAATCTGGGCTATAATATACGCAGTTACATTAGCCACCATATAGTCACCTTCGAATGACATTTCTCTCATCATCAGCCACACAACAAGGGCCATGATCAAAGCATTCATCGTTCCGATTACTATAAAGCGAAATATGCGCACTGATTCTTTCATTTCACAACAAGTTCGTCGTTATTCATTCGTATCATGTACTGCTGAATGATTGCTTTCAGTTCATCTTCCATCGACTGTTGTACATCAATCTGACCCAGAAGATTATGTTCCAGCAATTTATCCGTTTTAAACGCATACATGGCTACGGCGTTCCGGCCATCAAACTGCAATAAATAGTCACCTTTAAAGAATTGATATATTCCATTGATATAATTTACGGCATACGTATCCTCAGCAGGCGTATTCAATAAATCACACCCAAAGGAAACAAATGGTTTATCATACCCTAAATACCCCAATACAGTAGGCATAATATCAATTTGTTGTGCTATCACATCTTTACGGAAACCTTTCAAATTACTTCCCGGCTGATAAAACACTACAGGAACAGAGAACAACCCGCTTTCCGTCTCATACTCCGGACGTTCCGGCGAGTTGGTATGATCTGCTGTAAATACGAACAGCGTATTTTTATACCACGGTTCTTTCGAAACCTTTTCAAAGAACAACTTCAAAGCATGATCCGTGTATCCGATGCACTGACGAATAGCTTTATTCCCTTTCGGAAAAACGCCTTCGTATTCTGCTGGAACTGCAAACGGATGGTGGGAAGAAAGGCTGAACAACGCAGCTGCAAAAGGCTGCTGAAAACCGGATAAAGTATTGCCAAAGAACTGGAAGAATTTCTCATCCCAAATTCCCCAATGCCCATCAAAATCCTTGTTACCCGGATTAGCCTCATTATATTCCGTACGACCAAAGTAATTGGTGTACCCTGCCGTACGTGCAAAAGCTTCAAATCCCATAGAGCCATTGTCCGCCCCGTGGAAGAAAGCGGTGTAATATCCTTTTTTGCCCAACTCCCCGCCTATACTGGATACCGTGTTCAAAGAAGATGGTGTCAGAAAGAACGGTTCTATAAACATCGGGATACCCGACAATACGGAAGGCATTCCGTCGATACTCTTCATACCATTAGAGAATGAATATTTAAAAGTCAGACCTTCAGCCATCAACGAATCAAGGAAAGGCATATATCCCTTATAGGTTCCATTGTCCAGTTCTTCATTCAGAAAGCCGCTATTCTCTTTGCTAAAGCTCTCCAGAATAAAAACAACCACATTCAACGGCCTGAATTGCACACTATCCGCAGGCATATGCACCGGCGTGTACAAAGCTTCCATCTTCTCTTTATCGAAATACTGAGGTATGGCAAATGAGGTCTTTCCAAACGTGCGGAAGATAGAAAAAGGGGTATTCAGTACGATCCCCGTCTCCATCGGCCGGTCTACATACTTATTGGCGTTGCTGATTGTGATTGGACGCACCATGCCGGTAAATCCGCCACGCATTCCGCCGATACACAAGTACACTCCAAGCCCCAAAGTAAGCAAATGAACCGTATAATAAACTGGCATACGCTCTACCTTTACCGGCTTCGGCTTACGATACAACTTAAATAAAGCATAACCAAAAGCAATGGCAAACAACGTCAGATACCAGTGATTCAATAATTCTGTCCCTATAATACCTCCCAGATTCCCTTCATTCTTAAATTCGCTGAATACGGACGCAGTCGTTCTTCGATGGGTATATTGGAAATAAACCGTATCCATCAGGTTCATAATAATGACAATCAGGTTGGTTGTCACAAAAATCCCCTTTGTAATCTTCTGATATATTACATTTTCCTTATAATGAAGCGGAATCAGCATTAGGAAAATATACAGAAGATTCGTATAAAGAATGGCAGAAGTATCAAAAAGGAATCCTCCCTCGAACATTCTCCAGATTCGTCCGGCTGAAAGATCGGAAAAAGCCTTCAAATTTTCTATCAGAAAGATGACACGACAGAGAATAAAGCACCCCATCACTAATAATAAATTAATTATGAGTGACAGGGTGGTATTATAAAGAGAACAATATTTGTTCATCGTTTACTTATTTTCTTTGATATCAACGATCAGGTTGAGTTCGTCAAGTTGAGTCTGATCAATTTCAGACGGTGCATCCAACATTACATCGCGCCCTGAGTTATTTTTGGGAAATGCGATACAGTCACGGATAGAATCCAGACCGGCGAAAAGAGACACCCAACGGTCAAGACCGTATGCCAAACCACCGTGAGGAGGTGCACCATACTTGAAGGCATTCATCAGGAAGCCAAACTGAGCCTGTGCCTTCTCCGGTGTGAAACCAAGGATTTCGAACATTCTGGCTTGCAACTGGGCATCGTGAATACGGATAGATCCTCCACCGACTTCCACGCCGTTGACAACCATATCATAAGCATCAGCACGCACAGCAGCCGGGTCAGTATCCAGCAATGGAATATCTTCTTCTTTCGGATGTGTAAACGGATGGTGCATAGCCATCAGACGGCCTTCTTCCTCACTCCATTCGAACATTGGGAAGTCAATCACCCAAAGGCAAACAAACTTATTCTTATCACGCAATCCCAATTGGGAACCCATTTCCAAACGGAGTTCACAAAGTTGCTTACGTGTTTTCATCACGTCGTCGCCGGAAAGAATCAGAATCAAATCACCCGGTTTAGCGCCAAATGCTTCCTTCATCTGTTGCAGCACTTCCTGTGTATAGAATTTGTCTACACTTGATTTCACCGTACCGTCTGCTTCTACACGAGCATACACCATACCTTTCGCACCAATCTGCGGTTTCTTGACGAATTCAGTCAAGGCATCGAGTTGTTTACGGGTATAAGTTGCAGCCCCTTCCGCACAGATACCGCCAACGTATGCGGCATTATCGAATACAGAGAAACCATGACCTTTCATGATGTCCATCAGTTCAACGAACTTCATGCCGAAACGCAAATCCGGTTTGTCGCTGCCATAATATTTCATGGCATCAGCCCAAGGCATACGCTGGAACGGTTCGGTCAGTTCAACACCCCGAAGAGTCTTGAACAGATGTTTGGCCATTCCTTCGAAAGTAGAAATGATGTCTTCCTGTTCTACGAAACTCATTTCACAGTCAATCTGTGTAAATTCCGGTTGACGGTCGGCACGCAAGTCTTCGTCACGGAAACATTTTGCAATCTGGAAATAACGGTCGAACCCGGAAACCATCAGTAACTGTTTCAATGTCTGCGGAGATTGCGGAAGTGCATAGAATTGTCCCGGATTCATGCGTGAAGGTACCACGAAGTCACGTGCACCTTCCGGAGTAGAACCGATCAGTACAGGAGTTTCTACCTCTATAAAGCCCAGGCTATCAAGATACTTGCGTACTTCGATTGTCATCTTATGACGTAATTCCAAATTAGAGCGTACGGCATTACGACGCAAATCCAGATAACGGTATTTCATACGGATATCATCACCACCATCCGTATTATCCTCAATTGTAAACGGAGGAGTCATGGCGGTGTTCAGAACGTTCAGTTCGGAAACGATAATTTCAATATCTCCGGTAGGGATGTTTGCATTCTTGCTGAAACGCTCATTCACTGTTCCTGTGATCTGAATCACGAATTCACGACCCAGTTTATTGGCACGGTCGCAAAGTTCAGCATTAATTTCTTCATTAAAAACCAACTGGGTAATACCGTAACGGTCGCGAAGGTCAATGAAAGTCATACCTCCCATTTTACGGCTGCGCTGTACCCATCCAGACAGCGTGATTTGTTTATTAACATCGGAGATTCTCAGTTCTCCACATGTGTGCGTTCTGAACATATTTTCTAATATTTATGATATTTTTCGTTAAGTAGCTTGCAAAAGTACACAATAAATCAGAAATCGGCATTTATTTCAGACTTTCTTTGTCAGCTTTTTCAATATTTTCTTGTTTTTATCTGTTATATTGTCCACAATCGCCTCATTAATCAGTTTTATTCCGTTCACATATTCCTGTGCTCTTTGAAGAACGTTGGCCGCATCTTTTTCTTCTGTCTTCGGCACAACTACGCGTAATCCGCTTTTAATAAGTTCGATATTTACATCCGCCTCCGTCTCCATCGGGTCACCATCAAAATGCACGACTCCCGGCACAGCCCGTCGAATACACAACTTCTTACAACGGAATGTCTTGATCCGGCTGTTCTGATCAATAGTTTTATTAAATAACTGGAAAGCAAGAGAGGGTACATCCAAAACGGTAAAAGGCTCGAGGATGGTCACATCCAGCAAACCATCCGTCAATGTGGCTTGTGGAGCTATATATGCATTGTTTCCATATTGCGACGCATTTCCGCAGGCAATAAGGAAAGCTTTATACTTGCTGACTCCGTTTTCCGTTTCCAGTTCATATGTTTCGGGCTGATATTTAAGACTTTCCTGCAACGTCTTTTCGAGATAAGTCAATAGTCCGCGCTTTCCGGCATGAGCAAATTTCAAACTGACAAATGCATCAAACCCTACTCCACAGGTACAGAAAAAGTCCGTACCATTAATCTTACCATAATCTATGGTATCCAAGCATCCCTCATTGAGCACTTCCAGTGCCTTCTTAGGTTCCATAGGTATGTGCAGATGCCGCGCCAGTCCATTCCCCGATCCGCAGGGAATAATTCCCAATGCGGTATCAGTATGTACCAGCGAACGAGCTATTTCATTAATTGTTCCGTCCCCCCCGATAGCCACAACGACGTCAGCTTTCTCTTCCGCAGCTTTGGCAGCTATCTCTACTGCATGACCGGCTCTTTCCGTATACACTACTTCCCAAGTGTATCTCGCCTTATCAATTTTTTCATCCAGCAAGTTAAGAATCAATTCTTTACTTTGTGTTCCCGAAATAGGATTGACGACGAATATTATTCTTTTCATTCTTTCGTTCATGCTAATCTTTGTCAATTGTAGACGACAAAAGTAATACAAATATATTAAATTTTGATCTATTAGAGGTTTCTAATCTCATGGGAGCAACTTTTTTCTTTTAAAAAGAACAGATAAAAGCAAATTTTGTTATCTTTGCCCCCTGTTTTAAACACTTGTTAAGATAAAAGGAAATTAGATCATCAGCGAATGATCTGAGTATGAGTATAATAAATTATAATTCATGGGATTATTACAAGAGAAGTTAGCTAAGTACGACCTGCCACAGAAATTTATGGCACAGGGCGTTTACCCATATTTCCGTGAGATTGAGGGAAAGCAGGGTACAGAAGTAGAAATGGGCGGACAACATGTGTTAATGTTCGGGTCCAATGCATACACTGGCCTTACGGGAGATGAAAGAGTGATTGAAGCAGGTATCAAAGCCATGCGCAAATACGGTTCCGGTTGTGCCGGTTCACGTTTTCTGAATGGTACGCTCGATCTTCATGTTCAACTTGAAAAAGAACTGGCAGCCTTTGTTGGCAAGGATGAAGCACTTTGCTTCTCTACCGGTTTTACGGTTAATTCCGGAGTTATCTCATGCCTGACCGACCGAAATGATTATATAATATGTGATGACCGTGACCATGCCTCTATCGTAGATGGCCGTCGTCTCTCCTTCTCACAGCAATTAAAATATAAGCACAACGATATGGCGGATCTGGAAAAGCAACTTCAGAAGTGCAATCCGGATTCAGTGAAACTGATCATAGTAGACGGTGTATTCTCTATGGAAGGTGACTTGGCAAACCTACCCGAAATCGTTCGCCTGAAACATAAATACAATGCTACTATCATGGTAGACGAAGCTCACGGTTTGGGTGTATTCGGAAAACAGGGACGTGGTGTATGCGACCATTTCGGTCTGACACACGAAGTAGACCTGATCATGGGTACTTTCAGTAAGTCACTGGCCTCTATCGGCGGTTTTATCGCTGCTGATTCTTCTATCATCAACTGGCTGCGACACAATGCACGTACTTATATTTTCAGTGCATCCAACACTCCGGCTGCAACAGCAGCTGCTCTGGAAGCGCTTCATATCATCCAGAATGAACCGGAAAGACTGAACGCTCTGTGGGAAGCAACCAACTATGCTCTGAGACGTTTCCGTGAAGCAGGCTTCGAGATCGGTGCTACTGAGTCTCCTATCATTCCTCTTTATGTACGCGATACGGAGAAGACTTTCATGGTTACTAAGTTAGCTTTCGACGAAGGTGTATTCATCAATCCGGTTATTCCGCCGGCATGTGCTCCGCAAGACACATTGGTACGCGTGGCATTGATGGCTACTCACACCAAAGAACAAATAGACAGTGCTGTAGAAAAGTTAGTGAAAGCTTTCAAAGCTTTAGACCTTTTGTAAGCAGCATCTCTGAAAAGCTATAAAAAAGCTACTTTCCGAAAGACAAATCATCAGGAAAGTAGCTTTTTTAATTCTACAGCAAACAAATTACTTCTGCTTTGCGTAACGAATTTCCATTCCTTGGTTATCCAGAACCAAAGAATCAGCCGTCAGTCTCTTGATATCCATCGTATCCACAAATTCAATCGTCTGGCCATTACCGATACTTTTTCCTGTCAGAATCAGTTTAGTTCCTTCCTGTTTCCAGCTTTCATAAACCAAAGTAGCCATATTGACAGAAGAAGCAACGCCTCCTTCTTCCATCTTAATACCTTGTACTTGTCCTTCCAGTCCCGGCACAGGTTCTACCCATGAGCCAACAATTGAGGCAGAGTTACCTCCACATGCAGCCAATAAACCCATCAACAGAGTTGCTGCCAACATTTTCTTTTTCATTCTGTAGTTCTGATTAGATTATTAATTAGTCATTAGTCCGATCCGCCTTCTTCCCTACTACAATCACTTTCTTTGCAGTTGGTATCGTATTCGATCCCGGCTCTTCCTCTTCTTCTATGTAATTCACCTGTACGGTGTCTCCCAGTTCGAAGCCACCGACTTCACTCGGCTCCTGATCCATCGTACTGACGAACACTGTATCTCCTTTCGAAGTAACCAACATAAAATTATTCATCGAAGCATCTTCTACTACCCCGAAGATTGTTTTCTCATCTTCTGTAGGAGCAACAGCCAGACTATCATCCATAGTATCCTGCTCTTGTCCCGCAGTCTGTTCGCTCTTTGATTGACAAGCACTTATCACACCAACCAAAACAGCAAACAATAAAAAAACTCTCATTTTGTTCATATGCTTTTTATTTGAGATAAAACTTAGAATATTGCAAAGGTAATTTTTAAAATTGTTTTTCCCATGAACCTGCTTAAAATTAATTGAAATAAGGCATTAAAAGTTTTTCTATACCGGCACACGCTCATTACAAAATAATGATACATATATAATTATACAAAACGTAAAATAAGGATAAGACAGACAAAACAGGAATATGTTAAATACTATTTTAGCTCATTCCGATCAAACATACAATATATTAATAATCAGATAAATAATAGATAAATTAAGGATATATTCAGATAAGTTCATGGAGAACTTGGTAGCAGATTTTAGAAAAATAAGCTTTCATCTTTTGAAAATTTAAGGTTTACAAATATTGAATGATTTTCTTTGCTTTGTTGGCGACAAAAATAGTTATATTTTTCAGAAATACGCTATAAATTGATGCTTTTTTTAAAAGTTATTTCTTCGTTTACCCTATCTTTTCCTTTTATAATTCTGATAAAGTAATATTTCAGGAGGTATTTGAAATTAATATGTACTCATAATACTCATCCCACCAAGTTCTCCATGAACTTATACCGCCTTAGAGTTTACTAAATTCTATATTTCACAACCTAATTTTTAATCAAAAATCAACACACAATCAATGCCTATGGAAATATTACAGTATTATGATTTACCATCCCTATCGTTTACAAACAAAACCGGTAAACTAGTTATTATTTTAAAATCAAAATTATGAAAAACATTTTATTTACTTCAAACAAAGTGCACACAACCGCGCGAATCGGTGTTCTGTTCTTTTCTTTATGTTTTTCTCCACTCATAAATGCCGGCAATGCGGAAAAGCCGATGAATGGCATAGAGAGTTCAGAAACAACGCAACAAAATAAGATTAAAATAACAGGTGTAGTAACAGACAGCAAAGGAGAATCTATCATCGGAGCCAATGTTGTAGTAAAAGGACAATCAAACGTCGGAGCAATAACCGATGTAGAAGGACGTTATCAGATTATGATTCCTTCCGACAATGCAATTTTGCAAGTATCATATCTTGGATACGTAACCGAAGAAATAAAAGTAAAAGGGCGCCGCAACATCAATGTGATGCTGAACGAAGACTCCAAAGCGCTGGACGAAGTTGTAGTAGTCGGCTACGGACAGCAGAAAAAGGAAAGCGTAGTCGTTTCTATGAGTTCCATCAAACCAAAGGATATCGTTGTCCCTTCGCGAAGCCTGAATAACAGTCTTGCCGGACAAGTCGCCGGTTTGATTGCAGTACAACGTTCGGGTGAACCCGGATATGATAACGCAGAGTTTTGGATTCGAGGCGTAAGTACCTTTGCGGGTGGTACATCTCCACTGGTACTTGTGGACGGTGTACCCAGAAGCATGAGTGATATTGAACCCGACGAAATCGAAACGTTTTCGGTTTTGAAGGATGCCGCTGCAACAGCCATTTATGGTGCCGAGGGAGCCAATGGTGTAGTACTTGTCACTACCAAACGCGGACGTGTAGAGAAGGCAAAGATTTCATTCAAGACAGAACACACCATTTCTTCCCCCACCCGTCTTCCCGAATTCGTTGGTTCGGCCGACTATCTGGACCTGTTCAACGAAGCACTCCATAATGATGGGGAATTACCGCAGTTTTCGGATGACTTAATTGCACATTACCGGAACAATGACGATCCGGACCTATATCCAAATACCAACTGGATCGACAAAATGTTACGTAAAAACACATTCACACACAGATATACCTTGAATGTACGTGGAGGTACAGAAAAAGCAAAATACTTTGTTTCGGCAGCATATTACAACGAAAGTGGTATTTTCAAAGGAAGTCCTACCAAACAATATAATACAAACATCGGCATCGACCGTATCAATCTTCGTTCAAATATTGATATGAACGTATCAAGCACTACAACTGTAGGAGTTGACCTCGCACTTCAGTATCTGGTTAATAATTATCCGGGAACAGGAACTGCCAATATATTCCGTTCCATGCTGATTACTCCTCCTTATACATTTCCGGCTGTATACAGTGATGGTACTGTTTCAACCTACTCACAGGAACGTGACGCTAACATGCGCAACCCGTACAACTTATTGATGAACTCCGGATACGCCAAAGAATACCGTACTGCCATTCAATCCAAAGTTTATGTAGACCAGAAACTGGATTTTATCACCAAAGGTTTGTCTGTACGCCT
Source organism: uncultured Bacteroides sp. (assembly GCA_947646015.1). GTDB lineage: Bacteria > Bacteroidota > Bacteroidia > Bacteroidales > Bacteroidaceae > Bacteroides. Next base: position 25,543 of record CANSEY010000025.1, on the reverse strand, counting down.
GAACGCAAGTTATGACTATGATAGTGAAATGATCGTTCGCCGTGAATATAATCCGACAAGATATCATGCTACGGGACGCGACGAAAACGGCAATCTATTATTTGCCACAGTCGTATCCGGAAACCCTGAATTGCAGGACCCTAAGAATAGTGCGACAAGCGCAACCAAGAAGATTTACATAGATGCTGCCATCAACTATAAACGTACGTTCGACCAGCACGAAGTAGGTGCCATGCTATTGTACATGCAAAAGGAAACCCAATATCACAATGTAGCACTTCCCTATCGTAAGCAAGGTCTGGTAGGACGTTTAACTTACGGTTACGGCGGACGCTATTTCATTGAAGGCAACTTCGGATACACCGGTTCGGAAGCATTTGCTTCGGGCAACCGTTTCGGTTTCTTCCCGGCAGTAGGTCTTGCCTACTACATTTCCAATGAGTCTTTCTACCCGGAAGTAATCAAAAAGTATGTCCCCAAACTCAAATTAAGAGCCTCTGTCGGACGTGCCGGTAACGACAATACAGGAGGAACCCGTTTCTTGTACCGTCCGACCTACAAAATGGATGCCGGAGGTTTTACGCAAGGTTACAATGATACCGGAGGCGGTCTGAACGGTATCGGCAACGGCATCATAGAAGGACGTTTTGCAGCTCCTTACTTGGGATGGGAAGTAGAAGACAAACAAAACTACGGTTTCGATATCGGCTTGTTTGACAACCGTCTTGAAGTTATCTTTGATTACTTCGATTCTACCAGAAGCCAGATTCTGCTGCAACGTCAGACTGTTCCCCAGCTTGGCGGTCTGAGAGACGATCCGTGGCAAAACTTCGGTAAGGTTCGCAACAGAGGTGTTGACATGTCTGTGAACGCTCATCAAAATATAGGCAAGGTAAAACTTAGCGCAAGAGGTACATTCACATTCACCCGCAATAAAATTCTGGAATATGATGAACTTCCTCCAAAGTATGACTACCAAGCTATTACGGGCAAACGTGTCAGTGATAAAGATAATCTCTATTACATCGCAGAACGACTTTATACCGAAGACGACTTTACCGTAAGCACCAACGCTAACGGTCTGAAGACTTATAAACTCCGTTCGGAAATTCCACAACCAACCTTAGGCGGACTCCTTGGTCCCGGTGACATCAAATATACCGACGTCAATGGAGACGGAATCATCGACTCTTATGACCGTGTAAGAGGAATCGGTCATCCGGAAACTCCGGAAATTATCTACGGATTCGGTTTAAATGCCGAATATAAAGGAATCTACGCCAGCATCTTCTTCCAGGGAGCAGGGAACACTTCTGTATTATTGGGTGGAAAGACTTCCGAAGGATGGTACCCATTCTCATGGGGTGTAGACCAGTCCAACTATCGCACCTTTGCATTAAACCGTTGGACAGAGAACAATCCGAGCCAGGATGTAATTATTCCCCGTCTGCACAAGAGCAATGCGAACAATGCTAATAACCGCGTTGCCAATACATGGTGGCTGCGCGATGGCTCTTTCCTCCGATTGAAGAATATAGAAATCGGCTATCAGATACCTAAGAAATTCTTAAGCAAGATCGGCTTCGAAGCTGCCCGTATCTATCTGATGGGATATAACCTGGCAGTATGGGATCATATCAAATATTTCGATCCGGAAGCCGGAAATGCGAATGCCGGACTTAACTATCCGCTGCCGCGAACCTATACAATCGGTCTTGATTTCACATTCTAAAAACCATAAAAGATAAAAATATGAAAAGTAAAAGTCACATATATATGTTGCTGATGGGATTATTCTTCTCCGTCAGTTCATGTGATTATCTGGCTGTTTCGGACCAGATGTCAGGAGGCTTGCAAAATACAGATCAAATATTTGAAAACGTAGCCTATACCAAACGATGGTATGCCAATGTCTTTGCAGGAATCCCCGATTATTCGGGAATAAACAGCCTGAATGTAGGAGCCTTTAAAAATCCGTGGGCTGCAATCTGCGATGAACTAGTAGTAGGTTATGGAAATGCTGCCAAGGCCAACAACTCGGACAAGAATGCGGCGACTGCTGGTTTTCACCGCTATGGCGACTGCTATAAATACATCCGGCAGGCTAACATTTTCCTAGAGAAAGCTCATGTGATTACAACCAGCGGTACGCAAGGCGACAGACTGGAAGAAGACGAACTGAATGAGATGCGTGCCAACGTACGCTTCATGCGTGCATTTTACAATTATCTGCTATTGGAACAATACGGTCCTATTATCCTCGTAAAAGATAAGGTATACGAGGCGACAGAGACTCAGGATGTTCCCAGAAATACGGTAGATGAAGTTATCACGTATATTGATCAGGAACTACGTGAAGTAGCTAATGAACTGCCACAGGAACCGATGCACGAAAATGAATCTTACCGCGCATGGCCAACCAAAGGTGTCGCTTTGGCCGTACGTGCCAAATTGTGGCTATATGCAGCCAGCCCCCTTCTCAACGGGGGATACAGAGAAGCGCTGTCTCTGACCAACCCAGACGGTACAAGACTCTTCCCGGATCGTGATGACAACAAATGGAATACTGCATTAAACGCCTGCAAAGATTTCATCGATTACGCAGAAACCGGAAACCGCTACGAGTTATACAAAGAATATACAACAAGCAGCACCGGTGAACAGATTCTAGACGTAGATGCCTCCGTTTACAACCTCTTTCAGAAATACAATAAAGAAATCATCTGGGGCACCGCCAACAACGACTGGGGAGGACTTGACGGTGACGCATTCGACCGAAGAATCGTTCCTCGCTGCGAAAAGAACGGTTTGGGTTCGACCGGAGTAACGCAAGAACTCGTAGACGCCTTCTATATGAACGACGGACTTCCTATCAAGGAAACCGACTATCTGCCGAAATCAACACTTTATAAAGAAGATGGTTACGGAACTTACAAGGACAAGAATGACGGAAAATACTCTAAGAACTACACCAACGTAACAGTCAGTAACCGCTATCTGAATCGTGAAGCACGTTTCTACAACACTGTCTTCTTCAACGGACGCCAATGGCCTGTCACCTGCAAACAAGTCCAGTTCTACAATGGAGGTAATGCAGGCGTTCAGGAAGGACAAGCCACTACAACCGGATATATGCTTTTCAAGCGCTTCAACCGATCAATCAGCAAAACCAGTCCGGGTGTAGCTAGTCAGAACCGTCCTTCCATAATCTTCCGTCTGGCGGATTTCTATCTGATATATGCAGAAGTTGCCAACGAAGTAAATCCGAGCGACTCACGCGTACTGACTTATCTGAACCTCGTACGCGAACGGGCAGGCTTGCCGAAAGTAGAAATACTGAATCCCGGTATCGTAGGTAATAAAGAATTGCAAAGAGCAGCCATTCAGCGCGAACGTCAGATTGAACTGGCAACGGAAGGTCAACGTTATTTTGATGTACGCCGCTGGATGATTGCCGACAAAGACGGTGAAGGACGCCAGAACGGATATGCACACGGTATGAATGTTCGGGGAACTATCAATGATACCGAAGAGTTCAACCGCGTAGTGGAAACTGAAAAAATTGTATTCAACAGAAAGATGTACTTACAGCCAATACCGGATCACGAAATGAGAAAGACACAAAACCTCGTCCAGAATCCGGGCTGGTAATTGTATAAGCACAATAAATCAATGAGCATTATGAGAAAAATAAGTTATATACTAATATCAGGTTGCATCACTCTCTCTATTATCGGTTGTGATGAAACCTTTGATACGAGCAATACATCCGAAGGGATTTTGTCATTGTCTGAAAACGGACTGACTATTCTGCAATCGTATAATGTAGGAGAAAAATACAATGCTGACTTATGGATACAACACGGAGGACTGGAACTGAATAACAGTACCGTCACCTTCACCGTAGACAAAAGCCTGCTCGACTCACTCAATACTGCCGACGGAACCAGTTACCAGATACTTCCGGAAGATTGTTATCAAATGACTAACACAACGGTTAACGTATCTGCCGGTGACAGACTGGCAAAAGGCACTATCGTATACGACCCGACAAAGATTCATGCGTTGTGCGGCTATGACAATGTTCAATACATTCTCCCACTCAAAGCAAGCACTACAGGAGAGAAGTTGAACCCCGGCCGTTCCACCCTCCTACTGGGATTTAAAGTTTCCGAACCCATTGTAACTATCATAAACGATGGTATACAGGAAATCAATGTCAACAATGTAAAAGAGTTGCCGATTACCATTGGAGTACCTTTTAGCAATAAATGGAACATCAACTGTACATTAGTCAACAACCAGTCGGTAGTAGATACGTACAACAGTGCCAATCAGACTTATTTCAGTCTTCTGCCGGCAGAGTGCTATACCAAACCCGAATCCCCGTCATTGTCTCAGGGAGTTGATCAGACCACAGTCAGTTACAAGCTGAAAGATAACATTCTTCCGGGAAATTATATGCTTCCTGTGCAAATAGGCGAAGTTACTTCCGATGCCACTATCCGTGCGGATAAAGACACCTACACAGGATTCTGCATCATAAAAGAAGGAACGAAAATATCAAAGAGCGGCTGGGAAGTTCTGTCCTTTACGACACAGGAAGCTTCGGGAGAAGGAGCCGGCAATGGATTAGCCAAATGTCTGATAGACGGAGACACTGAAACATTCTGGCATGCCAAATGGCAAGGTGGAAGCGACCCGCTACCGTATGATATTGTGATAGATATGAAGCAAAACATACAAATAGCACAGGTGGAATTGCTTCCGCGCGGCAGAGGTTCAAACAATCCTATCAAAGTGGTCGAGTTTGCAGCTAGTGAAGATAACGTGAACTGGACTCCTATCGGCAGATTCGGATTCACGAATCAGGATGCCGCCCTGGAATATTATGTAAAATCGATCAAAGCACGTTACATCAGACTCACGATTCCCGATGACGGAGGAAACAGTACTGTCGCTGCTATCAGAGAACTGGATGTCAAGGGCACTATTATTAACTGACACATGAGCATTCGATAGGTATTTTATAGCAAGTGCACTCTATAGTGTATCTTGAAGTCAAGCTACTCTCTTCCCCCAAAGAGAGTAGCTTTTATTTTGTCCGATGCCACCTTTCCTGTTTTTCCAACGGTTGATTAGCTTCAAAGTCAACGGCAAAAGAAGAACGTTTTATCTTCTTAGAAACTGGATACTGAAGAACTACATATTCATAGTGATCATTCCGTTTTAATAGTCTCAGCCGGATTACTTAATGCCGTATGATATCCGTTAAGGACAACTGTGACAAACGTTACAAGCATCAATAAGACGACAGGTACTATAAATACTTCTATTCCCCAATCCGTAGGATACACAAACTGTTCCCTCCACCGTTTCATCAAGACATATACGATAGGAATAGCGATCATGTCGGCTATCAGAATATAATAGAAGAACGGACGATTCAACAACAATAGAATTTGGCGGGAAGAGGCACCGTGTACTTTACGAATCGCAATTTCTCTTTTTCGTTGTTCTACCGCATACCATGTAATTCCAAAGATACCAAAAAGGGTCAGGAACAAACTGATTATAGCATAAGCCAGTAATAATCGGGAGAAATTCACCATATCTGTATTGTTGGATATATATTGCTGATAGGCGTCTATGTAAACAAAAGAATGTCCCGGCTCGTGTTTCTCCCACAGCAACCGGAGATTTTTTACTATCTCATTGCGTCTGCCCTCATCTATACGACAAGACAGGTAGGTTGCCTGATCGACCGGAATCTCTTGAAGAATAATCTGCATCGGAGTAATGGCAGAGTTGAAAGAAGTCAGTCTGAAATCTTTGCACACACCGATAATAGTTCCTTCACCGGCGTTGTCCTGCTCATATTTGCTTAAGGTCTGCCCCACCGGATCTTCTCCTCCCGGTACAAAGAACTGTACAAAGGCTTCATTAACAACTACCGGATGGGCTACCTTGGAAAATAAATCCTCCGTTCGTTCCGGTTCGAGAAGTTCTATGTTGAATAAGTCCAGCAGTCCATAGTTCTCGGTCAATAAAACTTTATTTACCATTACTTCCTGCCCATTCCTGTTTAGTGGAATGATGATATTAAAAGGACTCGTTATCCGCCCTTTGGATAACAGGGCAGTTTGGATACCGGGCAGGTTTTTAATGTCATTATACAAAGGGATAGTCAAGGCAGCCCCCTCATTACCTAAGATTATAACTCCTTTAAAGCGTTCACCCTGCCCTTCTATGGTTGAAAGTTGCGTACGTATCATCATAAAGGCAGTCATCAATCCGATGGAGATAACCATTTGCACGCCTACAAGGGTCGCTACCAGTCTTCTTCTTTTTCTCCCTTGAAAAAATTGCCGATATCCGCTGATAGAAATGCGGTTCAGTTTCTTCGTCATATAGGTGGCCGGTATAATGGCCAAAAGAGAAACAAACAGAAGAATAAATGGAAAGACTTTCCATGAAAGAATGAAACCGAAAGTCAGACGGGCATCAAAGAAATAATTGAAAAGAGAAAGTATGTCCCCCATTACAAGAATGGAAAGGATGAAAGCGATAAATACGGTAAGGAATGTATCAATAAAAAGTTGCCGGCAAATATATGAATGAGAAGCTCCCATCAATGTCTCTACATGAATCATGTTTACTTGTTTCAGCAGGCGCGAAAAGCTTAGGTTTACGTAATTGAAGCAAGCGATGAATAAGACAAGAAAAGCTGATAATAAACCGATACTCAACAAAGCGATCTGCCGATGACTGAATGTTTTCACGGAATCAGCCAGTTTTGTGTCAAAGTAGGATTCTTGTAATGTCTGGAGTTTATAATAACCGGGACCTGTCACTGTAGGCAGTTCTGTTGACTCAAAACGCTCGCGAAAGGCTGACACGTCAGTCTTTTCTTTGAGAAGAATCATACAGGAAGTTCCTTCTTCCTGCAGGTTCTGAGAATTACCAAGCAAATCAATACGGAGTGCTGACTGCGCATAAAACTTATATATGGCAGATACCTTTTTCATTTCAACTTTATCTCCATATACCACAGAAAGTTCTCGCCCGATACAATCGAACTTCCCGAAGTATTGCATGGCCTTTTCTTCACTCAAAGCAATACAGTCCGGCTTAGTCAAGGCTTCTTTCATATTGCCGGACAATATCTGGTACGGGAAAAAACGGCAGAAAGAACTGTCGGCCTCAACAATGACCTGTTGAGGAAAGCGCTGGTTCTCAATTTCAATATGAGTTGCCTCCTTCTCGGTCAGCCGGAGATAAGATTCAATCTCCGGAAACGGAGCTATCATTCCGGCAACCGATCCTCCGTAGACAAATGATACTTGTCCGGTGCTCTGCATGGATGGCAGTCGCTGAGTCAGGCGCAGGATACGGTCCTTCTTTGGATTTTCCCCTTCTATCGTATATTCATGGATGACAAACGAGATCAGAAGATTGGTACAGGAAATACCGACCACAAGACTGACCAAAGAGATGACCGCAAAAAGTTTATTGCGCCACCAGTTTCTGAATATAAGTTTTAATAGTACGAGGTTTTCCATAGCAGTTCGTTCCATTCGTTGTAATCTTAGTCGTTTTTAATCTTATTCGTTCTTCATGATCAATGCCGGATTGATGCGGACAGCTTTGCGTACCTGCCAGAGTAATGTACCCAGTGAGATAAGCAAGGTAAGGATGAAGCCTGTCACAAAAATCCCTGCTCCTATCGGAGCTTTCACCGCAAAGTCTTTGGTATAGTCATTAATAATATAATAGACCAAAGGAATAGCGACAGCAAAGGCGGCTCCCAAAATATAAAGATACTTCCTGACCAATAACAAAGCGATCTGTTTGCCGGTAGCTCCGTTCACTTTACGCAATGCAATCTCCCTGTAGCGCTGGCGAATGTCATACAATGACAGCCCGAACAATCCGAGGCAGGAAACGCAGATAGCCAGTCCGGCAAAGGTGACGTAGATGTGGGTTGTTCTCTTGTCATCATCGTACAGTTTTTCAACTTCATCTTCGACGAAGGAGTAATTGAACTCCCCCTCACCCATTACTTCGTTGTGTAGTTCCTTCAAGAATTGAATGGCTTCCTTGCGTTTACCTTCGGCTATTTTAGCCATTAAAGGTTCGGTAGGGTTTTCTCCTTCATCATACAGAATAGCCAGTGATGCATCCCCCATAGATAAGTGTCCGGTCCGGAAGTCTTCTATCACACCTACTACCTGATAAGCAGGATTTTTACTCTCATCTGTCCCCACACTCCACCATAGACGGGATTCGGTTTGCAGTGAAGCTTCATTAATATCTTTTATCCGGAAGAGCTTTCTGGCTGTTTCATTTATCATCATTTTATATTGGGCAAACTGGTCTTTATCATTCCACGTTCTTCCTTCTTTCAGCTTCAGGCCAAACATATTCATGTAATTATTATTAACATACATGATAGCCATTTTATGTTTCTCTCCGTTACTCTCCACATTGACGTATGGTTCCAGATTGATAGGTGCTTCCCCATATCCCCATGAAATGAATAAAGGGCATGCGTCCATCTTCTGTTTAATAACCTGTACCTTATGCCGCTCCAAGTCACGTTCTTTCTGCCATTCTTCATCATTTGCATATCTTCTGTTTTGTGTCTCGAATGACAGGAACTGGCATGAAATGATATTCTTTGCCTGATATCCTAAATCCGCATTCAGCATTGTGTACAACTGGCGAACAAAAAACAATGCGACTACTATCAGACTGAACGTAATGACATATTGAATAAATAAGAATACTGCACGGGAAACAATTGAATTTCCTCCGGCATTTACAGAACGCAAAGAAGTGATCGGAGAAGAATAGTTGTAACGTAAAAAAGGAAAGACAGACGTCACCAACGGCAATACGAATAATAAAATGAGAGACAGCGACAGATCAAAAACGATATCCGGTTTTACAGGAATTGCATATACCGAGGCGAATATCCCGGCTGAAGTTTCGATCAGCATCCAGATGATAAGCAAGGCGGCTGCCACCATATATATATTCTCTACATAAATCTGGATAAATATCTGAAAGCCGCTCGCACCATATACTTTTTTAACACCAAACTCACGTGCCCGCTTTAGAACGATAACCGTGTAGATATTGATAAAATTGAAGACTCCCACCAACAGCAGCATACAAGCCACTACAGTCAGAATCGTCACATGATTGATATTCCCCCGCAAAAAAGAAGCTGCCGAAGGTTCGACAATCTTATTGAAATACAATCCTTTCAAGGGAGTAAGCCCGTACTGTATGGGAGAATGACTGTAACATATTAATGACTGCGGCTTGGAAATCTTTTCATTATACTTTTTCAGGTCTGTTCCGTTTGTCAACCGGACCATGCAGAATCCCATCCGACTCCAGTCTGTATATTTCCCCTGATTCACCGGAGCTATCAGGTCGAATTGTAAAGAAGCCTTGGTACTCGGTTCATCCACAATGCCACGAATGGTAAGTACAGAACCTGACGATGAAGTTAATTGTTTCCCTATCGGGTCTTCGTCACCAAAAATATGCCAGGCATATTTCCGGGTAATAATTGCATCATCCGGTTTCTGAATAGTTTTAATTCCCGAAACTATCGGATAGTCCATCAACTGCAAAAGCAAGCTATCAGTTACCAAAACATTGGCCTGGTAACGGTGATTATCGACTACAATATAATCATCGTCAAAAGAAACACTATAAGAATATGCTTCTACTTCCGGATTCTTTAAAGGGTCTATAAAATTAGGATCATTATTCCTGTCTGTATTATCTGTGATTGAAATGCTGCCATTACTCCTTTGAATAGTCAGCAAGTACAATCGGTCCAGGTCCTTACAGAAATGGTCAACTGTTATCTCCTGATGGATATAGCGTACAATTATCAACGTTGCAGCCACACTGACTGCAAGCCCGATAATATTGATCATCGTGTATATTCTGAAACGGGATAAAGTCCTGATAGCAGATAATTGGTTCTTCATATTGCTTTTATTAAATAATAACGTTATTCACTTTTGATTACTTCTGCCGGGTTCTGTCGGGCAGCTTTCCATACTCTCCAGATGATGCTAAGGAATATTATAAGTAACATACCTGCAAATATGCCTCCATATATCCAAAAGTTTATCGGCGTCTGCTTTACATATCCTTCGAGCCAGTACTTCATGATGAGATAACTTAATGGAAAGGCCATGAATGACGCTATGACAAGTAAAATCAAGTACTCTTTAAAAAATAAGTTCAAAATGACCTTTACACTTGCACCGTTTACTTTCCGGATAGCAATCTCTTTCCGGCGCTGTTCACATGATAACGTCACTAAGGAGAATATGCCAAATACGGCAATCACGATACAGATAAGAGAAACAACACTCAGTAACTTGCTTAATGTGTTTTCTGACTTCATGTATTCATTATAGGTATCTTCCATATTTATCAAGTTCAATACCGCATCCATATTGTCCTTATGCGCCTCTTCCTGCAGTTTTTGGTATACTGTCTTCCATGTACCTTCTTTAAATTTAAAAAGAAAGGGCCCTCTGTTTCCGTTGCCCGGATTATCCTTCGGCAAAAAGAATACAGCCGGAATCACTGGATAAATCGGAGCATTATAATATATATCTCTGATAACACCTTTCACTGTGCAAACTTCATTCAGATATATCTTTTTACCTATCGGTTGAGACCATCCGAAAGCTTTTACGGCAGCTTCATTGATTACCACTACTCCTTGTCCGTCTTTTTCATCCAACATATCACCTTCTATAACGTCTATCTGAAAGAAATCAACATAATCCTGATTGATTGTTTCATTCTCTAATTTGATTCGTTGTTCTTTATCAGTCTGTCCTTCCCATTCCCTCAATTCATAAGAAGAAAATGACGATTTAGGAATAGGACTGGAAAAACCACATAAACATTCTGTTACATCAGGCATCTGCTTTAGTATCTCTTTGAAAGGAGTATTTTCAAATCCATAAATAGAAAGAATGGCTCCCACATTATGTTTCTCCAATCCCAATTCTTTGGAATTTTGCAGAAAATTGAGTTGCTTCATCATGACCAAAGTGCAGAACACAAAACCAATACTTATAAAAAGCTGGAATAAAATGCTACCTTTATAAAACCAGCCGGAAAGATGAAGATTTGATTTGTGATTGATACTATCGAGCAATGTCCGCTTGTTGACATAGCGCACAAGTATAGCTGCAAAACCCATTGTTATCAGTAACAATAATAATATATATACAAACACTTCACTATAAAAGTATGAAGTACTCTCATCGATTTGCGACAACTCCTTAAAAACAGGCAGAATTAACTCTATCATCATGATTCCCAAGCCTAATGACAGCACAAGCAACAAGATCAATTCTGAAAGGAGTAATGAAAGAAGATTGCCATTGGAGGCTCCATTCACTTTTCGTAGTGCCAATTCGCGCTTGCGCATTCGGATACGGGTTACAAGCATTGTTAAATAGTTACATAATCCGCAAATAATAACCAAAGCTCCAATGCAAGCAAAAAGACGAACATGATTCAATTTGACATTGATATCCTCCCTCGGATGAGTACTCCTCAATGTTGATAACGGAGCTATAGGAGTAGATATAACCGGGCTATATGAGTCCAGTTGTATTTTATATTTCGCCAGTCTCTTCTCTACAGCTTCTACATCACTATTCGGATAGATACGGAAAAGAGTATGGCATTGCTGTCTTCCCCAATCCGGATCTCGGTCTTTATATGGTAACAAAATATCAAAAGGATACATGGAATGTCCTTCCCATGATTTTACTACTGCGACAATCGTCATTTCAGCATTTCCTCTGTCAGGAAATAGCAATTGTTTGCCTATCGGGGATTCTTCTCCGAATATTTTTTTGGCGGTTTTATCCGTAATGGCAACTTGTTTATCCCCCAGTCTCAAACGATTATCGCCATCTATCGCAATGATATTAAACATTGAAATAAAGTTAGAATCAACTTCCAACTGGTATGTATGATATACATTCTTCTCATGTTCAATGGAAGTTATACCTCCATTATATATATGGCAAGCATTCTCCACCTCCGGACAGTTTTTCTTTATATAATCAGCCAACAAACTGGATGAATAATAAGAAAATCCGTCTCCCTGCAAATCAAATTTATTACCTGCCAAGTAGATGCGCTCCGCCCCTTCATGAAACGTATCGTATGTCATTTCATAACGTATCCATAGGGCAGACAATGCAAAACAGGTGAAACCAATTGCCAAGCCGACTATACTTACAATACTCTGCGTCTTGTACTTGATCAGATTGCGAAAAGCTATTTTTAAATAATGATATATCATGACATTGTGTTTATGTTATTCACTCTTGATAATTTCTGCCGGATTCTGCCGGGCAGCTTTCCATACTCTCCAAATGATGCTAAGCAAAAGAATAATAGCTATCACAACAAAGATACTTATATATACCCAGCCATCTATCGATGTTTGTCTCACGTAGCTGTCGATCCATCTCCTCATTACAACATATCCTGTGGGGAATGCAATAACGGCAGCTATGATCAATAACAATAAATATTCCTGGAAGAACATCTGCAGGATATGATGGATTTGCGCTCCGTTCACCTTACGTATAGCAATCTCTTTCTGACGCTGTTCACAAGACAGCGTTACCAATGAGAAAACTCCGAATACAGAAATAATGACGCAAACCAATGATACAAAACTCAATAATTTCATCAGTGCATCTTCGGAGCGGAGGTACTTGTTATATTCCTCTTCTTCATTAAACAATCGCATATACGCATTCGAAAATTCCTCTCTGTACAGTTTCTCTATGGTCGCACGGCATTCATTCCACGTGCCCTCTCTAAATTTAAACAGAATGCTGGCACGATTCAACAGATAATCTTGCGCTTTAGGATGCTGAAAAGCAATCAGTCCCGGTTCACTCGTAGGAGAACGATAGCTAAAGTTCCTGACTACTCCGACAACCTTATATAGGCTACGCTGACCATTATATTCATGATAGAAACTTTTGCCCAAAGCCCGTTTCCATCCAAATTTACGGCATGTATTTTCATCTATCACGACTTCATTTTCTTGATTCTTGTCCGATATAAACTCGCCTTCCAATAAATTCAATTTATAAAATTCAAAGAATTCTTCTTTAGCAGGCATCATACCAACAGTTAAAGGTTCTTCCACTGCTTTCGGCAAATCATCCCAGTTGTTTATTTCGACATACATCATCGGTCCTGTAGGAATAATCGGGAAATACGAAGGGGGCAAAGCCTCTGTCACCATGGGCAAAGCAGCTATCTTCGCCGACCATTGCTTAATATCACCATTCCATAAGGCTACATTACCGACATTATGGCGTTCCATTCCTAAGTCCGTATTTTTCAGAAAATAGAGTTGCTTCATCATAACAGCCGCACAGAAGATAAAAGCAAGACTGACAACTAACTGCATGATAATTCCTATCTTACGAAACAGATAAGGTCTGGTAGTTACCACATTCCCTTTTATCGCTTCCTGCAATGTCCGACGGCGAAAATAAGATAAAGGTATCTGTGCAAACAGGAAAGACAGAATGATTACAATCAAAAGATATGCAATGATCTCTCCATAATATACACTGGCCTCTATCTGTGTGAAGTTCAGGAAGCTGGACATACTCACCTCTATCATCAACAGTCCGCATAACAGGGCGATACATAGAATCAACAACAGTTCAATGGCAAACTGCACCGATAAAGATGTATTACTTGCACCATTTACTTTACGAAGCGCCATTTCACTACTACGCATGCAAAGCCGACTGATATAAAGCGTCAGGTAATTGAATAAGGAACAAATAATGACCAATCCGCCTGCTAAAGAGAAATAGAAAATATAACTGAAGGAGATAACTACCTCTACTTTAGAAACATAATCCGAATAACGCAAAGCCGAAATGGGCGTGATCAGAAGCTTCACAAGTTCGCTCTCTTTGGGAATATCCAAGATATCAATGTCTTCCATCTTCTTTTGAAAAGTATCCCTATCCACTCCTGCGCGAACACGGATAAACAGTTGTTCTCCCTTACTACTCCAGCGTGGATAGCGCCTTGCCGAACTCAATACACTATACGGTATATTGGAATGACGGGACCATCCGCTCACAATGGCGCCTATCTTACGGGGACGTCCGCTCAGTTCTACTTCTTTCCCCAAAGCATCCTCTTCACTGCCAAAAAGCTTTCGGGCAAACTCTTCCGTAATGGCGATTTCCGGATCATTTTCTTTCAGGAAGTTGACTGTTCCTTTCAGCAGCCGTATATTGAAAAAGTTCATGAAAACAGAATCTGCTGTAGCCATTACTACCTCCTGTTCATTATCTCCCATACGGAATTTCATATCCCGATATATGGAAGTGGAAGCAGTAGCTTCTATCTCCGGCATTTTCTCCTGTAAATAGTTTGCCAAAGGGTAAGGAGTAACATTGGATGTACTACCAGGGGAATCAGTATAATGCGCACGTACCATATAGATACGGTCGGCTCCGTTATGGAAAGTATCGTAAGTCATTTCATAACGAATCCATAAGACAGACAGCGCAAAACAAGTGAAACCAACAGCTAATCCAATGATACTGACAAGGCTCTGTGTCTTGTACTTTACCAAATTGCGAAAGGCTACTTTCAAATAGTGTTTAATCATGGTACTTTATGAATATATTACATACTGACTTCCGTTACTACCTGTCCGTCAAACAAATTAATGATACGGTCGGCATAACCGGCATCGTGCTGTGAATGTGTTACCATCACAATAGTGGTTCCTTCCTTATTTAGTTCACTCAATAGCCCCATCACTTCTTTACCGTTCTTTGAGTCCAGATTACCGGTAGGCTCATCGGCCAGGATCAACTTAGGATTGGCAACTACTGCACGGGCAATAGCAACACGCTGCTGCTGACCTCCGGAAAGTTGTTGCGGGAAGTGTTTGCTGCGATGTGTGATAGCCATTCGTTCCATAGCAGTCTCCACTCTCTTTTTACGTTCGGAAGCTGAGATACCCATGTAAAGCAAAGGCAATTCAATATTTTCATAAACATTCAATTCATCTATCAGATTGAAGCTTTGAAAGACAAAACCGATCACTCCTTTACGAAGGCTGGTACGCTGTGACTCTGTGTACTTGGAAACTTCTGTTCCATTGAGGTAATATTCCCCTCCTGTCGGATTGTCCAATAACCCAAGAATATTGAGCAATGTTGACTTTCCACAACCGGAAGGTCCCATAATGGCAACGAACTCTCCTTGTTTCACTTCGATACTTACGTTATTCAACGCCCAGGTTTCTACTTCTTCGGTCTTGAAAATCTTCTGTAAATTAATTGTCTTGATCATAATTGTATTATTTTTAAAATTATATAATAGTACTTGATGTTTTCATCTTTCATTGTCCTTTCAAAATAGTAGCCGGATTAATAGCAATAGCCTTTCTTACCTGATAAATCAAGGTTACTAATGAAATTAGTAAGACGATGATGGCTGCCAAAGCAAATAGCCACCAACTAATGTCGGTCCGGTAGGCATAGTTTTCCAGATAAACATTAATTCCCCAATAAGCTAAAGGGATAGCTATTACAAACGAAGCACCCAATATCAAAATGTACTGTCTTAAAAGTAAAGGCAGAATATCTTTCATCATAGCTCCATTCACTTTTCTAAGGGCAACTTCCCGATAACGTTGTTGGATATCGAACAATGAAAGTCCGAACAATCCCAATGAAGAAATCAAAATTCCCAGAAGTGCGAAAGAAGAATATATAATCGTAATTTGCCGGTCTTCCCGATACAAATTACTGATCTCATCTTGCACAAAAGCATACTCAAATGTTCCATCCATAGTTTCGTGATGAAGTTTATCCAAAAAGGCGATAGCTTCCTGTTGCTTGCCAGGAACGATGGCTGCCACGATAGGCACTTGATCGGAATAGGTTTTGCAATACATATACGCTATTGGTCCGATAGGTTTCGACAGGTGCCCGCAATAGAAATCTTCGATCACTCCAATGATTTGATAGGGCGAATTACTTTTCTGCGGCCATATCGGATTTTCTGTTTGAAGTTCAGCTTTGCTAAGAGTTTTAAATCCGAACAATGACATAGCTTTCCGGTTTAAAATCAATTTAGCATCTCCTTCCTGGTCTATACTATCATTCCATAAACGTCCTTCCAACAGTTTGAACCCGTAAAGTCTTGAAGTAGATTCTGTAGAAGGTATCAAAGCAACTGCTTTATAATCATTGTCCATTGGCTTTTTAAAATTAAAGCTGCTATTTTCAAGTTGGTATTCGTATGGAAGATAATTATATCCCCACGCAGTAAACAATGGAGAAGCATTCATTTGCTGATCTATCTGACTATAAGAAGTCTCTCTTCTACTCAAACTAGCTCTGAATTCCTCTTTAGTTGTAGGTGTTTTTCGATCGTAAATCTGGAACTCTGCTCTGATTATGTTATCCGTTGTATAGCCTGTCTCTGTATGCAACATTTCGTATAGCTGCCTGACAAAAAACAAAGACAAAACAATTAGTGTAAAGGTAATGACATACTGGACACTTAAATAGAGATATCGTACCACAGTGAGTTTATTTCCAATATATATACTTTGCAATGAACGGACGGGTGTAATATGTCGGTATCGTAAAAAAGGATAAATCACAGCAATCCCCGGTAACAAGAGAAGAAATAAGACAGATAACAGACCATCGAAGGCTATCTCTTTTTGTTGTGCCATTCCAAACTGTATTTCAATAAATCCTGTAGAGATTTCAATTAAAAACCAGGAAAGACATAATGCAATAGCTATGAGAAATAAATTCTCAATGTAGAGTTGTACGAACAAATGTATCGGAGTACTACCGAATATTTTCTTCAATCCGAACTCTTTTCCCCGCTTCAATAAAATCACAGTATAGAGGCTCATGAAGTTGAATATGCCGATTAACAACACAAGGATAGCAACTAAAGACAACCGCTGTAACTGTTTAGGACTTCCATGTAGTAACATATCATTGTATGAAACGACAGAAGAATCAAAATAGCTGTCATTTATAGATAGCAACTGATTTCGTATTTCTTTTTCAGTCCGGGGTTCTGTTTCGTATGCCGCATGACGTTGATTTATTGTGTTCAGATTTGCCCCCTGGCGGATAAGTACTACATTGACTGGAAAAGTAGCGACCCAGTCTTCTTGCAGTTTATCTGAAACCAAAAGATCAAAATGTATCGAACTTTTTCTATCTTGCATACTGATAACACCTGTCACAGTCAACGGATCACCTGTTGAATAAGTAATTTTCTCTCCGATAGGATTCCTGTCACCAAAAAGCTTATTGGCCAATATTTGCGTAATTATGACGTTTTGTGGATTATCATTTAAAGAAGCAATATTACCATAACGTACCGGAAATTTCATCACTTTCACAAAGTTGCTATCAGCAACAATGGTTTCTACATCGAAGCGTTCTTTGTCCAAGATAATCACATCCTTATTATACCATAAGACAGTAGAACTGCATTCTATATCCGGATCAGAGAAACCAGCTCCGGTAACAAAACGACTTCCGGGAGAACTTTTATCCTCCTGTATCTGAAAAGCTATTCTATCTCTATCCGGAATATAGCTGTCTACAGTAAGCTCCTGTTCCACATAACGGAATATAATAATGACACAAGCCATACTTAATGCCAATCCGATGATATTGATAATCGTATATATTTTAAACCTACATAAGGTCCGGATAGCTAACTGTATAATCTTCATAATATTGCGTGTTTTTATTTTAATATCAATTCCTCTGCATCGCCAAAGGTATCATATCCTGTCGTAATTACCCAATCTCCCGTCTGCAAACCTTCCGTAATTTCATACTGCTGCGGATTCTGCCGCCCAATACTTAATGGTACACGGATTGCTTTTGTCTTCGAAGCATTCACTTTGTAAATCCATTGTCCTCCTGTAGACTGATAGAAATTACCCCGTGGAATAATAAGCGCCCGTTCCGGCTGACCTAATTCAATCTGTACACGGAAGCTTTTGCCGACTCTGACATTATCGGGCATATCGCCGGTAAAGACAAGATCGACATCAAACATACGGTCTTTTACTTCAGGGACGACTTTCGTTATTTTCAGCGGATATTTCTTTCCCTGATAATTGACGGTAGCAGGCAGTCCGGTAGTGATCCTGTCAATGTAATATTCGCTTAGCGAAGTATGTATCTTATACTGATCGAGTACCTTTATTTCGGCAATGCTTTCGCCGGAAGAAACCTGCTGCCCCGGAGTAACCCTGACAAAGCTTAGTTGCCCTTTTATAGGAGCCGTCACCACCAGGTTATTCAATCGCTCATGAGTACGTTCATATTTCTTGCGCTCCCGTTCACGGTCATTGCGAATCAGTTCTTTACGAATCATCGTAACAGCCGAATCATGTCGCAGGCTTTCTTGTTGCAATGCCGCGTTTTTTAGTTTGTAGTTATATTCATCTTCGGCTACTTGTAGTTGAGCCTTACTCTTTACTCCCATCTGAAACTCTTCCCGATCAAGGGCAATGCTCTTTTTCAGTCGTTCCAGTTCATAATTATTCGTCAGAGCCTGCTGCTTCAGATTAAGACTTTTCTGTTCCATCTCAATCTCCTGTTCCTGATAGGTAATCATTTGCTTTTCCCATTCGTCACGCTGGTCTTCAATGCTGCGAAGCAGGTCTGGATTGGAAAGGACGATAATGGTATCCCCCTGATAGAGCAGACTCCCTTCCTCACCAACGATGCTTTCAACGCTTCCCGCTTCGCGGGTATTGATTTTGATAGTCAGTATAGGCTGAATCAGTCCCTCCACATCTACATATTCCATAAAATTATCCTCTTTCACTTCCGCTATCTGAATATTTTCGGCATCAATACGTAATTTTCGGGGGCCTAATGACAGAACAATTACATAAATCAGAAAGGCAGCAAACAAAAGTCCGCCTATCAGATAGTATCTGTATCGAATGTACCAAGGTTTCTTTTCTAATTTTATATCCATGACTTTATCAGGTATTTTATATTTTTATTTATTAAAGCTAAGTAAGTTGCTATTCTATAAGAAGATTGTAATCTTCTGTCAATAGCATATTCCGTTCAAAATCGTAAAGTGTCATACTTCGAAGTGTGTAATATAAGCTCCAATAATTGTACAAAGCCGATACGTAATTACGGCGGGCACTATCTTTCTCGGCAATGGAAGCATTCAGATCAAGGATAGTGGATTTTCCCAGTATATAAAGTTTGCGGGCAACTTCATTTCTTCGTTGAGCCGTTTCATCTGTACGGGCAGCGATATGTACCCGTTGTGTTTGCAGATTAAATTGTTTCACCAGTTTGCGGACATTCAATTCAAAATCCGTCCGATTTTGCTCCACTTGCGTATATACCAGATCACGATTGGAACGGGCTACCCGCACTTGTCCTTTCCCTCTTCCCCAATCTAAAATAGGAAGAGCGATACTCAGACTTACATATTGCTGGTCTAACAGATTTCGATAAGCATCCGGCAGCTTTTCGGCAGTCTGCGTCAGTCCGAAACGGAGATAAATATCCGCTTTCAGTCCCGCATTAGCACGGGCTCTTGCCACAGCACTCTCACTTTCCAGTTTTCTTCGTTTCATCGCCTGTATGTCCGGACTGTTTTCGTATGCCAATGCCAATGCTTCATCCAGATTGACACTGAAATCCGGTACTTGCGAGTTGATACGCACACGAAGTTCCCGATCTTCCTGAATGCCCAGATAAGAACGAAGTTCCTGCATGCAATTATCCATTTCTATACGGGCATTCATACGATTTGTTTCTTCGGTCAGACGATTCAATTCTAACTGCAGCATTTCATTCTCTGTGATCGTGCCTATATTGTAACGCCCCTGAGCGTAACGATAGAGCGTATCGGCATTTGCATAATTGAAAGAAGCAATATCGTAATTACTTTGAGCGGTGGCCAAAGCGAAGAATTTATTAATTGCATTGGCGGAAACAAGTTCCAGTGTTTCCACATAACTTTTCTTGGCTTCCTGATAGCGTACCGGTTCTATACGTTTATCCCACTTCAGACTATTATAACCAAAAAGCGACTGGCGATATCCTATCATGACAGGAGAAGTTTGCCATGAGTATTTATGTTCGCTGAACAAGTCCATGCGTTGCGCAGATGTTTCGAGAAAAAGAGAACCTCCGGTCCAGGGAATATTCTGCGACAGGTTCAAAGTCAGATCGGTATTCAACAGATTTTGCTCGACAAACTTAATGGAACCGTCCCCCATTGTAATCTTATTGATGGCACGATTCAGATTAGGATCGGATGACAAACTCAAAGATGGCAAATAGTTAGCCCGATAATATTTGTAGTTCCAGTAAGCGGAACGAAAGCTATGTCGTGCAGTTCGTGCATCGGGTGATTCCAGACGGGCTATTTTCACCACCTGCTCCAACGACATCTCCATTGTTTGATTTTGAGCAGCCAGCAGTTCAGTCGACAGGATTCCGAGTGTTATATAGAGTATTTTCAGATTCATTCTTAGGTTTATTTGTTATTTACTATTCAAAACCTGTGCCATTCTTATATTTCATTCTAATTCAGTTATTTACATTTACTACGCTGTTACAAGCAGCGTGCAAATACGCACAAATTTAGTGCGCAATCGCACATACAACACATGATTATTATCCATATCTTTGCCCTTGCATTAAAACTTTAGGATAAGTAACGAATCATATACCCCATACCCTATGGATGAAGTCAACAAACTAGGAAAGATACTCATTGTAGATGATAACGAAGATGTGCTCTTTGCCCTCAATCTACTACTCGAACCTTATACAGAAAAGATAAAGGTAGCTACCACTCCCGACCGGATTGAGCATTTTATGACTACCTTTCAGCCCGATCTTATCTTATTAGATATGAACTTCAGCCGTGATGCAATTAGCGGTCAGGAAGGTTTTGAAAGTCTGAAGCAGATTTTGCAGATTGATCCGCAAGCTATTGTCATCTTCATGACTGCATATGCGGATACAGATAAAGCTGTACGGGCCATTAAAGCCGGTGCAACAGATTTTATCCCCAAACCTTGGGAGAAGGAAAAATTGCTGGCTACTCTCACCTCCGGTATGCGTCTGCGCCAATCTCAACGGGAGGTAAACATCTTAAAAGAGCAAGTAGAAGCACTCAGCGGACAAAGTTCTCCAGAAGGGGATATTATCGGAGAATCTCCGATCATGCAGGAAGTATTTGCAACCATAAACAAACTTAGCAGTACAGATGCCAACATTCTGATTTTGGGAGAAAACGGAACGGGAAAAGACGTGATTGCCCGACTGCTATACCGCTACTCCCCCCGATACGGCAAACCTTTTGTTACCATCGACCTGGGAAGTATCCCCGAACAACTTTTCGAAAGTGAACTGTTCGGCTTTGAAAAGGGAGCATTCACCGATGCAAAAAAGTCAAAAGCCGGACGGATGGAAGTTGCCACCAATGGTACTTTGTTCCTTGATGAAATCGGTAATCTTTCGCTTCCCATGCAATCGAAGCTGCTCACTGCGATCGAAAAACGGCAGATCAGCCGTTTAGGAAGCACACAGACCATGCCTATTGATGTTCGTCTGATTTGCGCAACGAATGCGGATATCCGCCACATGGTGGATGAAGGAAGTTTCCGTCAGGACTTACTATATCGTATTAATACAATTGAAATACATATCCCCCCGCTCCGCGAACGTGGGAATGATATCATTCTGCTTGCTGAATATTTTCTGGACCGTTATGCACGCAAATATAAAAAAGAAATGCGTGGCTTGACACGGGAAGCCAAAAATAAGTTGCTGAAATATACGTGGCCAGGTAATGTACGGGAGTTGCAACATACAATGGAACGTGTCGTAATACTGGGAGACGGTTCTTTATTAAAACCCGAAAACTTCCAGTTCCACGTCACCCCCAAGCAAAAAAAGGAAGAAGAAATTGTTTTGAACCTTGAACAACTGGAACGGCAAACCATTGAAAAAGCAATGAAACTTAGTGAAGGGAATATCTCACGTGCTGCTGACTATTTAGGTATTACCCGCTTTGCCTTATATCGCAAACTTGAAAAACTAGGCTTATGAAACGATTTGCATTCAGAGTAATTTTACATATTTTACTGATAGTATTGTTTTCTATCGGCAGCTACCTGCTATTTCAAAAGCAGTTATGGTTCAGTACTACCATCTGCCTTATATTACTGATAACCATTGGAATACATCTTTACCGTATGCAGTTCAAACAAATTGCTCTGTTGCGACGATTGACAGACGGCCTCCGCTATAATGACATGATGCAAACTTTCCATCCACCTTTCAATAACAAAATAATGAATGAATGGGCGGAAGAACTTTCGGATACTTTAAAAGATTTTCGGGGAAGATTGCTGGCAGAAGAGATCAAGCACCAATACTACGAGAACTTATTGAACAAAGTTGATACGGCAGTGCTTGTTGCCGATAAAGCCGGACATATAGAATGGATGAATCAGGCGGCCGTTACCCACTTAGGACAAATATCACAATTGCCGGAAACATTGCTGAAAGCTTCTGTTGCCCATGACACCCCCGTCATCCGTATCGAACAAAATAGCACTGTGCTGGAAATGGCCATATCACGCACTACATTTGCCACTCAAGGTAGAGAACAGCAGTTAATCAGTTTAAAAAACATTCATTCTGTATTGGAACGCAATGAAATGGAAGCCTGGCAAAAGCTGATACGCGTGCTGACTCATGAAATCATGAACTCTATCACACCAATCATTTCTCTTTCGGAAACATTAAGCGAGAGAGGAATCCCCAGTCAACTGGGAGAAAAAGAATATTCTGTTATGCTGCAAGCCATGCAGACCATTCACAGAAGAAGCAAAGGATTACTGGAATTTGTAGAGAACTATCGTCGGCTCACACGAATCCCTGCTCCTATTCGTACACAAATTTCTATTGCGGAATTATTCACGGATTTAAAGAAATTATTTCCGGAAGAAGAGTTTCAGTTTGAGGTTCCCTCACCCGAACTGAAATTAAATGTGGACCGAACACAAATAGAACAGATTCTTATTAATCTGCTGAAAAATGCCCGTGAAGCATGCAGTCGAAAATCAGATAAGAAGATTCAGGTAAAAGCAAGAAAACTTTCTGCCGGAAATACGACATTAACGATATCTGATAATGGAGAAGGTATTCTGCCCGATGTGCTGGATAAAATATTTGTTCCTTTCTTTACCACCAAAACATCCGGTTCGGGTATCGGATTAAGTTTATGCAAGCAAATCATGACTTTGCATGAAGGAAGTATTAATGTTAAGTCGGAAGTGGGTAAAGGAAGCAGTTTTATCCTTACTTTTCCTAAATAAGAGCCTTTGATATTTGCATCTTGATGTGCTATTCTTAAGATTACGTCGAAAAATTATTGTACCAAAAGCAACAAACCAGAAAATAAACTGCATAAATAAATGCAATAATATACGAAAACGCAGCCTAATATTGCATAAAACGGCATAATATATACATCTTTTCGTATGTACAAAACACTTATTGGCTTAAAAGGAACACCTCGTTGGTTTTAAACCAACGCTACCTTGCTCACCGAGGAACCTATTTTTCATTAATGGGAAAGAGATAAAAAGGCGATTCGGTGCTTATTTTCATCTGATTTATTAGAATTATAAGCAAGGTAAGAAGTAGCATAATGATTATCCTTAAGCCATTCATCCAGCTTAATGATCAACAACAAGGGAAAGAGCAGTTCAAGTCGATCAGTATATCAGACAATTAATGAAATTATGTACTTCCCTATTTAAAAATGCAGGCGTTTATTGATTCTTAGCTTATGACAGATGTAATTATAGCCCTTCCTGCCTGTTTAAATATTCTTTTTTTCAGAATGATCGTTTTTTCACTAAACGAATAGACTAATCTGAGTCCGGTATAGCCCGAATATTCATTAAGCCTGCTGATCGTCTACTTAAAATAGCAGAGGACTCAATCATCCTCTGCTACCCAAACTATTTGTATCAGGATTCAACTCCTTTACAGCATCTTTTACCGCTTTCTGGGTCGGTTTACGGTAAGTTTCCGCTTGTTGTACCGGAACAATCTCATTGACCATTCTTTCATATCCTTTTTGTTCTAACAAATGAACTTCCTTTTCATTCGTTTCTTTTTGTTTTTCCGTTTTCATATGGCTTTTTTATTTTTAGTTTTCTACTTTGAAAACAGAAAACAGCAAAAGATGGTTCATCCTATCTGATTTTATTTTCAGTTAATTCGTCCCAATAATCGCATAAATGCATATATTTGCCCATCTAATATGAACCTCATTGAAGTTATGAAAGAAAATAAATATGACGACGACCGCTTCTTCAGCCAATATGCTCAAATGTCACGCTCTGTAGAGGGATTACAAGGTGCCGGAGAATGGCATATATTACAGAAAATGCTACCGGACTTTACAGACAAGAGAGTACTGGACTTAGGCTGCGGATTTGGCTGGCACTGTATCTATGCCATCGAACATGGAGCAAAGTGTGTTACAGGAATTGATATTTCCGGGAAGATGCTGGAAGAAGCTCAAAAAAGAAATTCTTCACCACTCATCGAATATAAATGTATGGCAATCGAGGATTTCGACTTTCAACCGGATACTTATGATATCGTAATCAGTTCCTTGACCTTTCATTATCTGGAATCTTTTATTAATATATGCCGTAAAGTCAACAGCTGCCTCACAGCAGGAGGTTCTTTTGTTTTTTCAGTAGAGCATCCGATATTCACAGCCTATGGTAATCAGGATTGGTATTACGACCAAGATGGAAAACGTGCTCACTGGCCTGTAGACCGCTACTTCAGTGAAGGCAAACGTACTGCTATTTTTTTAGGAGAAGAAGTCGTGAAGTATCATAAGACTTTAACTACATATATTAATAGTCTTCTTCAGACCGGATTTGAAATTTGTGAATTGATAGAGCCCCAACCGAGTGAAATGATGCTGGATACTATTCCGGAAATGCAAGACGAACTTCGGCGTCCAATGATGCTTCTTATTTCTGCCAAGAAAAAAAGTTGACTTGCAAACAGATGAATTTCAGTCGATTGTAATTTAATCAATAAAAAACATTCATTTAGTTATTGATAATTAAAAAATACTCCCTATCTTTGCACCGCTTTTGAAAAGAACAACCCTTTAAAAGTAGCGGGGTGTAGCGCAGTCCGGTTAGCGCACCTGCTTTGGGAGCAGGGGGTCGTGGGTTCGAATCCCGCTACCCCGACGAAAAAAAAAGAGTTACATTAAGTAGCTCTTTTTTTTGTTTATGCAAAAATATTATTTCAAATGCAAATAGTATTGTAAGCCCCCGATAAAGTACCCGTATAAAAAAGAATCGCTATAGCAAATCGAA
>CANSEY010000024.1 GCA_947646015.1 uncultured Bacteroides sp. | reverse complement strand
CAGAGCATCTGCCTTACAAGCAGAGGGTCGGCGGTTCGAATCCGTCAACGCCCACTCTATACGGAATCCTTGCAGAATATTTCTGTAAGGATTTTCTTTTTCTGTACTTTACCTGATACAATGGTGTATTAATTCAAGTTATTTTTTAAAAGAAAACAAAGGGAAATTTGGCGGGAAAGTGATTTATTTCTTTACTTTGCTTCATCAATAAACCTATTAATACTACCATGCGAACAAAATCGATTTTTTTACTTTTGTTGTTGGCTGTCATGCCATTGTGCGTGTTCTCGCAGTCGAAATCTACGTTTGAAATCAAGAATGGACATTTTTATCGTAACGGAAAGATAACGCCTGTTCTTTCCGGTGAGATGCATTATGCCCGTATCCCTCATCAATATTGGCGTCATCGGTTGCAGATGATGAAAGGTATGGGGTTAAATACAGTGGCTACCTATGTGTTCTGGAATCTTCATGAGCCGGAGCCCGGAAAATGGGATTTTACAGGTGACAAGAATTTGGCTGAATTTATAAAAACCGCAGGTGAAGAGGGGATGATGGTTATTTTGCGTCCCGGTCCTTATGTTTGTGCCGAGTGGGAATTCGGTGGTTATCCTTGGTGGTTGCAAAATGTGAAAGGAATGGAAATCAGGAGAGATAATCCGGAGTTTCTGAAATATACAAAAGCGTATATCGATCGTCTTTATAAAGAGGTCGGTAGTTTGCAGTGTACAAAGGGTGGTCCGATTGTAATGGTGCAGTGTGAGAATGAATTTGGTTCATACGTTGCCCAGCGTAAGGATATACCTTTGGAAGAACATCGCGCTTACAATGCTAAAATCAAGCAGCAGTTGGCTGATGCAGGATTTAATGTACCTCTGTTTACTTCTGATGGCAGTTGGCTTTTTGAGGGTGGGGCTACTCCGGGAGCTTTGCCTACGGCGAATGGCGAAAGTGATATTGAGAACTTGAAAAAAGTGGTTGATCAATATCACGACGGCAAAGGTCCGTATATGGTTGCAGAATTTTATCCGGGTTGGCTGTCGCATTGGGCAGAGCCGTTCCCGCAGATAGGAGCTTCCGGGATTGCTCGTCAAACCGAGAAGTATCTGCAAAATGATGTTTCTTTCAACTTCTATATGGTGCATGGAGGTACGAATTTTGGTTTTACGAGTGGTGCTAATTATGATAAGAAGCGTGATATTCAGCCGGATATGACCAGTTATGATTATGATGCTCCTATTAGCGAGGCAGGCTGGGTAACTCCAAAGTATGATTCGATTCGCAATGTGATCAAGAAATATGTTAAATATACAATTCCTGAAGCTCCGGCTCCTAATCCTGTTATCGAAATACCTTCTATTCAATTGAATAAAGTTGCGGATGTGCTTGCTTTTGCAGAAAAACAGAAACCCGTGTCGTCTGATACTCCCTTGACTTTTGAGCAATTGAATCAGGGGTATGGATATGTATTGTATACTCGTCATTTCAATCAGCCGATTAGCGGAACACTTGAAATTCCGGGGTTGCGTGACTATGCCGTTGTTTATGTGGATGGTGAACAGGTAGGAGTGTTGAATCGGAATACCAAGACCTACTCCATGGAGATAGAGGTGCCGTTTAATGCTACTCTGCAGATTCTGGTTGAAAATATGGGACGCATTAATTATGGTAGCGAGATCGTACATAATACCAAGGGAATTATTAGCCCGGTTCAGATAGCCGGTAAGGAAATTGTCGGCGGATGGGATATGTATCAGTTGCCGATGGACGAAATGCCCGATTTGACCAAATTGAAAGCTGATACACATAAAAATGTACCGTCTGAAGTGGCTAAGCTGAAAGGCTGTCCGGTGCTTTATGAGGGGACTTTTACGTTAGATAAAGTCGGAGATACATTTATGGATATGGAAAGCTGGGGAAAGGGTATCGTTTTTGTGAACGGTGTTAATATCGGACGTTACTGGAAAGTAGGTCCTCAGCAAACACTCTATGTTCCGGGTGTATGGCTGAAGAAGGGTGAAAATAAGATTGTTATCTTTGAACAATTGAATGAAACCCCTCAAACAGAAGTGAAAACAGTGAAAACACCGGTGTTGATGAAGCTTAAGGGCTGAGTGAAACGATGAACGGTTTTTGAATGATGAATGATCAACGATGAACTATCTTGCAACGATGGTAAAATGCAAGTAGTTCATCGTTGATTGTTTAAAGACTGTTCACCTTTGGCCGTTCATCGTGATTTTAGTCTCTTTTATACAAACTTTCTCTCCCCTTATGCCTTATAACTCAGGAAAAAGAGTTAATTTTGCAGCCTGATAATTATCTAAACGACAATATGAAACTTGATTTACTTACGGCCATCTCTCCGATTGACGGCCGATATAGAGGCAAGGCTGAAGCTTTAGCTGCATATTTTTCTGAATATGCGTTGATTAAATACCGTGTGCAGGTGGAAGTAGAGTATTTTATTACTTTGTGCGAACTGCCGTTGCCGCAACTGAAGGGAATTGATAAGAGTGTGTTCGAGTCATTGCGCAATATCTACCGTAATTTTACGGAAGCCGATGCGCAGCGTATCAAGGATATTGAAAGTGTGACTAACCATGATGTGAAAGCCGTAGAGTATTTCCTGAAAGAAGAGTTTGATAAGTTGGGTGGATTGGAAGAGTACAAAGAGTTTATTCATTTTGGACTGACTTCGCAGGATATTAACAATACATCGATCCCTCTTTCTATCAAGGAAGCATTGGAGCAAGTTTATTATCCGCTGATTGAAGAACTGATTGCGCAGTTGAAGACGTATGCTACTGAATGGGAATCCATTCCGATGCTTGCCAAAACTCACGGTCAGCCGGCATCTCCAACTCGCTTGGGAAAGGAAATTATGGTTTTTGTTTATCGCCTGGAACGTCAGCTGGCTACTTTGAAGGCTTGCCCTGTAACTGCTAAATTCGGCGGTGCAACCGGAAATTATAATGCACACCATGTGGCTTATCCCGAATATGATTGGAAAGCATTCGGAAATCAGTTTGTTGCAGAGAAACTGGGATTGGAACGCGAGGAATATACAACGCAGATTTCGAACTACGACAATCTGTCGGCTATCTTCGATGCCATGAAGCGTATCAATACGGTGATGATCGATATGAACCGTGATTTCTGGCAATACATCTCGATGGAATATTTCAAGCAGAAGATAAAAGCCGGAGAGGTGGGATCGAGTGCGATGCCGCATAAAGTAAATCCGATTGATTTTGAGAATGCAGAAGGTAATCTCGGAATTGCCAATGCCATTCTGGAACACCTCGCAGTGAAACTTCCCGTATCACGTTTGCAACGCGACCTGACAGATTCTACTGTGCTGCGTAATGTAGGTACTCCGTTCGGGCATATTGTGATTGCTATTCAAAGTTCGCTGAAAGGATTGCGCAAGTTGTTGCTCAACGAAACGGCTATCTATCGTGATTTGGATAATTGCTGGAGTGTGGTGGCTGAGGCTATCCAGACTATTCTTCGTCGTGAGGCTTACCCGCATCCGTACGAAGCCTTGAAGGCTCTGACTCGTACGAATCAGGCTATCACAGAAACTTCTATCAAGGAGTTTATTGAAGGATTGGATGTGAACGAAGAAATCAAAAAAGAATTAAGAGTAATTACTCCCCATTCGTATACGGGAATTTAAGGGTGATTATTGTTATATATAATATAAGTGTCTAAAATCAGGCCGTGAGGCCAAAAGTTTAATTTTTATTCGAATAAGAAAATGAGCACAGAAAACGAAGAATGGCGCGAAGACTCCAAGAGTGAGAATACGGACGCCGGCCGTGATGGTAACAGAAGTTTTAACAGAGAAGGCGGATACAGTCGTCCTTCATACAATCGTGAAGGTGGCGACCGTCCTTATCGTCCGAGATTTAATAGTAATAGTGAAGATCGTCCTCAGCGTTCTTATGGTGATCGTCCGCAACGTCCTTCATATAATCGTGAAGGTGGCGACCGTCCCTATCGTCCGCGTTTTAACAGCGAGGGTGGTGACCGTCCTCAGCGTTCCTATGGCGACCGTCCGCAACGTCCTTCATATAATCGTGAAGGTGGTGACCGTCCCTATCGTCCGCGTTTTAACAGCGAAGGTGGTGACCGTCCTCAGCGTTCTTATGGCGACCGTCCGCAACGTCCTTCATATAACCGTGAAGGTGGCGACCGTCCCTACCGTCCGCGCTTTAACAGCGAAGGTGGTGATCGTCCTCAGCGTTCCTATGGCGACCGTCCGCAACGTCCTTCATACAATCGTGAAGGCGGTGACCGTCCCTATCGTCCGAGATACAATAACGATAACAGATCGCAGGGATTCTCACGTCCGATACGTCGTACGGGGGATTACGATCCGAATGCTAAATACAGTAAGAAAAAACAGATTGAATACAAAGAACAATTTGTTGATCCGAATGAACCGATCCGTCTGAATAAGTTTCTGGCTAATGCAGGGGTCTGCTCTCGTCGTGAAGCTGATGAATTTATCACGGCAGGTGTAGTTTCTGTCAATGGAGAGGTTGTTACAGAGTTGGGTACAAAGATCAAGCGCGCTGATGTGGTGAAGTTTCACGATGAAACCGTTAGTATTGAGCGTAAGGTGTATGTGTTGCTGAACAAGCCGAAAGATTGTGTAACTACTTCAGATGATCCTCAGGCTCGTCTGACTGTTATGGATCTGGTAAAAGGGGCCTGCGCTGAGCGTATTTATCCGGTAGGACGTCTGGACCGTAACACAACAGGTGTATTGCTGTTGACTAATGATGGTGATTTAGCTTCTAAACTGACACATCCGAAATACCTGAAGAAAAAAATCTATCATGTATATTTGGATAAGAATCTGACTAAGGCAGATATGGACCAGATTGCAGCCGGTATTCAGCTGGAAGATGGTGAAATCCATGCGGATGCCATCAGTTATTCTGACGAGGTGAAACGTGATCAAGTGGGTATCGAAATCCACTCCGGAAAGAATCGTATCGTCCGTCGTATATTTGAATCGTTGGGTTACAAGGTGGTGAAACTTGACCGTGTATTCTTTGCCGGACTGACTAAAAAAGGATTGCGCCGTGGTGAGTGGCGTTATCTTACAGAACAGGAAGTTAACTTCCTCCGGATGGGATCTTTTGAATAATAAAAGAATTTAGAAGATGGCAGTCAGTGGTCAGTAACCGGGCGTTTGTCACTCCCGGTTGCTGACTTCTGGCTACTATATATAATAATGTATATAAAATAGTTGTATGGAAAAGATTAGTAGAACAAAAATTGTCGACCTGATGAAGCGCGAAGATTTTGGCGCTATGGTCAATGTGAAAGGATGGGTTCGCACCCGCAGAGGCAGCAAACAAGTTAACTTTATCGCACTGAATGACGGTTCTACAATAAATAACGTGCAGGTCGTAGTCGATCTGGCGAACTTTGATGAAGAGATGCTGAAGCAAATCACGACCGGTGCTTGTCTGAGCGTGAACGGTGTGTTGACGGAGTCGGTAGGCGCCGGACAGAAGGCTGAAGTGCAGGCTCGTGAAATTGAAGTGCTGGGAACTTGTGACAATACGTATCCGCTACAGAAGAAAGGGCACTCTATGGAGTTTTTGCGTGAGATAGCCCATTTGCGTCCGCGTACCAATACTTTTGGAGCAGTATTCCGTATTCGTCACAATATGGCTATTGCTATCCATAAATTCTTCCATGAAAAGGGATTCTTCTATTTTCATACACCTATCATTACAGCGTCTGACTGTGAAGGTGCCGGACAAATGTTTCAGGTGACTACCATGAACCTATATGATCTGAAAAAAGATGAAAACGGTTCTATCGTGTATGATGATGACTTCTTTGGCAAACAAGCCAGTTTGACTGTTTCGGGACAGTTGGAAGGTGAGTTAGCTGCTACCGCTTTAGGTGCAATCTATACGTTTGGTCCTACTTTCCGTGCCGAAAATTCTAACACTCCGCGCCACTTGGCCGAGTTCTGGATGATTGAACCGGAGGTAGCTTTCAACGAAATTCAGGAGAATATGGATTTGGCTGAAGAGTTCATTAAATATTGTGTGAGATGGGCTTTGGATAACTGTGCAGATGATGTGAAATTCCTGAACGACATGTTCGATAAAGGATTAATTGAACGTTTGGAAGGTGTACTTAAAGAAGACTTCGTCCGTCTGCCATACACGGAAGGTATTAAAATACTGGAAGAAGCTGTTGCCAAAGGACATAAATTCGAATTCCCGGTTTACTGGGGAGTTGATTTGGCTTCTGAACACGAGCGTTATCTGGTGGAAGACCACTTTAAACGTCCGGTGATCCTGACTGACTATCCGAAGGAAATAAAGGCCTTCTATATGAAACAGAATGAGGATGGTAAGACTGTGCGTGCCATGGATGTACTTTTCCCTAAAATCGGAGAGATCATTGGCGGTTCGGAACGTGAGTCTGATTATAACAAATTGATGACGCGTATTGAAGAAATGCATATTCCGATGAAGGATATGTGGTGGTATCTGGATACTCGTAAGTTCGGTACTTGTCCTCACTCCGGATTCGGACTGGGATTTGAACGCTTGTTGCTCTTCGTGACGGGTATGTCTAATATCCGCGATGTAATTCCGTTCCCGCGTACCCCACGTAATGCCGATTTTTAATGAATCATATCTGAATATTCATACAAATGATAAGAAACTCGCATATTCTTTTGATTATGCGAGTTTTTTTATGTCTTTAGATTGCTATTTTTATAAAAGAAATCTTTATATTTGTGACAGACAGATGAATTAAAGTGTTAACTAAAATCGTACAGATATGAAAAAGCTTTATTTCTTTACCATGCTGGCGGCGATGCTGTTTGCGGTAACAAATGTGATGGCACAAAAGGCTAACTTTAAGCCAGCTAATCTGAAAGGAATCTGGCAATTGTGCCACTATGTTTCAGAAAGTCCGGATGCTCCGGGTGTACTTAAACCGAGTAATACTTTCAAAGTACTGAGTGACGATGGAAGAATTGTGAATTTCACGATTCGTCCCGGAGCAGATGCTATTATAACGGGATATGGTAGCTATGAGCAGTTGTCGGATCATACATACGCTGAAAGCATTGAAAAGAATATTCATTTGCCGATGCTCGACAATCAGGATAATGTTCTTACTTTCGAACTCGTTGATGATAAAGTATTGCATCTTAAATATTTTATAGAGAAGGATCTGAATGGCAATGAACTGAATTGCTGGTATAAAGAGACTTGGAAACGTATTGAGATGCCGGACAAATTCCCGGAAGACATTGTAAGATAATTCAGATTATAAGATCGACTTACGGACTGCAGGTAGCAAGCTGCCGATTATGTATTGTAGCATTGATCGTGTGTGGCTTGTTGCCTGCAGTCTTTTTTTGTCTTGTTGGGCGCTGTTTACGGCAGATAGCTTGTGGCTCGTTATCAACCGGATAAATCCAAAAAAAGACAGAAATAGTTTGCCAATTCAAAGAAAAGCCGTACTTTTGCAAGCCGATTATTATCTCAAAAGGATAAGAGATTAATTCATAGCAAGTTAATCTTCCTTTGTCCGGGGAAGGTTGATAAGTGGTGAAGAAAATTTTTAGTAGTAACATTTAAAAAACAAATTAAGAGTGGATACTTTAAGTTACAAGACCATTTCTGCAAACAAGGCAACTGTAACCAAAGAATGGGTTATCGTTGATGCCACAGACCAAACTTTAGGTCGTCTGGGCGCAAAAGTTGCGAAACTGTTGAGAGGGAAGTATAAACCAAACTTTACTCCTCATGTAGACTGCGGTGATAACGTTATTATCATCAATGCAGACAAAGTTAAATTAAGTGGTAACAAATGGAATGACAGAGTTTATTTGTCTTATACTGGCTACCCGGGTGGTCAGAGAGAAATGACTCCTGCTCGTTTGATCGCCAAACCTAACGGTGAAGACAGATTACTGAGAAAAGTAGTGAAGGGCATGCTTCCGAAGAACAGACTGGGAGCTAAGTTGCTGAGCAATATGTATGTTTACGCAGGTAGCGAACACAAACACGATGCTCAGAACCCGAAAGCAATTGATATAAACTCACTTAAATAAGATATAATGGAAGTAGTAAATGCATTAGGCAGACGTAAACGTGCTATTGCACGCGTATTCGTAAGCGAAGGTACAGGAAAGATTACTATTAACAAGAGAGACCTTGCAGAGTACTTTCCATCAACTATTCTTCAGTATGTTGTTAAACAACCATTGAACAAGCTTGGTGTTGCTGAGAAGTATGACATCAAAGTGAACTTGTGCGGTGGTGGTTTTACTGGTCAGTCTCAGGCTTTGCGTTTAGCTATTGCCCGTGCACTGGTTAAGATCAACGCTGAAGATAAGCCGGCACTTCGTTCTGAAGGCTTCATGACACGTGATCCTCGTTCTGTTGAACGTAAGAAACCGGGTCAGCCGAAAGCTCGTAGAAGATTCCAGTTCAGCAAGCGTTAATGGGCTGCCTGACGGAAGATGTTTAGTATCTAAACTACCGGGACTCTTACTATACAGGCTACCCGGCGGTTGGTTTAGAAAAAACAAAAAAGAAAGTAAACGATTTAAAGAAAAAACAAGATGTCAAGAACAAATTTTGATACATTATTGGAAGCCGGTTGCCACTTCGGACACCTTAAAAGAAAGTGGAACCCTGCAATGGCTCCTTATATTTTCATGGAACGCAATGGTATTCACATCATTGACCTCCACAAAACAGTTGCAAAAGTTGATGAAGCTGCGGAAGCTTTGAAACAAATTGCAAAATCAGGCAAGAAAGTCCTTTTTGTTGCTACTAAAAAACAAGCTAAACAGGTAGTGGCTGAAAAAGCTGCATCTGTAAACATGCCTTATGTTATCGAACGTTGGCCGGGTGGTATGTTGACTAACTTCCCTACTATCCGTAAGGCAGTGAAGAAGATGACTACTATCGACAAGTTGACTGCTGATGGTACTTACTCAAACTTGTCAAAGAGAGAAATTCTTCAGATTTCTCGTCAGCGTGCTAAGCTGGACAAGACTTTGGGTTCTATCGCTGACCTGACTCGTCTGCCGTCTGCTTTGTTCGTTATCGATGTAATGAAAGAAAATATCGCTGTTCGCGAAGCTAACCGTTTGGGTATTCCTGTATTTGGTATCGTTGATACTAACTCGGATCCTACAAACATTGACTTCGTAATTCCGGCAAATGATGACGCTACTAAATCAGTAGAAGTTATCCTCGATGCTTGCTGTGCTGCAATGATCGAAGGTCTGGAAGAAAGAAAAGCTGAAAAGATCGATATGGAAGCTGCCGGTGAAGCTCCTGCTAACAAGGGCAAAAAGAAATCAGCTAAGGCTAGACTCGATAAATCTGACGAAGAAGCAATCAACGCAGCTAAAGCTGCTGCTTTCCTGAAAGAAGACGAAGAGGCTTAATATAATAATGTGCCAATTTGCTAATGTGCCGACGCATCTGTAAGGGTGTGGGCATTTTGATTGGCAGATTGGCACATTTTGTTTATTCAAAACGATTATTCATTTTAAAATATAAAAGATATTATGGCTGTAACAATGGCTGATATAACCAAGCTCCGCAAAATGACCGGTGCTGGTATGATGGACTGCAAAAATGCGTTGACTGATGCTGAAGGCGATTTCGACAAAGCAATGAAGATCATCCGCGAAAAAGGACAGGCAGTTGCTGCAAAACGTTCTGACCGTGAGGCTTCTGAAGGTTGTGTTTTGGTAAAAGTAGAAGAAGGTTTCGGTGCTATCATCGCTTTGAAGTGCGAAACTGACTTTGTTGCTCAGAATGCTGACTTCGTGAAACTGACTCAGGATATTCTGGACGCTGCTGTAGCTAACAAGTGCAAGACTCTGGAAGAAGTTTTGGCTCTTCCGATGGGTGATGCTACTGTAGCTCAGGCTGTAACAGACAGAACCGGTATCACTGGTGAAAAGATGGAGTTGGATGGTTACATGGTTTTGGAAGGCGCTACAATTGCTGCTTACAACCATATGAACAGAAACGGTCTTTGCACCATGGTTGCTTTCAACAAGAAAGTTGACGAACAGCTGGCTAAGCAAGTAGCTATGCAGGTTGCTGCTATGAATCCGATCGCAGTTGATGAAGATGGCGTTTCTGAAGAAGTGAAGCAGAAAGAAATCGAAGTGGCTGTTGAAAAGACTAAAGTAGAACAGGTGCAGAAAGCTGTAGAAGCTGCTTTGAAGAAAGCTAATATCAATCCGGCTCATGTGGACAGTGAAGACCACATGGAAAGCAACATGGCTAAAGGCTGGATTACAGCTGAAGATGTTGCAAAGGCAAAAGAAATCATTGCTACTGTTTCAGCTGAGAAGGCTGCAAATATGCCTGAACAAATGATTCAGAACATTGCTAAAGGACGTTTGGCTAAGTTCTTGAAAGAAGTTTGCTTGCTGAATCAGGAAGACATCATGGATGCCAAGAAGACAGTGAGAGAAGTGTTGAAAGAAGCTGATCCTGAATTGAAGGTTGTTGATTTCAAACGTTTCACTTTGAGAGCTGAATAATCTCAAGGAATCAAGAATATAGAAACGGCCGCACAGAAAGTCTGTAGCGGCCGTTTTTTTTTGTGGCTGTCCGTAATGTTACGGTTATCTGTTTACGCAGAATCCGGAACAAGAACTTTTGCGTATAAAGTGAATGGATCCGGAACTTGTTTACATTTTGCCGGACCTGTTTCAAGTGGGATTTGTTTCCCCTTATCCTCCTACTGCTTTTGTTTTCGTATATCCTTCTTTCTTCAGCAGTTCTACTATTTTTTGTTTGAAGTCTCCCTGAACGATAATCTCTCCGTCTTTAGCCGATCCGCCTACTCCACATTTCGTCTTGAGGAGTTTTCCCAAATCTTTCAGGTCGTTCTCGGTGCCGACAAAGCCGGTAATTAGGGTTACGACTTTGCCGCCCCGGTTTTTCCGATCCAATTGCACCCGTAAGTTCTGTTGTGACGGTTCCAGGGTTACTTGCTCTTCGTCATCATCCATCTCATAATTATAATCCGGGTTGGTGGAGTAAACCACGTTCAGCCGGTCTTTCCAATCGCTGTTCTTCATTATTCCAGTCTATTAATTAAGTTCAAAAATAATATATTGTTCCGAACCTTGCAAACTATTAAGTGTCCCCGGGCGTTTTTTGTATGTAGAAATTATGTTAAGCTTCTATGACATCCTTATGGCATTTCGGAAAAAATAGTGTAATTTTGTCAATCGCTAATGTAAAAGCAGAATGAAGTGACTATGAACAATCAGATACAGCATAAAGACAGTACAAAGGTTCCGGAGCCTACTTTGCGTCGGCTGCCTTGGTATCTTTCGAATGTAAAGTTGCTGAAGCAGAAAGGTGAACGTTACGTCTCTTCTACCCAGATCTCCAAAGAAATAAACATCGATGCTTCGCAGATTGCGAAAGATTTGTCGTATGTTAATATTTCCGGTCGTACGCGGGTGGGGTATGAAGTGGATGCGCTGATTGCCGTTCTGGAAGATTTTCTTGGCTTTACAAATATGCACAAGGCTTTCCTGTTCGGTGTAGGAAGTCTGGGAGGAGCTTTATTGCGTGATTCCGGACTTAGCCATTTCGGCTTGGAGATTGTAGCTGCTTTTGATGTAAACCCGTCGCTGGTAGGCACTACGCTCAATGGGATTCCCATTTTCCACTCTGACGATTTTCAGAAGAAGATGCAGGAGTACGGTGTGCACATCGGTGTACTGACCGTGCCCATCGAGATTGCCCAATGCATTACAGATACGATGGTGGCCGGTGGTATTAAAGCCGTCTGGAATTTTACCCCTTTCCGTATTCGTGTTCCGGAAGATATCGTGGTGCAGAACACATCACTTTACGCTCACCTCGCTGTTATGTTTAATCGTTTGAATTTTAATGAAATAGAATAGAGCATGAAGATTATAGCTGTTGGAATGAATTATGCCCGGCACAACGAGGAACTGGGACATACGTTGGAGAATAAAGAGCCGGTAATTTTCATGAAACCCGATTCGGCCATCCTTAAAGATGGCAAACCTTTCTTTATTCCCGATTTTTCGAATGAAGTGCATTATGAAACAGAACTGGTAGTGCGCATCAATCGCTTGGGAAAGAATATAGCTTCACGCTTTGCTCATCGTTATTATGATGCGGTGACAGTCGGCATCGACTTCACTGCACGCGATTTACAGCGCAGGTTTCGTGAGGCCGGCAATCCTTGGGAATTATGTAAAGGTTTCGATAGTTCCGCTGCCATTGGCACATTTGTACCAGTGGAGCGACTGGCCGATGTACAGAATCTTCATTTCCACCTGGATATAGACGGGAAAACGGTACAGCAGGGGCATACTGCCGATATGCTGTTCCGGGTAGACGATATCATTGCTTATGTCAGCCGCTTTGTGACTCTGAAAATCGGTGACCTTCTTTTCACCGGTACGCCTGTAGGGGTCGGTCCGGTCAGTATCGGCCAGCATTTGGAGGGATACCTTGAAACCGAGAAGTTGCTTGATTTCTATATCCGGTAAGTCCGGATACTCCTTTATTCATTTATAAAATAACTCTTATGAAAATAAAAGTAGGTTTTGGTTTCGACGTCCACCAATTGGTCGAAGGACGTGAACTTTGGTTAGGAGGCATTCTTTTGGAACATGAAAAAGGATTGTTGGGACATTCGGATGCCGATGTATTGGTGCATGCTATTTGTGATGCCTTGCTGGGTGCTGCCAACATGCGTGATATCGGTTATCACTTCCCTGACAATGCCGGTGAATATAAGAATATAGACAGCAAGATTTTATTAAAGAAAACAGTGGAGCTGATTGCTGCCAAAGGCTATCAGATCGGTAATATCGACGCCACTATCTGTGCGGAGCGCCCTAAACTGAAAGCCCATATCCCTTCGATGCAGCAAGTGCTTGCCGAAGTGATGGGGATCGATGCAGACGATATTTCCATTAAAGCCACTACCACCGAGAAACTTGGTTTTACCGGGCGGGAAGAAGGTATTTCCGCCTATGCAACCGTGCTGATCAATCGCGTGTGATTGAATTCATCTCCTAAACGTACATAGTATGAAAAAGATTCTTGGGACCTTATTGGCCGTTTTGTTTTCTTTCATGGCAATAAATGATAGTGCTGCCCAAAATACCGTTTTGCGATTTAATAAAGACGGTAAGTTCAAAATTGTCCAGTTCACCGATGTACATTTCAAGTATGGTAATCCGGCTTCGGATGTAGCTCTTGAACGTATAGGGGAAGTATTGGATGCCGAACATCCCGATCTTGTGATTTTTACCGGTGATGTCGTTTATTCTTCTCCTGCTGATAAAGGTATGCTTCAGGTGCTTGGGCAAGTGGAACGTCGGCACCTTCCGTTCGTTGTTACTTTTGGGAATCATGATAATGAACAGGGAAAGACCCGTGCCGAACTTTATGATTTGATTCGTGGAGTAGCCGGAAATCTGTTGCCCGACCGTGGTGCTTCTCCTTCGCCGGACTATATACTGACAGTGAAATCCTCTGCCGACGCTTCAAAGGATGCTGCACTGCTTTATTGTATGGATTCACACTCCTACTCTTCGCTTAAAGATGTAGACGGATATGCGTGGCTGACTTTCGGTCAAGTCTCATGGTATCGTGCTCAAAGTGCCGCCTATACTGCCCGGAATGGTGGCAAACCTTATCCGGCATTAGCTTTCTTCCATATTCCACTTCCGGAGTATAATGAAGCTGCTGCCAACGAGAATGCCATTCTTCGTGGTACCCGTATGGAAAAGGCTTGTGCGCCACAGTTGAATACCGGTATGTTTGCTGCCATGAAAGAGGCGGGAGATGTGATGGGCGTTTTTGTAGGACACGATCATGATAATGATTACGCTGTGATGTGGAAGAATATTCTTTTAGCTTACGGCCGTTTTACCGGTGGGAATACGGAGTACAATCATTTACCCAATGGTGCTCGTGTTATTGTACTTAATGAGGGTACCCGGACGTTTGATACCTGGATTCGTCAGAAAGGTGGAGTCGTGGATTCTACTTCTTATCCGTCTGACTATGTAAAGGATGACTGGAGAAAGCGTTAATCCGCCGGATGAAACTTCACATGGCTCAAACGTGTATACTTTGACCCATAACTTTCGTACGTGCGCGCTATCCGTGCCGAGGCGATGTGGACTATCTCGCCGGGGCGGAACTCATGTTCCAGTGCCGGAAGTTGGCAGGATACGGGGCTGGGTGTTTTCGAAGAAATCCTTAGGACCACCAGATTTCCGGACGGATCGGTTAACGTTACTATCTGTCGTACAAAGAACTGAACGGAAGTACCCATGACCCTTGTTTTATACGGATCGTCTTCAAGCCGCACTCTTACCACTTTTAGATTCAGGCCCTCCAACTTTTCACCCTCGTTGCCCAGAAAACGGCCGGCTTCGCGTTTCTGCCGTGCCTTTCGTTGCATGATGTCCAGATGTACAGAGTGATATACTTGCGCTATGGCTACAAAACGCTCCTGCTTGGGGATTTTGGGTGTGTATTTGTAGGCTATCCAGCTCAGGTAGGCCGGATCTACTTTCAGGATTTCGTGCAGATAGTGTCCGCGATACCTTCCGAACGATATGATATCGTCTCCGTTGCTTTGCATCCTCTTCTCATTGTATTCCACGATCAGCAGGCAACGCCTGGAAAAGAAAAACAGCGTGCTTGCCATCCGCAGTGATTCGTTGATGTCTGCTGAGAGTTCATGAATAAACAGAAGTCTGTTCTTCTCGAGTGTAGGCGAATAGATCCAGACCGAGTAAGTGGGATGTCCCGGTCTTGGCAGAACCACAAAATAGGCTCCTGCCTCTTTGTAAGACATGCGGCCCCGGTTGTATTCATTCAGTTTGGCATACAACAGAGCTTGTTCAGCTTCGGGTATTCCCGGTAATTTGGGGTTTGCCATATCTGAGTCTTCTTATACTTCAAATATACTGATTCTTTTTGAAGAAGGCAAATGCTTTTAGCTATTTTTTTTATTTCTCTTTTCTGCTCTATCCCTTTTGTGGTTGAGTTAAAGGATAGGACTATGTAATAACATTTTAGATATATACTTGTGTTCCCCGGCGGAAATGCCGGGAGGAGTTCGGCGACTGCATTCATAGGTTTCCTATTGTTCTTTTGCTACTTGTGGCCGCTTTTCGTGCGCAGAAAGTAATTAAAGTCGGTGTTTGCGTGACAGCCCCTTTTCTCCGGATCGGCAAACCGGATGTAATGGAGCGGGAAAACAGTGCTTTTAAGGACGGAAAGCCGGGGGCGGGAGGGGGAAGAGCCGGGCTTTTGGGAAAATGAACGGTTGTTTCCGGGAAAAAGAAGGAAGCGTTTGCTCCAAAAGACGGTTACATTTTCCGAAAATGCTTATATGTTTTCAAAATATCTCCTAATGTTTTCACTCATATCTCCTGTTGTTCCGGAATCTTACTTCTAAAGTGCCCGATTCCTCTCCGGTTGTTAGTCGCTAAGAGAGCTTTGGGAGGTGATAAAAAGCTCCTCCTTTTACGATTCGCCTTCTCTACTGGTCTCTTTCTGTGTCTTTCCGCTTCTTATTGTATGGTTGTTGTCCGATCGGCTGCTAAAAGGACAATCGGCTGATTGCGTGTAGGCCGTTTTTTCTTACGAAGCTTTCCGTCGGCCCGAAAAACCGAAATGTAGGGAGGTTCTGATATCAAATTGACAGAAAGACAAAAGCATCGTTCTACAAGTGTTCTGTTCATGGATATGTAGGAGACATTGCCATGACATGAGGTCTGTTATGCCCCCTGTAGTTTTAAAGTTTGTATACTAACTTGTCCAATTGATTGTATTCTGCCGGGAATCTTGTACATTTGCATTCTTCGTAAAAAGAGAATGAATATGAAAGAATCCAAGAAGCGTGTTCTTGTCGGTATGAGTGGGGGGATAGACAGCACCGCCACCTGCCTGATGCTGCAAGAGCAGGGATATGAGATAGTGGGGGTCACCATGCGTGTCTGGGGTGACGAGCCGCAGGATGCCAGGGAGTTGGCGGCACGTATGGGGATAGAGCATTATGTGGCCGATGAACGCGTTCCTTTTAAAGATACCATTGTCAAAAACTTTATAGACGAGTACCGTCAGGGGCGTACGCCGAACCCTTGCGTGATGTGCAATCCGTTATTTAAGTTCCGGATGTTGATAGAATGGGCTGACAAGCTGGGGTGCGACTGGATAGCCACCGGTCATTACTCCCGGTTGGAAGAGCGGAACGGGCATATCTATATCGTTGCCGGTGATGATGACAAGAAAGACCAGTCCTATTTCCTCTGGCGACTGGGACAGGACGTGCTGCGACGTTGCATTTTTCCTTTGGGTAACTATACCAAGCAGACCGTCCGTGACTATCTACATGAGAAAGGCTATGAAGCCAAGTCGAAGGAAGGGGAGAGTATGGAGGTATGCTTTATTAAAGGAGACTATCGCGATTTTCTTCGCGAACAGTGTCCGGAGCTGGATGCTGAGGTAGGTCCGGGATGGTTTGTCAGTTCAGAAGGTGTAAAGCTGGGGCAGCACAAAGGCTTCCCTTATTATACCATCGGACAGCGTAAAGGACTGGAGATCGCACTGGGAAAACCGGCCTATGTCTTGAAAATCAATTCGCAGAAGAACACCGTCATGCTGGGTGATGCCGGGCAGTTGAGAGCCGAATACATGGTGGCGGAGCAAGATAACATTGTGGATGAGGATGAATTGTTTGCGTGTCCGGACCTGGCGGTGCGCATCCGTTACAGAAGCCGTCCGATTCCTTGCCGGGTGAAGAGGCTTGAAGACGGGCGTCTGCTGGTTCGTTTCTTGGCGGAGGCGTCGGCGATTGCTCCGGGGCAGTCGGCCGTGTTTTATGAAGGCCGGCGGGTGTTGGGCGGTGCGTTTATCGCTTCGCAACGTGGTATCGGGTTAGTGATTGAACAGAACAAAGACTGGAAATAGAAACAAAAACAAAAATAAAAATACGAGATGAAAAAATTAGCACTTATTGCCTTGGTCTTCGTTGCTTTGGGAGCGTCGGCACAACAGGATACGTTAAAGTATCGCATCAGCCTGAAAGATAAGGCTGCGACCACTTATTCACTGGATCATCCCGAGAAATTCTTGTCGGAAAAAGCCATCGCCCGCCGCCAGCGTCAACAGTTGCCTGTCGACTCTACCGATCTGCCGGTCTGCCGTCGGTATGTGGATGCCATCCGCGACAAGGGAGTGAAGATTGTGGCTATGGGGAAATGGGATAATTTCGTCACCGTGTCATGTAACGACAGTGCCGTGATAGGCGAAATTGCCGCACTGCCTTTTGTGCGTGCTACCGAGAAGGTATGGGTTGCCCCGTCGAAACCTGCAGCGGAAGATAAACGGGACTCCCTGGCGAACAGTCCGCTCAAGAGTGAGAACTACTACGGTCCTGCCCTCCGGCAGATAGAAATCAGTAACGGCGAAAAATTGCATGAGGCCGGATTTAAGGGACAAGGTATGACCATTGCCGTGATCGATGCCGGATATCATAACGTGGACAAGATAGAGGCTATGAAAAACATCCGCATCCTGGGTACGAAAGATTTCGTGGAACCGGGAAGCGATATCTACGCCAAAGGATCGCACGGAATGGCCGTTCTCTCCTGCATGGCGATGAATGATCCTTATGTAATGGTGGGTACGGCTCCCGAAGCCTCTTATTGGTTGCTCCGCAGTGAAGATGAAGCGTCCGAGCATTTGGTGGAGCAGGACTACTGGGCGGCGGCTGTCGAGTTTGCCGATAGTGTCGGAGTAGATGTGGTGAATACTTCATTGGGATATTTCACCTTTGATGATTCTACCAAGAACTATAAGTATCGTGACCTGGACGGACACCATGCACTGATGTCCCGCCAGGCATCGAAAATGGCGGATAAAGGAATCGTACTGGTGTGCAGTGCCGGTAATTCGGGTGCCTCTTCATGGAAGAAAATCACGACACCGGGGGATGCGGAGAATGTGCTGACGGTAGGTGCTATCGACCGGAGAGGCGTGTTGGCTTCGTTTTCTTCTATCGGCAACACAGCCGATAATCGCGTGAAACCCGATGTCGTTGCCGTGGGGCTGAACTCGGATGTGATGGGGACAAACGGTAATCTGCGTAAAGCGAGTGGAACCTCGTTTGCCTCACCGATCCTGTGCGGCATGGTGGCTTGCCTGTGGCAAGCTTGTCCGCAACTGACTGCAAAGGAAATCATCGAACTGGTGCGTCAATCCGGTGACCGGATCGATTTCCCCGACAATATCTACGGATACGGAGTGCCCGATCTGTGGAAAGCTTATCAATCTGTTTCGAAGAAAAAATAAGATATGCAAGACACGCTTTCTCTTTATGAACTGAATGCCTTGGTCCGGCGGAGTCTGGAGCAGTGCCTGCCCGATGAATACTGGGTACAGGCGGAGTTGAGCGATGTCCGTACAAACAGTACCGGGCATTGCTATCTGGAGTTTGTCCAGAAAGATCCC
Source organism: uncultured Bacteroides sp. (assembly GCA_947646015.1). GTDB lineage: Bacteria > Bacteroidota > Bacteroidia > Bacteroidales > Bacteroidaceae > Bacteroides. The sequence continues at coordinate 41,594 of CANSEY010000024.1, read as the reverse complement.
CGCAGCAATAATCTGATAGCCAAGGCAAGAGGAACGATCTGGGCTAACATCTACCGGCTGCTGAAGCCTTATTTTGAGGAGTCCACCGGACAGTTGTTTACTTCCGGCATAAAGGTGCTGGTCAAGGTGACGGTTGCTTTCCATGAATTGTATGGTTACAGCCTGACCGTGCAGGATATCGACCCTACCTATACATTGGGCGATATGGCACGCCGCCGCCGGGAGATACTCAGGCAGCTTGAAGAAGAAGGGGTGTTGACGCTGAACAAAGAGTTGGAGATGCCGTTATTGCCACAACGCATTGCGGTCATCTCTTCGGCTACGGCAGCCGGTTATGGCGATTTCTGCCATCAGTTGCAGCACAACCCGCGCGGGTTCTACTTCCGTACGGAACTTTTTCCCGCCCTGATGCAGGGCAACCAGGTGGAGGAGTCTGTACTGGCTGCCCTCGATGCAGTGAATGCCCGGGTGGACGAGTTCGATGTGGTGGTTATCATCCGTGGTGGAGGTGCCACTTCCGACTTGTCCGGCTTTGATACTTATCTGCTGGCTGCTGCCTGTGCACAGTTTCCGTTGCCTGTCATAACCGGCATCGGACACGAGCGGGACGATACCGTACTCGATTCTGTAGCCCATACCCGCGTGAAAACTCCGACAGCAGCGGCCGAACTGCTGATCGACCGGATGGAAGAGGCGGCAGACCGGCTCGGGGCGTTGGCCGAAGAACTGCATACCCGTGTTTTCTACCGCCTGGAGCAAGAACGCAGGAGGCTTGCTTTGCTACAGGCACGCATACCGTCACAAGTGATGCGTAAACTGTCGGAATCGCGGATAAAGTTGCAGATGGCGAAAAACAATCTCTCGCATGTTGCCGAAACTTTATTGGCCCGCCAGCACCACCGGCTGGAACTTTTACAGAACCGCATTGCGGACGCTTCGCCTCAGAAACTGTTGAAACGAGGGTATAGCATCACTCTGAAAGACGGGAAGGCGGTGAAGAGTGCTGCCTGCCTGCAATCGGGAGACGAGCTGATAACCCGCCTTTACGAAGGAGAAGTGAAGTCGAGAGTCGAATAAGTCCATGCCGTTTGAAATGTTTTTCCAAATCATCCGGTAACCTCTCTGCCTGCTCTGCGGAGGAGGGGTTTCCTGTATAATAGTAAAATAGTAATATGCCAGCCAAGAAGAAAGAGACCTATTCACAGGCTATAGAACGCCTGGAAAAGATTGTTCGGCAGATCGACAGTAACGAACTGGAGATTGACGAACTGAGTGAAAAAATAAAAGAAGCCAATGAAATAATAGCTTTCTGTACCGGAAAGCTGACAAAGGCAGATCAGGAAATTGAAAAATTACTGCAAGAAAAGAGGCTATCTGAAGAATAAAGGTTATTTTTGTTGCTCAATCGAAAATAACTAATAACTAACGATATGAAAGAAATAGACTGGGCTAATCTGTCATTCGGTTATATGAAGACAGACTACAATGTGAGAATCAATTTCCGTAACGGCGCATGGGGCGAACTCGAAATAAGCAGTAGCGAGGTGTTGAACCTGCACATGGCTGCCACTTGCCTGCATTATGGTCAGGAAGCCTTCGAGGGTTTGAAAGCTTTCCGTGGTAAAGACGGCAAAGTGCGTATTTTCCGTTTGGAGGAGAATGCTGCGCGTCTGCAGTCCACCTGTCAGGGCATCATGATGGCTGAATTGCCGACGGAACGTTTCAAGGAAGCTATCCTGAAAGTGGTAAAATTGAACGAACGCTTTATTCCTCCTTACGAGAGTGGAGCTTCTCTTTACATTCGCCCGTTGCTTATCGGAACCAGTGCCCAGGTGGGTGTCCATCCGGCAGATGAATATATGTTTGTTGTATTTGTCACACCGGTCGGTCCTTATTTCAAGGGTGGCTTCTCTACCAATCCTTATGTCATTATCCGCGAGTACGACCGTGCTGCGCCTCACGGAACCGGTATCTACAAAGTCGGTGGAAACTATGCAGCCAGTCTGCGCGCCAATAAGAAGGCTCACGACTTGGGTTATTCCTGCGAGTTCTATCTGGACGCAAAAGAGAAAAAATACATTGACGAATGTGGTGCGGCCAACTTCTTTGGTATTAAAGACAATACCTACATCACTCCGAAGTCTACTTCCATCCTTCCTTCCATCACCAATAAGAGCTTGATGCAGTTGGCGGAAGATATGGGCATGAAAGTAGAGCGCCGTCCGGTACCCGAAGAAGAGTTGAGCACTTTCGAAGAAGCGGGAGCTTGTGGTACTGCTGCCGTTATCAGTCCGATCGAACGTATTGACGACCTTGAGAATGGCAAGTCGTATGTGATTTCGAAAGATGGAAAGCCGGGACCGGTTTGTGAGAAGCTTTATAATAAATTGCGTGGCATCCAGTATGGTGACGAACCCGATACTCACGGATGGGTGACTATTGTTGAATAAACGTTCGATAAATGAACTACAAAATAACAACCCTCGCGGAAAACAGTGTTTACGGTAAGGGATTACAGGGAGAGCATGGGCTTTCCCTGCTTGTTGAAGCGGGGGAACACAAAGTGCTGTTCGATACCGGTGCTTCGGATCTGTTTCTCCGGAATGCCCGCCTGTTGGGACTCGATCTGAGCGATGTGGAATATGTGGTGTTATCTCACGGACATCGTGACCATACAGGGGGGCTTTATGCCTTTCTGAAGATGAACAGTGTAGCGAAGGTGGTTTGCAAGCGTGAGGTATTCCGGAAAAAGTTCAAGAACGAGCGTGAGAACGGAATGCTTCATCCCGAAGCATTGGATAAGTCGCGCTTTTGGCTGGTTGACGAAACTACGGAGATTGTGCCGGGCGTATTTGCGTTTCCGGACGTCAAGGTGGTGGACAGGAACGACACTCACTTCGAACACTTCTTTACGGAGATAGAAGGAGAGATGCGTCCCGATACTTTTGAAGATGAACTGGCATTGGTGTTGAAGGGCGAAAAGTCTCTTTCGGTACTGAGTGCCTGTTCACACCGGGGGATTACCAATATCATTCGTGCCGTGCAGAATGCCTTTCCGGGATTGGGACTCAAACTGGTGATGGGAGGCTTTCATATTCACAATGCGGAAGAAGAGAAGTTCAATGTGATTTCGGCCTTTCTGGGTATGAAACTTCCCAAACGTCTGGGAGTCTGTCACTGTACCGGCATTGACAAATATGCGTTGTTCCGCCAGCAATTTAACGACCGGGTGTTTTATAACTATACCGGTTGGGTAGAAACGATTTAACTTTATTGAATGGGAAAAAATAAATTAGAGAAGTTTGCCGATATGGCAAGTTATCCGCATGTCTTTGAGTATCCTTACTCGGCAGTGGACAATGTGCCTTTTGACATGAAGGGAAAATGGCACAAAGAGTTTTTCAAGAACGATAACCCGATTGTACTCGAATTGGGTTGCGGACGTGGCGAATATACCGTCGGACTGGGGCGGATGTTTCCCGATAAGAATTTTATCGCGGTAGATATCAAAGGCGCCCGTATGTGGACGGGAGCTACCGAATCTCTTCAGGCCGGCATGAAGAATGTGGCTTTCCTGCGTACCAACATCGAGATCATCGACCGCTTTTTTGCAGAAGGGGAAGTGAGCGAAATCTGGCTGACTTTTTCTGATCCGCAAATGAAGAAAGCTACCAAGCGACTGACTTCTACCTATTTTATGGAACGCTACCGTAAGTTTTTGGTATCCAATGGAATCATTCATCTGAAGACTGACAGCAACTTCATGTTCACTTATACCAAATATATGATTGAGGAGAACGGACTGCCGGTAGAGTTTATCACCGAAGATCTTTATCATTCTGATTTGGTGGACGATATTCTGGGTATCAAGACCTATTATGAACAACAGTGGCTCGATCGCGGTTTAAGCATTAAGTACATCAAATTCCTGTTGCCGCAGGAAGGAGAACTCAGAGAACCGGATATTGAAATTGAACTCGATTCGTACCGGAGCTATAATCGTAGCAAACGGAGCGGATTGCAGACATCTAAATAATACAAACTATGACAATCTATCCTAAATTAATACTCGATGCACTGGCTACAGTGCGTTATCCCGGAACCGGAAAGAATCTTGTGGAGGCCGGTATGGTGGAGGATAACATCCGTATAGAGGGAATGAAGGTTTCATTCTCCCTGATTTTTGAAAAACCGACCGATCCGTTTATGAAGTCGGTGATAAAAGCTGCCGAAACAGCTATTCTTACTCATGTGGGCAAAGAGGTGGAGATAGTTGGAAATATCAGTGTGAAAACAGTACAGGCTGCACGTCCCGAAGTGGGCAAATTGCTGCCCCATGTGAAGAATATCATCGGCATCTCTTCCGGTAAGGGAGGAGTGGGTAAGTCTACCGTATCGGCCAACCTGGCTGTAGCGTTGGCTAAGTTGGGTTATAAAGTCGGTCTACTGGATGCCGACGTTTTCGGTCCTTCCATGCCTAAGATGTTTCAAGTGGAAGATGCCCGCCCCTACGCTGAGAAGATAGACGGACGCGATATGATTATTCCTGTCGAGAAGTATGGCGTGAAACTGCTTTCTATCGGTTTCTTTGTCGATCCCGACCAGGCCACTTTATGGCGCGGGGGTATGGCGAGCAATGCGTTGAAACAGTTGATCGGGGATGCCGCCTGGGGAGATCTCGATTATTTCCTGATCGACCTTCCGCCGGGTACGAGCGATATTCACCTGACGGTAGTCCAGACACTGGCACTGACAGGTGCTGTTGTTGTCAGCACTCCGCAGGCTGTAGCTTTGGCCGATGCCCGCAAGGGGATCAACATGTTCACTAATGATAAAGTGAACGTCCCCATCCTCGGATTGGTGGAGAATATGGCCTGGTTTACTCCGGCTGAACTTCCGGAAAACAAGTATTATCTTTTCGGAAAAGAAGGTGCCAAGAAGTTGGCCGAAGAGATGAACGTTCCGCTGTTGGGACAGATTCCGATTGTTCAGAGTATCTGTGAAGGAGGCGATAAAGGAACTCCGGTTGCTTTGGACGAAAATACGGTTACAGGTCGTGCATTCCTCGCACTGGCTGCCAGCGTGGTACGTCAGGTAGATAAGCGGAATGTAGAAATGGCTCCCACGAAGATTGTGGAGTTACATAAGTAACGATAAGCGCTTTTAAATGATGAACGATCGGTTCCTTGTCCCATAGGCAGGAGCCGATCGTTCTTTGTTTATTGTTTGTTGTCCGGAGGGTTAATCATATACTTTCATCAATTCCTCTTTTATTTGGGCTACACCCGGGAATCCTGTCTTTTGGTGTTTGACATTTCCTTCCCGATCGATGATGAGATAGGTGGGTACGCCCCTTATGTCGAATTTATCACCTAAGAAACTCCATTGGGCATCCGTTAAACGGAAATGCTCACCGTGGATATCCGGAATCATGTTCTCCCATGTTTTCAGGGGGGAGGTTTCGCCGGTAATGTAAAGGTAAACGATGTCCTTTCCTTTCAACTCTTCCTTCAGTGGCAACATTGCTTTATTGGCCATGCGACAGGGGCCGCACCAGGTTGCCCAGAAGTCTACCAGAATCACTTTGCCCCGGTACTTAGAGATGATGGATGAAAACAGCTCTTCATTGCTGACGTCACCAACTTCGTTGATGGTGAACCCTGTCTTCTTTTTATTGGCCTCAAGGGTCTTCAGCAGTTGGTTGTTGGCGTCCCGCACTTCATTCTGACAGGCAGGTGGAAGAGTGGCAAGTATCACTTCCTGTTCGGCAGTCAGCGGGGTGAACTCTTTGATGGACGAATAGAGTTCGCCTGCTTTGTTGATATCGAAGTAGATTCCTTTGTCGGTTCCCCAGGCTTTGGTCAGTTCATCGGTTCGGCGGCGTAGATAATACGGAATCAGTTCGGAGAGCTTGGAATTATAGAGTGCTGCCATGGTGTTGATGGAAGCGAGCGGTCTGAAAGCATTCGCATAATAATTTTCAGGCAGTTCTATCTGAGCCGTGTTAAAGTATTCCCTGGCCTCTTCTTTGCTCATTTTGTGCTCCATGGTGTAGGCTTGCTTGATAACCATTTCCGTCAGGGAGATGGCTTGGGCAGCCTCGGCATCCACTTGATTGCCCAACACTGCCTTGAGAGCCTTGCTGATTGGAGCTTTCTCTATGGATGCCAGGAGATTGGCCCGCTTTCCATAGATAAAGTCTTTGTAAGCGCCGGCGTCCATTCCTGCTACATCCTTGAATAATTGGCGGTAATCATTTAGAATGGAGGTTTTTAGGGTGCAGTTCGAATATTCCTGTGACAGGCCGGCTAATGTTCCGCCGAAATAAACGGCTTCGCCATAAGGTTTGTCATCCTTATGAAACTTGGATTGCTGGCGGCAAAGTTCACGGGTATTGATAATGACGCTGCTCTCTTCGCCCGGTACGGCATAGAAAGTTATCATTTTACCAAAAAGACGGATGGCAGCCGATGTGGTGGTCGGCACTTTCACTCTCGTGACGAATGTACCGTCATTGTTTATTTTTACTTCTTCGCTTTCGTAGGCACCTTTTACCGGATCGAATATAATCGGTACAATTTTGCTGACGAGTCCCGGGCGATAATCCAGAATCCGTCCTTTTATAGTAGCGTCTTTATATTCAATTTTGGGCTCGGGCAATTCATCGTTGATGTCGATTTTATGTACGATGGCTTCTTGAGGTAACAAAAGTTCCGGGAGGGCTTTGCCTTTCAGCTGAATGCCCCATATCTTGAAAGCACCTTGAACATTGTCTCCTTCTGAAAAATCGATCGAAGTAGCCGAGGTCGGGATCGGTGGGAATACCAGGCGGAATTCTCCTTCTCCGGATTCGGGCATCCAGAATTCCGTGTCAGGCTTGATGCCGATTCCCGAACGCAGAACGTAAGTTTCTCCGTTATTGTCCTTCAGGAAACTTTGTCCGGAAATCCTAATCCATTGCTTGGGATGATAGAATGCTTTGATATAAAGCACCGTAGCTGTGTCGCTGAGAACAACTTTGTCCACTTGAATAGAGGTACTGGTCCAGGCGATGAATGGGGGTTGCTCTATAACTTTCTCTTTAGCTTTTGTGAGGCTACAGATACACAGCAAAAGAATAGCAATAAATGTGATTTTCTTCATATTGTTTTTATTAAAATGATTTTCAGGTTAGGGGCTTAGAAACTAAGCCAGACGGAAGCGGACCGGAAGTGTGAATCGGGTTGCTACGTTCTTTCCCTTTTGTTTTCCGGGTATCCACTGAGGCATGTTGCTTATCACGCGGATCGCTTCGGCATTCAGTTCCGGCGATACTCCCCGAACTATCTTGGGATCATGTATTTTCCCGTCCTTGTCAATGACTATTTGTATGACAACTTGTCCTTGTATTCCCGCTTCCATTGCGACTGCCGGATATTTTATATTTTTATACATATATTTCAGGCAGGCTTCCATTCCGCCGGGGAATTCCGGTGCTCGTTCAACCACATCGAATATGGTATTCTCCTGATTCTTATTGCTGTCTGTTGACGGAGCGGAATCGGAATCCATCAGTCGGAATCGTATCGGCACTGTGACCCTGGTGGCAACAGCTATTCCTCTTTGTTTCCCGGGTTGCCATTTAGGCATCTCTTTTATCACGCGCATGGCTTCGGCATCCAGCAACGGGTCTACGCTTTTCACTATTTTCAGGTCAGAGAGTGTACCGTCTGCCTGAATTACGAACTGTGCGATGACTTGGCCTTGTGTTCCGTTTTCCTGGGCGATCACCGGATAACGAAGATGGCTGTTGATGAAATGATTCATATTCCTTACGCCACCCGGAAACTCCGGCATTTTCTCCACAACCTCGAATACGATTTGCTCCCGGCTTTCTTCTTGGGCGGGCTGTTCGGCTATGCCGCTCTCTTGAGGTTGTGAAATATGATTGGCTGCCTGGGGAGAGGAAGTGCTTTCCTTAACAGCAACAGCGTTTTCGGGTTCCATCTGTTCTTCTACGGTTTGCATCACTTCCTGTGCAATACTTTTAGTGGTACGTGCCACTGCTTCGATGTTGCTTACTATCATCAAAGCAAGAGCCAAGGGGATAAATAACAGATACTTGGTTCGTCCTATCTCCTTGGTTCTCTTTTTGTTCATCATCGTGATACGGTTCTTCAGCGGCAACACATTGAAGCTGTTGGAAAGGGTGATCGCGCTCTTTTGATGTGCCAGTCCCAACAAATGATATTGATAGGACTTTGAATCATGTCCGGCTTCCAGCACCCGATTATCCGCCATGTATTCCAGATTGTTCCGTACTTCCCGTTTCATCAACCACATGAAAGGATTGAACCAGCAGGCAATACACATTAGCTCACTGATAATCACATCTATGGAATGTCTTTGGCGGGCATGTGTTCCTTCGTGAGTCAGGATTTCACTTAATTCGTTCTGCGGGTGTGCCTGCGGATAAATGAAAATCCAGTGAAAAAAAGAAAAAGGACCACTTTCTTTATCCAGCAGATAGACGGGTATTCCTTCTATCTGATCTTTCCGGCAACGAAGACGCAACCGTAGAATACTGGCAAGTTGAGCGAAGAAACGTACTAAAAGTAAAGTGACCCCTGACCAATAGATGATATTTACTGTAGATAAAATGATACTTTGCCAGTCCGCAGCCCTAACCTCGGGAGTTATTTCGATTTCGGGCAATACGATTGTTGCATACAAATCGACCATTGCTACCATCGGTTCGTGCGATCTGATCCATTCCTGAATGTTCAGTACCGGATAGAGCGGAGAAATGACAAGGAAGCAAAGCAAAGCTGTCCTTCGCCATTGGAAGAAGGTGTCTCTGTAGAAAAACAACCGATAGAAGGCGTAGAATAAAGCAATTGCTATATTTATTTTCAGAAAATATGCCAGTTCGGGAGTCATGTCTTTCAGGGTATTAGCGATTATTTTTCTTGTCCTTTCTCAATCATGTCGATGATTTCCTTCAGGTCGTTGGTCGATATCTTTTGATCTTTGGCGAAGAAAGAAACCATCTCTTTGTAAGAGTTTTCAAAGTAGTTCCGTACGACTCCACTCATGAAACTTCGTTTGTATTCGCTTTCTTTAATAGACGGAGTGTACAGATACGTGTTTCCTACACGCTGTGCCTTTACATATTTTTTCCGTTCGAGATTCTTCACGATGGAAGCCACCGTGGTGTAGGGAGGAGTAGGTTGCTCAAACTTGGCAACGATGTCTTTCACATAGCAACTTTCCAGTTCCCAAATGTAGATCATCACTTCTTCTTCTTGCATTGTCAACTTTTCCATGGAGTATATTTAATTACGTTTATATTACAAAGCTACGGAACGGTCGTAACTAAACAAAGTGAAGTGTGTTAAATGATGTAAATGAAGGAATTACTTAAGGGTAGCGCCACAGATCCGCACGGTTTAAAAGGTAAAGAACTGGTCAGTTACCGGTGTTGTCTGTGCGAATCTGCGGCGCCCCTTTGAGAGGATGTATTTGTTTATATTGCCTTTAGGATAGCCTCTGCCCAGTATTTACCCAAGATACCGGCTCCCTCTTTATTCGGGTGCAGATAAAAAGTACCTGCATTTCCATTCTCCGGCGTGAAATAACTCTGATAATTGTTCCGGAAGAAATCGGAAGCAGCCGTATCTCCTAAAAAGACTTGATTGGGGTTTGCCTGTGAATAGTAGTCTACCAGTTTATGGATCATGGGAGTGTAGCTTTTCAGTCGCTTGAGGCCGGCAGCCAGATACATGGCACCGTTATATGTGTTCGGGCTATACCAGATTGGTTGATGAATCACCACTTTGCATTCCGGATACAAAGAAAGGAGTTCGTCGATAATTGTTTTCATGTTGGTATAGTAGGACACCGGTTCCACCGGAGAACCGAATGGACCGTTACAAGCACTGTCATTCGTGCCCAGCATAATGGAAAAAAGCAGTGTTCCTTTACGTTGGCTCAATTCTTGGGCGGCAGATTTTACATTCGGAAATTGTCTTTCTGCGATTGGAAGAAAATCCAGAGTAGTCGTTCCGCTTACTCCACAATTTCGAAAAGCGACCGATTGCTTGGTTGCTTGTTCGATGTATTGACTTGCCTGTACCGGCGGCGCCTCCGTTACCGGAGTTTTCAATAATGCGCCTTGGGTAATACTGTTGCCTATGTATACGATATTTACGCCTTGCGCATATAGTTTACCTAAGCAAATACACAATAAAAGACAAAAAGAGATAAACGGTTTCATAATTTCCTTTTTGAATATGGTTATCGTAAAGTCTTGTTTATAGCCTGTTGAATAAGATTCTCCATAACGTCATATCCTTCGGAAGTGGGATGCACACCATCTTTGGTATAGGCCGGATTCAAAGCTTTGTTGCTACCGCTCACCATAGAAGAGTAATAGTCGACGAATGGAATTTTATTTGTTTGGGCATAGGCTTTCAGACGTGCATTGAGTGAAGCTATCTTTTGAGGAGCATCTTTAATGGCAGGATTCCAACCGAAAGCGGCAGCCGGTAAAGTGGTGGTCAATATCACTTTTATATGATTGGCTTTTGCCAGTTCCACCATCGAAACAATATTGCCAAAAGTGCGGTCTTCATGATATGCTCCTGTGTTCTCGGCAATATCATTTGTGGCTGCATTGATTACTACCAGTGCAGGAGATAAGTTGATGACATCTTCCCTGAAACGTACCAGGAACTGGTAAGAAGTCTGTCCGCCGATGCCCCGGCCGATGTAACCGTTGGATTTAAAGAAATCAGGATGAGTGTTTACCCATCCTTCTGTGATGGAATTGCCCATAAAGACCACTCTCTTTTCGTTTTTGTCCGGTTTCGGAAGTTCGGCGTTTTGTTGTGCATAACGTTGCAGGTTAGCCCAGTCTTTTTCTTGGGCATTTATTCCTATCAATGATGCTCCGAGGCAGAAGACAGCCATCAGCATCCAGCGGTGTATGATTTGCTTTTTCATTTTTGTAATATGTCATATCACCACAGAGTGACACAGAGTTTCACAGAGAAACTTTTTTCATAAATATTCCATTAACAAGAGATGAAGACTCTGTGTGTTCTATGATGAACTTGATTTATATTCTATTTCATTTTAATTGTTCCGGCCCATCCCCCGTTGCGTACCATTTTCAATGTCATGCGGGTTTGATTGTTCACGGTAGACTCCTTTTTCTTGTAATCCATTGCTTGACGGTCAGCGTTAATGCCATCTTCAAATGAGGTTAATGTGAATGATTGTCCTGCCGGAATGAATCCGAGGTCGATCTCGATGTTTTGTGGTTGATTGCCGGTGATACCTCCGATGAACCACTGTTCTCCTTTTCGTTTGGCTACGACGACTGCTTCACCTACTTTGGCATAGAGGACCTTGGTTTCATCCCAGGTGACGGGAACACTTGTGATAAATTCGGTACAGGGAAGTTCTCTGTAATAGTAAACCGGGTTGTCGGCTAACATTTGCAGACCACTTTCGAAGATGATGAAAAGAGCCATTTGGAAAGCACGTGTTCCTGAGCCCATGGCATTGGCCCGGGTGGAACGGTTGTCTTCCGGCTGTGCAGAGATCATTGAACCCGGAGTGAAATCCATCGGTCCCACGGCATTACGCATAAAGGGCAGATAAATGCTGTTTTCAGGTTTGCAATTACCACCTTGTTCCATGCCCAATACGCCTTCATAGGAAAGCACATTCGGATATTTGCGTTCAAGTCCGGCTGGTTTAAAAGCACCATGAAAATCTACAAACAGTTTATGCTTGGCGGCTTCTTTGGCTACACGTTCATAATAGTTTACCATCCACTGGTCACTGCGGTCCATGAAGTCGATCTTCACTCCTGCGATGCCCCAATCGGCAAATGTTTTAAAGAGGTCGAAATGATTCTCGACAGTCAGCCATGGCAGCCAAAGTACGATTTTTACGTTGCGGTCCTTTCCGTATTTTATCAGTTCGGTAAGATTGATGGTGGGATTGGGGGTAAACGGATCACGTGTATTTTTCGCCCATCCTTCGTCCATGATGATATAAGGAATACCGAACTTGGATGCGAAGTCAATGTAGTACTTATAGGAATCCATATTGAAACCCGAACGGAAATCTACCCCATAGAGGCGTGCGTCGTGCCACCATTCCCAACTCACTTGTCCCGGTTTGATCCAACTGTAGTTTTCAAGAACACAAGGGGCAGACAGGTTATACACCATTTCGTTTTCAATCAGTTCTTTGTCTTCTTTCGAAATCACCATCATGCGCCAGGGGAATGAACGTTTGCCGTCCGTCTTGGCAATGTAATCGGCTTCTTCGGTAATCTTGAGGCTACGGTCACCGTCTTCTCCGAAGGCTAAAGGTGCTTTGGGAAAAATAGACTGCATTCCGTTCTTACCGGTACTTTTAAGGAACATACAGGGATAATCGGATAAGTCGGCTTCAGATATCAGTATTTTATATGCTTTATCCGTTTCTATCAATACAGGCAGGTAACTCATGCGGTCGGTAGCAGCATACTTTTCGGTATCTACATGAGTATATGGGCATTCGTATGAGGTTTTAAAGCCATCCGGTTGGGAAAGATGAGCTTTATAATTGGTTGGAAAGTTAATTGCGAAGTCTTCCCCCATTACGATGTTATCTCCTTTTTTATCTGTCACAAAACGGTAAGCGATACCATTGTCGAATACGCGGAATTCAACGGCATAATTTCCGCTGAAATTCATTCTCAGGGTATTACAGTGATTTCTTACGATCGCATTCTTGAAAGGTATTTCACGTTTTACACTTTCGTCAATGGTTCCACGTTTGGTGCTCCGTAAGTGGGGATTCGTACCTAACGTCTCATTCTGCAGTTGCAGGTTGAGATAGCAATCTTTTAATAACTGGTCATTATCATAGGACACCGAATAATAAATCCGGTCCTTGATGTCTACCGATACTTTAATGGCTCCGTTGGGAGACATTACGTCAATCACTTTAGCGTACACGCTACTTCCGCTTATTACCGCCAATGCGAGTAATAGGGACATCATTTTTCTTTTCATAACATGTGTTTTATTATTGTATGTGCTCTGTTTACATCTTCTGCATGAAGATATAGACGCTTCGAATGTACTAATTATCTTTGTTTCAAGCAAAAGCTATTCGATATATTTTTATGCAGAACTGTCATAGCAGACATTTCCGGGTAAATCCGGAATAAATATACACACGTATGTGATTATGAAAAGAATTCTTTCCCTCTATTTTTCATTTCTTTGTATTTGTCTATGACGTGTTTACGGCTCTTGATAATCTGCCAACGGTATACCCAGCAAGTGGTCAGAAAATAGAAGCCGGTCTGTATCCATAACGCTTTGTATTCAAATGGAATCTCACTCAGTGTTGCTCCCATGTTGTTGATTCTCACAAATCCGTTGATACCGAAAGTTGATGGAAATATGTAAGAGAAGTATTTCCAGAATGGAGGTATGGCAGCTCCCGGCCAGGAAATACCTGAGATGAATAATAGAGGCACAGAGGTGAATACGAATATCAGCATGCATGTCTCCCGGTTACGGATAGCGATAGATGCAGTCATGGCAAAAAAGATGCAGGCCATCAGATAGGGGAGTATGAACAGGGCCAGTGTGCCGGGTTGTCCTATCTGGTTGAGGCTGAACATACGGGGGACGGCGCATAGTACATAGACAGATACCAAGGCATATACCATGAAATAACTTAATCCTTTACCCAATACAATGCGCAAAGTACCGTTATAATGGCGGTTAATGGGTACCAAATCTTTAAAGCGGTTGTTCTCGCGTGCCGTGCCGGCCGAAAGTCCGATACCCAATAATAAGGTTTGCTGAATGATCAGGATCAACACGGCGGGTATCAGGAAAGCGGCAAAGCCATTGGTCGGATTGAACATCGCTACGTCTTCATATTCGATAGGGTAGGCAGTGATTTCGTCCTGTCGGTCGGTCGTATTGCCCGAGCGGGCTATTTTGATATCTTCGTTCATATCCAAAGACACGGCAGTATTGGCCAAAAGCATACTTTTATAGTACAGCAGTCCACTCATATCACAGTAGATGCTGACTTGTGTCTGTTTGCCTTGAGCTATGTCCGAACTGAAGTCTTTCGGAATATAAATGATGCCATATGCCAGCCGGTCTTTGAGCATTTGTTTGGCTTCTTCCATATCGGCACAATAAGCCACAATCTGTATATCGGGGGTGGCATCTACTTTACGCAGATATTCGCGGCTGAGTGATGAACGCGAGTCATCTACTACCACGGCAGGCACTTCACGAACCACTTCGTTGGTATAAATAAAACTGTAGATCAATGGATATACCAATGGAACGAGTACGAAAAAGATCAATACCCCCTGGTCGCGGAATGTAGTACGAAATTCCCGCTTCCAGATATAAAACAGGTCATTGATGCCTTGTGTTATCTTATCTTTTAAACTTATATCTTTCATTAGGGCACGTATTTATAATATATCAAAGCTTCCTTCAACCGATGTACCACGAAGAACGGAAGTAACATGAAAATCAGTAATGCCATATAGTTTGACCAGGAATAAGCCATGCTGTATCCGTTGAGTGCCTGGTCTACATAGATCAGGAAATAGTGGCGCAAGGGGAACAGGTTACTGAGTGCCTGCAATACCGGATTCATGGCCATCACCGGAAAAGAGAAGCCTGAAATGGAGAAAGAAATGACTCCCCATAACGAAGCGAAGCTCAGACCGAGGCGAAGGGTAGGCAGTGTGCCTATCATCAGGATACCGCAACATTGCGATGCCAATACCAGGCAGAGGGTTGCCAATAGCATCGGAAGAATTCCGCTGTTACATGGGAAGTGCAGATATCCATACAGATAGACATTGTAAAATATACCCATGATAAAGAATACCACGGTTTGTGGAAGCAACTTACCGGCCAATGCGATGTAGATGGAGTTGTTGCTCAGTCGCAGCCACTCCCGGGCCGTGCGGTCCTTGATTTCCACACCGATGGAAAATACTGTTACCATGAATATCAACAACATCAGTACCCCCGGAACAAGTGTATTGCATAGATAGACCGAATAATTTAACCAAGGATTTTGTATCGGATGTGTATCGATGACAATGGGTTGTAAATATCCCATCGCCTGATCTTCCGTTGCTCCCTTGGCATATAAAACTGAACGGGCGGCAGCTCCTGAGGCAAGTTCGGACATCATCTTCATATCCTTGAACAATAATGAGCCGGCAATCAGGTAGGAGTTGTTGGTATAAAAAGATAATTTGGGTTGGCGTTGACTCTGGGCATCGGCCGACATTCCTTTGGGTATATAAAAAAATCCGTAGATTTTGCCTTCCTGCATAGCTGTACGTGCTTCGTTAACACTGCTATAACGCGCCACGACAGCTGTTTGCCCGAATGCGTCCAGATTGCGGAGAATGTTTCGTGAGCTGGCAGAATTGTCCAGGTCTACAGCGCCAACGGGCATATTGGTCGGTAACCCCGAGTCCATCAGCGTGGTGAAGAAAATATAGCAAAACAGCGGAGCTATCACCATGCAGAAGAGATAGAGCGGGCGAGACACGAGACGGTGGCATTCGCGTTTCATGACTAACCACAGGGCTATATATTTCTTTTCTCTTTCTTTCATTTCTTGATGATGACTGACATTCCGGGACGCAGATTAGTTACTTTTTCAAGCGGAGTCGCTTTTACTTCGAATGTTTTCAAGTCGAACTGGCCGGTGGTCTTGGTTGCTTTCCAGGCAGCGTATGTACCAAGATCTTTCATATAATGCACTTTCAGGCGAATGGTCTGATTGTCCAATGCGGGTACGATAGCATCGAATTCTGATCCCATGGTCAAATTTTTTAGCAGATCCTCACGTACATTGAAAGTCACCCACATATCGTCCATTATGGCGATATTCATAATGGGGGCGCCGGTACCTACCAATTCGCCCACTTTGGGAAATATCTCGGAAACCTCTCCGGCTGCCTGGGCAATCAAATAAGTTTCTTTGAGGTACGACTCCACTTCGGCAACAGCTCCCTTGGCACGGTCCACCAAAGCTGCTGCAGCCATTTTATCTTCACGTTCGGCACCGTTCTTTGCCATCGTGTATTGGGCCTTTGCCGCTTTTTCGGTTGCGATGGCTGCATTACGTTGTGCGGTGACTTCGTCCAGTTTCTGTGCCGGCATAACTCCTTGGTCGAATAAATTTTTGACACGTTTATATGATTTTTCAGCTATATCGACACCGGCGATTGCTTTCTGCCACATTTCATAAGCCGCTTGAATTTGTTCCTGACGCGCTCCTTTGATGGCTTTTTCGTTCTGTGCCTGTGCAGCCGCTTCGGCGGCGCGAGCCTGTTCCATTTTGGCTATTACGTCGGGAGCCTCCAGGATGGCGAGTGTATCTCCTGCCTGGACTTTTTGTCCCTCTTTTACACGGAACTCCAGGATACGTCCCGGCACTTTGCTTGAGACGCGGTATTCAGTTACCTCAGCTTGTCCCTGAATGATTTCCGGACCTTTGCGGAGCATGAAGAAACCGACAACTGCAACCAGTACAATAACTCCCAGCAGGGTGAGGAATGCAAGCAGCATATTGCTGTTCTGTGATTTTTGTGATGTCATTTTATTTACGGTTTTTACGATTTACAAATTACTATTGAGATTAGCTTTTCAGGAATGTTTGCACTCGGTCGTTGACCTTATTTGAGCGTTCCCAGTGACTTTTGCAAGTAGATTTCTGTCAATTTTACATCAATCTGTGCATCTATCTTTTCCGATTGGGCCGACAGCCAGGCGGTATGTGCTTCAAGTACATTACTGGGAGCGATCACACCTTCTTCGAATCCGATAGTTGCATAACGCAGATTTTCATCCGCTTTTTCAAGGTTCTTTTTGGCCATAGCCAGTTTCTTTGCGGCTTCGTTTACTTTGAAAGCCGATTGATTGACTTGCAACTCGATTTTCTCTTTGGCATCTTCCAGTTGGTATTGGGCGATACGTGCTTCGGCTTTGGCCGCTTTCACTTTGTAAATGCCTTCTCCCCAATGCCAGATAGGCAACTGAACCATAACGCCTACATTCCACATGCCTTTAAACTTGTTTTCAAAACTGTTGAATACAGACGGGTTGGTGACCATGTAATTTCCCATTAGTGCCACGGAAGGCAAATGTTCCGAACGGGTCACGTTTATTTTCTGTTGATAGATTTTGGCAGCCAGTTCCAGACTGCGGATCTCGGGGCGGTTGGCGTAGGCTGTTTCTATCTCAAAGTTGGTAGTAGCCGGAATCAGCGGAAGATCGTCTACTTGTTCGTCAGCCAGAACAATCGGAGTGCTTAGGTCGATGCCACACAGTTGACACAGCAGCATGCGGGAAAGGCTTAATCCGTCTTCTACCTTTGTCAGTGTCATCTCGGCTTCGTTTACTTTTACCCGAACCGACAGGCCGTCCGCTTTGGTGGCTACTCCTTCGGCAATCATCTTTTCTACATCACTGTCCAGTTTTTGTAATAGCTTCAGGTAACTTTCCGCGAGTTTTTTCTTGTTGACTAAGGAAATAACCTGCCAGTAAGCCTGGTCTGTGCTGAGAATCACTTCCTGCATACCCGAGTTATGTTGCTGACGGGCCAGTTCTTCGGCGTATTTGGTGATTTTATTGTATGCACGTATCTTGCCACCCATATATAACGGTTGGGTGAGGGTGATGGCTCCTGCATATACATTTCGGGTATCGGTGCGGAATGCGTCTACAATTGCAGTTCCGGCTTCGTTGAGCGCCGGGACAATGGCTCCTCCCAATTGTGAAAGCATGGGGGCCAGTTCCGGATGCAGCTGTCCGATGACTTGGGCGGCTTGTTGCAACGGACCGCTCACACTTGTACCCAAGCCGGATAGAGCCGCTTTCTGGTCATTGTTAAGCAATGAGAATTCCTTTTGGTTGCGCATGTAAGCTCCTGTGGCGGAGAAGTTAGGCAGGTAGTTGGTAAAGGCTGCTTTCTTTTGGTAGTGTGCAGCATTTATTTTCTCTCCGCTTATCAGTAACTCTTTATTGTTGGCAATGGCCAATGCACGGCAACTATCTAAGGATAGAATCCCCTGTGATTTCAGGGAAAAGGGAGTTGTTAGGAGAAAAAACAGAAACAGTAATTTTTTCATCGCATCTTATACATTATAAAGGTGATACTTCATTTAAAAGAACAATGCTTGCGAGCTGTTTGTTTATCCGGTTTTGTTCTTGTTATCCTTGTTAGGACAAGAAACAATAATTGCATAAACAACGATGCAAATATAAAGGGTTAATCTTAAAAAGCAAAACGATTTAATTTTTTTTGTTATATAGTGCTGTATTTGAATTCCGGGTGATGTATTCTTGCTTTTCAATTAACATTGTTAACGTCATCTTGAGGTCTCTCCTTTTTCGAATGTAAATAACAAACCTTTTGCATGTAAATGACTTGTTGTCTAGATTTAAAACATAAGCTTTAACACTGTGTTAAAGCAAATCTTCTCCCTGCAAGAATTTAGTGCTTTGAATATCTTGTTTTTCATACATTTAAGTGTTATCATGCCTTTTCTCTATCCAATAAGACTTAGCAGGCTGAAAGTCTGTATACTTGCTTATTTATTAACTACGGATTGATCATGTCTTTCCGGATTATTTTTTTTGTAATATTGCGTACCCGATTGCATACTTTGGTTGTAGTATAATAAACAACTAATTAAAAAATAGAAAAACAATGAATTGGGGAATACACGACAGAAGAGGCTGGATGGCTGTGGTATTATTATTGTGCGCATGTCCTTTTTCGGCTCAGAATACCGGTCAAATCACGTTGGAACTTAGAAACAAGCCACTGCCTGCTGTTTTGAAACTGATTGAGAAAGCGGGGGAGAAGCATATCATTTTTTCCTATAACGAGACTGAGACTTACCATGTCACTGCCTCTATCCATCAAAGAAACGAATCGGAAGCACTTTCCATCGTTCTGAAAAGTACCCCGTTCATTTATAAAGAACGAGAAAACTATTTTGTCATTCAGAAAGGGAGCATTGACAAACGCTTGATAACTATTCGAGGAAGTGTGATTGATGAAAACAATGAACCGTTAGTTTGCGCCAATGTGCTATTGCTGGACAAAGCAGACTCTGCTTTTGTGAATGGAGTGGTTACGAATCAGGATGGTTCGTTCCGGATACCGGGTGAAGAAGGGAGAGATTATCTTTTGAAAACGTCCTACATCGGTTATCAGACTAAAATCCAACCTTGCGGTGCAATGAATAAAGTATGTCTGTTTTCCGATACCCAATTAATGAAAGAAGTGGTTATTAGTGTCGATCATCCTTTAATAGTACATAAAGATAATGGCTTATTGGCTAATGTCGTTGGTACTCCTTTAGCTAAAATGGGTTCTGCTGCAGAAATGATATCCCATCTTCCTTTTGTAACGGGAGGGGTAGGGGAATACATGGTTCTGGGACACGGGGTCCCTGTTATCTACATCAATGGCCGTAAGATACGTGATCAGGGGGAATTGGAACGTTTGCGTGCCGATGATATTTTATCGGCGGAAGTGATTACTACACCAGGAGTGGAATATGGTTCGGATGTATCTTCAGTCATTCGTATCCGCACGATCCGTCGGCGAGGACAAGGGATAAGCAGTGGATTTCGAGGTGTTTTTTCTCAGGGACATGGCTATAATGCCAGTGAGAATCTATACTTGAATTACCGTACGGGTGGATTGGATTTATTTGTGAAAGGTGACTTGAAACATGGAAATTATTATCAGGAATCAATCTTAAATCAGGAAACTGACGCTTCTTCCCGATGGGAGGTCAAAGGAGGAGTTACCAGTTTTCATAAAGCTGTTTATTTCTCCGGTGAGGTAGGTTTCAACTATGAGTTGGATGACAAGAATTCTTTGGGTGCTCGATATATGCCGGGTGCAAATGTCGGTTCTGTGAATCGGACTAACCTTGGCAATAATTTTGTGTATAAGGATGGTGAAAAGATAGAAGAAATATCTTCTTTGCAGCATGCACATACTTATCCTACCTGGACTCATTCGGTGAATGGATACTATAATGGGGTGTTCGGCCAATGGAATGTGGATTTCAATGCTGATTATTTATTGGGAAAGAATAATTCCACGAATGAAGTTTTCAACAATGATGATAAAGCCGCTCAATCTGAAAATGAAGTCCGGAACTATCTGTATGCTATGCGTATGGTTGTAAAACGATCTTTCAGAAAAGGGACATTGTCGTTTGGTACCGAGGAAACGTTTACGAACAGGCACGACGTATTTGTTCAAAGTGGCTTTTCTGACAACGCCGATGATCATATCAAACAGTCTATTTATTCTGTGTTTGCCGATTATTCGCTGCATTTGGATAAATTCAATGTTGCTGTGGGGCTGCGTTATGAACATCAAAAAACGGATTATTATGAATATGGGGTTCACCAAGATGAACAAAGTCCGGTGTATAATGATATAGTTCCTGTCGCTTTAGTAGGATATGAAGATAAAGGTTGGCATGCATCCCTTTCTTATCGCTTAATAAGGAATAATCCCGACTATCACATGCTTTCAAGCTCAATTACATATTCAAGTAAATATATGTATCGTAGCGGAGATCCCCTACTGGTTCCACAAAAACACCATGTCTTTATATTGGATGCCGGATCAAGATGGGCATTTGTAAATCTCTTTTTTGATAGAACATTGGATTTATATACGAGGTTCCTCAAACCTTATAATGATGAAACCCATCCGGGAGTGTTGTTGTTTACCATGGCCTCCATACCTACTACAGATACTTATGGGATGAATCTTAATGTTTCTCCTAAAATCGGGTGCTGGCAACCGCAATTGAATGGAGGCATGTATTTTTATGATGCCGATGTTCGTTCTTTAGGGATAACCCGGCATTGGAATGAACCTCAGTTTTATTTTGAACTTGATAATAGTTTTACTTTTCCTGATGGTTGGTTTTTGAATGTGAACGGGAATATCTCGACAGCCGCCAAACAAAGTTATTCTTTGATACACAGGGAGGGTACGGTAAATGCCCGCCTGTCGAAATCATTTCTGGAAGATGCTCTGATGATAACACTTACAGCCGATGATATTTTTCATACCCGTTATCATTATATGGATGGATATGGAGTCAGAAGTCATATACTGACCCGTTCATATAATGATAATCAACGTTTTGGTATTCAGATATCTTATAAATTTAATGCAACTAAGAGTAAGTATAAAGGTACCGGTGCGGGACAGAGTGAAAAGCAGCGCCTTTAGTCTGCCTGATAAAAGAATTATCGCTAATTTTGTCGACTTATGGCAAAATTAACGATATTCCGGTTTCGTGGACATATTTCACGGGAAGAACGCTTCAGGCAATTGTTTGTGGAGATATATCCCCGCCTGTTGCGTTATGCCATTCAGCTAATGAGCGATCGGGAAGAAGCGAAGGATATTGTTGGCGAAGTGATGGAAGAGGCTTGGAAATGTTTTGATAGACTGGAGGCAGAAACGCAGAACGCTTATTTCTATACAGCTACACGTAATACGTGCCTGAATCGGTTAAAGCACCTGCGTGTGGAACAGCAGCATTTGGATACTTTACGTGAGGTGACCCGGATGGATGTGAATACCGGATATCGGCAGCATGAGGCACAGTTGCAGCAAGCGGAAACGATTGCTTGCAGTCTGTCGGAACCGACGCGTACCATTTTGAGACTTTGTTATTGGGAGAAACTGACCTATCGGCAAGTTGCAGAACGGTTGGAAATAAGTCCGGATACGGTGAAGAAACATATTTCGAAAGCTTTACGGATTTTACGTAATGAAATGAACGGAAAGGAGGAAACAAATGGAACAGAGAGAGGATAATAAAAACGATATAGCCTCCCGTAGGCTCAAAAATCTTTTCGGAGAGGCTCTTGGTGACCTGTCTTCTGTTGAAGAGACGGAAACCGCTTGGCAGGCATTTGCCTCTCGCCGACGGCAGGAAAGAGTCCGAACTTTGGTATTCGGCTTTGCAGCAGTTACTTCCGTGGCATTACTTTTGTTTTGGGGCTTTTCTCAGGAAAACTTTCTATCCCAAGAAGTCGAAGTGTTTGCTTCTGTAAATTCGCCTGATAAATTGGTGATGACAGAGGATAAAGGGATCATTGCAGTCAGAACGCCACCCGCTACCACTATTACTATTCATTTGCCTGACAGTACTGAAGTGCTGTTGAACGCCAATAGCCGCTTGGAATACCCGAAAGCGTTTACCGGTGATCTTCGGCGGGTAATGTTGGAAGGTGCTGCGAGATTTAATGTTCAAAGAGATACTTTACATCCCTTTATTGTAGAAACCGGGAGTTTACAAACGCGTGTATTGGGCACGGTATTTGATGTTGATTCCTATGGATGTGGTACGACTTCTAAAGTTGTGCTGTATGAAGGTTCGGTGCAAGTCAGTGATAAAGCCAATACGAAAGCCTGTAAGATAAAGCCGGGTGAACAGGTTTATCTGGATAGAGTAGGTGATATCTGTATTTCTCAGGCTGATATCTGTATGCAAAAGAGTTGGACAGAAGGTCTGTTTATCTTTGATAATGTCACTCTGGGATATGTTATGCAGGAAATCGGGGCTTGGTATAACACAAATATTGTTTTCCGTTCCCATTCTTTGCTGGAGGAACGGATTTATTTTTCTGCCAGTCGTCACCTTCCTGTCGGGGAAATATTAAATGTTTTGAATGATTTGCAAATTGCGAGATTCATAGTGGAAGGGAATAAAATAGTCGTATCACCACTATCCTGAGTTGTTGAGATGGAAAGCATTCAATGAGATAGAATTAAAGTAATAAAGAGGATGTGCCAGAAACCGGTTATTAAGTGACCGGCTTCTGGCACATTCTCTTTAAAGTATATGTTTTTTAAATTTTAGTCCAATGTGAATTTCTGCGACCCAATCATCGTTCCGTCAGCAAAAATATCTACCCGGTAGGCACCGGCATACAAGAACTCTTCTACATCCCAGAATACGTTGATGGTCTGTTCTTCTCCGTTGTATTCGATATATTTTTTGATGGAGTAGGTCAGCGTACGGTTTTCGTAAGGGAATGTGTTTGACGGGCTCTTGGTAAGCGCATCATTATCAGGCTTGGTGATTCGGATATAAAGTGTACGCTCTCCGGTTTCGGCTGTGATATTCTTTACGATGGTGAAGCCGATGGCCAGTTTCACGATATCCTTTACTTTTTTAGCCTTTTTGCCACGTTTGTTACGAGGTTCAATCCAGATATTAGTTGCGTCCAGTTGGGCGGCTAACGTAACTTTTTGATTGAGGTTTTTCTTTTCTTCGGACAAATTGTTGATCTGTCGTGAAGCGGCATTGTATTTTTGCGTTACTTCGGCTATTACTTGCTTTTGCTGGGCAGTCAGTTTGTTTAGTGAGTCAATCTGATTGATGTAACCGATCATTACTTTTCTTAGTGTTGCCAATTCTTTTTTCAGGCGTCTTATCTCTGTGGCATTGCTGCTCTTTACCGTACGGAGCTCTTCAAGAAGGCGTTGCGTTTTGACCTGTTCCTGGACCAGCAAGTCTGCCAGAGAGTCGTTCGATACGGTCAGTTTTAATTCGTCATATTGCTGTGCGAAGCGAGTGTATTCATTTTCAAGGTCTTCTTTATCCAGTTGGAATTCCTGAACCAGTTCACGGTTAGTCTGTTTTTCAGAGAATAACAGATAGGTAAGACCGATGAGTGCAAGCACCAGAACAGATACGGCAATGATCAGCAGATTCTTTTTATTCATATTCTATAAGGTTGAATGATAAAACGCTGCAAAAGTAATCATTTCAATACAGAGTAACACAGTCTATTCACTTTTCTTTAACTAAAATTATTATGGAAAAATTTCTTTAATTTCGATTATCGTTGTACTTTTGTCGTCACGAAAACGATACGAACTAATTATCAACTTTATTAAAATATAAGTATTATGTCAAAAGTAACCGTAGTAGGCGCAGGTAACGTAGGTGCTACATGTGCAAATGTACTGGCCTTCAATGAAGTGGCAGACGAAGTAGTAATGCTGGACGTAAAAGAAGGCGTTTCAGAAGGTAAAGCAATGGATATGATGCAGACTGCTCAGTTGTTGGGTTTCGACACAACAATCGTTGGTTGCACAAATGATTATGCTCAAACTGCTAACTCTGACGTGGTTGTGATCACTTCTGGTATTCCTCGTAAACCGGGCATGACTCGTGAAGAACTGATCGGTGTAAATGCTGGTATCGTAAAATCAGTAGCAGAAAATCTTTTGAAATACTCTCCGAACGCAATCATCGTAGTTATCTCTAACCCGATGGATACAATGACTTACTTGGCATTGAAATCACTCGGATTGCCGAAAAACCGTGTAATCGGTATGGGCGGTGCTTTGGATAGCTCACGTTTCAAATATTTCTTGTCTCAGGCTTTAGGTTGCAACGCAAACGAAGTAGAAGGTATGGTGATCGGTGGTCACGGTGATACTACTATGATTCCGTTGGCTCGTCTGGCTACTTACAAAGGACAGCCGGTTAGCACATTGCTGAGCGAAGAAAAACTGAACGAAGTAGTTGCTTCTACTATGGTAGGTGGTGCTACTCTGACTAAGTTGCTGGGTACTTCTGCATGGTATGCACCGGGTGCAGCAGGAGCTTATGTAGTAGAATCTATCATCCACAACCAGAAAAAGATGGTTCCTTGCTCAGTAATGCTTGAAGGCGAATATGGCGAATCTGATCTTTGCATCGGTGTTCCTGTAATTCTGGGTAAAAACGGTATCGAAAAGATCGTTGAACTGGAACTGAATGCTGACGAAAAAGCTAAATTTGCTGCCAGTGCCGCTGCTGTTCACAAAACAAATGCTGCTTTGAAAGAAGTTGGCGCTCTCTAATCTGAATGCCGGATTTTTAATCTGAAAATGGAATATGCAGACCTCACAACTCTTTTTACAAGGGCTGTGGGGTCTTGCTTTTTTTAATATGCTTAAATAATACAAAATGAAAAAACTCTTCATGAGTGCTGTGGCCCTTCTGTTTGCCGGAGCACTTTGGGCACAAGAGAATCCGTTGTGGATGCGTCATTGTGCTATCTCTCCCGATGGAACTACCATTGCATTCACCTACAAAGGTGACATTTTTACAGTCCCCGTATCCGGTGGCAAGGCTACGCAAATCACTACCAATCCAGCTTTTGATACGACACCGATTTGGAGTCCTGATAGTAAGCAGATTGCTTTTGCTTCCGACCGCATGGGAAGTATGGACGTATTTATTGTGTCGAAAGACGGTGGAGAGCCTCGCCGTTTGACAACATTTTCGGGGGGCGAAACTCCGGTTGCTTTTACTGATGCCGGACATATTTTATTTACTGCCGATATCATGCCTTCTACCGAAGATGCCGGATTCCCTTCAAACGGACAATTTCAGCAGATATATCAGATTCCGGTTTCGGGCGGACGTCCTGTAATGTTCTCGTCCATGCCGATGGAATGTATTTCTATAAATAAAGAAGGAACAATTCTTTATCAGGACAAGAAAGGATACGAAGATTACTGGCGCAAGCATCAGAAGTCACCGATTGCCCGTGATATCTGGATGCTCCGGTCGGGACAGACTCCGCGCTACGAAAAACAGACTACTTTCATTGGTGAAGACCGTGAACCGGTGTGGGCACCGGACGGAAAATCATTCTACTATCTGAGTGAAGAGAATGGAACGTTTAATGTTTACCAGCGTACTCCCGGTTCGGATACATCCAAGCAAGTGACTCACCACAAGCAACATCCGGTGCGCTTTCTCAGTATGGCTTCCAACGGTAACCTTTGTTATGGTTTCGATGGTGAGATCTATACGTTGGCTCCCGGCGGTAAACCGCAGAAAGTTTCTGTAAAGATTCTATCCGATAGAAATGATAAAGACCTGATTCGCCAGATTAAGACCAGTGGGGCTACTGAGATGGCTGTTTCTCCGGATGGTAAGGAAGTTGCTTTTATTCTGAGAGGAGATGTGTATGTCACTTCGGTGGAATATAAGACTACTAAACAGGTTACGAACACACCTTGCCAGGAACGGGGTATTGATTTTGCACCCGATGGGCGCACTCTGGTGTATGCTTCGGAACGTGGCGGACTCTGGCAACTCTATACTTCGACTATCGTACGGAAAGACGAAAAACAGTTCACTTATGCTACGGAATTGAAAGAAGAACGTCTGACTAATTCGGATATCGCTTCATTCAATCCGAAGTATAGTCCGGACGGAAAAGAAATCGCATTTCTTGAAAATCGTACGGCAATCCGCGTCATCAATCTCAAGACTAAGAAGGTACGTACTGTGATGGATGCACAATATCAGTATTCTTACAGTGATGGTGATCAGTGGTTTGAGTGGAGTCCCGATAGTAAATGGATTCTTTCTGAATTTATAGGTATCGGTGGTTGGAATAATAAAGACATTGTGCTTCTGAATGCCGATGGTAAAGGAGAAATGCACAATCTGACCGAGAGTGGATATTCGGATGGAAATGCAAAATGGGTGTTGGGTGGTAAAGCAATGGTGTGGTTCAGTGACCGTGCAGGCTATCGCAGTCATGGTAGTTGGGGCGCTCAGTACGATGCTTACATTATGTTCTTCGATGTAGATGCTTACGACCGTTTTCGCATGAATAAGGAAGATCTTGCTTTGCTTGAAGAGGCAGAGAAAGCTGAAAAGGCCGAGAAAGAAAAAGCAGAAAAGAAAAAGAAAGAGAATAAAAAAGACGATAAGAAAAAAGACGCCAAAGAGAAAAACAAGAAAGATGGGGATGAAGAAAAGAAAGAAGAGGTGAAACCTTTGAAGTTCGATCTCGACAATCGGTTTGACCGTATTGTACGCCTGACCGTCAATTCTTCTTTCATGGGTGATGCTGTATTGACACCGAAAGGTGATAAACTCTATTATCTGGCAGCTTTTGAAAGCGGTTATGATTTGTGGGAACATGATCTGAAAGAGAATTCTACCAAGATTCTGTTGAAAGGTGTTGGAGGCGGTTCGTTATTGCCCGATAAAAAAGGTGAGAACATCTTTATGTGTACCGGTGGGGGTATGAAGAAAATTGAGATAGCCGGTAGTAAAACAACACCGATTGCATTTGAATCTTTCTTTGATTATCAGCCGGGTGGCGAACGTGCTTATATTTTCGATCATGTGTGGCAGCAGGTCGATGATAAGTTCTATGTGAAAGATCTGCAAGGGGTAGATTGGCCTTTGTATAAGAAGAGCTATGAAAAGTTCTTGCCATATATCAATAATAACTACGATTTTGCCGAACTGTTGAGTGAGATGCTTGGTGAGTTGAACGCTTCACATACCGGAGCCCGTTATTCCGGTGCAGGAGGTGCATTGGCAACAGCAGCACTGGGTGTATTCTATGACGATACATATAACGGTGATGGGTTAAAAATAAAAGAAATTATCGAGCAAGGTCCCTTTACATTGAAAAAGACGGATGTGAAGCCGGGTTGCATTATCGAGAAAGTGGACGGTACTCTTATTAAGAAAGGTGAAGACTATTTCCCGTTATTTGAGGGGAAAGTAGGACGCAAGGTGCTGCTCTCTGTCTATGATCCTGCTACAAAAAAGCGTTTTGAAGAGACTGTGAAAGCAATCAGTTATGGCGCGCAGCGTGAATTATTGTATAAACGTTGGGTAGAACGTAATCGCAAGAAAGTAGAAGAATTGTCGGGTGGCCGTTTGGGATATGTGCATATTAAAGGTATGGACAGCCAAAGTTTCCGTAAGATGTATTCTGAATTATTGGGACGCTACCGTAATAAAGAAGCTGTAGTCGTAGATGTCCGTCATAATGGAGGTGGTTGGTTGCACGATGATGTGGTGACGCTTCTGAGTGGAAAAGAATATCAGCGTTTTGTTCCCCGCGGACAGTATATTGGTAGCGATCCGTTCAATAAATGGCTGAAGCCCTCGTGTATGCTGGTTTGTGAAGATAACTATAGTAATGCACATGGTACTCCATATGTTTACAAAACATTAGGTATCGGCAAACTTGTAGGTACTCCGGTGGCCGGAACTATGACAGCTGTGTGGTGGGAACGTCAGATCGATCCGAGTCTTGTATTTGGCATTCCGCAGGTAGGTTGTATGGATATGCAGGGTAATTATCTGGAAAACCATACACTTGAACCGGATGTGTTGATCTATAACGAGCCTGCCGCTTCGTTGAAGGGTGAAGATGCACAATTGAAAGCTGCAGTAGATTGTTTATTGAAAGAACTGCCAAAGAAATAATGATTTAACTATATTGTATATTTGAACTGAGAGGTCGTCTTATTTAAAGGCGGCCTCTTCTTATATGTGAATGTTTTATTAAATATGACTTTTATATGTGAAATACTATAAATATAGTTCTATATCTATATTTATAGTTATATATTTGTGTCATTCCATTCAGGTTGTATCCCAAATACTTGATGAATAGAAGTATAATCTAAAATTACTTGGTATGAATGAACAGAAAGAATTGACAAAAGCAGAACTCCAGATCATGCAGGTGCTTTGGCAGAAAGAAAATGCTTTTGTGAATGAAATCTTGCAGGAGCTGGAAGAACCACGTCCGGCGTATAATACAGTTTCTACCGTGTTGCGTGTGTTGCAAAACAAAGGTTTTGTAGCTTATCGTAGTTTCGGAAAGAATTATCAATATTATCCGTTGGTTTCAAAAGAGAGTTATACTAATCGTTTTATGAATCGGGTTGTGGATAACTTTTTTAGCGGTTCGGTGAAAGCAATGGTTTCGTTCTTTACCAAAAAAGAGAAAATGTCGGTGCAGGAAATCGACGAACTGATTGAAATGCTGAAGGAAAACAAAAAAGAATAAGGTATGATCGATTTTGATTATAGCGAATGGGCTATTCTTCGTTTCATAGGAGCTTCATTTGTGTTATGGCTGTGTTATTACTTGTTGTTCGATCGTAAAGCACCCTTCAACCAATGCCGGAATTATTTGCTGTTTTCGGTGTTGTTGGCCGGGGCAGTATCGGTGTTACGTATTCCGGTTTACCCGGTAGAGGTGGTGAAACCGGTAAAAATGGAACAGATAGTGGTGGCGCAGGAAGCGCAAACGGATAAAGTTTCTTTGATGCAAATAGATAATAATGGGATACAACCGGATACGCTTGCAACAGCAATGCTGACGGATGTGAATGAAGCTGTCACGCATCAGACGGAAGAAGAAATAGTCGAAGAACCTTTTTATGTTTCGTGGAATTATTGGCAAATAGCCTGGATCGTATACGGTTCGGGAGTATTTATCCTTTTGGTGCATTTATTGGTCGAAATGGTGCGGATCTGGCGTTTAAAGCGTTGGGGAACTTGTACTACGGATGCCGATGGGATTTGCATCGTACGTAACAATGAGGTCGTTTCGCCGTTCTCGTTCTACCGGATGATTTTTATCAACCGGAAATTAGAAGGCGAAGTGTTGCGTGTAGTTCTGCTTCATGAAAAGGCGCATATTCGTAATCATCACTATCGGGACGCTTTATTTATTGAAGGTTTGTCTATTTTATGTTGGTTTAATCCGTTTGTCTGGCTGGTAAAACGTGAACTGCGAGCCCTCCATGAATTTCAGGTGGATCGTTGTTTGCTTTCCGGCGAGATTGAATTATTTGAATATCAAAGCATCTTATTCGAAGAGTTGATGGGATACAGCCCGAAGGTTGCAAATGGTTTTCATAATTCATTAATTAAAAAACGATTTATCATGATGAAACATCAATATAAAGAACGTTTGGCAGGGGTACGCAAGATAGCGTTGCTTCCTTTATGTATAGGTGTACTGGCTTTATTCTCTTTTACGGAAAATCCGGTGCTGGTCGAACCCGTATTGCCGATGGTATCTTTGCCGATAAAGGCAGAAACTCCGAAAGTCGTATTACCCGAAGTAACAGTAGACAGTGCCGGTAATGAGAAAGACTTTTTATTGCTGGATACTCCAAAGATAGTTCACTATGTACAATCAAGGGATGCTCACATCGTTCAATCCGGGGCCGGACAGCCGCTTGCGCAAGTCTCAATTTTTGTACCGAAGGCTCTGGATACACTTTCGGCAGAGAGCTCGGATGGAACTTTTTCACAGGAGCAAAATATAAATCATACCGTGGATATCGATTTACGGGCTGATCAGGTTGTATTGTCTCGTGCTCCATGTAAAAATAATGCATATGTGCGGTTCATTGAACGGTCTAAAGAAGATACCCGTGTTACTTTGGCTATTCCAATACATTATGACAGGCATTGGTTGCAATTTGAAAAGGGGTTGTCCATCGTTGACGAAGATTCGAAGGATGTTTACCGTATTCGTTCGGTTACCCGTGGGATTGAGTTAAACCGGGTTTATTGGGTTGTGGGGCAAGAAGGGCAAATGTTGGAATTTACTCTTGTATTTCCTCCCCTTGACCGGAAAGTAAAGACAGTAAGTATCCGGGATTGTTTTCCGGAAGAGAAAGGATTGACGCCGCCCAATGGAGGCGCATGGACGTTGGATAATCTGAAAGTTGATAATTTTCAGCCGACAGCTGTCCGTCAAGCCGAATATGACAGAGAGGGACGACCTCTACGTTCTGATAAATTGGAAGAAGTGACTCTTAATGCGAATCAGCTGTCTGTTTCTTCTCGTCACAATGGTGGAAGAACGCAGATTCAGAAGATTGAAACTTTGCCTGATAAGACGTTGGTTGTTTTGAGTGTACCTATTCATTATGATCGTAATTGGTTAGTCATCAATAAAGGATTGTGTATAGTAGATTGCAAGACTGGTGATGAATATCCGGTTCTGGAAGAAGCACATGGCATTGAAATGAATAAATTGCTGTGGGTGGAAGGTTGTCAGGGGCGCTCTGTTTTACTGACACTTGTGTT
This sequence comes from uncultured Bacteroides sp., assembly GCA_947646015.1. GTDB lineage: Bacteria > Bacteroidota > Bacteroidia > Bacteroidales > Bacteroidaceae > Bacteroides. The sequence goes on along the minus strand of CANSEY010000024.1, from coordinate 10,597 downwards.
TCCAAAACTTCCCAAGAGGGTAAAAACGATTGATTTCTATAACAAGTATCCGGATGCGGGAATTATTTCGCCGACTAACGGAAGCAGTTGGAACTGGTGGAAAATCAAGATAAAAGATTATCAGAAAGAACCCTATAAACGCGTGATTTTGTAGCATGGTGTTCTTATGCTGATAGATTAGGCACGGATGATGCGGATTTCACAAGATTATAAATATCTGTTTTTCGGCTACATCCGTGCCTGTTATTTTTATTCCACTTCGAATACGGTCAGTACTGCTGCATGGTCTGATGCCCATACATAGTCTATTTCAGGAGCAGTACGTACGATCTTGGAAGATAATACTTTGAGTCCTCCTTTATAATAAATGAAGTCAATGCGGGACATTTGCATTTGCCCGTAAATGGCTGCAACTGTACCTCCCTGATAAGCAACTTCGTCGGGATTCTTCTCGCGGAAGCTGTCCTTGAAGCCATTCTCCAGCATATAACGAGAGGCCGGGAAAGCTACCGGACCATATCCGTGGTGTAATGGTTTAGCCCGTTCGGTCCAGTCAAGATGGCTGCACGAGTTAAAATCTCCGGTGACAATGACTGGCATGTCCGTTTCAAGGTTCGGGGCTATATCCTTGGTATAGATGTTTCGGATATCGGGTAATGCCAATATGGAATCTTCTGCAACCCATACAGAGGGGTCGAGACCTTTTTCAGCATAGCCGCTAGTATATTCCGGGCGGTAAGCATAGCGCAACCAGCAGTCAACAAACATTATCCGCTTACCATTCGGTAAGGTGATTTTGGCAGGATTCGATTTGAAAGGTTCTCTCCAGGCGATTGCTTCCAATGGGAAACGGCTATACATGGCCAGGTTATCTTTGAGAGAATGTGTCTTGAGGTGGTATCCTAGCGAATCTGCCAGCATTTGTTGGATGCCATAAGCTTCTTGCATCATGATAACGTCTGCACGACTGCTTCGAATCAGATCGAGTACTCGTTGTTGGCCTTCGTTACCCAGATGGATACCTCCGTGCCAGATGTTCCATTGGAGTACTTTTACTATATTGGATTGTGTTTGGTTGTTGCAAGTCACTTGTTTACGTACTTCTTCGGCAGATGTTTCGGGAATAATTTTTTTTCCGTTCAACTTGAAGAAAGGTACTGAGGCATATAAGGTATGTCCAGGAGTTGCTTTGGAGCGGACATCGAATGTGAGAAGAAAATAGTTGATGCCCGGTTGCAGCAGAATCTCTTCTCCGTGAGTGGGACGGAGTGTCAATGACTGTTCGGGAGTATGTCCGTTGCCGAACAGCTCTTTACGCTGTGTGGAACGTGCTTCACTACCGGTAGAATAGATATGGATTTGCTCAATGTCTGCAAGGTCGGTAGTTCCGGTGAAGTCAAGTTTCAGTTCCGTTAGTTTCAGTGGGTTTTTGGAACCTTGTACGGCAATCCTCAGTTTTAGCGCCTGGTCGTTTTTACTTCCCTGATCAGCATCCCATTCACTTTGGATAATCACGGCATTGAACAACTGTTGGTTTCCGTCAAACTCTTTAAAAGCAGGGTTGTCGTTGGGGACTGCATGTGCCAGTGGAGCTTTTTCGTTGTATTTGTTACGTCCGTTACGGATGTGATAAGCCTGATGTCCTTTACCTACCCAATTGACAGATGTTTCATCTTTCAGGTCATCGAAGTTATAATATCCCCACAAAGATTTAAATGCCGGGTGAGTGGCTTCTACCGGACGGTTCATCCAACGACGGATGGTTTGCTCCGGAAGTGCGCTGCGCCAGACACGTACTTCGTCGATTAATCCCCCGAAAGTATAATATACGTCATGCACTCCGATGGCTCCGGGAAGAATAGCTGTCGCCGTGTCAGCTTTGTCTACTTGTTTACCGTCAAGATAGAGGATGGTTTGCTTTCCGTCACAGGTCAGTGCCACGTGGTGCCATTGGTCATCCAGTGTTTGGGGTGATGAGAGATTGGCACGGCTAGAGTGAATCTTGCCTTCTTTCACAACCAAAGGCAGATAATCCACCCAGTTCAGTTCACTATATTCTCCTCCTCCGATGATCACTTCGAGACTATCCCATTGGCAATCATCCCCTTTAATCCAGGATTCCAGTGTCCATGAAGGTTCCAATATTCCCATACCTGTCCGTACGTTGTTATCTTTCCCGTCGAGGTGGAGGGCGAGGTTAGACTTTCCGCCTTTTAAGGCGGAAAGTGCACCCTGCATCTGCAGAGAGGAGCAGATGCAGAGGATGAGTATTATTACATATTTCATTATGCGGTTACTTGGTTTTGAAAATTACGGTCCATGGTTTCGAACGTTTGCCACTGGCCGAGGTAACAGTAAATTCTTTGTTCAGCCCACTCCAGTCCTGATAACCTCCGAGTGCGGGAGACAAGGTAGCTCCGGAAGAGAGGGTGCAGGTGGCAAAGACATTGGACAGATCGGTACCTTCATCTACCGTAATGGTAACGACTCCTTCATCCGAAAGAATAACAGGAGTACCGACTTCTTCTTTATCCTGATTATAAACTTTAAATGTCAATATCTCCGTTTTATCATAATTCGGTACGTCCGGTATGTCGGGTTGTTCACATGAAACAAAGAGGCAGCCGGCAATGAAGCAGCAAATCAGTATAGAAATTATCTTATTCATAATTATGCTATATTTAAAAGTGTGATGAAATCAATCGTTAATATCCCGGATTTTGTTTTAGAACGCTGGAGCGGACAATCTCGTCATGAGGTACCGGTGTCAGGTATAACCGGTCATTCCAGGTACGAATGTCCGTCTTGGTAACTTTAAATTCTGTAGGAGAAACAAAACGTACTCCGTGCAGGGTGGTCTGTGTCTCGGGGCCGATCTTCCAGCGACGGACGTCGTAGAAGCGTTGTTCTTCGAAGGCAAATTCGATACGGCGTTCTTTTCGGATCAATTCACGTAATTTTTCCGGATCCGATTCGGTGAGGTCCGGTAATCCCACTCGTTGACGAATCATATTGACTGCTTTCCGTGCGCCTTCCACATCGCCTGTTTCAAGGCGCGCTTCTGCATCATTCAGATAAATCTCTGCATAACGGAGTATGATCCAGTTAGTACTGAAGTCCGGGCTGCCGGCACCTGCGTACGGATAGTTATAGTTGTCATAATCAATCCATTTCCAGACATTATATCCGGTAAGCGAACCGTCTCCCTTGTCAGGAGTATCCATCAGATAGCGGTCTACTGTCACGGCACCTTTATCTGCATTAAAGAAAATTTGCGAACCGTGGAACACGATGTTTGCATAGAATCGTGGTTCCCGTCCCTCGTAAATACCGCAAGTGTTTATATCGAATACCTGATCGGCAGGAGCTTGAGAGTATTGTGTAGCGGGAGTACCGTCTGCCATTTCAAATGCGTCAATCAGTTCCTGAGTAGGACCGAGTCCACCCCATCCGCGATCACCGTATTTATCGTTGATATACGTCACCATGTTACACACCATCATGTTGTTGTATACGTCCGGGCTTTTGTATTGTACATCGAAAATAATTTCCTTGTTATCTTTATTGGTAGTCCACCAGATAGAGCGATATTTCTCCGGGGTGGTTCCATCTACCAGTTCATATCCCAATTTATATACTTCGGCACAACTTTTGATAACGTCTTCATATCGTTTGTCATACAACTCTACTCTTGATTTCAGTGCATAAGCGGCACCTTTGGTAGCCCGGCCTTTTTCTCTCGAACCATACGAGGCAGGCAACATTTCTGTTGCTTTTTTGAGGTCTTCCAGAATGAAGTCATAGCATTCTTTCTCAGATGAACGGGGGATTTCCCAGTTATCTTCCATGGTGAGCACTTTATCCAACAAGATCACTCCGCCATAGCGCTTTACCATTTCGAAATAGAACATGGCGCGCAAGAAATGAACTTCTCCTGTTAGCCTTGACTTCTCACTTTCTTCGATGGTCGATGTACCGATTCGTTCGAAGAAACGGTTGCATTTACGTACTTTTACGTAATAATCTTCCCATACGTCGTCATCTTGCGGATCGGAAGCACTGACCATGTCATAGTTGAACTTAAACCAGCTTGCACGGTATTTATCACGCTGTGCCGAGACGGAATTGTCGCTGCGGTTTTCTTGTAGTTGCAGTCCGTCTACGGAGATTTCGCTATATAGATCGTTTACGTAATATTTCACCAGTGTTTCGTCCGACCAGAAGGAGTCGTCCGCTATTTCGTCCAGTGGAGCTTTGTTCAGTACATCGCACGAACAGAAGAGCAATACAAATAAGCAAAACAGGGCTGTATTTATCTTTTTCATAATCACGTTTCAATTTTTAAGTTTAGAATGTAATGTTAGCACCAAACACAAAGGTTTTCATTTGAGGATAAGCGCTTCCGTCGGTGGAACGCAATTCTGGGTCGAAGTACTTGATCTGCGACCAGGTCAGCAGGTTGGAGCCGCTGAAGTAGAGGCGCAGTCCCTGAATTTCCGATACCTTGGATAACAGTAACTTCTTGAAGTCATAACCTATTTCTACATTTTTCAGACGGAGGTATGAACCGTTACGCATCCAGAAAGAAGAGAACAATTGGTTATTGGCATTGCCTCCATAGTACAAGCGTGGAAATTCAGCTTTCGGATTTTCGGGCGTCCACGTGTTGCCGATGTGATGTTCGAGCAGGGCTCCTCCGCGTCCTTCGATGTATGGGAAGGCCAGGTAACCATTGTAATAGAAGTCTGCCAGTGCTGCTCCCTGGAAGAAGAAGGTTATGTCAAAACCTTTCCATTCGGCATTCAGATTGAGTCCGTATACCAATTCCGGATAGTTGCTGCGTCCGATAGCTATTTCATCTTCCGCATCGATGATACCATCGCCGTTCTGGTCTTTGTATTTGATATCACCCGCCTTTGCTTTGCCGAATTGCGGTTGAGGCCAGTTGTTGGCTTCTTCGTCCGACTGGAATAATCCCAATGCTTCATAACCGAAATATTGGCTCATAGAGTGTCCCGTGCTGCGCTGTCTCGGATTGTTTTTCTCACCGGCCGGCTCCAGCAGGTCAATGACTTTGTTTCTAGCCCAAGTCAGATTGCCTGCAATAGAATAGTTGAAGTCGCGCAGGTGATTGCGATGTGTGATATTCAGGTCGATACCTCTGTTGTCTACTTTACCTACATTGGCTGCCGGCAATTTATATCCCAGGATGGCTGGCATATCCGTACGTTCGCGCAGGATGTCGTTTGTCTTTTTATAGAACCAGTCTGCTTCCAGATTAAGTTTTCCGTTAAAGAACGAAGCATCTATACCGATATTGAACATTTCAGAAGTTTCCCAAGTGATATTGGGGTTCGGGAAACGGGTTTCAGTGTATCCCGGGGCTATTTCCGGATTCTGACCGCCAAATACGGCATCACCGCCGGTACCATAAGCGGACATATACTGGAATTGACCGATGTTGTCTGTTCCGGCGCGTCCCCATGAAGTTCTTAACTTCAGGTTGCTGAGTACTCCGGAGAAAGGTTCCATGAAAGGTTCTGCCGATATGCGCCAAGCTGCCGATACAGATGGGAAGAAACCATAACGCTTGCTTTTCGGGAATTTTTCCGAACCATCGAGACGACCGTTAGCCTCCAGCATATATTTCTCTTTGTAATTGTAAGTCAGACGGAAGACCGAACCTACTTTACCGGTTTCGGAGGCACTGCCGCTGTTGTCTTTGTCTTTGTCCGGTCCGGCAAACAATTGCTGGATAGAATAGATACGATATTTTGTGCGTGAAGCCCAGAAGTTTTCGTCTGCCCCTTCCGAACGTGAGAACACGAATAATGCTCCCAATTGGTGATCTTGTGCAATGGTCTTGTTGTAAGCTGCCTGGAACTCGAATGTCATGGCTTGACTGGTTGAGTATGTCTGTTTTAGTTCGGCACCTTCACGGTTAGGTGAATGTCCGTCATATTCTCCTGTAATTTTGTTCCATACATAGAAGTCTACCGGAGTAGTCCATCTTTTGATACTATTGAATATTTTGTCGTAGGAGAAAATACCTTTCAGGTTCAAGCCCTCGAGTCCCGGAACATTGAAGTCCAGCATGAAGCGTGTGTTCAATACACTTTTACGGTCTTTCACCCAACCACCTTCGGTAGCCAGTCCGATAGGATTCACACCCAGTGACACTTTACCCAGGTTGCCGTCAGGAAAGCGTCCCGGGTCGGTCTGCGGGTTACGGTGCATATTGTTGAATACATCCGAAGTACTGCCTGCAATGCTGTTCCGGTCTTCCTGACGATAAGCCATGTCTGCCGATAAATTCAGATATTTGTCTACAATGTTGGCGTCTATATTAACACGTGCATTGTATCGGTTGAAGCCGGATGTTGATTTATTGGTGCGTGTGTCGCCATAGAGAGCATCCTGCTTCACGTAGCCGAATCCTGCAAAATATTTCACCTTATCCGAACCGCCGCTTGCTGTCAGACTGTGCATTTGCTGCCAGGCACGCGGAAGCAATACTTCTTTGTTCCAGTCCGTATTGGGATAACCGTAAGGGTCGGAACCATCTCTGAACTTCTGCAACTCTTCTTCAGTATAAATGCCATACATACCCGGATCTTCGCCCAAGTCCATTTCTTTGTTGCGCCATGCATCGTTCATAAAGCGGGCATGGTCATAAGAACTGGCTATTTCGGGCATACGGGTAGGGGTACCAAATCCTATTTTGAAGTTATAGTCTACCTGTGCTTTACCGCTTTTACCACGTTTAGTGGTGATCAGGATTACGCCATTGGCTCCTCGTGCACCATAAGGAGCTACTGCAGAAGCATCCTTCAGTACAGTCATACTTTCTATTTCGCTGGGGTCGAGTTGCGACATGCTACGTCCGATGATGCCGTCCACTACGATCAGGGGAGAAGAGGAAGTAGGCGAACTGGATCCGCGGATGATGATGGTCGGATCGTCATATCCGGCCTCGCCACCGGTCTGCTGAATCAATACGCCGCTGACGCGTCCGCCGAGTGAAGAAGCCAGGTTGGCGGTTGGCACATTTTTGAGTGAAGATACTTTTAGTGTAGAAGCCGAAGCGGTTACAGTTTGCTTTTTCTGAGAACCGTAGCCTACAACTACCACTTCATCCAGGGTTTTAGTATCTTCTTTCATCTGAATGTTGAAAGATGCTTTTCCATTCACAGGTATTTCCTGAGTCAGATATCCGATATACGAAATTACTAATACAGCCTTTTCCGGCACTTCCAATGTGAAGTTTCCTTCTATGTCCGTGATATCTCCTGTTCCCGGCTGCCCTTTTAGTGAGATATTGGCTCCGATAATCGGCTCACCGACCTGATCGATCACTACACCCTTAATTTTAATTTTTCGTTCCTGTTGGGTAACCATGGTCTCAGGAGCTTTCTCTTTGTCTACGTAAAGAGAAATGTAGTTATTAGAGAATTTATACGTCAACTTTTTGTTTCTGAGCGCCGTTGTCAGGATTTCCTTTACCGTAGCACTGGTGTTTTTTACCTCTATTTTCTGAGAAAGGTCAATTTCTGCATCACGATACATGAACAGATAATTAGTCTGTTTTTCGATTTCGCGCATCAATTCGCCGAAAGTCAGGTTACTCTTAGAAAGAGTCACACGGACCTCTTGCGATTTTACGTTACCAGCCTGAAGCTGAAAGAGAAAAACGAATATAAAGAACACGGACAGTTTCATAATTCGTATAATATGTGTTAATTCAAGTTGTTGATGGACATACCATTTCTGCAACAAGTTTTTTTTCATAACTTTGTCGTACGTTTAAAGATTAATACTATAGGTCTGTTTCGAGATGGATAAAGATAGTATTGACTCTTTTGGGGGTGAGTGTTGGTAGCGCTCACCCTTTTTTGTCGCACTATCTATTTTGTTTGGATGGGGGATATTTTAAGTCATAGCGCTGATCTGTTTTAAAAGGTTAGACATGGGTATTTAGTAAATCTCATAATGTTCATCATCTGTTTTTTTGAATTTAAAAGGATATACTCCCTGCAAGGCTATCAGGATATTATCCACATCTTCGCTTTGTCGGATTTTGCCTGAGATTCGTTCGTCCAGTTTCACGTCTCCGGTAAAATTGAATTGCACATTGTACCATAGGGTCAGATAGCTCAGGATTTCTCCGAAAGGCTTTGAGCGAAAGCTGAAAATACCACTCTTCAGGTATTCTTCATTGTCGAAGTTGGAAGTAGACACTACCATGCGGTTGTTTACTAACGATACTTTTTCGTGTGGGTTCAGATAGACTTTCTCGTTTTTATTATTTTTGTTATAAACCAATACGCGCCCTTCTACGAGGCAGGTTTCAAACTTACTCTCTTTTCCTGCATAGGCGAATACGTTGAACCGGGTACCTAATACCTGTATATTGAACAACTGTGTCTTCACGATAAAAGGTTTCTTGGCATTCTTGGTAACTTCGAAATATCCTTCACCGTTCAATTCCACCATACGGTTTTTCCGGTTGAATTCATTGGGGATTTTGATTTTGCTCTGTGGGCTTAACCATACGGAAGTACCATCCGGAAGGGTCATGTTCACTCGTTGCCCTTTGGGAACATTGATCTCCGTATATTGTTTTTTTTGCTCTTTTTGTGTATACCAGTTAGCGATAAACCAAGTAGTGGAAATAAGCAAAACAATCATAGCCGCATATTTAAAGAACCCTATACGGAATCGATGTACAGAACGGCGTTTCAGACGTTTATCGAACTCTGCTATACCCCTTACAGTCTTTTGAGGGTCTCCTTCCTGTGCCATCAGTCCGGAGACAGCCCATACTGCCTTCATGCGTGCGAATTCTTTTTTAGCTTCCGGATTATCTCGGAGTTTATTCAGAAATTCTGTTTTTTCGGTGGCAGACAGGGTGCCTGCGAAATATTTTTCTAATTCATCATTCATGGTTCCTTGAGTGGTTTTATAGTAAAGACAATCGAGAATGCATTTACCACCAAAGGAAATACAAAAAAAAGTATTAAATGATAAAAACCAGTAAAGGAAGATATTCTTTGAGTTCTGATCTGAGTTTGCGAAGTGCGATAGATATCTGATTTTCAACGGTGTTTACGGATATATCCAGGCGTTCGGCTATTTCTTTATATTTTAATCCTTCTATGCGACTGAGCAAAAAGATTTCTCTGCAACGTTCGGGCAGCTTTTGCATCGTTCGGCTCAACAGGTTTTCTACTTCCGAAATAGAGGAAACAGCTTCGTCAAATTGTTCCAAAGCATATAGGTTCAATTGAGACTCCAGTTCTTCGTCTGCTTTGAGCGAACAGGTTTTGGCCTGGATATACGACTGATGTTTCAGAAAGTTCAGACATCTGTTTTTGATAAGAGTAAAAAGAAAGGCATCCAGATGGTCTATATCTTCCAATAACTCCAGATGTTCCCATAGATAAAGGAAGGTATCTTGCACTATGTTTTCTGCATCCTCTTCCGCAATAACATAGGTTTGCGAGAAACGAAGCATTCTCACATAATATATAGAATATATGTCTGAAAAACTTTTTTGTGTTTTCAGTAGATGATTAGATTGCATTCTGCTTATCGAACTTGTTTCTTTTATCTATAGTATAAGATACGTTTAAAATGCAAATATAACTAAATTGTTTGCAATGTGAGAGAGTAGTTTTAATTTTTATTTTGTTTATTGTGGAGCATCTTTTTTGAAGTTCGTTTAAGTTCTATTGTTTATAGCACTTAACACATAGGGGATTATGAAAACTAGGCGAAACACATCTTTCAGGATTAGTAATAATCGAGTGGGAGAGTTTATAATTCGGTCCAGTTCAAAAAATACTTTAGATTGAAGAACCGATATTTGATTTTTTTTTATCTTTGTACTTATGGAAAAATATTATAGCACAAACTGTCCGATTAATACGACCACAATTATTAAGACCATAATTGTTGCGATGCTTTTCATTATCGCAGCTATTATAGTATTTGCCAGTGGAGGATATTGGTTAGGAATTAGCATAATATTACTGCTGTTAGTTATCATGGTTGTAACCTATTTTTGTATTCCTCGGAAAATTATTGTGACCGATACGGATATTGTGCTTTATAATCATGGATTTAAAAGAAAAATTCCCAAGTGCGATATATTGAAAGCAAGAAGCGTCACTGCAAAGGACAGAAATGGTCTGTGGCGTAAGTTTGCAGTTGAAGGTGTTTGGGGGTATTGTGGTATTTATGCTTCAAAAATACACAAGAACCTTTATATCTATGCTTCTCAAAATAAGAACTGGATTTTGATTGAAACTGAAAGAAAGAATTATATTGTATCACCGGAAAATCTGGATATAATAGATGTGATTAATAAATAAATGGTACTATCTACAATTTAGTGGCTACTGGAGCACTTTTAAGATTAGTTTTTAAGCAATGTCCTGTGGGTTTTAATAGTAAGCTCCTCCCGCTTCCATTCCCAACCTTGCTTTTTAAAATTCCCTGCCCCCATACTTGCTTTAATCGCAACTATCCCTTTCGGACCAGCACTTATCCCTTTTCCCAGAAAATACCCCCTTTTTCTCTATTTCCTTCATTCTCA
>CANSEY010000023.1 GCA_947646015.1 uncultured Bacteroides sp. | reverse complement strand
TTATATCTCTACCGGTGGCGATAAGTTGATGGCGGAGGTGATTAAGGTGGTAGGTGCAAACGTATATGTCCAGGTGTTCGAAAGCACCCGTGGACTGAAGGTGGGTGCCGAAGCCGAATTTACAGGACACATGCTCGAGGTGACCTTGGGTCCGGGTATGTTATCGAAGAACTACGATGGTCTGCAAAACGACCTTGACAAGATGGACGGTGTTTTCCTGAAAAGAGGACAATATACATATCCGTTGGATAAAGAACGTATATGGCATTTTGTTCCGATGGTGAAAGCCGGTGATAAAGTCGTAGCTTCCGCATGGCTGGGACAGGTGGACGAAAACTTCCAGCCGCTGAAAATTATGGCTCCGTTTACTATGAATGGAACGGCTACCGTAAAGACCATTATGCCCGAAGGAGATTATAAGATAGAAGATACCATTGCTATCCTGACAGATGAAGAAGGAAATGACATCCCGGTAACGATGATTCAGAAATGGCCGGTGAAACGGGCTATGACGAATTACAAAGAAAAGCCGCGTCCTTTCAAATTGCTGGAAACCGGTGTACGTGTAATCGATACGTTGAACCCGATTGTGGAAGGTGGTACAGGATTTATCCCCGGCCCCTTCGGTACAGGTAAGACGGTGCTTCAGCACGCTATCTCCAAACAGGCGGAAGCGGATATCGTAATTATTGCGGCTTGTGGTGAACGTGCCAACGAGGTAGTGGAAATCTTTACAGAATTCCCGGAATTGGTGGACCCGCATACAGGACGCAAATTGATGGAGCGTACCATTATTATTGCAAATACTTCCAACATGCCGGTAGCCGCCCGTGAAGCATCTGTATATACAGCAATGTCTTTGGCTGAGTATTACCGTTCGATGGGACTGAAGGTATTGCTGATGGCTGACTCTACTTCCCGTTGGGCGCAAGCGTTGCGCGAAATGTCCAACCGTATGGAAGAATTGCCCGGACCGGATGCGTTCCCGATGGATATTTCTGCTATTATTTCTAACTTCTACGGTCGTGCAGGTTATGTGAAACTGGGTAACGACGAAACCGGTTCAATTACTTTCATTGGTACGGTGTCACCTGCCGGTGGTAACTTGAAAGAGCCTGTAACGGAAAATACAAAGAAGGTAGCCCGCTGTTTCTACGCATTGGAACAGGATCGTGCCGATAAGAAACGCTATCCGGCCGTGAACCCGATTGACTCTTATTCCAAATATATCGAATATCCGGAATTTGAAGAATATATCAAGGAATATATCAATGACGAATGGATCGGCAAGGTGAATGAACTTAAAACCCGCTTGCAGCGTGGTAAGGAAATTGCCGAGCAGATTAACATTCTGGGTGATGACGGTGTACCTGTGGAATACCACGTGATTTTCTGGAAATCCGAATTGATCGACTTCGTAATCCTGCAACAGGATGCCTTTGATGAGGTTGACTCGGTGACTCCGATGGAACGTCAGGAAGCAATTCTGAATATGATAATCGACATCTGCCATACAGAATTTGAATTTGACAATTTCAATGAAGTAATGGATTACTTCAAAAGGATGATCAATGTATGCAAGCAGATGAACTACTCGAAGTTCAAATCTGAGCAGTACGAAGGATTCCAGCAGCAATTAAAAGAATTGATTGCCGAAAGAAGCGTTAAATAGTAAATTGTAAATAGCTAAATTGTAAATATATAGATGGCAACAAAAGCTTTTCAAAAGATATATACCAAGATTACTCAGATTACCAAGGCTACTTGTTCGCTGAAAGCGACAGGAGTAGGGTATGACGAGCTTGCCACTGTGAACGGTAAACTGGCACAGGTGGTTAAGATTGCCGGTGACGATGTCACTTTGCAGGTATTTGAAGGTACGGAGGGTATTCCTACCAACGCCGAAGTGGTGTTCCTCGGCAAATCGCCTACGTTGAAAGTGAGTGAGCAGTTGGCAGGACGTTTCTTCAATGCTTTCGGTGATCCGATTGACGGAGGTCCGGAAATTGAAGGACAGGAAGTGGAAATCGGTGGTCCGTCAGTGAATCCGGTGCGCCGTAAACAGCCGTCGGAACTGATTGCAACGGGTATTGCCGGTATCGACTTGAATAACACACTGGTATCCGGTCAGAAGATTCCGTTCTTCGCCGACCCCGACCAGCCTTTCAATCAGGTGATGGCAAACGTGGCATTGCGTGCTGAAACAGATAAGATCATTCTGGGCGGTATGGGTATGACGAACGATGACTACCTCTACTTTAAGAATGTATTCTCCAACGCCGGTGCTCTCGACCGTATTGTGAGCTTCATGAATACGACGGAAAATCCTCCGGTAGAACGTCTGCTGATTCCGGATATGGCACTGACTGCTGCCGAATACTTCGCCGTAAACAATAACGAGAAAGTATTGGTACTGTTGACCGATATGACCAGCTACGCCGATGCGTTGGCTATCGTATCCAACCGTATGGACCAGATTCCGTCCAAAGATTCTATGCCAGGGTCGCTCTATTCGGATTTGGCGAAGATTTACGAAAAGGCGGTGCAATTCCCTTCCGGTGGCTCTATCACGATTATTGCGGTGACAACGTTGTCCGGTGGAGATATCACGCACGCTGTGCCTGATAATACGGGTTATATTACGGAAGGACAGTTGTTCTTGCGTCGTGACAGTGATATCGGTAAGGTTATTGTTGACCCGTTCCGTTCATTGTCTCGTCTGAAACAGCTGGTAACCGGTAAGAAGACACGTAAAGACCATCCGCAGGTGATGAATGCCGCTGTACGTCTGTATGCCGATGCTGCAAATGCGAAGACTAAGATGGAAAACGGTTTCGACCTGACAAATTACGACGAACGTACGTTGGCTTTTGCGAAGGACTATTCTAACCAGTTGCTGGCTATTGATGTCAACCTTGATACTACTGAAATGCTGGATGTGGCCTGGGGCTTGTTCGGCGAATACTTCCGTCCGGAAGAAGTAAATATCAAGAAGGAACTTGTTGACCAGTACTGGCCGAAAGGAGAATAATCAGCAACTAAATTTATAACCAATAATTAGCAAAAACAACGTGGCTATAAAGTTTCAATATAACAAAACCTCTCTTCAGCAGCTCGAAAAGCAACTGAAAGTGCGGGTGCGTACGCTTCCTATCATCAAGAATAAGGAAAGCGCCCTCCGCATGGAAGTGAAGCGCTGTAAAACGGAAGCTGCCGATCTGGAGGATAGGCTCGAACAACAAATTCAAGCCTATGAAGCCATGTTCGCCCTTTGGAATGAGTTTGACGCTTCATTGATAAAGGTGAATGACGTTCATCTTGGCGTGAAAAAGATTGCGGGTGTACGTGTACCGCTTCTCGAAAATATCGATTTCGAGATACGTCCGTACAGTATGTTTAACGCTCCCAAATGGTATGCCGACGGTATCCATCTGCTGGAGGAACTTGCGCATACGGCAATTGAACGTGAGTTTATGCTCGCCAAGCTGAATCTGCTAGAACATGCGAGGAAAAAGACCACTCAGAAAGTGAATCTTTTTGAGAAGGTACAAATACCGGGCTATCAGGATGCATTGCGAAAGATCAAGAGATTTATGGAAGATGAAGAGAACTTGTCGAAATCATCGCAAAAGATCATGAAGTCCCATCAGGAAAAAAGGAAGGAGGAAGAGGCATGATTACAAAAATGAAGAAACTCACATTCCTGGTTTATCATAAGGAATACGAAGAATTCCTGAACAGTCTGCGCGAACTTGGTGTAGTCCATATCGTGGAGAAACAGCAAGGTGCTGCCGACAATACGGAACTGCAAGAGAATATCCGTCTTTCCAACCGTCTGACAGCTACTCTGAAATTGCTTCAGAATCAGAAGCATGAGAAAGATGCTGTGGTCGCAACGGAAGGAGGGACAGCTGCTCGTGGTTTGCAGGTATTGGATGAAGTAGATGCTTTGCAGACTGAACACGGCAAATTGTCTCAGCAATTGCAGGGCTATGCCAAAGAAAAGGAAGTATTGCAGGCATGGGGCAACTTCGATCCGGCAAGTGTCCGGAAGTTGAAAGATGCCGGCTATGTAATCGGTTTCTATAGCTGTTCGGAAGGAAACTACCAGCAAGAATGGGAGACGGAATACAATGCGATGATCATAAATCGTATTTCTTCCAAAGTATTCTTTGTGACTGTCACCAAAGCCGGTCAGGAAGTAGATCTGGACGTTGAGCAGGCAAAACTTCCCGCCTATTCGCTGGCACATCTTGAAACGTTGTATAATACAACGGAGCAGGCTATCGAAGAGAACGAAAAGAAGTTGGTAACACTTTCTGAAACGGATGTGCCTTCCTTGAAGGTTGCTTTGAGGGAGTTGCAGGGACAGATTGAATTCTCGAAAGTAGTATTGAGTTCTGAACAGGCTGCCGGTGATAAACTGATGTTGATTGAAGGATGGGCTCCTGCCTATAGTAAGGTGGAGATAGAAGCCTATCTGAATGACGCACATGTATATTATGAGATAACCGATCCGATGCCGGGTGATAATGTTCCTATTCGATTGAATAACAAGGGATTCTTTGCCTGGTTTGAACCGATCTGTAAATTGTATATGCTTCCGAAGTATAACGAACTGGATTTGACACCGTTCTTCGCCCCGTTCTTTATGATCTTCTTCGGACTCTGTTTGGGAGATTCCGGATATGGACTTTTCCTGTTCCTTGGAGCTACGGCATATCGATTACTGGCAAAGAAGGTGACTCCGTCAATGAAGTCGATTCTTTCGCTGATACAAGTATTGGCTGTTTCAACTTTCTTCTGCGGGTTGCTGACAGGTACATTCTTCGGAGCGAACATTTATGATCTGGACTGGCCTATCGTGCAACGTCTGAAACACGCGGTGCTGATGGATAACAACGATATGTTCCAGTTATCATTGATTTTGGGTGCTATTCAGATTTTGTTCGGTATGGTGCTAAAAGCAGTCAATCAGACGATTCAGTTTGGTTTCAAATATGCAGTGGCAACGATCGGATGGATTATCCTGTTGGTTTCAATGGCTGTTTCGGCTTTGTTGCCGAATGTGCTGCCAATGGGAGGTACAGTGCATTTGGTTATTCTGGGTATCTCCGGTGCGATGATATTCCTCTATAACAGTCCGGGAAAGAACATATTCATGAATATCGGACTTGGTTTGTGGGATTCATATAACATGGCTACCGGTCTGCTGGGAGATGTTTTGTCCTACGTTCGTCTGTTTGCCCTCGGACTTTCCGGAGGTATTCTGGCGGGAGTGTTCAACAGTCTGGCAGTAGGTATGAGTCCGGATAACGTGATTGCCGGTCCTATCGTAATGGTGCTGATCTTTGTGATCGGTCATGCAATCAACATCTTTATGAATGTGCTTGGTGCAATGGTTCACCCGATGCGTCTGACATTTGTAGAGTTCTTCAAGAACTCCGGTTATGAAGGAGGCGGCAAGGAGTACAAGCCTTTTAGAAATTTAGAATAAAACATTGAGAAATAATAAACTAAGAATTAAACAATAAAAATAGAATAAGATTATGGAAATGAATTTGTTTATTGCCTACATTGGCATCGCGGTTATGGTTGGTTTGTCAGGCATTGGTAGTGCTTACGGAGTAACTATTGCAGGTAACGCTGCTATCGGCGCATTGAAAAAGAATGATAGTGCATTCGGTAACTTCCTGGTATTGACTGCGCTTCCGGGTACACAGGGTCTGTACGGTTTTGCCGGTTACTTTATGTTCCAGACTATCTTCGGTATCCTGACTCCTGAAATCACTGCTATCCAGGCATCGGCAGTTCTCGGTGCAGGTATCGCTTTGGGATTGGTAGCCTTGTTCTCGGCTATCCGTCAGGGACAGGTTTGTGCAAACGGTATCGCTGCTATCGGCCAGGGACACAACGTGTTTAGTAATACATTGATTCTTGCCGTATTCCCAGAACTTTACGCTATCGTTGCTTTGGCTGCCACTTTCTTGATCGGTAGTGCACTTGCGTAAATTTTTCAAGGAAAAAATTTTTTAATAAAGATCTTTCAATCCCCTTGTGAATGCAGCTTTGCGTTCGCAAGGGGATATTCTTTTTTCATGGCGGGCTAACCTTTCTTTCCTCTTATTAACTCATATTTTTCGCATAAAGTATTATTTTTCAAAGAATAATGCGTACTTTTGCACTCGCATACTAAAAAGAGTTTTAATATATTATATGGTAAAAGATTTATTAACCCCCGATTATATCTTCGAGTCCAGCTGGGAAGTATGTAATAAAGTGGGAGGGATATACACCGTATTGTCGACACGGGCGAATACATTGCAGGAAAAATTCCGCGACAGAATTTTTTTCATAGGTCCTGATGTGTGGCAAGGAAAAGAGAACCCTCTATTCATCGAGTCGGATAATCTGTGCGCTGCCTGGAAAACGCATGCACTTGAAAACGATCATCTTTCCGTCCGTATAGGACGATGGAATATCCCCGGTGAACCTATTGTCATTCTTGTTGATTTCCAACCTTTTTTTGAAAAGAAGAACGATATATACACAGAAATGTGGAATCGTTTTCAAGTAGACTCGTTGCACGCTTATGGCGATTATGACGAGGCTTCTATGTTTTCGTACGCTGCTGGAAGAGTAGTAGAAAGTTTCTACCGCTACAACCTGACAGAAACGGATAAGGTGGTATATCAGGCACATGAATGGATGACCGGAATGGGAGCACTTTATGTACAGGAAGCTGTCCCCGAAGTTGCTACTATTTTTACAACCCACGCTACTTCCATCGGACGTTCGATAGCCGGTAATCATAAGCCGCTGTATGACTATCTGTTTGCGTATAATGGCGATCAGATGGCGCAGGAACTGAATATGCAGTCGAAGCATTCCATCGAGAAGCAGACGGCGCATCATGTGGACTGTTTTACGACAGTAAGTGAAATCACCAATAACGAGTGCAAGGAATTGCTCGACAAACCGGCAGATGTAGTACTGATGAACGGTTTCGAAGACGATTTCGTACCCAAAGGCAGTACATTTACCGGAAAACGTAAGCGTGCGCGCTCATTAATGTTGAACGTAGCCAATAAATTGTTGGGAACAAATCTGGATGATGATACGTTAATCATCGGAACCAGTGGTCGTTATGAATTCAAGAACAAGGGGATCGATGTCTTTCTGGAGTCATTGAACCGCCTGAACAGAGATAAAAACCTGCATAAGAATGTATTGGCATTCATCAATGTACCCGGTTGGGTGGGAGATCCCCGTGAGGATTTACAGGCGCGATTGAAAAGCAAAGAAAAGTTTGACACACCGCTTGAAGTTCCTTTCATCACTCACTGGCTGCACAATATGACGCATGACCAGGTATTGGATATGCTGAAGTATTTAGGAATGGGCAATCGTCCCGAAGATAAAGTAAAGGTGATTTTCGTACCTTGCTATCTGGACGGTCGTGATGGTATTATGAACAAAGAGTATTATGATATATTGCTGGGACAGGATTTGAGCGTTTATGCTTCCTATTACGAACCTTGGGGATATACTCCTTTGGAAAGTGTAGCGTTCCGTGTACCTACAATAACTACTGATCTGGCAGGCTTTGGCCTTTGGGTGAACAGTCTGAAGAATCAGCATGGCATTAATGATGGAGTAGAAGTGCTGCATCGTTCGGACTATAATGATTCGGAAGTGGCGGATGGTATCAAGGATACTATTACGCTCTTTGCGGATAAATCGGAAAAAGAAGTGAAGGTAATCCGCAAACGTGCGGCAGATGTTGCAGAGCAGGCACTGTGGAAGCACTTCATTCAATATTATTATGAGGCTTATGACATTGCTCTGCGCAATGCTCTGAAGCGTCAGTTAAGCTAAAAAAACATTTTATTCATCAATAAGTAAACAAAAACATTATGAAAATTAAAGTTAGTAATGTGAATACTCCGAACTGGAAAGAGGTTACAGTGAAATCACGTATCCCTGCTGAGTTGGAGAAATTGTCCGAAATTTCACGCAACATCTGGTGGGCATGGAATTTTGAAGCGACAGAACTATTTAGAGATCTAGATCCGGAACTTTGGAAAGAATGTGGACAGAATCCTGTGTTGTTGCTGGAACGTATGAGCTATGAGAAGCTGGAAGCTTTGGCAAAAGACAAGGTAATTCTGAGAAGAATGAATGATGTTTATACAAAATTCAGAGATTATCTGGATGTGAAGCCGGATGAGAATCGTCCGTCTGTAGCCTATTTCAGCATGGAATATGGTTTGAGTAGCGTCCTGAAAATATATTCCGGTGGTTTGGGTGTATTGGCTGGCGACTACCTGAAAGAAGCTTCTGACAGCAATGTAGATCTTTGTGCAGTAGGTTTCTTGTACCGTTACGGCTACTTTACTCAAACGTTGTCTATGGATGGTCAGCAGATTGCTAACTATGAAGCACAAAACTTCGGTCAGCTTCCTATCGACCGAGTGATGGATGCGAATGGTCAGCCGTTGGTAGTGGATGTTCCTTATCTGGACTATTATGTGCATGCTAACGTATGGCGCGTAAACGTAGGACGTATTTCTTTGTATCTGTTGGATACGGATAATGAAATGAACAGCGAATTCGACCGTCCTATTACTCACCAGCTTTATGGTGGCGACTGGGAAAACCGTCTGAAACAGGAAATCCTGTTGGGTATCGGTGGTATCCTGACACTGAAAGCATTGGGCATCAAAAAAGACGTTTATCATTGTAACGAAGGACACGCTGCATTGATCAATGTTCAGCGTATCTGCGACTATGTAGCTACCGGACTGACATTTGATCAGGCTATCGAGCTGGTTCGCGCTTCTTCTCTTTATACAGTTCATACTCCGGTTCCTGCCGGTCACGACTACTTCGACGAAGGTTTGTTCGGTAAATACATGGGCGGTTACCCTGCAAGAATGGGTATCAGCTGGGATGACCTGATGGACCTTGGACGTAATAATCCGGGGGATAAGGGCGAACGTTTCTGCATGTCAGTATTTGCTTGCAACACTGCTCAAGAAGTAAACGGTGTAAGCTGGCTGCATGGAAAAGTTTCTCAGGAGATGTTCTCTACTATCTGGAAAGGTTACTTCCCCGAAGAAATGCACGTAGGTTATGTGACTAACGGTGTTCACTTCCCTACATGGAGTGCTACGGAGTGGAAAGAACTATACTTTAAATATTTCAACGAAAACTTCTGGTTCGACCAGTCGAATCCTAAGATTTGGGAAGCAATCTATAATGTGCCCGATGAAGAGATCTGGAAGACTCGTATGACGATGAAGAACAAGCTGGTAGATTATATCCGCAAGTCATTCCGTGATACATGGCTGAAGAATCAGGGAGATCCTTCACGTATCGTTTCATTGATGGATAAGATCAATCCGAATGCATTGCTGATCGGTTTCGGTCGTCGTTTTGCTACTTACAAACGTGCGCACCTGCTGTTTACTGATCTGGAACGTCTTTCTAAGATTGTGAACAATCCTGACTATCCGGTACAGTTCTTGTTTACAGGTAAGGCTCACCCGCACGATGGAGCAGGACAGGGGCTGATCAAACGTATTATCGAAATCTCCCGTCGTCCGGAATTCCTGGGTAAGATCATCTTCCTCGAAAACTACGATATGCAGTTGGCGCGTCGTTTGGTTTCCGGTGTTGATATTTGGTTGAATACTCCGACTCGTCCGTTGGAAGCATCCGGTACATCTGGTGAAAAGGCTTTGATGAACGGTGTTGTCAACTTCTCTGTATTAGACGGATGGTGGCTGGAAGGTTACCGTGAAGGTGCAGGTTGGGCGTTGACTGAAAAACGTACATATCAGAATCAGGAACATCAGGATCAGTTGGATGCTGCTACTATCTACAGCATTCTTGAAACAGAAATCCTGCCGTTGTACTATGCTCGTAACAAGAAAGGCTACTCAGAAGGCTGGATCAAGGTAGTGAAGAATTCTATCGCTCAGATCGCTCCTCACTATACGATGAAGCGCCAGTTGGACGACTACTACAATAAGTTCTACAATAAGTTGGCAAAACGTTTCCATATGCTGTCTGCTAATGACAATGCAAAAGCAAAAGAAATTGCTGCATGGAAAGAAGAAGTCGTTGCCAAGTGGGATTCTATCGAAATCGTATCTTGCGACAAGCTGGAAGATTTGAAAGCCGGTGATATCGAAAGCGGAAAAGAATATACTATTACTTACGTAATCGATGAAAAAGGCTTGAATGATGCTATAGGGCTTGAACTGGTAACTACTTATACAACTGCAGATGGTAAACAACACGTTTACTCTGTAGAACCGTTCAGCGTTATCAAGAAAGAAGGCGACCTTTACACATTCCAGGTTAAACATAGCCTGTCAAATGCCGGTAGCTTCAAGGTGTCTTACCGTATGTTCCCGAAGAATCCGGAACTTCCGCACCGTCAGGACTTCTGCTACGTGCGTTGGTTTATCTGATAGCTTGACGGAGTAGGGAAGTGACGCTTCCCTGCTTGACGTCCCTATATAAAAGAAGCCCCTGCAATTCGAGCGATCGAAATTGCAGGGGCTATCTTTTTATATCTCAATGTAACGGCGTGGATAAGATCAGTATCTTCGGCAAAAGTGCCTGTACTTGGATCAGATTAACCTACTGCGTTAACAGGAATAAGATACCTTGTCGGATGTTGTGCCATCCTATTGGCACAACTGTGCCAACGGCGTGGCATAACTGTGCCAACACGGTGGCACAAGTGTGACAACGGTATGGCACAAGTGTTACTTCATCAGGTGAAGTCTCTTATCAGCTTCATTTATTTGACTACTTCTGCCAATTTAGCCTGAAGACCTTCTCCATGAAGACCACGGGCAATGATAGTACCGTCGCCATCAATCAGAACAGTGTGAGGAATGCTGTTCACTGCATAAAGCTGTGCGCCTTCACTCTGCCAGAACTTCAGGTCAGACATTTGCGGCCAGGTCATATTCAGTTTTTTAATAGACTCTTTCCATGCAGCAGCATCCTGATCCAGAGATACACCGACGATTTCGAAGTTTTTGCCTTTGTACTGAGCGTAAGCTTCTACCAGGTTAGGCATTTCACGACGGCAAGGACCACACCAGCTAGCCCAGAAGTCTACCAGTACCACTTTACCTTTCCCTGCGTAATCAGACAGTTTCACAGTTTTTCCTTCCGGAGTCTGCATTTCGAAGTCAATGAACTTAGTACCTACGGCAGTCTTCTTTTGTTTTTCAGTCTGTTCCTTAACTTTTACGATTGTTTCGTCATTTTGGAAATTAGCCGGGATTTGTTCCAGCAAAGCTGCATTCTCTTCAGTAGAGTTATTGTAGAAAGTCTGTTTGAACAAGAATACACCTACCGGGTTGGTGATGTTTTTCTGTACACCTTCTTTGATTACTTTATCATATTCTTCCTCCAGCTGGGCACCTTCTTTTTGCTTGGCTTCTTTCTGCTCGTCACTCAAAGAAGAGTCTCCCATCGCTTCGTAGATAGCGTTCATCTTTTGGCTGATATCATTGATTTGAGTTCTGATAGCTTGGTAAGCGTCATTGTTTGAAGTACCGGTTGCAGAATCATTGTCCTTTGTCAGTGCAATGTTTATTTTGCCGTTTTCGAGGAAGAAATCAATCATCAGAGGTTCTCCGTTCACTTCGCAAGTGACATAACGGTTTACTACAGAATCCTGCGTGCCTTCGAAGGTAAAAGTACCTTTAGAGATGACTGCGGTATCTAGTTTTGTAAGATTTCTGCCTGTTGCTTCCTGAAGGTAAACAGTGTCGCCGTCAGCAGCGCCTTCTACTGTACCTGTGATAACGTATCCGGCTTTGTTTCCGGTACAAGCTACCATACCCAACGCTGCCGTCGCAATAACTAAATAAGTTAACTTTTTCATGCTTTTGTAAAATTAGTGAATAAATATTTATGCAAAGATAGATTTTTTTTCTGTCTGGCATCGAAAAACACTGTTATATTAGATTAACACGTAGGTGGAAATCGTAGAAATGTGTACCTTTGCAGCCCAAACTTTTAGTATGAATATGCAAGAAGACAAATCCATCATTGAGGTTAGCCATGTATCGAAGTTTTTTGGCGACAAAACAGCTTTGGATGATGTAACTCTGAACGTGAAAAAGGGCGAGTTTGTTACGATTCTCGGACCTTCCGGCTGCGGAAAAACGACATTGTTGCGTCTCATTGCCGGTTTTCAGACAGCTTCGGAAGGCGAAATCCGAATATCGGGTAAGGAAATCACACAGACTCCACCCCATAAACGTCCGGTGAACACGGTATTTCAGAAATATGCCCTGTTCCCGCATTTGAATGTATACGACAATATTGCTTTCGGCCTGAAGCTGAAAAAGACGCCGAAACAGACAATCGGCAAGAAGGTGAAAGCCGCATTGAAGATGGTTGGTATGACAGATTACGAGTATCGGGATGTAGATTCTCTTTCCGGTGGCCAGCAACAGCGTGTAGCTATTGCCCGTGCCATTGTCAATGAGCCGGAAGTGTTGCTGCTCGACGAACCGTTGGCTGCGCTCGACCTCAAAATGCGCAAGGATATGCAGATGGAACTGAAAGAAATGCATAAATCTCTGGGCATTACATTTGTATACGTAACTCATGATCAGGAAGAAGCCTTGACATTGAGTGATACGATTGTCGTGATGAGCGAAGGAAAAATTCAGCAGATCGGTACGCCGATTGATATCTACAATGAGCCGATCAATTCATTTGTGGCGGATTTTATCGGAGAAAGTAATATTCTCAACGGAACGATGATTCATGATAAACTGGTACGCTTTTGTGGTACGGAGTTTGAATGCGTGGACGAAGGTTTCGGTGAAAATACTCCGGTGGACGTAGTCATCCGTCCGGAAGACCTTTATATTTTCCCGGTTTCGGAGATGGCGCAACTGACCGGCGTGGTACAGACTTCGATCTTCAAAGGGGTACACTATGAGATGACTGTGCTTTGTGGCGGATATGAGTTCCTTGTTCAGGATTATCATCATTTTGAAGTCGGTGCGGAGGTTGGTCTGCTGGTGAAGCCGTTCGATATTCATATTATGAAGAAAGAACGTGTATGCAATACGTTTGAAGGAAAGTTGCAGGATGCTACTCATGTAGAATTCCTTGGCTGTACGTTCGAATGTGCCTCTGTGGAAGGACTGGAATCCGGTACGGATGTCAAGGTCGAAGTAGACTTTGATAAAGTGATCCTGCAGGATAACGAAGAAGACGGTACGCTGACGGGAGAAGTGAAGTTCATCCTTTATAAAGGTGATCATTACCATCTGACTGTATGGTCTGATTGGGACGAGAATGTGTTTGTGGATACGAACGATGTCTGGGATGACGGAGACCGTGTGGGTATTACTATCCCTCCGGATGCGATTCGTGTAATTAAAATAACCGATTAACAGGAAAGGAAGTGAATAAGAAGTTTATAGTATTTTTGTCATCACGTAAGAGCTGGACTCTTCCTTACATTATTTTCTCGGCGATCTTTGTGGTCATACCGTTGGTTCTAATTGTCGTGTATGCGTTTACCGATGATAACGGTCATCTGACACTCGCCAATTTTCAGAAATTCTTCGAACATCCCGAAGCTATCAATACCTTCGTCTATTCCATAGGTATTGCCATTATTACGACTCTTATCTGTATCCTGCTGGGATATCCCGCAGCCTGGATATTAAGCAACAGCAAGCTGAACCGTTCCAAAACGATGGTGGTGCTGTTTATCCTGCCCATGTGGGTGAATATTCTGGTGCGTACTCTTGCCACTGTCGCTTTATTCGACTTTTTCAGCGTTCCGCTGGGAGAGGGAGCACTGATCTTCGGTATGGTTTACAACTTTATCCCCTTCATGATCTATCCCATCTATAATACATTGCAGAAGATGGACCATAGCTATATTGAGGCGGCACAGGATTTGGGGGCTAATCCCGTACAGGTCTTTTTCAAAGCGGTTCTCCCGCTTTCCATGCCGGGAGTCATGAGCGGTATCATGATGGTGTTTATGCCGACCATTTCGACATTCGCCATTGCCGAACTGCTGACGATGAACAATATCAAACTCTTTGGTACAACCATTCAGGAGAATATCAATAACAGTATGTGGAACTATGGGGCAGCACTTTCGCTGATCATGCTGCTGCTGATAGCCGCGACTTCACTGTTCAGTACCGATGATAAGGATAATACGAACGAAGGAGGTGGGCTATGGTAAAGAAGATATTCGCTCAGACTTACCTGTGGGTATTACTGCTGTTGCTATATTCCCCTATTGTGATCATTGTGATTTACTCTTTTACCGAGGCGAAGGTATTAGGTAACTGGACCGGGTTTTCGACCAAACTTTATTCATCACTGTTTAATACAGGTGCCCATCATTCTCTGATGAATGCCCTGGTTAATACCATTACCATTGCGCTGCTGGCTGCCACGGCATCTACCTTGTTGGGCAGCATTGCTGCCATCGGCATCTTCAACTTAAAAGCACGCTCGCGCAAGGCGATTGGTTTTGTGAATAGTATTCCTATTCTGAACGGTGATATCATAACCGGTATATCGCTTTTCCTTTTATTCGTATCTCTCGGAATCACGCAGGGATATACCACAGTGGTACTGGCGCACATCACTTTTTGTACTCCTTACGTCGTATTAAGCGTTCTGCCGCGCCTGAAACAAATGAATCCGAACATTTATGAAGCTGCCCTCGATTTGGGAGCTACACCTATGCAGGCTTTGCGGAAAGTAATCATTCCGGAGATTCGTCCGGGAATGATCAGTGGCTTTATGCTTGCACTGACACTTTCAATCGATGATTTTGCCGTAACTGTATTTACCATCGGTAATCAAGGGCTGGAAACGCTTTCCACCTATATCTATGCCGATGCCCGCAAGGGAGGTCTGACTCCCGAGCTCCGCCCGTTGTCCGCCATTATTTTTGTGGTGGTACTGGCTTTACTGATAGTAATTAATTACCGTGCCGGAAAAACGAAGAAGAAAGAATCATGAACATGTACTGCTACGTAAATAAAATGAAAAGAATAGTTGCTGTTAACTTGTTTTTGCTGGTGCTGGCTGGTTTTCTGAGCGGTTGCTACAATTCCGGCGAACCACGGGAGAGAGTTCTTAAGATCTATAACTGGGCAGATTATATAGGAGAAGGTGTACTCGAAGATTTCCAGGCGTACTATAAAGAACAGACAGGTGAAGATATACGCATCGTCTATCAGACATTCGACATCAACGAGATCATGTTGACGAAAATAGAAAAGGGACATGAGGATTTTGATGTGGTTTGTCCTTCGGAATATATCATTGAGAGAATGCTGAAAAAGCATCTGTTGTTGCCTATTGACACCACTTTCGCCCATTCCCCTAATTACATGAATAATGTGTCACCATTTATTCGCGAACAGATTAATAAACTGAGTCAGCCGGGTGAAGAAGCAAGCCGTTACGCTGTCTGTTATATGTGGGGGACCGCAGGTATTCTTTATAACCGGGCATACGTTCCCGATTCCGACGCTTTCTCCTGGGAATGTCTTTGGGATAAGAAATATGCAGGAAAGATTCTGATGAAAGACAGCTACCGTGATGCTTACGGAACAGCCGTTATCTATGCCCATGCCAAAGAGCTGGAAGAAGGAACGGTGTCGGTGGAAGACCTGATGAATGATTACTCACCACGTGCTATGGAGATAGCTGAAAAGTATCTGAAAGCCATGAAACCGAATATTGCCGGTTGGGAAGCGGACTTCGGTAAGGAGATGATGACGAAGAATAAAGCATGGCTGAATATGACCTGGAGTGGCGATGCGATATGGGCGATTGAAGAGGCGAATGCGGTAGGAGTGGACCTTGACTACGTGGTTCCGAAAGAAGGAAGTAATATCTGGTATGATGGCTGGGTGATTCCTAAATATGCGAAGAATCCGGTGGCTGCCAGCTACTTTATCAACTTTATGTGCCGTCCGGACATTGCGTTGCGTAATATGGATTTCTGTGGATATGTGAGTTCTATCGCTACACCGGAGATTCTGGAAGAGAAAGTGGATACGACTCTGGATTATTATGCGGATTTAAGTTATTTCTTCGGTCCGGATGCCGACAGCATACAGATTGACAAGATTCAATATCCCGACCGTAAGGTAGTGGAACGCTGCGCTATGATTCGTGACTTCGGAGATAAAACCAAAGAGGTACTGGATATCTGGTCACGCATCAAAGGTGACAATCTGGGGGTAGGTATTACTATTCTGATTTTTGTTGTCGTAGCTTTGATGAGCGGATGGATGATTTATAAGAGATGGCAACGCTACAGCCGTCGGAAACAACAAAATCGCAGAAGCAGAAGAAAGAGAAAAAAGAATGTGAAGCGGTAAGTTAAAAACACCCGGTAATAAGCGGTGGATGATAAACGAATGATACGGTTAAATCCGGGCATCGTTTGTCATCCACCGCTTTTTTATCCTGCTCTTTTCATAGAACGGATGATGTCTTTCGTCTCTTTATCTACACGCAGAGATTCAATGATTTTCTGCAATGATTTATTGTATGTCCAGTTATCCAGTTTGCTCTGCTTCAGATATTTCATCGTCTTATCCGGAAATTTAATGAAACAGATTGATATCATCCATGCCATTGCCATACGTGCATAATAGGCTTCATGAGTGAATAAATCGGCATATTCTAGCAATGAATCGATATGATCCTCATCTACATAATGAAACAGCATCACAATTCCGAACCGGATTTCATATTCTTCTTTTGACTTCAGATAAGGCTGGATAAACTGCCATACTGTTTCTTTCCCTTTTCCTACCGCTGTCTTTTTCAGCTCACCTGAGAAAATATCGCATACGGCCCAGTTGTTGATACGCGGGACGAAGAGGCGAATATAGTGGATTCGTTCTTCCAGCTCCATTTTAGCGAGTCCGATAATCATTCCCTGTAGCATTGTCTCTTCATAATACTGTGTATCGGTTGCTTCAACGAATGTCCGCCAGTCTTCTTTCTTGGCGAGCCCTTTAGCCATTATCCGGAGTTGCGGGATGCGTACACCGAGAATATTATTGGCACCGGGAATTAAAGAGGAGTGAAATTCCCTGTATGTAGGGTCTTCCAACGTTTTCAGTTCTTTACGGACGCTTTCTGTTGTTGTCATTGGCTGTAGATTTATTATTGATGCAAATATATGAAAAAGAGTGCGTCTTCTTTCGCAGACACACTCTCTTTTACATTTTATTCTGTAAATAATTAAACAGTCACCTTATTTCTTGGTCATATCAAAAGTAAAGGTAGTTGCCGGAAATTTATCAAACCGTTCTTCATTTACTGTAACTTCTGTTGCCTGAATAGCAAACTTCAGTTTCTGACCTTCATAAGCATAACTGCCTTTTTCGTCAGCCTTGATTGTCACTTTTACGGTGAGTTTAGGAGTTTCTTCTTCCCCTTCAGTTTTTCTTATGGGTTGTGGTTCCATTGCAATTTCCAATACCAAGGGTTCAGGTGACATTTGAAGTAAGATATTGTCTTTATTGTCGTTGAAAGCTGCTTGATAAGGGATTTTGTATTCTACATCTCCTACCGCTTTGATGATGGCTTCGGCTGCGTCCGGATCTTCGATAATGCTTTTGATCAGATCCTCTACCGGGAATTTGCTGATTAATATATGATTATCTTTTAATTCGGCATTTACGGTGACTCCGTCTTCAGCTTCATTCTCTGCATTTTCCAAAGGAGCGATAGAGGTTGTCTGCATTTTGCCGGAATAGGTGCCTTCTACATCTTTGAGAGAATATACCGGAATATTTTCATCATCATCACTACTACAAGAGGTAAAGATACTGGTCATACCCAATGCCATTACCAATAAAACAAAACGACTTAAGCAACATACTTTTTTCATTTTAGTTAAAGTTTTCATACTTGTTAAACAAATTAGGTTATTAATTCTCAAAATTAAGGTGTACGTACATAGAGTAAATACCGGAAATAACGAAATACTGCATCATGGAAATAAAAAAGTACTCCAGTCACTTTCTCCGTGAAGACCGTGCTGGAGTACATTCGGACATGCTTTTAGTTGTCCGTTTTATTCCGACTATTTTTTCTTGATCGATTCTTTAGGTGTAATTCCGAAGTATTCTTTATACCTGTTGCGGAAGTTTTTTACATCCTTCAATCCGATCATTTCCGGTATGGTTCCGACAGGGTATTTCCCGCTTTCTAACAACTCGTGTGCCTTTTCCATTCGAACCGCTTCAATAAAGACGGTCGGGGCCTCGCCGGTCACTGACTTCCACTTATTGTAGAATTTCGTTCTGCTCATTTTCAAATGTGAGGCAATCGCATCGATAGTCAAATCCTCTTTCTCTATGCGTTCAAGAATATACTCTTTTACTTCATTGATCAATAGGCTTTTGCTTCCTTCAGTAGCTTCCTTGATCATTTCGGTTGGTTGTACTTGCAGAAAATGTTCTCCGAATACTTTGTGCAGGAATGCTTTTCTAAGAAGGCGGCTGTTCCTGATAAGAACAGCAATCTCTATCTTTAAATCCTCCACATGAAAAGGAGTATGCATGAATGTGTCTGCTAATGACGCTTCCCTTTTACTGCGTTGGTCGGCATCTATATGCGATCCGTAAAGGATGACTGGTATAATAGATGTTTCTTTAGACGTCTTCAGCCTTGAAGAAAGTTCATCACCGCCCATTCCGTTGAGCACTGTATCGCATATTACCAGATCCGGATGTTCATCTTTGATATATCCCAATGCGTCCGCTCCGTTTTCAAAACCTCTGACTATGTATTCCTCTGACAAACAGGTCTCCAGATAGGATCTGAATTCTTCGTTACTGTCGACCATAATCACGACAGGTCTGGATGAATTTCTTTTCTGCGAACTTTTATGGAATAAGGCATCGATCTTTTCTTCTTCTATATTCTTCTCTATATGAACCAAACTGCGTTCGGATACATTTTCATAAGAGGGTTTTACAGGAAAACGTAATGTGATCGTATGACATGAATTATTGATTAATATTTCTCCATTGCATATTTCTGTCAGTTTTTTGCATAAAGCACTTTTTGCAAAGTAATATTTAGATTCTGTTTTTTGTTTAATAAGATGTTTGCCGGAGCATTTATAGCATTTCATTAGGTTTTCATTTCCAGTATAACTCACTTTTATTATCCAATATTTGTTGCATAAAGATGCGTGTATAATAACTTTTTTTGAATATTCTGTATGATCTATTATATTCTTTATGAATTTCTCTATTACGGGAGATATTTTACTTTGATCTATCCACACGCTTGCATATTTGAATTCTGTTTGGATTTCTAATTTAATATGTCTGTTTGCTGCGTGATCTTTCAGAGAAGATATTTTATTTTTAAGGAAATTTCCTAATTCATGTTCCGTAATATTCATTTTTTGGGAATGAGCGGCTATTTGCTTCAGGTCCATTAATCTGGTTAAATGATCATTAAGGCAATCTATGTTGCGGATAGCCAGTGACAGCTCTTTTTTGATATTGTCTGGACAGTTATTACTATAGGTTGACTTCAAAGGCGTATGAAGCAATGTGATCGGGGTGCGAATGTTTCGGAAGGAATCCATGAAGTACTGATTTTCTTCTTTTAAGAAAGCAATTTCTTTCCGCATGGCAAAAGAATGAGACAAGAACCAATACAATAAAAGTATTCCTGCTGTTGAAAATAAAATTGGAAATAATTCACTTTGGGTGGTTGTAACTGCGATAATAGAAGTGTATAATGACGTTATAATTAAATATTTCATATTAATCTGTTTTTTTAGTAACGTCACTTGGTGAAATTGATCTATTCCTCTTGTTCGGGTTTGAAGCAAGGAAAAATGCACAGTATTATGGTCTCATGATTGTATATCAATAAGTTCAAATAACATGATCTCAAAATTATTTGTTCTTTGAAGGCTGATATCGGGAATGCGTAGTATATATGTAGAGTTTTAATTCTAATGTTTGAACCCTTTTGAAAGGAATAGGGCAAATCTCCTCCAAGTAACAATAATTAATTTGATTATTTTTTATTAAACATAAATGTTAAATATATTGTAAGTAATGCGGGCTGCTCAGGAGGTGCCCGTGCTTTTGGTTGGGTACTTTTGGAATAACTTCCATTTAGTACCAATTCAGATTCTCTCATTTTTGGGTTTTTGGATAATATATACGTATTTTTTTATAATATAATATTGCTTGTTCTTATGAGGTAAATATACGCCATAGTTATAAAAAATTGATATAATATCTGATTAAAAATAGAGACTTGTTACTTTTTGTATGATGTTTGCGATAAAATGTATTGAAAACTTGTATGTTTTTAATACAATGTTATATTTATTGTTCGTAGAAAATAATAATGCTTGCTTATTTAAGGTTCTGCTTATTATTAATTTATGTTTAATAAAATCATAATTAGATCAAAACAGTCATGGAATTCTTTGTTTTTATTCCTGATTTGGGAGATTGATACGTAGATTTATAGTATGGTTCTATGGAGTATGCTTAATAAATTGGTATAATGCTATATATCTTTTCCTATATTTATCAGGTTGGTTTGAAGCATTCTACCATATGAATTAATAAATTCTCGCCAGCTATTAGCTGTTTGTTGCTTATGTTTTATTCTGTTGCACTTGTATAGCTACAGGGATGCATAACTGTAGCAGACTTGTTGCACAAGTCTGCCTGTCTGATTACTCCACTGTAACTTTATTGTTTCTTTATGATTGGATAGGGGGAATGAAAAAAAGTGCAGTTTTCTCCTATGAAAAAGTGAAAAGTATATAGATGATTTTTGTAAACTTGTAGAAAAAAGAACTGTTTTGTGGGCTTAAAGTGTTGATTAGTAATGCTGTGACATTTTTGCTTTTCCCCTTATAATAATTAGATTAGATACAAAAATGTCACAGCATTCATCTGATTATCCTCGGTTGCTACTTCTCTTCTTTTCTTGCCCGTAACTTTCCCTCCAGTTAATTATATGAGCGTTAGAAGAGTGAGTAGCTCCCGAAGGATATATTATCTAATAAATGTTGTATGAGTAATTCTTCACATGTTTCCTTCATTAAAAAGGAACATGTGAAGAAATACATTACTCTCTCACTTTAAACTACTTCTCCCTCTTTCAACAAAAGAGGGAGAAGTGTATTTTAATACTTCATCAAGTGTGATGCTTTAAAGCCTTTGATTAATAATTCTTTGGATAAGAATTACCGTCATAAGTACAAGTAGACTTGAAAGCTCCTTTTGCAACACCATTCAATACGCTTACAATGTTGTTGGCTCTAAGGTCATAGTAACCAATAGCACCAAAACCTTTATTTGCAACTTGTGTTGCATAAAGTTGGGCACTACTAGCAGATGGGGTACTGTTAAGGTTGATGGTTAATGGTGCCCATTTACTGTTCGGCATACCAAAATCTGTACCCCATGATGGATAGTTGAAGAATGCGTAAATGCCATAATCAATATAGCTATTAACTCCTGTAAGCTCACTTGTGTAGCCATAATTGAATACAGTAATCGTCTTACCTGGCATTTTGTTATGGAGCGCAGTAATCAAATTAGAGAAAGAACTTGTACTTCCAGATGGATAACCATTTCTACCGTATTCAGCCCATTCGTCGTCAAAGTCTACACCATCTAATCCATATTGACTAACAGCATTGGCAACGGCGGTAGCAAACTGTTCAGTCTGAGCTGAATTCATGTTTGCGAATCCGAGTCCTGTATGGTCACCTAATAGACCGAGTAAAACTTTGATACCTTTGTCTTGAAGAGGCTTAATCAGAGTGTCTTTGTGGTCCAAAATGTACTGTACATTTGGATTGTTATATAAAGTAGCGTCTGAGCCTACACCTCTTATGTTGGCAGCGAACAGAATTACATAATCGAAAAATGGAGCATCATCCATAATATATGACCCTGCATTAAGAGGATTGATATCATTTACTTCAATATAAACGATGTTTTTAATACCTGTGGCCGAACGGGTGACTACTTCAGATTGATTATTATCTGATTGGTTTACTGGCATTTCTTCTTGTGAGCATGCGCAAAATGCAAATATAGCGATAGATGACGCTAAAATTTTATACAAGTTTTTCATAATGTAAATTTTAAAATTGATTTAATGATTTTTCTTTTCTTATAATCAATGCGGAAGACATGTCTTTGGCATTGATAGGATACGTGTTTGGTGGAAGTTCCTCCTTCATAGTCTGATTTTTATGCGTAAATATTCTGCATCTCCTTTCTCAGTTTGTCCATATTCACAGATGCTTTATAAATATGAATGTTATATCTTAATAATCTTTAGGCATGAGAAGATCATGAATGTTGAGGTATTGATTATTTGGAGAGTTAATACCTGTTACAAAATATTCTTTTTCCATATCACATAAGTTACAGATAGCACCATAAGCCATATAAGTCGGTGCATAAGATTCCGTTCCTGCACTAACATAGTCTACTCTATTTACTACAAATACATGATTTATTCCAGCGGTTATCATTAGTGAGGGTTGAGTAAACATTTCTATCACTTGATCTAAAATATTTGCTTGCTCACTTGACATATGTATATCAGTATTTAAAGCTCCCCATTTTTCTTTGTTTAATCCTGCAATAGGACGTGTCCATTTTTCAGGAGTACTCCAAGGATCAATAATTGTGTTCAATTGATCACACCAAGCATAATCTAAAAGTTCTCCTAATTTCAAATTAGCGTCATTAGTGATCCCTTCCGGAGATTCAGAAGTTTGTGTATAGGTTATGATCTTGTTTCCTAGCTTATCTCGTAAAGATGCTACGAATTTGCATAGATTGTTTGAGTAATTAATGTTTTCATTACTTTCTTCATAGGAAAAATTAGCATCATATAGATTGACTCCATCTAAATGATATATATCAATCACTTGTTTTATTCTTTCTACAAATATCATCATTTCTTTTTCCCCCAGATTGGAAAAACCAATTCCTTCTCCCGCTCCCTTAATGGCAAGGCAAACTTTGTGGTCTAACTGTTGCAATGGAACGATGTACTTTTCACGTTTCTTTAGTACGTATGCCAGATCATCTTTTAGATATAAGGATGGCAACAGATTATCGTCTGCCTTGACGGTAGCGAACTGTAGGTTGATTATATCGAATGGATTGTAGTAATCTACTTCTGGTGATGAAAGAGACATAGACTCAAAATAGAGTTTGTTGAGCAGTAGAGGATTGGTGAATTCAGGATCTACCCCTGCTATCTGAATGAAGTTTTTCTTTATAGCGTTATATTCGGCAGGAGCCATTCCCCATACATTAATTATATAATATAATGTTTTGCGTTCACTAGACATGGCCGGGGAACTATTGTTCTCTTCCACTGTCAGAGGGAGTACATAAATAACAGAATCTTCTATGGCTTCATCATATTTGAAGGCAATAGAGACAGAGTTTGACTGCTGTTCTCCTTTCTCTATTGTCATTTTTCCACTGTTACCTAAATCTACGTATTCTGTAGGATACAGAGGGTAACTCGTTCCGTGCTTCGAATTGAAGTCCAGTACTTTGGATTCGTCTACTTTTACGGTGTAATTTCCTGTCTGTGAAGCCGGTTCTGTTAAGCTGATGTGAAATTGATCGCTCAAACTGGCATGGTCCATGTTTATCTGCGGGTTTTCCATCGCATAATTATCGCTTTGTAATATACCCATAGAAAGACCTATACCTCCGGTTTCGGGGAATGTACCGGCATCGATAGTAAGATCGTTATTTTCGCAGGCAGTCCCAATAAAACCTGCCGCAAATGCCAGAATCAGTATATGTTTCAATATTTGTTTCATATTTTGATTTTTATAAGTTTCTCATTTCTAATCTTCCCTATTCACTTGCGGAACTTCTATGCCGCTTGGCCATAGTTCCTCATTTTTTACGTCATATTCTTCTTTACTATTGAAATCTTTCCAATAACGAACAATGTGTGCATCGTTATGATATTTGGAGTAATCCTTGATATCATTGCCGCTTCCTTCATTGAATTTCCAGTAAGCAGCGAGGTGTGCTTCATTTTCCGGATCTTCAATGTCGTACATGTTTTTCCAGATTTCCTCTTGTGTACGTGCTACATCCCAGATACGTGCCTCACAGACATTACCGTTAAGTTGTCGGTCGATAAGCCAGCGGTCATTATAAGAACGTCCTATGTAGAAAAGCCAGTCACCGTCGCTTGCACCGGGAAAACTTTCCTGTTTGCGGTTGGCAAGTTTTATTTCAGAGAACTCGCTGTTGCCATAGTTAGTGCTTCGACTTTGTTCTTTTCCATTGACGTAGAAAATAATTGTTTTGGTGGCAATGTCGTACGTTAGTGCGAGATGGTACCATTCATTTTCTTTCAGTAATTTGGCTTTGTTGGCTTCGGGGAACTTTCCTGCCGGAGTCTGTATCTGCAACTGTTGGCGTGGGAAGCCTGCATCGCCTGCTCGGAAACAGAAATATTGCTCGATGCCCATCAGACTGGAAATGTCTGTATTGGCTTCGTCGAAATTGGATATACGGGTGATTATTTCAAAGGTGACAGCCTTCAAATTGTTCAGATGAGCAGCATTGCCGGCAGGCTCTGTTCCCCATTTGGGTACATAGAATCCGGGAACTTCGACGTAGCAATAGCGTAAGTTAACAGCGGTAGTGATGGCGCTGGAGCGTTTCACTATATACCAGTAGGTGGTTGAGCCATCCAATAGGCCTACACCTTGTGCGGAGTTAAGAGACACTGGGCAGAGATATGCTTTATCAATCTCCAATTCTGTCAGGTTTTCGAAATAAATATGTAACGGAGCAGAATTGATTTTGCCTGCGCGTATTGTCATTTCGTTGCTCTCCAATCGGTAATGTTTGGTCGGCAATATATCATAGCTGGTATTGTTTCGTGAGTTGTAGGCTTCTACTTGTGAAGGGTCAACTGTTACGTTGACTGTAACATCAGTACCGGCAGGATATGCCAGCCGGGCTGTGAAGCTCTTTTCGCGCTGAATAATCGTTTTGTTGAATGTCATAGTCTCCGATGTTTTGCTTTCGGCTACACTTAAATAGACACCGTTGTCGAAGGGGGCGCTTTTACTATAATCGGCATTGTCGCAAGCAGTGACAGCAAGTAACAACATGAAAATTGCGAATCGTATTTTTTGCTTTTTCATCTTAGATTCCTCCTGTGTTTATTTTAAAGGTGAAGGGTTTAAAGTCTGTATGGCACCACGTGTCTCCTTATAAGTGATGTTAGCGTGCGAATAGTCTGCAGCGACATTCTGTATCATTAAGCCGCCGATAGGCCCGCAATCTATTACCTGTATGGCGAAGAAAGGCACTTGTGAGACAAGCCCGTCATTATTGTCCGTAGTCATTAGCTCCGGATCGCCGGTAATGAGCAGCTTGTCCGAGGGAATACCTGCATAATAGATAGCTTCATTAATCAGAAGATGTAACTGGCTGGCATTTTTAGAGGACGTAGTATTGAGTACGTAGCGGGTGAATACATCCCGGTTCGCTTCGGGAATAAAAAGTGGATTACTTTCCAGAAAAAAGATTTTTCCATTTTTTGCTAACGGTGTAATCTTGTCAAGCAGTAACTGACGCATCTCGGCTATACTTGCATTGACTGTTGCGTTATTACCAAGTCCGATGTCACCGGTGTAGGAGATTGAGGCTCCGTCAAGCCCATTGTCGTTAATGGCGGATACCATTTGCTCTAAAGCGGGAGCCAGAAGTGTTTTGATTTCTTGTCCCGAACTTTCTGCGTTCTCTTTGATACTGCTCAGATTGAAACTAAAAAGAACCTTTGTTGCAAAATTAGTCTGCAATACAGGAATGTCTTCCAGATCGGCTGAATTAAGTGTTACCGCATTTTCCAGAATGACGGCATCAATGCTATCCGGCATCGAACGAAGAAAGTCTTTTTCTCCGTCTCCGCTATGTCCATTGTCGAAGCGTACACATACGGCATAGTGTTTGCGACTTTTATAGTTGCGAACAGCTTGTGTGTAGCGGGCATATAGTTCAGGGTTCTGACCATCGGGGGTAGTTACTCCGTAATCCACCTGTTCCGTTTCGGTCCAATCGTCACACGATGTCCACAGACAGCCTGCACCAATCGTGAGAGTAACGACAGTAAGGAAACTGAATATAAGGTTTTTATTTTTCATATTATCTTAGTTTTTAAAGATTTTTACTTGTTTGCTTTACGATCCCACCACACATGAGTGCCACCGGTATCTCCTCCTTGATTATTACTACTTTCCTTTATCAATACATTAATGGCATTGTTAAGGTGGAAAGAATTCTGGGTGTATTCTTCGTTGGGATACATGAGTCGGCGCATGCCGGCTTCGGTACTGACATTGCGGCCTTTGTTCACGACAACAGGCAATAATTTGGGATATCCGGTACGCCTGTGTTCACTCCATGATTCAATGCCGTTGGGGAAAAGTGCAATCCACTTTTGGGTAATGATACGTTCCAGATTCTCTTCGAATGCCTGTTCTCCCATTTCATTCCATTTTACTGTAATGTTGGCGGGGCTACCTGTGCTATACGAACCTAGCGGGTCAGTATAGCCACTTGGAGAAGCTATTGAATTCAGGTAGTCTTCTGCTCCGCTGGCTCCATGTTCTTCGAAAGAAAGCTTAACACCCGTTTCGTAGAAATCTTTGGCTTCACCGCCCATATTCCATTTGCGTAATGCTCCTTCAGCTCGCAGGAATGCTACTTCGGAGGCAGTCATCCATACATATGGATCGCTGGCGGTCATCAAACGATTAGAGTACGATGTTA
Organism: uncultured Bacteroides sp.; assembly: GCA_947646015.1. Taxonomy (GTDB): domain Bacteria; phylum Bacteroidota; class Bacteroidia; order Bacteroidales; family Bacteroidaceae; genus Bacteroides. The sequence continues at coordinate 43,522 of CANSEY010000023.1, read as the reverse complement.
TCATGTCGTCATCAGAAAATGGTGAATTAATGCCGATACGCATGCCGTAATAACCTTCCTGATCGTTATTCTTCACCTTGGTAAAATATTTATCCCGACGTGGGTCTGCATAACCATTCATGTAACAGATGATATCGGCTCCTATACGATAGTCTTTCCAATCGTTGAAGCAGAGTGCTGAGCGATTTTCTGCTACATGGAATAAGGCATTGTCGTCGTTCTTTTCGATCACTCCTGCCGCTACGGCTTTCTCGGCAATGCTTTGAGCTTCGGTAGCCATATCGGTGTAGCATAGGCGCATAGCCATGCGTAGTTGTAGTGAATGGAGAAAAAGTCGCCATTGCTGCAGTTTTCCGTAGTAGACATCATCCAGCTTTTCAAATCCGCTATTGCCTTCTGTCATGTTGTCTTCAAGTGCCTGATCGGCTTCTTCAAGTTCTTGAAACATACGCATGTAGACATCTTTCTGTGAATCGTAAGCCGCATTCAGTCCATCGCTTTCAGAACCTTCTCCGGATACTAACACTTTGCTATAGGGGATAGGGCCGTAAATGTCCGTCACGCGTTGCATGATAGTTACTCGTAGCAGTTTGGCTAATGCAAGGGCTACAGGGGCATCTTCATGTTGTAAAACGGCATAATATTTAGGATATGTTTCTGATATAACATCTGTAAATGGTGCCTTCAACCAGTCGGTTTTAGGATTATAGGTAGAGTATTTCTCCAGCCATCCGGTACGTGTTTCACCGAAATATCCTGCATAAGAACCACCACACATGGCTTCCATGAATTGGTAAAGATGCTCTTGTGCAGGTATTACTAAGCCTTGCAGGCCTCTGATAGTGGAGCCGAGGTCGTAGTTTTCACGGCCGATTTCTTCGCTGTCCACTTCGTATTTATTACGGTTCATGTCCGTATCCATGCAACTTCCCAAAGGCAGAAGCAGGAAGGCTGAATATACTGCTATCAGCATATATCGCAGGTTTTTCATAAATTTCATGGTTTTAGAAGTTAAACTTAACATTAAACCCGATGTTGCGGGTGCTCGGCATCATGAAGTAATCTATCCCTTGATAATAGTTGCTGGTAGTAGCGACTGATTCGGGATCGAAAGGTGCTTTGCAATAAATCATCCAGAGATTACGCCCTACCAAAGACACGTTGATATCACATATGTTTTTCAACCAACGGCGGGGAATAGTATATCCGATATGTGCTTCTTGCAGGCGAATATTAGTTGCGCTGTAAGTATAGTATTGCGGGAGTCCGCTGGAACTGCCAATTGTTTCGTACCATTGCTGGGCATTGATCATAGTGCGTCCGTTGATAACTACACCGCCTGCGTCGCGGGCTTTTGCACTGGCTTCAGATACTCCGTATTGGTCGAGAGCTGCTTGCGTGGCAGAATAAACGATACCTCCCAACCGGCAGGAAAGCAGGAAGCCGGCAGAAACACCTTTGTATGTGAACTCGTTACTGAAAGCAAAGTTGGCTTTAGGTAACACGCTTCCCAATTTGATCGGTTCTACGTTGGCATCTTTGGCCAAAGCACCATTGGCGTCCATCTCAATATAACCTTTGTCATTACGTACAAGGTCGGCTTTAGAGTAGAGGTCGCCCAAAGTTCCGCCTTCTTTCAAGATGAAACGTGAATAGCCCAAGCCATTCATTTCAAGTTCGGGTATATTGAGTATCTTGCCTGTCTCGGGGTGATGGAAGTCTTTTACTAATTCAATAATCTTGTTTTTATTCCATGAGAAAGTAAAATTGCTATTCCAGCCAAATTCATTCCAGCGGTGTCCGTAGCTCAACATTCCTTCCATACCCATATTGCGAACGTAACCTGTTTGAACGTAGAATTTGGAGTATCCGAAGGAAGCGGATATTTTGGGGTCGAAGGTTTGGTTATAAGTATTGGCATAGTAGAATGAAGCACTTAGGCGAAGGTCTTTGAAGAAAGTGGCGTCTAAGCCGGCTTCCCATGAATCCGTACGTTCCGGATAAAGCTTACCGATAGGATAATGTGTTTTGGGTAGCCATCCTAATATCGTGGTATCATATTTATAAGTTGGGATAGTCAGGAATCGAGGGTAGGGCATACCTACGGAACTGAATGATCCGCGTACTTTCAAATAATCAATCCATTCGGGGAGCTTGACCATTTCGCTGATCACGCCGGAAAGTCCGACGGAGGGATAGAAGAAAGAGGTTTGTGACGAACCCAGTAATTGTGAAGCCCAGTCGTTACGTCCTGTTAAAGTAAGATAGAGCATACTCTTCCATCCCACTTCCGCACTTGCAAATATGGATTGGGTCATTTCTTCCCATCCTTCTTGTGTGGCGCGTTTCTTTGTGTTATCAAGGTCGAATACGTTGAATACATTAGGTATTCCTTTTTCCTGTATCGGACCGTTGTAGCCTAGCATATCATAGCTGTTGTCGCTTAATGATGTACCAATATTGGCTACGATAGTGAAGTCGCCCACTCTCTTGTTAATATTTACAAGAAAGTCAGCGTACGTCTGGCTGTTTCCACTCTTTTCTATGCCGTAGTATCCTTGTTCGCTACCTTCGGTAAGTGTAGTGATGGTACTTGCATAGTATTTTTGCTCATACGTGTTGTTTGAATTATCTATGCGGATGCGTCCTGATAAACTTAGCCAGTCGAGTACGTCGTAAGTTAATCCTGCAGAGAGCATATAACGTTTTTTACTGTTTTCACGTAGATTACGATAGGCTATCCAATAAGGATTTTGCATGCGGAGGTCACCTTCGCCCGATGGCCAGAACTGTTCGTTGATTTTGCGAGCTTCGTTGTAGCGTTCAAAGACCTTGACTGTAGAGAAATTATCACCACGCGGATAAAGGTAAGCAGGAACTAAAGGATTGGAATACTGTCCCTGATTAGTCATATTACGGTCGTTTTGCAGGATGTAGCTGGCTCCTACGTCTAGTTTCATCTTGTCATTGAGGAAACTTGTAGTGTTGCGGAAAGTAAAATTATATCTGTTATACCTATTGTTGGGAATCATTCCGTCGGAGTTCAGCGCAGCGGCAGAGAAGAAAGTCTGGTTCTTTTCCGTACCGGTGGATAAAGTGACTGAATTGTTGTAAACAGCTCCTGTTTTTAGAAAGTCGTTGGGGGTGTAGCCAGGACTGTTTCCCATCTTAGGTCCCCAGCTCCATACGGTGGAACCGTCAGATTTACCGTTACTTCCTGTCCCGTAACGGTTTTGAAATTCGGGCATTACGAATGGTTTCAACCAGTCGATGCCGGTAGAAACACTGGCCTGTAATTTCCCTATTTTCCCTTTTTTTGTAGTGACAATAATAGCGCCATTCGCAGCATTGCTGCCATAAAGGGCGGCTGCGGCTGCTCCCGTAAGAACGGACAGACTTTCGATGTCATCCGGATTGAGGTCGGCAATGCTTTCCGTCTCTCCTTTTGAACCAAATTCTGTGCTGCCACCACCTCCGAAGTTATACATAGGTATACCGTCGATTACATAAAGTGCATTATTACTCTTTTCGATGGATTTTGTACCGCGCATCACTACTTTGCTGGCACCGCCGACACCGGAAGAACTGCTATTGATAATGACACCCGCTACCTTACCACTCAAGCTGTTCACAAAGTTAGCGTCTTTGATTGTTGTCAATTGGTCATTTTTGACTTGCTGCACATTGTAACTCAACGCTTTCTGTTCGCGTTTGATACCTAGAGCGGTGACTACCACTTCGTTCAGCTGTTTAGTATCACTTGCCAATCTTATTTCATAGATGCTCTTATCTGTTATTTTCACAGTTTGAGGTGTATATCCCACATAAGTGAAGCTTAATGTACTACCTTGAGGAGCCATTATATTGAAATTTCCATCAATATCGGTGATTGCACCTTCGGAGCTTCCTTCTACTTTTATATTCACTCCGATCAGTGGTTCATTGTTTTCGTCAATGACCATTCCACTTACTTTTTTTGCAGGAGTTTCTTTTGGCTTTTTGTCGGGAATAATCATGATATACTTATCTTTGAACTGATAAGTAAATCCACTTCCTTGGAGGATTTGTTTAAGGGCATTCTCTAATGCCACAGCTTTTAGGTCAAGATTTAAAACAGGCTTGTTTTTCAGTTGCGAATCATTGTATCCGACAGAATAATCGGATTGTCTTTCTACTTCCTTAAGTGCCTCGATAACAGATATATTTTTCTTCTGAATTGTGATCTTGGCACTACTTTGTGCAAAGGAGGGTGCTTGCATCATTAACAAACAGAAAAAAAGTAAAAAACTTCTTCCCTTTGCGGTTTGATCTACTATAAATTCATAAATTTGTAGCATTTTCTTAGTATTAGGTTATTAACTAAATTATTTCACGGTAATTGGATAGAGTAAAACTCTAATATTGAGAATTTTGATTTCATATCCGGGATAGAGTTAGGGCTCCATTCCGGATACTTTTTTGCATAAGTCTTTAGTGGTTAAAGAGGTTATTATATTGTTGTTTTTTTACTGTTTTGTTTGGGGGATAGCCATTATTTTGGGATTAAATAGCAGCGGTCTCCTTTTATCTTATAGTTCATTTGGCCTACTACATTTACTATCACATCCATTACCTCAGATAGTGGTGCCTGGTCTTTAAACCGGAAACTATATCTGTCGTCTTTCAGAGTTTTGAGCTGATACTCGAATGTATAAGGATATTTACGTTCAAGTATTGTGATGATATCTTTGACGGACATTTCTCTGAACACAAGTTCTCCACGTTGCCAGGCGGTAACCTCCTTCATATCCGGATGGTCCAGGCTATGGCAATGAGTATTTTTGTTGTAAGCCAGCTGCTCATTCGGTTTTAGAATCACCTGCGATTTTAAATTATTGTATTCTACCAATACGCTTCCTGAAATCAATGTGGCTGCCAACACCGGATTTTCCGGATAAGCCGAAACGTTGAACTCCGTACCCAACGCCGTCACCTGAAAATCATTGGACTTGACGATGAACGGATGTTTCTTATCCGGTTTAACTTTAAAGTTAGCTTCACCGATCAAAAAGACACTACGATCTTTCCCGGTAAAGTTTTGTGGATATAAAAGTGTACTTTGTGAGTTCAGCTGTACCTGAGTTCCATCGGGTAAAGTGAGAGTCCTTATTTCAGCAGTTGGAATGTATTGCTGAATAAGAGTTTCTTGTATTTCTTTGCCGATGGTAGAAAGGTAAACAGAAGAAGCCGCTACTAAAAAGAAAACCGCAGCGGCAGCCTGCCATATATGAATCGGTCGGATTGTTCTTTTTCGTTGTATGGGAGGTATTCCGGCATTCTTTTTCAAAAGTTCATAAGCCTCCTGCATGTCGGTTGCAGTTCTCTGTTTATGAGCCTCATCCCATAATTTTTGTAATGCTTCGTCTTTTTCGGAAGTATGCTCTTCATCTACCAGCCACTTGTAGAAATCTTGCTGGGTAGATTCCGGATAGTCATTTCCGGTGAATAATGTTATTATTTTCTGAAAGTAATTCTTCATATTGAGGTATTAATGTTATAACTGTTATATTAATACTTCAATTAACTAAGGCAGCTTACTTAAGGGAGTAGCAGAAAAAATGCAAAAAAGATGATTTTTTTCATTTCAAGCAGAGTTAAGTAGATATGATGTTCCACTGTTCGTCTCGAAATATTTAGTTTTTCGGCTATTTCAAGATTGCTCATATGCTTGAAACGACTCATTTCGAAAATCATTCTGCGTTGTTCCGGGAGACGTTCGAGAACTAATTTGATGATTAGTTGCGCCTCTTTATAATAGATGGGGTTGAGTGTATCTTCTGATTGGAAAAGTTCGTCGATGAGAGTTTTTTCTATAATTTTCTCCTGATAAGCCAATTCTACTTTTTTGTGTTTGATAAAATTGAGAGTTGTACTTTTAGTAAGAGTATAGATATAAGGAGTCGGATTAGGAACTTCTGCCCATAATTCAGGCTTAGTCCATAGTTTAGTGAAAACATCTTGGGTAATATCCTTCGCGTCTTCTTCGGATTTAAGCAGCATTAGGGCGAAATATTTCACTACTGAATAATACTTCGTGAATATTGTTTCGAATTGTTGCGCTAAAAGTCTTTCGTCTTGATCTGGGGTCATCGGGTTAACAGATTATTGAAATCGAAAGACAAATGTAAACAAATTAAATTAAGATACGAAGAAAAAAGGAATAGTTTATAAAAAAGAAAAAAGATAGTGACACTATCCGGTCCGGATAGTGTCACTATATGAGTGGGATGCTGACACTATCGCAACAGGATAGTGTCACTATCTTAAAGTTAGTTTTTACCAGTTCCTTTTCACTGTACGGTAGCCATAACCGATGATTACCAGGAAACAAATGAATGGCAAAATGAATGATACATTGACAGCCGGCATGGAAGCTATCTCTTTCATGTCAATAATGCTTGCTTGCAAGGGAGGAAGTATGGAACCTCCCAAAATGGCCATAATCAGACCGGCTGCCCCGAACTTGGCATCGTCTCCCATACCTTTCAATGCAATTCCGTAAATGGTAGGGAACATCAAAGACATACAGGCGGAAACTGCTACCAGACAATACAGTCCGAAGATATTCTGAAGGAAGATCGTTCCTAATGTGAAAATGCCTCCGAAGATGGCAAGGATCATGAGCAACTTCCCTGCATTGAGATAGCGCAGAATGAAAGTACAGATAAAGCGGCTGATACAGAAAATAACCATCGCTACGATATTGTATTGCTGGGACAGAACTTCCGCACTTTTTTCATCCATGCCATATTCCGGTGACATAAACAGGCGTGTACCATACTGAATGATAAAGGTCCAGCACATAATCTGAACACCCACATAGAAGAATTGTGCTATTACACCTTCCCGATAGCGTGTCTGGGTGAAAATACGTTTTAGCGTAGGAAAGAAATCTATTTTGTGATTCTGATCTCCATTCTTGGGCATTTTTACAAATCGTATCAGAAGCAGCATCGCCAGAATAACGAGTCCGATAGTGAGATAAGGAGCTATCAATACGGCAAGATCGCTTTCCTTGATGGCCTGAAACTCACTGTCGTTCAGTAAAGCGCGTTCATCAGTGCCCATCGGGTGCAGTTTAGCCTGAATAAATTGCATCGCCACGTACATTCCGAGCAGCGATCCCATTGGATTGAAAGACTGGGCGAGGTTCAGACGTCTTGTAGCTGTCTCTTCCGTTCCCATAGAAAGTATATAGGGGTTGCAACTGGTTTCCAGAAAGGAGAGTCCGCAGGTCAGAATAAAGTAAGCGATCAGAAACGGGTAATACTCTCCTGTCATCTTGGCGGGAAAGAATAAGAAGGCTCCGAAAGCATACAGGCCGAGTCCTAACAATACTCCGGCTTTATAAGAGAATTTGCGGATGAACATGGCGGCAGGGAAAGCCATGGCAAAATATCCACCGTAAAAGGCTACCTGAACCAGTGCCCCGTCGGTAGCGCTCATCCGGAAAATTTTGGAGAATGCCTTTACCATCGGGTTGGTAATATCGTTCGCAAATCCCCACAGTGCAAAGCAGGAGGTAATAAGTATGAATGGAATAAGATAGCTGACGCCATCCTTTGAGATAATAGACTGCTTAGTGTGTTTCATGGTAATTTCTTGTTATTTTAGGTATTATATAAATGGAACATTCTCTCCATGGGTCTCCATTTCTCAGCGGAACTCATTCCCGGAGCGGCCTGCTGGAGGATGGACATGTATTCTTCCCATTCTTGTTGCCGGGGGAGAGTGTTCAGACGTGCCATGGCTGTGTCCCAGTCAAAGTCGACGGGTGCTTCGACGATCATGAACAAACGGGTGCCGAGAATGTAAATTTCCATCTCAAGGATACCAACTTCATGGATTCCTGCAAGGATTTCGGGCCAAACTTCTGCCTGGCTGTGTCTTTTCCGATATTCAGCTATTAACTCCGGTGAATCCCGTAGATCAAGAGTCTGGCAATATCGCTTGACAGGGACGTTGTAGGTTTTTACTTGATAGCCAGTTTGAGGTGTTTCCATATCTTTCTTATTTTTCAGGGTAATATACTTGTGGTGTAACACTGCGGCTTACTATTTCTCTGATTTCCCGGAGGCTGGATATTTCTCCTTTCGCCATTGCCTGAGTCAGGATATTCCCCATTGCTGTGGCTTCTACCGGTCCGGCATAAACAGGGATGCCGAGTGCGTTGGCAGTAAGTTGGTTGAGCAGTTTATTTTGTGAGCCTCCTCCGATAATGTTTAGCCGGTGAATCGGAGAGGGGAGACAACGATTGAGCTGTGCTACCGCCTCACGATATTTGGAGGCCAGTGACTGTAGTACGCATTTGACCATTTCTGCCTTGTTTCCGGGAACTTTAAGTGAATGATTCCGGCAGTAGTTCAGAAGGGCTGTTTCCATATTTTCGGGGTTCATGAACTCTGCATCGTCCACGGGAATAATCGTGTCAATTTCTGCGTCCGCAGCTTGCGGAAGAATCATATCATAACTTTGTTCTTCGCCACGTAGCTTCCATTCGCTCATCAAGCGTTGCAGAATCCACAGTCCGGTAATGTTTTGCAAGAATCGGATGTGACCGCCTACGCCTCCTTCATTGGTAAATTGAGCCAGTCTCGCTTCTTCCGTCAATATGGGTTCATCCACTTCGACTCCCAACAATGACCAGGTGCCGGAACTGAGAAAGGCTACTTGACCTTCAGTTGCCGGAACGGCAGCAACGGCACTGGCTGTGTCATGCGAGCCGACAGCGATAATGTCGACGGTGCCTAATCCTGTTTCACGGCCTATCTCTTCTTTAAGTGTTCCTCTGACAGTTCCCGGCAGAATAATTTCTCCGAATAAGTGTTCGGGGAGTCCCAAAGTACGGATGGTATCCATCGACCAGTTTCGTTGGTGTGCATCGAGCAGTTCGGAGGTGGAAGCTATGCAATATTCATTATTGGCTACTCCCGTCAGGTAATAGCTGAAGAGGTCGGGCATAAAGAGAAGTCGCTGTGCAACTTCTAGCAGTACGTCCTGATTCTGTTGCATGCTGTAAAGCTGAAACAGCGTATTGATAGGCATTACTTGTATGCCTGTGCAGGCGTAATGCTTTTGTGCATCCAGTATTTGAAATACCTTGTCCGGCATTCCGTCTGTTCGGGCATCCCGATAGCAGACGGGGTTGCCCAGTAAATTTCCTTTTTTGTCAATCAGGCCGAAGTCTACTCCCCAGGTATCTATGCCGATTCCTTTGACATGATATCCCTTTTGTGCAGCAAGTTTCAGTCCGGTTTTCATATCTTCGAACAGGGAGGGAAAGTCCCAGTAAACATGATTCCCGAGTTTAACCTGCCGGTTGGTAAAGCGGTGTATTTCTTCTAATTCCAGCTTTCCCTGGAGAAGGGAGCCGGCGATGACCCGACCGCTTCCTCCTCCAAAGTCTACTGCTAAATATGTGTTTCTTGTGGTATCTTTCATGGTATTCCCGGATACTTATTTGGTTTTCTTTCCTAATACGTATATTTCCAGGTCTTCTATTTCTTCCGGTGTCAGTACGGAGTAATCACCGCCGGACTGAACTATGATGCGGCAAGCCATTTCGAAGAAGGTAGCCCGTTCGTAAACTTGGTCGAAGTCTTTTCCGCATACTACTTGTCCGTGATTGGTCAGTAAGACGGAATTATGCTTCAGCATTGCTTCTACTACCGCTTTGGCCAATTCGGGAGATCCCGGCCGATAGTAAGGAATTACGGGAATTTCCGACCCGACATGACAAGGTATTTCTGCCGTTACGTTGAAATTTGTCGGTTTGTTTTTCATGCAAGAGATGGCAGTGGCATATTCCGACTGGAAATGGAGTACTACATTTACATCCGGCCGTTCGCGGAGAACGCCAAGATGGAATGTACTTTCCATAGATGGTTTTACGCCATTCGTCGGTGTACCGCTGGCTATATTGCAGATAGAAACTTTTTCTTTGGCAAGGGTAGGGACCCATGAACCTGTACCCGAAATCAGTGCTTCTTCTCCGATTCTCCAGGAAAGATTACCGCTGCTGCAAAGCATTAATTTTGCGTCTCCATAGCGGTGTGCCTGTGCCAGAAACAGTTCGATGTGTTCGTCAGTTATCATAGTGTTTTTATTTAAGCCGTCATATAGTGGAAGCTTGTGTTTGAAGACTGCTTCCACTATGATACAGCAAAGTTAAATTATTAAATCAAATAGGACGAAAGATTCTTGTTTATTTATAGATAGGACCGTAAGTTGTACAAGCTCTGTAATCTGCTCCTTCTTTGTCCATACCGAATGCGTTCCATGCAGCCGGACGGAAAATTTCGTTTTCATCTACATTGTGCATGCAAACAGGGATACGAAGCATAGAGGCAAGCGTAATCAGGTCTTGTCCGATGTGACCGTAGCTGATGGCTCCGTGGTTAGCGCCCCAGTTGTTCATTACAGAATATACATCCTTGAAAGCGGATTTGTCACACAGACGAGGAACGAACCACGTAGTCGGCCATGTCGGGTCGGTACGCATATTCAGTTTCTGATGGATTTCCGGATCAATCTCAACGGTCCATCCTTCTGCAATTTGCAGGACAGGGCCCAAGCCTTTGATCAGGTTCAGACGCATCATAGTAACAGGCATTCCACCTTTTGAAAGGAAGTTGGACGAGAAGCCGCCGCCACGGAAGTAATCGCGGTCTGCCGGATACCAGGTCGTTGCTTTGAGGCAGTTTTCTACGTCTGCATCAGTCAGGTTCCATGGTTCTTTCATGACAGGATTTCCTTCTGCGTCTAATGACTGGCCGGAACCGTCGAGTGTTGTTGCACCGGAGTTGATCAGGTGGATGATACCGTTAGCTGCCAAGCCGGTCAGTTCTTTACCGGTAACACGTTTTACGGCTTCAGGGCTCCAGTACGTACGTACATCAGAGAATATTTGTGCACGGTTGGTCAGCAAGTGTCCGAACAGCATGGCTACTCCGTTGCAGGCATCGTTTTCGGTAGCCACTACGAATGCTTCACGAATACCGTTCCAGTCGAAAGAAGTATTGAGCAGTGCTTCCGGATAGTCACCGTTAGGATAAAAGTCTGTCCATTGGCGTTGTCCCTGGAAGCCGGCAGCGATGGCATTATGTCCCAAAGCTTCTTCCTTGAATCCCATTTCTTTCAGTTTCGGGTTTCCGGTCATCAAGTCACGCATGATTATCATCATCTTCACGACAAATTCCCAGTCAGCATCTTTTTGTTCGCGGTTTTTGCGTTTCTCCGGACGGTTCTTGAAGTCGTCGCCCTCATTCACTTTACAGTATTTTTCAGTCCATGCCATTGCTTTTGCATATTCTTCGTGGTCATAGATGCCTTCTTCCATGCGGCGGATGATTTCTGTCAGGTCAATTGACTCATTGCGCATTCCCAGATATTCCTGGAAGAAGTCGGGGTTGACGATAGAGCCGGCGATACCCATTGATACACTGCCCATTGACAGATAAGATTTGCCTCTCATCGTCGCTACTGCCTGTGCAGCACGTGCAAAACGAAGAATTTTCTCTGCTACGTCTTCAGGGATTGTATTATCGTCGAGGTCTTGTACGTCGCGTCCGTAGATACCGAATGCGGGAAGTCCTTTTTGTGCGTGTCCTGCCAATACGGCTGCAAGGTATACTGCTCCCGGACGTTCGGTTCCGTTGAAGCCCCAGACAGCTTTCGGATAATGAGGATTCATATCCATTGTTTCCGCACCATAGCACCAGCAGGAAGTAACGGTGATAGTGGACCCTACGCCTTCTCTTTCGAATTTCTCTGCACAAGCAGCGCTTTCGGCTACACGACCGATTGTACTGTCGGCAATTACACACTCTACAGGACTTCCGTCGCCGTTTTTCAGATTATTGCTGATTAACTCAGCTACTGCTTTGGCAAGATTCATTGTCTTTTCTTCAAGGCTTTCACGAACGCCGCCCTGGCGACCGTCGATAGTGGGACGAATCCCGATTTTCGGATACTTTTTCATGGTTTCTAAATTTTTATTTGGTGATTGAATTCTGTGCTGAACTGTGCTGTCAATACGGCAAAAAAATTACAGGGACTTTCGGAGTCTTACTTCAGTAGGCAGGTACTTTTGTATCGGGACATTATTCAGGACAAAGTTTGCCGCTTCATTTCCCATCATCTCCCAATCAATACTCAATGAAGTAATTCCTTCGTCGATCACTTCGTAGGAAGGAATATCATTGTATGCCAACAGACCGAAATCTCTTCCGCATTTTAGTCCTTCCAGTCTTCCTTGTTTCACAACCTTCACTACATCTTGTTGCTTGATGGCTATGTAGACTACTCCTTTGCGTACGGTCAGATTCTCGATATCTTCCTGAATTTCGTATAAAAATCCTTGTTCCTCACAAAAACGGGTAAAATACTCTTTACTGCTTTGGGGATGCTTCAGATTTTTAGAGAATAACAGAACAAGTTGTGGGTAGTGCCGTAGTTTCTCCTTCAGCATGAGTAATGCCTGATAGAAAGCTTCATCAAAATCCTGACAGATATAAGAATACTTTTCTTTCTCGAATTTACCGAAGTCAAGAAGCAATAATTTTGTTGGATGAATCTTATTGAGAACCATACTGAATTTCTCATTATCGAAATTCATCACTATGTATTTATTATATTTTCCGACAGATTCGCGGATAATGGTATTGAAAAGCCGTTCATTATATTGATGAAACAGCAAGTCTACTTTGTAATTAATAGGCAGATGTTTGACGAAACTATTGTAAAGGGCTTCTTTAAAAGGAGTGTACTGGTCGAGCAGGAGCAGGACATTGGTCACCTGACTGGTTACATAATATCCTTTTCCCGGAGTGGAATCGATCAGTCCCCGTTCGCGCAAATCAAGAAAGGCCTTGAAAACGGTATCGCGTGATACTCCATATTCTGCACTTAACTGATTGATGGAAGGCAAAGAATCTCCTTCACGAAATTTTTTCATGGAAATCGCCTGGCTTAATGTATCCGCTAATTGCGTAACCTTGCTGGACTGTTGACCGAATGTTTTCTTTTTATCAGTTCGTCTCATACTGTTATAAGATAAATGACTGTGCTGAGCTATGCTGTTGCAAAGAAAAGAAATTTATTCAGAAGTAGAGAACTATTTTAATATGTTCTATAGCAGGAAATAAAAAAATCCCCTTCGGCGAACCGAAGAGGATTTATAGCTTTTTCCAAATGTCTTGTTAGGAACCTGCCGAAATTTATTCAGCAGCAGCTTCTGTTGCAGCAGCTTCTTCAGCCGGAGCTTCAGTTGCTTCTTCTGCAGGTGCTTCAGCAGCAGCTTTTTCAGCAGCTTCAGCAGCTTTCTTTTCAGCGAGTGCTTTTGCTTTCACTTCGTTGATTTTCTTTTCTGCTTCCAGACGTGCTTTAGCTTCAGCTTTCTTTTCTTCGTCTTGTTTAGCTTTCAAAGCAGCCAGACCTGACTGTTTGTTGTTCTTCCAAGCTTCGAATTTAGCTTCTGCTTCTGCTTCTCCGAATGCGCCTTTTGCAACACCGCCAAGAAGATGTTTCTTCATGTAAACACCTTCACGAGAAAGGATATTACGTACAGTGTCACTTGGTTGTGCACCTTTCAGTACCCATGCCAATGCAGCGTCGAAATTCAAATCTACTGTAGCAGGATTGGTGTTAGGGTTGTAAGTACCAATCTTCTCAATAAATTTACCATCACGTGGTGCTCTGCTGTCTGCAATTACAATTGAATAAAACGCGTAACTTTTACGTCCGTGTCTTTGCAATCTGATTCTAGTTGCCATTTTTAATAATTGTTTTTAATTAATGATTTGAATTATGCTACTAACTCGTAATAGCGGGCGCAAAGATACAGCTTTTCTTTTGATTGACAAATATTTCCTTTCTTTTTCTTATGAATACCTCCTCGGATATCGGAACAGGATAGCGAGCAGGGCACAGATCCCCATCGTAAACGGATAATAGAGATTGCCGATGATACTGATAGGAGAGATGTTGGCTAACCCTGCAGCAATCAGCATTTGTGCTCCATAGGGTATGATACCTTGTATCAGACAGGAGAATGTATCCAGAATACTGGCTGTTTTTCTCCGGTCGAGATGGAATCTCTTTGCAATATCCTTTGCAATAGGTCCTGTGGTGATGATGGCAATCGTATTGTTGGCAGTGCATAGGTTGGCGATACTTACCAGAGCGGCGATGCTCAGTTCCGCACCACGCTTGCTGTTGACATGACGGGTCAGTTTTTTGATGATGAAATTGATACCTCCGTTATAACGGATTGTTTCGAGCATACCGCCTGCCAGTAATGTGATGATGATCAATTCACCCATGCCTGTGATACCCGTACCCATTGCCCCAAACCAATCGAATACGCCAAAACTTCCGGTAGCTATGCCGATGATACCGCTGGTCAGGATACCAATTATTAATACCAGCATCACGTTCATTCCGGCAATGGCTGTTCCCAGTACTATTATATAAGGTATGACTTTTATCCATTCAATAGTCTGTACTTGTGCGGGCGCAGTGATGGATAGTCCTTGAAAAATGTAGATTCCCAGTACGATAATCGCTGCCGGAACCACAATCATAGAATTTACCCGAAACTTATCACGCATCACGCATTCCTGAGTTTTGGTTGAGGCAATGGTCGTATCGGATATAAACGACAGGTTATCTCCAAAGAAAGAACCTCCGACAACGACTGCTACCATAAACGGAAGGGCGATTTCTGTCTTTTCGGCCAGGCTGACAGCAACGGGAGTAAGGGCTACAATTGTCCCTACGCTGGTTCCGATGGATAATGAGATAAAACAGGCGGCAATGAATATCCCGGCCAATAGCAGATTATCAGGGAGGATATGCAGTGTCAGATTGACGGTTGCATCAATAGCTCCCATCTGCCTGGCGCTTTGTGCGAAAGCTCCGGCAAGGATGAATATCCATATCATCAGAAGGATATTCTTGTTGGCGGCTCCTACGGAGAACTGGTAGATACGCTGGTCGAGCTTCAATCCTCGCGTAATGGCAATTGCGTAACAGGAAGACACGAGGAAAGCCACAGTGATGGGTACTTTATAAAAGTCATTAACAAGAATGGAAGTTACCAGATAAAGGCAGAGAAAGACGAGTAACGGACTCAGTGCCCACCAGCTGCCATGACGTTCTTTATGTATTTTTTCTTCAGTCATAAATTGATATTGTGGTATATATTCGAACTGCAAAGATAGTAAGGAAACACATAAGTACGATAAAAGGCTCAGATTTTCATCTTTTCTTTTTCCGTTTCATCTTTTCTTTTTCCGCTTCGGAAATTAAATTCCCGTTCTTTTTTCTTCTTTCCGCTACTTTCGTGCCGTTGACAACGTAACTAATGTAGAATAGAATGACAACGACTAATTTTTCATTGTGTATTTTTTGTCTTTGCCTGCTCACATCGTGTAGTAAGGGTGAGAAGAAAACAAACGAGCTTGTACGGGTAAAAGTGGCGGAAGTGGAAATACTGGTTCCTTCTGCCGAGCGTGAATTTTCGTTTATTGCCAAACCATTCAAGGAGACCGAACTCTCTTTTCGGGTGGGCGGACCGATTGACCGTTTCGAAGTGTATGCGGGTAATTACTATCATCGGGGAGATATCATAGCTGAAATCGATTCCCGTGATTTTCGTATTCGTAAGGAACGTGCGGAAGCTGTTTATCATCAGGCAAAAGCAGAATTTGAGCGAATCAAAGTGTTGTATGAGAAAAACAACCTGTCCGCCAGTGCCTATGAAAAAGCACGTGCAGACTATACTTCTGCCAAAACTGCTTATGAAACAGCTGTAAATGAACTTGAAGATACGAAACTTATTGCTCCTTTTGACGGATATATAGGGGAAGTCTACATTGAAAAATATCAGGATGTGAAAGCGACTCAGTCTGTCGTCTCTTTTATCGATATCACTCAGTTGAAGATAGAAGCGTATGTTACTCAGGAGATCGCATTTCAAGCGAAGGAAATCAAGGAAGTGGGTATTCGTTTTGATGTTCGTCCCGAAGCAGTATATCCGGCTAAAGTGATAGAGGTTTCAAAGAGTACGACGCGCAATAATCTTTCTTTCCTGATGACGGCATTGCTGCCCAACAAACAAGGAGAATGGCCAGCCGGTATCTCAGGAAAAATGTTGTTGGACCTTCCTGCTACATCATCTGTTCCTATGGTGACTGTTCCGCAAACGGCCCTTAATCATCGTCCCACTGAAGGAGACTATGTATGGATGGTGGATCAAACGACAGGACAAGTCGTGAAGAGAAAAGTCGTTTTAGGCGAATTGCTTTCCAATGGAAAAGTAGAAGTGAAAGGCGGATTGCAGGCAGGAGATAAAGTCGCGGTGAGCAAATTACGTTTTCTTTCGGACGGAATGCCTGTAGATATCATTTCTCAGAAAGAAAAAAGGGCGGTTACCGCTCAAAAGTAAGTAGAAGAATATGAAGTTGGTAAAATATTTCTTGCAGAAGAAGTCGGTGACTATTCTGCTGTTGATATTAGTGCTGGGAGGAGGATTGTTTTCTTATGTCAAGATGGGAAAACTGGAAGATGCTCCGTTTACTATTAAGCAAGCATTGGTGATGACTCCATATCCGGGTGCTTCCCCTTCCGAAGTACAATCTCAGGTGACGGATGTATTGGAGGAATCGATACAGTCATTAGGCGAATTATATTATCTGAAAACTGAAAATCGGGCAGGCTTATCCAAGATCACGGTGTATGTAAAGAAAGAAATCCGGGCGGATGAGATGCAGCAGTTGTGGGATAAACTTCGTCGGAAGGTCAATGATGTACAGTCGAAACTTCCTGCAGGAGCCGGTCCTTCAGTGGTAAATGATGATTTCGGTGATGTGCTGGGTGTTTTCTATGGTCTGACGGGTGAAGGATATTCATATCGGGAACTGGAAAATCAGGCGAAGCTTATCAAGAATGTACTGCTCAGGGTGAAGGATGTGGCAAAAGTGGAGATTTATGGTGTACAGTCTCCAACGATTGACGTCATTCTTAATCCTTCCGTTATGGCACGGAGTGGAATCACGACTACGGATATTTCACGTGCCTTCGATGCACAGAACAGGGTAGTGGATGCCGGAGGAATTGATGCCGGCGTAAACAGAATACGGATTGAATCTACCGGTAATTTTTATTCTCTGGATGATATTCGGAATATGACTATCGTATCACGTACAGGAGAGCATTTCCGGCTGGCTGATATTGCAGAGATTGAAGAGAGTTATCAGACGCCTCCAAGTAACAAAATGCGGATTGACGGGAAACCTGCGGTAGGTATTGCTATTTCTACGATACTCACAGGAAATGTTGTCGATATGGCAGAGGCGGTAAAACAGGAGATTGACCATTTTGCAGAGACCATGCCCGAAGGTTTTGAGCTGCAGACGATTTATGATCAGGGTTATGAATCGGCAGTGGCCAATCAGGGATTTATTCTGAACCTGATTATATCTGTTGTAACGGTAGTAGCTATTCTGTTGTTTTTTATAGGATTCAAGAATGGTATTCTGATTGGCAGCGGATTGGTGTTTTCCATCTTTGCGACTTTGATTGTGATGCTTTCACAGGGAATTGCCTTGCAACGTATGTCACTTGCTGCCATTATCATAGCTATGGGAATGTTGGTAGATAATGCCATTGTGGTCTCCGATTCGGCATTGGTCAATATGCAGCGGGGAATGCGGAAACGGGTAGCCATATTGCGGGCTTGTTCTTCAACTTCGTTGCCCTTATTGGCGGCGACAGTCATTGCGATTCTAACTTTTTTACCTATATATTATTCGCCGCATATTACCGGCGAGTTATTGTCATCCTTAGTTGTAGTTATCGGCGTTTCGCTGATGTTCAGTTGGGTCTTTGCGCTGACGCAGACTCCTTTCTTTATTCAGGAGTTTGTCCGTCGGCCAAGACCCAACGAACTTAAGGCGGCTCTTTTTGCAGGCAAGTATTATGATAAATTTCGTTCTGCATTGAGATGGGTGATTCGTCACCGGTATGCAACGATTGGGTGTATGGTCATTATGCTGGTATTGTCGGCATGGAGTTTCAAGTTCATTCCGAAGGTCTTTGTCCCCGCATTGGATAAGCAGTATTTTACATTGGATATGTGGCTGCCCGAAGGGACACGGATTGAAGAAACAGATAAGATGGTGATGGATATGGCAGAGTATATCCGCGGACAGGAAGAAACGGAAATGGTATCTACTTATGTAGGACGGACTCCGCCGCGTTATTACTTGTCAAACGTTTCCTTTGGACCTCAATCCAACTATGCACAAATTTTGGTGAAATGCAAGACTTCGAAACTTTCCCGTCAGCTGCATGCCCGTTTGCAGGACTCTGTTTCGTTGAAGTTTCCCGAACCGTTGATTAAAGTAAATAAATTCGAGCTAAGTCCGTTAACGGAAGCGGTGATCGAGGCTCGTTTCCTCGGACCGGACCCTGCTGTACTTGATTCTTTGGTAGGGCAGGCCATTGAGATTATGCGACAAAATCCTAAAGTTGCGGATGCCCGGAACGAATGGGGGAATATGTCGATGGTTATCCGTCCGGTATATGATCCGGTGAAGGCCGGAGCATTAGGAATTACAAAAGCTTCGATGATGGAATCGGTAAAATCAATTAATGATGGTTTGCCTGTCGGTGTCTATCGGGATAATGAGAAAAAAGTTCCTGTTCTTTTGAAATCGGGTAATGTGGATATAGCGGACACCCATTCTTTGGGAGACTTTTCGATATGGAATGGAGAAAGGTCGGCTCCGCTTTCGCAGGTAACAGAACGGATAGAGACAACCTGGGAGTTTCCCCAGGTGAGAACTTATAACCGTCAGCTGTCAATGGCTGCAATGTGTGGCGTGAAACCGGGGCATACGATGGCGGAAGTACATGGAGAAATCCGGAAAGAAATAGAGAACATCCAGCTTCCTGAAGGATATACTTTCTTTTGGGATGCCCAGTATAAAGATCAGGGTGAGGCGATGCAGGCCATTGCTAAATATTTCCCATTGGCATTCCTTGCATTAGTGGTTATCCTGGTAGGGCTGTTCGGTAATTTCCGTGAACCGATTATTATTCTTTGTGTCTTGCCTTTGTCTTTGATAGGTATTGCGGTGGGGATGCTCTTGACCGGTTTTGACTTCGGTTTCTTTCCGATAGCCGGTTGGCTGGGGTTGCTTGGAATGATAATCAAGAATGTGATTGTACTGATTGATGAAATCAATGTGCAGCATCGTAGTGGAATTGATCTGTATACCTCTATTGTTGAGGCTACGGTTTCCCGAACCCGTCCGGTATTGATGGCGGCAACCACTACCATCTTCGGTATGGTCCCTCTATTGTTTGATGTCGCTTTCGGCGGAATGGCTGCGACTATTATTTTCGGACTGACGTTTGCCACGGGATTGACCTTGTTTGTCACGCCTGCATTATATTCAATGTTTTATAAAGTAAAAGGAAAATAAAGATGAAAATAAGGATATATAGCTTGTTGTTATGTGGTTTTGCTTTAGGGTCTTTGTCTGCTTTAGCCCAGCAAAGTCCTCTTCTTGAAAAGTACCGGACTATGGCATTGGATTACAATCACGACTTGAAAGCGGCTGAGAAGAATATAGCTGCCAGTATGGAAGTGGAAAAATCGGCACGGGCAGATTTGAAACCGAAACTTTCCGGAACAGCTAACTTTCAGTATACGGAGAATCCGTTGGAATTGACTCTGGATGTCCCTTCTTTAGGATTATCAAGAACAGTGGAAGGGAAACAACTGAACTATGGTGGTTCTCTTTCCATTCTGCAACCGGTCTATACAGGCGGACGAGTACTGGAATCCATCCGTATGGCACAACATCAGCAATCATTTGCTGCCAATCAGGCAAAGGCATTGAATGATGCTGTTTGCTATCAAACGGATATTCAATACTGGAGTGCCGTAGCCCGGCAGGAGATTGTGACTGTTGCCGAAGATTTTCGTAACTCAATAGCCGCTTTGGTTAAAACAATTAAAGAAAGGGTAGAGGTGGGGCTGGTTGATCCGCAGGATTTACTGATGGCGGAAGTAAAACTGAACGAAGCGGAGTACCAGTTGCTCCAGGCACAAAGTAATTTTGAAACAGGGCGGATGGCATTGAATTCTATGATTGGTGTCCGGCTGGAACATCATACGGAACTGGATTCACAGATACCGGTGGTGGTTGTCGATGATTCTACATGGTTGTCTACCGGTATGGCACGTCCTGAAATTCAGATGGCTTATGACCGGATTCGTATGGCCGAGAGTACGAAAAAGTTGAATGATTCGCAGTTCAAACCTCAGTTTTATGTGGGAATAGACGGGAGTTACTCTTCTCCCGGATATAATTTCAAGAAAGATCTGGATCCCAATTATGCTGTTTATGCAAAAGTCTCAGTACCTATTTTTGAGTGGGGGAAGCGTAAAAGTGAGAAGCGTGCTTCCTCCTTTCGGGTAGGTATGGCAGAGGATAATCTGAATAAAGTGATGGATCAGGTTGAACTGGAAATAGGAGTGGCACGTAAAGCGCTGTCACAAGCAATGGAACGGGTTCGTTTGAGCGAAAATTCACTGGCGAAGGCAGAAGAGAATGAAGCGAAAGCAATAGAACGTTATAATGAAGGAAAAGTGTCAGTGGTGGAAGTGATTGACGCGCAAACCTATCGGCAGACATCGCAGGTGAATTATGTACAAGCCAAAGCTGCGGCACAAGGACACTATTCGGAGTTAATAAAAGCGCTCCACGGATATGATTGTCGATAAAAAGCACTAACTTTGTATGAAAAGAGCCAACTGTATGAATGTAAAGTTGAACACCTTATTGTATATAGCGCTGTTTTCAGGATTGGGTATATTCTCTTTCCTGTTACTGATAAATTATGCAACCTTCTCTGATCGGGTTGCCGATATGCTACATTCAGTCAGTACACTGGGGTTCTTCATACTGGCTTTTAATGTGCTGGGATATACTACCATCAGGCTGAGTTCATGGATTGATAATCAGTATGCGTTGAATTTGCATCGGCGTTGGAAGCTGGTTTCAGTCTATATTATCGTAATGGGGATGTTTCTTTTGCTGAACTACGGTTTAATGGTAACTGCCAAGTTGTTGGCAGGAGCTTCTTATCCGTTTACGTTTCCCAACGGAGGCTGGCGGATTCTTATAACTGTATGGCTGGTAGAGCTCGTCATCCTTGGATTGTTGCTGGCCAATCGTTCCATGCGTAATACGTTAAGATTACAACAGAAAGCGGCTGCCTTGCAAAAAGAGAATAATACGGCACGCTATACAGCTCTACAGAATCAGTTGAATCCTCATTTCTTGTTTAACAGTCTGAATACCTTGATTTCTGAGATTCGCTACAATCCGGCTAATGCGGAATTGTTCACCCAGCATCTTTCGGATGTGTATCGCTATATTCTTCAGTGTCAGAATCAAAGGCTGACAACACTGCGAGAGGAAATGGATTTTCTGAACTCTTATATTTTTCTGCATAGGGTTCGTTTGGGCGATTGCATTCATATTGACAACCGTATTCCGAAGACTTGTATGGAGGCTCAGTTGCCTCCGCTTACTATTCAATTGTTAGCGGAGAATGTAATCAAACATAATGTCATTCATACGGGAAAACCGATGACTATCGAACTTCTTTATATGGAAAAGGAACGGGAACTGATCGTCAGAAACCGGATACAAACTAAAAAAACAGTGGTAACTTCCGGAATGGGACTTAAGAACCTTTCTGCCCGATATATGTTGTTGTGCAACCGTGACATTGTGGTAGAAAATGACCGGAAAGAGTTTACCGTAAAAATACCTTTGCTCTATGAATAAGATAAAAGCAGCCATCATAGAAGATGAAATTCCGGCAGCCCGTCTGCTGAGGGATACGTTATTGTCTCTTCGTCCCGATTGGGAGGTACAGTTATTGCCCGGTAATATTGAAGAGGCAGTAGAGTGGTTCGGGCAGCATCCTCATCCGGATATCCTGTTTCTGGATATTCAGCTAACGGATGGCAATTCTTTTCTTTTTATAGAACAGGCGCATCCGGAGAGTATGATTGTATTTACTACTGCTTATGACGAATATGCTGTGCGTGCTTTCTCAGTGAATAGCATTGACTATCTTTTGAAGCCGATTCATGAAGACCGCCTGATGCAGACCATTCAACGTTTTGAAGGATTGACAAAGAACTACATCCATGATTTCAATCAGGAAAGCCGGATGCTGGAAATATTGCAGCAACTTTCTGCTGCGCAGGAGACCTCTGTCTCTGTGCAGAAAAAGTATCGTACTCGTTTCCTTATTTCTAGTGGCGAGAAACTATTCACCTTACAGGTGAGTGATATCGCTTACTTTTATTCGGAAAATAAGCTCACCTTTGCCGTAACCCATAAGAATCGTGAGTATCTCATTGATCTGGCACTAGACCGATTGAGTGAACAACTCGATCCGGATCACTTTTTCCGGACGAATCGTCAGACATTAGTCTGTATTGATGCCATTCAGCGTATTGAATCCTATTTCTTAGGAAAGGCAATCGTTCATGTACAACCACCTTTCAAAGATAAGATAATGATAAGTAAAGACAAGATGGCTTCATTCAGAATGTGGCTGAATTATTAGCTGTTTTGTTATCTTCCAAAAGGGAATTGATTTCCCCTATAGCAATACAATACGTTTTTGCATGATATCTGTCAGTTGCGCCTTCAACTGACGGGCATTGATAGGTTTCGGCATATACCCGTCAAAACCACTTTCCATCACCCGTTGCTCGTCTGAAGCATATGCAAAAGCCGTAATGGCGATAATCGGTACTTTGGCAGAGTACTTGCGGATTTCTTTGGTTGCTTCATATCCATCCAGGACAGGCATATTGATATCCATTAATATAATTTGTGGATTATGCTCCTTGAACATGTTTACAGCTTCCTGACCATCCCAGGCATGAAGCAGATGATAATCATATTTTAGAATAGATTCGAACAACTTATAATTGCTTTCATTATCTTCAGCAATCAAAATTACCAGCTTATCCTTTTCTATGGCAATAGGTTGTATGTCCTTTGGAAGGCTCTTCTTAACAGTCTCTGCTTGCTTGTAAGGCAAAGTGAACCAGAATGTAGAGCCGTTTCCTTCTTCTGATTCTACCCCGATTTTACCTCCCATGTGTTCGACAAGTGTCTGGCAGATTGAGAGTCCTAAACCCGTACCTTGTGCAAATGAATTTAATTTGACGAAACGTCCAAAAATACTTTTTTGCTTATCTTGAGGAATGCCGCAACCTGTATCAGCCACATAGAAATATAATTCATTGTTCTGACGTTTGTATCCAAATCGGATACTACCTTGAATGGTGAATTTTATGGCATTCGTCACCAGGTTAATAATTAACTGAGATAACTTGTTCTTTTCTATATGTGCGAAACATGGTTCTTCAGGAGCTACGAATTCCAGTTTGACAGCATCCGATTTAAGTTTCAGTTGACACATGTTTTCCAGGTCTTTCATTAAATCATTGATTTCAACATTGGAATAGTGCAGGTCCAATGTTCCTGCTTCTATTTTTGATAAATCAAGGATATCACTGATGAGCTGCAATAATAACGTATTATTGTTTTCAATGATACTGACATATTCTTGTTTTTCCTCTTCTTCTTCGGTGGATGCCAATATACCGGAGAAACCGACGATAGCATTTAGAGGAGTACGAATTTCATGACTCATGTTGGCAAGGAAAGCAGACTTCAGCCGATTGGACTCTTCGGCACGGTTTTTGGCATTAATCAGTTCCATCTCCATTTTTTTTCGTTCAGTGATAACGAGTGAGGAGCCAACAAGAGTCAATGGGTTGCCATTTTCGTCCCGCGTTTCAACGGCTGCTTGGGCTTCCACCCATTCTATCCTATGAAATCCTTTTTGTGTGCTGACTACGCGATATTCTTCTTTTACTTTTTCCGAATGACCGTCTATTAAGTTCTGATAAGCCTGTTCTACCCGTTTCCGGTCTTCCTTAAATATCTTGGAAAAATAGTGATAGTCGGGTACTGCCAGTTGTTCTTCGGCAACGTCTTTTCCTTGTGTGCTAAGTTCTATCGGTTTGTTGATGTCGCATAAAATTGTTTTACTTCGCAAATCCCATTTCCATGGCACGATATTAGCTACGTCAAGTGACATGGCGAGTTTGTTGTTGATAGTACTTAGCTTTTGTTGTGCCTTATGGAGCTCTGTGCTGTTCAGGCAAAATACATCAATCATATTATTTTGCCGGTTTGCTTTAAGTACTATATCGTAGAAGGTATCTATTTTTTTGAAATAGTAGGGGAATGTTATTACTTTATTTTCTGATAAGGCTATTTGAGTGAAGTGCAGGAAGTCCGGCATTGATTCTGGAAATATTTCACTCGCTTTTTTCCCGACAACTTCCTCTTTGCGGAAAAAGTTTTTCTCAAAATGCGCATTCACATTGCGGTAAATCAGTTCTACGGGAATGCCATTTTTATCAGCAAGCACTTCTTCCTGCATATAGAGAATGGGCATGTTATTAACTAGATTCTTATAATTTGTCATTGCGTCAATTTCTTTTTGCTGTGCTTTTTTGATGCTATTCAGGCTATGGATACGATAAAAGAATACGATTGCCAGTAATATCATAAAAGACAAGGTACCCATAATGAAATATTTGTTCTGTTTCCAGAATCCAAGCGGTTTATTCAGAAAATGTGTGTTTGGAGGACACATGGAAGGAGAGAATCCTTTACGGAGTAATATCGTATAGTTGATAATAGGTGCGCCATCTGATGGCATATAAAAGGGAATTTCTCTAGCCGGCTTTCCTGTAAGTATTTCTGAAATGGTATGAATTAATTGCTGGTTATAGTGTTTTTGGTCATAAGTATAACCACCTATCATGCCACCGTTTTCTTCTGTTATATCAGCCATATTAAGGGTGAAAATTGGAGCTGTAGTTGTTACGATAAGTTTGTGAGCATTGGTAACTAATGAAGTATTACCTGCAAATGTCGTTTTGTAGAACCAGGAAGCAAATAAAATTCCGGTTGTATTCGGATCAACATGATACAATGAATCCAATAATTGGTTCGTTGTCATTTTTTGTGGCGTGATGTACTGGTATTCAATATTAGGATTTATGGCTTTTAACTTTGTCTGTATTTCCAAATTATTGGTCTGATTGATTTCTCGCTCGTCACCGATAAATATGAATTTCTTCATATCAGGGATTATGTGAGAAATCAGTTGGATATTTTCCCGTAAATAAAGGTTTGAATATAAAAGTACCAGATTGTAGGGATCGGCAAGTTGGGAGATCGGAACACGCTCCGCTTGTGTAACTGGCTGTTTGTAGATGTAGGTGTCTTTAGGACCTATAAACTTTTCTTCCGAACAGAGTACAATAGGAATGTCTCCCCAAAGCTCTCTATATTCATCACGTAGTAATAGAGAAGGGTTTCCCAATAATATTAGCAGCCGTGGGCGATGATGCTCGTATTTCTGAGAGATCATATTCTTGAATTCTCCTAAAATCGTATCGTTATCGATCATTAAAGTATTCATATGTTCCGCATATAATGCTAGTTTTGGGTTCTTTTGAACGTACTCCGATACGGTTGAAATCATCCTGTTACTCCAAGGAGAAGATTCTGCATAGGAATTGATGCATAAAATATAGTTTGAAATATCTATGTGGTCTCTTTGTGCTAAAATAGGAGTAATAGATATGAAACATAGAAAAAATGCTAGCACATATTTTTTCATATTCATGAGAGTATGATGTTTGTGTTCGATATATTATTTATTGATTTGATACGGGCAAAAGTACTAAAAACAATCTGAAAAACGATGGCATCCAATTAAAAAATAATAAAGTAGATGTATTGTTCAAGGAATTTCGAATCCGACCTTATGCGGATGTGTAAACCAAAAATATGTAGGTGTACGAAAAAGGATACACTTGTTTTTATCAATAATTGGCCTATTGTTGTCTGTTTTTATTAATGAATGAAGCTGCAATATTTGCTTGTTAAAAGCAGAATGCGTAAATTGTTGATTATGAATGTTGTATGGGCGACTGTTTTTTCCTTTAAAACCAACGGCTCGTTGGTTTTAAAGGAAGGACCCGTTGCACACCGAGGAACGGGCCGTTGGTTTTAAAGGAAAGAATGAGTTTATTATTCAATTGTATGAACAATTCTTTTTGTGTGTGGATTTATTCCTTTCTATACTTTCCGGCATTATTTCAATGCTTCTATGACTTTCGGCAACATTGTCCAGATCGTATTCTCATCTTGTGCAGTAAAGAAGTTGCCATCTATCTCAGATTTTTCATCCGTGGCAATTCCGTTTTGAATGGCAGGTTTGGCCAGCGGATGGACAGCGACTTTTTTACCTTTTGTTATACCTGTAAAGTCAAACATCATTGCACCGGCACAGTGTCCGATCATCATCTTTCCTTTTTCTCCGAAAGTCTTGATGACTTCCATCAAGTCCACATTGTATGGCTGGTTTGCATACTGCTGGAATACAGGTATTGCATCTCCACAGGAGAATACAAGTGCATCAAATTCGTCTTCATGCCCTTTTAGATTAGCAATCACATCATCTACTATTAGGACCATTCCTGAATTGGTTTTGATCTCTTTCGTATCCGATACGGCAAATACTTTATAGGAAATGCCATTTTCGAAAAAGGCTTCCAAGTATTGGAATAAACCACAACCATTTACCGGATTCACTGCTAAAACTGCTACTTTCTTTGCCATAATCATAATTATTTAAATGGAACAATAGTTATTTTTAGTAAGTTTATTACTTTTGTGATGCAAATGTATCTACCTTAATTGAAAAATACAAGAACGAACCTTAGAATAAGGTAGTTACATGGAAGTAACTATTGTTGAAACTCAGTATAATACAAAACGTTAAAAAGATGAAAAACTTTCACCCGACAGGGAATTGCCCTGTAAGAGATGTCATAAGCCGCTTGGGAGACAAATGGTCGATGCTGGTACTGATAACTTTGAATGCGAATGGTACGATGCGTTTTAGCGATATTCATAAAACGATAGAGGATATTTCACAGCGGATGCTGACTGTTACTCTTCGTACGCTCGAATCTGACGGTTTGATTGAACGGAAAATATATGCGGAAGTACCTCCCCGTGTAGAGTATTATCTAACAGATACAGGAGGAACTTTGATTCCGCATATTGAAGGATTAGTAGGCTGGGCTTTGGAAAATATGGATACGATTCTGGAGCATAGAAAAAGTAACTGACTGGATTATGAATAAAGTAGTGGATACTGTTCTACAAAGTATTCACTATTTTATTTCATTCCATTTCGGCGGAGTTGTATTTAATAGATTGCGCACGAAGAAGTCGTAGCGTTTATGTTCACCGAAACTTTCTCCCATAGTGTGGTGAGCACCGGGAATAACCACTAACTCAAAATCTTTATTGGCTTTGATCAACGCATTTGCTACCTGCATGGTAGAAGCCGGATCTACGTTATCATCCATTTCACCTACTACCAGCATTAACGGGCGACTGAGCAAGTGAGCATTCTCAACATTCGATCCTTCTTTATATTGTTCACCAACCGGATAACCCAGCCATTGTTCATTCCACCATATCTTATCCATACGATTGTCATGGCAGCCACAGGCAGAATATGCTGCTTTATAAAATTCGGGATGAAACAGTACTGCTGTCATTGATTCCTGTCCACCTGCGGAACAACCATAAATTCCGACACGATCTATGTCCATATAAGGGTACTTTTGGGCAGCGGATTTTATCCAGGCAATATGATCGGGCAATCCGGCATCTTTCAGATTCTTGTAACATACGTTTTCGAAAGTGCGTGAACGGAAAGAAGTTCCCATCCCATCTACCATGACAACAATAAAACCGAGTTCGGCAATACCACTCATAAAGTAGTTATAAGGAATAAAGGTTTTGGGTACGTATTGATTACCCGGTCCTTGATAGATATACTCCAAAACGGGGTATTTTTTGTCAGGATCAAAATTGCTGGGACGAATGATGATTCCCCACATATCCGTTTTTCCGTCACGACCTTTGGCGGTGAATACTTCGGGAGCTTTCCAGCCTTCAGCTTCCAGACGACTGATATCAGCCGTTTCAAGTGGCATGATGACTTTTCCGTTTTTGGCATCCCGGAGTACGGCTACAGGAGCTTTGTCTACCATAGAATATACATCAACTAAATATTGCATATCTTTTGAGAACCATGCATTATGCATTCCTTCTGCCGGAGTGAGACAAGTGAGATTCTTACCGTCGAAGCCGATACGATAATAACGGATCAGGTAGGGATCTTCTTTAGCTTGTACGCCATTTGCCGAGAAATAAATAAGTTGGTTGGTTTCATCTACCCGGAGGATATCACGTACGTACCATTCGCCTTTGGTTATCTGACGAATAGGCTGGGCTGTAGTACGGTCATACATATACAGGTGATTCCAGTTGTCACGTTCACTCATCCATATCATTCGTTTTCCATTTTGTAAATCATGTCGGAAACGACGGGAATAATTAACGTATTTGTCGCTTGTCTCTTCTATTAACGGGCGTACCTTTCCTGTTGCGGCAGAAAATTCCAATACCCGGTAGACCTGATGTCCGCGCTGATTGTATTCGAAAGTGATGGCTTGACTGTCACTGTTCCATTCGGGGGCCGTAATGTAATATTGTTGAGAGAATAAATCTGTCGATGGAATCACACTGTGTCCTGTTTCCACATCGTATATGCAGGGTATCTTAAACGGAAGTTCATCGCCCGGTTTGGCATACTCTTGTTTGTGGAGTTTGGGTTGAAGCTGATCGCTTGGGGAGGATTCCACATAATATACATAGCGTTTTTCTACCGGACGAATCTTGCAGGAAGCGACTTTTTTGCTGTCGGGAGACCAGCGGATATAGGCTGAGTAATAATTTCCCAAAGTACCGTCCAGACTTAGCTGTTTTTCTTTTCCGGTAGCTGTTTCTTTTACATATATATTATGATTCTTAATGAATGCTGTATATTTCTTGTCAGGAGAGGTGACGGGAGCAGCCGTCTTTTCATCATCTGTTTCCATCCAGTGGCGTTGTTTGCGTGGAGTGGGCAGAGCACCTTCATCTGTCAGCTGATTTTTATCGATGACATACATCCAGCGATGATTGTTGAAAACGAAACGTAGCGTATCCAGTCCGTTGTTGACAGACAGACGATCCAGATAAAGAGAAGTGGCTTCTATTTTGCGTCCCGATGCCTCACTTAAAGCTGCTGCCACGAGTTTGTGGTCAAACAAGTCTTTTCTGTTTTGAGTGTCGGCATCCACTAATACATAGATACGTCCGTCGGGAGTATTTCGTACATACCAGAAATAATGCGTTTTACCAATCCACTCCGGATTGACATTGGAATAGGATACTTTGTTTGCACTGAATTTTTCTCCTGCTGAGTAAGCACGACGGTAATCTTCTATAGTACCTTGTGCGATGGCTATGTTTGTGCAGAAAAGCATGGCTGCTAATAGTAGGTTTTTCATGGCTCGTTAATTAATTTTTGCCAACAAAGTAAACGATAATAATAAGAGAAAACAAGTGCATTGTATTATTTTTCTATTGATTTGGATGATTGTTTGATTCTTTAGTACACCTTTAAATTGGAGAATGACTACTTCCTTGAAATGGAAGTCAGTGGTGTGGTGCGTGAATAGTATTCGGAAATATTTTGTTGTATTATACGGAAGAAGCTGCTCAGGAGTTTTCGGGAACAGTATATGTTCCCGAAGACGTGGAGAAAATACTTCTCTGATATATGTGATGCAGCAAGCTGCTATCAATTTATCCCTTTACGCCCATAAATTTGAAAGGCAACGCTGTTTTAAAATTCTTGGCTGTATTTCCATGATACATTTCTCCATTGGCAATAGACAGTTTGAACACCGGAGCCCCTTCCGATAAATCGAAATCTTTCAGATTTACCCAAAAGGTATTCGGAGTCAGACTTGATTCGAAAAAGTATCTCAGGTTCTTGCTCTCCGAAACGGTTCTCCATTGCGTAGTGGAAATCTCGGGACTTTCGGGAGTGGATATCCCGTAAGGAACAGAAGCATTGCGTACAACACTGAATACACTGGCAACAGCTATTCTTTCATCATCGGTCTCGGGCAATGCGTTGATGTAGAAGCTGGCTCTGGCAAAGCGGTCGGCAGCGCGATTCGTACCGGGCAGAAAGCTCAGTCCTCCTATCGATTTCCAGTATTCGCTAAGTGCCAGTTGCTTGTTGTAAGTAGGAGAGTTGGTCATAACCTTGTATTCCTTACTATGATATACCGTGAGTTTCCCACCGATATATTCAAAAATGGCACAGTCACCTGTAGCATCCGAAATAGATAAATGTAAAGTGGCCAGACGGGAACCGTCCGGCATCATATCCGAAACGACCTGAAAGGTATCTTCGTCAATGTATGCTACGGCTTCTTCTACGGTGGCAAAATTGTCCAGCATATATTGCACCCAGGCTGTAATGGCAAGTCCCGGTTTATTCTTATCTCTTACGGGGTATTCGGTTTCGGGCAACCAAAGCAGATTGGCGACCAATCCTTTCTCATTCATACCGTCCGTACTGGCGATCTCGAAAGCGGAAGTCACTACGCTACCGTATCTGGAAGTCCATTCCAGCGAGTTCTCTCCGGTTTCTCCGTTCCGTTTCATCCCTCTGGGAAACACCCAAAGGTTGCTGTGCATATCTGTTTTCCAGTCCATAGAACGACCGGTTGCTACCATACCATTGCTTCCTGAATAAACGACTCTCGTACACATAATTTCGATTTTTAGTTATAGGTTTATTATTGGTTATTCATCTGTGAGATGCAACCTGTTCGGAATTCTGTCACAGAACTATCAGTCACGATAGTGACAAGTTAACAAGAATATGCCCTTAAAGTTCAGCGTTTGTATTGATAGTGCGAGATTGCTGAGCCGGTTTTTCAAGATATACTTTCGGGAAATTGTTTATCAGGTGAATTTTTATACCTTTGCAAGATACTGATGAAAGGTTCAAAGTTTTAAAATATGGAGATAAAAAAAGTAATTTCGGATAAAAAAGAGTTCTTGGAACTGTTGCTTTTGGCTGATGAACAGGAGAGTATGATCGACCGCTATCTGGAACGTGGCGATATGTTCGTCTTGTACGATAACGGATTGAAAGCGTGCTGTGTCGTAACCCGTGAAGGGGAAGGAATTTATGAAATCAAGAACATAGCTACGATCTCTTTTTTCCAGCGGCAGGGATATGGAAAACGCTTGATTCAATTTTTATTTGATCATTATCGGGGGAAATGTTCTGAAATGCTGGTCGGTACAGGCGATGCACCTTCTACGCTTTCTTTCTACGAACATTGTGGCTTCACCATTTCCCATCGGCTAAAGAATTTCTTTACCGACAATTACGACCATCCTATGTACGAAGACGGCAAGCAACTGGTGGATATGGTATATCTGAAAAAGACATTTTAGTATTTGCTTTGTGATGGAGATGGATATAAATCGATTGGTGAAAGAGTATGGAAGCTATCAAAAGAGATTTAGGTTATCCGATTGTGTGGATGAAATAATAGAACTGTATGTTTATATTACCAATAGAAGAACCCATAATATTGATAGTTTCTTCATCTGAAAAGAGAGGTCTATTATTCTTACATTTATTATTTCCGTTGTTAATAAACGCAGTTTCAGTTTCTAATAAACTTTTTGCACGTTTATTAGAAACGGTATCCGAGTTTATTAAAAACTATTTTTTGAGTTTTGGAAGAAAATATAAAATGAATTAAGCGAAAATATAAACAAAATGGGGCAATAATCATCCGACTTATTGCCCCATATCATGGTTGCTCTGATATAAAGAGATATCAGTTTATGTGTGTGCTATGTATCTATTTTTTTAATAAAACTCATTCTTTTTTAGTTTTCTTTCCTCAAAGATACAACATTAAAAGCCGTTTGTCAAGTGTTTCATAAGAAAAGCAGATTGTTCACCAAATAGCTCTGATTTTATTTATAAATCATATACGGTTACAGCTATTTCTTTGGTGATAAGCTCTTCTTTTATGATTTGCTCCATAAGTTCCCACTTGCCACCTGCCAGTCCACAGCCAATACGGGGCATATGTACACTTGCCTTGTGGGCAATTGTAAACAGGGCTACCTCCTTCAAACATTGCCGGACGGCGTCATAACGGATGGGAGGGAGTCCTTTACTGTCTTTATAAATGCCATGTTGTCCTATCATATTGGCGACATATAACTTATTTTCAACATTTACAAACTGTACAGCTCCCAAAGTAAATTCTTCCTGTGATTTGTACCACTGGCGATAGGCTTCTTCCGGCATTTTCCATTTTTTAGAAAGTGCCAGTACAAACCCTTTTCCCCATCCTCCGATATCGTTGCAAATATGAGTAATCACTTTGACACCTGAACCAATCGGTGCTGTGGCATCTCCTTTTATATATAGTATTTCCATCGTTTTATCTTTTTAATCAAAGCAAAGATAGAAAAAAACAGAGATATGGTGAATAATAATGGAAAGTTCTTCTTTGAATGAATATAAAATTGATTATAATTAAATCAATAATGAATAAAATTAAATTCTATATTAATATTATTGATATAATCGTTTGTTTTTATTCGAATTTATCTCTACTTTTGCATCATAAATGAAGATGATATGAATGAAGTAAAGAAACGGTTACCATTGCAATGTCCATCCTGTGATGCTCCATTGAAAGTAGGACGGTTGTTTTGTGAAGAATGCAATACGGAAGTTTGTGGCAATTTTGAATTGCCTTTACTGGCGCGCCTGTCGGAGAAAGAGCAGCAATTTGTTCTTGATTTTGTAAAGTCGAGCGGCAGTTTGAAAGATATGGCGAAGAACATAGGAGTCAGCTACCCTACAGTTCGGAATATGTTGGACGATATAATAGATAAACTAACTAAAATGGATATGTGATGAAAAACAAAGTAAAATTAATAGTGAATCCGTTTATTCGGATTGCAGGTGGTCAAGCGTTGATATGGGGCTTTCTGGGCTTAATAGTATCTACCTTATTGTGTTGGATATCGGGTTATCATTATCATGGTTTGCTTCATTTCGGACCGGCACCCAATCCGGCTTGGTGGTGTTATTTGGCGGAGCATCTGATTGTGTGGCTGATTCCTGCACTGCTCTTTTATTTGGGAGGTCTTTTTCTGTCTCATTCCCGTATTCGTGTGATAGATGTACTGGGTACTGTTTTGTTTGCTCAGCTGCCGTTGCTTGGAATGAATCTGATCAGCCTGTTGCCGGCCATGCGGATGATGTCGCAAATGAACATGAATATGTCTCCCGAAGAAATGCTGGCACAGCCTTATTTTGTCCTGGCAATGATTCTTACACTGTTGGGATTGCCGTTTCTGATACTTACTTTGATTTGGATGTTTAATGCCTTGAAAGTGTCTTGTAACTTGAAACAATGGAAGTTATGGACAGTCGCACTTATAGGAATTATTGGTGGTGACGTCTTGTGCCGATTGTTGATAGCATGGTTGTATTAACGGCTTAAATATAGTGACACTATCCCGGCACGATAGTGTCACTATGTCTCTGTGATAGTGTCACTATAACGAGCGGATAGTGACACTATTTTCAATCATGGTAATTACTACACCATAATTAATTTTACTCATTAAACCAGTCTATCTTCTTGGAGAAATACATTACCATTGCCAAAATGATAAATAGTCCCAGACTGCCTGCTAATAATGCAAAGGTTTCCAGTTGAATCAAAACGAAGATATAAAGGTAGAGTACACTTAATAGTCCGGACATGATCAATGACGGTTTCTTCTTTTTGGTGATTCCCAACATATATCCGCCAACTAATATAATAGTCAGTGCCGCAGATAACAAATAAGCAGGGTTAAAGCCGATATGTTCGGAGAAGGAGAGCAGCAGACTATAGAACAGGCAGAGTGCTAAACCTACCAGCAAATACTGTAACGCATGAATACGGGTTTTATTCATGATTTCGGTGAAGAAAATGACGCCGAACGTCAGCAGAATAATCAGAATAGCATATTTAGCTGAACGCATGGACTGCTGATACTGCTCTACCGGTATCTTGAAGTTAACGCCGAAACTGGAGTTCTCAATATCCTTGATATTGGTATTGTTATAATTCACCAGGACCTGCGAATAGTTGCGGTTCAGATTCAGTACCTGCCACTGTGCCGAGAATTCTTTTTCTGTAATCTCACGGTTGTTGGGCAAATAGTTTCCTGTAAAGCTTGGAGTATTCCAGTTGGCTTTCAAATCAACACGGGTCGTTTTTCCCAGTGGGATAAAGTTGATGGACTGCGAACCTTTCAGCTTGATTTTAATCTCATAAGGCAGTTTCTTGTTCTTCTTCAGATCGGATAAGTCGGTAATGGCGTGTACTCCCGTAGCGCCTATCCCTCTGTTATCCATTCCCGGTTCAAAGACGTAAACAGAATCTCCCAGCGTGATACTGATCTGCTCGCTGATGCCCCGCATATCCGTCAGGTTCAGGCAGATGGCAGCTCTGTCAAATTGCAGTTGTTCCATATCCACCCTGCTTTTTATCAGCTCTTCGGGACTGAATGAACCTTTCAAAGTCAGTTCCGACTGATACACGTTCACTTCATAAATACTTCTTTTGAGTATTTCGGTTTTCAATTGTCCATTGACCAGAAGTTCGTCCGGAAACAAGAAAAGGGCCTTGATTGATACCTTCTTTTCCCCGTTGTTCTCTGTCGTTACCGGATACTGGATATTCAGATAGGGGCCGGTAATGGTTTGGGCAAGGCTCCATTTTTCGCTTACTTCATTAATTGCTTCTTCCTGCGTGCGTCCCCGCTCGGAAATAAGATCTTCGATCATGAACATCGGTATCATCAGAAGAATGATTAATCCTCCGATAATGATGACCTTGATTGTTTTAGAGAAGCGGCGGAGGCATCCCAGCGGTTGTTGTTCCTGCACTTGCTCAGTTGATTTTTCATTGAAACCGTCCATAAGATAATAGTGTTTAGTGAATTATTATGTTGACTTTAGAAAATTCTCCAGGGCTTCAATATGAGATTTGAAGGCTTCTCTGCCTTGCTTTGTGGCCCGGAAAACAGTTCGCGGTTTTCGTCCTACAAAGCCTTTGCTGCATTCGATGTAGCCGAGTTCTTCCAGCGCACGGGTGTGGCTGGCCAGATTGCCGTCTGTCAGTGAGAGTTGTTCTTTCAGAAAATTGAAATCAGCTTCCTCATTGACCATCAGAACAGCCATAATTCCTAGCCGGACCTTACTCTCGAATGCCTTATTTATATTTTGAAATGCTTCTATCATTTATGACTGCTTTCTTTCGTAATGTAAATAGAACAGTATTCCATAGAGGATATGAAATCCACCGAAACCTATCGTCCAGAACAGTAAGGCGTGGCCTTCCCAAAAACTATCTATGACTCCCAGACAGATAAAAGCGTATCCCAACCAAGCTATATTGGCATAGGTAAATTTAGAAACATTGACCAAAGTCAGTCCATAGAATAAAAGCATGACCGAGGATAAAATGTCATAATATCCATGCAGCAGCAGAGAAATACATAAAGCACCTCCGGTCAGCATCGGAAGTGAAAAATTCCATAATGCCCGATAGGTCAGCTTGCTGAAAAACTTTTGTCGCAGCTTTTTGGATTTGTTGTAAGACAGTATGCCGGCAGTGACGGCGGCAGCTGCCAATACAAGGATGGCCACTATAATCATCAGCTTCAAGGCTGTGATTAATGTTGTGTCCGGGGTAACAAGGCATGTGGCGATGTATGTACCCGCTAGTGCGTAAACTCCGGCCATGATAGCCGCTAATCCACTGATCGAGATAAACTTGGAGGACTTTTCCATCAACTCTTTTATCTCATTTACTGATTCTAATGCTTTATCTTTATTCATATAAAAAGTACTTTGTAATGCAAAGTAAAATAAAAGATTTCAGATGAACAAAGATTCTGCTCATTTATTTTGAAAATAAGAGATTAGTGTGGGTGAATGGAACAATTTATAGAGTCGTTTTACATGAAATTAGTCAAACGTTTGACTAATTCGGTAGAAATACATACCTTTGCGCCCGGAAAAGGTAAAAAGTACTTTTATGATAAGAGAAGGAGCAGAGTTTAGAGAACTCATGCTACAGGTTTTCCGCACCCGCATGGCTTTCCGTAGGTCGATGCAGCGGACACTGAGAAAGAACAACGCAGGTATCACATTCGAAATGCTTCAGGTACTGAGCTGTTTATGGCATGAACAAGGCATTAGCCAGCAAATATTGGCTGAACGTATCGCAAAAGACAAAGCATGTCTGACCAATCTGATGAACAATCTGGAGAAGAAAGGGTATGTCTACCGGAAGGAAGATCCGGCAGACCGCCGCAACAAGCTGGTTTATCTGACTCCGGAAGGAGAGGAGTTTAAGGAACAGATTCGTCCCATACTGGATCAGGTTTATGTATACGCGGAACAGGTGATTGGCATAGAAAGCATTGAACTCATGTTATCGGAATTAAAGGGAGTATACGATGTTCTTGAAAACGTATAGGGTATATCTGATAGGACTGCTCTGCCTGATGTTCGCCGGTCAGCCGGCAAAGGCGCAGACGGATTCTTTATTTCTTTCCGTAGACCAGCTTTTCGAACGGGGGGTGCAGCATAGTTTGCAGCTTCAGGCGGATGCGCTCAAAGAAGCCATGGCGCAAGAACGGACACGGACGGCACGCACATCATCACTGCCCGATCTGCAAGTGGGATTGAAAGGAGGTTTTGTGGGACAGCCGGTCGTTTGGGAACGGGGATTGTCCGGCCCGACATATCCGGATATTCCGGACTGGTCACAGAATTACGCCATCGACTTTTCCCAACCACTGTATCAAGGTGGCAAGATTCGGAGGACTATCCATAAGGCAGAGATGGAAAAACAAGTTGCCGAGTTGCAGACATTAACAGACCAGGCGGAAATCAAACTTGGTTTGCTGAACCAATACATGAATCTGTTCAGCCTTTTCAAGCAGCATGAGATATTGATGCGGAACATTGAGGAATCCGAATTACGCCTGCGGGATATTCGCCGGATGAAAAAGGAGGGGGTGATAACGAATAATGATGTATTGCGCAGCGAGATGCAGTTGACGAACGACCGTTTGTCTTTGCAGGAAACGGAAAATAGCATCGTACTCGTGTCGCAGCAGCTGGATATTTTATTGGGACAGGATGAGAACCTGTTACTGAAACCGGATACGCCCCTACTGCATCAGGCGGTTGCTTTGGAAGCGTATGATGACTATATCACCCTTGCTTACACAAATGATCCGGCAATGAAATTGCTCAGAAAACAAACGGAACTTGCCCGGAACGAGATCCGGTTGGCTCAGTCGTTGTCTCTTCCCAGCATATCGCTGTATGCCTCAAATACACTGGCACGCCCTGTTTCGCGTACATTGACGGATATGTACAACAATAACTGGAATGTAGGACTGTCGGTTTCTTATCCTTTATCCTCAATCTACAAAAACAGTCATAAAATAAAGGAAAGCAAACTGATGGTGTCTTTGCGTAAGAATGATGAAGAGCAGAAGATGCAGAGAATCCGTATGGATGTGCGCACTGCTTTTCTGCGGCATCAGGAAGCTTTGCAACGGGTAGAAGCCTTACAGTTGTCTGTCCGGCAGGCGCAGGAGAACTATCGTATTATGCAGAACCGTTATCTGAATCAGTTGGCTATTCTGACTGACTTGCTGGATGCCAACTCTGTCCGTTTGAATGTAGAGTTGCAGCTGGTCACTGCCCGCACTCGTGTGATTTATACTTATTATCAACTTCAGAAGGCTTGTGGTCGTCTATAATATATTAGGGTTATGGCAACATTAAAGGAAAAAAAACGGAAACTTAAAAAAATGAGAGCTCGCAACATCATATTAAATATGGTGTGTGTATGTTTGGCTGTCTCCGGGCTCTGGTGGACTATTACTTATTTTTGGCGTTACATTAACTACGAAGTGACCAATGATGCTTTTGTAGACCAATACGTTGCTCCGTTAAATATACGTGCTTCGGGATATATCAAGGATATCCGTTTCAAGGAACATCAATATGTGCGTCAGGGAGATACCTTGTTAGTGCTCGATAACCGTGAATATCAAATTAAAGTGAAGGAAGCCGAAGCAGCTCTGCTGGATGCGCACGGTTTGCAGGATGTTCTTCACTCAGGTATCGAAACTTCCCATACTAATATAGCCGTGCAGGATGCCAATATAGCCGAAGCGAAGGCGAAGCTCTGGCAATTGGAACAGGACTATCATCGCTTTGAACGTTTGCTGAAAGAAGAATCGGTGCCGGAACAACAGTACGAGCAGACCAAAGCCGCGTATGAAGCAGCTGAGGCACGCTATCAGGCATTAGTCGCACAAAAACAGGCTGCTTTGTCGCAATATGCGGAAACGAGTAAAAAGACAACCGGAGTTCAAGCCGGTATCTTGCGTAAAGAAGCGGATTTGGATTTGGCTAAATTGAACTTGTCTTATACGGTACTCACTGCTCCATACGATGGATATATGGGCAGGCGCACCTTAGAACCCGGACAGTATGTCCAGACGGGGCAAACCATCTCTTATCTGGTACGCAACAAGGATAAATGGATTACTGCTAATTATAAGGAAACACAGATTGCCAATATCTATATTGGTCAGCAGGTACGTGTTAAAGTAGATGCGTTGCCCGGGAAGATTTTTAACGGGGAAGTCACTGCTATCTCGGAGGCAACCGGGTCGAAATATTCTTTGGTTCCCACAGACAATTCCGCAGGAAACTTTGTAAAAGTACAACAGCGTATCCCGGTACGGATAGAACTGGAGAATATCTCTTCAGAAGAAATGGCACAATTAAGAGCGGGTATGATGGTTGAAACAGAAGCTTTGCGCAAATGATAACAATGAAAGAGTTGGGAGTACCCGTTCGTTCCTGGGTGCCCGATTGGCTGGGGTTCTGTTGCATTTTCATTGTTATTCTTCCGGTTACCATGCTGAATGGTTCGTATACTGGAAGCATGCTCGAAGTATCGAATACGCTTGGAACCAATTCGGAAGATATAACGATGGGATATTATGCGGCTTCGGCAGGCATGGCCATTGCTTATCCTATTATTCCTAAAGTGCTGGCAGCCGTTTCGGTCAAGTTTCTCTTGTTGATAGACTTGCTCCTGCAGTTCTTTTTGAGTTGGATTTGCGCCCGTTCGCAGAATGCCGATATTCTGATTGCCTGCAGTTTTGCTATCGGCTTTCTGAAAGGTTTTCTGATGTTATGGTTTATTCGTTATGCACAGAAGATTTTCAGTGCGAAGAATATCCGCAGCGAGTTCTATTCTTATTTTTATCCATTAGTGTACGGGGGCGGACAGGCTTCCATGTTGGTCACTGCGCAATTGGCATATCACTATAACTGGAAGTATATGTATTACTTCATGATGCTTTTGATTCTGGTTTCTGTTCTGTTTGTTATCATCTGTTTCCGGCATAACCGCCCGATTAAATCGGTGCCGTTATCCGATTTGCATATTCGGGAGATGTTTATCATTTCGGTAGGGCTGCTG
Source organism: uncultured Bacteroides sp. (assembly GCA_947646015.1). Taxonomy (GTDB): domain Bacteria; phylum Bacteroidota; class Bacteroidia; order Bacteroidales; family Bacteroidaceae; genus Bacteroides. Next base: position 3,735 of record CANSEY010000023.1, on the reverse strand, counting down.
ATGCTGATTTACGTCATCAATTATGGGAAAGTTCTGGATTGGATGGCTTCTGCCAAACTTTGTGCTTATATTGTAATTTCTCCTATACTGATCGCATTATTTATCTGGATTCAGCACCATTCGAAGAATCCCTATGTTAGTCTTGCCCCTCTGTTTCAGCCTAAAGCAATCATCGGATATTTCTATATGATGCTTGTTATGTTTTTCAGTACATCCACCACATTATTAACCAATTACCTGAGCATCATCCTGAAAGTTGACAGCACGCATACCTATTCTCTTTATATCTTTTTGCTCCCGGGGTATGTAATCGGAGCTTTTATCTGTTTCTGGTGGTTTCGTTGGCAGCGTTGGCGTTTCCGGTTTCTGATAGCGGGCGGAATGAGTTGTTTTGTTATTTTCTTTGGTATTCTATATTTTGGCATTGCGCCGAACAGTACGTATGAAATGTTATATCTGCCCATCTTTTTCCGCGGATTGGGTATGTTGACTTTGATTATAGCCTTTGCCCTGTTTGCCGTAGAAGATTTGAACCCGAAGTTTTTGTTGTCGAATGCTTTCTTTCTGATAATCTTCCGTTCGGTACTGGCACCTATCATGGCTACTTCTTTTTACAGCAATATGCTGTATCGTCTGCAACAGAAATATATATATTCTTTGTCGGAGACTATCACGACTGCCGACCCGCTGGCTGCGTCCCGTTATACTCAGTCTCTGAATAATGCGCTTGCACAAGGACACAGATATGATGAAGCGGTACAGATAGCTACCCATTCTCTTTATGGAACTTTGCAGGAGCAGAGTCTGTTGCTTGCACTGAAAGAAATATTAGGTTATCTGTTGGTGATATCGATCATAATAGCTGTTATCTCGCGTTTCATTCCGTTTCATAAGACGATTCGTGTTACATTTGCCAAGACGGGAGATGATATGGTATAGCATATAAAAAAGAGTAAATCATCCCAATTTTTCAATTCTTTTTCCTATATTTGGCTGGTAATCACTGGAGAACAGATTCTCTCCGGAGTAGGACAGATCTAATCTTAAACACAAATTTGAAATAGATGAATTATGATGAACAGGGCTATCCTCGTCTTACTATTCCTCTTGTCGGCACTGCCATTTTCTTTGCAAGCCCAGATGCCGGACAGTATCGTTCGTAAATTATCGGGCTATATTGAAGCAGTGCAGAATTTCGGAGAAATGCTGCCACAGGAAAAAGTCTATTTACATTTCGACAATACCAGTTATTATCAGGGAGACCCTGTTTGGTTTCAGTGTTATGTTGTGACATCCGAACTGAACCGCCCGTCGGATTTGAGTAAAACCCTTTATGTCGAATTGCTGAATCCGGGTGGGGAAGTCATAGCGAAACGTGTATTGCCTGTTAAGAACGGCCGTTGCCACGGTAGTTTCGAATTAACACAACTACCTTTTTATTCCGGTTTTTATGAGGTTCGTGCCTACACGAAATATATGTTGAACTTTGGAGAGGAGGTTATTTTCTCCCGGGTTCTTCCGGTATTTGATAAGCCTCGGGTGGCTGGTGATTTTAAAGAGAAGAACATACAGAAATATGCTGTTTATAAATATCCGCAGGTACGGAAAAAAACGGCTAAGGAGAAAAAAGCCAATCTGAAGTTTTTTCCTGAAGGAGGAAATTTGGTCGAAGGCATTCCTTCCCGCGTTGCTTTTGAGGCAACGGATGCCTATGGAAATCCGATTGCACTGTCCGGAACGGTTATCAACCGGGAAAAGAAAGAAATCGCCTCCTTTGCCACTGTACACGAAGGACGTGGCACTTTTGTATATACTCCTACGAACGGAGGAAATCATAAGGCTGAGGTGGAGTTGAATGGAAAAAAGTACCGTTTTGATTTGCCGGAAGCCCGGTTGCAGGGATATGTCTTGCAGGTTGACAATCTTTCTTCGGAAGACAGTATAGCAGTCAGTGTACAAAAGAATCCGTATACACCGGAGTCTGTCTTAGGTTTAGCTGTGCTTGGTCATGGGAAACTGCTTAATTATTGTCTGTTGAACATCCGGAAAAATACGCCTGTCTCTTTCAAACTTGACAAGACGGAATGGAAGGCAGGGGTGGTACAGATCATATTGTTTGATACAGCAGGACAGATTATTGCCGACCGCCTTATCTTTATGAGAAAACCGGAGCCATTGACAATCAGTGTCCGGAAAAACAAAGAGGATTATCAGCCGTTTGATCGTGTCTTATTGGACTTTTCAGTACGTGACACGGCGGGTAAGCCTGTGTCCGCTCCGATATCAGTATCTGTGCGTGACGGATGGGAAGAAGTGGAAAGCCGGCATTCTATGTTAGCGGACTTATTGTTAATGTCTGAGATTAAAGGCTACGTTCATCGTCCGCTCTATTATTTCGAAGCAGATGATAAAGAGCACAGAACAGCTTTGGATCATTTGTTGTTGGTGCAGGGATGGCGGCGTTATGCATGGAAATACGAGTCGGGGGTAGAACCGTTTGAATTGAAGTACATGCCCGAACAAGGGATTGAAGTGCATGGACAAGTTGTTTCATTTGTTAGAGGTAAGCCTAAACCAAATATACAAGTCTCTTCTTTTCTGGCGAAGCGGGGAGATGAGGAAACTTCACCGGGAGCGCTTTCTCTTAACCTGTTTGAAACAGACAGTGTGGGACGTTTTGCTTTTATTACCGATATTATTGGCAAGTGGAATCTGATTCTTTCTGTGATGGAGAAAGGTAAGCGGAAAGACCACCGGATTGTATTAGACAGAGTCTTCAGCCCTCAACCTACACAATATCCGCTGGGAGAAATGCAGATAAGCCTGTCCGGCAGAGATAAACCGGGAGCAGAACAGGAACTACAGACAGATACTGTGATTGGTGATGATATCGATTATAATCGTTTTATGGATGCTTATGAAGATTCTCTGTCAAAACGGGGTATGAGAGAGAAAAATCACCGTTTGGGTGAAGTAGTGGTGAAGGCTAAGAAATGGAGTCGTGAGAAGGATATTTATGAAAATCGTTCGAAGTCGGTTGCTTACTACGATGTACCTTCGGAGATGGATGATATTTTGGATAAGGGAGGTTATATCGGTGAAGATATCCACGAGTTACTTGTCCGTATGAATCCCAATTTCATACGCAGGTATAGTGGTGGTGAGGAATGGTTGCAGTATAAAGGTCGCTCTCCCTTGTATGTGATAAACTATAAACGAACGGAGGCTACTGAAATAGATCAGACCCGATACCGGACACTTCGCCTGGTGGCTATCAAGTCTATTTATATCAACGAGGAATTATCGGCAAGATGTCGTTATGCTGACATCCGTATGTCTCCGATGGATGTAGATGAAATATATGGTTGTGCTGTTTTTATTGAAACCTATCCGGAAGGAGAGATTCCCGTAAAAGGAGGCAGGGGAGTCAGAAAAACTTGGTTGGATGGCTATAGCGAACCTGTAGAGTTTTATCATCCCGATTATTCTGTTCTTCCCAAAGAAGAGGACTATCGCCGCACATTATACTGGAACCCGGAAGTGATGCCGGATGAAGCAGGGAATGCTCAGGTGAGGTTCTATAACAACAGTCGTTGCCGCAGGTTAAAAATAACGGCTGAAATGATTTCTGCGGATGGGGCTATTGGCATGTTTAACGAGTGATATAAAAAAAGAGGGTGTTTTGATACATTTACATTTGCAGTATTAAATATCGCAACAAAATATAAGTGTATA
>CANSEY010000022.1 GCA_947646015.1 uncultured Bacteroides sp. | reverse complement strand
GGACCCTCTGATTAACAGTCAGATGCTCTAACCGACTGAGCTAAGGAAGAATGTTTTTCTCAATTGCGATGCAAAAGTAATAGGATATTTTGAAATATGCAATATCTTTGCAAAAAAAATTAGTGAAATGGATAAAATAATTGGATTGGGCAACGCCCTGGTAGACGTACTTGCAACCCTGAAAGATGATACACTCCTTGATGAAATGGGATTACCCAAGGGAAGCATGCAACTTATTGATGATGCTAAGTTACAGCAGATTAACGAACGATTTAGCCAAATGAAAACCCACTTGGCAACCGGTGGAGCGGCTGCAAATACGATCCTCGGACTCGCTTGTTTGGGTGCCGGGACCGGTTTTATCGGAAAAATCGGAAATGACGCTTACGGAAACTTTTTTCGGGCAAATCTGCAAAGAAATGGCATCGAAGATAAATTATTAGTGTCTGATCTGCCATCGGGAGTTGCTTCTACTTTTATTTCTCCGGACGGAGAACGTACTTTCGGTACTTATCTCGGTGCTGCCTCTACGCTGAAAGCCGAAGATTTAACGCTGGATATGTTCAAAGGGTATGCATATCTGCTTATCGAGGGGTATCTGGTACAGGATCATGATATGATTCTTCATGCCATCGAGTTGGCAAAAGAGGCCGGATTGCAGGTTTGTCTGGATATGGCCAGTTATAATATCGTAGCGGGTGATCTTGAATTCTTCACCTTATTAATAAATAAATATGTAGATATTGTTTTTGCCAATGAAGAAGAAGCGAAAGCGTTTACGGGCAAAGAAGATCCGAAAGAAGCTCTTGAGTTGATCAGTAAGAAATGCAGTATTGCCATTGTAAAGGTAGGCGGCAATGGTTCTTATATTCGTAAGGGTACTGAAGAAATTAAGGTAGAAGCTATTCCGGTGAAAAAAGTGATTGATACAACAGGAGCAGGCGACTATTTCGCATCCGGATTTCTGTACGGACTGACTTGCGGATATTCTTTGGAGAAGTGTGCTAAGATTGGTTCAATTCTCTCCGGAAATGTTATACAGATAGTTGGAACCACGATTCCCGGTGAGCGTTGGGATGAAATAAAGTTAAATATTAACGAAGTTCTGTCAGAGTAAGCAGGCAATGAGTTACTTTTACGTCTCATTTTAACGAAAAGTGTATGAAAAAGTTTCTGAATAGACGAAATGGTGTCCTGTTGGCAGCAGTGTTGGTTGCTGTAGCATTCTTTAGTTTCAAGAGCGGTGACGACCGTAACTTCCAGATTGCTAAAAATCTGGATACCTTTAATTCTATCGTCAAAGAACTCGATATGTTTTACGTAGATACGCTTGATCCGAATAAGACGGTCCGTGAAGGGATCGACTATATGTTGTCTTCGCTCGATCCCTATACGGAATACTATCCGGAGGACGATCAGGCCGAACTGCAGCAAATGTTGAATGCCTCGTTCGGAGGTATCGGATCTTTGATCACGTACAATCAAAAGCTGAAACGTTCGATGATAGCCGAACCGTTTGAGGGAACTCCTGCAGCTAAGGTCGGATTGAAGGCCGGTGATATACTGATGGAGATTGACGGAAAAGATTTGGCGGGGAAAAATAACCAGGAAGTCAGCCAGATGCTCCGGGGAGCAGTAGGTACCAGTTTCAAGCTGAAAGTGGAGCGTCCGGACGAAAAAGGAGGAACACGGCCATTGGAATTTGATATTGTGCGTCAAACCATCCAGACTCCGATGATTCCTTATGATACCATTTTTAATAAGAATGTAGGTTACATCAATCTGAGTACTTTTTCCGGCACTCCTTCGAAAGATTTTAAGAAGACCTTTCTGAAACTGAAGAAAGAAGGTATCACTTCATTGGTGATTGACCTGCGTGGTAACGGTGGCGGACGCTTGGAAGAAGCGGTAGAGATTGCTAATTTTTTCTTGCCTCGTGGTAAAGTGATTGTAACGACGAAGGGAAAGACCAAACAGGCCAGCAATACTTATAAGACATTACGTGAACCGCTGGATCTCGATATCCCGATTACTGTACTGGTGAACGGTGCTACGGCTTCCGCTTCCGAAATCCTTTCCGGAGCTTTCCAGGATTTCGACCGTGCTGTGATTGTAGGTAGCCGTACGTTTGGAAAAGGACTGGTGCAGACCACTCGCCCATTGCCTTATGGAGGAGTAATGAAGCTTACTACTTCTAAGTATTACATTCCCAGCGGACGCTGTGTGCAGGCCATCGACTATAAACACCGCAATGAAGATGGCAGTGTAGGTACTATCCCCGATAGTCTGACTACCGTGTTCCATACGGCAGCCGGTCGTGAAGTTCGTGATGGGGGAGGAGTGATGCCGGACATCGAAGTCAAGCAGGAGAAATTGCCTAATATTCTTTTCTATCTGGTACGTGATAACCTGATTTTCGACTATGCGACGCAGTATTGCCTGAAGCATCCGAGTATTCCTTCTCCACAGGAGTTCAAGGTGACCGATGCCGACTATAACGACTTTAAAGCGATGGTGAAGAAAGCTGATTTCAAGTACGATCAGCAAAGTGAGAAGATTATGAAGACGCTAAAAGAGGCTGCCAAGTTCGAAGGTTATCTGGATGAGGCTTCGGAAGAGATAAAGGCATTGGAGAAGAAGCTGACTCATAACTTGGACCGTGACCTCGACTATTTCTCTAAAGATATCAGGTCGATGATCGCCGATGAAATCATTAAGCGTTACTACTACACACGTGGCGGCATCATCCAGCAATTAAAAGATGACGACGGGCTGCAAGCTGCTCTTAAGATATTGGCCGATCCGGTGAAATATAAAGAGACCTTGAGTGCTCCGGTAAAGAAATAAATATCCGGCCGGTCGGATCAGAACACCACGGATAACTCCGATTTTCGCAGAAGTTCCTTTAGGAAGCATACATTCTGTGCATCCGGGTTATCTGTGGTGAAAACAAACTATCAACGTTCGATTGGGTAGCTCTACTTTTTCCGCACAAAGAATTTTTCTAAAGACGACTGACTGATGAAGAATCTGTTATTGTTCCTAGTTTTTGCCTGTACCTTTTCTTTTTCTTGCCTGGGGAGTCCTGTCCCTTTCTCACCCATTGTCCGCAACTATTCTGTTCTTGACTATAATGCCGGAAATGAAAACTGGGCGGTTGCCCAAGATGAACGCGGGGTGATGTACTTTGGCAACAACAGTGGACTGCTCCGGTATGACGGAAGCCGATGGAAGCTGTTTCCACTGCCGACTTCGGGTATTGTGCGTGCGGTCTATGTGGCTTCCGACAGGCGGATCTATGTCGGATCGTTCGAAGAGTTCGGTTATTTTGAACAGAACGACCTGAACTTGCTGGAGTATCATTCTCTGAAAGAGCAGGTAAAAGGATTCGATTTCCATAATGACGAGATATGGACCATTGTAGAGCAGGGAGGAAATATAATCTTCCAGTCATTCGGATCCTATTTTATATACGACGGTAAGGGGACGAAGGGAGTCCGTTGCCCTGAACTTCCCCTGAACCTTTTCCGGATCGGGGACACGCTGTATTCCCAACTGATCAATGGAGGCGTCTGTACTTTTGCAGGCGATAAGTTTATTCCCCTGATTTCTCGTCAGGATTTGGGTGATAGCGATGTTCTGGCAGGGTTGCCTTATCCCGGCGGAATGTTGTTGCTGACCCGCAATAGCGGAGGATATATCCATACTTCTTCCGGCATCCGCCCCTGGCACACTGATAGTGATGAAGAACTGAAGCGCCATACTGTTAATCGTGCGGTAATGACAAAAGACTCTTGTTACGTGATAGGCACTATCTCCAACGGGCTGTATGCTTTCAGCAAAGAGGGACACTTGCTTTGGAAGGAGAATGCTGATAACCAGTTGGAGAATAATACCGTTCTGGGCCTGTATTGTGATATGGACAATAATATCTGGACAGCCCTCGACAATGGTATTGCCTATGTCCGCAATAATTCGCTGATTTACCATTTCGAGCCGGTTCGCCGCAAAGTCGGGATGGTTTATGATGTGCTGGTACGCGATAAGGACGCTTACATCGCATCCAATCAAGGGCTGTACCGGCTTGAAGATACCCGTCTGGAGTTGGTTCCGGGCCTTGAAGAGCAGGCATGGACCATTGGAGAGTGGGGCGGCCAGGTGCTTTGCGGTCATAATAAAGGTACTTTCCAGATTAAAGGCATGCAAGCCCGGCTTCTTTCCGATGTGCGGGGGGCTATGTGTATGCGGCAGGCGCAGATCAACGGCGAGCAACTCCTGATACAGGGCACCTATACCTTTTTGAATATTTACAAGAAGAGTGCTACCGGCGAATGGTACTTCGCTAACTCGGTGGGCAACTTCAGTCACATGGCGAAGAATATTGAAGTGGACGCTCATGGGAATATCTGGGTGCAACACATGCGAAAGGGGCTCTACCGGCTACGTCTCGATGAAGAGCTGAAGCAGGTGACGGACCTGAAACAGTATGATTCCTTGTCCGGCAATCAGGGTGGAAACTGCTATTTGTTCAAGGTGAACGGGCGTGTCGCTTTCTCGGATGGGCGGAACTTCTACACTTACGATGACATGGCGGATTCCATCATCCCCTACAAAGCGATGAACGAACAGTTGGCAACGCTCAGGGGCATTCATACCGTCGACGTCATGAAGGGAGATCTCTACTGGTTTCTCAGTGACCGCGAAGCCTATCTGGTGAGATGTACCGTGAGCGACTTTAAAGTTGAGAGGAGAATACCTTTCTCCATGTTCGGCAACCTTCCCATCGAAGGACTGGCACGGATGGTATACGACAGGCGGAACGACTGCTCCTACCTCTGCCTGAACAACTCTTTTGCCCGCATTGCTGCCGACAGCACCGGTTTGTACAAGTCACGTCAGAAGCCGTCTTTGTGGGTTTCGGGTTTTTCGGCATCCGACGAGCAGACGGGAGAGCGGATACAACTGCCCGTTTCCGGTACCGACGAGATAGCTTCAGCTTTCAATAATATCAGCATTTCCCTGGCCTATCCTGTCTACAACGATTTTGCGCTGAACGTGCGCTACCGGCTTGAAGGGCTATCCGCCTCCGGTAAGTGGACCGAAGGCCTTCCGGACTTGCAGAAAGAATTTACCCGTCTTCCGTTCGGCTCTTATTGTTTCCGTGCCGAGGTATACGACGAGAACGGAGTGATTTCCTCTGTCGACCTTCCGTTCCGCATTTTGAGGCCCTGGTATCTTTCGTATCCGGCTGTCGCTGTCTATGCGCTTTCCGGGATGGCCTTGCTGCTGGGGCTGCTCTATGGAGTCTACGTATACACCAAGAAGAAAAAAGATGCCGTCATTGAGCGGCAACGTGCCCGTCACGAAGCGGAGATAGAGCAGCAGGAGAAGAAGATCATGGAACTGGAGAAAGAGCAACTCGAGGCCGACCTCCGTTTCAAAAGCAAAGAGCTTTCGGGTGTAGTGATGACCAATATTGCGCATCAGGAATTTCTGAATTCACTCAAAGAGGAGTTGCAACAGCAGAAACTCTCGGGGCAATATACGCGCAAGAACCTGGATAAGCTGCTTTCAATGATCAACCAGAATATGGTTTCGGATGAAGAGAACTGGAACATGTTCCAGTCCAATTTTGACCGCATCCACGAGAACTTCTTCCGAAACCTGAAAGAGAAGTTCCCTGACCTGACTTCCGGCGATTTGCGTTTGTGCGCATTGCTCCGGCTCAATCTGCCGACAAAGGAGATTGCGAAGCTGATGAACATCTCCGTGAGAGGTGTCGATGCTGCCCGCTATCGTCTGCGCAAGAAGCTGGGCCTTCCTCCGGAGAGCAGCCTGACGGATTTTATGATTGCGTTCAAATAGTTGGCAATGAACTGTTTGATATGGAAAGAAGTACCAATGCAGTACTTCTTTTTTTGTTTTTCCCGGTTTGCAGTATTCTTGCCGTATGGGTAAATGGAGTCTGTTTGCCGCAGATTTGTTTTATTTGCATCCGGAAAGTCAGAACATTCATAAATAGATACTAAAACTGTAAAGACCATGAAACATTTTGTACGAAGAATGCAGGCGCTTGCCGCTTCTTTGGTCGTAGTGGCCGCCGGGTTACAGGCACAGAAGGCTCCCCGGGATATGGACCGCTTTATCGACCAGTTAATGAAAAAGATGACGCTGGAGGAGAAGATCGGCCAGCTCAACCTGCCCGTGACCGGAGAGATCACTACCGGACAGGCGAAAAGCAGCGATGTAGCCAAACGAATCCGTAACGGAGAGGTGGGAGGACTGTTCAACCTGAAAGGAGTGGAACGCATCCGTGAAGTACAGCGGCAGGCGGTGGAGGAGAGCCGCCTCGGCATTCCCTTGTTGTTCGGTATGGACGTAATCCACGGATACGAAACCATTTTCCCTATTCCTCTCGGCCTGTCGTGTACCTGGGATATGAAAGCCATCGAAGAGTCCGCCCGTATAGCTGCCGTCGAAGCCAGTGCCGACGGTATCTCGTGGACATTCAGCCCGATGGTGGACGTCAGCCGTGATCCCCGTTGGGGGCGCGTGTCGGAGGGAAACGGTGAAGACCCGTTCCTCGGCGCAGCCATCGCCCGTGCCATGATACGCGGATACCAGGGAAAGGATATGAGCCGGAATGACGAGATAATGGCTTGTGTGAAGCATTTCGCCCTTTATGGAGCATCAGAGGCGGGGCGCGATTATAATACGGTGGATATGAGCCGCCAGCGTATGTTTAATGAATACATGCTGCCCTACCAAGCCGCAGTCGAGGCAGGTGTCGGCAGCGTAATGGCTTCGTTCAACGAAGTGGACGGTGTGCCTGCCACCGGAAGCAAGTGGCTGATGACCGATGTGCTGCGCAAGCAGTGGGGTTTCGACGGGTTTGTGGTAACGGACTATACCGGTATCAACGAGATGATAGACCACGGCATGGGTGACCAGCAGACTGTTGCCGCCCTCGCCCTGAATGCCGGGGTGGATATGGATATGGTGAGCGATGCCTTCAGCGGCACTCTGAAGAAGTCGGTGGAGGAAGGCAAAGTATCCGCAGCTGCCATCGACGCCGCCTGCCGCCGTATTCTGGAAGCGAAGTATAAGCTGGGACTGTTTGACAATCCTTATAAGTATTGCGACGTGAATCGTCCCAAGAAGCAGATTTTCACCAAAGAACACCGTGCCATTGCCCGTAAGACTGCTTCGGAGAGCTTTGTGCTGCTGAAGAATGAAGGTGTGTTGCCACTCAGCCAGAAAGGAACCATTGCCGTAGTCGGTCCGTTGGCGAACACCCGTTCCAACATGCCGGGCACCTGGAGCGTAGCTGCTGTGCTGGATAACGCTCCCTCGTTGGTCGAAGGACTCAGGGAAGTAGTCGGTGACCGAGCAAAAGTGGTAACCGCCAAGGGAAGTAATCTGATTGGCGATGCCGACTATGAGAAGCGCGCCACCATGTTCGGACGTGAACTGCACCGGGATAACCGTACGGATCGCGAACTTCTGGACGAAGCTCTGAAAGTGGCTGCCGGGGCCGATGTCATTGTCGCCGCACTGGGCGAGTCGTCCGAAATGAGTGGAGAAAGCAGTTCGCGTACCAACCTGGAGATGCCGGATGTACAGAGAGCGCTGTTGCAGGAATTACTCAAAACCGGAAAGCCCGTTGTGCTTGTGCTTTTTACCGGTCGCCCGCTGGTGCTCACCTGGGAAGAAGAACACGTGCCTGCCATCCTCAACGTATGGTTCGGAGGGAGTGAAGCCGCTTATGCCATCAGCGATGTGCTTTTCGGCGATGTCAATCCCAGTGGAAAACTGACCGCTACTTTTCCGCAAAATGTAGGCCAGATTCCATTGTTCTACAATCATAAAAACACCGGGCGTCCGTTGCAAGAGGGACGTTGGTTTGAAAAGTTCCGCAGCAATTACCTCGACGTGAGCAACGAGCCGCTCTATCCGTTTGGCTACGGATTATCTTATACGACTTTTGCCTACAGTGATATTCACCTGAGCAGCACGGAGATGAGTGCTGATGGCGAACTGACGGCGACTGTTACCGTCACCAATACCGGCAGCCGTGACGGAGCGGAGGTGGTTCAGCTTTACATCCGCGACCTGGTGGGCAGCGTCACCCGTCCGGTGAAAGAACTGAAAGGTTTTGAGAAGATTTTCCTCAAGGCCGGAGAGTCTCGTAAAGTAAGCTTCAGCATCACGCCGGAATTGTTGAAGTTCTATAATTACGATTTGCAGTTTGTCTGCGAACCGGGTGATTTCGATGTAATGATTGGCGGAAACAGCCGGGATGTAAAAAAGGCACGATTTCTTCTGAAGGGAGAATAATAAAGAAAATAAGATTGTATTTTTGATTTATTGTCCTATCTTTGTAGAACCATAGAATCAATCCGAATGTACTCCCCGTTACGATAAAACATGATCAGAAAAGAGAATCTGATGATAAATCATAAATAATTATATATTATACGGAAAACCGCTACTTGTAGCGGTTTTCTTTTTATACAAAAGCCAAAACTTCAAAAATTGCCCTTTAGACGCCTCCATCTCGAGACTTAAGTCTTGGCGGGGAAAGATTTAAATCTTGAAAAATCATCGCTTAAGCGATGATTTTATAGGGGGTAAATACCCTGATGTGACTTTTAGTAATTAGTTCGAACATTAAATAAGGCGTAATCCTATTTCTTTATTTGTACAAAATTACCTTATGTCCTTAGCTTTTTTTCTTCTCCTTTTTCCTTTTGGAAAAAGTCCTGTTCATGCACCAACCGGTTCTGATATTTTCATCCCGGAGTGCAGAATCTAAAAAGTCTTTTTTCCTCTCCGGAGTCTTTAAAGCAAATATTTCATCGACGGAAAGGAGTAGAACAGATGAAGTAGTCATATTCCGGTCTCCTTTCAGAATCTATTTTTTATTTTATTGAATATTAATTAATTATATTCCTTTGCAGTAGGGATGAAGTAGTGCGGAAATCTTATTTTTTTCTGCACGGTACTCTTGTAGTACCCCTTTTTTTGACTTACATCAATTTACCGTCTAAGTTTGCAGCAGAATTTTAAATCAGTACCAAACGATGAAAAAAAATCTGTTTACCCTATGTATGATGTTGCTGCTCTCCATGCTTTCTTTTGCGCAGGGCAGTCTGACCATCTCGGGTGTTGTTACCGAGAAAAAGACAGGGGAGCCTATCATTGGCGCCAGTATCCTGCTGAAAGGTCAATCGTCCGGAACCATTACGGACTTTAACGGCAACTATTCTATTCCGAATGTTCCTTCGGGCGCCACTCTTGTTTTCAGTTATATCGGCATGAAAACGCAGGAGGTCAAGGTGACTGCCTCCTCGAAGCTGGATATCTCTCTTGAAGAAGATAACCAATTGATAGACGAAGTTGTCGTGATCGGTTATGGTATACAACGTAAGTCCGACCTGACCGGTTCGGTAGGTGCGGTGAAGAGCAAGGATCTCACGAAAGTTGCCACTCCCAACGTGGCGAATGCCCTTCAGGGACGTGTCTCCGGTGTGTATATCTCGGCTAACGGTGCTCCCGGAAGCTCGCCCGAAGTACGTATCCGTGGTATCGGCACAACGAATAACAGCAATCCCCTTTATGTGGTGGACGGAATGTTTATGGACGACATCTCTTTCCTGAGCACACACGACATCGAGTCGATGGAGGTGCTGAAAGATGCATCAGCGACCGCCATGTACGGTTCGCGCGGTGCCAACGGTGTGATTATCGTCACTACCAAGCAGGGAACGGAAGGAAAAGCGGTGGTGAACTTCACCGCCAGCGAAGGATTCCAGTTCAACAACAGCAGCTTCGAGATGGCCAATGCCACCGAATACGCGACACTGCTGAACGAAGCACTGGTCAACACAGGCGGAAAACCCAAGTTTGACGATCCTGCTTCACTGGGCAAAGGAACCAACTGGTTCGACGAAATCTTCCGTGTGGCTTCCGTACGCGACTATCAGCTCAGCGTCAGCGGCGGATCGGAGAAGGTGCGCTACAACCTCAGCGCTGGATATTACCAGCAGGACGGCATCATCACCGGAAACACCTACAACCGCTTCACCCTGCGTGCCAACAATAGCTACAAGATCAGCAAACGGCTGACCCTCGGGCACAATCTGTCGGCCTCTTTCAGTCATAAGAAGAACGAAAACAGCGCGGTGGTGAAAGCTGCCTATACCATCAGTCCCGTGAAGCGTCCCTACAATGAAGACGGGAGTTTTATGGATTCCGAAAGCGCCTCTTCTGCCAATCCCGTCGCCACACTCCATTATACAAACAATGACGACTGGAAAGAACGTATCGTGGGCAGCGCCTTCCTGAACTGGAATATCCTGAACGGGCTTGACTTTAAAACCAGCCTCGGCATCGACTACATCAACGGACGCCGCCGCAACTTCGTGCCGAAATACTACGTTTCGGAAACACAGAAGAACGAAACCAACAGCCTCTCCAAAACCTGGGACCGCGACTTTACCTGGTTGTGGGAGAACCTGCTGACTTATGACTGGAAGATCAATGATAAGAACCGGCTCAACCTCTTGGGAGGTATCACGGCGCAGAAGCGTGTTTACGAGTTGCTGGAAGGCACCGGACGCGATTTCTTCTCCGATAACGAAAACTACTGGTATCTCGACCAGGCTTCGGCAGGCTCCAAGTCGGTGGTCAACAACGGATACCATGAAACAATGATGTCTTACCTCTTCCGTGCCAACTATGCGTTGATGGACCGCTATCTGCTGACTGTCTCGGTCCGTGCCGACGGTTCATCCAAGTTCGGTCCTGACAATCGTTGGGGCTACTTCCCCTCAGTAGCTGCCGGATGGAGAGTCTCCGAAGAAGCGTTCCTGAAAGACCGCGTGCAGTGGCTGAGCAACCTGAAGCTCAGAGGAAGCTGGGGACAGATCGGTAATGATAAGATAGGTAACGACAAATACCGGGCGCTCGCCAATATCTCTCCGTCCTATGATGCCGTGTTTGGCGGCGTGTTCTATCCCGGCGGAACCATCACGTCACTCTCCAACCGGAGCGTCCATTGGGAACGTTCGGAGCAGATGGACCTCGGCTTCGACCTCGGACTGCTGAACAACCGCTTTTCACTTGAACTAGACTATTATCGCAGGGACACGAAAGACATGCTGGTGACGGTGGATGTACCGGCTTCCGTAGGCCTCACCCCGGTAGAAACAAACGTGGGGGCGGTGCGCAACAGCGGTGTGGACTTTACCGTGAAATGGGAAGATTCGCTGAAGGACTTCCGGTACGGCATACGCCTGACCGGAACGACGATCAAAAACGAAGTCATCAGCCTGGGCGGCAAACGCATCGCCAGCGGTGATATCGGCGCCGGGAAATCCGTACAGATGACCGAAGAAGGAAAGCCGATTAAATATTTCTATGGTTACAACGTGATCGGCATCTTCCAGAACGAGGCACAGATCAAAGACTACAACGAGCGTGCCGCCGCTGCCACCGGAAATGCCGGACAACAGTATCAGAACAACGTAGGTCCCGGCGACCTGATATACGAAGATGTAGACGGTGACGGATACATCACGGCCAACGACCGCAAGGATCTGGGCAGTCCCACTCCCAAGTTCATCGGCGGTCTGGGCATCAGTGCTTCCTGGAAAGGATTCGACCTCTCTATCGACTTCCAAGGCAACTTCGGAAACAAGATATTCAATGCCAAGCAGGTGGAACGTTTCTCCGGTTCGGACAATTGGGACCGCTCCTTCCTCGACCGCTGGACACCCGAAAATCCGAATACCATGACACCGCGAATGACTCTGGAAGGCAATAACTATCAGGTGTCGAGCCGCTACGTAGAGAGCGGTTCGTACGTGAAACTGCAAACGGTGGAACTGGGATATACTTTCCCGAAATCATGGATGCAGAAGGTATCCGTGCAGAATCTGAGAGTCTACTTCTCCGGCAACAACCTGGCCTATTTCACCGGCTATAACGGCTTCACACCCGAAGTGCTGGGCGGCATCGACCGTCAGATCTATCCGGTGACAGCTACCTGCCGCTTCGGCCTGAACGTAACTTTCTAATATTAAATGATATAGACATGAATACGATTTACCACAGAGTAACACAGAGTCTCACAGAGATGATTTCCTTTTAAACATTCTATGAGATTAAACTCTGTGAGACCCTGTGTTACTCTGTGGTGAACCCAAAACCATTACAATGAAAAAGATATATTCAATATTACTGGCTTCGGCACTGACCCTTTCTTCCTGTGCCGATTTCCTCGATGTAGATTCGCAGGGAAAGCTGACCGAAGATGTCTTCTTCGGCGAAGAAGAAGGCGCGTTGATGAGTATTAACGCCATCTATACCCAACTCCGGGCGTGGGACATCATCGGATTCTCATGGTTTGCCATCACCGAGCTACCCGGTGATAACTCCGATACAGGCAGCGAACTGGCGGACGGCAGTGTGGCACGTCTGAACCAGTTCAACGACTTTACTTACGACGCCTCTACCTCCGAGATCAACGGCTGGTGGGAAGGCAATTATAAAGCTATCGCTTCATGCAATGTGGCTCTGGACAATCTGGGTGCGGTGAAGAACGAAGAGCTCCGGGTGAAGTGCGTCGCCCAGGCCCGTTTTTTCCGGGGATTCTTCTACTTCAATCTCGTACGCGCCTTCGGCGGGGTGCCTCTGGTGACCAAGGTGTTGCAGCCCGGCGAATACAATCAGCCCCGTGCAACCGAAGAGGCTGTCTATCAACAGATCATTGAAGACCTGACCTATGCAGCCGAGCATCTGCCTACCCGTCAGGAGTGGGGTGCGAAAGAGTCGGGACGCGCCACCAAGGGAACAGCCGAAGGATTGCTGGCCAAGGTATATCTCTTCCGTCAGGACTATGCCAACGTGAAGAAATACACCGGTCAGGTGATTGCCCGCGGCGAGTATAGCCTGCACCGGGATTATCGCGACCTGTTCAATCCGAACTCTTACTATTCGGACGAAGTGATGCTTGCCGACCAATACCTCTGGGGCGAATCGACCGAACGCAACCTCGAGTCGGAGTATGTGAAATGGCAGGGCATTCGCGGTGAGATGGGCTGGGGGATGTTCTCTCCTTCCGAAGCTCTCGACCAAGCCTATGAAGCGGGAGATCCCCGACGCACGGCAACCATTTTCTACGATGGAGAGACATTGGAGGGAAAGGGCGAGATTCATTTCAAGAAAGAAGTGCCGCCCCGTGCCAACAAAAAGACCATCTGGCCTACCGGTTACTGGAACGAGAACTCGTTTGCCAAACAGAATTGTCACCTGATCTTCCTGCGTTATGCCGATGTACTGCTGATGTATGCCGAGGCCTGCAATGAACTGGGCGAAAGCCGGGAAGCACTCGACAAGCTGGAAATGGTGCGCGCCCGTGCCCGCAGAACGGTGCATCCGGCGGATATGACAGTGGGATTGCCCGAGATTACGGAAACCGGTAAAGAGAAGCTCCGCGAGATCATCTGGAACGAACGCCGCATCGAACTGGCTTTGGAGGGACACCGCTTCTTCGACCTGATCCGTGCGGACAAGGTGGTGCCGGGCTATGCGGAGAAGATGATGAAGGCACACGGGAAGACAAACTTCTCGATAGCAAAACATGCAACGTTCTTCATCCCGCAGAAGCAGGTGGATATCTCGCAGGGAGTCCTCAAAAACTGATATGAAACATGTATAACCAGTTCATTAAAATAGAATCATTCCAATAATATCAATTCCATGATTACACACAGCGTCTTTCCGATTGCCCTTTGCGGCAACGGAAGCCGCTATCCCCACTGCACGATGGAATCTCCGTGTCTCTGCCGTGCAGCCACCTGAGGGCGTGTCATTATTCACCAAATATGAGTCTCGACACGCCCTCTCGGGGGATAAAATCTTGAATTAACAACAACAATGAAACATACCCTTTTATTTCTTCTTATGATCTGTGCTTGTACGTTGCAAGCCACCGCTACAGGCAAACAGCCGAGACTGACCGATGATGAGTTGATGACTCTTGTCCAGAAACAAACTTTCCGTTACTTTTGGGATTTTGCCCATCCCGAGTCCGGTCTGGCCCGTGAGCGCAGCAATGACCGCCTTGAGATAGCTACCATCGGTGGTTCGGGCTTTGGGGTAATGGCAATTATAGTCGGTGTGGAACGTGGGTTCATCACCCGTGAGCAAGGCGCTGAGCGGCTGCTCAAAATAGTGGAGTTCCTCAATAAAGCCGATAGCTATCATGGCATCTGGGCACATTGGATGGACGGGGCTACCGGAAAGACCATTCCTTTCAGCAGGAAAGACGATGGAGCTGATTTGGTGGAATCTGCCTTTATGTTCGAAGGACTGCTAGCGGCACACCAGTACTTCACTCACGATAATCCGACAGAGAATCGGATACGAGGGCTGATCAATACCCTGTGGCATCAGGCAGAGTGGGACTGGTTCACCCGTGGAGGTGAAGATGTGCTTTATTGGCATTGGTCACCCAATAACGGATGGGCGATGAACCATCAGCTGAAAGGGCAGAACGAGTGCCATATCACTTATATTCTGGCGGCTTCTTCGCCTACTTATCCGATTCGTGAATCGGTGTATCATAAGGGGTGGGCCAACTCCATTACATTCAAGAACGGAAAAGAATATTACGGCATCCGCTTGCCCCTGGGCACCGACTTTGGCGGCCCTCTCTTCTTTACACATTATTCCTACCTCGGACTCGATCCGCGCAGACTCAAAGACAGTTATGCCGACTACGGTGAGCAGATGAAAGCACATACCCTGATCAACCGTGCTTATTGCATCGATAATCCGAAGAAGTATAAAGGATACGGCCGCAAATGCTGGGGACTGACAGCGAGCGACAATCATCAGGGTTACTCGGCACATTGCCCGCAGAACGACTTGGGAGTGATTACCCCGACCGCAGCCATCTCTTCCATTCCTTATACTCCGGAACATTCTCTGGAGGCTATGCGTTATTTCTACGAAGAATTGGGCGACCGCCTGTGGGGAGAATATGGCTTTAAGGATGCCTTCAACCTGACAGAAAACTGGTTTGCTTCCTCTTATCTCGCCATCGATCAGGGACCGATTATTGTGATGATTGAAAACTATCGCTCAGGCTTGATATGGAAACTCTTCATGAGTCATCCCGATGTACAGAGAGGATTGAAGAGACTGGGGTTCGGCTCAGAAGAATAAGATATACCATAGATTACAACCATGAAACAACTATTCCTTCTTTTACTCGCTTTGGGGTCTCCCACCCTTGCCCTTGCGCAAGACATGCGGCAAGATACTTATTGCAACCCGCTGAACATAGATTATACCTATATGATCTATAACTCCGACAAGGACATTTCCTACCGCTCGGGTGCCGATCCGGCAGTGGTCAGGTTCCGTGGAGAGTATTATATGTTCGTCACCCGTTCCAATGGATACTGGCACTCTAAAGATCTGCTGGACTGGGATTTTATCGCTCCCAAAGACTGGTATCCGCAGGGGAGCAACGCTCCGGCCGCGCATAACTATAAAGACTCAGTGCTTTATGTCACCGGTGATCCTTCGGGTTCTATGAGTATTCTCTATTCCGACAATCCGAAGAGCGGCGAATGGAAAGCTACACCCGCCATCCTTCATAATCTGCAGGACCCCGATCTTTTTATCGACGACGATGGCAAAGCCTATATGTTCTGGGGTTCGTCCAATGTTTATCCCATCCGGGGTATGGAACTGGATAAGAATCACCGGTTCCTTCCGAAAGGAGAAGTGAAGGAGCTTTTCAATCTCGACATGCCGCGCCACGGCTGGGAACGTTTCGGTGAGAATCATAGCGATACCGTTTTAGGAGGGTATATCGAAGGCCCGTGGCTGACCAAGCACAACGGGAAGTATTATATGCAGTATGGTGCTCCCGGTACCGAATTCAATGTCTATGCCGACGGTGTTTATGTAGCCGATCATCCGATGGGGCCTTACACCTATCAGAAGCACAATCCCGTGTCATACAAACCGGGGGGATATATGAACGGAGCCGGACACGGCAGTACGGTTCAGGGGCCCGGCGGAGAGTATTGGCATTTTGCTTCGATGGCTCTTTCCATCAACGTCAACTGGGAACGCCGGCTCTGCATGTTTCCTGCCGGATTCGATAAAGACGGTATTATGTACGTGGACACCCGCTTCGGTGATTATCCCCGCTATGCTCCGGCCGTACCCGGCAAGAAGGGGCAGTTCCGTGGATGGATGCTCCTTTCTTATCGCAAACCGGTGACGGCATCTACTGCGAAAGGTGAGTTCGGACCGGATGCATTGACGGATGAAAGAACCAAGTCTTTCTGGCTGGCGGAAGCAAATGATGAACGTCAGTGGGTACTGATCGACCTGGAGAAACCTGCCCGTGTCTGTGCCGTACAGGTGAATTATCACGACTATCGGAGTAATCTATACGGTCGGATTCCCGGATTGCGTCACCGCTATGTGATTGAGGGCTCTTCCGACGGGGAGACCTGGAATATACTGGTCGATCGCCGGAGCAGCTATAAGGATACGCCGAATGACTATGTAGAACTTGAAGTCCCGACTACCGCACGCTATATCCGCTATAAGAATATAGACGTACCTACTCCGAATCTGGCTATTTCTGAACTGCGTGTATTCGGACTTGGGTTCGGCAAGGCTCCCCGGCCACCTCAAAAGCTGGCTCTGGATCGGCACACCGACCGTCGTGATGTTACTGTTCGCTGGGAGCCGGTGAAAGGGGCTCAGGGATACAACGTCCTGTGGGGGATCGCCCCTGATAAGTTATACAGTTCGTGGATGGTGTACGGTGGCAATGAGTTGGAGATGAAATCGCTGACTATCGATCAGGATTATTATTTTGCTGTGGAAGCCTTTAACGAAAATGGTGTATCTTTACCTTCCGAAACTAAATATGTAGAATAATACCGAATAGCCATGAAACAGTTTGTCCTTTTCTTTATCAGTCTCTTTCTTTTGGGCGTGGGTGCCCGTTCGCAAGAGATGTATCAAAAGAAAGTTTTTATCTCTTCCCGGGGTGATTCTCTCAATTACCGTCTACTTCGTCCGGAGGTGGAAAAGACGGGACTGCAATATCCTTTGGTACTCTTTCTGCACGGTGCCGGTGAGCGGGGGAGTGATAACGAGAAGCAGTTGACACATGGTGGTCAGATGTTTCTCAATCCGGTGAACCGGGAGAAGTATCCGGCATTTGTCCTTGTACCTCAATGTCCCGAAAAAGACTATTGGGCGTATACCTCCCGTCCCTCTTCCTTTATTCCTTCGGAGATGCCGGTAGGACAAGAGATCACTCCTGTACTGCGTGCAGTAAAAGAGTTGTTGGATACCTATCTTGATTTGCCTCAGGTGGATCGTAACCGTATCTATGTGGTCGGTCTTTCTATGGGAGGCATGGCGACGTACGATCTTGCTGTCCGTTTTCCCGATACGTTTGCTGCTGCCGTTCCT
The DNA here is from genome assembly GCA_947646015.1 of uncultured Bacteroides sp. Classification (GTDB taxonomy): domain Bacteria; phylum Bacteroidota; class Bacteroidia; order Bacteroidales; family Bacteroidaceae; genus Bacteroides. Next base: position 54,102 of record CANSEY010000022.1, on the reverse strand, counting down.
ATCTGCGGGACCGTGAATCCGGTGCGTCTGGCCGATGCAGCAAATGTTCGTTTCCGTATTTTTCACGGTGATGCCGACAATGTAGTGCCTGTAGAAGGCTCGCGTGAGGCTTATAGAGCGTTGAAGAACTTGGGAGCGGAAGTGGAATATATTGAGTTTCCCGGTTGCAATCATGGAAGCTGGAATCCGGCTTTCAACTATCCCGGATTCATGGAGTGGATCTTTGCTCAGCGTAAGAGATAAAGAACTTTATAGTTAAGTATACTATTTAAAGAGGAAGTCAAAATTCGTATTCACCACAGATTACACGGATTTGCACAGATAAATATTATTGATTGTCAGTAGATTAAAAATCGTTTTGTGTAAATCTGTGCGATCTGTGGTGAACTATGATATACTCTCTTTGAGGTAACGGTTATCCATCGTCCACAAGAACTATTTGTCTTCCTTTTCTTTGGGAGAGGACAGGGAAGAAGTCTTCTCTTCATAGTCCCCGTTTGCTTTAATCAGTTCTATCAGCTTTTCTACGGCTTCTTCTTCCGGAATATTCTTTTCAATGCATTCCTTCTGTTTATAAAGACTGATTTTGCCACGTCCGGCTCCTACATAACCGTAGTCGGCGTCTGCCATTTCGCCCGGTCCGTTGACAATGCATCCCATGATGCCTATCTTGAGCCCCTTCAAGTGCGAGGTGGCTTCTTTGACGCGGGCAATCGTACTTTGCAGGTTGAACAGTGTTCGTCCGCATCCCGGGCAAGAAATATATTCAGTCTTGCTGGTGCGGATACGTCCTGCCTGCAGAATTCCGAAAGCAGTGGCATCAATCACTGCATGGCTCAGTTTGCCTTGGTTGAAGAGATAAATTCCGTCACACAATCCGTCAAAGATCAAGGCTCCCATATCCGCACCGGCTTTGACCTGCAAGTCTTCAGCTGTATCTTCGGCATAGTGTTGGAAGAAGATAACCGGATTCTGTAATCCCTCCACCGTCAGTTGATGTGCCAGGGCACGATGTTCGCCTACACGGTTCGGGTGGTTACTTTGTGAGACAACGACTGCTTCGGGGTGTTGCTTCAGGCATGCGACAACTTCCCGGGTAAGCGCCATGTAAGGGGTAAAGAGGAATTTCAGTTCGGCTACGCATGTTTCCATTAACTCCAATTGTGCATAATTGAAGGCAGGCCATGTGTCAGGTTCTCCTTTCCATACGTCGGCATCGAGGATGTATTGAACTCCGGGTTCTGTCTGTTCGGGCAAAGCACGTCCGGCATAAATGTAATCCGGTGTAAATTGCGGATGGGTCTCCATACGTCCGTCCATGCGGTCGGCAAGTACCACGGGCAGATGGTCTCCGCCGATATTGCGTACCGGCCGTGTTTTACGGCGTACCGGAGAAAGGTAGTTGAAATCCGGAGCTTCCATGCCGGGAATGTACGGATGGTTCCGGCGACTTGTAATATAGTCCACCAACTTGCGTGCCACGGGAATCTCGGCTTCCGGTTCTTCACTCAGCGAGACACGGATCGTGTCGCCCAGCCCGTCAGCCAACAATGCGCCGATGCCCAAAGCCGATTTGATACGTCCGTCTTCTCCGTCGCCGGCTTCCGTAACACCTAAGTGGAGAGGGAATGACATGCCTTCCTGTTCCATCACTGATACCAACAGGCGTACGGTCTTTACCATTACCACCGTGTTGGATGCTTTGATTGAGATGACGACATCCGTAAACTTCTCGTCTACGCAGATGCGCAGGAATTCCATGCACGACTCTACCATACCTTCCGGCGTGTCACCGTAGCGTGACATGATGCGATCGGACAGTGAGCCGTGGTTCACCCCGATACGGACGGCTGTATGATTCTCTTTACAGATATTCAGGAAGGGGACGAAGCGGTCACGTATCTTTTGCAGTTCGGCGGCATATTCCTCGTCGGTATATTCCAGTTGTTTGAAAGTGCGTCCGGGATCTACGTAGTTGCCGGGATTGATGCGCACTTTCTCGGCATATTGTGCCGCTACATCGGCTACTTTCGGGCTGAAGTGTACATCGGCCACAAGCGGAACCATATAGCCGGTACTGCGCAGGCCGATATTGATGTTCATCAGGTTTTCGGCCTCTTTCACCCCCTGTGTAGTGAGACGGACATATTCTCCGCCAGCATCTACAATGCGCTTTGCCTGGGCCACACAAGCCTCGGTGTCTTGTGTGGGGGTATTTGTCATCGACTGGATACGGATAGGATTGGGGCCGCCCAACGGAACGGCCCCAATATTCACTTCCGAAGTTTCCCGTCGGGAGTAGTTGAATAAATCCATCTTTTTAGTTTGTTTTAAACTCGTACTTAATTTCTTTCAGTTCTTCGTTAGCCTTTACGATTTTCTTTTTCAGTCCTTCTTTATAGGCTATGAATTTTGTTTCGAGTTCTTTATCTTCCAATGAAAGCATTTGTACGGCAAGGATGGCGGCGTTCAGTGCGCCATTGATACCCACAGTCGCTACAGGAATCCCCGGAGGCATCTGTACGATCGCCAGAAGGGCGTCCATTCCGTCAAGAGACGATTTGATGGGTACACCGATGACCGGAAGCGGGGTCGATGCGGCAATCACGCCCGGCAGATGGGCAGCCATACCGGCAGCAGCGATAATTACTTTAATGCCGCGTGAGCGGGCATTCTTGGCAAACTCTTCCACAGCTTCGGGAGTGCGGTGAGCCGAGAGGGCGTTCATTTCGAACGGTACATGGAGATCGTTGAGCAACTGTGCGGCCTTTTCCATGACAGGAAGGTCGGAAGTGCTACCCATGATAATGCTTACGATTGGAGTCATATTTATTCTACTTTTGAGATTGATTGATAACGAGATGGAATGAATCAACTTCACCACAGATTACACAGATTCTCATAGATTAATGATTTACTTTATCGATAATAAGATTAAAAGTTCTGTGAGAATCTGTGTAATCTGTGGTGAGACCATTCAAGACTAAGCAAGTGGTAATGAATGAATCGGGAAAGCCTTTATGCATTTACCACTGCTTTGTATCCTTCGGCATCCAGCAAGTTGTCAAGGTCTGCTGCATTGGCAGGTTTCATTTTGATGAGCCAGCCTTCGCCATACGGATCTTTATTCACTAATTCCGGATTCTCTTCCAGTGCCGGGTTTTGTTCTACCACTTCACCGGCTACGGGCAGGAAGAGGTCAGAGATTGTTTTAACTACTTCGATCGTACCGAACACTTCTCCCGCTTCCAGTGTTTCGCCTTCAGTAGGAATATCGACAAATACGATGTCGCCCAGTTGCTCCTGAGCGTAGTCGGTGATACCTACATAAGCTACATCGCCTTCGAGGCGGATCCATTCGTGTTCGTTAGTGTACTTTACATTCTGTGGGAAGTTCATAATGATTAGTTTTTAGGATTGATACTATGTTTAAAATAAAAATATACGGAACAAAACATTGCTGAGCGGATGGAGCACCAGCAGTGAGCAGACGAAACCGACGGTAAAGCCGGCAAGTACTTCGCCGAGGGTGTGATGTTGCAGGATGATGCGTGCCGAACCCAATATCCCCGCCACGAGGATGAAGAGGCATAGCCACCACACCGGATTATAACTGAACAGCGCGCTGAACGAAACCAGTCCGCCCACGATGCCGCCCATACCTGCCATGTGTTCGCTCAGTTTCCACTTCAGATTGACAATGATGCAGATGACCAGCACCACCAGTGATGACAGTATAATGCCCGTCATGTACCAGGGAATGTTCAGTTTGTGCATCATCATCAGGCAGAATACGTACGAGATGATGGTAAGCAGGATCGGTACATAGCGTTTCTTACGGTCGCTCAGGTCCTGGCGGGCAAAGCCATTCACTTTGCGGAACAGGAAGATGGTCATGGTAGGCATCAGGATGGTGAAGCAGTAGACAATTCCCAATACGATGAGTTTGTACTGCAACGGCATGATGCGTAGGTAAGAGAACAGGAACAATACCAGAAAAGCCAGGAAGGGGATAGAGAATGGAGTCAGTATTCCCGAAATGATTCTGGCCGTACGGATCAGTGTCCTGTCAGCTATGATATGTTGCTCTATCTTCTCTTCTTCAGCCATTTTGTTTGTTTCTTTTATTATGCTTTTTTATTTTCTCAGTCTTGCCACCGGAATGTTGAGTTGCTGGCGGTACTTGGCCACCGTGCGGCGTGCGATGGGATATCCTTTCTCTTTCAGTATTTCGGCCAGTTCGTCATCGGTCAGCGGTTTCTTTTTGTCCTCGCTGTCGATGCATTCTTTCAGGATCTTCCGTATCTCGCGTACCGACATCTCTTCACCGTCTTCGGTGGTGTATCCGTCGCTGAAGAAGAACTTCAGGGGATAAATGCCGTAATTCGTTTGCACGTATTTGCTGTTGCTGACGCGTGAGATGGTCGAGATGTCCAGCCCGGTGCGTTCCGCCACGTCCTTCAGGATCATCGGGCGGAGCAATGACTCGTCGCCTTCGAGGAAGAAGGGGCGTTGCAGGTCGATGATGGCCTGCATGGTGGTCATCAATGTATTCTGGCGTTGCTTCACGGCGTCGATGAAGCCTTGTGCGGCGTCCATCTTCTGCTTGAGGAACATCATGGCCTCTTTCGATTCTTTTGATTGGTTGGCCTTGTTCTTCGTATGTTCCTCGACCATCTCCGTGAAGTCGCGGCTCATGCGCAGCTCCGGCAGATTGCGGTTGTTGAGGCTGATGTTGATGGTTCCGTCATCGTAGGTGTCTACTATGAAATCGGGGACGATCTGTTGCAGGTTCCGTCCGATGGCTTCACCCAGCGATGCGCCCGGACGGGGGTTGAGCTTGGTGATCTCTTCAAGTGCCTTATAGAAGTGTTCTTCGTCCAGTCCCAGCTTTTTGATGATCTTTTCCCAATGCTTGCGGGTGAACTCTTCGTAACATTCACTGATGATTTCTTCTTCCGTCTCCAGCAGAGGATCTGTGCAGTGGGACTGTTTTTTACGGCGGATCTGTATCAGCAGGCATTCCTGCAGGCTGCGTGCGCCCAGTCCGGGAGGGTCGAAATCTTGTACGATTCTCAGGGCTTCCTCCAGTTCCTCTTCCGTAGCGTTGATACCGGCGTAGATGGCCAGTTCGTCACCGATGCTTTCGAGGGATTTGCGGAGCAGGCCGTCATCGTCCAGCGAACCGATCAGGTATTCCGCCAGTTCGCGCTGATGTTCGGTCAGGTTGCGTTCGCCGAGCTGTTCTCTCAGGATTTCGTAGAATGACGTCGCGTCCGAAAACGGAATCTCTTCTGCCTGCTCGCCTTTGGAGCGGTTGTTTTCCTGAAGTTTATAGTCGGGGATGTCGTCTTCGGTCAGATAGTCGCTCAGCGAGTCATAGTCCGTATCGCCTTCCGTCTCTCCTTCGGAGGTTTCGGCAGGGGTGGTCTCGTCGGAGGTGCTTTCTTCTTTGCCTTCTTCAAGGGCGGGATTCTCCAGCAGTTCGGCATGTACACGGTCTTCCAGTTCCACAGCCGGTAGCTCCAGTAGTTTCACTACCAGAATCTGCTGCGGTGAGAGCGTTTGTATCTGCTGCTGCGCCTGCGATTGTATCTGACGGGAACCTTGTGCCATACGTTTAATGCTTTACAGTTTTTGTTTCTCGCTACAAAAGTAATGAATTGTTCGATATAGCGAAATGATTTATCCGATAAAAGGAGTTAAAGGAAAAACCGGAGGGAGCGGGGAAGACATGGAGGGGGTGTTCCGGAAAGATATTCCCGGCCTCTTCCATGGCAGGACGGTTATTGCTCTGCTGTGAATCTTATTTGCTTTATCTCCTTTGTCAATTCATCCTTTGTTCCTATCTTTGCCATCATAACTTTAATATATACCATTATGTTCAGCAAAGAGACATATACGCAGCGCAGAGCCCTGCTGAAAAAAACATTAGGCTCCGGAGTACTGTTGTTTCTGGGAAACGACGAGTGTGGATTGAACTACGAGGACAATACGTTCCGCTATCGTCAGGATTCTACCTTTCTCTACTACTTCGGCCTTTCGTTTGCCGGGCTTTCGGCTATAATCGACATTGATGAAGATAAGGAAATTATATTCGGTGATGAACTGACCATCGATCATATCGTATGGATGGGGACTCAGCCCACACTGAAGGAAAAGAGTGAGCGGGTGGGAGTGGACATCACCATGCCTTCGGCCGACATTGTGAGCTATCTGCACAAGGCGGTACAGAAGGGACAGGCCATCCATTACCTGCCGCCCTACCGTGCAGAGCATAAACTGAAGTTGATGGACTGGCTGGGAGTGCCTCCCGCGCGTCAGGAGGGTTCGGTGCCGTTTATCCGTGCGGTGATCGCGCAGCGTAACTACAAGTCGGCCGAGGAGATTGTCGAAATCGAGAAGGCCTGCGACATTACGGCGGATATGCACATTACGGCCATGAAGATCCTGCGTCCCGGGATGCGCGAGTGGGAAGTATCGGCAGCCATGGAAGCCGTGGCGCATGCCGCAGGGGGTGACCTTTCGTTTGCTACCATCGCTACGGTGAACGGACAGACGCTCCACAACCATTATCATGGCAATATCGTCAAGCCGGGCGATCTGTTCCTGATCGATGCGGGCGCAGAAACGGAGATGGGTTATGCAGGCGATATGTCGTCTACCGTTCCTGCCGATAAAAAGTTTACCCGGCGCCAGCGCGAGGTTTACGAGATACAGAACGCCATGCACTTGGAGTCGGTGAAAGCACTTCGTCCGGGTATTCCTTATATGGATGTATACGACTTGTCGGCACGTGTGATGGTCGAAGGTTTGAAAGGACTCGGGCTGATGAAGGGAAATGCCGAAGACGCTGTGCGCGAGGGTGCACATGCTTTGTTCTATCCTCACGGGCTGGGACACATGATGGGGCTCGACGTGCATGACATGGAGAATCTGGGTGAACTCTGGGTGGGCTATAACGGACAGCCCAAGAGCACGCAGTTCGGCCGTAAGTCGCAGCGTCTGGCCATTCCGTTGGAGCCGGGTTTTGTACATACCGTGGAGCCGGGCATCTACTTTATTCCCGAACTGATAGATCTCTGGAAGGGCCAGAAGAAGTTCACCGACTTTATCAATTACGATAAAGTGGAGACTTACAAAGACTTCGGAGGCATCCGCAATGAGGAGGATTATCTGATAACCGAGACAGGCGCCCGCCGTTTAGGAAAGAAGATTCCGCTGACACCGGACGAGGTGGAAGCGTTAAGATAGTTTTTTTTTTTCATTAGTTGAAGTATTACTAAGATGTGAATCCAGGTAATACATATTAAGTTTTTATTATGTCCGGATAGTGATCCGGTCGATTTATTTTAAATTTTGTTAATATGGGGTTGCCCGGATGTGAATCCGGGCAATCTTTTTTTTTATCGATTTTTTTAAATAAAATCAGGAAAGGATTGTTTTTCTGATTTTAATAAGATACTTTTGTTGAAAATCTGAATCGTTTACTGTCTTAGGCGGAATTTAGTCATTGAAACGGATATTTGCCGTTTACGAAATAAGAATGTTACTGATTCTGATAAGACATTATACGGAGATAACTTAACTTTTTTTTTTTCATAGCATTATGATGTCACTTAGATGTGAATCGGGGTGGCAGATCTCTTTTATAATAAGATAATATTAATGAATTTTTCTAATTGACAAAGATTGTTTGGATGTGAATCCGGGCAATCTTTTTTTTGTTGTTTTTTGAAAAAAAGAGAAGAAAGAGTTGTTTTTAAAATTTTAAGGGCATACCTTTGGGAGAATTAAATAATTTTCTAATACTAACCTTTACTAATCCTATAAAAACATGAGTGGATTGTATTATAACTTGGCGTTGCGAAACAGTGATCTGAGAGATAAAGATTCTGAAAAACTGTATTATTGTGTTTTAAAAAACAGAGGAGTGCTGGATCAGGATACGTTTGTCAATTATCTGAGTCAGATCACCGGAATAAAAGAGGCTATATGTCTGGGAGTACTCTCGAAATTGGGAGCGGCTGTCATCAATTATCTGAAAGACGGGCAAAGCGTTGATATTCCGCATTTGGGTACTTTTAATCTGACTGCGAGCAGCACCGGCGTGAAAACGCTTGATGAGGCGAAAGCGTCACAAATAAAGGCTATCAATCTACGCTTTTCTGCTAAGGAAGAGACTGACTTAGTGCTGAGTCGTTGTGCGTTAACCCGAAGCGTCTCATTAACAAATACAAATGATGTGATTAAAGAGAAGGATCCAAGCGGTGAAATCGTGGATGATCCTACTGCATAGTCAGTATAAAATATTTATTTATAACTTTAGATAAGCCGCTGGGAACAGCGGCTTTTTTTATTACAAATAGGCTTTCTCTGAAAAATCTCTCAAAAAGGCCTCCATCTCGAGACTTAAGTCTTGGCGGGGGAAGATTTAAATCTTGAAAAATCATCGCTTAAGCGATGATTTAAAAGGGGCTAAACGCTTGCTTTGGCGGATTGGTAATATATCTTTATTCTTTCTGTTTGGCTGTCTTGGTGCTATATTTATACAATATATGAGCTTCGTTTTTTTGCCGGATATTTTCTCTTTCTTTCTCTCTCTACTTCTTCTGATAATTCTTGTTTTTTATGCATCGATACACTACTTTTGTCCGTTACAGACAGAAAAACGATAAAACCATTCACAAATATTCAATTCATAAACTATGCGTAAATTAAAAAATGTCCTCCGGGCATCTTCATGCTGTACTTTTTCAATCTTAATGTGTCTCCCGGCCGCCGGGCAGAATGCATGGAGCGAAGCTGACTGCGTGACCCTGCTGGACAGTACCTCGGTAACCGTGCAGCCAAACGGCTCCGGAAGTTTTGCCGTGTACAAATCGTTTAAAGTACAGACTCCCAAAGGGGCAGTGAATAACCATGTGATCAAGTATGATTATGATCCGCTGACGGCCTTTGCCCGTTTCAAGCAAGTCACCGTGCAGCGTGCCAACGGCGGAACCATGCAGGTGGACGTGACCAAGACCTGTGATTATGCCGCTCCGGCAAGGGCTATTTATTGGGGAGCCCGTCAGATCATGCTCGAACTCGGACGCCTGGAGCCGGGAGATGTCGTTTCCTACGAAATCAGTAAGAAAGGCTTTACTTATGCTCTGCTGGCAGGAGCTGAAGATGATGACGCGCGTTTCATTCCGCCCATGCGTGGGCAGTTCTACGACATTGTTCCTTTTTGGGTGAATGAACCCACCCGCCGCAAGATATACGTTGTCAGTATGCCGATGGAAAAAGAGCTTCAGTTCCAGTTCTATAACGGTGCCTGTACCTCGTCAATGCGTTATGAGGACGGGCGAAAGGTATATACGTTTGCCGTGGACGAAGTGCTTCCTTTCCGGAAAGAGCCCAATATGGTGGATCTTTTTGACGAAGCCCCGAAGCTGATGATGTCGTCTACCCCGAAATGGGAGGATAAGTCGCTCTGGTTTCACGACTTGAACGAGGCATACGGCAGTTTTGCCGCACTGCCCGAGGCTCAGAAGAAAGTGGACGAACTGATAAAGGGAAAAAAGACCGAAATGGAGAGAATCGCCATATTGACCCATTGGGTAGCCGATAATATCCGTTATGCAGGCATCACCATGGGCGAAGGCGAGGGCTTTACGCTCCATAACACGAAGATGAACTACACCGACCGCTGCGGAGTATGTAAGGACATTGCCGGCACGCTGATCTCTTTCCTGCGTATGGCGGGATTTGAGGCCTATCCGGCCATGACGATGGCGGGAAGCCGCATCGAAAGCATCCCTGCCGATCACTTTAACCACTGTGTGGCAGTGGTGAAGCTGGCGAATGGGACGTATATGCCCCTCGATCCTACCTGGGTTCCTTTCTGCCGCGAGTTGTGGAGCAGTGCCGAGCAGCAGCAGAACTATCTGCCCGGCATTCCGGGAGGTTCCGACTTGTGCCTGACTCCGGTTTCGGCTCCCGAGAATCATTATGTCCGCATCACTGCCGATAACAAAATCGATGCAAAGGGCACGCTGAAAGGTTCGTTTACCATCACCGCCGAAGGTCAGTCGGACAGCAGCATCCGCCGCATCTTTACGCAGGGCTGGCAGACCGAATGGCAAAGCACGATGGAAAGCCAGTTGCTCAACGTATCTCCCAAAGCCCGTATGCTCGGAGTGGACTACGGAAAGGCGCCGAAGGATTATCAGGCAGGCCCCATTCGCATCACGTTCCGTTACGAGATACCGGACTATGCGCTGGTCGGTGACCGGGAATTATTGTTGAAACCGATGGTGATGAACAACCTCTATGCGAGCGTTCTCTCGTTCCTGCGCATCGATACCGGCTTGGAAACCCGCCAATACGGCTTCCGTGATGCTTGCTCTCGTCTGGTCGAATTGGACGAAACGATTGCCCTGCCTCGGGGATATCGTCTGGCGGGAGAGCCGCGCAGCGAACAAAAGGCCGCTCCGGCAGCCGACTTCGAAGGCTCGTTGCAGCAGGTTGGCAACAAACTGGTGCTGAAACAGAAACTCGCCTTGAAGAAGCGCATCTATCGGGCAGCCGACTGGGAAGGATTCCGTGCTGCGGTGAATGCCTACAAAAGCTTTGCGGATTATTTGATTGTTAAACTCTAAAAAGATGATCGTCACACATGACTAAAATATATACCCTTCTGCTCCTCTGCCTGTTTGCGCTGACTCTTCCGGTCACCGCCCGGGAAGCGGAATTTAAGAAAATCAAAGAAAGCTGGACCCTGCAGGCTGATGGTACGCAGGTTTATCGTCAGTCGAAAGTCCTGACGCTGTACACTCACACGGCCATGAACCGCACGTATGGGGAGTCGTTCATTACGTACGATCCCCGTTATCAGACTTTGCAGATTCACGAGTCGTATACCCGCCAGAAAGACGGAAATATCGTCAAGACTCCCGCCAATGCTCTGGTCGAAGTGCTCCCCTCGGCAGCAGCCAATGCGCCGGCATTCAATGCTTTGCGCGAGATGGTAGTCGTACACACCGGGCTGGAACTCGGAGCTACCATCTATCTGGACTATTCCATTACAACCAAACCGGAGTATTTGCCGGGGATTCAGATCTGCCGGTTGTTGGAGCACTCTTCGCCGGTGAAGGAGTACGAGATCAGCATCACCGTTCCCCGGGGGCAACATCTGGAATATGCCCTTAACAACCACAAGGCAAAAGCTTCCGTAACCGAATCCGAAGGGATGAAGCAAGTCAGCTGGACCCTGAAAAATCTGCCCGCCCTCAGCCGTGAGCCGCAGGTGTCGGTGATCGGCGGTGATTTGCCTCTGCTGACTGCCACGACTGAGGAGAAACCCCTGTCATTTCTGACGTCACAATGGCAACCGGAAGGAGATGCAGGGATTCGTGCGCTGGCCGGAAAACTGACTGCCGGAGCGAAGGACGATAAAGAAAAAGTAACCGCGATACGTGACTATGTGATTGATAATCTTTACTATTCGTCCCTCCCGTTGGCGGAAAGCGGTTATCGCATCCGTCCCGCCGCAGAGGTGATCCGTTCGGCATACGGCACGGAGGCCGAGAAGGCGAATCTGATGGCCGCATTGCTGAAAGCGGCCGGACTGAAAGCCGGGATAGGGGCGGTCTGTGCTCCGTCCGAGAATACGGCATCACTGGGAGTAGGCAGCATCCGCGAACTGTTTGTGTGGACCGACGCCGGAGGCAGCCAACAGGCTCTGTCACTGAAAGGCAAAACTCCCTCAGCCGTTTCCTGGCAGAAAGATTATGCCTATGTAGCTTCATTGACGCAGCCGTTTGAACTGAATCTTCCACCGGTTACCCTGAGAAAAGACTATGCATTGCAACCCGACGCGGCAAATGCCAAAGATGACTATCTGGTCTTCACCCTCCCCGTAGAGCGTGGCAGCCTGGCCGGTTCCCAGTACGTCCGGTTCAATAGCCAGCGCACTTCGAACCTTTTGTTGCCCGGACTGGCGGATGAATCTTTCACCTATACCGTAGATACTCCTGCAGGTATGGAACCTGTCACTCGGCCGATGGAGAAGAAGATGGACAATGCCGTAGGTACATTAACCATTTCCATCCGTCCCGAAGGAGCGAAAACGCGAGTGATCCGGAGCCTGAAGTTGAAGAAACAGATGATTCGCCCGGCGGATTATGCCGCTTTCCGTCAACTGATGACAGAGTACGGGGCGGTGGACGGGCTGACGCTGGTGTACAGAAAACCTCTTCCCTGATCCCTCTTTTCGACAGGAAGAGACAGTATATGTGCTATTATTCAGATTTAATAACTCAAAATATAACAATGAAGATGTAGCGGGAGCTGCCCGCAGAGGACATAGGCCGGTATCCGGCGGAACGGTCTCCAAACGATAAGCGGTGATTCGTGGAAAGAGGATGTGTCGAAACTCGCATTCACCACAGATTACACGAATGTATACAGATGGATACTGTTATCTATCAATAGATTAAGTTCGTCCTGTGAAGTTCTGTGTCACTCTGTGGTGAGTTATGGCATACCTCCGTTCTGCAGGTCACGCTCCGTAGAGCTCCTCTCCTGTGCCTCTCTGCCTATGCAGCTCTGTGGTGAAACAGGCTTCCGCGACATCTTTTAGGGAGGAACCCTTATGAGAAAACTATTATTGCTCTTATTTTCAGCACTTTTTGTGCTGTCAGCCCAGGCTGAAGATGTGCTGCGCCTGATGACCTACAACGTCCGTAACGCCAATGGCATGGACGGTATATGCAATTATCAGCGTGTAGCCAATGTGATCAACAACGCCCGTCCGGACATCGTTGCCATCCAGGAACTGGACAGCATGACTGCCCGAAGCAACCGGACCGATGTTCTCAAGGAACTGGCGGAACGCACTCAATTGCATCCCTGCTTTGCGCCTGCCATCGATTATGACGGAGGAAAGTATGGTATCGGTATACTTTCGAAAGAGACTCCGCTCCGTGTGCAAACCTTCGCCCTTCCGGGACGTGAAGAGGCACGCACGCTGCTTGTCGCCGAGTTCCCGGAGTATGTCTTTGCGTGTACGCACCTTTCTCTGACCGAAGAGGATCGGATGAAGTCTCTCGAAATCCTGAAGTCCGTTGCAGCCGATACCCGGAAACCTTTCTTCCTTGCCGGTGACTTCAACTCGGATGCCGACTCCGGCTTTATCAAAGATTTGAAGAGTACATTCCAGATACTTTCCAACCCGAAGCAGCCCACTTATCCGGCTTCCGAACCGAAGGAGACGCTCGACTATCTGATTGCTCTGAAACAGGAAACGCCTACTTTTGTTGTCAACTCGGCCCGGGTGATCGATGAGCCTCTGGCGTCCGATCATCGTCCTTTGTTGGTAGAAGTACGGATGGCGGTACCCGAGAATCGGATTTGCCGTACCAAACCCTATCTTCAGAATCCCGTAGGAGGTGGAATCACGGTGATGTGGCAGACCAATGTGCCGGCCTATTGCTGGGTGGAGTACGGCACGGACCCTTCCAACCTGAAGCGCGCACGTACCCTTCTGGATGGTCAAGTTGTTTGTGGCAATACTCTTCACAAGATTCGCCTCGATAGTTTGCAGTCCGGACAGAAATATTATTATCGTACCTGTTCGCAGGAGATCCTGCTTTACCAGGCCTACAAAAAGGTGTTTGGCAATACAGCCCGTACAGAACTCAGGGAGTTCACGTTGCCCGCAGCCGGTGATGACAGTTTTACGGCTGTGGTATTCAACGACCTGCATAAACAATCGAAGACGTTTCAGGCATTGTGCGAACAGATAAAGGGGATTGACTATGATTTTGTAGTGTTCAACGGCGATTGTGTAGACGACCCCGCCAATCACGATCAGGCAACGGCCTTTATCAGCGAACTGACCGAAGGCGTGGAGGGTGACCGCGTACCTGTCTTCTTTATGCGCGGCAATCACGAGATCCGGAATGCCTATTCGGTAGGCCTGCACAGCCTGTTCGATTATGTAGGCGATAAGACTTACGGCTCCTTCAACTGGGGAGATACCCGTATCGTAATGCTCGATTGCGGTGAAGATAAGCCGGATGATCATTGGGTATATTACGGACTCAACGATTTTACGAAGCTGCGTAATGACCAGGTAGGATTTTTGAAGCGTGAGCTCGCTTCCAAAGAATTTAAGAAAGCCGCTAAGCGGATTCTGATTCATCACATTCCGCTTTACGGAAACGACTACGAGAATCTGTGTTCCGGGCTTTGGGGTAAACTTCTGGAGAAAGCACCTTTCAATATCAGCCTTAACGCGCACACACATGAATATGCCTATCATCCCAAAGGCAGCCTTGGCAATAACTTCCCGGTGATTATCGGTGGCGGTTATAGCATGAAAAGTGCAACGGTAATGGTGATTGAGAAGAAGAAGGACATACTTAAGGTGAAAGTACTCAATACCAAAGGAGAAGTGTTGTTGGAGCTTACCGTCTGATAACGTCTCCCCCCGAAAAAAATAGCGGGAGAGGATGTGTTTAAATCCTGATTTAGAAAGGGAGAGTTTCTCATTTGAAATTTGCCTGCCCTTATGAACGATGAAAAGAGCCATGTCAAACTCTATTTTTGAGTAATGATATGGCTCTTTTATGTTTATGGATTACAGTCTGTAACTTTTTAGAGTGCTCACTTTAGTTGCGGCACATTCACTTCTTTTATTTAATTATGCATGTAATTCGAGCACAAACCTGCTCCCCTTGGTATAGCTGGTATCCAGTGTCAGGCTGCCGTTCATTTTGGTTGCTATCAGGGCGCAGATGGGTAGTCCTAAACCGTCTCCTTCTGTCAGGTCTTTGATTTCAGTGAAGGGCTTGAACAGGTTCTCTTGTTTCTCAACGGGAATACCCGTACCGGTATCCGATATAATGAATTGGTGCGTATGTGCGCCTCTCTTTTTGAAATCAAGGAATATCTTTCCGCTTTCGGTATATTCCGCAGCGTTCTTCAGCAAGTGAATCAAGATCCGTTCCAGTTGTTCAGGATTGGTCTTGATCTGGAGTTTGGCAGCATTGACTACGGTCGAAACTTCGGGTTGTACAAACTCTTTCACCTTATCCATGGTAGCTTCACAGAAAGTATTTACGTTGATCTCCTTCATTTCATAAGGTTCAGTCAGAGAGTTTTCCAATGTGGAAAGTTCCTGTATATCATTGCTGAACTTCTTCAGGGCTGCTACTTGTCCTTGCATCTGCTGTGCCTGTTGAGGTGCTTTGTCCGACAGCTCGGCGGCAGAAGAGGCGAGTGTATCCAGCGTAGGTTCCATCTGTGCTGAAATATTCTGGATAAACTGTGTCTTCAGTTCATTGTGTTCATTGGCTATCTGTACGCTCTTTTTCAGTTTCCGGTTACCGGCAATGAAACGAAGCAGTACGATGGCCACAAATATCAGACCGGCAATCAGGATTACTACCAGTGTGCACAGCCCGACGATCATATACTGTTTGCCCGAAAGTGTGTCTTCTTTCTCCTGAATGATCTGCTGGCTTTCGTCATACTTGCGTTTCAGTACGTTCAGTTCGTCTTGTGCCGTCATTGCTTTTACTGAATCGGTCCAGACGATGAAGTTCTCGTAAGTGCGGGCCACCAGTGAGGCATTGTTAGATTTACGTCCGATGGCAATCAGTTTTTTATAGCATTCGTTGACCTTATCGTAATTCTTTTGGGCTTTATATTGGTTGATTAATTTCTGAAAACACGCGTCTCCCTGAGTGTTTTGCCCGAATGTGTAGTAATAACTTGCCTGTGTGTATAGTAGGTTCTCGCTTAATGAATCGTTCTTGGCCAGGCCTGCGGTTTCTGCCAGCTTATCCAATTGAATTTTAGCCTGCGCCGCATTCTTTAGTCCGATGTACATCTGCAGTCTCTCTTTGGTGATTTGGAAACGTAGCGGGTAAAATTGTTTCTGCTGTTTTTGTTCACCGGCCCAGACTAGCTGATCCATTCCTCTACAGAGGTCGAATGCCTCTTTGTAATAATTTTCACGATGGTACAGAGCTGCTCCCTGAATTCCGCATTCCACGGCTTTCGGATAATTTTCCTGCGTTGCGAAAGCGCCATAGGCCTGGATGAAAAGATAACGCGCCTTAGTGTATTCTTTTTGTTCCAGACTACTCTGCGCTTGTTTCATCAGTTCATTTGCTCTGTTTTGTGTGCCTTGTGCATCGACGATTGTGCTAAAACAAACGAGGATGGTCAGGATTAAAGTCGATATTTTCATGCGATTTGGTTTTAAACAGTGACAAAGTTAAAAAATCTTTGTAGAAACCTCTCATTTCCCCCTCTTATTTTTCATTTCTTCTTTGATTCTTCTTCAAAGAGGAATGGCGGGCATTACCGGTTGGTTGAAAGGTGGATAAAATTTGATAATTCAGGCATAGATTCTACAAATAAGGCTCTCTCCGGAGTCGGTATTTGTAAAGTCTATGTCTGATAATGATTTGGAATATGGCTCTATCTAATATTTAAAACTGCTTCCTCCCAGGAATTCTCTCAAAAGTGAGGTTGGAGGAATCTCCTTATCCTGTACAGGAGTGAAATATTTGATAAACTTCAGCAACCGGTATGCTTCAGCATATTCCGGACAGTTACGTGGCACGCTGGTAAGAATGGGCTCGGCATGACAGCGGAGCACGGCAAATTCAAATAAAAGGGCGGAGTTGAACATCACATCGGCATTCTCCTGATAAGGGAAAATCCATTTATCTTCTCCGGCGCGTACGCTGGGCCAGCGTGAGATAGTCTCTTGGGCAGAATAGCCGCGATAGTTGAAGTCCCGGATAATACGGCGCAAAAGTCGGTTGTCCGTCGTTGGGATCCAGTTATGATCGTCCAGCGAGATGGTTGTCAAGGCAGAGACGTATATTTTGAACTTATTTGCTGCCGGGATTTGCGGAGTCAGTTCCGGGTTAAGGGCGTGTATTCCCTCAAGAATCAATACCGTATGTTCGTCGATCCGCAATTTATCACCTTTATATTCTTTTTTTCCCAACATAAAGTTATAGCGGGGCAGTTCTACTTCCTCGCCACGCAACAAAGCCTGTAGTTGTGTATTGAATAACTCCAGGTCGAGGGCATAAAGGGATTCATAGTCATAATTGCCGTTTTCATCCAATGGAGTGTCTTCACGGTCTACAAAATAATTGTCCAGTGAGATGGGATATGGTTTCAGGCCGTTGGTCATTAACTGGATGGAGAGTCGCTTACTAAAAGTCGTTTTCCCGGATGATGACGGTCCAGAAATCAACACCAGTTTTACACGAGTCCCGTTTTCTCCGCGGTGGAAAATGCTATCGGCTATTTGTGCTATTTTCTTCTCTTGCAGAGCTTCTGCCACATTGATCAGGTCCGTGGCATGTCCCTCTTCACAAGCAATATTGAAATCTCCCACATTGTTCAATCCCATGATGTAGTTCCATCGTAGGTGCTCTTTGAAAACATCGAGCATTTTCTCCTGTTTTACCACATCTTCCAGTACAGATGGGTTTTCTTTGTTAGGAATACGCAGCAACAGTCCGTCGTAGTATTTAACGAGGTCGAATAAGTGGATAAATCCTGTACTTGGGAGCAGATTACCGTAATAATAGTCGGCAGTACCTCCCAAAGTATAATAATAGGTATAGATAGAACCGGAAGATTCGAGTAATTTTACCTTGTCATTCATGCCCCGTTCACTGAATACACGTACGGCTTCAGTTGTATGACACTCAATGCGGTGATAGGTAATGTCTTCCGCTATAATTTCCTGCATACGTTTCTTTATTTGTGACACGTCTTCAAGTGTGACGGGGCGCCCGATCCGCAAATTGCAGAAGTATCCTTTGGATACCGGGTGCTCCACAAAAAGTTTGCCATTCGGAAAGAGTTCGCTGACAGCTTTGTAGAGCACAAAGCAGAGAGAACGCACATACGTACGCATTCCCGAAGAATCTCTTACATCCAGAAACTCTACATCTTTATTGTTATATACACGAAAATTGAGTCCTTCAGAGCGATTATTTACTTTAGCACTGACTACCTGATAAGGAAAATTAAGATTAAAGCCGTAATAAATATCCAAAAGTGAGCTCCCAATAGGGAATTCTTTAGAAATATTATTATTTTTGCAATATATTTGTAACATCTGTTTCATTTCACGTCATTTTGGGGTGAATAGTACGGATAAATATATCACATAATTGCTAAGAAGACAAACAACCACTAAAATAATTATAGATGGAATATTCTTTTTATGATTTTTTAAAGCTCATTGGCTCGTTAGGACTTTTTCTTTATGGAATGAAGATCATGAGCGAGGGCTTACAGAAAGTCGCAGGTGACAGATTGCGAGGAATTCTGACAGCAATGACTACAAACCGGGTAACGGGAGTTTTAACAGGTGTGTTGATCACCGCCCTTATCCAATCTTCTTCGGCAACGACGGTGATGGTGGTCAGTTTTGTAAATGCCGGTCTGCTGACATTGGCCGAATCCATTAGTGTGATAATGGGTGCTAATATCGGTACGACAGTCACCGCATGGATCATTTCTATTTTTGGGTTTAAAGTCGACATGGCTGCTTTTGCCCTTCCTCTTTTAGCCATTGCCCTTCCTCTTATTTTTTCGGGTAAAAGTAACCGTAAGTCTATCGGTGAATTTATCTTTGGTTTTTCTTTCCTCTTTATGGGGCTTTCGTACCTCAAAGCAAATGCCCCCGACCTGAATGCCAACCCGGAAATGCTGGCTTTTGTACAGAACTATACAGATATGGGATTTTTCTCGGTTCTGCTCTTTTTATTTATCGGTACTATTCTCACTATGATCGTACAGGCTTCCGCCGCGACGATGGCTATTACTTTAATTATGTGTGCCAACGGATGGATCAGCCTGGAATTGGGTGCCGCATTGGTCTTGGGTGAGAATATCGGAACTACTATTACAGCCAACCTGGCTGCCCTGACTGCTAATTCACAAGCAAAACGTGCTGCTTTGGCTCACTTTGTTTTCAATGTTTTTGGTGTGATCTGGGTGCTGATTATTTTCCATCCTTTTATGGTATTCGTCAATTGGGTGGTCGATACCTTCTTCCATCCGGGAAGTGCAGAGGTGGCTATTTCTTATAAGTTGTCCGCTTTCCACTCTATTTTTAATATATGTAACGTCTGTCTGCTGATTTGGGGAGTGAAACTGATTGAGCGTACCGTGTGTGCCATTATTCGTCCCAAGGAAGAAGATGAAGAGCCACGCTTGCGCTTTATTACCGGAGGTATGCTTTCTACGGCCGAATTATCCATACTTCAGGCCCGTAAGGAGATTCATCTGTTTTCCGAGCGTATTCATCGTATGTTTGGTATGGTACAAGATCTGTTGCATACTGAAAAGGATGATGACTTCAATAAACTTTTCAGCCGGATTGAGAAATACGAGAATATCAGTGATAATATGGAATTGGAGATTGCCAATTACTTGAATCAGGTATCTGAAGGGCGTTTGAGCTCAGAAAGTAAGCTTCAGATACGTGCCATGCTTCGTGAGGTAACCGAGATTGAAAGTATTGGTGACAGTTGCTATAACCTGGCACGTACCATCAGCCGGAAGCGTCAGACCAATCAGGATTTCACAGAGAAGCAATATGAGCACATTCATTTCATGATGAAACTGACCAATGATGCTCTGTCGCAAATGATTGTCGTGGTCGAGAAACCCGAACATCAGAGTATCGATGTTAATAAGTCATTCAATATTGAGAATGAAATTAATAACTATCGTAACCAACTGAAGAATCAGAATATCCTGGATGTGAATAATAAAGAATATGATTATCAGATGGGAGTTTATTACATGGATATTATCGCCGAATGTGAAAAACTCGGTGACTATGTAGTAAATGTAGTAGAAGCGAGCAGTGACGTAAAAGAAAAGAAAGCGTCTTGAAAAAAGTGATGAACGATGAACGATAAAGCGTGTAATTGAGAGTGCTCATCGCTTATCGTTCATCGTTAATGAATCGTTTAGTCATTATACGGTTCGAAATCTTCTTTTCCAACTCCACACAGAGGGCATACCCAATCATCAGGAATATCTTCAAACTGTGTTCCGGGTTCGATTCCGCCTTCCGGATCACCTATCTCCGGATCGTAAATGAAATCACAAACGGTGCAAATGTACTTCATGTCGTCTCTTTTTTTTAAGTTTATGCAAATATAACAAAAGTATCGGACGTATTGTTCATTTATTTTTTCTTTTTTCATTAATAAAGCACTACCTTTGTCTGTAGCAACAAAACATTAATCAAGGAATTATAAACTATGATGTGGCAGATTGTATTATCACTGGTATGTGTGGCTTTTTTAGGAGCTATTCTGTGGGAAAAGAGACAAGGTAAGTTAATGCAATCTGCATCGGACCGGAAACTGGAGAATGTAAATTGTCTGTTTGATGCGATTCTGACACATATTCATGCGTATGTTTTGGTAATCGATTCTGATTTCAAAGTCCTGAAAACTAATTATTATGATTTGACTCATCTCAGTCCGGACGGTAAGGAGAAGCGTGTAGGTGATCTGTTGCAATGCCGGAATGCCTTGTCTGCCAAAGGGGGATGCGGAACCCATGCTTTTTGCCAGGAATGTCCGGTGAGGGGAGCAATAGGAAACGCTTTCCGCCAGAAGAAAGAATTTACTGATTTGCAATCATCACTGAATATTGCCATAGACGAGCATGAATTTGTAAAGTGCGACGTAATGATCTCGGGAGTATTTATGACTCTGGATAGTGAAGAGCGTATGGTGCTGACGGTGCATGACATTACTTCGATTAAACAAACGGAAGAGGCGTTGGCTGAAGCGAAGGAAAAAGCGGAAAATGCAGATCGTTCCAAGTCCGCTTTTCTAGCCAATATGAGTCATGAAATCCGTACGCCACTGAATGCCATCGTCGGCTTTTCCGAACTGCTGGCAGCGGCCAATACAGAAGAAGAAAAGCAAAAATACCTGGAGATACTCCATACGAACAGCGAATTGCTATTACAGCTGGTTAATGATATTCTTGATTTGTCGAAGATTGAGGCCGGTACATTGGAGTTTGTTTATTCTGATGTCGATATCAACTTGTTACTGAATGATTTGGAACAATTGTTCCGTATGAAGATAGGCTCTAACTCGCCTGTACAGATTATAACAGAACCCGGGTTGCCCTCGTGTATGGTTCATACGGATCGTAACCGAATTGCTCAGGTTGTGTCCAATTTTGTATCTAATGCAATCAAATTTACCACAGAGGGCAGTATCCGTATCGGATATCAGTCTTCCGAGAATGGACTTCGGTTTTATGTTAGCGATACCGGTTCGGGTATTTCGGCGGATAAATTGGAGGGTGTTTTCGATCGTTTTGTGCGTTTGCAAAGTGATAAAAACGGTAACGGACTCGGACTCTCTATCTGTAAGACGATTGTAAATAAGCTGGGTGGGGAAATCGGAGCCGAATCTGAGGTAGGCAAAGGAAGTACCTTTTGGTTTACATTGCCCGAACATTCCGATATTAAACCCAAAGTCATCATTGAGAAAGAGCAGGAAGAATTGCCTTCTGCAGTACGGGTTCCGGTTATCGATGCGGGAAGTGATAAAAAACTGAGCATACTGGTGGCCGAAGATATGGAAGACAATTATCGTCTTTGCGAAGCTATCCTTGCTTCACGTTACGAATTACATTGGGCTCACAATGGTGAAGAGGCCATTTCTCTTTTCCTGAAATTCCAACCGGACATTATCTTGATGGATATCCGTATGCCCGAGGTGAATGGCTACGAGGCTACGGAGGCTATCCGGCAGATGTCGGCTACAGTGCCTATCATTGCTCTTACTGCTTTTGCGTATGAAGAAGACCGCCAGAAAATCATGCATAGCGGCTTTACCGATTTCCTGACGAAGCCCATTTCGTCAAAAGTACTGTTGGGAAAACTGGAATCCTTAAAAAAGATTTAAGAAACATCTTATACCGGATTTATGTTGTACTTTTGCAACTTCTAATTTAATGTATGTATCTGCATGACTGCAAAGAACGACGATTATTTTCATTTGGGCCTGACTGATCAAGAAGTTCTCCAAAGCCGGGAGAAATATGGTGCCAACCTACTAACGCCTCCTAAGCGTCCTTCGCTCCTGAAGCTTTATTTGGAAAAATTTGAAGATCCTGTTGTACGTGTGCTGCTTATTGCAGCTGTATTCTCTCTTATCATTTCCGTTATCGAGAATGAGTATGCCGAAACGATCGGTATTATAGCCGCTATCCTGTTGGCAACCGGTATCGGTTTCTATTTCGAATACGATGCCAATAAGAAATTCGATTTACTGAATGCCGTTACTGAAGAGACTTTAGTAAAGGTGATTCGTAACGGGCGTATTCAGGAGATTCCGCGTAAAGATGTGGTAGTAGGTGACATTGTGGTATTGGAGACCGGTGAAGAGATTCCCGCAGATGGCGAACTGATAGAAGCTATTTCTTTGCAGGTGAACGAATCGAACCTGACCGGGGAACCGG
Organism: uncultured Bacteroides sp.; assembly: GCA_947646015.1. Classification (GTDB taxonomy): domain Bacteria; phylum Bacteroidota; class Bacteroidia; order Bacteroidales; family Bacteroidaceae; genus Bacteroides. Next base: position 31,560 of record CANSEY010000022.1, on the reverse strand, counting down.
TGATTAATAAAACAATAATCGAAGCCGATTTTGATGAAGAAGCTACGTATGCTTCCAATCTGGTGATGCGCGGTACAACTGTGGTCGATGGTCATGGATCGATGAAGGTACTTCGTGTGGGAGATGCTACGGAGATTGGGAAAGTGGCACGTCAGAGTACGGAACAAACTACGGAGCCTACACCATTGAATATCCAGCTGACCAAATTGGCCAACCTGATCGGTAAGATCGGTTTTACCGTAGCCGGACTTGCTTTCCTTATTTTCTTTATAAAAGACGTTGTACTGTATTTCGATTTTGGGGCTCTGAACGGTTGGCATGACTGGTTGCCGGTGTTGGAGCGTACATTGAAATATTTCATGATGGCGGTTACCCTGATCGTGGTTGCCGTTCCCGAGGGATTGCCTATGAGTGTGACACTCAGCCTGGCACTGAATATGCGCCGTATGCTTGCTACTAACAATTTGGTACGTAAGATGCACGCTTGCGAAACAATGGGGGCGATTACCGTGATTTGTACAGACAAGACCGGTACGTTGACACAAAATCTGATGCAGGTGCACGAGCCCAATTTCTATGGTTTGAAAGATGGTGGGAAACTGGCAGATGACGATATCAGCAGACTGATTGCGGAAGGGATTAGTGCTAACTCCACTGCTTTTCTTGAAGAAACGGGAGAGGGTGAGAAGCCGAAAGGAGTAGGTAATCCTACGGAAGTTGCCTTGCTGCTGTGGCTGAATAGCCAGAAACGTAACTATCTTGAACTCAGAGAAGGAGCACGGGTGCTCGACCAATTGACGTTCTCGACTGAACGTAAGTTTATGGCTACTTTGGTGAAGTCGCCGTTGATAGGCAAAAAGGTATTATATATAAAAGGTGCGCCCGAAATCGTGCTTGGCAAATGTAAGGAGGTGATTCTCGATGGCCGTCGTGTGGATAGTGTGGAATATCGTTCGACTGTCGAAGCACAATTACTGGGTTATCAGAATATGGCTATGCGTACACTTGGTTTTGCATTCCGTTTGGTGGAAGATAACGAACCGGATGACTGTGTGGCACTTGTTTCAGAAAATAACCTTAATTTCCTTGGAGTCGTTGCTATTTCCGATCCTATACGTCCCGATGTGCCTGCGGCAGTAGCTAAATGCCAGTCGGCAGGTATCGGTATCAAGATTGTGACCGGGGATACTCCGGGCACCGCAACTGAGATTGCGCGTCAGATCGGGCTGTGGAAACCGGAAGATACGGAACGCAATCGCATTACCGGAGTTGCTTTTGCCGAATTGAGTGATGAAGAAGCATTGGATAGAGTGATGGACCTGAAAATTATGTCGCGTGCCCGTCCTACCGACAAACAGCGTCTGGTACAATTGCTGCAGCAGAAAGGAGCCGTTGTGGCTGTGACCGGAGACGGAACGAACGATGCGCCGGCGCTCAATCATGCACAGGTAGGGCTTTCGATGGGTACCGGAACTTCAGTTGCCAAAGAGGCCAGTGACATCACTTTGCTGGACGACTCTTTCAATAGTATCGGGACTGCTGTGATGTGGGGGCGGTCACTTTATAAGAATATCCAGCGTTTCATCGTATTTCAGCTGACCATTAACTTTGTGGCACTTCTCATCGTATTGCTCGGTTCTATTGTGGGAACAGAACTACCGTTGACTGTGACCCAAATGTTATGGGTAAATCTCATCATGGATACATTTGCCGCTTTAGCTTTGGCTTCTATTCCGCCAAGTGAGAGTGTTATGAACGATAAACCGCGTCGCAGTACTGATTTTATTATTAGTAAAGCGATGCAACATAATATATTCGGTGTCGGTACACTCTTTCTGGTAGTACTGATGGCGATGATATACTACTTTACAAATGCCGACGGTGGAATGACGGTACAGCGGTTGACCATTTTTTTCACCTTCTTTGTAATGCTTCAGTTTTGGAATCTGTTCAACGCCCGTGTGTTTGGCACTACCGATTCAGCATTCAAGGGTCTTACGAAGTCGTACGGAATGGAATTGATTGTACTGGCCATCCTGGGTGGGCAGTTTCTTATAGTGCAGTTCGGTGGAGCTGTATTCCGTACAGAACCGCTCGACTGGCAAACATGGCTTATCATCATCGGTTCTTCTTCTCTCGTCTTGTGGATTGGAGAATTGATTCGCTTGGTCAAACGTTTAACTCAGAAATGAAAATGAAAGCTATTTATCACAGTGGACGCAAAGAAAGTGTCTTTTATGAACAGGATATAAAAACTCCGTTTCCTTTGCGTGCTCTGTCGTGTATAAGCTTTCAAAAACAGAATAGAGATGAAAAGAAAAGGAATTAAAAACCTTATTTTTGATTTTGGTGGTGTATTGATTAATCTCGACCGTCAGCGTTGTATAGAAAACTTCCGGAAGTTGGGATTAGAGAAGGTGGACGAATTGTTAGGCATGTATTCTCAGCAGGGAATCTTTATGCAACATGAGAAAGGGTTGATCTCGTCAGCCCAGTTTCGTGATAGTATCCGCGGGCAGATAACTCAGGAGGTGACGGATGAGCAAATTGATGCTGCTTGGAATAGTTTCTTGGTGGATATTCCACGTTTTAAGCTTGATATGTTATTGAAACTCCGCGAGAAATATGTGGTCTATCTGCTGAGCAATACCAACGAGATACATTGGAAGTGGGCATGTGAGCATGCGTTTCCGTATCGGGGTTTCCGTGTAGAAGACTATTTTGAAAAGATGTACCTCTCGTATGAAATGAAAATGGTAAAGCCCGCTGAAGAGATTTTCCGGGGAGTGCTTGATGATGCAAACCTCGATCCGCGCGAAACTTTTTTCATAGATGACTCCGAAGCCAACTGCCAGGGCGCCCAGGCATTGGGCATCTCTACCTATACAGTGAAACCCGGTGAAGACTGGAGGCCGCTTTTTGCCGAGAATTAAAATAAATAGGAGAAACAGCATGCAGATAATCCGTAATATACCGGGAGTTCTACCCGAACCATGTGTTGCCACCATCGGTTTCTTCGATGGAGTACATATGGGGCATCGCTTTCTGATAGAACAAGTCAGAGAGTTGGCTGCGGCTCGTGGATTGCGTTCTGCACTGATTACTTTTCCCATTCATCCTCGTAAGGTGATGAATGCAGACTATCGTCCGGAGTTATTGACCACTTCGGAAGAGAAACTGGCGCTGCTTGAAGAAACGGGCGTGGATTATTGCTTTATGCTTGATTTTACACGTGAAGTATCACATCTGACTGCCCATGAATTTATGTCCGATATCCTGAGAGACCGTTATCGGGTGCAGACACTTGTCATCGGATATGACCACCGCTTCGGACACAATCGTAGTGAAGGCTTTGAGGATTATTGCCGTTATGGCTCTGAAATGGGAATAGAGGTGATTCGTGCTCGTGCCTGTGTGTGTGATGATCTCCATATAAGCTCTTCTGTCATTCGTAAGATGTTGCATCAGGGCGAAGTAGATCGGGCTGCACGTTGTCTGGGTTACGACTATTTTCTGGATGGTACGGTGGTGAGCGGTTATCAGGTAGGAAGGAAAATCGGATTCCCTACGGCCAATCTCAGTGTAGACGATCCTGATAAGTTGGTTCCTGCCGATGGTGTCTATGCAGTTCATGTCACGTTCGACGGGCATACTTATAATGGTATGCTCAATATCGGTACTCGTCCCACGATAGGGAATGGTCCCGAACGTTCGATAGAAGTGAATATCCTCCATTTTCATTCCGATATTTACGATAAATTTATCCGGCTCTCTTTTGTAAAATATCTCCGTCCGGAGCTGAAGTTCGATGGGATTGAAGGATTGATAGCGCAGCTTCATCAGGATGCAGCCGATGTGGAAGCGCTTTTGGGGAAAATACAAAATGTCAATTGACATTTTGTATTTTTTGTTTGCCACTGAGTGAGTTATATTCGGCCCGTTATCTTCCGGCTCTTAAATAGGAGCTTATTTTGTGAATTCGGCTTTTCAGATAGTCATCCTGATTGCGGATAATACATGTCTCTTGTTCTGTTTTGAGCCTGTTCTGTGTTCTTTAATTTGCAGAATATTCTGTTTTAAGGTGCAAATCGTTATTCTCTCCCTGATCATTCTATGCGTGCTGAAAAATGATTGCAGGCATGCAAATGTCCTCTTTTGTCTCTCTTCCGGCTTCATGCAGGTGAAGTTTTGAACTAATGAAGCTTTTGTTTTAACCCAATGATGTCTTTCTTTTAATGGTATGTGACCTCTCTTCTAAAGATATCATGCATATTTATTGGAAATCTTCGGTCGATGCTGCATCTTATTGCATGTTATATGCGTCTTGTATGCATTTTCTTCTTCCTGTTTGATGATTTGTGTTTTAGTGTGTGTCAGTAGATTAGGATGAATAGTGTCAGAGTGACGTCTAAAGGTGTAATACGCTATCAAATGGATATACTCTCCCTGACGCTGGTTCTTTGAGGCTTCTTTATATCAGCGTTTATCCTCTACAAATATCGAAAAACATTCTATATTTATTGTTTATCGATAAATAATTATCGAATTACTTGTTTAGGTGAAAATTAATATGAATCTTTGCATATCGAAAAACGATAAATTATTATTGAATAACATAACGAATCTTCAAAGTAAGTTTTATGAGAAAGTCATTGATGAGCATTACGATGTTGGTAGTATCCATCTCCATGTTAGCTTTGTTTGTATGTAGTTCAGTTTTGCATGGTCACCATACAAATAGCTCTTCTACCGAAGCGGTAGTCAATTAAAACCGTTATCTTTGTACATATTTAAAACAAAAGACTGAATGAAAACGGCGATCAAATTAATTCTGATTTATCTGGGAATCCAGCTTATTTGCGGTGGGCTGATCGGTATTCCTTTTACTATCATTGCCCGTATGAATGGTGGGAGCGTAGATGCCACCCGGGTTTCGGAGTTGACATTGGCTCCTTCGATGCTGCTTTCCATGGCAGTGATGTTTTTTTATTTATGGAAAGCACACTATATACCCAAAGACAAGACAAGTTGGTCATTCATTTCATTTCCATTTCTGATCATAACGTTTCTGATAGGCTTGTCGATGACTGTCCTGATGGATATGTTGACTGCCGTCTTATCTTGGGTACCTGATATTCTGGAACAGCAGTTCGACGCTCTCCAGTCCGGTTGGTTAGGTATTGTGGCCATTACTTTGTTGGGGCCGATTCTTGAGGAACTTCTGTTCCGTGGTGGTGCCACTAAGGCATTGCTTGAACGCTATTCTCCCCGGAAAGCCATCTTCCTTTCGGCACTGCTTTTCGGAGTATTTCATTTGAATCCGGCTCAGATAGTTGCAGCCTTCTTTGGAGGCCTTTTGCTGGCATGGGTTTATTATCGGACACGAAGTCTGATTCCTTGTATCCTGATACACATTGTGAACAACAGTATTTCTGTCATGCTGAGTCTGACCTATCCCGATGCAGATACAATCAGGGATGTGACGGGTACGACTCCCTATTATCTATTGATAGCAGTGGCGGCTATGGTGTTCGTAGGCTGTTTTCTTCGGATAAAGCAGGTTACGGTTCCGGGAACGTGGCGGAAAGATGAATGAAAATAAACGATAAAGATTGAATAATAAGTCATAATATGAAAAGAAGATTGAACATACTATGTTTACTGGTTTTTCTGGTATTCTGTTATTCGGTGTTTAATATGGGGCGTGATTTCGGTCATGGCTTTTCCGAAGGGATGAAGATAAGTCATTCCGGTAATCAAAGTGTAGAGCAGGCTATCAACTTTCGGATTGCCACACTGATGCCCAAGGATTTTTCGTCCTTTAAAGATTCTGTTTATAATGAAAAGACCGGCTCTTATGTCCCCGTTGCCTATACACAGATGGTTACGAATGTAAAAGTCGACAGGAGTACCTGGATGATGGTTGCCCAGGTGATTTCCGGGCTTCTGGCTGTTTTTGCCATCATTGCGTCAACAGTGCTTTTTATTCAGCTGATTGTAGCTATCAATAAATCGGATATTTTTAATTGGAAGAATGTCCGTCGGTTGCGATGGTTGGGAGTCGCCTTGTTGCTGAACTTTATTAGTGAGGCAGTGCCGGCCCTGATGAATGATTATGAGTTGTCTTCAGTCTTCTCGTTGTCCGGATATTCTATGGAGACAAGCATAGATTCTGTGATGCTGGTCATTCTGGGACTGGTTTCACTAATTGTAGGCGAGGTATTCGCCATCGGGTTGAAGATGAAAGAAGAACAAGATCTTACTATCTGAATCCGAATATTGAAAAATTAATAGAATTATGGCTATAATAGTAAACCTTGACATAATGATGGCCCGAAGAAAAATATCTTTGGGGGAGTTGGCAGAGAAGATTGACATTACGCCTGCCAACCTTTCTATCCTGAAAACGGGAAAGGCCAAAGCGATTCGTTTCTCTACCCTTGAGGCGATCTGTAGAGTGCTAGATTGCCAGCCGGGGGATATTCTGGAGTATCAGGTGGATGAAGAAGATGGAGGTACGTCATAATTCACCACAGATTACGCAGATATTAACACAGGATGATTTTAATCTGCTGATAACCAGTAATATCTATCTGTGTAAATCGGTGTGATCTGTGGTGAATACGAGTCCTGACACATCCTTATTTGGAGATTTAGCCTTTGGCCTCTTTGGCTTTGAATGCGAGTGCATACATCCGCATTTGTTTCACCATCGACAACAATCCGTTGCTACGAGTGGGGGATAGGTGGTCCTTCAGACCGATTTTGTCGATAAAGTAGAGTTCCGAATTAAGAATCTCGTCGGGTGTATGTCCCGATACGACTTTAATCAACAGTGCTATGATGCCTTTCACGATCAGTGCATCGCTTTCTGCTTTAAAGATAATTTTCCCGTCTACTTCGTCTGCCTGAAGCCATACACGGCTTTGGCAACCTTCAATCAGATTCTGTTCCGTTTTATATTTCTCGTCGAGCGGTTCCTGCTCGTTTCCTAAGTCGATAAGTAACTGGTAGCGATCCATCCAGTCATCAAAGTCGCTGAATTCAGCAACGACTTCGTCTTGTAATTCGTTGATTGACATGATAAATAATTATTTCTCGTTATAAATAACTTCCAGTACCGTTTGTCCCACAGCTTTGAGTGTAGAGCGGTCAATGGCATCCATATTGTCATTCACGGTGTGCCAGGTCGGTCCGAAGCTGGACAGTTCACAATTTTCGTCGTTTGGAATGATGTCGATAGTCGGGATACCTGCCAGGCGATTGATAAACAGATGATCGTCAGTGATCTGACCGCCTACTTCGTTAATAAAGTAACGTCCGTATCCGGCGTCGTTAGCCTTTTTCCATACCTTCTTGTTGATACCTTTGGCATATTTCTCGGAATATACTTCTTTAAAGAAAGTAGCATCTTTGCCGCCCACCATATCGAGTAAAATTCCGAAGCGGGCATTATAGCCATCTACGTGCGGGGTTCGTGCCCAATATTGTGCGCCGAGACACCACTGGTCTTCCCGATGTTCGCCTGTATAAAACTGAGGTGCTCCGTAATCTTCCGCATCCAGAAAGATGATGTCGATTCCCAGTTCCGGTTGCTGTTGATTGATCTGGCGGGCAATTTCGAGTAATACACCCACTCCGCTTGCTCCATCATTGGCGCCCAGTATCGGTGTGTGATGATTCTTTTCATTCGGATCATTGTCGGCCCATGGACGGGTATCCCAATGCGCAAAGAGTGCGATGCGTTTTTTGCTTTCGGGCTTAAAAGATCCTATGATGTTGCGTGCTTTCAGCAGTGTACCGTCGTATGCGGGTAATTCAGCGTTTTGGCTGATCACTTTGGCTCCATGTTCGGCCAGTTTGGCGGCCAGGTAGTCTCCACAGGCAACATGACCTTTAGAATTTGGTGTGCGCGGTCCGAAGTCGACTTGCGCCTGTATGTACTTGTAAGCACTGTCTGCGTCAAATTGGGGCACTTGGACAATTACCTTTTTCTCGGTGATGTCGGTCGAAGTGGTCTTGCTGCCGTTTGTTCCGCAGGAGAAAGCAGAAAACAGGATGAAAGCTGACAGTATGAACATAGAGTTTCTTTTCATAATTATGCTTTTGGAGTTTAAAGCCTCAAAATTAATGATTTTCACTGTAGGGTGAGTCAGATAGGAGGGTTTATTAACAATTCCACTCCTTTCTTTCCGGATACGAACTCCACTTCCGCACCGTTGATTAGTGGTAGGTTCTCTGTCACATGTCCCACCGGAAAGTCATAACATATGGGGAAGTCATACTCCTTCACCAAGGCATCCAGTGTGCTGTAAAGGTCCTTTTTCAGTGAATAGTCTTCTTTGTATTCGGTAAATTGTCCGATGATAAGTCCGGATAACTTTTCAAGTACGCCTCCCAATTTCAGGTTATACATCATGCGTTCGATGGCATAAGGACGTTCGCCCACATCCTCGATGAAGAGGATCGTACCTTCGGGAGGAATATCGTATGGTGTTCCGCGGAGACCGTGGAACACAGCCATGTTGCCGCCTCGCAGGATGCCTTTGGCCTGTCCCAGATGATTCAACTTATGGCGGTGGCATTTATATCCGGGCAGTTTACCGAAAAGAATGTCGCGGAGATATAATGAACATGGATCCTCCTCTCCTGTTACAGCGAGATGGCGTGCCATGGGAGCATGGAGTGAGGCAAAACCATTGTATTGAAATAAGTTGTGGAGCGCAGTGATGTCACTGAACCCGATCAGCCATTTCGGGTGGTTACGAAAGCGTGTGAAGTCCAGCTTATCCAGCAAGTGAACCGCTCCGTAACCACCACGGCTGCACAAGATGGCCTTAATTTCTTCATCGTCCATGGCTGCCTGAAAATCTTTGAGGCGCTGATGGGTGGCACCGGCATACGAGCCCCATGAACTTCGGACATGATCTCCCATGACAGGAGTAAGTCCCCAGGAGCTGAGACGCGTCTTGGCACCTTTCAGGAATATACTGTCTATTTTGCTTGAAGGCGATACGATGGCTACTTTATCGCCTTCGTGCAGAAATGGGGGAAATTGTAAGTTCATTTAATAAAGTGATTTAATAAGCTGATATCTGATTTGTCTTTAACGCTTGTAGGGTAAAAAGGTTCTATTTCTCTTTCTGATAGAATCTTACCCAATCTACATACATCTCCACCGGAAGTTCTTTCGGGTCTACAGCCCCTACCCACGAGCCACCCAACTGCATGTCGATCAGTAGATAGAAAGGCTGGTCGAAAGGAAACTGCCCTTCTTTGTCTGTTTCGATGCGGGGATAGGTGAAAGTATGTGTGTCATTGATATAGAATGCAATGCTGTCCGGATACATTTCTACTGAATATACATTGTAGTCGTCGGGATTGATCGCACCTACGGAGTGTGATAACGGATTGTCTTTGATACCCAGATTGTGCGTATAATTGGTATGTATAGTCTGATAAGCGATTGTATCGTGATTCAGACGTTCCATGATATCGATTTCTCCACCCATCGGCCAGGGAGCATCTATCGGGAGCATCCAGATGGCTGGCCACTCACCACGTGCACCGTTCAGTTTGGCGCGTATTTCGAGGCGTCCGTTGCTGAATGCTTTTTTCCCTTTGGTGTAGATTCCTCCGGTCAGATAGGGTGCTGTATCATTGGGCTGGCTGTAATTGATGATGCCTCGCAGCACCATATTGCCGTCACGCATGTCGAAACAGGAATCGAAGTCGGTCATATAGTTATTCCAGTCTGATTTGCCACGTGGTATTTTACTCCAGACCTGTGGATCAAAGCCTGTTTTCTGGTCGAAATGATCTTCCCAAACCAATTTCCACTGGTCGGATGAATGACGTTGGCACGATGAAAAGCCTGAACTGATACACAACAGGCAGAAAAGAGCGAGAAATGTTTTTGTTTTCATGGTTCTGTTTGATTATAGGAGTTTAACAGGACACAAATTTACATTAAAAAACGAAATTACCTGCATCCGTAGAAATGAAAGCGTTGTATTATATCAAAATGTTACTCGGTTTGTCTATTTTTTCAGTATTCCATGATGTACTTCTCGATCCTTTTTCTGATATTTGCTAAAAATCTAACGTTATGGAACCTATTAGAAACTTTGACCAACTGACAGCCCATCTCAAAACCTTAAACCGACGGAAACGGATTGCCGTTGTCTGTGCCAACGATCCGAATACAGAATATGCCATTGCCCGTGCACTCGACGAAGAGATTGCGGAATTCCTGATGATTGGTGACTCGGCCATCCTGCAAAAGTATCCCAGTCTGCAGAAGTACCCGGAATATGTGAAGACCCTCCACATTGAAGATCCCGATGAGGCAGCGCGTGAAGCTGTTCGTATTGTTCGGGAAGGGGGAGCCGATATTCTGATGAAAGGTATTATCAATACTGACAATTTGCTTCATGCCATTCTCGACAAGGAGAAAGGCTTGCTGCCTAAGGGGAAGATTCTGACTCATTTGGCCGTAATGCAGATTCCGACATATGATAAATTATTGTTCTTCTCAGATGCCGCTGTTATTCCTCGTCCCACTTTGCAACAACGCATTGAGATGATATGGTATGCCATCTGTACTTGCCGGCGGTTTGGGATAGAACAACCCCGTATCTCTTTGATCCATTGTACGGAGAAGGTAAGTGCCAAGTTTCCCCATTCGCTCGATTATGTTAATATTGTGGAGTTGGCCGAAGCCGGAGAGTTTGGTAATGTGATTATCGATGGTCCGTTGGATGTACGCACCTCTTGCGAGCAGGCCAGCGGGGATATTAAAGGAATTGTATCGCCCATCAACGGACAGGCCGATGTATTGATATTCCCCAATATCGAGTCGGGCAATGCTTTCTATAAATCTGTTTCGTTGTTTGCCAAAGCCGATATGGCAGGATTGCTGCAAGGCCCCATTTGCCCGGTGGTGTTACCGTCACGCAGTGATTCCGGACTTTCCAAGTATTATAGTATTGCGATGGCGTGTCTGACAGCTTCTACCCGGTCGGCAGAGAGAGGAAGATGCTCCGAATGATGATCATAATTAAACTAAGAATATGGATAAACTGAATATAAACTCTACTCCGTCTTCTGTGAAGAATGGACGGGGGGAAAGGCTCCTTGTTATCAATCCCGGTTCCACTTCAACAAAGATCGCTGTTTATGAAAATGAAACTCCTTTGTTGGTACGCAACATCCGCCATACGGTGGAAGAGTTGTCTGCCTTCCCCCGGGTGATCGATCAGTTCGAATTTCGTAAATCGCTTGTTCTCCGAGAGTTGGAGGTAAACGATATTCCTTTCCGGTTCGATGCTGTCATTGGACGCGGAGGCTTGGTGAAGCCTATTCCCGGTGGAGTTTATGAGGTTAACGAAGCCATGAAGCGGGATACCCTTCACGCTATGCGTACACATGCCTGCAATCTGGGAGGTTTGATAGCCGATGAATTGGCCGCAGCTTTACCCGGATGCCGGGCGTTTATTGCAGATCCGGGTGTGGTGGACGAACTGGAAGAGGTTGCCCGTATTACCGGTTCGCCTTTGATGCCGCGTATCACTATCTGGCATGCACTGAATCAGAAAGCTATTGCCCGTCGTTATGCTGCCGAACATGGCACTCGTTATGAAGATCTTGATTTGATCGTCTGCCATTTGGGAGGAGGTATTTCTGTTGCAGTCCATCGTCATGGGCGTGCAGTCGATGCCAATAATGCATTGGATGGCGAAGGGCCTTTCTCACCCGAAAGAGCCGGAACTCTTCCCGCCGGACAACTGATAGACCTTTGTTTCAGCGGGAAATTCACCAAAGATGAATTGAAGAAACGAATTTCGGGTCGTGCCGGGCTTACCGCCCATTTGGGAACTACTGATATTCCTGCCATTATTCAGTCCATTGAGGCAGGTGATGACCATGCCCGGTTGGTGCTCGATGCCATGATCTACAATGTGGCCAAAAGTATCGGTGCTGCCTCTACTGTTTTATGTGGAAAGGTAGACGCCATTCTGCTGACCGGAGGCATTGCCTATTCCGATTATGTAATTTCCCGTTTAAGGGAACGTATCTCTTTCCTTGCTCCCGTTTTCGTGTATCCGGGAGAAGATGAGATGGAGGCTTTGGCATTGAATGCTTTGGGGGCTTTAAGGGGAGAACTTCCGGTACAGGTTTATCAGTAATTTTAGAGCTTGGTTGCATTTCCGCATTGTGCAGGGGTGCACCGGCACCTTGTGCAGAACTGCACAAGATATCGATGCACCCCTGCATAAGGGAAGCGATGCGGTATGATTTATGCTGTCGGGTCATCCACAATATCTCCGTCGCCCTCGGTTGTATTGCCTATTACGATGGTTTGGCTGATGACATGTGGTGTCTTCAGTTGCCGGTTGCCACTGGTATATTGTGTGGTCAGTCGCAGTTTGTATATTCCGTCTTTCAAGTCGGCAGGAAGTAGCACCAATACTTCCGAAGGGTTGTTTACTGCTATCATATCCATCGGTAGCTTCGTTTCCGTGCCTTTTTCATCAATCAAGACGATACCTACAGCAGGATCTGTACCTGCTACTTTGATGTTCTTGCCTTGTAAGCGATAGTTACGTCCTGCAGTTGCACTACCGTCCGTAGCACGGGTGGCGGCGTCTTCACCACCGATAAAATAGGCTGAATCGCCTTTGGCTCCTAGGATTTTTACGCCGGTCCGTGCGATAGCTTCACGTAAATCCTTATCCTGATTGAAGGAAACATAGATAGAATTTCTCTCAGGATTCCATACTCCACCGTCTATTACACCGCGAAACTGGGGAACAGCACGGAATAACCCCGTATTGACAGAGTATCCGTTCAGTACCAATTCCGATACTGTACGCTGAAAAAGATCGACGGCATGCTTTAAAGTCTCTGCCCGCAAGCCGGTATCTTCTTTCTTCATTTCATCCAGTACATCGGATAGTGTCAGGTTTCCGGCGCTTTCCAATACCAGGATTTTGTCTTCTTTGTTGTCGGTGGTCACGGTATTGTCCGCAAGCCAGCCTTTGAGTTCGGTTTTCATGATTTGTTAAGTTTAAAAGTGAATATTATTGTTTGGTACCTTTTACGCAACGGATAAGTAAACCATTAGTTTGGAGACCAAACCAAGAAGATGTATTATTTACATGTGCCTCTGTGTTCCAAAATTCCATATTATAAGCATTTTTACTAGTCCCTATTGTCGAGGTCCAGTAACACCCATGATCTGTATATGTCGCTCCATTTGTGCCTGATCCACTTTCCTGTCGCACTCCTCCAGCTTTTAAAAATACCCCCAGGCTTTTATTCATAAACCACATACCATTATTCGTAAACACTTTATCTGTACATCGTGACAGTTTTTCCAGTTCATTTTTAGAAGGTGTCCGCCAGCCTGTACCGTAATATGCAGTATTCAATTTAGAACACGGATCTCCGGTGCTTCCATTATAAAGTTTATTGAAAGCGTAGTAATACCCAATTTCTGTCTGCGAAGGTGCCCATATATAATTCGTGCTTCCCGTACTCTTCAAATTTCCCGTGGCCCATCTCAGCTTTGCCAAATCATTCTTATCATTCGTTGTGCATCCGTTTTGTGTCAGGTTAATGTTACTTGCCGCCAATTGTATCCCCAATTCAAACTTCAGCGTAATGGTATAACTCTTTCCCGGTAGCAACTGGACATTTTGACTCGAGATGATATTCCGGTTATTTGCATTGAAGTAATTACTGAGAGTCAGCGTACCGATATGCACCGTGATCGTCCGGGAACCCGAAAAAGGAACTAACCGCACAGTGGCAGTAGAATTATTGGCTATATTGAATGTAGGTGTATTTCCGGTATTGGCACTTACATTATTTGTAGAGGGACCTATCGTCCAGGCAGACGCATTGCCGCCCTGAGAAATGTATACCCCCGTACAGTTGGTAAACGTGTTGCTCCCAAACTGCGACAAGGAGAGTTTAACCGTCAGCTTGCAGAGTTTTTGCGTGAAACTAACCGACAGGTTGTGGCTGATTGTGCTCACATTCGCTATGTCCCCCGAGTCATAGACCATAAAGTCACTGTTCATATTCGGGATAGTGACGGAAGTACTGTTATAAGTATAGGATGAAGGGATCGTTCCCATCCCTGCCGTACTATTGAACGAGTATCCGATCACACGGACAGTTCCTGCTCTGGTGAGCAGATTTCCTTGCCTGAGTGTGGGAGCGGAAGCCCCGTTTGTCGTAAAATCCGCAGCCGACTGGAATACGTAATTGCTGCCTACTTTACGGAAAGCGATCAACCGGAAATAAATGCCGTTGCCCAATGTAGCGGCACGGGTAGTGACCTGTGGCTCTTCGCGGAGCGTCATCCGTACCGCTGAAGGCCCCTCGTAAGGCACGGCAGCGGGTATGGCCCTGCTGGCGGGTGGCTCTTTCACCGGCACCCATTCGTCTACAAGCGTTCTTCCCCCGGTTGTGTCGGGAGTATCAACATGGCTTTCCATATAATTGCCATCCTCAACCCGGCTGACCGTAACAGGAATCATATCCTCCCCGTCCGGTTCCGGGCTGTCGGGGTTCACAACATTGTCGCCACACGATGTTATCATTAAAAAAGCCGCGTACAGACAGCATGTGTTTAACGCACGAAAGCCTACATACAGAAGTTTTGTCTTCGTATTCATAACTCAAATGTTTAAAAATGAATAAAATAGATCATACTCAGCAAGGCCTTCCCATTAAGAATGGGCAGGCCGGCTATGGCAGGCTGTGAATACAGCTTTTATTTTGCAGTAAGTTTGTGTAAATTAGACAGATAGAACGCCTGTTGTGTTTCAAAAGACGTACGTTTTTTGAAACACTATTTTTACCCTCCGCACTGGATGCAAGGGGAGCCGATAAACTTCTGATAATTAAAGCAATGCAAAAAGATTTGCACAGATAAAAAAAGCGTCTTATCTTTGTTACATCAGACGTACGTCCTTTGAAACATGATTCTTATAACATAAGATATTTATTATTAGAGAAGTGAACATTTCTTTTGTTTGAGCTTTATACTTGCTTTTTGGACGGTTACTATCAGAGTATGTAGGGTTGCTAATATCGAAATACTTGGTGTATCCAGGGTATGGCAATGCTTGCAAAGCTGGTTCATAATAGATTCCTGACGAATTGTGCTGACTATCTAATAGTAGGTGATTTGTCTTAGACTTTTCCTTCGATTGAGGCGTTCTGAATTTTTGGGAGGAATGATTAAAATATAAATAAGGCAACTGATTCGAAATGAATTAGTTGCCTTGTGTTTTGTAATTTACGGAATATCTCCAAAAAAATTAGACAGTGGATTATCAGCACTGTTTCTGTCTTTGTTTTTTTACTCTTCTTTATATTTAAGGGGAAATATTATAGTTTAGGTCCTTTGACACAACGAGTTGTGTATGCCATTTTCTTTGGTGTGCTATTGACGTCGGTTTTACCTTCACCGGGAGATATATCCAATCTATAACAATCATTAGTATTAATTGATTCATCTGTAAAATATTGACCAAACGTTCCAGGCCAGTCTTCTGCCGTTGTTCCCGAGTTATTATTACGCCAGCCACCTAACGGTAAAAAAATACCGGTTGTGGCATTTAGGAACCACAAACCATTCACTCCATTAGAGACCTTTTTTACATTATTGCATCTTCCCAATCTTTCTAATTCATTGCGTGTAGGTAGCCGCCAACCACTACCATAAGTTGTGGGATTTAGTCTGGCACATGGATCGATGTTGTTTCCATTATAGTCTTTTTTCCATTGGTAATAGTAGCCATATTCTTTGTTGGTTGCCCATACATAATTGTTGCTTGCACCGGTACTTTTTAAATTGCCGTCGGCAAATACCAATTTTGATAACTTTTGCTTATCATCATTGGTACATGCTTTTTTCGGATTGCTCAGATTGATGCTACCTGCCGGAACATTTATTCCGGGGCTTCTCTTAAACTGGATTTTCATTGTATAGCTCATTCCCTCTTTCAATTGGACACTCTGAGTTGAAGCAATATCGATATTATCCGCATTATTAGCAATTAGATTTCCTACTGTCAGCTTGTTGAAGTGTACTGTTATTGTCCGGGAACTTGCGAAAGGAACCATGTGTATCGTAGTAGTCTGGTTAGTGTTTGGGTTGAATGAAGCTGTGTTGCTGGTATTAGCAGCCACTGCCGAACTGCCAATTACCCACGAGGTTGAATTACCTCCCTGCTTTACGTATACCCCTGTACACCCGCTGATGGCATTACTTGTGAAGCCGGTTACACTAATGCTTATTGTCAGTTTACACAGTTTCTGTTTGAATGTTACCGGAAGATTGTAATTAAGACTGTTCACATTGGCTATGTCTCCTGAATCATAAGTCATAAAGTCATTATTCATGTTGGGGATATCTATCTTGGTGGTATTATATGTATATGATGCGGGGATATCCCCCAATGCCGCAGTTGTATTGAATGAGTATCCGATGACCCGGATCGTTCCTGAGCGTGTGAGTAATTTTCCTTTCTTCAGTACAGGTGAAGAAGCACCATTTGAGGTATAGTCTGCAGCCGATTGGAACACATAGTTATTCCCTGACTTTCGGAACACGATCAGACGAAAGTAAACACCTGTAGACAGAGTGTTTGCACGGGTAGTTAGGGTGGAAGGAGTATTTTCTGTCAGTTCCATAGATGCGATTCTGGGGCCATTATATTCCGGAGATTCTTTTGTACGGGTACGGCTTAGAGTTTGTACTCCTGCCCATTCGGCAATCAGAGGAGCATTGTAACGAGGAGGCATGTCGTTTTCCGGAGTATAGGAATCGTACTCTCCATTTTCAGCCATACTGATTTTAATAGGGATTACAGTACCGGAATCATAACCTTTTTCCGGAAAAAATGGATACTTTTCTTCTTGCGTGCATCCGCTCAACCAAAGGCTGGATGCCGTCATTACTCCGATCCATAGGAGGTGTGTCCGCATAATCAAAAGTTTGTTCATTCTAAATTTATTTAATGAATAATCAGATCAAAATCTCTTGCCCGACTTATACATAAGGGTATAAGTCGGTAAAGACTGTTTGATACAACTTTTATTATGCGTAAGTTTGTGTATTCCAATCAGATATAACTGTCTTGAATACACAGGTGGTGTTTCAAAAGACGTTCGTCTTTTGAAACAGGATTCTTGCTCTCTGTACAAAATGCAAAGGGAATAGATAAATGACTGATAATTAAAACGATGCGAAAAGATTTGCACAAGTAAAAAAAGCATCTTATCTTTGTTGCATCAGACGAACGTCTTTTGAAACGTCTTGTGGCGAGTAATATGCTTATTGTTAATCTGTTATAGGTCATGATCTGGATTCTTCATTCTTTGCTATTTTGATTCTGTTTTTAATAAAAAAGGAGACAAAGTCCCCCTCGACTTTGCCCCTTCCCAATCTTTTCCCCGCAACTAATACGAAGAAAACCCACTAATTAAAATTTATACCTTTGTGTGTCAGAAATTTCTTCCGGTGTCCCACCACAGGCGAGTGCCGCAGTTGTCGATTCCGCCCAATGCATTTACCAATTGGGTATATTGCTCGGGATTGGTCGTTTTGATACCTACGAAGAAGTTCAGTCGACGTGGTCCGAGGTTGGTATCTACCGTACCTTCACTTTGGTTGACCAATACCGGGAACAGTCTCGGATAGCCTGTACGACGTTGTTCTGCCCAAGCTTCTCCTCCTTCAGGGAACATGGCAAGCCATTTCTGTGTAATGATGCGTCCCAGCTTGTCTTCATTGCCGGCGGCATCGTCCCATTTGGGGGTCAGTGTGTTGACCGCTTTCACATTATTGGCTGCTTTGAAAGCGTCTACATAGTCGGATGGCTTTCTGCCACTCTCCAGATATGCTTCGGCACCGGCAGCACCCCATTGTGCAAATGATGCTTTTACGCCTTTTTCATAGCAATCCTTCACCGATTCGCTGCTCCAGCCTCGCAGAGCTGCTTCGGCACGCAGGAACCATACTTCGGCAGGAGTCATCAGTACGGCGTCTGTCTGTTGGGTAATGGTACTTTTTGAATGTCCGTTGTAGTTTTTATGACTAAAGCCTGTTCCTTGGCGGATACCTTTGTAAGTACCTTTATAGTCGATAAGGCTTGTTGCATCAGAGCCGGTTGCTTTATCAAAATACTTTTCCATGCGGGGATCTTCGTAACCCACTAATAGAGACTCCATGTTGGCGTTCATAAACACTTCGCCCCATGCTTTATTGATTTCTCCGAAAGGATTAGTATAACCTGATGAAGTAGAAACGGCTACGACTTCATCATTGCCTTCCAGCAATCCTTCTTCATCCGTAAGTGCTTTTTGGGCTTCTGCCACAGCCAGCTTAGAGTCTGCCATGGCAATACGGACAGCCAGGCGCAGACGGAGAGAATTTGCGAACCGTATCCATTCGCTGAATGTGCGTTTTCCCTGCGGCATCAGGATATCGAATTTTGCAAAACTCTCAATGTCCGGATTGGCTTTCTGATATTCACGTATCTTGGCAATACCTGTATCCAGGTCATTGAAGAAAGCTTTGTATGCTTCTTGTTGCGTATCGGGTGTAGAACCCGTTTTTGATCCGAACTGAGTATAGACGATCGGTCCATACAGGTCGGATAAGCGGTGCATTAATTCCACTTTCAGTATCTTGGTAATACCGAAGAATCCTATATTGTCTTTTTCATTAATAGTCTCTGATTTCTGTACTTCCGGCATAATGTATCCATAGGTGTTATCCCATGTAGAACCGTTCCAGCCGTCCATCATGTAGTAAGTGCTGTTGTTCTTTCCTTCGTTGAAGGGATTGAAGTCATGCACATATCCCGAGAATAGATCTGCCCCCAGGTTTTGCATGGTCTGAAAAGGCCAGTTCTTGCCGCTTCCCCAGTCGTAGTTGAAGTAGATTCCTTGCTGAATGATTCCCAAAGGGATGCCATAATAATTGAAATCCTGTTTTTTACTATCATTATCGAATCCTGCTTCGTTGGTGTTGAACGACTCAAAAGAATCAGTACAAGCTGAAAATCCGATCAATCCTCCTAAGAGTATGCCTGCTATATATTTGATATTGTTTTTCATGATGAATCTCTTTTAGAATGTGAACTTAATATTGAAACCTAAGCTACGGGTAGTCGGCATGCCGAATACGTCAATACCCTGATTATCGTTACCTGTCGAAAGAACGGCATCCGGATCGAACGGAGCTTTCTTTGAGATGAAGAACAGGTTGCGGGCTACAAATGACAACTGGACATCTTTAAATGCACCGCCGGCTTTAGCCAACCAGCTTTGAGGGAGTGAGTAGCCCAAAGAGAGTTCGCGGAGGCGAATATTGGTAGCGTCGTACATATAGTACTCCGTACATCCGTCACGTCCACTGACTGCGGTGTAGAATTTTCTCGGCTTCACTTGTGTTCCGTCAATATTGATATATCCTGCATCTCGGGCTTTACCGCTGTTCAGGCTGACACCTCTTTGGTCGAGTTCGGCCTGAGTCTGTGAGAGTACATCGCCGCCAAAACGTCCGTCGATCAAGAAGTAGAGTGAGAAACCTTTGTAAGTGAATGTATTGCTCCATCCTAACATAAAGTCCGGATTACAGTTGCCTACTTTTTCTGTATTGCCGCCACCGATAACGTTCGGGATCTTGTCTCCGTCTTTATCTGTAGTAAATGCCACTCTGCCATTTTCGTCACGTTCGAATGCTTTACCGTAAATGTCACCGAATGAACCTCCTTCTACCAGACGCATGGAGTAAGAAGAAGAGAAGCTTTCGTCACCATAAACGAATGTCTTGAGATCCGGATGAAGCTTGATAATCTTGTTTTTGTTGGTGGAGAAGTTGAATTGGGTTTTCCAACGGAAAGCATCGTTCATTACCGGAGTAGCTCCAAGAGTGATTTCAACACCTTCGTTTTGTATATTACCGGCATTTACCATGTAGTATTTATAGTCGGCACCTGCCGATGAAGGCAATGTGAATAACTGATTTTTGGTATTGGTGCGGTAATAAGTAATATCGAAATCGAGCCGGTAATTGAAGAATCTCCATTCGGTACCTATTTCATAAGAAGTACTCATTTCCGGTTTCAGATCGTTGAAGGGGGCTTTGGAGTAAGTCACGATGGCACCACCTGCTCCGATGATATCATTGCTGCCAGGGATCGTGTTGCTGATGAACAATGGAAGGTCATTGCCAACTTTAGACCAAGAACCTCTGATCTTACCGAAAGAAATCCATTCGGGAAGTTTCACTGTATTGTTCAGTACCCATGACAGACCTACCGAGGGATAGAAGAAACTGCTGTGCTTGGTATAGGCCAGTGTCGACGACCAATCGTTACGTGCGGTAACATCCAGGTACAGACTCTCTTTCCAACCCAATTGAGCGGTTCCGAACAAAGACTGCAACACTCGCTTCTGATTCATTTGTTCGTCGATGTAGGCAGCCTGTGTCATTTTAATGTTGGCTACCGTAAATACATTCGGATAGTACAGGGAAGCTGTTTTAGAATCCAGTCTCAGGGAGTTTACGTTTGTACTGTTGATACTGCCGCCGATGGCTCCGTTCAATGAAAAGTCATTCCATTTTTTGTTTACCATAGCCATGACGTCGCCGTAATACAATGTTTCAGTATGATTCAGGTCGATGTAACGTCCGTTTTGCCCCGCTAAGGCAGGAGCGGTAGAGGCATACATGCGCTGTTGATACTGGTCGTGTGTGTAGTCGGCTGTACCGCGTGCCTGGATATTCAGCCAGTCGGTAATTTTTACGTTGGCTGTTAGTGAAGCGATCGCACGTGTGCGTTTATCATTACTGTTGATGCGGTTGGTAATCCAGTAGGGATTTTGTTCCATGTCCTGATAAGAAGTATACCAATTCTGTACGTTCATATTACGGGCAGGATCGAAGACTTCGAAATTATTCTTGTATTCGGATAAATCTTCACCTCTCGGGAAACCGTAGAGACCTACCAACGGATTCATATAATAGCCACCGGAGGTGGGACGGTTTTTGATAGTTTGTGTCATCAGGTTCACGTTGGCATCCAGCTTCAGGTAATCATTAAAGAAGTTAGCCGTTTCGCGGAAGTTGAGGTTGTGTTTTTGCATCTTATTTTTCTCAACGATACCTTTGGCTGTAGTATTGGCATAAGAGAAGTAAGTTTGCATCTTTTCGCTGCCGTTCATAAAAGATACGGAGTTGATGGCTGTTACACCATTCTGAAAGAAATTATCGGCGTTATTATAATCTTTCAGTGTTTGATTCTTTCCCCAACTGTTTTTGGCTTCAGGGTCCATGGCGTAATTGTTCTGAAATTCGGGCAAACAAATGGCGTGGTCTACAGTCAGATTAGAAGAGAAAGTGATTTTTTGAATACCGGCTTTGCCTTTCTTTGTGGTAATTAAGATCACACCGTTGGCAGCCTGTGAGCCATAGAGAGCTGCTGCAGAGGCTCCTTTCAGGATACTCATACTTTCAATATCGTCCGGGTTTAAGTTTGAGATACCGTCACCGCCATCACGGTTACCTGCGTCGGCTGTACCACCAATAGCTGTGGAAGCTTGTTCATTGCTACTGTTCAGCATCGGTACACCGTCGATAACATACAGAGGCTGGTTGTTTCCACTGATCGAACGGCTACCGCGAATGGAAACTTTGGCCGAACCACCCAGCCCGGATGAACTTTTAGTGATTTGTACACCTGCTGTTTTACCGGCAAGGGCATTAATCATATTCGGATCTTTGGCACGGGTCAATTCGTCACCGCCCACTTGTTGGGTTGAGTAAGTCAAGGAAGCTTCTTTCTTCTTGATACCCATAGCGGTTACCACTACCTGTTCCAGTGCCATGGCTTCCTCTTGCATTTTAACGTTGAAACTCTGCCGTCCGTTCACCTGGATATTTTGTGGCTGATAACCGATATAGGTGATTGCAAGAGTGGCGTTACTGGGTACATTGAGGGTGAAATTGCCCTCCATATCGGTGATACAGCCATTGGTAGTACCTTTCTCGAGTACATTGGCACCTATGATGGGGTCACCATTCTGATCAGTAACAACTCCTTTTACGGTTACTCTGTCCTGTTGTGCAGTTATGGCATTATCATTGTTTCTGGTCAGAACAATGTTGTTACCTTCCATCACATATTTAATGTTGGTACCTTTGAATGCTTGGTCGAGAACTTCGGATACAGCTTTGTTATCGGCTTGCACGTTCACCCAGCGTCTGGTGTCTACGTTTTTTTTATTGTAGACGAACAGGTACTCTGTCTGAGATTCTATTTTTGATAGTAATTCGCTTACTTTCAGACTAGAACGCGGTATGCTTATTTTAGTGCTTTGAGAGTATCCATTCTCACTGTAAGCTTGGAATGCTACGAAAAAGAGAAGGAATAAAGTGATCTTCATGGCTAACAATATTTGTTTTGAAACAAAATTTTTTGGGCATAAATGCCTCGGCAAAGAAATTTTTCTCATATCTTTGTAACGTGTTAAGTTAATAAATTGATTAAGGTCGATTTTTGACTGTTTCGAATCGGAAAGTATGGGGGTACTTTCCGATTCTCTTTTTTGAGAATAATGGACTTTCTTTTCTATTTTTTCATGCGTATCTGGTTTTTAATGGTTCGTACTAATTTAAGGTTTATATTGAGCTCTTTCCTTATTTCTATTCAATGATGATGCTGTCTTTCTCTTCGTTGATACTATAGGTGAACTTATGATCTTTCTGAATAACTTTCAGGATATGTTCTATGCCATCCTGTTCTTTAAACTTACCGGTACAACGGTAGTTGAGTATGTTCAGGTTTCTCACGCTGATGTTCACATTATAATATTTTTCCAGTTTGTTGAGCAGGCTGTTAAAGGGTGCATCATCAAAACAGTATAATCCCTCTTTCCATCTCAGATATTCGTACGAAGGCAAAGTGGTCTTTTTATATTTTCCATTGTACGATCCGAAAAATTCGTCTTTTGTCAACCGGGTAATTACCTGATCACTCCCTATCGGATAGATGTCGACAATTCCCTCAATTAAAGTGGTTTCAAATTCGTTGCTGCCTTTGTAGGCGCAGACATTGAAATGGGTTCCTACCACTTTCACCCGATTAATCTCCGTATTGACGAAGAATGGTATTTTTTTATTCTTGGCTACTTCAAAATAGGCTTCTCCATCCAGCTCTACATTTCTTTCTTTACGACCGAAGTTGGATGCATAGGTTAAGGTCGATTTGGAGTTCAACCATACTTTGGTTCCATCCGCCAGTGTGATTTGTGCACGTTGTCCGGCAGGTACTGTTATGGTTTGTTGGCAGGCTGATTTTTCATACTGATAGTTCTTAAACAAGAATCCGAAACTGATGGCTACAATGACTACGGCGGCAATACGTGCACTCCACCTCAGCATAGGGATGATCCGGGCTTTTCTATCTTTCCGGTTCATCTGTTTTTCGTCTGTGAATAAGGCTATGTCATATAGCATGCGTTCTTTTTGAAATGCTTTCCGATTCTCGGGGGAGGCATCCACCCAATCCAGAATCAGCCTTTCTTCTTCTTCAGAAGTGGTTCCTTTAAAATACTTGTATAGCAGTTCCTGTTCCATAAAATGTTTTTAGTTTATGTATTGTCAGAGGCTTTATTTCCTCCTTCTGTATATATAACAGGATACCCTGGAACAACCCTAAAAGAAAATGAAGTTTTTTTTAAAAAAGTAGGGATATAAGATAATCTTTGAGTTCGAGACGCAACAGTTTCAATGCTTTGGTGATATGAAATTCTACACTTTTGATAGAAATGCCGAGTTGTTCGGCTATCTTCTTATTGGGAGTATTGTGGTAACGGCTTAATATGAAAATGTGGCGGCTTTGTTCCGGCAGCTGTTCAAGTGTTTTATATACGATGCGTTGTATCTCAGTATCGAAAATTGTCGCAGGTTCGCATGCTTCCAAGGTGGAGATACGGAGATCGAGTTCACGTTGCTTATGTGTATTGATCGCCTCTTCAGCTTTCATACGCACTTGTTCGTGTTCAAGATAATTGAGTGATTTGTTTTTGATGATAGTAAGCAGCAATGCATGCAGGTTGGAATCTTTTTCCCATTTTTCGCGATTCTCCCACAGGCTGGCCATTGCTTCCATCAGAATATCTTCGGCTGCGGCTTTATTTCGGGTGTATGAATAAGCAAACGACAGAAACTTCTTCTGGTTTTCTTGAAAGAACTGGCTGAATAGGTCCATGGTGTGAAGGCTGTTGTTGCTTGGCATGAATAGATTTTAAAGGTTAATTGGATTTTCTTATGACAAAGCAACATAAACTTTTCGTAATATCAAAATGAAAGAATGACTTTTATACTGATTGTCCATAAAAAAATAACCTGACTATTAATAATAGCCAGGTTATCACTCTGTCAGTAAAGAGTATTGTTATTTATTTCTTTTCCGGACGTGGCAATAAAACTTTTCTTGAAAGTTTGAATTTACCTGTCTTCGGGTCAATATCGATCAATTTCACTTCGATCTCGTCACCCTCTTTAATACCGGCTTCTTCTACAGTTTCAAGACGTTTCCAGTCAATCTCAGAGATATGGAGTAAACCGTCTTTTCCCGGAAGGAATTCAACAAATGCACCGTAAGGCATGATAGAGCGAACTTTACCTTTGTATACCTCACCTACTTCGGGAACAGCAACGATACCTTTAATCAAGCGGATTGCGTCATCAATCGATTTCTTGTTAGTTCCTGAGATCTCGATGCGACCCACGTTGTCGATTTCTTCGATAGTGATTGTTGCACCTGTTTCTTCCTGCATTCCCTGAATGATTTTTCCGCCCGGGCCGATTACAGCACCGATGAATTCTTTCGGAATAGTCATTGTTTCGATACGAGGAGCGTGATCTTTCAGCTCAGTACGTGGTTCGGAGATTGTTTCTTCTATTTTACCGAGTATGTGCATACGTCCTTCTTTTGCCTGATTTAAGGCGCGTTCCAGGATTTCGTAAGACAGACCATCTACCTTAATATCCATCTGGGTAGCTGTGATACCGTCTTTAGTACCTGTCACTTTGAAGTCCATATCGCCCAAGTGGTCTTCGTCTCCAAGGATGTCAGACAACACTGCATATTTTTCTTCACCTGCGTTTTTAATCAATCCCATAGCGATACCCGATACAGGTTTTTTAATTTTCACACCGGCATCCATCAGGGCCAAAGTTCCGGCACATACGGTAGCCATCGATGAAGAACCGTTTGATTCAAGGATATCTGAAACGACACGTACTACATAAGGATAGTCTTCCGGAATCATTCTTTTCAATGCTCTGTGAGCCAGGTTACCATGTCCGATTTCACGACGTCCTACACCACGTTGAGCCTTAGCCTCTCCTGTAGAGAAAGGAGGAAAGTTATAGTGTAGTAAGAAGCGTTCTTTTCCATGAGCGAGAACATCGTCGATGATTTTCTCATCCAGTTTAGTACCCAGAGTCACTGAAGTCAATGATTGAGTTTCACCACGAGTAAAGATAGCCGATCCGTGAGGTCCGGGCAGGTAACCTACTTCGCACCAAATCGGGCGGATTTCAGTTGTTTTACGTCCGTCCAGACGCTTTCCTTCATCAAGAATACAACGGCGCATCGCTTCTTTCTCTACGTCATGATAGTAACGATCGATCAGAGCGCCTTTTTCTTCCAGTTCTTCTTCCGAGAATTGTGCTTTGAATTCGTCGCGGATTGCATCGAAAGCATCCTGGCGTTCATGTTTGTTTCTGTTGCCGGAAGCTGCGATAGCATATGATTTATCATAGCAGGCATCATGAACGGCTTTACGGAGTTCTTCGTCGTTTTCTTCGTGACAATATTCGCGTTTAACAGTCTTACCAACCATTTCAGTCAGTTCCATCTGTGCTTTGCAATGTACTTTGATGGCTTCGTGAGCTACTTTCATTGCTTCCAGTAGTTCGGCTTCCGACACTTCGCTCATTTCACCTTCTACCATCATGATGTTTTCATAAGTAGCGGCAACCATGATATCCATATCAGCTTGTTCAAGCTGATCGAAAGTCGGGTTGATAACGAATTTACCATCGATACGCGCAACACGTACTTCTGAAATTGGTCCGTTGAAAGGAATATCTGAAACAGCCAGTGCTGCGGAAGCAGCCAATCCGGCCAATGCATCAGGCATATCTACACCGTCTGCTGAGAAAAGGATGATGTTTACGTAAACTTCTGCGTGATAGTTATCGGGGAATAAAGGACGGAGAGCACGGTCTACTAAACGGCAAGTAAGGATCTCATAATCAGATGCTCTTCCTTCTCTTTTTGTAAAACCACCAGGAAAGCGGCCGAATGCTGCGAATTTTTCTTTATACTCTACCTGAAGCGGCATGAAATCTGTTCCGGGAACTGCATCTTTAGCGGCACAAACAGTAGCTAACAACATGGTGTTTCCCATGCGAAGCATCACAGAACCATCTGCCTGTTTTGCCAGCTTTCCCGTTTCGAGTGTGATGGTTCTGCCATCTCCCAACTCGATCGTCTTAACAATTGGGTTAATCATAAAAATTGTTTTATCTAATATCTTTCTTTCAAAATTCCCGCAAAGATATACATTTATTGCACTAATATCGTGAAAATGAGATAAAAAGTTAGCAGGAATTTGATTTTTTTCAATTTTGGAACGAAGAACGCGGCAAAATGCTTTGACTAATCTTGAAAAGAAGTATATTTGCAGCTTGAAAAATAACACGAATATTATGAAAAAAGTAACGTTAGTAGCTCTTGTGGCTCTTGCTTTAAGTTCTTGTAATTCTGACCCTAAATTTAATGTAAAGGGAGATGTTTCGGGAGCAGATGGAAAAATGCTTTATCTGGAAGCTTCCGGACTTGAAGGAATTGTGCCTTTGGATTCTATAAAATTGAAAGGAGACGGTTCATTCAGTTTTAAACAATTGCGTCCCGAATCTCCTGAGTTTTATCGTTTACGGGTTGAAGATAAAGTAATTAATTTCTCGGTTGACTCAACAGAAACTGTTAGCATTCAAGCACCTTATACAGATTTCTCTACTGCTTATACAGTGGAAGGATCGGAGAACTCTGCAAAAATTAAAGAGCTGACTCTGAAACAGGTTCGTCTGCAAAAAGATGTAGATGCGTTGGTAAAGGCTGCACAGGCTCATCAATTGGGTAACGATGTTTTTGAAGACAGCTTGGCCGTACTACTGAAAAATTATAAAGATGATGTGAAAATCAATTATATCTTTGCGGCACCCAATACTGCTTCTGCTTATTTTGCACTATTTCAGAAATTAAACAATTATATGATCTTTGATCCGTTGAATAATAAGGATGATATTAAATGTTTTGGTGCAGTGGCTACCAGTCTGAACAATACTTATCCGCACGCGGTGCGTTCAAAGAATCTATATAATATAGTGATAAAAGGTATGAAGAATACCCGTACTCCACAACAGAAGACCATTGAGATACCGGAAGAAAAAATTGCAGAAACCGGTGTGATTGATATTGCTTTGAGAGATATGAAAGGTAATATCCGTAAGCTGACTGACTTGAAAGGTAAAGTGGTTCTGCTTGATTTTACTGTTTATCAAAGTGCGGTGGCAGCTCCTCATAACTTGATGCTGCGTGATTTATACAATAAGTATGCAAGTCAGGGTTTGGAGATTTATCAGGTTTCGTTGGATGCCGACGAGCATTTTTGGAAAACATCAGCTGATAATCTGCCTTGGGTATGCGTGCGCGATGAGAATGGAATTTACTCAACCAATGCAGCTTTGTATGGCGTACAGAACCTGCCGGCTTTCTTCCTGATCAACCGAAACAATGAACTGAGGGCCCGTGGGGAGACGGTGAAAGATCTGGAAGGTACTATCAAGTCTATGCTTTAAGTTGTTATAAATTAGAAGATTTCGTTTAAATATGTTACATAGCATTGCTTTTTGCTTGACACATGTCATTTAAAAGGTTATCTTTGCGAAGAAATAATTGAAAAGAGGGTTCCAGCATGACTCATGTTGGAATTCTTTTTTGTTTTATATGACCGTTAAAAATAAAAGGAGGAAAACATCATGGCTTATATGTCAGAAGAAGGTTACAAGAAATTGATGGCGGAACTTAAAGAACTGGAAACAGTGGAACGCCCCAAAATTTCTGCGGCTATAGCTGAGGCGCGCGATAAAGGTGATTTATCGGAGAACGCCGAATACGATGCTGCGAAAGAAGCTCAGGGTATGCTTGAAATGAAAATCAACAAACTCAAAGCTGTTATAGCAGATGCTAAGATTATTGATGAATCGAAACTGAAAACAGATTCAGTACAGATTCTGAATAAAGTAGAATTGAAGAATACCAAGAATGGTATGAAAATGACTTATACCATCGTTTCAGAAAGCGAGGCAAATCTGAAAGAAGGAAAGATTTCCGTTAGCACACCGATTGCTCAGGGATTACTTGGCAAAAAGGTAGGTGATGTTGCTGAGATCCAAGTTCCACAGGGTAAAATCAGTCTTGAAGTAGTAAACATTTCGTTTTAACATGAGGGCAGGTCCATATTCGGGCTTGCCCTATTTTATATATTAGGATTATGGCAACAATATTCAGTAGAATCATAGCGGGTGAAATTCCATGCTATAAGGTAGCTGAAAACGAAAAGTTTTTTGCTTTCCTTGATATCAATCCGTTGGTGAAGGGACATACTTTGGTTGTTCCTAAACAGGAAGTTGATTATATCTTTGATTTGAGTGATGAAGATCTGGCTGCAATGCACGTTTTTGCCAAAAAAATAGCCCGTGCTATTGAAAAAGCTTTTCCTTGTAAAAAAGTGGGTGAAGCAGTGATCGGACTTGAGGTTCCACATGCTCATATTCATTTGATTCCTATTCAAAAAGAATCGGATATGCTTTTCTCTAATCCAAAATTGAAACTGGCAGACGACGAGTTTGTTTCTATTGCCAAAGCTATTAGTTCTGCTTACGAAACAGCCAAATAAAATTCTTCCTTCATTAAATAATAGTAAAGGGGCTGAACGGCAACGTTCAGCCCCTTTTTCTTATTAACTTCGTGGCACTTATAAAGTTAACTTCGTAATTATAGGAAGTTAACTTCTTAGCTGTAATAAGTTAACTTCCTATACTTAGGAAATTAACTTCGTACAGTACTAAATATAATCTTCTCCTAATTTCATTTGTGCGTCATTCACATACTTGCGTATGGCATGTTCTTCGTCCTTTTTGCAGATCAGTAATACATTATCTGATTCGGCAACCAAGAACCCTTCCAGACCTTCTATCACTGCAAGTTTACCTTTGGGTAATACAACGATATTGTCATTGCTGTTGTAAATCAATGAGTCGCATTTTAGAGTTACATTTCTTTGTTCGTCTTTAGGTGATAAATCATATAATGATCCCCAGGTTCCAAGGTCTGACCATCCGAAGTCTCCTAAAGAGACATATACATTATCAGCCTTTTCCATAATTCCGAAGTCTATCGAAACGTTAGGGCATGCCGGGAAGTTTTCTTCGATAAAGTCTTTTTCTTCAGGTGTACCATAAATCTCTCTTCCGGGAGCCAGTTTAGATGCTAATTCCGGTAGAAGAGTTTCTCCTGCTTTAATGATTGTATTGACATTCCACATGAAGAGGCCTGAATTCCAATAGAACTCTCCACTTTCAACAAAAACCTTAGCAAGTTCCAGTTCCGGTTTTTCAGTAAATGTCTTTACTTTGTAGAAGTTGTCTCCTTCCTGCTCTGCTATTTGGATATATCCGTATCCGGTTTCTGGACGATTGGGCTTTATACCTAAAGTGAGAAGTTTATCAGATTTTGATACAAAGTCCAGTCCTTTCTCTATAGCGGCTAAAAATTCTCCCTCTTTTAAGATCAGATGATCGGAAGGGGCAACTACGATGTTGGCATTTGGATTTAAAGCACGTATATGATATGATGCCCATGCAATGCACGGAGCCGTATTTCTTCTTGCCGGTTCCAGCAAGATTTGTTTTGGATCTAATTCCGGAAGTTGTTCTTTTACCAAGTCTGCGTATATCGCATTGGTTACGATAAGTATGTTCTCCGTAGGAATAATTTTGTTGAATCGGTCGAAAGTCTGTTGCAACAGTGAACGACCTGTTCCAAAGAAATCCAGAAACTGTTTAGGCATTGTCTTGCGGCTAAACGGCCAGAAACGACTGCCGATACCTCCGCCCATAATGACACAATAATTATCTTTGCTTGTCATGATATTGACTGTTTTAAATGTTTCTGCTAAAATACGGTTTATTCTCTGAAAATAGAAGTGTTTATGCGATCTTTTATTCTTTTTTTCTCCTTTTTTTTATAAAACTCTTGCAAGTTCAAAAAAAAGCCGTATCTTTGCACCGCATTTGAAACCAATGCCCAGATGGCGGAATCGGTAGACGCGCTGGTCTCAAACACCAGTGGATTCACTTCCATCCCGGTTCGACCCCGGGTCTGGGTACGAATAAACCCTGATAATCACCTGATTATCAGGGTTTTCTGCTTTTATAGGGCGTACTAAATGTGTACTGAATGACGAATACAAAGAAAAGGTGTACTTTTATAATTTTTCTCCCTGTATCTTTATAATTTCTTAACTATTACCTTGTCTTTTCTTCCTTATTATTGCCGATGTTTTCGGGAAAAGTGAGATTCTTACCTTATATTTGTAGTAAGAACGTTTAAAGGCACACGATTATGGAAAATCATATAGAAACCAATTTCAGAGAAATACAGAAGATATTAGATAGTTGTATAGCTCATGACTATAAAACTAAAGTAGATGCACTATTTTTAAAACGTGAATATTTGACGCAAGCCCAGCTAAAGGATTATTTGCGGCAAGAAATTTTCCGTGTGACTGAAAATATTGTAGCCATCCAACAAAAATACCGTGTCGTGCGTAACATTGTATTGGATATGGATATTCCCGATTTTTTGTGGGAAAGCAGTTTCTTTGAGGATTTGAACTCTGATGAAAAAAGAAAGTATATTAGTTTCCGGTGTTCTGATTTCGATATGGATGCATATTTACGTGAGCCATTCTGTTATGATGAACATCTTCCTTACTTTTCCATCATTATTAATTTTGTCGTACTTTCTAAGTATTTGAACCATCTTCAAGAACAGGAAAGCGAATACTATATAGATACAGTTGCCATCCAAGCACAAGAACAGACCTTGCCAAAAGAAAAAGAAGAGAGTACGGAAAATAAACCAGTTAAGATTGTAGGTAAAAGTAATCCTTTTAAATCCGTACTTACCCAAAAGGAAATCAGTCTGCTTACTGACTGTATCAATGAAGCTCATGTTTTTACTACCACTATAAATGCAAGAATACTTACCGATTTTTTCAACTGTAAACTTGACGGGGTTCTGAAAGTTAATAATACACGTTTGTTTGCCTACCTTATGATGCAGCTTGGCTGCTATAATTACATTGTTTATGAATGGCAGTCTGTCA
>CANSEY010000021.1 GCA_947646015.1 uncultured Bacteroides sp. | reverse complement strand
AAGTTCCGTGAGAACTTAATCACCTTTGGACAAACAAATTTAATAAACAAATCAGCATGGTTCAGAAAGGAGCAAGAAAAGAATGACATACATACAGTAACCTCTAATAATTATGCTTATGAAGTAGAAAAAACGAATCCTTTACAAACCTTATTCCGGAAACAAAATAAAATCCGGAATCCTAAAACAAACTATCAAATTAATGTTTAACCGAACAATTTAGTGTATGACAGAAAAAACTAACCTGTTTCCGAACCTAATCCGGTTTCGAGAAACAAATCGCCTGAAAATGGCAATCGCTGCTTCTATCATGCTATGGTGTGCTACACCTCAGCAAGCGGCAGCCGATACTTACGAAAAACACGAAATCGCCTCCGTACAGCAGCAGAAAGTGAAAACAACAGGTACGGTACTGGACCAGAACGGAGAAGCCATGATCGGCGTATCCGTCAAAGTGAAAGACAATGCCACTATGGGTACCATCACTGACCTGGAGGGAAAATTCTCTATCGATGCACCCAAAGGTGCTACACTCGAGATCTCCTACATTGGCTATAAAACCGTTACAGTCAAAGCAGAAGGTACAGCTCTCCACATTACGATGAAAGAAGACGCTGAGGTACTGGATGAAGTTGTTATCGTGGGTTATGGTTCACAAAAGAAGGTGAACGTAACCGGTGCTGTCGGTATGGTAAACTCCGAAGTACTCGAAGCCCGTCCGGTACAAAATGTATCACAGGCATTGCAGGGTGTAGTACCGGGTCTGAACCTCTCGGTGGGTAACTCCGGCGGTGCACTGGATAGCTCAATGAGTATCAATATCCGTGGTGCCGGTACCATTGGCGACGGCTCCGGATCTTCTCCCCTTATTTTGATCGATGGCATCGAAGGTGACCTGAACTCGGTTAACCCGAACGACATCGAAAATGTATCCGTACTGAAGGATGCAGCCTCTGCTTCTATCTATGGTGCCCGTGCCGCATTCGGTGTAATCCTCGTTACAACCAAGAGTGGTAAGAGCGGCAAAGCAAAAGTCAGCTATAACGGTAACGTACGTTTCTCCGATGCGCTTTGTGTTCCGGAAATGATGGACTCTTATCAATTCGCACTCTACTTTAACCGTGCAGCCGAAAATGCCGGTGACTCAGGCCCATTCAGCCAAGAAGCGCTCGACCGTATTCTTGCCTACCAAGCCGGAACCCTGAAAGAGACAATGACCATGAACGAACAAACCCGTAAATGGCAGGCTTATGGCGGTGCTAATGCCAACACCGACTGGTTCAAAGAATTCTATAATGACTGGGTTCCGTCACAAGAGCACAGCCTGAGCATCAGTGGAGGTTCGGAGAAAACGCAGTATACCATCAGCGGAAGCTTCCTCGATCAGAACGGTCTGCTTCGCCATGGTAGCGATAATTTCCAACGCTATACGATGAACGGTAAAATCACAAGCCAGATTGCTGACTGGTTCACTGTCACTTACTCAACCAAATGGACACGCGAAGACTTTGACCGTCCGTCCTATCTGACAGGTCTCTTCTTCCATAACATCGCCCGTCGCTGGCCGACCAACCCGGCTTACGACCCGAACGGACATCCGGTAGACGGCATGGAAATCGAACAGTTGGAAAACGGTGGAAAACAGATCAATCAGAAAGACCTGAACACGCAACAGCTACAGTTCATTTTCGAACCCATCAAAAACTGGAGAATCAATGTGGAAGGTAGTTTACGCACAACGAACACGAACGAACATTGGGATGTATTGCCGGTATATGCATACAACGCAGATAACGAACCGTACCTGATTTCATGGAACGGCGGCGCACTCGGCCTCTCTCAGGTAAACGAGTATTCATATAAAGAAAACTACTACACGACCAACATCTACTCGGACTACTTTAAACAGTTTGACAGTGGACACTACTTCAAAGTTATGGCCGGTTTCAACAGTGAGCTTTATAAAACCCGTTATGTCCAGGCTCAAAAGAGCACACTGATTTCAAGTTCGGTGCCTACCATCAACACAGCCACCGAAGACCCGAAAGCATGGGGAGGATATGCCCACAATGCCGTAGC
The DNA here is from genome assembly GCA_947646015.1 of uncultured Bacteroides sp. Lineage (GTDB taxonomy): Bacteria > Bacteroidota > Bacteroidia > Bacteroidales > Bacteroidaceae > Bacteroides. The sequence goes on along the minus strand of CANSEY010000021.1, from coordinate 74,635 downwards.
CGGTTTCTTCGGACGTATCAACTACAATTATAAAGACCGATACATGGTGGAAGCTAACGGACGTTACGACGGTTCGTCACGTTTTATAGGTGACAAACGCTGGGGATTCTTCCCTTCATTCTCTGCCGGATGGAACGTTGCACAAGAACCATTCTTTGAAAGAATCGCCGAAAAATGCAGCATCGGTACATTGAAACTCCGCGCTTCTTGGGGACAATTAGGTAATACAGATACCAAAGACGCATGGTATCCTTTCTATCAGACTATGCCGACAGGCTCCAACTATGGCTGGTTGCTGAACGGAGCATTACCCAACTATGCCAACAATCCGGGCATTGTCAGCATGAAGAAAACATGGGAAACCATCGAAACATGGGATGTCGGTTTGGACTGGGGATTGTTTAACAACCGCTTGACCGGTTCGTTCGACTACTTCGTTCGTTATACTTACGATATGATCGGTCCGGCTCCCGAATTGGCAGCATCTCTGGGTACAGGAGTGCCAAAGATCAATAATGCGGATATGAAGTCCTACGGTTTTGAACTTGAACTGGGTTGGAGAGACCGTATCCGGGATTTCTCTTATGGCGTGAAATTCGTTCTGTCTGATTCTCAGCAGAAAATCCTGAAATATCCGAATGAAGACTACAATATCGGTACTTATTACAAAGGCCAGAAACTCAATAATATCTGGGGATACAAGACAATCGGTATCGCACAAAGCCAGGAAGAAATGGACGCCCATCTGGCAAAAGTAGACCAATCGGCCTTGGGTAGTAAATGGGGAGCAGGCGACATCATGTATGCCGACCTCGACGGTGATGGCAAGATCAGCACAGGAAGCAATAAGCTGGGAGATACAGGTGACCGCGTTATCTTGGGTAACAGTACACCGCGCTTTAACTACGGTCTGACTATCGATGCAAGCTGGAAAGGAATCGACTTCCGCGCATTCTTCCAGGGCATCGGTAAACGTGACTATTGGCTGCAGGGCCCGTACTTCTGGGGATCAACCGGTCTTGGACAATGGCAGGCTGCCGGCTTCAAGGAACATTGGGACTTCTGGCGTCCGGAAGGTGACCCTCTGGGAGCAAACACCAATGCTTACTACCCACGTGTAGCAAGAAACGGCGGTAAGAATACGAATGTACAGAGCCGTTATTTGCAGAATGCAGCTTATTGCCGTCTGAAAAATATCCAGATAGGCTATACTTTGCCTAAAACATGGACAGAAAAAGCAGGTATGTCGTCTGTACGTGTCTATGTATCCGGAGACAACCTGCTTACTTTCTCTGATATCACAGGCATCTTCGACCCGGAAGCAATCGGAAGTACATATGATGCGAACAACGGTAAACTGTATCCGTTGCAGAGAGTCATTTCAGTCGGTTTAAATGTTAACTTCTAAAAAACACCAAGATTATGAAAATTAAAATGAAATATATCGTGGCGCAGGCTTGCCTCGTAGCGGGAGCATCCATAGCTCTGACTTCGTGCAACGACTTTCTGGACAGAGAGCCGCTGGATCAGGTCACCCCGCAAGAGTATTTCCAGACTGCAGACCACCTGGCAGCATATACCATTTCAAAATACAACTCTATGTTCTCAACACATAGCGGATGGAATGCCGGTACGGTAAACAATGATGGCGGTACAGACAACATGGTAGTGGGTGGTTATAACTCTACCTACTATGAAAAAGGAATCTGGAAAGTACCTTCAAACAATGACAACTGGTCCAACGGATTGTCACTGGCCCGTTATTGCAACTACTTTTTCGAACAGGTGCTGCCTAAATATGAAGCCGGAAAAATTTCGGGGGCAGAAGATGATCTCAAACACTACATCGGTGAAATGTATTTCATGCGTGCCTTGATATATTACAACCAGCTACGTAAATACGGAGATTATCCTATCATCACTGAGGTACTTCCGGATGATGAAGCGATACTGATTGAAAAGAGTGTACGTCAGCCACGCAATAAAGTGGCCCGCTTCATTCTCGAAGATCTCGACAAAGCCATCGGGTTAATGAAAAACCAAGGCTTCATGAACAACAATCGCCTGAACAAGCAATGTGCATTGCTGATCAAATCACGTGTGGCATTATACGAAGCTACATTTGAGAAATATCATCAGGGAACAGGCCGCGTGCCGGGTGACGAAACATGGCCGGGAAAGAGCGTACATCCGAATTTCTCACTTGATGTAACAGCCGAAATCAACTTCTTCCTCGACCAGTGTATGGATGCAGCCTCACAAGTAGCGGACGCTATCACACTGACTGAAAACACAGGGGTATTCAATCCGCTCAGCGACAGCGAATATTCCGGTTGGAATCCTTACTTTGAAATGTTCTCTGCCGAAGACATGAGTGGTTATTCCGAAGTTCTTTTCTGGAAAGATTATCTTCGTTCGGGAAGTATCAACATCAGCCACGGTGCTCCCAACTATATCTATTCAGGTGGAAACAATGGAATGTTGAGAAGCTATGTACAGACTTTCCTGATGGAGAACGGATTGCCCTGGTATGCCAGCAACAGCGGATTTAAAGGTGACAGCAGAATTCAGGAAGAAAAGGAAGGACGTGACCAGCGCCTGCAACTTTTCTTATTCGGTGAGAAAGACAAACAGGCTCCGAGAGCCGATGGTGACGGCACTATGCCCGAGTTCGGCGAACCTGCTCTCTTTGAATTGCAGGAAGTCAGAGACTTGACGGGATATCGCATCCGCAAGTGCCTGACTTATAAGAAAGACCAGATCATCTCCGGTTCCGACCAGTCGACCACAGGATGCATCATCTATCGTGGTGTGGAAGCTTACCTTAACTATCTGGAGGCATATTACCTGAGAAACGGTAAGGTCGACGGAAAAGCAGCCCAATACTGGACCGCTATCCGCAAACGTGGCGGAGTGGACACAGACTACGAAAAGACCATCCGCAATACGGATATGAGCAAGGAAGTAGACTGGGCAAAATACTCCGGTTCTACATTGGTAGACGCAACTTTATTCAATATCCGCCGCGAACGTCGTTGCGAATTCATCGGCGAGGGTATGCGTTGGGACGACCTGATGCGTTGGAGAGCTATGGATCAGTTGCTCACAACCAAATATATTCCGGAAGGATTCAACTTCTGGGATGAAGCTTATGATGACTATGTGGCAATGAAGAATGACAAAGGCGAGCCCAAATACAAAATTGTATCAGACGGTAGCTCAACGGCCAATATGTCAGCCAAAGAATTGGGTAAATATGTACGTCCGTACTCAATCGTCAAAGCAAACAACGCTGTATTTGACGGTTATACATTCGCTAAGGCATACTACTTGTATCCGGTGCCGATACGGCAAATGGAGCTTTTGTCTCCGGACCGTTCAGTCAACAATTCTGTGCTTTACCAGAATCCATACTGGCCAAGCAAAACAAGCGAACCTGCTATCGAATAATAGTTTTCCAATAGGAACTAAAATATAAAAAGTATTGATTTTTAGTATATAATAAAGTTGTTGTGGTAAGAGATTTATAGCAGCTACACAAATTTGAAAAAGGAAAATTGGGAAAAGGGCATCCGTGAGGATGTCCTTTTTTATATTATTATATAGGAGAAAAAGCATATATAAACAGAAAAGGCTGTGCAAAATTACACAGCCTTTCGTTAGATAGATATCCGCAAATATTAGCTCTTATTGGCGCGTTTACGTTCAGTTTCATCCAGAATAACCTTACGCATACGCATTGCTTTCGGAGTAACTTCTACATATTCGTCTTCCTTAATGTATTCCAAGGCCTCTTCAAGAGAGAACTGTACAGGAGGAATCAAACGGGCTTTCTCGTCAGAACCGGAAGCACGCATATTAGTCAACTTCTTCGACTTAGTCACATTTACAACCAAATCTTTTTCGTGAGCATGCTCACCCACTACCTGACCTGCATACACCTCTTCCTGAGGGAAAATAAAGAATTTACCACGATCCTGCAATTTGTCGATAGCATAAGCAAATGCAGTACCACTCTCCATAGCGATAATCGAACCATTGGTACGACGTTCTATGTCTCCTTTGAACGGCTGATATTCCTTAAAGCGGTGTGCCATGATAGCCTCACCTGCCGAAGCTGTCAGAACATTCGTACGAAGACCGATGATACCACGCGAAGGCATATCAAACTCAAGGTTGATGCGTTCACCGGTATTCTCCATCATAGTCATCTCACCTTTACGGCGGGTTACCATATCGATGATCTTACTTGAATATTCTTCAGGTACGTTAATCGTAAGCTCCTCAATCGGTTCACATTTTACTCCATCTATTTCTTTATAGATTACTTGCGGCTGTCCGACCTGTAACTCGTAACCTTCGCGACGCATGGTTTCGATCAAAACAGAAAGGTGAAGCACACCACGGCCTGATACAACCCATTTACCGTCTTCTTCGCTCTTACGTACGCGCAAAGCCAGATTCTTATCCAATTCCTTGGTCAGGCGATCATGGATATGACGTGAAGTTACAAATTTACCATCTTTACCATAGAACGGAGAGTCGTTGATGGCAAACAGCATACTCATAGTCGGTTCATCGATAGCAATAGGTGGCAATGCTTCCGGATTTTCATAATCACAGATCGTATCTCCGATCTCGAATCCGTCAATACCTACCAAAGCGCAAATATCTCCCGAAGAGACCTCAGTCGTCTTCACACGACCCAGTCCTTCGAATACATGAACCTCTTTAATCTTAGATTTCACAATGCTGCCGTCACGCTTAGCCAAAGACACGTTCATACCTTCTTTCAGTGTACCACGATGAACACGCCCTACAGCAATACGGCCTGTATATGAAGAATAGTCAAGTGAAGTGATCAGCATCTGAGGAGTACCCTCCAATTGCTCCGGAGCAGGAATGTTCTCTACAATACAATCCAGCAAAGGCACAATACTGTCCGTCTGCTCTTTCCAGTCCGTACTCATCCAGTTATTCTTGGCCGAACCATAGATTGTCGGAAAATCAAGTTGCTCTTCGGTAGCATCCAGGCTGAACATCAGGTCGAAGACCATCTCGTGTACTTCGTCCGGACGACAGTTCGGTTTGTCTACCTTATTAATAACAACAATCGGTTTCAATCCGATTTCCAAAGCTTTCTGCAGCACAAAGCGCGTTTGCGGCATCGGGCCTTCAAAAGCATCAACCAACAGAATGCATCCGTCGGCCATGTTGAGCACACGCTCTACTTCGCCACCGAAGTCGCTGTGTCCCGGAGTATCAATAATATTAATCTTAGTTCCGTTGTAATTGATAGAAACGTTTTTAGAGAGGATCGTTATCCCTCGTTCACGCTCCAAGTCGTTGTTATCCAGAATTAATTCTCCGCTTGTTTGGTTGCCGCGAAACAAGTTTCCGGCTAAAAGCATTTTATCGACGAGAGTCGTTTTCCCATGGTCAACATGGGCAATAATTGCAATGTTTCGAATATTTTGCATATAATACCTATTATTTGGCGACAAAGGTACAAAAATTGGATTAGAAAAAAGGGATACTATAGAAAATATTTCCTGCAATTCATTGTGGGATAAAAGATAATGCCTATCTTTGCACGCTCAAAGAAACATTTTATAGATCAATAATTTTATTAATTATGTATTTAGACGCTGCTAAAAAGCAAGAAATCTTCAGTAAGTACGGAAAGTCTAACACTGATACTGGCTCAGCTGAGGCCCAGATAGCTTTGTTTTCATACCGTATTACTCACCTGACTGAGCACATGAAGCTCAACAGAAAAGATTATAGTACAGAAAGAGCTTTGACTATGTTGGTAGGTAAACGTCGTGCTTTGCTCGACTACCTGAAAGCAAAAGATATCACCAGATATCGTGATATCATCAAAGAGCTCGGCTTGCGTAAGTAATCACTTACTGCGAACAAAATTTAAAAGCCGTTTCCTCTCTATGGAGGAAACGGCTTTTAAATTTTATCTTTCTCCCTTGCTTGGATATAAAATTTCATTAATTTTGCAGCAAAACGAATTAAATTATAACCTTTTACCGGGAAAATACATTCAACATTATGGATACAAGCAAAATCGTAGGAGAAAAAATTAAATCACTCCGTGAGAACAAAGGAATCTCAATAGAAGAACTTGCCGAACGCTCAGGATTGGCCATTGAACAAATAGAACGTATCGAAAACAATATTGACTTGCCTTCATTGGCTCCACTTATCAAAATAGCCCGCGTATTGGGCGTACGTCTGGGCACTTTCCTCGACGACCAGGACGAAACAGGTCCGGTAGTCTCACGCAAGATGGAAGCTACAGACACGATCAGCTTCTCAAACAACGCCATCCATTCGCGCAAACACATGCAGTATCATTCACTGTCCAAGTCAAAAGCCGACCGCCATATGGAGCCGTTCATCATCGATGTAGCCCCTACACAAGACAGTGATTTTGTACTTTCTTCTCACGAAGGAGAAGAATTCATCATGGTCATGGAAGGTGTCATGGAAATCAGTTACGGAAAAAGCACTTACCTGCTCGAAGAAGGTGACAGTATCTACTATGATTCCATCGTCCCCCATCACGTTCATGCTTATGAAGGACAAGCCGCCAAAATCCTGGCAGTAATCTATACACCCATTTAATGATCAGCAATGATCGCTCTACACATTACTAAAAACATGCAACTATACGAAAGAACACTCGGACAATGGCTTGAACATTGGGCCGAAACAACACCGGACAAAGAATATATTGTATACTCCGACCGCAACTTGCGCTTCACCTGGAAGCAATTCAACAAGCGGGTAGACGATATGGCGAAAGGATTGATTGCCATCGGAGTGGAAAGAGGTACCCACGTCGGAATCTGGGCAGCAAACGTACCGGACTGGCTTACCTTATTATATGCCTGCGCGAAGATAGGTGCAGTCTACGTAACGGTAAACACCAACTATAAACAAGCCGAACTGGAATACTTGTGCGAGAACTCGGATATGCATACGCTCTGCATTGTCAACGGCGAAAAAGACAGCGACTTTGTACAGATGACCTACACCATGCTTCCGGAACTGAAAACCTGCGAACGAGGACATCTGAAAAGCGAGCGTTTTCCTTATATGAAGAACGTAATCTACGTAGGACAGGAGAAACATCGCGGAATGTACAACACACAGGAGATCCTGTTGCTAGGCGATAACATAGAAGACACCGAGCTCAACGAACTCAAGTCGCAGGTCGATTGCCACGATGTGGTAAACATGCAATATACATCAGGAACAACCGGATTTCCCAAAGGGGTTATGCTGACACATTACAATATCAGCAATAATGGTTTCCTGACCGGAGAACACATGAAATTCACGGGCAATGATAAACTCTGCTGTTGTGTTCCATTGTTCCACTGCTTCGGTGTAGTGCTGGCCACCATGAACTGTCTGACTCATGGTTGTACTCAAGTGATGGTGGAACGTTTTGACCCGCTGATCGTATTAGCCTCTATCCATAAAGAGAAATGTACAGCACTTTATGGAGTACCCACTATGTTTATTGCCGAACTGAACCATCCGATGTTCGATATGTTCGATATGTCGAGCCTCCGCACCGGTATCATGGCCGGCTCACTCTGCCCGGTAGAATTGATGAAGCAAGTGGAAGAGAAAATGTATATGAAGGTTACCAGTGTATACGGACTGACAGAAGCAGCCCCCGGAATGACTGCTACACGCATTGACGATCCGTTTGACGTACGTTGTAACACCGTAGGGCGTGACTTTGAATTTACGGAGGTAAAAGTGCTCGATCCTGAAACTGGTGAAGAATGCCCGGTCGGCGTACAGGGGGAAATGTGCAACCGGGGATATAACACCATGAAAGGATATTACAAGAATCCACAAGCTACGGCTGAAGTGATAGACAAAAACAATTTCCTACACTCAGGAGACTTGGGAATCAAGGACGAAGATGGGAATTATCGTATCACAGGACGTATCAAAGACATGATCATCCGTGGTGGAGAGAATATCTATCCCCGTGAGATAGAGGAATTCCTCTATAAGCTCGACGGAGTGAAGGACGTACAGGTATCGGGCATCCCATCTAAAAAATATGGAGAGGCAGTAGGGGCTTTCATCATTTTGCACGAAGGAGTAACTATGCAGGCTTCGGACGTACAAGACTTCTGCCGGAATAAAATCTCCCGCTACAAAATCCCTAAATACATTTTCTTTATTGACGAATTTCCCATGACCGGGAGCGGTAAGATACAAAAATTCAAACTGAAGGATTTAGGACTGAAGCTCTGTGAGGAGCAAGGTATCCAGATTATATAAAGCAGATATGCATGATAAGTGATTAGCGTCTGACGCTAATCACTTATCACTGTCACTATTTTGCCATAGGCAGAGTAAAATAGAAAACAGTTCCTTCTCCCTGTTTGGAACGTACCCAGATACGCCCGCCCATCTTTTCGACAAGCATCCGGCAGATAGTCAGTCCCAATCCGGTCCCTTGCACAAAATCATCTATTTTTCCGAAACGCTGAAAGATGGTGGCCACCCTTTCTGCCGGAATACCTTTCCCCGTATCAGACATGTAAAACTGTACCATATCCGCCTTCTTCTGAAATCCAAAATGAATTTCTCCGACAGAAGTAAATTTAATGGCATTGGTAATCAGATTAACCAAAACCTGAGAAATACGTTCCCAGTCTCCTTGTATGCAAAGTTGCGAATCTACCTCGTCCAGCACAAGCCGAACTTCCGGCTTAACCGATTTCACATGTAATTCATATAACTGTAAACAGATATCTTTCAGCCTCACCGGGTGATAAGAAAGCTCCAAGGAACCGGCTTCAAGTGCCGAAAGATCAAGAATATCATTAAAGAGATTCAACAGAACAGTCGAGTTGTGTTCCACAATATCGGCATACTGTCGCTTTTCACACTCATTGTCCGCTTCAATAATCAGTTTGGAAAAACCTACAATCGCATTCAGAGGAGTACGGATTTCGTGGCTCATATTAGCCAAAAACGAAGATTTCATCCGGTCGGCCTCTTCTGCCTTAATCCGGGCAGCTATAAGCTCCTTTTCCGTCTTCTTGATTTCGGTTACATCCCACGATACTCCGATAATATAAGGATGCTGACCTCCCGAAGGGACAACTGTTTTCATTGTAGTGACCGTACGGACCTCACCGCTCATAGTTGTATAATTCTCCAGATATTCAATACGTCCCAACTTCATCACCTTCAAATCGTCTTCCCGGAAATGTTCGGCATCTTTCTTGTCCGGGAATATATCTGCATCCGTACTACCGACAGCCCTCTGGACAGAGATTCCGGAATGCTCGGCAAAAGCTTTATTCCAATAAAGATAACGAAAATCATTTCCGGTATCCTTCACAAATAAATAGACGGGAATATTGTTCAAAATGTCATTCATCAACGAATTGAGACGTACAATCTCACTTCGCTGGGTCTCATTGATCTTAGCCATCTCAGTCTCCTGCGAGACATCGCGACACATACATAACAAATACTGATCATCCAGCGGAAAAATACGATTTTCATAATGATGGAGTACCCCGTCCAGCATTAATGAATGTTCAGCTGTCGAACTCTTACCGGTATGGATGACTTTATCCATGTTGTGACGAACACTTTCATACGCTTCTTCGGGAACAATATCTTTTACATTTGAATTAATAATACTATCGGAGGTGGTACCTTCCACATGATTTGTTGTAGGAGATGAAGCCAACTCCACAATGTTCGCATTATGGTCAAAAACAGTCAGCATATCAGGCAATGCATCTAGAATCCGAGTACTGTACCGTTCACGGAATCGCCCTTTTTTCAGAGAGTCGAGTTCGGAAGAGAGGCCTTCCACCTTCTTTTCCAATTTACATACAATTTCCAGTAGTTCCTCTTTCGTTTTATGCTCGTAATGTCCCATGGATTTGAGTCTATTTAAATCTGTTTTGTTGTATATAGCATCACATTACTTGCAAATATAATACATATATCCAAAAAATATCCTACAAATCGAAGTTATTATTGATTAAAAAAGTCGATAGCTTTTGCCCTACTACTCAGAATGTTCTATCTTTGCACCACTTTATATTTTAAACAATTTACATTTATGTCCACAGAATTATTCTCTACCCTGCCCTACAAAGTGGCAGACATCACGCTTGCCGACTTCGGTCGCAAGGAAATCGACTTGGCAGAAAAAGAGATGCCCGGCCTTATGGCTCTTCGCGAAAAATATGGAGAATCCAAACCATTGAAAGGTGCCCGTATCATGGGATCACTGCACATGACTATCCAGACTGCCGTCCTGATCGAAACACTGGTAGCCCTGGGAGCTGAAGTGCGTTGGTGCTCTTGCAATATATATTCAACTCAAGATCATGCTGCAGCAGCTATCGCAGCTTCAGGTGTTGCCGTATTTGCCTGGAAAGGAGAAACATTGGCAGATTATTGGTGGTGTACCTTGCAGGCCCTGAACTTTGAGGGGGGCAAAGGACCGACAGTGATTGTCGACGATGGCGGGGATGCCACTATGATGATCCATGTAGGTTACGAAGCAGAAAACAATGCTGCTGTATTGGACAAAGAAGTACATGCCGAAGACGAAATAGAATTGAATGCTATACTGAAAAAAGTGCTGGCAGAAGACAAAGAACGCTGGCACCGGGTAGCGGCTGAAGTGCGCGGAGTTTCGGAAGAGACAACGACCGGCGTGCATCGCCTATACCAGATGCAGGAAGAAGGCAAGTTGTTGTTCCCTGCCTTCAACGTAAACGACTCGGTTACCAAATCTAAATTCGACAACCTGTATGGTTGCCGCGAATCATTGGCAGACGGCATCAAACGTGCTACAGACGTAATGATTGCCGGCAAAGTAGTTGTGGTATGCGGTTATGGCGATGTAGGTAAAGGCTGTTCACACTCTATGCGTTCCTACGGAGCCCGGGTGCTGGTTACAGAGGTCGATCCTATCTGTGCACTGCAGGCTGCCATGGAAGGTTTTGAAGTAGTAACCATGGAAGACGCCTGCAAAGAAGGTAACATCTTTGTCACTACTACCGGTAATATCGATATCATCCGTATCGATCACATGGAACAAATGAAAGATCAGGCTATCGTTTGCAACATCGGCCATTTTGACAATGAAATCCAGGTAGATGCACTGAAACATTATCCGGGTATCAAACGTGTCAATATCAAGCCACAGGTAGACCGCTATTATTTCCCTGACGGTCACAGTATCATTCTGTTGGCAGACGGTCGGTTGGTAAACCTGGGATGTGCCACAGGCCACCCGTCATTCGTAATGAGTAATTCATTCACCAATCAGACATTGGCCCAAATCGAGTTGTTCAACAAGAAATACGATATCAATGTATATCGTTTGCCTAAACATCTGGATGAAGAAGTAGCCCGCCTACACCTTGAAAAAATTGGTGTGAAGCTGACCAAGTTGACTCCGGAGCAGGCTGCCTACATCGGTGTGTCTGTTGACGGTCCTTACAAAGCGGATCATTACAGATATTAAAAAAGTTACGATTGGACGATTTACGAATAACGACTGAAATTACTTTTTCTCACTTCAGGATAGTAAATCGTCTAATCCTAAGTCAAACTTCAATTGTAAATTGTAAATCGTCTAATCGTAAATGAAAAAATTTCTTCCCGACCTGATTGCCATTCTGGCATTTATAGTTATCTCTTTCATCTATTTCTTCCCTGCTATCACCGAAGACCGGATTCTCTTCCAGCACGACACCGTGGCCGGAGCCGGAGCCGGACAAGAAGCCAAAGAATATTATGAGAGAACAGGTGAACGTACCCGCTGGACCAATGCACTCTTCGGAGGTATGCCTACCTACCAGATGTCCCCGAGTTACGACTCTACCGAGCCGCTGACATTTGTACAGAAAGTATATCACCTTTTTCTTCCGAACTACGTATGGCTCACATTTATCATGATGCTCGGGTTCTATATCCTGCTAAGGGCATTCGGCATACCGGCATGGCTCGCAGGGTTAGGAGGAATCATTTGGGGATTTTCGTCCTATTTCTTCATTCTGATAGCTGCCGGACATATCTGGAAATTTATTACTTTAGCCTATATTCCACCTACGATAGCAGGTATAGTACTTGCTTACCGAAAAAAATATCTGTTAGGAGGTATTATCACCGCTTTATTCATGGCTATGCAGATATTGTCCAACCATGTGCAGATGACTTATTATTTCTTGTTTGTTATTCTTTTCATGGTAGGCGCATTCTTCGAAGACGCCTGGCGAAAAAAAGAACTCCCCCAATTCTTCAAAGCTACCGGCGTGCTGATTGTTGCAGGACTGATTGGAGTATCCATCAACCTCTCAAACCTATACCACACTTACGAATATAGTAAAGAAACGATGCGTGGTAAAAGTGAGCTGAAATATGAAGGAGCTGCCGCCAAACAGACTAGTAGCGGCCTCAACCGCGATTACATCACTCAATGGAGTTATGGTATCGGTGAAACATTCTCCCTGCTGGTCCCCAATGTCAAAGGAGGTGCTTCCGTACCGCTGTCACGAAGTGAGAAAGCAATGGAAAAGGCTAATCCGATGTATAGCAGCCTCTACTCACAGCTAACTCAATATTTTGGCGATCAGCCGATGACAAGTGGTCCGGTCTATGTAGGCGCATTCGTACTAATGCTTTTCATTTTGGGATGTTTCATTGTAAAAGGTCCTATGAAATGGGCACTACTGGGAGCTACCATCTTCTCTATCCTACTTTCATGGGGTAAAAACTTCATGGGATTGACAGACTTTTTCATCGATTATATCCCAATGTACAATAAGTTCCGGGCTGTATCCTCTATTTTGGTAATTGCCGAGTTTACTATTCCTTTGCTCGCCATCCTTACCCTGAAGGAAATACTCACCAAGCCGGAATTATTGAAAGAGAAACTGAAATACATCTATATCAGTTTCGGATTAACCGGGGGATTGGCACTGCTCTTTGCCATTGCTCCCCGTCTGTTCTTTCCTACCTATATTCCAGGTAACGAAATGGCAGCTCTGCAAAATGCCCTGCCTGCCGACCAACTATCGCCCATTATTGCCAATCTTGAGGAAATGCGTGTACACCTTTTCACCTCTGATGCTTGGCGAAGTTTCTTTATCGTCACCATCGGCACCCTGCTTTTACTGGCCTATAACGCCAAAAAGCTGAAAGCAACCTGGACTGTTGCCGCTATTGCTCTATTATGCCTGGGAGACATGTGGAGCGTAAATAAACGTTATCTGTACGACGAACAGTTTATCCCGAAATCAGAGCAGACTGCTACATTCCGGAAAACACAGACAGATGAACTAATCCTGCAAGACCCATCACTGGATTATCGTGTACTGAACTTTGCGGGCAATACATTTGAAGAAAACAATACCTCTTATTGGCACAAGAGCGTAGGCGGTTATCATGCTGCAAAGCTTCGCCGTTATCAGGAAATGATAGACCATCACATCGCTAAAGAAATGCAGGCAGCCTATCAGGAAGTAGCTACAGCCGGTGGACAAATGGATAGCGTAAACGCTGCTAAGTTTCCTGTATTGAATATGCTGAATACGAAATACTTTATATTCCCTGCCGGACAGCAAGGTCAAACAGTCCCCATTGAGAACCCATATACTTTCGGAAATGCATGGTTCATAGATAAAATACAATACGTGAACAATGCAAACGAAGAAATCGATGCCATCGGGCAAGTCGACCTGCAACAAACCGCTATAGTAGACTCTAAGTTTAAAGAGGCACTGAAAGGAGTGAACGAGGGGTACAAAGACTCACTGTCTACGATTCGTTTGACCAGTTATGAACCTAACCAATTAGTATACGAGACTTCCTCACCCCAAGACGGTATAGTGGTTTTCTCCGAAATATATTATCCGGGGTGGACGGCAACCATTGATGGCAAGCCCGCCGATATTGCCCGTGCAGACTACATTTTACGTGCTATGAATGTCCCGGCAGGTAAACACACCATCGAAATGCGTTTTGATCCGCAAAGCCTGCATATTACAGAAGGTATTGCATACGGAGCGATGGCGTTATTGCTGGTAGGAGTAATAATCCTGATATGGATCTATCGAAAAAAATATAGTGAAAACAGCAAATAATCATTAATTAAATGATGAAAGAGGGTGTCTCATAACTCACCACAGATTACACGGATTTACACAAAAACGTTTTTAATACACTGATAGCCAATGATATTTATCTGTGTAAATCAGTGTAATCTATGGTGAATACGAGTTTTGACACATCCCTCTTTATTGTTTTAATATAATAACGACAAGGATTATAATAGACAAAGGAAGTTCACAATAATCTTCAAGCAAAAGTATATGATAATTGGATGTTCCGGATGGAGGTTATACATCAAAACCAACATTACACAGGAAATCTTCTTTTAGCATTCTGTCAAAATGTATTTTGAGATTCCTCAGAATCAATTCTTTGTGCCCTGGAAACAAGAAGAGAGTAAAAAACGCAGGAATACCCTTTTCCAGGAAGTCAGAGAGTCGGAAAATACAGTGAAATGCTACCATAAAGACAAGATACCAAGGGCATTTACTCTTAGGAAGAAACCTGGAAATCTCATAAACATTCGGAATAACACTTTTAAAAAGAGTCCTCCAAACTCTGTTCTAGAAGAAAAAGCAGTTCTTTTTCCCTAAATTAAGGGATGTTTCGAGAAGGAAAACCGATGCTTTCATCAGAATACAGACTTCTTATTCATAAGAAGTTAACTTCCTACTCTCAGGAAATTAATTCTCTGTCGGCAGGAAGTTAGTTATTTGCCGACAGGAAGTTAACTTCCTTCCGATACCTCTCACATAATTTCCCGGTAACAAGTGATCTGAAAAGAAATATCTGATGATTCCTCTTCTATTTCGCAACATTTCGCCAAAGCAGATGCCAGCAGAAAAATAAAACAGCAAACATTTTGATACCGAACAGCGCTCTAAGCTATCAAACAAAAAGCGCTATCCTTCCTCTGAATAGAGGGTAAAAGACAGCGCTTGATCTATCACTAAGAATCTTCTTACATAGTAGGAGGTAATGTTACCTTGAAATTTGGATTTTCCGTATGTTGCTGATGGATAATCCCAACCATTTTCTTCACAATATCAGGATTTTCGGCAGCTACATTATGATCTTCATGGATATCTGTCGCCAGATTATAAAGGAAAGGAGTACCTTTCTTGACAACCATTTTCCAGTCTCCCATACGTACACCGATCTGGTTCGTTTCATTAAACTCCCAATAGAGAAAATCATGTTTTTTCTGGTTCTTTTTACCCAGTATGGTCGGAGCAAAAGAGATACCATCAAAATAATCCGCTTCCTTTTTCTTATTCACATATTTTTTCGTGAAGTTCTTCACGCCTGTCAAATCACACAAGGTAGGCATGACATCGTAGAAAGCACATTGATGATCATTCACTGTTCCGGCAGCAACCTGACCGGGCCAACGGACAATAAACGGAACACGGATACCTCCCTCGTAACACTGGCGCTTCAAGCCACGTAACTTTCCGTCACGCCCGAAGAAAGTAGGATCGGCTCCGCCTTCCTCATGGGGCCCATTATCACTGGTAAAGATGACAATCGTATTCTCATCAAATCCTTTCTCTTCCAACTTCTTCAGAACTTCGCCCACATAATAGTCCAAACGGGTGATCATACCCGCAAACTGTGCATGCACATGGGTAATGGCGTTATATCTGGATCCTTTTTGACCACCAAAAGCTTTGTCATCAGCAAACTGTGTCTTATAATGATTCAAAATAGAGTCTTCCGGTTGCACTAACTCTGCATGCGGCAAGGTATAGGTAAAGATTCCGAAGAAAGGTTGTTCACCATCCTGTTTCTCGATCCATTCCATCGCTTTCTGATGAATCAGATCAGCTGAGTATTGAGTACGTTTATGATAATCTGAACCGTACATCGGATATTTGATATTCTCTTCCATCACAACACGTACAACACCTGTATCACCCAACGACGGACTATAACGATTCAGAAAATTGGGATAATAGAGATGTGCCTGAAATTGACAGATATATCCGTAATATTCATCGATTCCTCTTTTATCCGGAGTGGACGCCGAGCCTTCGTATCCCCCCGCCCATTTACCAAACATACCGGTTGTATATCCGTTATCTTTCATTATTTCGGGCAGAATGACATGTTCCGGATCATAGGGATGTTGTCCGACAACTGAAAATTCTTTATTATCGCCATACATCACTGTAGACGCCTGAGTCCAATACTCTTTATTACCACGCACTTCGCAATGTCCGGTATGTTGTCCGGTCATCAACGATGCGCGCGAAGGTGCACTCACCGGACTTCCGGCATAGGCTTGCGTAAATCGCATGCCTTCACGGGCCATGTTGTCAATATTAGGGGTGCTGATGTATGGCTGTCCATAGCAACCCAAATCTCCATACCCCATATCATCACACATAATAAAGATGATATTCGGTTTTTGAGGGGTATGGGCCTTTTCTTTATGGGCAAATGCTTGCGGGCTGCCTAATCCGACAAGTAATGCACTACTATAAATAATTTTTTGATTCATTCTTGGGTTTGTTTCGAGTTCATTTGGTTTTAACTTCACCACAGATAACACAGATTTTCACAGATTAATAATTTATTTTATTGATAACAAGATTAGAAGTTCTGTGAAAATCTGTGTTATCTGTGGTGAAACAGGTTCATTGCTATTCCGTTTCAATTATTCCCACCCCGGATTGTTAGGTGCAAGTGCCGGATTCAAGATAATTTCTTGAGTAGGAACCTCATAAAGATAATATCTCTCCTGCCAGCCTTCACCTGCTTTGATAGGGTCCGGTTGTAAATAAATATATCCTTCTGTCATGGCTCCGTCGGCAGGGTCCGGTCCACCGGTCGTTTCATTCAATAAGAACTGGGCACCATGTCTGAACTTATCTTTCGCCATCCACATTCCTTTAAACTGGCGGTTAAGGAACCAGGGGGCCATTCTCCAACGGCGGATATCGTAGAATCCGAAGCCTTCACCCATTAGCTCGACAATACGTTCACGGCGCACTTCCCATAAAACAGTATCTACCAGAACACCTTGTTCATTTCCTTTCGGATAATAGCGTCCACGGTTCGGATCAAAACTATCATCAATATCGGCAACCTTCATATCGGCCACACCGGCACGTCTACGCAACTTATTAATAGATTCGTCGGCCACTGCCTGAGTGAACTGTCCGGTCTCACACATGGCTTCGGCATAATTCAATAAAACCTCTTCGATCTTAAAGATAGGCTTATCCGATGTGTTCAGAGTGACACCTCCGTTACGGTTCGTTTCCCAGTTGCTCCAATTCTTCCAGAAATAATATCCCGAGCGGCTTCTCACAAAACCTGTAGCTCCGATACCCCCCATAAAGTTTGGTGAAGAAGGTACCAATGAAGCACTCCAGTTCTGTCCGGGAAGGCGTTTCATACCAATACCGGGATTATCACAGGATTCGTTAGGACCCATAATATCGATATATTCACGATCTGCTGGATCATCGGTATAATCCCATGTTCTGGGATCTTCTTTCGTCTTCACCTTTGCTTTCACTTTATACGGTGGCATTACTACGTGATATAAACGCGGATCACGGTCACGGAAAGTAGCATAGGGAGTTTTATCTCCATGATAATTTGCAGAAGTAGCAATCGGCTTGCCATCTTTACACAGATAAAGGTCAACAGTATGCTGATTCATCTCTACATTGTGGCTATCCATATGTTCCAATGCACTAAAATTGGCCATCTTGATGTCTTGAACAAACTCCATATACAAGATGACACCCGGCACTTTGCCCAAATCTTCTGTTGTCCACATCTCTCCATATCCGGCTGCGGGCTGACCGTCTGTTCCGTAATAAAGAGTAGGGTAATCATTCATCAACAGACGGGACACCCGAATACATTCGTCAAAGAACTTCTGAGCTCCGTCTATTCCGTGATATTTGCGCCAAGTGGCTTCACGCAACGCAAATCGTGAGATAGCCGCACGAATACAATCGCGATTAATGGTATTTGCACCATCTTGCTTCTCAAAATCTCCAATATTCGCTTCAGCCCATTTCAAACGGTTCAATACGGAATCGGCCACAATTTCGCGGTCAACACGGGGACCGTAAGCCTCAGGAGAATTTTCGTTAAGGGCCGTATTAACCCAAGGCACCGCCCCAAAACGATTGATAAGCTCCATGTACCAGTATGAATGGAAAAAATACCCTACTGCACGCCAATGGTCCTTTTCGGCATCGGTCATTTCCGACTTATCGATGTTAGCAAGCAAAATATTGGCACGACGGAATGTGCCGGAAAAGCCCCAACCATTGCCCGAAGCTACACTCTGAACTCTTCCGAAAGCATAGTCATTGCCCGACTCATTGGCACGGCTTTCCAAGTATCCGGCATTCATATCACCTGCATAGCAGGAACCTTGTCCGGTTCCGTTAATGGTATTGGCTATATTATTATCCTTGAATATCTCATAACAAGGCCATGCAAACGACTTAAAGTTATCATAAGATCTAAAAGCATTATTTTCTGTCAGACTGGTGACAGGCGCATGCTCCAGAAAGCTGTCATTACATCCGGCCAGTCCGATTCCGGCTAAAATAGCCAATGATAGATATATCTTTTTCATTTTTAATTCTTGATTATGCGTTTATAATGTAAAGTTGATACCAAACGAAACGGTACGGAATGCCGGATAGTTCCAGCTCAGAGTTTCGGGATCGATACCTGAAGGTAATGAAGAGAAAGTTGCCAGATTTTCTACACTGACAAAACCCTTTAACTGATTTAAGCCGATTCGGGATATCCATGTTTTAGGAACGGTATACGACAAAGTAACGTTCTTGATGCGGAAGTAAGCGGCATTAGATAAATATTTATCTGTCTTACGTCCGTAATTGGAGCCGACTGTAGGATTTTGTCCATACATACGCGGATATTTGGCATTCGGATTTACGGCAGTGTAATCTCCATTGGCTGCATCTACCGGCCTCCAATAGTCAGTCAAACCATCAAACAGCGGTTGGTATTTGATATCGTTTACTGAATAAATATACATCGGGAATACCAGGTTATTGGCAATCCATGCATCACGCTGGCCGGTTCCCTGCATCATAATATTCAAGTCGAAACCCTTATAATTAGCACCGAGAGTAATACCATACAGATATTTAGGCAAGCTATTGCCTATTACTTTCTGGTCGCCGGGATTATCTAATGTACCGTCTCCGCTATCAATCTGATTTGTACTTTTGTCATCATCACGGAGATTTTTGAACTTCAAGTCACCAGGACGTGGACTGACACCTTTAATAGAGGCCACTCCATCTTTAAGTTTCCAACTATTAGTATCTACAAAATCATCTACCGTATAGAATCCGTCCACTTCATATCCCCAGATTTCTCCCAGTCTCTGTCCCGGATAAAAATTACTCAGCAGCTTAGAAGCAGCATTGTCGTCGTACTTAGTAATTTCAGAATAGCTATCAGAAAGATTGAATCCGACACGATAGTTGAACTTACCGATACGGTCTCTCCAGTTCACTGCCAGTTCCCAACCACGAGTACGCATATCGGCTGTATTCTGGAAAGGAGAACTTGCACCTACCACAGCAGGAAGCTGCATACCCGGAGCCAACATTCCTTTTGTATCACGCTGATACCAGTCGAACACAACATTCATGCGATTACCGAACATATTCAAGTCGAGTCCGATATCCGTAGTGGCCACTTTTTCCCAAGTAAAGCTTGTACTTACCAGATTCGGTAAAGAGTTGATAGCAGTTACATAATCACCTCCAGACAGCCAACCGTTGTATTTATTGCTAACGCTCATAGTTGGGAAGTATGCATAGTTCACTACATTCTGGTTACCGATCACACCGTAAGATGCCCGAATCTTCAGACCGTCAATATAATTGCGCGTAACTTCCATAAACTTTTCCTGAGCTACGTTCCAACCCAAAGATACAGATGGGAAGAAACCAAAACGGGAATCTTTCGGGAACTTGGATGAACCATCGTAACGACCGTTCACTTCCAGCAAATACTTATCCATATAGTTGTAATTGACCCGGAAAAATCCTCCTCGAACAGAGTATTCATTATAACTGTCTGTCGCTTTCAGGTCACCTGTACCCGAACCCAATGCCGGTACTTCAACAACAGCCTGATTATAAGACAATACATTTACACCTTCTGTATACTTGGACTCCTGGTTGAAACCGGCCATTACACTGAAATGATGATCTTTGTTGAGATCGAATTTGTATGTTCCGTAAATATTGAAAGCATTGTAGTCGGTAAATTGCTTCTCTTTCTGCAAATAATCTTTTGCTGCATTCCAGATGTTATTACCTCCCTGAATATCTGTATACTGAGTTTTTCCGGTATAGAAATTATAATCATACATGTTCTTGTCAAATGTATACTCGAATACTGCCTCAAAACCTTTGAACGGTTTCAGAATAGATTTCACGAAAACACGCGGATTATCATACGACTTTTTCCATTTATTTGCTAACAATACCTGGTTGCGCGGTGTGTTGAAAGGCAAATCCTGAGAAATTGTAGAACAAACATCCGAAGGCATATTACCTTCCGGCTGATAAGAAACCTGATTACTGCCAAACATACTTCCCAAACCGGAATTAGGCTGCGACTGATTGGTACGTGCATAACTCATAGTCAACTCCTGGGTAAACCATTTGGTTATATCAGCAGAAATATAGGAATTGATGTTCAAGCGCTCATAGGTGTCTTTATCGGTGATCAGCACACCGTCCGTCGATACATATCCCGCCGACATACGATAACGCAATTTATCCGTACCACCGGATACAGAAAGATTGTGGTTCATCTGGAAGCTGGTCTCCATAAAATTCTTATAGGGGTCATGCTCATTCAAATAATACAAAGCTCCATCCGTATCTGCGAAAATACCGTCACCTACAGTTTTGATAGATGAAGGATCCTGCCTATATTGTGTGAGGTATTCTTTCCACTTTGAAACGCTGGGTGAACCATACGACCAATAAGCATCAGAATATCCCCCGTCCTGATAAGCCTGCAGATAATCCATCAAAGATGCCTGTTTAGGCAGATTGGTTGCAGTAGCAAAACCAAAATTATTGTTATAATTCAGACGAAAGGCCGTAGCTTCTTTCGGACGCTTGGTAGTCACTAAGACAACACCGCCGGCTGCACGTGCACCATAAATAGCTGCCGAAGCGGCATCTTTCAATACAGTTACGGTCTCAATATCTTCCGGATTCAACATATCGAGACTCCCCTCTACGTTATCAATCAAGATAAGGGGAGCGACATTGGCACCATAAGATCCGTCGCTATTCTTGATACCCACCGAATAGGCACCACGCAACTGGAATGACTTTCCGCTACCCGGAGCATTTCCACTATTAGAAACCAGCAGTCCCGGAACTGTACCTTGCAATGCATCAGAAGCCGTCATTATGGGACGATCGCCAATAATTTCGTCCATTTTAATAGATGAAACGGCCCCCGTCAGGTTCGCTTTCTTTTGTGAACCGAAACCAACTACCACCACTTCATCCAAAGTACGGGAATCATCCTTCAGTACTACTTTCAGAGGGGCCCCCGCTATGGCTTTCAATTCTTGCGTTACATAACCAATGTAAGAGATAACAATAACAGCGCCCGGACTTACCGACAAGGAGAAATCTCCATTTATATCACTGATAGAACCATTTTGAGCATTATTTTTCTCCATAATGGTAGCTCCAATGACCGATTCACCCAAAGTATCCCTGATATTGCCTTTCACAACGATCTTATTACTCTGTTGTGGCGTTGCAACCACTACCGGGCTACTCTTCAGAATAACCTCATTGTCTTTGATAACATAGCTGATACCGCTATCTTTAAACAAAACATTCAGCACTTCCTCTATGGAACCTTCACAATGGATGTCACGGATCTTTGCATTGCTCAAATCGGCCGCCTTGTAGAAGAACGTATATTTACTGTTCTTCTCAATAACTTGAATAGCCTGTTTAATGCTCATTGCTTTTCCTTGCACGGCTATCTGTCCTTGCACGGCAAAAACGGACATAGGATACAGGAGCATAAACATAATTACTCCTGTCAGAAAACGCCTGTTACAGACGCTAAAACATAGTCTCATGTCTTTCATTTTTTGATTATACGATTAATTAGTGATTGATAAAAGCGATTATTTATAAATAATGATTTTCTGTGTTTCTTTTTTAAATTTCAAATTCATATTAATACAAATCTTTTCGATGACTTTAGAGGCAGGGTCATCATAGCGCATATAACCCGTGAACAAGTCATTGCGAGCTACTTTCCTATCGAGTTCTACCGGAATGTGGTAAATATCATGAATAGCTTCTATTAAATCATCCATGCGCATGTCGACAAACTTATAACGCCCTTCATCCCAACTGATATTACCTATGTTCTTTAATATCACTTCATCTTTCTCGGGATGAAAAACAATCTGCTGCAAAGGTTTCATTTCAACTTTTCTCTGTGAAGCCTTCACATTGAAGTCAACCTTTCCACTAAAAAGAGTCACCTCCGCACCATCCTGACAGGTAGACTGCACACGAAAGACCGTTCCTTTGACTTCGACAAATGCCTGATCGATATATACTTTAAAATTATGGCCTTTACGCTTAGTTACTTCAAAAGTAGACACTCCCTCCAGCCATACTTCCCGGTTACTCATAAAATCTTGTGAAAAACGAAGACGGCTCCCAGCCTGCATCCAGACTTTTGAACTGTCGGGAAGTATATACAACCGGCTATTTGAAGAAACAACTTCAGTATACTCAATTATACGCTGTGAAGCTGTATGCCCTTTATCAAAAAAGAAAATACCACCTCCGATAATCAATAAAGCCGTAATACATGCAGCTAGTGCAACCCTCCAATATCTGAGTTGAAGTTTCTGACTACGCTCAACAGGAGCCTGGCATCTGGAGTCAATCTTATCCCAGATCCTTCTTTCAATAGCACCATTTTCCACTATATTTTTTGCCGCATCGAATTGTTTTTTCATTTTCGTCTCCACAACATTCCAATGTGCCAGCTCTTCCATTTCTTCCGAAGAAGACTCACCTGCAATCAATTTGCGGACAAGCCTATCATATTTATTAGAAATCTTCATATTCTTTATATTTCTTTCCAAAAATCCAAGCTATATTTATAAATCTATCCATAAATACACTATTTATAAAATTCCCCCCTATATGTTTTCGGCTTTTTTTCTGTTTTATAAATTGAGTATGCTATATTTGTAATTCAAACGTAACGCTTAATGAACGAAAAAGAAGCAATTATTAAACTAAAGACCTGCAATGATAAAGCCGCCTTTGCATTCCTCTATCGCTCTTATTGGGCTAAGGTTTACAATTTTACGCGACTTTACATCACCTCTGCGGTCGATGTGGAAGAAATCGTTCAAGAAGTTTTTATTAAAATTTGGGAGAATCGGGAAGCTTTGGATGAAGAACAAAATTTTGCCGGATACTTATTTATCACGATGCGCAACCTTGTTTTCAACCGTTCCCGTAAGAATCTGAATGAACCCTTCTACCAACTATCAGTGATAGAAGCTGTCGAAGAATCATACGATATAGAAGAAGAATTGGACGCAGCCAATCTGCGCACACATATCTCAGCACTGATCTCAATGCTGCCTCCCCGGCAGCAGGAAGTGTTTCGTTTAAGCAGGGATGAGGAACTTTCTTATCGCGAAATTGCAGAAAGACTACAAATATCAGAAAGAACAGTGGAACACCACATCTCCGATGCCCTAAAGTTTCTACGAAAAAACATCAAACTCTATTTACTGTTCCTTTCATTATAAATGAAGTAGCGCTGCTCTTCCCCGTTGGGACAGAACAGCGCCGATCATCAGTTTTTTATGAAAAACGAAACTTTCTTTCATAGAGAGGTATTACACTTACATAACAATTCTCTCTTCACAGAGATACTATTAACACTATATATAAACATGATGATTTTCATTAATAAATCAAAAATAAACATTTCTATAAAAATAAGAAATGGAAATCGACTAATAGAACAATTATGCCGATAAAAATGTTCTCTACATTTTTAGTAAACGTTTACTTAGATACCTTACCGGATACCAGACGGACAAGAATCCGACAGCAAAAACGGTAATAAATATCACGATGACATCCCACAAATGTACACTGACCGGATAAGCATCAACTACAAAATTTCCTGCAGCACTACCTCCACCCAATGAAATAATCCCGTACGTCATCTGAACCCAGCACAACAGCAATCCGAGTACAATTCCGATTATGGCTCCATAAAAGGAAATCATACATCCTTCAAAAAGGAAAATACGCGAAACCAACCGATCATTAGCTCCAAGCTTGCGAAGCGTATCCACATCTTCCTTTTTATCCAGAATAAGCATCGACAACGAACCTATCACATTAAAACAGGCAATCACTAAGATAAAAGTGAGAAACAAATATGAAACCAGTTTCTCTATCTCCATGATACGAAATACATCTTCCTGTTGTTCGTAGCGGTTACGAATAACAAAATCATCTCCCAGTTCTTTCTTAATCTTTGCTTTGACGAAGGAAAGATCAGAGCCGGGTTTTAACTTTAGTTCTATTGCAGACACTTCGGTAGTATAGTCAAGCAAACGTCGGGCAAAATCCAACGAAGTAAGAATATACTGTCCGTCATATTTCTGCTGATTGACCACAAACACAACACCGGGCGAATACAAATAATCCATATTAAAGGAAGCTGCCGGATTCGCCATATTAACCTTTCCGCTCCTTTTAGGAATATATATCTGCAACGGATCAACAAATCTGATTCCAGTCCCCAATGTAGAGACAAGCTCTATTCCCATCACCCCGTAATCAACAATAGAATCATTCAGCAAAAACTCACCTGCACCATAAAGGATACTATCTATCGCAGTCAACTGCTCAAAATTGTTTTGTACTCCCTTTATGACGGCCATCGTCTGGCGGTCCTTATATTGTACCATCGCATTCTCTTCAAGTGTTTCAGTCAGCACATCTACTTCCGGCATCTGCCGGATAGCTTGAATACGAGGGGCCTGTGCATCAAAAACTTTCCCTTCGGCAATCGTCACTTTCAGTTCCGGATCAAATACAGTAAACAGATCGGCCACTGTATCCTGAAAACCGTTGAATACGGAAAGTGTACACACCATCGCCATCGTAGCCAATGCCACTCCACACACAGAAATAGCAGAAATGATATTGATGGCATTGTGCTTTTTCTTTGAGAAAAGATATCGCCGGGCTATGTAGAAGGGGAGGTTCACTTCAACAAAGCATCTATCTTTTCAATGTAGTCCAACGAATCATCCACGAAAAACTTCAATTCAGGAATGATACGTAACTGATGACGAACACGAGTACCGAGTTCGAAACGAATGGACTTCATATTATTATTGATATTCTTTACCATTTCTTCACTCTTTTCAGAAGGGAAGATACTAAGATATACACGAGCTATACTCATGTCGGGACTGATACGTACAGCACTTACTGATACCAGTACACCGGGCATAGCTTTAGTCTGCAACAGGAAAATCTCACTGAGTTCTTTCTGTAACAGACGTGATATCTTGTTTTGTCTCGTTGTTTCCATAAATTTGTCTACGTAATTATTTTATCAAACAAGCAATTAGTACTTGTTACAATAGAACACAAAGTTATAGAAATATATCGTTTGATAGGCCAATAATATGTTATTTTTAATTTTCATTATTGAATTATTATTCAAAAAACGATCTTCACGGAAAGCACATAAGCAGATGTTACAAGAAAACATACACTTTTGAAATAAAATGTCGGTCTGAAATAAACCGACTCTACAGAAAAGATTTAAAGCAATTATCAACGAATACAAGAAGATGGACAGCCAGCTATTACAATCACTTATCACAGCCCAAACAACGAAAAATCATTCTACTTTTTACGAATTATAGTCAACCCGTCACGTAAAGGCAGAATTACTTTTTCTACCCGTTCATCATGTGCCACCAACTCATTGAAAGCCTTGATTCCGATCGTCTGGTGATCATTGCTATGTGGTTCTTCAAGCACATGACCATCCCACAAAGTGTTATCAGCTATGATATAACCTCCTACAGAAAGATGTGCAAGAGTCATTTCATAATAATCAATATACTTACGTTTGTCACCATCCACAAAAGCAAGATCAAACGTAATGCCCAATGCAGGTATTAACCGGAGAGCATCCCCAATATAAAATTTAATTTTATCAGCATAAGCTGAGTTTTCGAGCCAGGGACGGGTAAAGTCTTCTTGTTCATCATTAATCTCGAATGTGTGAAGCATTCCGCCCTCCTCAAGCCCCTCGGCCAGACAAAGAGCGGAATAGCCACTATAAGTCCCTATTTCCAATATTTGGCGAGGCCGTATCATACGAACAAACATCTTCAACATACGTCCCTGCAGATGACCTGAAGCCATACGAGGACGCAGGAGTTTAACATGCGTATCCCGATAAAGAGATTTCAAGTATTCACCTTCCTCATCGATATGCTGCAAGATATATTCGTCTAAAAGATCGGTCTCTTTCATCTCGTCTCTTATAAATAACGGTTGCTATTAGGCAACACACTATCACCGGCATGCTTCAAAGCATCTTCCACGACATTGATTTCGAGGAAAGAAGTCTGCGTTCCGGCTTTACCGCTACTCAGATAACCCACCATATCAGTTGGATGCAAACGTCCTTCTTTCAACAAACGGCGCAGAGCTGCAAAATAGTACTCCTGCCCGTTGGCAAGTTCAGGCATATAAATCGCTTCCACACCATAAGAAAGTGCAAGGTGACGCATAGTCTTCTCCTTATAACAAATTGCAAGTACCGGATATTTACCACGGAAAGCTGCTAAATTGCGTGCAGTACGCCCCTGATAGCTATCCGTAATGATGGCACGTATCTTTAGCTTGGTAGTTGCTTTTACAGCTTGTTTAGCAAGGAAAGCTGTGACGTCATTACTGTTTTCGTCCAAAGGAATGCGAATGTCATTCTCCTCCAACTTGTCCTTCTCAGCCTGTGCAGCAATCTTAGTCATCGTTTTCACGGCCTCTACAGGATATTTGCCATAGGCAGTCTCACCACTCAACATCAAAGCGTCTGTACGGTAATAGATTGCATTGGCAATATCGGTTACTTCCGCACGAGTCGGACGTGGATTATTAATCATCGTATGCAACATTTGTGTTGCCACGATTACCGGTTTTTTGGCAAGGATACATTTGCGTATCAACATACGCTGAATTCCCGGAATACGTTCCTGCGGTACTTCAATACCCAAGTCACCACGAGCTACCATTACTCCATCGGCAACTTCCAGGATCTCATCAATGTTATCGACACCTTCCTGATTTTCGATCTTGGCAATAATGCGGATATCACTATTGTGAGCGTCCAGTATTCCACGGATATCAAGCACATCCTGGCGGTTACGCACAAAAGAATGAGCAATGAAATCGATATCTTTCTCTATGGCATAAAGGATGTTATTACGATCTTTCTCGGTTAAAGAGGGGAGATTGATACGAACACCCGGAACGTTTACACTCTTACGGCTCCCCAAAGTTGCCTCGTTCTGGACTTCACAAAGTAAGTATTCGGTTGTTTTATCAATAACTCGCAATTCAAGGTCACCATCATCTATCAAAATAGTCCCCCCTACATTCAGGTCATGCACAAAATTCGGATATGAAACGGCAATGCATTCACGGGTAGTCTCACGATCGGGATCTCCTACGATTTTAACTTTCTCACCGATCTGATAAAGTATGGGGTCCGCATTGGCAGTGGTACGCACTTCCGGTCCCTTGGTATCCATAAGGATGGCAATGCGATTGGATACGGCACGCACATTGGCAATCAACGCCTCAAAACCTTCACGACTGGCGTGGGCTGTGTTCATACGAACCACATTCATCCCTGCATCAAACAACTCTTTTATAAAATCTACATCGCAACGTCTGTCTGAGATGGAAGCTACGATTTTAGTCTGTTTCAGCAACATAATCTATCTACCTATTTATATTTATACCTATTTATCTAATAAAGCTTCGAGTGCCAGACGATATGAGTTCAATCCAAATCCACAAATAACACCTTTACAAGCACAAGCAATCATAGATACATGGCGGAACTGCTCACGGGCATGAACATTGGATATATGAACTTCAATTACAGGAGAGGTTACGGAGCGGATAGCGTCCTGCAAAGCAATGGAAGTGTGTGTATAAGCTCCTGCGTTCAATATGATCCCATCCACATCGAATCCGGTTTGCTGAATAATATCTATGATTTCCCCTTCAACATTCGACTGGAAATATCCCAGTTCCACATCGGGATATTTTTTACGAAGTTCAGCCAAATACTCTTCAAATGTAACGCTTCCATATATAGAAGGTTCACGCTTGCCCAAAAGATTAATATTGGGACCATTAATAATTTGTATCCTCATAACACAATCCTGCTATTTTTAATACCTTTGTCTTCGAGAACAATATTTCAAGGTGCAAAGGTAGAAAAAAGAAATGAAATTAGAGGAAAAAACAAAAAAGAAGGATGAGCAAGGGCTGATTATCAAAAAGTACCAACAGTATCTGAAACTGGAAAAGTCCTTATCCAAAAACACACTGGAGGCTTACTTGACAGATCTGGAGAAGTTACTAAGTTTTCTATCAGCCGAAGGCGTGGAGATACTTGAAGTCAGCCTGACAGATCTTCAACGCTTTGCTGCCGGATTACATGATATTGGTATCCACGCCCGTTCACAGGCACGTATCATTTCAGGTATTAAATCCTTTTTCCACTTTTTGATTATAGCCGATTATATAGAAGCCGATCCCAGCGAATTGCTGGAAGGTCCCAAGATCGGATTTAAACTTCCGGAAGTACTGACCGTAGAAGAAATAGACCGGATTATTTCGACAATAGACCTGAGTAAGAACGAAGGGCAACGAAATCGGGCAATCCTGGAAACGCTTTACAGCTGTGGATTACGGGTTTCCGAGTTAACCGGACTAAAACTATCAGACTTGTACTTTGACGAAGGTTTCATTAAAGTAGAAGGAAAGGGCAGCAAGCAACGATTAGTCCCTATCTCTCCCAAAGCGATCCAAGAAATAAAGCTTTATTTCTTGGATCGAAA
Source organism: uncultured Bacteroides sp. (assembly GCA_947646015.1). GTDB lineage: Bacteria > Bacteroidota > Bacteroidia > Bacteroidales > Bacteroidaceae > Bacteroides. The sequence goes on along the minus strand of CANSEY010000021.1, from coordinate 45,267 downwards.
TCGGATCAATATAAAAAAAGATCATGAAGATTATCTGTTTTTAAGCAGGCGAGGTACCCATTTATCACGAATCATGATCTTTCATCTCATCAAAGAGCTGGCCGATATGGCGGGAATTACCAAAAATATCAGTCCGCACACATTCCGCCACTCCTTTGCGACACACTTACTTGAAGGAGGCGCCAATCTGCGGGCTATCCAATGCATGTTGGGGCATGAGTCTATTTCGACTACCGAAATCTACACCCACATCGACCGCAATATGTTGCGAAGTGAAATCATAGAACATCATCCACGCAACATCAAATACCGACAAGAAAAAAAGCCGTTTCGGTAAACAATAGAGGCTGATTTGGTGTTATTTAAGAAGGAAAATAGTGCTAAACAACCCGTAAACACGATAGTTTTCATTAAATTATAATAAAATTAAGAGTGTATTTGCCTAAATGTATAAGAATTAATATCTTTGCGTGGCATTTATGGGCAATCCACAGATGCATATTGAATAGACAAAATTTCAATTACAAACATTTAATTTATACCTAAAATGATCAAGAAGTTGTATTTGCCTTTACTTATGGCATTGGTTGTTGCATTGTCATCATGTAGCAACAAAATGGGTGCACTGTCATCTGATTACTTCACTACGACTCCTCAGGTACTGGAAGCTGTAGGTGGTAAAGTTCCTGTGACTATCAACGGAAAGTTCCCTGAAAAGTATTTCAAAAAGAACGCAGTTGTTGAAGTAACTCCGGTTCTGAAATGGGAGGGTGGACAAGTTAAAGGACAGCCTGCCGTATTCCAGGGTGAAAAAGTAGAAGGTAACGACCAGACTATCTCTTACAAGATGGGTGGTAATTACACGATGAAAACTACATTCGACTACGTTCCTGAAATGGCAAAATCTGAACTTTACCTTGAGTTCAACGCAAAAGTCGGAAAGAAAACAATCGCTATCCCTGCTGTAAAAATCGCAGACGGTGTGATCTCTACTTCTGAATTGATTAACAACACTTTGAGTAGTGCTAATCCGGCTTTGGGTGACGACGCTTTCCAACGTATCATCAAAGAAGCACACAACGCTAACATTATGTTCCTTATCCAACAGGCTAACATCCGCTCAAGCGAATTGAAGACTGCTAAGGAATTCAACAAAGAAGTTGCTAATGTAAACGATGCTGAAAACAAGAAGATCAGCAATATCGAAATTTCTGCTTACGCTTCTCCCGATGGTGGTGTGAAGTTGAATACAGGGTTGGCTGAAAACCGTGAAGGTAACACAACCAAACTGATCAACAAAGACCTGAAGAAAGCTAAAATTGAAGTTCCGGTTGATGCTAAATATACTGCACAGGACTGGGAAGGTTTCCAAGAACTGGTTTCTAAATCAAACATTCAGGATAAAGAATTGATCCTTCGCGTTTTGTCTATGTATCAGGATCCTGAACAAAGAGAAACTGAAATTAAGAACATCTCTTCTGTTTACAAAACTTTGGCTGACGAAATTTTGCCGCAGTTGCGTCGTTCTCGTTTGACTTTGAACTATGAAATCATCGGTAAGTCTGACGAAGAAATCGCTAATCTGGCTGCAACAGATCCGAAACAGTTGAACGTAGAGGAAATTCTGTACGCTGCTACACTGACTAACGACCCGGCTAAGAAAGCTGACATCTATACTAAAGCTTCTCAGCAGTTCCCGAATGACTATCGTGCATTCAACAACTTGGGTAAACTGGCTTATCAGGCAGGTGATCTGGACAAAGCTCAATCATACGTGAAGAAAGCAGAAAGCATTAAATCTGCACCTGAAGTAAACATGAACTTAGGTCTGATCGCTCTTGCTAAAGGTGACAAAGCTGCTGCTGAATCTTACTTAGGCAAGGCTGCCGGTGCAAAAGAACTGAACGAAACACTGGGTAACCTGTACGTAGCTCAGGGACAATACGAAAGAGCAGTTAACGCATTTGGTGATACTAAAACAAACAGTGCTGCTTTGGCACAGATCCTTGCTAAGGACTACAACAAAGCTAAAAACACATTGGCCGGTATCGCAACTCCGGATGCTTACACAGACTACCTGATGGCTGTTTTGGGTGCAAGAACTAACAACACTTCTATGCTGACAAGCAGCTTGAAGAGTGCTGTAGCTAAAAACCCGGCTCTGGCTAAGAAAGCTGCTACAGATCTTGAGTTCGCTAAATATTATACGAATGCAGATTTCATGAGCATCGTAAAATAAGCGAGACTTCATTGAGCAAAACATAAAAAAGAGAGTTGTCCGTCACACAAATGACGGACAATTCTTTTTTTTTATCCACAAAACCCTTACTTTCGCAAAAAAGAATGAAGAATGAGAAAGATAGGGCTTCTATTTATTACCATATTTTGCTTACTTGCATGCAAAAACAACAGTTCCAGGATCAGTTTGGAAGGCGAGATCAAGGGATTGACTAATGACACACTCTACCTGTATGGGACAGATGCTTTGTACGATCGTATAGATACGATTTATGCAGAGAAAGGCAAGTTCAGCTACAACCTCAATATCGATTCTACAGTAATTGACACACTGACTACAGCCGTACTCCTGATAAACGGTCATGTAGAGTATCCTGTTTTTTTGGATAAAGGAAATCAAATTACGATCAAAGGAAATATTGATGATCTCAGCTATCTGGACATAAATGGCAATGAACCAAATACGAGTTTGAGCCTTTTTATGAAAGAACAAAGAGGCTTAGGCAGTGCATCAGACAAAATGATGCAGGAGAAGGCCGAAACATTTATCCGCCAACACAACTCTTCATTGGCAAGTGTTTATCTGCTGGATAAATACTTTGTACAGACTCCGCAACCAGACTATATCAAAATAAAAGAAATAACTGAGGCTATGACAGGTGCACTCCTCGACCGCCCGTATATCGAGAATATCAGCGACTACATCGATCAATTGGAAAAAGTGACTGTCGGGAAATCTGCTCCTTACTTTAGTTTACCCAATGAAAAAGGCGAGAAATTATCACGTTCTGCCGAGAGATTCAGAAATAGATATCTCCTGCTTAATTTCTGGGCTTCATGGTGTGATCCGCAACCTGAAGCCAATGCAGAATTAAAAAGACTGAATAAGGAATATAAGAAAAACAAAAATTTCGCAATGTTGGGAATATCACTCGACATAGATAGAGAAGCATGGGAAACAGCCATTAAGAAGGATACTTTGAGCTGGGATCAAGTATGTGATTTTACAGGACTTAGTTCGGAAACAGCCAAACAATATGCCATACTGACGCTCCCTACTAATATACTGCTCTCTCCCACCGGCAAAATTCTAGCAAGAGATATCCAGGGAGAAGCGCTTACCGATAAGCTGAAAGAATTACTAAAAACGGAAGAGAAAAAACCAGGGAAATCTATCCGCTAAACCGAGTTACTAACCTAAAATCATTGAAAACACGTGCTAATAAAAGTATTCGGAGCGGCTGTACAAGGCATTGAAGCAACCCTCATTACAATAGAAGTCAACAGTTCACGAGGATGCATGTTCTACATGGTAGGTCTTCCTGATTCAGCCGTTAAAGAAAGCCATCAGCGCATTCTGTCCGCCTTACAAGTGACCGGCTACAAAATGCCAACCAGCAATATAGTCATTAATATGGCTCCGGCAGATATTCGCAAAGAGGGTTCATCCTATGATCTCCCCCTGGCCATTGGCATGCTTGCAGCCGGCGAAACAATCTCATGCCAGAAGCTATCACGTTACATAATGATGGGTGAATTAAGTCTTGACGGAACTATCCAACCCATCAAAGGAGCCTTACCTATAGCCATCAAAGCACGCGAAGAGGGATTTGACGGATTAATCGTACCTTCACAAAATGCACGGGAAGCGGCGGTAGTCAATAATCTGTCAGTATATGGAGTAAATAATATACAGGAAGTAATTGAGTTCATCAATGATAAACGTGAACTGACACCAACCATAGTCAATACCCGTGAAGAATTTTATGCGTGTCAGAGTGATTTTGAATACGATTTTGCAGATGTAAAAGGCCAAGAGAACGTTAAACGGGCACTTGAGGTAGCGGCGGCAGGAGGACACAATTTAATTATGGTAGGAGCCCCCGGAAGTGGTAAATCAATGATGGCCAAAAGATTATCTTCCATACTCCCCCCCTTATCCTTGGGAGAAAGCCTTGAAACAACCAAAATACATTCGGTCGCTGGTAAATTAGGACGCAATTCCTCTCTGATATCTCAGCGGCCTTTCAGGGACCCGCATCACACCATCTCACAAGTAGCGATGGTAGGAGGAGGCAGTTTCCCACAACCGGGAGAGATCAGCCTGGCACATAACGGGGTACTCTTCCTGGATGAACTCCCGGAATTTAATCGTAGCGTGCTCGAAGTATTGCGTCAACCCCTTGAAGACCGGCGTATAACCATTTCACGAGTGAAAAGCACTATTGACTATCCGGCCAGCTTCATGTTGGTAGCCTCCATGAATCCGTGTCCTTGTGGCTACTACAATCACCCGACAAAACCATGTGTCTGCAATCCGGGACAAGTACAAAAATACCTGAATAAAATATCCGGCCCCCTGCTGGACCGAATAGATATCCAAATTGAAATAGTTCCCGTACCATTTGAAAAGATTTCAGACCGGCAACAGGGAGAATCCAGCGCTGCCATTCGCCAAAGGGTAATCAAAGCCCGCCAGAAACAGGAAGAAAGATTTTCCGGCTATCCGGGAACTTATTGTAATGCCCAGATGACCAGCAAGCAACTTTCTTCTTTTGCACAACCTGACACGAAAGGGCTATTACTGCTAAAGAATGCCATGGAACGCCTGAATCTTTCAGCCCGTGCCTATGATCGTATCTTAAAAGTATCCCGCACAATAGCTGATTTAGAAGAAAGCGAACAAATACAACCCAGCCATTTGGCAGAGGCAATCAGTTATCGGAATTTAGATCGGGAAAATTGGGCCGGGTAACGTCAAGAATAAAAGCATTATGAAAAAGAGCTTTCTTATTATACTCTGTTTAGCTTTACTATCTTGTGTGACCGGATGTAAAGATTCAACTCAGACTTTACTCAAGAAGTCTGTAGAAATGGAAGGTATTTCTACAGACAGTATGCTATTTTATCTTCAACAAATACAGTCCCCCAATCACCTGAGTGACAAACAACGGGCAGAATACTGCTTTCAATTGTATAAAGCCACATTGTGGAAAACCCAAAAGCCCAAAGATTCACTATTAAAAGTCTGTATCCCACTTTTCCTACATGTTGGAGATACTGCCCAATGGTTACAAGCCCAACTGGAACAGGCCAATAGTTTCTTTTATAAAGATCAACCAGATTCTATTTTACATTCTGCCCGGGAGCTTCGGGACAAAACAGAGTATATGACTCCCACCCAACAAAGATATTACTATAACATACAAAAATTCACCTATTTCAATCAAAAAAAGTATCCAGAAGCACTTAAATTGGCTAATAAGGTGTTGGCCCTGAATAACCCTTCTAATGACACTCTTTCTTTATTTTATGATCATCGGACCCAATTGGAAATATTAAGAAAAATGGGAAAGACCGATGAAGTCATAGAAGGGTATTACAAAATGTTGGAATGGTTTGCTCCTTCCAAAGAATATCATTATCTAACTTACACCATAGCCGAAGACATCGTAAACTATTATCTAGGACAGCAAGACTTCGACAAGGCACTGGAATCTGTGCAAAACCTCCGCCTGTATCGTCGCAATCGCTATGATATACCTTACTACCAATTGATCCGAGGCCAAATATTCCAGTCCCTGCATCAATTGGACTCGGCCGGATATTATTATAAACAGGCAGCTACCTCAACTTCACCCTATATCGCCATTGAGGCTACCTCACGTTTATACCAGCTGACAAATGCGACCCAGCAACCGGAACAGGCATATTATCTGGCTAAAACAGAAGATATACTATATAAAGACCTCACATCAAACCTCAAAGCAAAAGAAACCACCAGAAAATATAATGAAGTAAAGCTCCAGAACGAACTCTATCAACTACGCCTTACCCAACAAGAAAAAGAGCTGTGGATGATGGGAATAGCAGTTATTTTATTACTTATAGCTCTACTAATACTCTTTTTCTATCATCAGGAAAAGAAAAAAAGACTAGTATCGGAACGAAGGCTACAAGCAGAACAGGCCGGAGAGGAAGCTCGTCGGCTACAACATGAAAATGAACTATTACATAAAGAAGCCGAATTAAGTGCACTGCGCGAAAAAGAGATCATCATGCGCAACAAAGAAAGCGAGATGCGTGAAGCTTTGTTCCGTCATATTTCTTTCTTTCAGAAACTTCCTTCTCTCCACATCGAGAACTCTACAGATGACAATCCGAATAGGAAGAAAATTACTGTAAGCGATGCAGAATGGTGTGAAGTGAAGCAAGCGGTAAATGACGCATTTAATAATTTTGTTGATCGTCTGCAAGAAGATTATCCGCAACTCAATGAAAAAGATATCTGCTTTTGTTGCCTGGTAAAGATTAACGTGAACATACAAGATCTATCGGATATCTATTGCGTCAGCAAAGCGGCCATAACCAAACGCAAATACCGAATTAAAACAGAAAAGATGCATATTTCTGACGAAACTCTCAGCCTGGATGCCATTCTTCAAAACTTCGGATAGTATTTGTCCGCCTATCCGAAGAGGCTATATTTACATAACCATTTATAAAACAACAATTTAAACCATATTCATACAATCATTCTTGTCCGCCTGTTTTTTTGCCTTCTCTTACCTTAATATCTAATTTTGCTGTTACAAAACGCGTTTGATTATTCATCTAATTATTTATGCTTATGAAAACAAGAATGATCTATCACAGTTTGGCAATCTGTTGTCTATTGCCTGCTTTTGCTTTTACAACCGGTGAAAACGACCCATTTATCAAATCGCCTACTGTTGCCAAACTAACAAATACCCCTAACGGTCCGCTAATCAGTTGCGATCTGAAGGCACTAAAAGATACTGTAAACTTCCCATTGAGCCAGTTAACAGAAGAATTACAGATTGTAAAATTAGACAATCGGGACGAAGCACTTATTGGCGGCTGGATACGAACAACCGTCGGAGAAAAATATATTTTAGTGAGCAATAACAAACAAACTCCTTATAAACTATTCGACCGGACAGGTAAATTTATCACCAATATCGGATCTTATGGACAAGGCCCGAATGAATATCTAAACACTTATGCCGAACAACTGGACGAAGCCAATAATCGCATCTATATCCTACCCTGGCAAAGCAGCAAGATATTGGTATTCGACTTGAAAGGTAATGCATTGGATCCTATCCCCCTGTGCCTGAGAGTTCCTAAAGGAAAATTCCGGGTAAACACAGCTAAGTCAGAAGTCACAGTCACAGTCCTGCCATTCCCTAAATGGCCGGCAGTAGTCTGGACACAAGATTTAAAGGGTAAACGTAAAAACTTTGTAGCACCGGGAAGCCTTGCCATGCCACAAGACTTCAGTAACGAAGTGTCAATGGGGAATAACACAGCTGCCTACGATGTGATGTTAATGAAAATCATGCCACAACCAAGTGTAGATACCCTCTACCATTATAATACCGCCAGCAACAAACTGGAAGGACGTTTCACCGTCAAGTATCCTTCAAATGATAAAATCCCCTGGCATGCATATTATGAAATCCCCAAATATTTCATCGGTGATGTCTCTTTCCCAATACAAATAGACGAAAGTACATTCTCCGGCTCTAAACCGGCTTATTACATGGTTGACAAAAAAACATTGCATGGCAATTATGTGCGGCTTTACAACGATTTTATCAGTACCCCGAGTCAGACGATCTATCCTTCGTTCAACAATGGATATTATGTCACTAATATGGAGCCTATGGCATTGAAAGAGATACTAGAGAAAGAAGTAAACAAAAAAGGACTGACCGCAGATAAAAAGAAAAAGGTACAGAACTTGATCAAGACGTTAAATGACAATGACAATAATATTGTAATGTTCGCCAAACTGAAACAATAACAAGATGGTTTATAGAAAAATCTCCCTATAGAAGAATTTTTATTTTTAGATACAGAAGACCGGTAATATTCCTAATAGAACGTTACCGGCCTCTGATCGTTTCACTTATTACTCTTTATTTCCGAAAAAACTGTTCTGCACGTCCCGGTGAAAATAGTTCCCATAAAGAAGCTACTGTCCAACCCGGAGCAAATATATCATTATAATATCCTTTCCCGTTTTTGCCATAATCCCAATTGGTATGTTGCACTACCTCAGGATAATATCCGCACTTAGCCACTCCACACAGATGCCCTTCATAAGGGAGTAACTGACGCATTGAAGTACTGATTACTTCGGCAAACTGTGAGAAACGAGGTTCGCTATACTCTTTGGAAAGCCAATTTAGTATAGAAGCAAATTCAAAGATAAACACATCGATGTGATTGTTTTCCACAGATACATTGCCCCATCCGCGCGTCTTGAGCCCAATATCTCCCAACATCTGTCCGGGTGCAAAAGGTACATCCCACAAATAATACCATGACAAAGCAAAATAAGCTGCTTTTTTTGTCAATCCCGTATAGTGTTCACGTTCTTTGCCCTGACTTACCAAAGCTAAATAATAAGTAGCTGTAGCCGCATATAAAGAGGCCTCTTTATCCTCACAGTTTGCATCAAGAGTAGACGAAAAATAATCCGATTTAGAGATTAATTCTTTCTCCAGATATTCGGCGGTCCGTTTAGCACTTTCCAGATAACGTTTATCCTTGAAATATTTATACCCCATCACTAAAGGCAGAGTAGCCGATGGTGTACTTCCGCCACTCTTATCTACAATAGAAAGATCATCCTTAAATTTACGGGGAAAACTTCCTTCCGGATTTTGCAACTGCAGGAATACATCAAGCATTTTACGTACCTTCGCTTCCCACTCAGGATGTTTACGTCCGTTTCTTTTCTCAAAATCCAGATAATGAAATATAGCATAAATACCTTCGGACTGACGCCGAATGCTAAATACCGTCTCCTCATAACCGGTACGGTAGTCAACGAACTCTTTGAAAAAACCTGCAGGAGAAAACCCATTCACCAAATAAGTATCAAAGACTTTCGCTGCATTCTCTTTTAAATCAGCCCGATTATTCTTCCAGCCATATTCCCAGGCATTAAATGCGTTCAGCAAAACTCGTCCCACAAAACCAACCTCTGCCGAACCTGTATTTTGGCAATCATCAGTACGCATATGTACCCCTGAATTATAGTTCAGAGGACGATCACCTACAAAACTCTCAATAAAAAAATGGCTAAGAATCTCTTTAGTATAATCAGGAGTATAATCCGTTTCCACAGGTTTCGGTTGAAAAGTATCATAGCAATATTCCCAAGTATGACTTACAAACTCGGCAAAATCCTCCCCTTTTCCTTCATGAATTTCCCAAGTTAGTGAAATACTCTCTCCTTTCTTTAATAGTTGGAAAGCAGTGACTGAAGGTGCAAGTGTAAGTTTACGAATATAGGTTTTTGGAGCCTCTTTATACGGAAAACCAAATGCCAAAGCAGCCGTTCCATCCAGATTTTCAAATCCGGTGAAACCGAGTGAAGTAGTTCCCGAAAGAATCACCTCACCTTCCTTATGAGTACTCAAAGCGTCCTGAATATATTCTGCCCGGCGGACCACAGTCATGTATTTCTTTTGTTTTTCATCAAAAATACCGGTCAAAGGCGTGCTCAATCTATCTTCACGCACTACCCAGCTATCGGAAGTATGAAACGATGGAGCCTCTTTAGGTGAACGTAAATTACGACGATACCAGAAACCTGGCAAATAAAACTGGCAATCATCATGACGAAAATCCGTTCTGATTCGCTCTTCAAAATTGAAGTACACATCTTCCATAGCCGTCAGAACCACCGTTACCTGCTGTTTATCATCCACAGTTGATATCTGCTGAAAGATAGTTACCGGTATTTTCTCTTTTGCTTTCCACTCATAATCGAAATAACTATCCGATAGTTTACTGAGAGTAAGCGGATATTCCACAGCCGGATTCCCCGGGACTTTAAGTGCCAAAGAAGCTTGTGACTTTTCCGGAGAATAATTAGCTGCCCCTGCAGTTCCGGAAAAAGCTACTGCCAGACACACCATTGTCTTTAAAATCATTTTCATAAGGGTCTTTTCATTTTAGTAATTTCTATTTGTCGAATGATGATGACAAAGTTACCCTAACCGGCAGTTCTTTTATAAAACAAATAACCCAATTAATGACAAAAATGTCCTAAACACATAGATTCATAACAATATCCGACCTTTTTTTAGCATTACCCTATAAAGTCCTTTGGAAGTACCCCGAATTGTTTCAAGAAACATTTAGAGAAATAAGAAGGCGAATTAAATCCCACTGTATAACAAATTTCATTGACGCGACTCTTGCCCTCTTTCAGCAATTGTGCCGCTTGCTTTAAGCGTTCCAAACGGAGGTACTCATTCGGGCTTAAGTCCAATACACCTTTAATTTTTCGATAGAAGCTGGATCGACTCATCTTCAATGCATCTGCCATATCTTCCATGCTGAACTCCGGATTATGCAGATTAGCCTGAATAATATCATTCAACTTCCATATAAACTCTTCATCGGCTTTGGTCAAAGCCATCGTATTGGCTGCCACAAAGGGTGACTTCGCAAAAGTCTGACGTAACTTTTCACGATTATGAATCAGGCTGGAAATATTTGCGAGCAGATATTCCACAGAGAAAGGCTTTTCAATATAAGCATCAGCCCCCAGTTCCAATCCTTCGATTTTCGATTGAATATTAGTCTTGGCAGTTAGCAGTACAACGGGAATATGACTATAACTCAAATCTGACTTAATAGTTTTACACAGTTCAAAACCATCCATCTGAGGCATCATTACATCACTCACCACCAGATTAACATAATGATTATCTAAAACAGCAAGTGCTTCAATTCCATTCATAGCAGTTAGAACCGAATACTCTGTTGTAAGTTGCTTCCTGATAAAAGCTAACATATCCGGATTATCTTCTACCACTAGAATCATCGGTTTCTTTTCTTTCGTATCGGTTTCTTCCTGTTCCCATCCACAAGAGTTCTCCTCAACCTGTGATACGTTTTCAGCCGAGAGAGTAATTGTAGAATCTTGATTCACCGGCAAGGTCAAGCAAAAGCAATTCACCTCTTCACCCTTTTCCATCATCAGACTACCTTGATGTAATTCTGCCAAAGAACGTGATAGGGCCAACCCGATACCTGTTCCGGTAGTTACTTCATCTTCTTTATCCAACCGTACGAAAGGTTTAAAAATTTCCTCTTTCATTGTATCAGGAATCATCTCCCCATCATTAAAAGTTCGTATGTGAAATACTTTTTCGTCTGTTTCCAAAGAAATCCGGAGATAAGTAGAGGCATATTTCACTCCATTATTCAGCAAGTTACTGATTATTTTTGTCAAAGCTTCCTGATTGACATCCGCCATAAAGCACTCCTGTGGAAGTTCTAATATAAAATCCAATCCTTTTTGCTTGGCCAAAGAAGTAAAACGGAGATAGGTTTCACGAAGCACTGCAACAACGTCACATTCAGTAAAGTTCAACCGGAATCCCCGTGTTTCTGTCTTTCGAAAATCCAACAACTGATTGGTAAGATTCAACAAACGCTCCGTATTCTGCTTCATGATATACAAATCCTCTTTCGTTTCCGAATCCACTTCCTTTTTCAGGATAATATTTTCCAAAGGACCTTTAATCAGGGTCAGCGGAGTTCGTATTTCGTGAGCAACGTTGGTAAAGAAATCAATCTTAGCATGATAGACTTCCCGTTCTTTCTCTTGTTCAAGCATTTCCATTTGACGATGTTGCTTCCGATAATTCCGTCTTTTAAAGTAGAAGATGACACAGACCAGACACCCCATGAAAAATAATACATAGAAACAATATGCCCATCCGGACAAGTAGAATGGAGGAAGAATAGAAAGATGAAGTGAAGTCTCCTGTTCATTCCACACTCCGTCACTATTAGAGGCCTTTACTTTAAACACATAATCGCCATAGCCTAAATTGGAATAAGTCACCAAAGGGCTTTCTCCTATTGTCAACCAGCCTTCGTCAAAGCCCTCAAGCTTATACATCAGTTTATTCATCCTTGGAGCCTGATAACTTAGAGCAGCGATACGAAAAGAAAAAGAATTTTGATCGGCAGTGAGTACCACTTTGTCAGAAAACGTAATACTGCTCTTCAAGGGTGAATCGGTTTCTCCAACCGGCACCTCTTTATTAAACAGCAAGAAATCAGTAATAGCTACTGCCGGCACCTGCCTGTTTTCAGCGAAAGTTCGGGGATCAAAAGCTACAAATCCGTTAATACTACCCAAATAAATGTTACCGGCCTCATCTTTAAATCCCGAACGGTAATTAAACTGGTTGGTCGGTAAGCCATTAGCAGTAGAGAATACTTTCATTTCCATGGTTTTGGGATCAAAACGGACCAACCCATTATTTGTAGTAAGCCACAAAAAACGATCATCATCTTCCACAATCTGGTAAACCACATCATTGGGAAGTCCATCTTTCAGCCCATAGCGTGTAAATGTTTCCGTATCAGGATGAAATAGGCAAAATCCCCCACCTTGTGTAGTTAGCCATATCTGGCGATACGAGTCCTCAAAAACACTCAGCACTTTATCATATGGCAGACTCTTTTCATCCTCGGCATCAAATACATAGTTTTTCCATCTTCGTACACTTACGTCATAACAATAAGCTCCATTGGCATAAGTTGCCAACCAAAGATTTCCATAAGAATCTTCTTTAATATCATAAACAAACTTACCATTCAACTCCGGAATGCGGTCAAAATTATCCTGAGTACGGTTGTAACGCAGTAAACCAAACAGTGTACCCAGATAAATTTCTCCGGCAGAAGTCCGACAAATAGAGAAAATGCTATTATCGTTCAACGAATGTGGAGTATGACCTTCCGTATACGTCCTCAGAACCACTCCCGTCCGTGTATCAATCACCCGAAGTCCTTTAGAGAATGTTCCCACCCACAAATGACTGCCATCCATGCACAAACCATGGATATTAGTAAATCCGGCACTTGGCTCAAAAAAGTGGAATTCTTTCGTTTTCGGATTAAAGTGATTTAATCCGCCGTCTTCCGTTCCTATCCACAAAGTACCGTCATCCGCCCGACAGAATTCACGTACCCGCTTACCATGCAGACTATTTGCTATATTCTTAGGATAATATTTTGCAAAATAGGTATATTGTCTGGGATAATAATCCACTCCTCCGAAATAAGAACCGATCCAGAGCCCTTCTTCACGATCTTTATATAAAGCATAGATAGCATTGTCTGACAAAGAATAAGAGTCATAAAGAGAAGCACGTAAATGAATGAATTGCGCTGTACGCAAATTATAAATATAAATCCCGGACTCAGTCCCTATCCACAATTCATTATCAGAATATGGCAGCAGATCACGACAAAAAATAGATTCACCACTCTCATCGATAGCCAACAGGTTACGCACTTGCCCCGAAGTCAGATTCAACTCACTCACACCTTCCTTCACAGAACCAATATACAAACAATTATAGTTTCCTTGAACTATTTTGGTGATTACTCCTCCTTCAAATTCTCTTTTACCATCTTCTGGCGATCCATAAGGATGCACAGTTGCCAGATTATCTTTGGAGTAATAAAGACCGTCACCATAAAATCCGAGCCAAAGAGTTCCACCGCTATCGAAAGTAAAACATTTGATATTGGAAGAAATCTCACTTAACGGATAATTGCGAAGTAGTTTTTGACGAGTATCGTAACAGAACATTCCCTGAGCCTCCACAGCTATCCAAACCCTGCCTTGCTTATCCCCTGCAATCATTGAAACAGAACGTTCTATCCTTGTCTTCTCCAAGCTCTGGCAATCGAATTCCTCAAAAGCCTCCTTCTCAGGATAGTAAATATATACTCCTGCATCAGTACCGACCCAAATGTTACCATTGAAATCTTCGTAAAGCGAAGTGATAAAACTGTTTCCAATGCTACGTGGATTAGCAGCATCATGCTTAAACTTACGAAAAGACAATCCATCATACCTGTTCAAGCCATCTTTGGTACCAAGCCACATGAACCCCTTCCGATCCTGCAGAATCGCATTAACCGTATTCTGTGACAAACCGTTTCGGATACTCAGGTTCTTAAAATAATAATGTTCTTCAACCGATTGCGCCTGGCAAAAGATTGTAATGAAAAAACAGACTAAAACGCAGAATGTATTCTTCATGATGGAGTGAAAGGATTACAACTCTACAAATATAGGCCAAATGGAGTCCGAAAAATAGAATAATTATCCCAATCTATGAAAAAATAGTCCTAAATAGTCTCTTAAAGTTCTACAATCCTTTTCTGATGACAAAACAAGAGGTCTCCATTGTCATTGTGCAAATGCATACCATTGCCCTCACAATAACGGAAAAAGCTACAATCAGCACACTCTCCCTTACGGGCCCACTCACGATTACGAAATACCTGAAAACGTTTTTCCCACACTTCCATAAAATCATCTTCATAAATATTGCCCTGATGGAAATTACTGCGAATACTGGGACACGACGAGATCGAACCATCTGCCAGAACAGAAGCTACACTGATACCTGCATTACAGGAATAAAAATGATCACGTACTTCACTTTCATATTTACCGAGAAAACCTTCACAACCATAACTCAAGTGGACACGCCCCTCTTTCCGTACCTTCTTAATGAATTCCAGGACTCCGGTAAACTCCTCGTCTGTTAGCTGGAATTCCGGATGATTGGCTGCACGCCCTACCGGAAAAATAGTAAAAATACGCCAATTACGTACTCCTATAGTGTACAGATAGGCTTTCAGCTCTTCCAGATAAGAGTAGTTTTTCCGATTGACACAAGTCACGACATCCCATGTCAGTTCCGGTTCATGCACTAACATCTTGATAGCTTCCAACGCTTTTTCATAACTATCCGGATTGCCACGCAACCAGTTATGTTCCTCCGCAAATCCATCCAGACTGATCGTAACAGCATGCAGGCCGGCAGCCATCAGACTATCGAGCCGTTCGCGGGTCAAATACAACCCATTGGACACAATCCCCCATGGATAACCTTTGCGATAAAGAGCCATCCCCACCTCTTCAAGATCATCCCGCATCAGCGGTTCACCTCCGGTTATGATGATATTAACCTCATTAGGATTGACGTGCGGCGTAATCGAATCTACGACTTGAAGAAAATCCGCTGCAGGCATATCCTTCTGCTCCGACATTTTCCGACAATCACTGCCACAATGCTTACAAGCCAAGTTACACTGTAATGTACATTCCCAGAAAAGTTGACGCAACGGATGCAATTCCCTGAGGTTATTTCTTATCTTTAAGGCTATTTCCAACCCCAGGCGTTTGCGAAGTGACAATCGTCCAGAATTATTTTTCATTGTCTTTTGCTGTCTCCTTCTTGATTTCAATTGTTTTATCAATACTTGTTTCTCCACGGTACCAATGGCTGCCACCTGTAAATCCACCGGCTTCTACCTCGACACTATCCTTAGAATAAGTACCATTGGCATCACCATCCACATCGCGAACGATAAAACGATATTTTTTAGATGGAAACTCCGTCCTTTCAGTAGCAAAAGCTCCATCTTTATCAGTGATCAACGTATCCGGATAACTGAGCCATTCTTTGCCATCGCCCGTATGCACAGCTCCGGTGACCACTTCTATACCCGGTACAGGTTCCTGCGTATCCGCATCAATCACTTTGCCCTTCACCCGATATTTAGCAGAAGGCATCCCATATTCTACAGGTATATCTCCACCTCCATTGTCACAAGACACAAATCCAAACAACATAAGTAATCCTGAAAGCGCCCGATTACTGTATCGTAGCCATTGTTCGTTTTTCTTTTTCATATATAGAATTCGCGTTTAAAGTCCATCTCATTTTAATAAACGCAGAAGTAAGTGTAATACTGCATCTGATATCCTTCTTTTTTATTCCGAAAGTAATGTTTATTTTTCTATGCGAATACGGGCATCAACGGCAACAACCTCCTTTTCTGTTGCCAGCAACGGATTTATATCCATTTCTTTGATTTCTGTCGCAAAACGAAGCAGTGTGGATAAGCGTACAATAATTTCTGCAAATTTATCCTCGTTTACTCCTTTTTGCCCACGAGTTCCCTGTATTATTTTATAGGCCCTGAGGGAATGAATCATCGAATAAGCCTCTTCATAAGATAAAGGAGCCAAACCGGACGAAACATCTTTCAAAACTTCCACAAAGATGCCACCCAGTCCACAGAGCACCACGTGCCCGAACTTTTCTTCATATTTAGCCCCGATAAACAACTCCGTTCCCTTCAGCATTGGCTGTACCATGATAGCACGTGCCTCAGGTATCTGCATCATGCGGTCAAACTCAAACGCCAAATGCTGTTCACCTTTAATATTGAGTACCACTCCTCCTACATCCGATTTATGAACCGGCCCCACAACCTTGGCCACCACCGGAAATCCACAGCGTCGCGCGAAAGCAAGTACTTCGTCTTTATTACCCGATACAAATTCTTCGACTACCGGAATACCGGCAGAATGAAGCAACGCCTGAACATAATGGGGTTCGATATAGCCGTTCTGCGGAATAGAATCAATAATCCTACGAATGCGGGGTACATCTACACCAAAAAGTTCAATTTCCGGAACAGCAGGTTTTGGAGCATTTATGATACGTGACAAAGCAGTTCCCAACATCACTTCATCAGCAAAGTTGACATGACCTTTCTCTAAAAAAAAGGCAACCTCTTCACCGGCCGTACGCACAGAAGGAAGAACCGGGAAAAGTGGCTTTTTACAAGTCAGCATCTTTTGATGCAATACCTCATAAGTCTCAAACATAGTCACTAATCCCGGTGTGCCGAATATGGCGAGAATCGCATCTATATTTTCGAACTTTTCTTCACAATAATCAATGGCAATACTTAAGTGCTCGGGGGTTCCGGTTGCCAAAATATCAATCGGATTGCCTACGGAAGCCCCGGAAAAAAGCTTGCTCTTCAACTCTTCAGCGACCGGACCCTCCAGTTTAGGTACATTGAGTCCACCTTTCGAAAGAGCATCAGTCAGCATCACCCCCGGTCCACCAGCATGAGTGACAATAGCGAAATTCTTTCCTTTTAACTCAGGCAAAGTAAAAATACAACCGACGGTTGTCAATTCACCCCGCGAATAGCATCGCACTATACCGGCTTTACGAAACAAAGCTTCCACAGCTGAATCAGAACTGGCTATAGCTCCCGTATGAGATGATGCAGCGCGACTTCCGCTCTCCGAACTCCCTGCTTTAATAGCCGCGATTTTACAACCCTTACGAATCAATGAAGAGGCATGGAACAGCAGACGATCCGGATTCTTGATGCTTTCTATATAAATCAACTTGATCTTGGAGTCTTTCCGGACATCAAAATTTTCGTCCATATATTGTAATACATCTTCTACACCTATTTGCTTAGCATTACCCACCGACCACACAGAATTAAACTGAAGTCCTTTTGTCACTGCCGATTCAAGAATAAACACCGCAGTAGCGCCGGAACTGGAAATTAGATCTACTCCATGTGGATTCAGATTGGGAATGGGTTGCGTAAACACACTGTGATGCCAGGTATTCATTAATCCGATGCAATTCGGGCCAATTAATGACGCTCCATATTTATTAACAGTTTCAAGAATGCGCTCTTCCAATAAAGCGCCTTCCTGCGTTTCTTCTCCAAATCCGGCCGAAAGAATTATGAAAGCCCGCGTCTGCTTCTCTGCGGCCAGTGTTTCCACCACCTCCGGACAAAGAACTGCAGGAATAGCAAGAATAGCAAGATCTGTATCGGGTAGCTCCTTTGCATCGGCAAAGGAAGGCACTCCCTGCACTTCTGTTTCTTTGGGATTGACAGCCCGAAGTTCTCCCTGATAACCACCGTTAATCAGATTCTTCAGAATAGCGCCGCCCGGCTTATGTGTATTGTTCGAAGCCCCCACTACGACAATACTCTGGGGACAGAGTAACTGAGTTGTAATCATAGATTGCATATTATACGATTATTCATTCACAAATATATTGTTTTAGAAACAACCGACAAACAAATCTCACCTAAAAGATACAAAGCAAGAAGATCTCCGAACTGGCAATATTATCAGAAAATGACTGTTTTTTCCACTACTATCCTTATATATCTCATAAAAAACAGATATTAGCAAAAGCCTCATCTGTCAATAATACACCGGCTTTCCATCCTCCAACAAGAAAGGACGCTGCATACGCCCCATATAAGTATTTCCACATACAAGAAACAAAGACCGGACAGGTACCTCTCCAAAGTCGAGCGTACGAGAGTCTTTAGAAGTCACTTCTTTAACCGGTTGCCAGCCGTCTTTCCAATAATACAAAGTATATGCTTCATCACCCAACTCTAAAACCCGCTTTACATCATACGTAAGAATACCATTCAGCACAGTGGTCTGCCGGATCGGAGTAATGAAGTGAATGCTATCCGGAGTCATCACAAACGGATTCCCTGTCGGAACCAACTTTCCTTTCTTATCCGCCATCTGAAAATAAAGTAATCCGTAAGGTAACACACGATGCAGCACACTGTTGCTTTCTACTCTTCCCTGCGACACTACTTTGAAAACTCCACGGTTAAAAGTAGCTATATAAGCCACCGTATCCGATGTATGTATAGGTAACCGGACACTGTCGGACAAATAATATTCGGCAGTTACCTCTTTCAGTAAACGATTGATCAATTGTGCATTCCAACGGTTACGCCCTATTTTCGGCTCTGGCTGACGTTCATAGCAGACACGCTGTACCAAAGGAGCAATCCATTGATTCCGTTCCGGTTCGCGCTCATAAGGAGAAAAATAGAAAAATTTTCCATTTTCATCGGTAAAGCTGTTATAAGCATGTCCTCCATTCACTTTGCCATGGTATGGAAGAATATCAAGATTCAGGGGGATACCGACAGCACGCATCAACTGTACAGCATTCAACGCCAGATGATCACAGGTGCCCCCTCCCAGCTTTTCTATCAACTCGATAGAGAAGTCCCCCGGTATTTTGGCAGCATCATGAAGATATTTCTTTCCATGCTGTGAGTTAAAGAAGAAAACAATCTCTCTCATGGTAGCCCCTGCTCGTGCCAACGAGTCGACCGTCATTTTATAACGTGTATAATAGTAAGAACGCCATCGGTCCAAAGGCTCCTGTTTTAACCGATAAGGCAATATATTCCGACAAAACTCTCTAAAAGATAATTGTTTGCACCAAGGATACTTTTGCCAGACTTCAAAAGCCAGATCTATGTTTTCTATCAAATAGTCGGCTGTTATACACGTTAAGTCCGGCTCGGGTTCTTGTTGTATATAACAACTATCACTCTCCCGAAGCAAATAACGGATAGTTCCTTTACCAATCATATTTTCAATCAAAAAGCAGGCAGCTTTATGTTTCAACGAATCACCTTCGTAATGCCCTAATACTTGTTGAAGTTCCTTCCGATTGTCTCCCGCCAATGTGAGAGCCTGCTCCAATGGCGCATCATGTACCGGGGTGCAAGAGAAACAGAGAAGAAATAAAAATAATATGCCGGTAAAATGCTTCATCAGGAATCAGTCTTTAGTCTTTTAAGGTTAATAAAATGATCTCTTCCAAAGATATATCGTTTTTTGCAATTATCCGGAGAAAATACAGCCTTTTTTATCCTGGCAGAAAAATTGGCATCATCGTTTTTGTGCTTCCATACAAAAAACGGTTCTTCTTCAAATTTGGTGGTAAGTTTTCTTTTACTCATGGAATCTAATTCAGTTTTCGGAAGTGTAAGCCCTCTTTTATAGTTGACAAAAAAGCAAGTATCCCGGCTTTCACCCGCAGAGTCCATCCGTGAGGTAAAGAAGCGAATCTTAGACTAAACCATTTGAAAATCAAGATCTTAAAAAAGCAAGACTTCTGTCCTTAAAAGCTTTGTTTTAACACAGAGTTAAAACTTGTTCTTTGGATGTGAATAAAAAGTTCTTTAAATGCAAAAGACTTGTTATCTGCGCACAAGAACCTGACAACTGTTTTTTTTAAAATAAGAAGTAAATATAAACTATATTTGCAAATAATAACCTTTAATAAAAATAGTATGAAACAAACTTTATCCAAAGCTGTAGTAACTATAATTATAGCATGCACAGCATTGTACGCCTGGAATCATAAGCAACCGGTTTTAACCAATGTACAGTTACAAAATCTGGAAGCAATAGCCGCCGGTGAAGAAGGGGCATGTATTAGATGGATAGAACAAACGTGTTACTATAGTTTCTCAGAGGAACATGATAATGAACCACATTATGAGTGCAATGGTTCGAGTGGACAAGCAGGAATGACATCTTGCGGCGTAATAAATAATAAAAAGCCAACATTTGGCTATGTAAAAGGCACTTGTCTAATATGCATAGAACATTAACCTTAAAACAAACATTATGAGAAAAGCACTTCTAACCGTTATTTCCTTTACATTGTGTCTGTACATCACCTCCTGTAGCCAATCATCCAAACCAGAAAAAGCTAGAACAATAGAAACAATTGCAACGGATGCACAACAGACATTATCTTTTAATCACGAACCTTTATCCATTGACCCAATCGGCATAGGCGATATTATTGTCACCGATACATTTCTAATATTAGCTCTAAATAAAGAGGAGAATATGCTGCATGTATACAACCTTCCCCATCTGCAATTTCTTGGAAGTTTTCAGAAAATAGGAAACGGACCGGATGAAGTTATACTCCCTAGTGCTTTTACACAATGGTTTAACAAGGACGGGCAGATACAACTTGTAATGAGATCTTATCAAAAATTCACAGGTTTATTAAATATATCCAAGTCTTTGATAGAAAATAAGGCTATTTATGATAACAAATATACCTATAATGCTCCCAAAGGAAAGAATAGTTTTCAACAGTCCAGCGTTTCATATCTTTTAGGAGATTCCATATTTCTCATAAACAGGAGTATCATAATGCGTCCACAAGACAATCAAAATGATTTTTTTGAAGTTTACGATTACAAAAACGACAGCATCCTGCGCAGTTTCTACGCCTCCAATTTCCCCAAGGAGTTGCTAGAACATCACGGAAGAGATCAAGCTTTCCAAAAAGATATTGCAATCAGCAATGATTGCAAGAAGATGGTCATTGCATACAGATTCCTCAATATGATAAGTATAGTAAATATTGAAAAGGAGGAAATTAATAACCTATTCACTGATGGAAATAAATTAAATTGGGAACAGGTAATAGAAGGCACTCCCAAACCTTATTATACCAAAGTACACTGCAATAATGCATATATCTGGGCCATGGCAATAGAGGGGGAAGACCCTTCAACATTCCGCTCTCGCCTGGATATCTTTGACTGGAAAGGCAATTATCTATGTAAAGCCCATCTGGACAAATGGGTTTCCTCTTTCAGCATAGACGAAAGAAACCAAACCATGTATGCTGTAACTGCAGATGACATGCTTGTTCGATACAACATCAAAGAACTACTGGACCAGCTTCCCTAACGGCTTTTCTTCTTCATATAACAGCCCCATACTCTGCATTGAATTCAACGAAGAGTATGGGGTTATTATTCAAATCATCCATCTTATTTATAAAGAATTCCTCAGAAAGTCGTTATCTTTGCACGTTCCCAAGTAGATAACAATAAATACACGCAATATATCAATGGAAAAGAACTTTAAAAGAACTACCGTCACATCGGCACTGCCGTATGCGAACGGCCCCGTCCATATCGGCCATTTGGCCGGTGTATATGTACCGGCAGACATCTATGTCCGCTATCTGCGACTGAAAAAAGAAGATGTACTTTTCATCGGAGGTTCCGACGAACATGGGGTACCCATCACCATCCGTGCCAAAAAGGAAGGTATCACTCCGCAGGATGTAGTAGACCGCTATCACTTCCTGATTAAGAAATCATTCGAAGAATTCGGTATCTCGTTTGACGTATACAGCCGTACATCATCCAAAACACACCACGAACTGGCTTCAGACTTCTTCAAGAAGCTATACGAAAAAGGAGAGTTTATCGAAAAAACTTCGGAACAATATTATGATGAAGAAGCACACCAGTTTCTGGCCGACCGCTACATCACCGGTGAATGTCCTCACTGTCATTCGGAAGGTGCCTATGGTGACCAATGCGAAAAGTGCGGAACTTCACTGTCGCCCACTGACCTGATTAATCCGAAAAGTGCCATCAGCGGAAGCAAACCGGTCATGAAAGAAACCAAACACTGGTATCTGCCACTTGACAAACATGAAACATGGCTGCGCCAGTGGATATTGGAAGAACACAAAGAATGGCGTCCGAACGTGTACGGACAGTGCAAAAGCTGGCTCGATATGGGTTTGCAGCCGCGTGCGGTCAGCCGTGACCTCGACTGGGGGATTCCTGTTCCGGTAGAGGGTGCTGAAGGTAAAGTTCTCTACGTATGGTTCGATGCACCAATCGGTTACATATCCAATACAAAAGAACTGCTTCCCGATTCATGGGAAACCTGGTGGAAAGATCCCGAAACCCGTCTGGTTCACTTTATCGGAAAAGATAATATCGTATTTCACTGCATCGTATTTCCGGCTATGCTGAAAGCTGAAGGCAGCTATATCTTGCCGGATAATGTACCGAGCAACGAATTTCTGAATCTGGAAGGAGACAAAATATCCACTTCACGCAACTGGGCAGTGTGGTTACACGAGTATCTGGAAGACTTCCCCGGGAAACAGGACGTATTGCGTTATGTATTGACAGCCAATGCACCCGAAACCAAGGACAACGACTTTACCTGGAAAGACTTCCAGGCACGCAATAACAACGAATTGGTAGCGGTCTACGGTAACTTTGTGAACCGTGCGATGGTATTGACACAGAAGTACTTCGAAGGTAAAGTACCCGCTGCGGGCGAACTTACAGATTATGACAAAGAGACACTGAAAGAATTCTCCGATGTTAAAGCCGAAGTAGAAAAGCTGCTCAATGTATTCAAGTTCCGTGATGCACAGAAAGAAGCCATGAATCTGGCTCGTATCGGAAACAAATACCTGGCCGATACAGAACCCTGGAAACTGGCAAAGACGGATATGGAACGTGTAGGTACTATCCTGAATATATCTCTGCAACTGGTAGCCAACCTGGCTATCGCTTTCGAACCATTCCTTCCGTTCAGTTCGGAACGCTTACGCCAGATGCTGAACATGGATAGCTTCGACTGGGCAGAACTGGGACGGAACGACCTGCTTCCTGCCGGACATCAACTGAATAAGCCGGAATTATTGTTCGAAAAGATAGAAGATGCCACAATTGAAGCACAAGTACAAAAGTTGCTCGATACAAAGAAAGCAAACGAAGAGGCTAATTACAAAGCCAAACCGATCCGCGCCAATATCGAATTTGACGACTTCATGAAACTCGATATTCGCGTAGGTACTGTTCTCGAATGTCAGAAAGTGCCTAAGGCCGACAAATTATTGCAGTTTAAAATAGACGACGGACTGGAAACACGCACCATCGTCAGCGGCATTGCACAACATTACAAACCGGAAGAGCTAGTAGGCAAGCAAGTTTGCTTCATCGCCAATCTGGCTCCACGAAAGCTGAAAGGTATCGTCAGCGAAGGTATGATCCTGAGTGCCGAAAATAATGACGGCAGCCTGGCCGTTGTTATGCCCGGACGGGAAGTGAAGCCGGGAAGTGAAGTGAAATAAATAACTAAAGTAAGGGTGTATTCAGGACTCTATGAAAGGAGACCGGATACACCCTTTATTTTTACTAACGGTCGTGAGCGGAAATATAATATGGCAGAACAGTCGCTAAAAGAAAAAACAGCCAAAGGATTATTCTGGGGTGGATTCAGCAATGGCATCCAGCAATTACTGAACCTGCTGTTCGGAATTATCATCACCCGTATGCTGGATTCGACAGACTACGGTATGATTGGTATGCTGGCTATATTTACCGCCGTAGCCAACTCTATACAAGAGAGCGGATTTACGGCCGCTCTGGCCAATAAACAGACGTTCCGTCATGAAGACTACAATGCGGTGTTCTGGTTCAGTTTTCTAATGGGTGCATCGCTTTACCTGCTGCTCTTTTTTTGTGCCCCGTTTATCGCAGCATTCTATAAGACTCCACAGCTTATTCCTCTATCCCGCTTCCTTTTCCTGGGTTTTCTGATTTCAAGTTGCGGAACTGCCCATAATGCGGTATTATTTAAAAAACTAATGGTGAAAGAAAAAGCGAAAGCAACCATTACCGCACTATTGTGTTCAGGCACCATAGGAATTGTCATGGCATACAATGGAATGGCTTTCTGGGGGCTGGCCGTACAGCAAATCACCTATATTTTCATCGCTAATGCGCTGTTATGGTACTTTTCTCCGTGGCGTCCTACTTTTTCGTTCAATTTCAAACCTATCAGGGAGATGCTTCCGTTCAGCAGTAAACTGCTTATCACCAATGTATTTCATTACATCAATGATAACATATTTTCTGTTCTGCTGGGGCGCTTTTATACCAGTCAGGATGTAGGTTACTATACTCAGGCCAATAAATGGACCAATATGGGCTTCTCACTGATCAGTAACATGATCAACGGAGTATCTCAGCCTGTCCTGGTCGAAACCTCTTCCGACGCCATGCGACAGAAAAATATATTTCGGAAGATGTTGCGCTTCACCGCCTTTATCTCTTTCCCGGCCATGTTCGGACTGGCATTGATAGCCAACGAGTTCATCGTAATTGCCGTCACCGCCAAATGGCAGGCATGTGTACCCATCATGCAGATTCTTTGCATCTGGGGAGCATTTGTCCCCATTACTTATATGTACTCCAATCTCCTGATCAGTAAAGGAAAGTCGAATCTTTTTATGTGGAATACCATTGCACAGAGCCTGGTTCAACTCACAATGCTTCTTTGTACTATCTCACAAGGCATACTCGTCATGGCCGTGATTTATACGGTTATCAACATCGGTTGGCTACTGATATGGCATTATTTCGTAAACAAGCAGATTCACATCACCCTATGGGAAGTCATGAAAGATATCACTCCGTACCTACTGATCTCCGGAGGAGTCATAGGAACCAGCTATTTCCTCACGATCGGCTTCCATAACCTATATGTATTGCTGATTCTTAAAATAGGAATAGCCGTAAGCCTTTATGTGTTCATCATGTGGATCGGCAAATCGGTAATCTTTTTTGAAAGTGTACAATTTATCCGGAAAAAACTCTTGAAATAAGTCATGAACATCCTGATCCAACAAACCAAAGCATTTCCTCATCGTGCCAATAGCTTTTATTGGTTCTATGCGCAACTGACCGAATGGCTGACTGCACACGGAGTGGACAGTAAGCTTTACTTTTCGTACCTGGAACTGGCTGACAGCGAATTTGAGAACGGCCTCCTGTTGCCCGATCATTATTCTCAATTCTATACTCCCCGCAACATCGAAGCAATCTGTCGCTTCATTATCGACAAACAGATAGACGTGATTCTCGATTACTCCCATGTCATCACCGGAGATACACGCAAATATTACCTCGAAATCAAAAAAAGAAATCCCGGAATCAAAATATGCACGATGATCCACAACTGTCCCAGCCATACGACACAGTTAAAACAATACGAGTTATCTACACTCCGGTTCAAAGACGTGCATGGACCCAAGAAACTTTTTCAGTGGATGCTACCACAACTCTACATCAGCTTATTAAAAAAAGTGGTCAGCCATCAAAACCGTTCGGCATACGACACGCTCGACGAAGTGGTACTGCTGTCACCCGCTTATATACCCGAATTCAAGAAACTTATAGGCAAAAAAGACGCATGGAAGTTATCTGCCATCCCTAATGCCATAAAACCTGTGCATAGTAACATCCCGATTGAGGAGAAGGACAAAGAAATCATCTTTGTTGGCAGAATGGCAACCGAAAAGGCATTACCCAAATTACTAAAGATATGGGGTATGGTTCAGGATAAACTGCCGGACTGGAAACTCACCCTTGTAGGAGATGGTCCCCAATTCGGCACGTGCCGGCAAATTATTGCCGAGAAAAAATTGAAACGGGTCTGCCTGACCGGCCATCAGATGTCGATCCCCTATATAGACCGTGCCCGGATTCTTTGTCTGACTTCCGTCATAGAAGGACTACCCACCGTATTTACAGAAGCAATGTCACTGGGGGTGATTCCTATCGGATTCGATTCTTTCAATGCGATCTATGACATGATAGATGACGGCATAGACGGATTCATTATTCCCGACAACAATTATGAACAATATGCAGAAACCATTCTACGGTTGGCACAAAATGACACACTCCGCTGCCGGATAGCCTACAAAGCTCAAAAGCGGAAAAACAGATATGACATAGAACAGGTAGGACCACTGTGGATGGAAACTTTCCGTAAACATGGATTAATTAAATAGGAGAACACAATGAAGGTCACGATATATCCATACTCTATCAACAAAGGTGATATACGCGTTAATCCGTATATCAGCGACTTCATCCATGCACTGCAACAGAACGGAATCACAATTGCCAATCCCCCGCACAAGAATCCGTTATTCAGCCTCATCCCAAGAAAAGCAGATAGCGATGCTTATATCTTTCATTGGCCGGAGAATGTACCCGACTACAAATATGGAATGTTGCAGACTCTTGCTGCTATCTGGCTTCTTTTCAAAATTAAATGCCACCATAAGAAGATCATCTGGTTCTTGCACAATAAGCAGCCCCATGTGATGAAACACCGATGGTCGAAAAAGTTATTGATACATCTGCTCCTCCGCAAAGCCGATTTGATAGTGACACATGCTACAGAAGGTATCAAAGTGGTTCAGGATCAATATCCGAAGGCTGTAGCCAAAACGGTATTCTTGCATCACCCTACTAAAAACCGGATAGAAGAATACATCCCCCAACCACCGGAAACCGACCTGCTGATCTGGGGAAATATCTCCCGATACAAAGGGGTACCGGAATTCGTACGTTTTGCTACTCAGCATTCATTAAAACTGAAGACTAAAATCATCGGGAAATGCAGTTCGCAGGAACTCCTGGAAGAACTACGCAAAGAAAGTAATGAGATGATCAGCATAGAGGACCGTAGTATTCCTTTCGAAGAGCTAAAACAAGAGATCCGCAGATCACGTTTCGTACTGGTACCTTATGCTGCCGAGTCTATCTTAAGTTCCGGCATACTGATGGACTCTCTCTCATTCGGAGCCAAAGTCATCGGACCGGCTGTAGGCTCTTTCAGGGACTACGCCGCCGAACCCTTGCTTAACGTATATATTTTCCATACGTTCGATGATATACAGGAACTCGTTGGCAAAGCAAACGAAGCAACAGATATAGCCGGTTACAACCGGTTCCTCAATGCACATAGCTGGAACGAATTCGGCAAAAAGTTTCAAAATTTACTTCAGAAAATAATACAGTAATGAAAGTACTCTATACATTCGGCGGCATGCCCCATTATCTGAATGCCATGCTCAACAAACTTCATAACAAAGGAGTGGAAATCACCGTTATCACTCCTCAAAAAGGAAATGCCACTATCGGTAAAGGTGTAAAAATGGTAGAAGGAGGAACATACAGGCACCTCACCGCCATTGAGAAGAAAGCATTCTACGGAAAAAGCGCCTATTTCTCCCTGCCGGAAATAGTACGTGAAGAGAAACCGGATATTCTGATAATGGGATGGCCCTATTTCCTGCAAGTGTTCTTTCAACCCCGATTGAGAAAGGCTATGAAAGAGTGCCGGACACGGTTGGTTATCCGTGAAATTCCCTTCCAGACCCCTCCCTACGGGAAAATAAAAGAATATTTCCATGAAAACCCGATGTATGATGAAAACATGCGGCTAGTCAGTACCGGAACCGGCTTTTATCTTAAACAATGGCTGACAGCGAAAATACGTAAATACTGCTACGCACGCATTACCGGAACGCTGAATTACTCGACCGCTGCATACGATATTCTTCCTTCCTACGGAGTGAAGCAGGAGCAAATACATGTCACTTACAACTCTACGGACACAGATGCCTTACTGAAGGAGAAAGAAGCCGTACTCACCTCGCCACCGCTTCTTCCTCCTTCCTCCAAAAGAGCGCTACACATCGGCCGATTAGTGAAATGGAAAAGGGTGGATCTGCTGATCGATGCATTTACAAAGGTTATTGCCAGTCATCCGGACGCGGAACTGGTAGTGGTAGGCGATGGACCGGAGCTGGATAACCTGAAAAAACAGGCAGCCGACCTGAATCTGACAGAACAGGTTCGATTCATCGGTGCAGTATACAGTCCCAAAGAACTGGGAGCCTATATGAATGAATCGACTGTCTATGTACTCGCGGGCATGGGAGGATTATCCATCAATGATGCCATGACCTACGGACTGCCCGTGGTTTGTTCGGTATGTGACAGCACCGAACGTGACCTGGTGACGGACGGAGTGAACGGACTTTTCTTCAAAGAAGGCAATGCCGACAGCTTGAGCGACAAGCTCAACAAACTGTTTGCCTCTCCCGAACGTTGTACCTCTATGGGACATGAGTCGGAACGAATCATCCGCGAGAAAATCAACATTGAAACGGTCAGCGAACGTTATTTGCAAGCTTTCCGAACTTTTATGCAGTAAAAATGGAGTACGACCAAAAAGAATGATTATCTTTAGGCAGACATTAATCATTTAATAGCTCTACTACTATGACCGATCTTACCATTCTCATCGCAGTCATCGCATTGGCGTTATGGCCAATTGTATTCCTGATATCGCGTATCCTGCACGAGCGGAACAAACGTGCGAAGCCATCGGGTGACACTGCCTCTGCCGAAACGGAAGAAGTGACAGAGGAAATGACTACCTCCGCACTGATCATGAGCATCCTTCAACAGCTCGGTTGCCAACCGGAAGTGAATGAAGAAAATCATATCAGCTTCAAGTATCAGGGAGACGATTTCCTTGTCGCAGCCGAAGACGGTCTCCGGTTAATCATTGTATGGAATCCTTGGTGGGCGTCCATCAGCATCCACAATCAGGCATTACCCTATCTGAAAGAAATTATCAATGCGGTCAATATGAACTCATTAGTGACTACTGTCTATGCGCTGGACGAGGATGAGAAAACATTTGGTATCCACAGTAAATGCCATATGCTCTTTGCTCCCGAAGAAGAGGAGCCGGAAAAAAGTTTCACCGACCTGCTGGACAGTTTTTTCACTACCCACAATACTATTAAAGAAAACCTGAAACAATTGGGTAACGGAATGCCGGATATGGAAAAGAAAGAACGAGTAAGAATCAAAGGATTTGCTGCCTACAAGGACAACAGCACGGAACTGAAAGGGGAATGAACTTCCCCTCTTCCTCTTGCCCGTACAGCCTATAAACGAATCATGTGAGCTTTAACGGGTTAATGCCGACAGGATGCGTTCACAAGCATGCCCGTCACCATAAGGATTATGTGTTTCGGACATACGACGGTATAGCTCCTTATTACGGAGCAGCTCAGTCACATTACTGACAATCGCCTCAGCATCCGTCCCCACCAGTTTTACAGTTCCCGCCTCTACTGCTTCCGGACGTTCCGTGGTATTTCGCATCACCAACACCGGCTTGCCAAGTGAAGGAGCCTCCTCTTGTACTCCACCGCTATCGGTCAGCAGCAAAGTGGAGTGCTGCATAGCGTAAATAAACGGCAGATAATCCAACGGCGAAATAAGATATACATTGTCTACTCCTGACAGAAGTTCGTATACGGGT
This sequence comes from uncultured Bacteroides sp., assembly GCA_947646015.1. Lineage (GTDB taxonomy): Bacteria > Bacteroidota > Bacteroidia > Bacteroidales > Bacteroidaceae > Bacteroides. The sequence continues at coordinate 15,275 of CANSEY010000021.1, read as the reverse complement.
TTCTGTACATTCGGGTTCAGATGTACCGGATATACAATATCCATCTCGGGATGCAACGCGGCTAATTCTCTAATTGCTTTACAAATATGTAAAAATCCTTCCCCAAAGTTCTCACGACGATGCCCGGTAACCAGAATATATTCACGTTGTCCCACTTCGTAACCTTTGTCACGAAGTTCCTGATGCAACTTTTCTTTGATTCCCGGCTTCTTCGAAATAATGTCAACAGCCATCAACAAAGCATCGATAACCGTATTACCGGTAACAAATATCTTCTTTGCGTCGATGTTTTCCTGTAACAGATTCTGTTTCGATTTCCCGGTAGGAGCAAAATAGTAGGTACAAATACGGTCGGTCACCTGACGATTCATCTCTTCCGGCCAGGGAGACAGCATATCATAGGTACGCAAACCGGCCTCAACATGTCCCACGGCAACCTGCCGATAGAATGCAGCCAGTGAAGCGGCCATCGACGTAGTGGTATCTCCGTGTACCAGCACCGTATCCGGACAGAAATCTTTCAGCACATCGCGCAGGCCCAGAAGAACTTTAGTGGTGATGTCGTACAAGTCCTGGTTGGGTGCCATAATATTCAGATCGTAGTCAGGAATGATGTCGAACACTTCAAGTACCTGGTCCAACATCTGACGATGTTGTGCCGTCACACACACTTTCGTTTCAAAGTGTTCAGTATCTCTTTGCAAGGCTTTCACCAACGGGGCCATCTTAATGGCCTCAGGACGGGTACCGAAAACAAGTAATATCTTTTTCATTATACGATCAGACTATTTACGATGGTTCATTAAGACGATATGCCAGTTCTCTTTCTACTTTCTTACTCCGCAGAAGTCCAACTCCAATTTACTTTCTTCACGGGGCAACTCCACAAACGGAGTGTGACGTACCAGCCATACCACGATATCTGCTTTCTGATAAGCCTCCCGATAGTCAGTCAGATGAAAACTGGCATGTGAAGCGACATTGGGTTCTACAATCAGCACCTCTGCACGCGACTCAGATACAATGCGGGAAGCAATATATTTAGCAGGAGATTCACGCAAATCATCAATATTGGGTTTAAAGGCAAGTCCCATGCAAGCCACTACCGGTTCACGATCGTTCTTCTCGACAAATTGCTGACAAGCTTCCATTACTTTGTTGGCACACCAATCAGCTTTATAATCGTTCGTCTCACGGGCACGTTTGATGATTTGTGCCTGTTCGGGATAGTCCGAAACAATAAACCAGGGATCTACGGCTATACAGTGTCCTCCCACTCCGCAGCCGGGTTGCAGGATGTTCACACGCGGATGTTTGTTAGCCAATTCTATCAGTTCCCAGACGTTGATACCCGCTTTGTCACAAATCATGGACAATTCGTTGGCAAACGCAATCTGAGAGTCGCGCGAAGAGTTCTCGGTCAACTTACACATTTCTGCCGTACGAGCATTCGTCGGGTGGAGTTTACCCTGTACAAAGGCAGAATAAAACTCTATGGCTTTAGCGGTCGACTCGGGATTGACGCCACCGATCACCCGATCGTTATGAACCAGTTCATAAAGCGTATTACCCGGCAATACACGTTCGGGACAATAGGCTATGTATATTTTGTCTTTCAGTTCCGGGCGCTCTTTATAAATGACTTCAGCCATACGTTCGGTCGTAAATACCGGTGAAGTGGACTCGATAACAAACAGGTTTCCTTCTCTCAGATAAGGAATTACGGAGCGGGTAGCCGATTCCACATAGGTGATATCTGCACGGTGGTTTTGTTTGAAAGGGGTAGGCACTACCACAAAAAAAGCATCTGCCTGCTCAGGTTTCGAAACGGCACGGAGATTACCTGTTCGCACCACCTCTTTTACAATCTGATCCAGTTCCGGCTCCACAATATGTATTTTACCCTGATTGATGGTTTCTACTACCGAAGGATTAACATCCACACCTACAACTTCATAACCATGTCCGGCGGCCACGGCAGCAGTAGGAAGTCCGATATAGCCTAATCCTAAAAAAACAACCTTTTTCATACGTATATCTCCTTATCTATAAGTGCCGCAAAAGTACAAATAATATGTGACTTTGTACGGTTTCTCACCGAAAACCACTACTTTTGCCAAAACATTTCGATCGAATGAGAGTTTTAATAATCAATACTTCCGAACGTTTGGGCGGAGCGGCCGTCGCAGCAAGCCGCTTGATGGAATCGTTGAAAAACAACGGTATCAAAGCCAAAATGTTGGTGCGCGACAAGCAAACCGACCAGATCAGCGTAGTAGGTCTGCAACGTAACTGGTGGCAAGTATGGAGGTTTGTGTGGGAACGCATTGTCATCTGGAAAGCCAACCGCTTTAAGAAGAACAATCTTTTCGCAGTCGATATAGCCAATACAGGCACAGACATTACAAGCCTGCCGGAGTTTCAGCAGGCAGATGTCATCCACCTGCATTGGGTGAATCAGGGAATGTTGTCACTGAACGATATCCGAAAGATTCTGAAATCCGGTAAACCGGTAGTGTGGACCATGCACGATATGTGGCCCTGTACAGGCATCTGCCATCACGCCCGTGAGTGTACCAACTACCATCAGGAGTGCAACCACTGTCCATACCTGTATGGAGGGGGAAATAAGAAAGATCTGTCCAACCGTATCTTCCGTAAAAAACAACAACTCTACAAAGAAGCACCCATTACCTTCGTCACTTGTAGCCAATGGCTGAAGGGACAAGCCGAAAAGAGTGCTTTGCTGACAGGAGAAACGGTAATCAGTATACCTAACCCCATTAACACCAATCTATTTAAACCCAGAAACAAGAAAGAGGCACGCAGCAAATGCCATTTACCCCAAAACGGAAAACTGATTCTTTTCGGTTCGGCCAAAATCACGGATAAGCGGAAAGGCATCGATTATCTGATCGAATCGTGTAAATTACTGGCTGAGAAGCATCCTGAACTGAAAGATTCTCTAAGTGTAGTCGTTTTTGGCAAGCAATCGGAACAACTCAAGCCGTTGCTTCCTTTTAAAGTATATCCACTCAACTACGTGAGTAACGAGCATGAACTGGTAGATGTTTACAATGCGGTCGACCTTTTCGTTACTCCCTCACTGGAAGAGAACCTGCCCAATACCATCATGGAAGCTATGGCATGCGGAGTGCCTTGTATCGGCTTCAATGTCGGCGGCATCCCGGAAATGATAGACCATCTGCACAACGGGTATGTGGCACAATACAAATCATCCGAAGATTTTGCCAACGGCATCTATTGGGCACTGACCGACCCGGATTATCCGTCTCTCTCGGAACAGGCCAACCGAAAAGTAATCGCCAACTACTCGGAAGGCATTATTGCCAAAAGATACATTGATGTCTACAATAAAATAACAGGAAGATATGCATAGCCATCCCAGTCCCAAATTCTCCGTGATCACAGTGACCTACAATGCCGAAAAGGTATTGGAAGATACTGTGCAAAGCGTAATTTCGCAGACCTATCATCATGTAGAGTATATCATCATCGACGGTGCATCGAAAGACGGGACTTTAGAGATTGTCAACCGATACCGCGACCGCATCCACCAATTGGTGAGCGAACCGGACAAAGGACTTTATGACGCAATGAACAAAGGAATCGCCCTGGCAACGGGCGACTATCTCTGCTTTCTGAATGCCGGAGACAGTTTCCACGAAGACGACACTTTGCAAAAGATAGTTCACTCCATCAATGGAAATGAGTTGCCCGACATACTGTATGGCGAAACAGCCTTAGTGGATGCCGAGAGGCATTTCCTCCGTATGCGTCGGTTATCGGCACCAGAGACACTGAACTGGAAAAGTTTCAAGCAGGGAATGCTTGTGTGCCATCAGGCTTTTTTCCCCCGCCATACACTTATTGAGCCTTATGATCTGCAATATCGTTTCTCGGCGGATTTCGATTGGTGTATCCACATCATGAAAAAAGCACGTACTTTTCACAATACTCACCTTATCCTGATTGATTATCTGGCAGAAGGCATGACGACACAAAATCATAAGGCATCGCTTTTGGAACGATTCCGCATCATGACCCGCCACTATGGCCTGCTAAGTACCCTCGCACATCACGCATGGTTTGTGGTAAGAAGTTTCTCCCGCAACTCAGCTACTCCTTCCGATGCACCCTTCTGAATGACATGTATCGGACGGGAGCTATGTACATCCACCGGCTTCGGATCAATCAGATAGATTTCCGCGTTTCGGGGAACGTAGTTAAGCAGCCCCGCCGCCGGATACACATTCATGGACGTACCGATGATAACAAAAACATCAGCTTTCTCCACCCAATCGATAGCCGTCTCTATCTCCGGTACGGGCTCACCGAACCAGACAATAAACGGGCGGAGTTGCGAACCATCTCCGGCAAGGTCACCTATCTTCACTTCAAATTCTTCGGGTTTCAGTTCTTTAATGTAATGCGGATTGTTTGGGTCGCGGCTTGAGCAGACCTTTGTCAACTCTCCATGCAAATGAATAATATGACTGCTACCGGCCCGTTCGTGCAAGTTGTCAATGTTTTGGGTCACAATCGTTACCTGGAAATCTTTCTCCAGTTCGGCCAGCAGTTCATGCCCGCGATTCGGTTCCACTTCCAGCAACTGCTTGCGGCGTTCATTATAGAAATGGGTCACCAGTTCGGGGTCGCGTGCATAACCTTCGGGAGTGGCTACTTGTTCTACCGGATAACGATCCCACAATCCTCCTGCATCACGAAAGGTACTGATGCCACTCTCAGCGCTCATTCCGGCGCCTGACAATACAACCAGATTTTTCATACTAGCTTTTATTTTTAAGTAAACCGGCCTCACTCCCCACCTCTCAAAAGAAACGTGAAAGAAGGCCTTACAAATTTAACCAAAATCCTTGAATAAACGAATATATCGTCCAACATTCCATCATCCCTTAACCTACCTTTCATCACTTTCCGTCCTTGGCTCTACAGCCAGATATCATACGTTAACACACAATGAGGCGGTATGACATACTGACACGGAGAGATTTAACGTCCAAACAGGGGATGTCAATCGTTCTCTCTTCACGGAAAAAGCGAAAAAAGACAGAAAGAAATACAAACGATGCTTTTAAGGAACCTTATCTATCACAGTAACGAAGTTAGTCGATAATAAGAATTTTTAAAACCAAAAAGTAAAATCATTCAAATAAAACACTTACTTTTGCCGCTTGTTAATTTGCAACTGACTGAAAGTGAAATAGAACATTCAGTCTCCAACAAAAAAATATATGGATAAATTTAGTTATGCAATTGGTCTCGGAATCGGCCAGAATTTGTTAGGAATGGGTGCTAAAGGCATCGCAGTAGATGACTTTGCTCAAGCTATAAAAGATGTGCTCGAAGGAAATCAGACAGCCATCAGCCATCAGGAGGCTCGAGAAATCGTAAACAAGTATTTCGAAGAGCTGGAAACCAAAATGAATGCAGCCAACATCGAACAAGGAAAAGCATTCCTCGAAGAAAACAAAAAAAGACCGAACGTTGTTACCCTGCCAAGTGGACTACAATACGAAGTAATCACTGAAGGTACAGGCAAGAAAGCACAGGCTACCGACCAGGTAAAATGCCACTACGAAGGTACCCTGATTGACGGAACCCTGTTCGACAGCTCTATCAAACGTGGACAGCCTGCCGTATTCGGTGTAAACCAAGTAATCCCGGGATGGGTAGAGGCTTTGCAACTGATGCCGGAAGGTTCAAAATGGAAACTTTTCATCCCTTCTGAACTGGCTTACGGCGCACAGGGAGCCGGTGAAATGATCCCTCCTCACAGCACACTCGTGTTCGAAGTAGAATTAATCGAAGTATTATAAAAATAAAATTGTAAAGCAAAATGAAAAAAGTAAGTATTTTGGCTGCTGTAGCCATGGCAACAGGCTTGGCTTCATGCACAGCTCAGGCTCCTAAAGCCACTCTGAAAACAGATGTAGATTCATTGTCATACGCTATTGGCATCAGCCAGACTCAAGGTCTGAAAGATTTCTTAGCACAACGCATGGATACAGCATATATTGCCGAATTTTTGAAAGGCGTAAACGACGCTGCCAATAAAACAAGCAAAAAAGACGAAGCTTATGTACTCGGTCTCCAGATCGGATCACAAATGGCAGGTCCTCAGGCTATCAAAGGCATGAACCACCAGTTATTTGCTGATGATTCAACTATGACTGTTAACAAGGGCGATATTCTTGCAGGCGTATTTGCAGGCGTACTCAATAAAGATATGAAGATGCGTCCCGAAGAAGCTCAGGTATTGATTCAGAAAATGATGGAAAGCATCAAAGGAAAAGCTGCCGAAAAGAAATATGCTGATAACAAAGCTGCCGGTGAGAAGTTCCTTGCTGAGAATAAAACTAAAGAAGGAGTAAAAACCACTGCAAGCGGATTACAGTACAAGGTGATTACTGAAGGTAAAGGTGAAATTCCTAACGATACTTGCAAAGTGAAAGTAAACTACAGAGGTAAACTGATCGACGGAACAGAATTCGAAAGCACTTACGAACGTAAGGAACCGTTCGTGACTAACGTCGGCGGAGTTATCAAAGGTTGGACTGAAGCCCTGAAAATGATGCCTGTCGGTTCAAAATGGGAACTTTATATCCCGCAGGAACTAGCTTATGGCTCAAGAGACATGGGACAGATCAAACCGTTCTCTACACTGATATTCGAAATAGAATTGCTGGATATTGAGAAATAAGAAATTAACAGGCCTTATTTAAAAAGAACAGGAGAGATGCCGGACGTAATCGTCCGGCATCTTTTTTATCCGGATAATAAAAATAGAAAGTATACGATTTTTCTGTTTTTTCTGACTTTTATATAGAGAAATTAAAATAAATCTCTATATTTGCTTACTATTTGATAACAATTGGAATTTACATTTATTATTATGGAAAAAATAGACAACCTTGACAGGCAGATTCTGGAGATTATTTCTCAGAACGCCCGTATCCCTTTTAAAGACGTGGCAGCAGAATGCGGCGTTTCACGTGCGGCCATCCATCAACGCGTGCAGAGACTGATCGATCTGGGAGTCATTGTAGGCTCTGGTTATCACGTAAACCCGAAATCTCTGGGATATCGTACCTGTACTTATGTCGGTATCAAACTGGAAAAAGGATCTATGTATAAAGCTGTAGTGGCCGAATTACAGAAAATTCCCGAGATCGTAGAGTGCCACTTCACAACCGGCCCTTACACCATGCTGACCAAAGTATATGCACGCGACAACGAACACTTGATGGACCTACTGAACAACAAAATGCAAGAGATACCGGGAGTAACCGCCACCGAAACCTTGATTTCTCTGGAGCAAAGCATCAAGAAAGAAATTCCTATTCACGCAGATAAGTAACCGATGGAGTGGTTGAATGAATATCACCTGTCAGGGCTGCTCATTGGTATTTGCACGTTCCTGATTATCGGCTTATTCCACCCCGTTGTGGTAAAAGCTGAATATTACTGGGGAACGAAATGCTGGTGGATTTTCCTGATATTAGGTATCGCGGGAGTAGCTGCCTCGTTGAGCACAGACAATATACTCGTTTCGTCTTTATTGGGCGTATTCGCTTTCTCTTCTTTCTGGACCATCAAAGAAGTCTTTGAGCAAGAAGAGAGGGTGAAAAAAGGTTGGTTTCCTAAGAATCCTAAACGAACATACAAGTTCTGAGACATACGGGAAAGAGTCAGTTTTTTGACTAAAATGCTTGCATAATTCATCAGAAAGCATTAATTTTGTCCCCGCATCCGATAGAAAGGATACATCGGGCTTATAGCTCAGTTGGTTAGAGCAACAGACTCATAATCTGGAGGTCCTAGGTTCAAGCCCTAGTTGGCCCACTGAAATCGACTATAGATCAAATGATTTATAGTCGATTTCGTTTTATATATACTCCAAACATTTTTTTCAATGATTCAGCCATAGTTTAAAAGCTGAAAGTTTCTCCTCGCTTATCGTAATTTTCTGTTTATAAGGAGGGCGCACAGTTACCACTATCTTTCCGTTAAAGAAAGGCTCGGCATGGTCAATGGCATCAATGCAGACAAGAACCTGGCGGTTGGCGCGAAAGAAACGCTCCGGATCGAGTTGTTCCATCAGTTTGTTTAAAGACAAATCTAGAATGTGTTCCTGACCTTTGCGGGTAACAGCAAACGTTACTTTGTTCTCGGAATAAAAATAGGCAATATCTGCCACTTGTAACGACCAGAAACGATCTACTCCGGAAATAAGAAAACGGGTACGGTAACGTTTCTCTTTGTATTGAAGTGCCTCAAGCAGAGTGCCTAAGTAATCTTCCGGTCTGGGAACAGCATTGGTCAGCAAGCTCTCATATTTAGTGATTGCATCCGACAGGCGTTTTTCGTCTATCGGCTTAAGTATGTAATCGATACTATTGACCGTAAATGCACGAATGGCGTACTGATCATACGCCGTAGTGAAAATTATGACGGAAGAAGGGTGTGCGGCAGAAAGGAAGTCAAAAGCATTGCCATCTGCCAGATGTATATCGAGAAAGATCAGATCGGGATGCGGATGCTCGTCAAACCAGGCAACGGCTTCGTCTACACTCCCCGGTATCAGAGTAAGCTCCCATTGAGGGCGAAGTCCGGATACCATGGAATGTAGCAAACGGGCTGCCGGAATTTCATCTTCTATAATGGCTACATTTATTTTATTCATACAGTAAAGGTACTTTTACGATAAATACTTTTTCATCGTTGTGGACAATTATCTCTTTGCCGAGCATCAACTGGCAACGATTGGACAGGTTCTTCAACCCTACACCCGGCGATTCATGACTTTTTTTAGGCTGTATGGGGTTACTCACCGCAAGATATCCTTCCTCTAACCGAATATCTATCTTCATAGGCTTGCTGAGAGTAATAGAATTATGATTGATGACATTCTCTGCCAGTAACTGCAAAGTCAGCGGAGGCAGCATACAACTAGTATAGCCGGAAGCTATACAACAGTTACAACTAATGCAATCTCCCAAACGAACTTTATGCAGAAAGAGATAAGATTGCAGGAATTCCAGTTCTTCCGTCAACGTTACCAATGTTTTATCCTGACATTGCAAAACATAACGGTATACACTGGACAAATGCTTGGTGAAATGAACAGCATTACCCGGGTTATATTCTATTTCAGCAATCAGTGTATTGAGACTATTAAACAGAAAATGGGGATTCAGTTGACTTTGTAAAGCCGCATAACGTGCAGTGTCGTTCTCTGTTTGTAGTTTTGCGGCCTCCTGTTGCAGTTTCAGGTTATTCTGAATGGAACGATTTGCCAATAATAAGCCCACAATGACAAGCTCTACGAGCCATACCACGATCAGGATACGCCAGCCTCCATTGGAGAAAGTAAATAGGTTGTCAATGCCTGCCAATAGCTTAGCAGCAATCAGCAGGCTATAGTTCAACAACAGGAATAACAAGATAACGGCAACATAAATAACTATTATCTTCCAACGATGGCGGATATTGAGTGCATACTGAGTGTTTATCCACGAACTGATCCGAAGCGTAGAATAACCAAGCACATTGAAAGCGGTAATAAAGAAGACGAATGCTCCCTTTGAATAGAGAACATCCGCTACTTTAGGAGTCAGCTCCGTATAGTTGACAAGCAGGAGATAGGAAAAGATACCTAATCCCGAGAATAACAGACCATATAACAGGACATTCCATTTCATGCGAACAAAGCTATCATATTTCGGGTAATTATCATAAACTATTTAATATTTATTCAAAGCTCTGATCAATTCCGAATAAGCCCCTTGTGCCGAGACTTTTGCCTGTACATGGTTCAGTTGGGAAGCTTGCCGGTACGTTTGGGCCTCAATCACCTCTATTACAGAGGCCTTCCCTTCAGTATACCGCTCCAATGCCATACGCTCATTTTCGAAGGCTTTACTCAGTGAGCCTTCGGTGAGGCGCACCTGTTCCATAGTCTGCGACAATGAAACACGGGCTGTCTCCACTTCCAGTTTCACCTGATCGGTGACCTGATTCAAATAATCAGTAGCCATTCCTACTTTGAAAGAAGAGGCTCGCTTTTCATCACGTCTTTTTCCCCACTCAAACAAGGGAACGGATACTTTGGCATAAATGGCATAATTGGGATCCAAATCGGAACGGAAATCATAACCGGGAGCAGAATAGCTTCCATCTACACCTATATAAAACTGTGGCTTATACTTAGCATCCGTTAATTTTTTCGAACTTTCTGCTATTTTAATCCGGGCATAGGCCATCTTAAGTTCCGGACGATCTATTTCACCCTCACCCCACAGATCTTTATCCGCCCTAACGGCAGAAATCGTATCTTCTATTTCAGTCGGAGCATGAAGTTCCACGCCAATCAGAGAATTTAGTGCCATACGTCCTGTTTCCAGATTTCTTTTTGCTTGCAACAGTTGGTATTCCGCTTCATTCAGTTTTACCTCCGCCATCAGCAAGTCCTGTGGATCAACCAATCCTGCTTCCACCCGCTCCCGTATGGTTTGGGAGAAGGTGGCAACCGAATTGCGATATTCCGTAGTTACACGGACTATTTCTGCACGCGCAACGGTGTTCCAATATTGCATATCCGTCTGATAGGATACTGCGGAACGGAAATAATCTGCCTGATGTATTGCCAGACTTTGCTGATGTTTAGCCATCCGGATACTTTCCAATAACCGCCCACCCGTATAAACCGGTTGTAACAAAGAGAGGGAAGCACCGTATTTCATATTTCTTCCTTCAAAAGCCAACGGAGTCTGCATCGAAGGCAAGTCGATATTCAATTGAAGAGGATTACCGGTATACTGAAAATTCGCCTCTCCCGACAGTTTAGGGCGTAGATCCTTCTGTGCCGCTTTCTCCAATTCGATACTTGCAGCTATATTTTTGTCCGCAGCTTTCAAGTCATGGTTATAATCTAAAGCCATCGACCTGTACTTTTGCAGCAAACTATTTTGCTGAGCAAAAGCAACTGTCGGCACACACAGCAAAAAGATAAGCCATCTATTTATTTTCTTCATCATCATTTCTCTTTTATCTTATAAAATATTGCATATAATGCCGGAGTCACAAACAAAGTCAGCAAAGTAGCGAATGTCAACCCGAAAATGATAGTAGCCGCCATCCCGCCAAATGCTATGTCAAACAGTAAGGGAACCATCCCCAGTATGGTGGTTGTGGCTGCCATCAGTACCGGACGGGTTCTTGAAACCGTAGATTCGATCACGGCCGTATAAGGAACGACTCCTTCCCGGCGTTGCACATCTATTTCGTCCAACAGTACAATCACATTCTTAATAACCATACCCAATAATCCCAACCAACCGGCAATCGGGAAGAATCCGAAATCAAATCCCGTCAAGAGCATACCGACAGCCACTCCGATAATGGACAGCGGAAGAACACATAGAATAATGACCGGATCGCGAAAGTTACCAAACAAGGCAACCAGAATAACGACCAGTACCAGAAAAGCCAGCGGAAAGAATTTACCGATTGCCTGCATCGCCTCTCTCTGATCTTTGTATTGTGAGTCCCAAAAAAAAGTATAACCTTCGGGCAACTTCATCGCTTCAATCTCTTTACGAATTTCCCCATGCACTTCCGCCATGGTATACCCGGATTTTACTCCACACATGGCAGCCATAGACAATTGACGGTTATAAGTACGCATCTGAGGCCACTCCCATGTCGTCTCGATTCGTTCGGTCACTTGCGACAAAGGTGCCGAATGCTCACCGTTCCATACAGAGAAATTACCTAAAGAACGAGCATCCGTAATGTCAGCTCCTTCCGACTTCAATAGTACAGGAACCTTTTTCTCATCATCGCGATAAACACCTACCCTGGTTCCGTCGCTGATCGATTTCACAGACTCCATCATCTGTGATTTGGTTATACCGAGAGCACCTGCCTTCACGGGATCATAAACCGGGCGCATCACCATCGACATATTTCCCCATTCATTGCGTGCATCTGCGACTTTTGGGTTACGACGCATAATCTCGATCGCCTCACCTGCCAAAGAGTCTAGAACAGCCGGATCGGGCCCCAGAAAGCGGGCTTCTATCATGGCTTCCGTCAGCGGGCTTAATTCGAACTTATTCACCTTAATCAGCGGTTCCGGATATTTCAAACGAATGGAATCCTGCAACAGAGCATTCAGTGCCCGCGACTCTTTGGAACTTTTACATTTCACTAGCAACTGGGCATAGTTGGATTGAGGACCGAAAGATATATTTGAAAGATAATAGCGAGGCGGAGTACGGCCGATATAAGACGAAACCATTTCGGTCTCTTCATGAGTACGGATATAATCGGATATTTCACCGGCTATCCGGTCCGTCTCCCCGATTGTTGTTCCCTCAGGCAGCCACATATCGACAGTAAAGTATTGCTTATCCAGAGCGGGCACAAAAACCTTCGGAATAAATTTGAAACTCCATGCCGAAAGCAACAACAGAACAACCAACGAAGCTATAGTCATCGTGCGATGCCGAAGTACCCAACGCAATGATTTCCTGAAAAGATGATAATATTTTCCATCAAACAGAGATGCTTTCAGCTCTTCAGGACGGGGACGTCTTACAAACTCCTGAATGAAGAACGGAGTCTGCGTTAACGCAAATACCCAACTGAACATTAACGAAACACCGATCACTACCACCAGTGAGGACAACAGCTCACCTGTGATATGGGGTGAATAGTAAATCGGAAGGAACGTGAGAATAGCAATAACCGTTGCCGCCAATAAAGGTAAAGCAGTAGACGAACATGCACGCATGATAGCAACCCGTTTACGCATTCCCCGTTCCATGTTAATCAGAGCAGAATCGGACACGACAATGGCGTTGTCAACCAACATTCCCATAGCAATGATAATTGCAGCAAGCGACATCCGTTGAAGGGCAATATCACATGCCATCATAACAATTAGAGTAGCAAAAATGGAGAACACCAGCCCGCTACCTATCAAGAGCCCATTTTTGAATCCGATAAAGAACAGCAGAATCGCAACAACAGTAATAACTGATATGATCAGGTTCAGGATAAATCCCTGATTTGCTACCGCCGATTCATAGCCCTGATCGTAGATAGAAATCAGTTCGTAGCCATCAGGCATCGATTGTGACAATTCACCGATACGCATTTTAACATTTTCAGCCATGTCCACTACATTTCCTGTAGGTACGGTAGAAATGGCGATCCCAACTGCCGGACTACCATTTATGCGCATTTGATTAGCCGGAGGAGTCTGATATCCTTCCTCTATCTGTGCAATATCGGCCAGACGGAAATGCTCTCCGGTACGCGAAACAATGGTCAGATCACGAATATCATCCAGCGAATAGAAATTGCCGGTAGATTCTATACGGATGCGATTGGTGCCGGCATCAATACCACCGGCATCGACCATTTTATTCTGGGCTTCGAAAGCTCGCATAATATCCGCAGTCGTAACTCCACTTTGTGCCATAACAGAAGGACTGATCAAGACATCGATTGTCGGTGTTTGTACACCATAAATCTCAATTTTCGCTACATCCTTAACTTTTAGTAATTCATTCTTTATAAATTTAGCCTGGTCTTCCAGTTCCCTATATGTATGCCCATCACCGGTCAGTCCGTAAAATACACCGAGTACATCTCCAAAGTCATCATTTACGATAGAAGTTCCGGCCCCGGCAGGCAATTTATCTTGTACATCATTTACTTTCCGACGTAATTTATCCCATAATTGCTGCATCTCTTCAGCACGAATCTCTTTTTTCACATAAACCGTGATCTTAGAAAGTCCGGCACGATTCTCGGTTTTCAGATAATAAAGTTCTCCTAGCGACTGTATGGCTTCCTCTAAGATATCAGTTACTTGCGACTGCACCTCTGCGGGAGAAGCCCCCGGGTAGGAAGTCAGTACCAATGCTTGTTTGATAGTAAAGGGAGCATCCTCCAGCTTTCCCATTTTAAAATAAGAAAACAGACCTCCTGCCAGCACCAACACCAATAATAAAATAGTGACGGCTCTTTTCTGCAAAAAATACTTCACCAGCTTCATAATGAGTTTGTCTTAGTAGAGATTTCCACTTTCATACCATCCGATAAAAAACGAAGTCCGCTCGTAGCTACCGTTTCACTGGCCCTCAATCCTTCGGTTATGGTAACATAGCCACCGGGAAGCAGATTTCCTTTTTTCACTGTCCGTCGATTCACTTGTCGGGTATTCGTATCAATAACCCACACATATTCACCTTCCGAGGGACGATAACATAATGCCGTTTGGGGAATGGAAACACCTGTCAGATCCGTTGTTCCGGGAGCATCAAAGATTGCTTTTCCCGACATACCCGCCAATAATTTCCCTTCTTTATTAGGTAAAACAGCCGTTAGTAAATAAGAAAGATTATTGCGGGTTGTCCCCTTCGATACTTCCACAATCTGTGCCTTATAATACTTATCGGGCTGGGCATCAAAATAGATCCGGACACTATCTGTGGGGTGTGAGGCAAACGCAATATTCTGAGTAACATAAATCTCTATCTTCAACCGATTTATGTCAATAAAGGATATAACAGGCTGAGCCGGCTTCACATCCTGGTATTTTTCTATATAAACTTCTCCCACATAACCATCAAAAGGAGCTGTCAGACGAGTGTCTCCCAGTTCATTGGAAGCCGTATCGAAAGCAGTTTTGGCAGTAGTATAATCCGCCTTAGTCTTTTCATATGTACTCGCCGAAACATTATTCTTCTCATACAGCTTCTCTATCCGTTCAAATTCAGCTTTAGCTTGGTGATAGATGGCTTCAGCCCGTTCTTTGCGAATATGGAAATCACGCGGGTCTATTTCAGCAATAATACTGCCTTGTTTGTAATGGTTACCGGCATATACATCCAAACGATCAATAGGGCCTCCGACACGAAACGATAGCTCAGAGGTACGAAAAGGTTGTGCGATAAACGGGAACTCCGTTGTCTTGATCCCAGAGGCCGAAACTGCTTGTGCTGTCTTGACAATTAAGTCCTGACTCTGCTTACTGTCTTTATCCGTGCAAGAAAATAGCAACAGGAGAGCAGCTAATAATACACTTATCTTCATATCTTATCTTTTAAATTTTCGACAAAAATAGATAATCGGATAATTCAATAGGGGAGTAAAGATACTGAAGCCGGAAAACTGAAGGTTGAATCTGGAATATACCGGATGAACCAAGAAAGAGG
>CANSEY010000020.1 GCA_947646015.1 uncultured Bacteroides sp. | reverse complement strand
AAGATCGAGACTTAAAGATACAAAGACAACGGGTACTTTATCGGGGGCTTACAATGGAAGTATAATCTATGATGAGATGGTTTCTTTCGATAGGTATCCTTTATGCATTGATTTATCAAGTTATGATAAAGGAGATTATGAAATAGAATTTGTTTTATCGGATGAAGTGCTTGTCGGTGATTTTGTTTTGTAATAGAAAAACTCTAAAATTTATTCTTATGAAACGACTATATTATTTCTTATTTTTGTTAGTATGTATAGCATGTTCAGATGCTATAATAGAACAGCATGTTTATACTCAGGATTCTCAAATGGATGTTTTAACTCGAAGTGGTGGAGATAGAAAGTATGATTTACTTGGGTTTGGTTACGATATAACAGGGAAGTATTTTACTAACACATCGGCTAAAGCTCAAGTTATTGATCCAGTAGCTTTAAAGAAAGATTATAATGATAGGGTTGATTATGATTTAATAGCTAGTACTGATGGCAGATTGACAGCTGGAGTTTCTGCGGGTGAATATACAAAGAATTTGAGTGTACATTTAAAACTCTACTCTGATTCAGATTCTATCTCAGCTTTTAAGGGGCATTTGGAATCAAGCTTTAGTAGCGCAGAACACTATTCTGCTAAATATTCTATAGCTGGTTATTCTTTATTTATGAGAATGAAACAATTATATATGACTGCTCCTAATGCTATGTTGTCAAAATACCTCACGAATAAATTTAAAAAAGATTTAGAAACTCAAGATATGGAGTATATTATAAATAATTATGGAACACATGTTTTGACGAATATAACATTAGGTGCTCGTCTAGATATTATGTATCGTAGTTTGGTTGCATCTTCTATGAAAAAAAGGACAGTTGAGTCAGGCTGCTCTTATCATGTTAAAGGGATTTTTGGGATAAATGTGGATGGTCATATTGATGAAACATTGTTGAAAGATAATACGGAGCAAGAACTGGTTTATAGGGCAATAGGAGGTAATCCTAATAAACCTTTTGTTGGGAGTATAAATGCAGACACACAGACTCCAATATCTATAGATATTTCGGTGTGGCAATCAAGTTGTGATACTACCAATATGCAACTAATAGATGCAGAGTCCCAAACTGTTATTCCTATTTATGAGTTAGTAGAGGATTTTGCTAAAAAAGAACAGTTAAAAGCTGCTGTAATGAAATATATAAGAGAAAAAAGTTATATCGATGTCGGGGATCCTATACCCTTATATAGGTATATTTATGAAGGTGAAATTCATACGGTCAATGATCGAGGCGGAGCTACTAGAGATATATTTTGGCCCGTAAAAGACTATTATTACACAACTGATTATAGAGAATATGGACAAGGCAATGGTATATATACTTATGACAAAATATTGTGCTATGTATATTCTGCATCTGAACATCCAACCGGTACGATTCCATTATATGAATACTTATATAAAATAAAACCTACCTCAGATAAGGTTAAATCTTATTATACAACTGATTGGAATGAATTAGGGCAGGGTAATGAATATTATAAATATAGACGGATAGCTTGTTATGTTTATGCACTTGATAGTAAACCTTCTAATAGTATTCCACTTTATAGCTTCTCACGTTATTATGAGAAGGTGCTTAGGCCATATCATTTTTTTATAGACTTGAATGAAGCTAATTATAATAAAAATAATGGTTCTGGAAATAGTTCAAGAAGGGATTCAGGAAGCGATAGAGATTCGGGAAGTAGTCGTTCTTCTGGCAGTTCAGTCAATAATAGTGCTAGAAATAGTCGTTCATCACGTAGACCTGGTACAGGGGGGAGAGATGAGTCTACAATAAAACTATCATTTGCCACTTATTCATCTGGGCCAGACACATGTTGCTACGTATTACCAATCATTCCCCCTAGATGAGATGAATGACTAATATATATATTGAAGAAATTTTGCCCATTGATAGAGATGTCTGAGTTTGAATAAGGGTATAATCTATAATCCCTGGAATGCTGAGTGTCTACAGCGGTTCCAGGGATTTCTTTATTATCTTTTCATTTACTGCCAAAGAAGGTTGTTTCTGTTTCGAATATTGCAATTTTATTAGCGGATATAATTATTCTTTTTGTTTAAAGAAAAAAACTACTTAATTTCTTGTTATTTAAAATAATTTCATATTTTTGTAATCGTAGTCAGAACCAAACTATGAAATTTTGATGTCCTCTCTACACACAGACTATTTTTATTAACCTTAAAAGAGCAGTATTATGTTTAAACCACTCAAATCAGTAAGTGTGCTGTTGCTCTTGTGTGCCATGCCGGCAGCAATTTCCTATGCAGCCTCTGAGAATGGAGCAACAAGTGTGAATGTCACACAGCAAAACGGTACGTGTAAAGGTGTAGTAAAAGACAAGGCAGGTGAAGCGGTTATTGGAGCTTCAGTTGTAGTCAAAGGTACTACAAATGGTGTAATTACCGACTTGGACGGTAATTTTGTTCTTTCCAATGTTCCTGACGGAGCAACGATTCAAATCTCTTATGTAGGTTATACTCCACAGGAAGTGAAGTTCACGGGTAAACCTTTAGACATTACCTTGCAGGAAGATACGCAGACACTCGATGAAGTTGTTGTGACAGCTTTGGGTATTAAGCGTCAGAAAAGGTCCCTCGGCTATTCTACAACGACAGTAGGAGGAAAAGATTTCACCGAAGCTCGTACAACGAACATTGGTAACGCACTTTCCGGCAAGATTGCCGGTGTTTCTGTTTCCGGAAATGCAACTGGCCCGGGTGGTAGTAGCCGTGTCGTAATTCGTGGTAATGCTTCTTTGACGGGAAACAACCAGCCGCTTTATGTTATCGACGGTGTTCCGTTTGATAATACTAATATCGGTAGTGCAGGTCAATGGGGAGGTAAAGATATGGGCGATGGTTTGTCAAGTATCAATCCGGATGATATTGCAGATATTCAGGTGTTGAAGGGTGCTGCTGCATCCGCTCTTTATGGATATCGTGGTGGTAACGGTGCTATCTTGATTACTACTAAATCCGGTCAGAAAGGAAAACCGGTCTCCGTTGAATTTAACAATAACTTGGCTTTTGATGTGATTTATGATTACCGCGATTTCCAGAATGTCTACGGGCAAGGAACTCAGGGTAACCGTCCGCTTTCTGCAGATGTGGCAAAAGCAACGGAAACATCCAGCTGGGGTGAAGTAATGGATGGAAAAAAAGCAGTAAACTTCTTGGGGAACGAATATGCCTATTCTCCTGTAGATAACTGGAAGAACTTCTATCGTACTGGGATTAACAATACAACAACTTTGGCAGTAAGTGGTGCTTCCGATAAGATATCCTATCGTTTTGGTGTTTCCAATATGGCGGTAAAGGGGATACTTCCCAATTCCAGCATCAGTCAGCAAGGTATCAATATGAATACGACTTATGACATTTCTTCAAAAGTTCATTTAATGGTGAATGCCAACTACGTATTCGACAAGAATAAAGGTCGTTCTAACTTGTCCGATGGTAACAGTAACACGAATGCCGCACTTCTTTATCATGCCAATTCATTTGATATCCGTTGGATGGAACGTGAAAATCCGGATTGTGACTGGGGTACCGGTGCTGACGGGAAAGAGTTGTTAGGTGGTACGAACGGTTATTTTAATAATCCGTATTGGTTGCAGTACAGGGTTACCAATGAAACCAACCGTAATCGTCTGACTGGTGGTATGACTTTGAAGTATGATATCTTTGACTGGTTATACATTCAGGGGGCTGTGACACGTGACGGTTATAATCTGGAATATTCCGAAGTGAAGCCAATCGGTTCCGCTTCTCCGGAAGATCCACGCGGTTATATAAAGGAATACACTCAGAACTTCTCTGAAATGAACCTGAACTATTTGATCGGATTCAATAAGACATTCGGAGACTGGAGTGTCGGTGCTACTTTCGGTGGAAACCGTCAGAGAAATATTACAAAGAAATACGGTCTGGATGATAAGGCCTCTTCATTCTTTGTGCCCGATTTTTATTCAAGCAGCAACACTGCGAAGCATGTGTATAAGAAAGAATATACAGAATACCGGGTAAATTCAATCTATGGTACTGCAGACCTTGGTTATAAGAATCAGGTATTCTTAAACTTAACCGGACGTAATGACTGGTTCTCTACACTGGACCCGAATAATAATCATTATTTCTATCCTTCTATCGGTATGTCATGGGTATTTAGTGATACATTCAAGACTCCCGACTGGTTTACTTTCGGAAAGGTGCGTGCATCCTATGCAGCTGCATCTAACGGAACCAAAGCATATCAGAATCTTCTTACCTATAAAGTAGATAATTACCAATCGAACGGACAGCCTGTAGTAACGATCAATAACTCGACCGTACCTAACAAAGGACTGAAACCGGTTCAGATTTCCGAATGGGAAATTGGTTTGAACCTCTCTTTCTTGGATAATCGCCTGTCATTGGATGCTGCATATTATGTAAAAACAACCAAAGATGATATCGTGCAGGTAACCACCAGTGGTGCTTCCGGTTTTGAATCAGCTATCCAGAATGTCGGAGAAATCAGAAATAATGGTGTGGAAGTAATGGTGAATGCCGTTCCTGTTCATACAAAGGACTTTAACTGGAATTCTACATTCAATATCGCTTATAATAGCAGTGATGTGAAATACCTGGGAATAGACGGAACGGGAGAAAAGATAAAGAGATTAACTCTTGACGGAGCCAACTCACGTGTAGGTAGTGTTTCTGTTCAGAATATCTTGGGACATCCTTATGGTGAATTAGTAGGTTATGAATACAAACGTACTTCGGATGGACAAGTTATTTTTGAAAACGGTCTTCCTGTACACTCAGACGAGGTACAGGTATTAGGAAACGGCGTTTATAAGGTAACCGGTGGATGGCGCAATGAGTTTACTTACAAAAACATAACTCTTTCTTTCCTGATTGACTTCAAGGCAGGAGCTAAGATGTTCTCCGGAACCAATCTGTCTCTTTACAGCAACGGTCTGCACAAGAATACTTTGCAGGGACGTGGTGCTGACGGTAAAGGAACAATGGTGGGCAATGGTGTAATGTCTGATGGTAAAGGGGGCTATGTGAAGAATACCGTAGCCGTTTCTGCACAAGATTACTGGCAGGCTATTACCAGTCAGAATATTGCTGAAGAGTTTGTTTATAATGCGAGTTTTATAAAACTGCGCGAATTGTCAGTCGGATATACTTTGCCGCAGGCATGGTTGAATAAGCAGACACTTATAAAGGGGGTAACCCTTTCTTTAGTCGGTCGTAACCTTTGGACTATATTGAAGCATACGGATAATATTGATCCGGAATCAGCTTATAATAACGGTAATGCTCAAGGTCTGGAATTGAACGGATATCCTGCCACGAGAAATGTGGGATTCAATGTAAATGTTAAGTTCTAACATCTTAAATACTGTAACAATGAAAAAGTTTACTTTATATATATTGACGGCTTTTGGTCTGATGGGATTAGCGACGAGCTGTAATGACTTTGGGGATGTGAATAACGACCCTATGAACCTGAATCCCGGAGTGGTGGATTATAAAATGGAATTTACTCAGGTTGAAGCACAGATATGTGGCTCCGACTGGGACGTGTGGCGTAATGGCTGTATCTACACAGCCAACATGATACAGCATACGGCTAGTGTAGATTGGGCGTATGGAGTTTTCTATACATGGAACGATCAGTATAGTGGTGCTTATTGGGGAGGATTCTATTCCGGTGGGCGTGCAGCTATTCGCAATATTATAGATGTGATGAATAATTGGGAAGGAAATCCCGCTTATGCGAATGAATATCAGATGTGCCGCATTCTGAAAGCATATATGTTCCAGAATATGACTGACCTTTATGGAGACGTTCCTTATTCTGAAGCAGGGCAGGGGTATTCTACCAATCCGATTCCGTATCCTAAATATGATACACAAGAAGCAATCTATAATGACCTGCTGAAAGAACTCGATGAAGCACAAGCTGCATTAAGCACTTCTGCCGGTAATACGATAGGGGCTGCCGACGTTATCTATAACGGTGATGCTGCGAAATGGAAGAAATTTGCAAACTCACTGATGCTCCGGGTAGCCATGCGCCTGACCAAAGTAGCTCCTGATAAAGCGAAAACATGGGTAGCTAAAGCGGTTTCGAATGGCTTGTTCGTAAGCAACGATGATAATGCGATCGTCAGACATACCAATGGTTCACCAAGCGATGACTCTGCCGAACCTTACGGAAAAGTATTTTCCAGTCTGGATACTCAGGCGTTCTATATCAGCGAAACATTTATAAACATCCTTCAGGACGATCCTCGTCTGCCTCTGATTGCTACAGTTTGTACCAGAGATCCTAAACCGGGATGGGGAGATGCTGATTTTGATTTAGGTGACAACGCGGCTGCTAAGCAGAAAGGTATGCCAGTTGGTTATGATGTGTCAGGAGGAGACTGGGATTTGAGTAAAGCTCCAAGCTATCAGGTTGATTGGAGAAAAGCATATTCTGTTCCTAACCGTACAGTTTATGCACGCCCGGATTCACCCTCTATGCTTGTCACTCATGCCGGTAACTTGTTATTATTGGCTGATGCAGTGAAACGTGGACTCTATACAGGAGATGCAGAAAAATTTTATAGAGATGGAGTAACTGCTGCCATGAAACAATTCTCCTATTATGAAAAAGCCTCAGCTACGATTACAGATGATGCGATAACTGCCTATCTGAATGCTAATCCATTGGATGCTGATACGGAAAAAGCGCTGGAACAGATTAATACGGAATATTATATTCATACGTTCTGTAATGAGTATGAAGCTTTTGCAAATTGGCGTCGTACCGGATATCCTAAATTAACCCCGTCTCGAAATGCAGCCAGCTATCCTAACAATGTGACAAATGGAGAGATTCCTCGTCGTTTCATTTATCCGGCAAGCGAGATAACGGCTAATCCTGTTAATTACAACGATGCAGTAAAGAGACTCAGCGACGGTGATAAGATGACATCACGTGTATGGTGGGATAAAAAATAATACGCTATAAATAAGTCGGTCGGTTCCTAGGAGCTGATGACCGGCCTTATATAGTTTTTAGGTATAAATAAAAAACGGGATTCATCATGAATCCCGTTCTTTTATTTATATAATCTGCAAGATTGCCTTTAAGTGCAATCTTCTTATCTGTACAATGGAACATTGCCATCAATAATACCTCCGAATCTTTTTGATAATCTGACAGAAAGTGTGCTTCCGGCTTTTAAATCAAGATCTTCCACTGCACTGATCTTCTGAGTGACTCCTCCGACAGTGATCGTTCCTATTTCCTCTCCAGCATTGATCTTTTGCGGGAGAACATTGGTAGTAACGCCTTCGGATACTTTCTTTACTTCGATATTCTCTGACAGCGCATTTTCGTTGATTTCTATGGTACCGTTCAATAAATCCTGCGTACCTTCGTTTTTCAGGCTGAGCTCAACTTTAGCTTCGCCTTCATACGGACGATCGTTCTCATCAAGTATAATAACCGGCACGGTCATTCGTTTGAATTTCAGTGATACATTCTGGCTGCCCGGAGCTGCTTCCGCTGTTCCGAACAAGTGCTCCTGACCTCCTTTTAAATAGCGTTTGTTACCGCCTGATCTGGTAGCGGCTTCGTCTGTCAATGCCGGATAGTGGGCGTAGAAGGTTACTGTGCCTGTGGCAGTTCCTATTTCGTTCCATGCGCGGCTGTCTTTGCCAACAATAAACGGAGTATAGTCCTGACCGGAGGCAGCCATGGAGATAACTTCTCCTGTAGTGATGCTATTTCTGGCAGGGAACAGATCATTGCTGGTACGGGTGAGCGGGTCAGAGAGAGCGTCGTCGATAGAGATAGAGAAGTTGGTTGCTTCTTTACTTGTTTCTTGCAGTTCATCCTGTTGCTGACAACTGAACAAACATCCTGCGGCTAGAAGAATCAAAAAGTTTTTTCTTTTCATTTTACTAAGTATTAGTGAGTTTAAGTGAGATTAGATGCTAATATTCTACTTTGTCTTCTTTGGACATCCAGGCTTCAAAGGCTGTAATGGCTTCGTTGTGCAATAATACTTCCGAGGGAAGTTTTCTGTCGGCAGGTTTTAGAGCCAGCTCATCGTAAATAAAGGAATCGTCAAAACCGATGTTTTTGGCATCTGTCTTGTTGTTCCCATAATACATTTTGTCCAGTCGTGCCCAATAGATGGCACCCAGACACATCGGGCAAGGTTCGCATGAAGTATAGATTTCGTATCCGCTGAGGTTGAATGTTCCCAGTTTCGCGGCTGCGGCACGTATGGCACTAACTTCGGCATGAGCAGTGGGATCACATGAAGAGGTTACTCTGTTGACTCCTGTAGCTATAATTTCTCCTTCTTTTGTTGCAATGACAGCTCCGAACGGGCCTCCACCATTAGCAACATTTTCCTTCGAAAGCTCTATTGCTTTCCTCATTAGTTCTTCTTTGGTCATAGTTATAAAAAATAAATATCGTTAGTTTTGCTTTTATTGCTACCTTTCGCAAATATAAAGAAAACTAACGATAGAATATAGTGATTAAATTATTTTAAGAAACAAACGAGGGAGCTTTATCTTAGAGCTTCCCTAATATTTTGTCCATTACCCAGTTAGTCAAGGTAGCACTTTCTCCGTCGCATGAGCAGACTGACTTACCGAGCAGATGATCTACTACTGCCTGAATAAGAGGTTGTTGAACATGCTCAGGGTTACCGATACAGATTTCCTCCCGGCCGCGTTCGGTGTGCAGACCAATCGGCTCGTACGTAAAGACAGAGAAGCAGATCATACCTTTATCTCCGATAATTTCGATGCGGTCTTCGCGGGCGGAATCATGGGCAACAAAGCACCATGAACCACTGCCGACCAATCCGTTGTCGAACTGGAAGCAGGCGCTCAGCGTATCTTCGGCAGGATAAAGCCCTCCACGATTGCTCTTATATCCGCTGGCTTCGAGGATGCAGCCGAACATATCTTGCAGCAAGTCGATCTGATGCGGGGCGAGGTCATAGAAGTAACCGCCACCGGCAATATCAGCCTGTACACGCCAAGGAAGATTTTCACGGTTGTAATCCAAATCACGTGGCGGCTGTGCAAAGCGGACTTGTACGTTGATGACATTACCGATAGAACCGTTCTCTACCATTTCTTTCACTTTCTGAAAGTAGGGGAGATAGCGGCGGTAATATGCGACGAAACAGGGAACACCCGTTTCCTTAGAAATACGGTTGATACGTGTACACTCCTCATAAGTGACAGCCATTGGTTTTTCAATATAGGCAGGCTTGCCTGCTTTCATAGCCATAATGGCGTATGTAGCGTGTGAAGAAGGAGGAGTGGCGATATAAATGGCATTTACTTCCGGATCGTCTATCAGTTCCTGAGCGTCATCATACCATTTTCTGATTCCTCTTTCTTTTGCATAAGCCTTTGCTTTGGCGCCGTCGCGGCTCATTACAGCTACTACTTCAGAATGTTCTACCTTTTGAAAGGCGGGGCCACTTTTGGTTTTGGTTACTTCTCCGCAGCCGATGAAGCCCCATTTAATCATCTTTTCACTCATAATATACCTATTGTGCTTGTTTTAACAACTCCCAAAGATAAAGCTATTTTTTATTAAGAACAACTTTATTGATTGTTAACTGTCAGAAATAGGCAAGGGTCTGAGTATTTACTTTACCAGTACCAGCATACACCGAAAGAGAACGGATAAAGTTCGGGACCTTTGTTCTTCTCAAAGAGGCCGTAGGTGGAGTAACGCATATACACTCCTAAATCTGCATAACCGGCTTGTGCAAGTAAGTTGATACCTAGCGGGCGCCCGTTCAGTCCCTTGTCAATCGTCTTCTTCGATCCATTGACTTTGGCTTTGGATCTGAATCCGTGACGTATTTCGGCTTCGGGACCTACAGCAAAAAACAAAGGACCTTTGCCGTTGATCCGTGTTTGCCATTCGATGGAGAGCGGAATGCGGAAGTAGAAATAGCGCAGACGGCTTTTGCTGTACTCTGTAGGTTCTTCTGCCTCCATGCCGGAGTAAATTTCAGTCACTCCGTCTATTTCACGAAAAGCATAATTGCCGTCCAGGCGCATACTGCGGTATCCCCATCCTAGTCCGATGGTGATCCCCCAGTTATAGGTAGGTGCAAAGGCGTGCGAACCGGTAAACAGATTGCCGCCTATCTCCCATGAATGACTGGTGTTGAGGTCGGCACCGTTCGACGGATTGAATGAGAGGAAGTCATTGGACAGTCGGGTGTAGCCGATGTAGAATCCGCCGGCATGTGGCTCGAACCTGTTTCTCTTGTTGTTTTTCTTCGAGAAGGGGAGAGCGCTCAGCACGGTACGGCTTTCCGTACTCTGCCCGTTCAGGTAGACTCCTTCGAAGATTTGCGCGTTTGTTATCGTATCTCCGCCGGATGCGCTTTCGTAGAGTTTCACTTTAATCTTGTCGCCTTGTTCCTTGATTACGATCTTTCGTCCGTTGACGTAAAGTGTTGTATCCTGCGGTGTACTTTCATTTTGTGCCATGCCGCTCATTGGAGCTATCATGAGCCATAGTAATAATAGTTTTTTCATATTCGTATTTCTTTATCTGTTTTTTATTCTTTCTTCATGAATAACATGGTGATCAGGTCGTCGGCATCTAGTTCTCCTTCAATATAGATAAGGGTAGCCGAATCTTTCTTTCCGGTTTTGAAGAGGATAAAGCGGTTCACATCTTCCTTAAGCTGGGGAAGTTGGTAATAGCCGGACTTGATTTGCCCGTTGGAAACCACTTCTTTCACCTTCTTTGCTTTCTTCTTGTCGGCTTCCAGGCAACGGAGAATCGTAGGTAGTGCATCGCTGGCATCCTTGAAAACAAGACTTTTATAAAGAGTCATCTGGTAAGTTTCCAGCATTTCATTGGATAGCTCTACCATAGTTACCCCTTTTTGCTTTCCGTACTTCTGGAAGACGGTGGCAATCTGTAGTCCCTGTTGGGCGGCCGCATGGGCGGCGAATGTAAGTAACAGGGTGATTAGTGTGGTACGAATGATTTTATTCATCATAATTATATGCTGTTTTTATATTATTCATCAAATAAAGTAGCGAATACTTCCTCCTCGCTGAGGCTGACGTCACGAAAGGCGACCATCGCCTGTTCACGGATTAAATGAACGTCCGTATATTCCTTACCGTCAATGATCACATAGTTGGCCGGTGCAGGGGATAGATGA
Source organism: uncultured Bacteroides sp. (assembly GCA_947646015.1). GTDB lineage: Bacteria > Bacteroidota > Bacteroidia > Bacteroidales > Bacteroidaceae > Bacteroides. The sequence goes on along the minus strand of CANSEY010000020.1, from coordinate 67,054 downwards.
CGGTAGATACCGGAGATGCCCACCAGTAGCAGGATGGCGGCAGCGGCAGCACTGAGACTGTAAGTCAGATACTGTCTGACCGTTTTTGTCTTTTTCTCGAATGGGGCGAGTTCCGGCATCTCGGCGGCATTACCTTTACCGGAGATTTCCGCAAGTTCCTTCTGTTCCGCTTCGAAGAAAGCGAACATCGGGCGATATACCTCCAGATGTTCCGGTACGAGCCCTTCGGCAAAGAAACGTCGTAGTCTGCGTTCTTCTTCGCAAGTGGTTTCTCCTTCGAAATATTTGTTTAGCAAGGTTTCTATATCTTTCATGCTTTGTTCCTCCTTTTTCGTTCTTGTATCGTTTGCAAATAGACTTCCCTTACTTTCTTGCGGGCCCTCGACAGATTACTGCGGATGGCTTCTGCGTTGCAGCCGGTGATTTCGGCAATCTCTTCCGTCTCGTACTCTTCGATGTCTTTCATGCGGATAATCGTTCGTTGCAGCGTAGGCAGGGAGTCGATAATTTCCCGCATCAATCTGAACTCATCTTTCTCTTCCAGCAGTCGCTCCGGAGTAGCCGAAGGGGTGGGAGCCTGTACACGGTCGAGTGATAGAGTGTCCGGTCGTTTGGCACGCCACATATCCATGCAGAGATGATGCGTCATGGTCATGGCTACGGCTTCGATACTTCTGTACTCGTCTAGCTTCTGGCGCAGATTCCACAGCTTCAGCATGACTTCCTGTACGGCATCTTCCGCATCCGAAGGATCATCTGTCATCCTTCGGGCGTAGTTCAGCAGCTTGTCTCGAAGGGGTACAACGGTTATTTTAAATTGTTTCAGTTCCATTTACACTGATAAGACGGTGGCGGATTAAAAACGTGACATCGAAAAGGAAATTTTTTTCAAAAGTAGAGCAAATTTTTGTCAAGAGCAACTTTATTGATTGTTAACTCTTGGGAGCTGTCCGGAAACAGAGCTTCTGTTTTGGGAGAACAAAGCATCGGTTTATGGATAACAAAGCATCTGATTAATCATAACAAAGCATCTAATTAGTCATAAGATACTATGTTAAGTATGGTAACAAACGAGGTAAAACGGACTAAGCTCGGGGGTAAAATGAGCAAAAAGCTGGGAAAAAGGCTGATTTTCATTCATTGTAACAAAAAGAAAGGAGGGAACTGTGATTCCCTCCTTTACGTGTAGTTTAACTGAAACTACTTTATGATTACGTTGACAAAGATACGACATTCAAATGCGAAAGTCAAGTCTTCGGCGTATTATTTTTTATCTATTTATCACCATAGTATTTCCGGTAAATCTTTTGATACTCTTTTTCTTTTTGGAATTTATCCAGCCATGTATTCAAACTATCGAGCAATGCGGGTGATTGCTTGCTGACTGCCCATGAGTAGAATTGAGTAAAACTGATTGCGGTATTGATATCTACCTGAGGCAATGAATCTGCCACTGCACGGGCAATGCTTTCATCACAGACGGCATAATCGATATCTCCATGAGCAACTAACGAAATCAACTGCTCTGAACCGTATTTCTCTATTTCCTTTATATAAATAGTATCTCCGATTTCATTTCCCAGATTCTGAATACGTAGAATAGAAGGCGAGCCTTTTACCACATGAAGTGTCTTTTGGGCAAGGTCCAATTGGTTTCGGATATAAAGTGAATCATTCTCCCCGTTCGCTTTTCGTTGCACCAGCACCTGCTTGTTGAGTATGATGGGGGAGGTGAGAAGCAGAGAATCTTTCAGTTCGCTGGTTGCCAGTATTCCGTATGCTATGACATCGTAGCGTCCGTCGCTTAATCCTCTCAGCCGTTCGTCGAAGCTCATGACAGGAGTGATTTCAGTTTTCAGCCCCTTGTCACGTGCGAACGCTTCTATCAGTTCATAATGGAATCCGGAGACAGTGTCACTGTCTACATAAAAACTGATTGAATTATATTCGGTGGCTACATGCAGGATGCCTTCTTTGGCGATGGCTGCGTAATCACGCGGATGCCCCAGAGGTTTTTCTTGTTTACCGCAATAGCGGACAGAGAAGATAAGTGCCAATACAATGACTACCGGCAACAGATATCTGAATAGTCTCAATTTCGGGCGCGTTTTCATAAGCCATAGAGGTTTTGTTAATCATAGAAGTTCCATGAAAGTCCGAATTTCAGCACACGTGGGTTAATGGGGTAATGAGGTGCCAGGAAGTAATTAGGTTTGCTCATTCCCTGATTGACGTGATACATCATCACATAGAAACGGGTACGTTTCAAATGTAAGTTAGCATAAACATTCACTATCGGATAACCGCCTATCTCTACTTTACCTTCTTCCGGTTGCAGGTAGAACTGCTGTGTAGCAGGCATATAGGCCGGAGCATCATATTTAGTGAAGTAACGTACATCAGCACCTAATTGTACACTCAATACTTTTTTCGCTAGTTTGAACTGCATATAGAAGTTATGATACAGCGAAAGTTCCGGCAATGGAAGTACAGCCTGATCACTGGATTTCTGCCAGATCACTTCATTGTCCAGATGGAAGATTCCCACTTTGAAATCCTGATTGAAGCAAGCTGATACTACTTGCAAGCTACCACCTTTTTGTTCCGGTAATGCCTGCTGGTTGAAATAAGTATAGTTCTTTATATTTTCAACGCCGGCTCTTAAGCGGGTCCCCCAATTAGCTATGCTCAGCTCGCCTTCGATACGGGTGCGGAATTCCTTATCCATATCATCATCCCACCAAAAATGTTTGGAGTGGTAATGACGCATGTAGAATGGAGCAAGTTTATTACTGATTTCTCCGCGTGCAATCACACTGACGGTATCTTTCCATAAAGGGATATTTAAGTCGATATCTCCTTTGACATCAAACTGTCCGATAGCCTTTCCTGCCATTCCCACTTCACCGATTGCATGATAATGAAGAAAGTTTCCCTGTTTTTTAGTCAGTTCGCCACCGATATAGATTTCTGTCTCATTGTATTTATCCTGCTTTAGCGGGTCTAGGCTCATTAATGAATATTTGCTCAGCTTATGTGAGGCAAAGGCTGTCAATCCGGCTTTTGCATATTTGTTGAAGCCTTCGAGCAAAGCAATACCTATGGTATTCTTGACTCCGATATAGACAGTACTGTCTCTGACGAATGTATTCTCTTTATCAAGGAGAGTTTGCTTGTAATAGTTTTCTACATTATCATCCGAACGGAAATTATGGCGCGAACGTTCTACCTGAATGGTATGTATAAAGCTGGTGACCGGAACAAATTCCTGTTTGGCAGGCATCGTATCATTTTCTGCCTGTGGAATATCCCGGTGGAATCCCAGATTATAGCGTTGTGTCAGAAAGACATAGAAGTCATGGTTACGGTTGGCACTGGCATTGAGTACGGTAGGGATATTGACAGATTCATATTCTTTTCTTCCTTCTGCCATTTCTTCCGGTGCGGTAATGTATCGGTCGTCAGTGATACCACCGTTCTCATTCGTTTTCAGATAGTTGTTGCTATAGATTCCCTGCACCTGATAGCGGTCGCCAATGTAACTACCGAAAAGCGCGGCATTAAAATAAGAAGTATTTTGATTATTATAGTAGCCTCGGCCATACAGATAATCAATATTAAAGCCGAAAGCCAGCTTCTTGTTTACATTGACTGAAAAATAAGATTTGAAACGTTCTTCTCCATTTTGCTTATTTCCGGCCTTGTGATAGGTCAGGTTAGTATAAGGAACATTACTATTCGTAAAGTTAAATTCCGTCGGGCGAATGAAAAAGCTGGAGAAAGGCTCCATAAAGATGGTTGGCTCCGGATAACGACGCTCAAAGAAGATACGCGACAGACGCGGTGAACCTAGGTTGGCCAGATAATTATAATGTCCGGTGATTCCTTCTGTAAGATTTGTATTCTGAAAGTGATGATAAGTTGTATCTGCCGGAATCATTGTCCGGTCGCCCAATTGATTTTTAATGCGCCACATGTAGAGTGTAGGTGGCAATCCCTGTACTTCAACATTGGCACTATCCAGTTTGTCCGGAATCATGGCAGGGTCTACCTGATTACCATATTGGTCGCGTCCGTTCTCGTCGATTTGTTGGCGGGCAGGGTTGAGCTGTGCATGGATAGCACTCAGTCCTACAACGGAGAATAATATATATAATAGTAAGATTCGTCTCATAATTGGAGGCAAAGATACTTACTTAAATTGAGAATTGAGAATTGAGAATTGAAAATTATGTTGCATCGCGCTATTATCTAGCAAATAATTCTCAATTCTCAATTTTAAACTCTTAATTTATTAAACTTCGTGGATTAATTCCATTCCTTTTTTGATCGCTTCCTCGTTCATAGGAATCAAGTGGTGATGGCGTTCCGGAAGAGTTTTCTTCAATCCTTTGATGACGTTTTCCAGAGTTACGATAGGACGGAGTTGCAGTAAACCGCCAAGTACGATCATATTGAAGGCTTTCGCATTATTCATTTCGTTGGCAGCATCCATTGCGTCGATGCGATATACTTTGATATCCTTGCGGGTAGGAGGGTTGATAATCCCATATCCGTCATAGATCAGGATACCGCCCGGCTTTACTCTGCTTTCAAACTTTTCCAGTGAAGGCTGGTTCAGTATGATCGCCGTATCATATTTACTCAGGATCGGTGAAGAGATTTTGTCATCGCTGACAATCACTGTCACATTGGCTGTTCCGCCTCGTTGTTCAGGACCGTATGCCGGCATCCAGCTCACTTCTTTTCCTTCCATCAGTCCGGAATAAGCCAGAATCTTACCCATGGACAATACGCCTTGTCCACCGAATCCAGCAATAATTATTTCTTCTTTCATTGTTCTGTTGACTTTTGCGTTATTCTTTATCTTTTAAATCACCCAGCGGATAGAATGGGAACATATGTTCTTCCATCCATTTATTTGATTTTTCCGGAGTCATCTTCCAGCCGGAGCTACAAGTTGATACGATTTCTACCAGATTGGAACCTTTGCCGTTCATCGAATTTTCGAATGCCTTGCGTATTGCTTTCTTGGCTTTGCGGATGGCGGGCACTGATTGTACCGACTGACGCGTAACATAAGCAGTTCCTTCCAGTTGGGCGGCAATCTCGGTAATCTTCAATGGATAGCCGTGTAGTTCGACATCACGTCCGTAAGGACAAGTAGAACTCTTCATGCCTACCAGAGTCGTCGGAGCCATTTGTCCGCCGGTCATACCGTAGATAGCGTTATTGATAAAGATAATGGTAATGTTTTCGCCACGGTTCAGTGCGTGGATTGTTTCGGCGGTACCGATACAGGCCAAGTCACCGTCACCCTGATAAGTGAAAACGAGACGGTCGGGCCATAAGCGTTTGATAGCCGTAGCTACTGCAGGTGCACGTCCGTGAGCGGCTTCCTGCCAGTCTATATCCAGATAGTTGTAGGCGAAAACTGCGCATCCTACCGGAGAGACTCCCACCGTTTTTTCTTCCATGCCCATTTCCTCAATGACTTCGGCAACGAGCTTGTGTACCACGCCGTGACTGCAACCCGGGCAGTAGTGCATGGCATTATCATTCATCAGAGTCGGTTTTTTATAAACCAGATTCTCAGGTTTGATTATTTCTTCTTTAGTCATAACTTCTTCTCCTTATCTGTTGGTGAACCGTATAAAAAACTCCATCAGCTTGACAAAGATTGCCGCGCCGCATACGTAGATAAACATTTTAAAATCTTCCTTTCCTACTACAAAGTAGACAATGATAGCGGCAAGTGCCAATATCATGAAAAGGATGTTCAATACGTTTCTTATTTTATCGGGATTCATCGTCGTTTCGTTATTTGATTATTTTTTCTTCCAGAGCAGTTACAATTTCATCCGGATCGGGAACAATACCGCCGAGACGTCCGAAATGTTCTACTTTTACTTTACCATTGACAGCCAGGCGGACATCTTCAATCATCTGTCCGGCATTCAATTCTGTAACGAGCATACCTTTCACTTTGTCAGCGTAAGCGGCAATGGCTTTGGTCGGGAACGGCCACAAAGTGATGGGGCGAAGAATACCTACTTTGATTCCTTTTTCGCGGGCGAGTTCCATTGCTTTCTGACCGATACGTGCCATGGAACCGAAAGCTATGATCAGATATTCTGCATCTTCGCAGTTGATTTCTTCGAAGCGTACTTCGTTTTCCTCAATCTGTTTGTATTTAGCCTGGAAACGGATGTTGTTGATTTCCATTGCTTCCGGCTTCAGTTCGAGTGAAGTAATAATATTCGGTTTACGACCTTTCGCTTTTCCGGTAGCAGCCCACGGACATTGTTCGATAACTTCTGCATCGGTGCGGCGTGGCTTCTGTGCAGGAAGAACTACTTTTTCCATCATCTGTCCGATTACACCGTCGGCAAGGATGATAGCCGGATTACGGTATTTGAAAGCAAGCTCGAATCCCAGTGCCACGAAATCCGCCATTTCCTGTACGGATGCCGGAGCGAGGGCAATCAGCCTGTAGTCACCGTGACCGCCTCCTTTCACTGTCTGGAAGTAGTCCGCCTGACTCGGCTGGATGGTTCCCAATCCGGGGCCGCCGCGCATTACGTTTACAATCAGACAAGGAAGTTCGGCACCTGCGATGTAGGAGATACCTTCCTGTTTCAGACTCACGCCGGGACTTGAGGAAGAGGTCAATACCATCTTTCCACTACCTGCGCCTCCATATACCATATTGATAGCTGCCACTTCACTTTCTGCCTGGAGAACTACCATGCCGGTTGTTTCCCACGGTTTCAGTTCGGCAAGCGTTTCCAGTACTTCCGATTGGGGAGTAATAGGATATCCGAAGTATCCGTCCGCACCGCAACGGATAGCTGCGTGGGCGATGGCTTCGTTTCCTTTCATTAATACAACTTCTTCTGCCATATTCTTTTTCTTTTATTCTACTTTTACTTTATACACTGAGATACATCCGTCGGGACAAACCATTGCACACGAGCTGCATCCGTTGCAGGTATCTTCTTTTACTTGCCAGGCATAGTTATAGCCTTTCATATTCACCTCTTTGTTGAGGGCGATTACATCGAGCGGACACGCTACTACACATAGGTTGCATCCTTTGCAACGCTCCGTGTCGACTACGATTGCTCCTTTAATTTTTGCCATAATCTCTATTTTATTACGTTATCTTTGAATTCGGTTATTGATTATACATATCTTTGTGGTAGAAATTCAGGATATCTATCGCCATTGTTCTGGCTTGAACAGCGGGGCTGTCGGGATTAAGATCGATAGCATACTGGTAGTTATCCAGCGCCTGCTTCCAATCTCCTTTTTTTCGGTAGGCATTTCCCCGTAAATAGTAGAGCATATCTTTATCTTTCTCGACAGAATCGTCTTGGAGAAGTTGGTCCAGTTGCTTGATTGCTATGTCCACATCCCCTTGATTGATAAGCTCTTTTAGGTTGTCTATTTGCTCCATTTTCTTTCGTCTTTCGGGATTCTGAATCGCAAAGATAGTTTTTATTTATGTAAATGGGGGAAAATGAGAAAGGAAATTTACCTCCTTTTGTTTTTATTGCATATTGGGTGAATAAATAATCAATATTAAATATGCCTTAAGATAATTCTTGAGTATAAAAGACAGAATTAGAGAAGATGTATTTATGTTAATGACAGGTAAAACCGTATATTTGCAAGCCGTTTATCTGCAAACAATGCATAGGCGGTAAGGTGAATAACATCTTTATTTATGTGCAGAATCAAAGAATAATATGGAAATAAAAGAACGTATACAGTTGCTGCTGTCCGAAATGAACAGGGGGGTATATGAGAAAGAGGCTGAAATCGGTTTGTCTTTGCTGGCTGCTTTGGCGGGCGAAAGTATTTTGTTGCTGGGACCTCCTGGGGTGGCAAAGTCGATGGTGGCCCGTCGGTTGAAGAGAGCTTTTGTAGATGCAAGGGCATTTGAATACCTGATGTCCCGTTTCTCCACACCTGATGAGATCTTTGGTCCGGTGAGCATCAGCCGTCTGAAGGAATCGGATAAATACGAGCGTGCTGTGGACGGGTATCTGCCTACAGCGGATGTCGTGTTTCTGGATGAAATATGGAAAGCCGGTCCGGCTATTCAGAATACGTTGCTGACGGTCATCAATGAAAAGCTGTTTCGGAATGGAGATACTGAACTGAAACTTCCGTTGAAGCTGCTGGTGGCTGCCAGTAATGAACTGCCTACGCAGGGCGAAGGACTGGAAGCCTTGTGGGACCGTTTCTTGATTCGCATTATCAGCACCTGCGTGAAACAGGAGGAAGCATTCTATCAGATGTTGCTGGACGATGGTGACGAAGAAGAACAGGAAGCATGTCGGTGGCAGATTTCGGATGAGGAATATGCCGGATGGCAGAAAGAGATACGGCAGATCAAGGTATCTGCCGAAGTCCTGTCCTGCATCACAGAAATCCGTAAGAACCTGGAGAAAGTCGAGATTCAAGGCTCGGAAGTACATCGGAATGTCTATGTGAGCGACCGTCGCTGGAAGAATATCGTGAAGCTGCTGAAAGCTTCTGCTTTCATTCATGGTCGGAAGGAAGTCTGCCTGACAGATTTATTACCTGTTTACCACTGCTTGTGGAATGAACCGGAAGAGTGTGCGGATATCCGGGAGATCGTTGTCCGTGCGCTGTTTGTTCCTTATGTGAAGGAGATAGCCGCTATCAACTTATCATTAAAGTCGGACTTGAAAGTGAGCCGCGTGCGTGAAGCATTGGAGAAAGCCCGTCAGAAAGGTGACCGCAGAGACGATGATTTGATGATCATCGATCATTTCTACTATCAGATAGAGAATCATGGCACGGGAAATACCTACATATTTATTGTGGATTATAAGAATCTGAAAGAATACAGTCCGAAGGATGTTCCTGCAACAGGAGTCATGTATGCCGATCCGCTGAATCCGAAGCGGACGATTATACGTACTTTTTCGGATGCCACCAAAATGAAGGAACAAGGTGCCGAAAGGGTGACACTTTACAGGGATGAGAAGAATCTTTATATCAATGGTGTCCGCTTTCCGATGCGTCGGCTGAAGAGGGGAGAGCAACAGCAGTTGTGGCTGGGCAATATGACTCTCACCGACCGGGATTATGAGACGGAGTTGGAGACAGCCCATGGCCGGATTGAGAAATTAGTAAAAGACTTGTCTGAGAATATTTTTATTTCCGAAGAAGATAAAAAAGGGGTGGCACAATATGTGGCGACCCTTCGTAAAGAGATTGCATGGGCACGTGTGGATGTCCGTAAACTGAGATACGGCGATGAGTCTTAGATATGATGCTGCATTTTATGTGCAGGTGCTGGATAAGTATGTAGCGACCGGAGAGTGTGCGGAGGCGGATAACGAACCGCTGTACGCTTACCTGCTTTCCGTCATGAACGATCCGATGATAAAGATACAAGTCCTGAGTGATGAACTTTGTGCCCGAATCTTTTACGATGCAATGAGCCAGTTTATCCGTCTGAATCTGGAAAAGCAAAAGTACAATATGCAGAAAAGCCAGTCGGAACAGCAAGGAATGGAACTTGTGCTGGAATGGTCCGATACCAAGCGGAAAGACGGGTGGCAGGCTTTACTACAGGAGGTTGCCGACAAACATGAAGGCAATGGTTTCGACAAGGCATTTTATCAGGAGCAGTTCGGCAATGAAGGGAAATATGCGGATGAGGAAGTCTGGGAGAGGATGGTGGACGACTGGAAAGAGGCTTTCCAACGGGATTTGCAGGAGCAAAAGGAAAAGGAGATAGAACAGCGCAAAGATGATTTCGAACGCAGACTTCATGCCAATCTCAGGAATATCCCCGGATATATCCGGCAAAATAACATAGAGAAAGACGAGTTCTATCAGGCTTGGGGCTTGATGAGCGGTATGTGGAATACGGTGGATTTTGAGCGGATACGCAAAATCGTCCGCATTCAGAAAGAATATCCGGAAGTGGTCAAGGTTGCCAATAAGATGGGGCGTATGGCTGATGATGAAGGACAGGAGCAGCTACATGTCGCGCAGGGGAATGTATATAAGATGGAGCATTCTTCTAAAAGTGACATTTTGGGTATCACAGTAGGGAATGACCTGAACGCATTGCTTCCTACAGAACTGGCGCATTGTGCCGATGATGAGCTGGAAGACTTGTTTGTCTATAAATATGTTACCCGAAAACTTCAGACCTTCCGCTATAAATCCGAGATCATGCAACCGGCACGGCGACTGGAAATAAAGCCTGCTACGCAGAAAGGACCGATGATAGTCTGTCTGGACACTTCCGGAAGCATGGTCGGGAAACCGGAAAAGATTGCATATTCGCTGCTGATTAAAATATTGGAAATAGCTGACAGGCAACGTCGGGACTGTTTCCTGATTGCCTTTTCTGTATCCATCAATCCGATTGATGTGCGGAGAGAGAGGGCGCGGCTGCTTGAATTTTTCTCCACCACCTCTTGTGGAGATACGGATGCTACCCGAATGCTGCAAGCTATCTTCCGGTTGCTTCAGTCAAAAAAGGAGTATATGAATGCGGATGTGTTATGGATCAGTGATTTTAAGATACCTTTATCCGTGCCGGAACTGACTGACAAGATGCTGGAATATAGAAAAGTGGATACGCATTTCTACGGTCTGCAACTTGGGATTGCGGAGAATGAATGGAGTCCTTTCTTCGACCGTATTTATAGAATTGATTATACTCCTTCCCGACGTTACTGATTGTTTTTTGGAGGATTCGGTTTATTTGCTTAAATTGCCACCGGATATAAAGTACATCTTTCAAATGCAATAAAACGATGTTAGATATTATTCTGATTATACTAGGTGTGTTATGCCTCATTACCGGACTGATGGGATGTATTCTTCCCTTTCTACCCGGTCCTCCCGTTGCTTATTTGGGATTGGTCCTTCTTCATTTTACGGATAAGGTTCAATACACTACCACACAACTTATTGTATGGCTGCTGATTGTTCTTGTCGTGCAAGTCTTGGACTACTTCACCCCTATGCTTGGCAGCAAGTATAGCGGTGGTAGCAGATGGGGCAATTGGGGATGTATCATCGGGACCCTTATCGGCCTTCTTTTCCTGCCTTGGGGAGTGATTTTCGGTCCGTTCTTGGGAGCAGTTATTGGCGAATTGCTAGGGAATAAAGAGTTTTCTCAAGCACTTAGATCGGGGGTAGGATCATTGATTGGATTTCTACTGGGAACATTCCTGAAATTTGTAGTTTGTGGCTATTTCTGTTATCAGTTTATAGTCGGGTTTATTCGATCATAGAATTCGTTTTGTACGGATTTGAATTATAAGTTTTTGCTTCTTTTCGGAACAAAAAGGGGCAAAACTCGACCTCGCCAACAAAGAAACGACATTCCGTATTCAGTCCTTTCAGCCTTGTCCGCAAATGCCCAGTCAGAAGGGGATAGCGGCTGAAGGGGGCATTTTATACCCTGTCTTTAGGAGCTTCTGAACGGTGCAAGTGGCTTCAGTCCCTTCAGCCTGAAAAATAATCCATTCGAACGTCGGTAGTTACTGACTTAATAGAGCCTGTGTTTATCTCAAACAAAGGTTCTGTTTGGAATAAACACAGGCTCTGTTTGAGGTAAACAGACCTTCTGTTTTTTATCTGAACTATTGGTTAGTTTATTGATTTGAAGTAAGCCGGTATCCCACCAATCTTACCCTCGGTGTTGAGTACCCTTCGCCTCGGTACTGAGTGACGTTTAGCGCCGAGCTTATAAAATTCACCTCGCATGCGGAGTAGCTACAACTTGCATGCAAAGAGCTATAACCAATTAACTATGGATTTATTATTGAGGATGAAAGGACTGAAGCCACTTGCACCGTTTAGAAGCTCCTAAAGACAGGGTACAAAATAGTGCCTTCAGCCGCTATCCCCTTCTATCAAGTCGTTTGCGAGTAAAACTGAATAGTCTGAATACTGAAAGTACTCCAATTGTAGCAATGGCATTTTTATTATTTTCATCCTATTCGAGTACTAAATTGATGTATGCCCGTCCTAACTATAATAGCACATTGAGTTTGTACCATGAAAAAGACAATCGTTGTTCTTCTTTTTATGGCTTCTTTAGGTTTATTTTCCGTTCTCGTCGCAGGCGAGGTTTATGTTTCTCCGCATGGGAGTGACAGGAATGCAGGTACCAAAGAAGCTCCTTATCTTACCTTGAATCGCGCCATCAAGCAGGCTCGTGAATGGAGAAGGCTGAATCGTCCCGAGGCGGCCGGAGGAATTTGTATCTGTTTGGAAGACGGGGTTTATGCACAGTCCGCTCCTTTGTTTATCCGACCGGAGGATAGCGGCACGCCCGATTCTCCGACACTCATCCGTGCGGTGGAGAATGCGCATCCTGTCATCAGTGGCGGAGTGGCAGTGACCGGATGGAAGAAGGGATGTGATGATCCTCGGATTACAAAGGAATTAAGATCAAAAATATGGGTGGCAAAGGCGCCATCCTTTGGAAATAGAATCGTAGAAACCCGCCAGATGTGGGTAGACGGCAACAAGGCCCAGCGAGCGGCACAGTTTCCTGATGGAGTGATGGAACGGATGATTGATTTCAATCCGGAAGAACAGACGATAATAATCCCTGCTTCTCAGATCGGAAACCTCCTCAATGCCCGTCGACTGGAAATGATAGTTCATCAACGTTGGGCGATTGCCATTCTGCGTGTGAAGAGTATAGACGTTAGGGGAGAACAGGCCGTCATTCGCTTTCACGAACCGGAGAGTCATCTGGAGTTTGCCCATCCGTGGCCTCAGCCCGTCATCGGGGGAGAGAAAGGCAACTCTTCCTTTTGCCTGACGAATGCTCTGGAACTGCTGGACCAACCCGGAGAGTGGTTTCAGGAATATCCGTCGGGGACAATCTACTATTATCCCCGCTCGGAAGAAGATATGGAGACTGCCGAAGTGATCGTTCCTGCTCTGGAAACATTGATGATTGTAGACGGCACATTGGAACGCCCGGTGCGGCATATTCGAGTGGAAGGAATCACCTTTGCCCATACTTCATGGATGCGTCCTTCCTATCAGGGACATGTCACTTTGCAAGGAGGTTTTCCTCTGCTGGATGCTTATAAACTGCATGAACCGGGACTTCCGGAGAAAGCGGAACTGGAGAACCAGGCGTGGATTGCACGCCCCGAAACGGCAATACGTGTACGGGGTACTGAGCATCTTACGTTCAGTCGCTGCAGGTTCCGGCATCTGGCATCTACCGGACTGGATTATGAATGGGCTGTTTCATCTTCCGGCATAGAGAATTGTGTCTTTTCGGATATCGGCGGTACAGGCATACTGATTGGTGCATTCCCCGACGGAGGTTTTGAGACGCATGTGCCTTTCATCCCTCCGGAAGAACGTAACCTATGCACGGACATTACCATTAAAAATAATCTGATCACCGATGTGACCAATGAAGACTGGGGGTGCGTGGGGATCGGTGCGGGATACGTCAGCGGTATCGACATTTCCCATAATGAAGTCTGTCACTTGAATTATTCGGGTATTTGTGTCGGCTGGGGGTGGACATCGCTGGAAAGCGGAATGAAAAACAACCGGATAGAAGCCAACTACGTACATCACTTTGCCCGTCGTCTGTATGATGCCGGAGGACTTTATACGCTTTCCAACCAACCGGGCTCCGTGATGCGGAATAATCGGATCGAACATCTCGAAGAAGCACCTTACGCCACCAATGACAGGGCCTTTTATATTTATTTGGATGAAGCTACGGACGGATATACGATTGAAAACAACTGGTGTCCGACTGAACGTTTCGACTCGAATCGTCCCGGCAATCGGAATGTATGGAAAAATAACGGACCACAAGTGACAGAAAGCATTAAGAATAAGGCCGGAAGGATAAAACCGGAGTAAGTACAGTCCGACACTGAGCCTATCGCAGTGTCGGGCTGTGCAAAAAGTGGGGCCATAGAGACTTGTGAAGTCTGCATGAGTATAGATAAATAAAGATAAAACTAATAATAATAGATCATAAATGAAACCTACTAATTACCATTTGTTCGATTTCCTTGATTTCGATACAGAGTTATTAAGGGATGAGTCACTTTGGAAAGCTTGTAAACCGACAGCCGTTTACGAAAAGGATGGGGATATCTGTGTCACGGTCCCCTTTCAAAAACAGCTGTTAGCTAATGATATGGTTGCGGATACGGCTGTCCCCCGAGAAGAATATACGTTGATCATACGCCAGTATAATATCGGCATTACCCGTCTGTTTCTTGGATTTGGTGAATATGAACTGACAGATCAGTCGGAAATGCTGCAATTCAGCGAACGGATTCGCAGAGTACCTTTGTCTGTAGAGAAGCAGGGAGGCAAATGGATTCTTTTCACCCAAGACGGGACGAAGCGTGCCGCTATCAATGTAGAAGAGCCGGCTTTGGACCGATGGAGCGAGTTACTGCCCGATCCTCAGGAAACACTGGACATCACTCTGTATCCTGACGGCAAACGGGAAATCCGCCTGGCAGCATACGATCATTTCTCGCCTCCCCGCTATGACGGACTGCCCATTGCCTTCTGCAAACGGACGGGCAAAAAGGAACGTGCCACCCTTTCTTTCGAGAGCCGGCCGGATGAATGCTTTGCAGGAACCGGAGAGCGTTTCTTCAAAATGGACTTGAGCGGACAGACGCTTTTCCTCAAGAACCAGGACGGGCAGGGAGTAAACAACCGGCGTACCTATAAGAATATACCTTTCTATCTCTCCAGCCGGATGTACGGGACTTTCTACCATACCTGCGCCCACAGCAAACTTTCGCTGGCGGGACATTCCACCCGCTCCGTACAGTTCCTGAGCGATCAGGCTATGCTGGATGCATTTGTCATTGCCGGCGATACGATGGAAGAGATACTCCGCGGCTACCGTGACCTGACCGGATATCCTTCGATGCCTCCTCTCTGGAGTTTCGGAGTGTGGATGAGCCGGATGACTTATTTCAGTGCCGACGAAGTAAATGAGATCTGCGACCGTATGCGTGCCGAACATTATCCCTGCGATGTCATCCATCTGGATACCGGATGGTTCAGAACCGACTGGCTGTGTGAATGGAAGTTTAACGAGGAACGTTTTCCCGACCCGAAAGGATTCATTCAGAGATTGAAGAAGAACGGTTATCGTGTGTCCCTATGGCAGTTACCTTATGTTGCTGAAGATGCGGAACAGATCGAAGAGGCAAAGGCGAATGAGTATATAGCTCCGCTAACGAAGCAGCAGGATACGGACGGTTCCAACTTCTCGGCTCTGGATTATGCGGGTACTATTGACTTTACTTATCCGAAGGCAACCGAATGGTACAAGGGGTTATTAAAGCAACTTCTGGATATGGGAGTCACCTGTATTAAAACCGATTTCGGAGAAAATATCCACATGGATGCTGTCTACAAGGGCATGAAACCGGAACTGTTGAATAACCTGTATGCCTTGCTCTATCAGAAAGCAGCTTACGAAATAACAAAGGAGGTAACAGGGGACGGCATTGTCTGGGCACGTGCCGCTTGGGCGGGTTGCCAGCGTTATCCGTTGCACTGGGGAGGTGACTCCTGCAGTTCATGGGATGGCATGGCCGGTTCACTCAAAGGAGGCCTGCACTTCGGTTTATCGGGCTTTGCCTTCTGGAGCCATGATGTCCCCGGATTCCATACCTTGCCCAATTTTATGAACTCAATCGTAGCGGATGACGTCTATATGCGCTGGACCCAGTTTGGAGTGTTCACCTCACACATCCGTTATCATGGAACCAATAAGCGGGAACCCTGGCATTATCCGGCTATCGCCCCGCTGGTGAAGAAGTGGTGGAAACTGCGCTACTCGTTGATTCCCTACATCATAGAGCAAAGTAAACTGGCAGTAGAAAGTGGCTGGCCATTGTTACAGGCACTCATCCTGCATCATCCGGAAGATAAACTCTGCTGGCATATCGATGACGAATATTACTTCGGCAATGATTTCCTGGTAGCTCCGGTGATGAATAGCGAAAACCGTCGCGACATTTATCTCCCCGAAGGACAGTGGGTGAATTTCTTTACCGGCGAACGGTTGCAAGGCGGACGCTGGCTGAAAGAGGTGTATGTGCCCTTGGAAGAGATGCCTGTTTATGTGCGTGAGAATGCCGTTATCCCGATTTATCCGAAGGAAGTGAATTGTACGGACGAGATGGATTTAAGCAAAAGTATTGCCTTGCGCATAGATCATAATTACAAAGGATTTTGGACTAAATAAAGAATAGCGATGAAAACTTGGAAAACAAACTTAGAAGAAACGAAACAGCGTTATATAAATTGGTGGAATCATAAAGGAATTATTCTTTCTATGTGGGAACACTTTCAGGAAGGCGTGAAACCGCACGCCGACATTGCTCCACCTGCTCCGGCAAGGGATTTGTCGCAGAAGTGGTTCGACCCTCAATGGCGGGCGGAATATCTGGATTGGTATGTCGCTCACAGTAGTCTGATGGCGGATATGCTGCCTGTTGCAAATACTCAGTTGGGTCCCGGCTCACTGGCTGCTATTCTGGGCGGAGTGTTTGAAGGAGGCGAAGATACGATCTGGATACATCCCGATCCGAACTTTAATGATGAGATCGTATTCAATCCCGAACATCCGAACTGGCTCTTGCATAAAGAACTTCTGAAAGCCTGTAAGGCTAAAGCCAACGGAAACTACTTTGTTGGTATGCCCGACCTGATGGAAGGACTGGATGTATTGGCGGCTTTGAAAGGTACGGATATGGTATTGCTGGATACGGTGATGCAACCCGAAGTGCTGGAGCAACAGATGCAGCAGATCAATGACATCTATTTTAAAGTCTTTGATGAACTCTACGACATTATCCGTGAAGGGGATGAAATGGCATTCTGCTATTTCTCTTCATGGGCTCCGGGCAAGATGAGTAAGTTGCAGAGCGATATTTCTACCATGATCAGTCAGGATGATTATCGTCGTTTTGTGCAGCCGTTTATTCGTGAGCAATGTCAGAAAATCGATTATACGCTCTATCATCTTGATGGAGTGGGAGCGATGCATCACCTTCCCGCCTTGCTGGAGATTGAAGAACTGAATGCCATCCAATGGACGCCCGGTGTCGGCGAGCCGCAGGGAGGTTCTCCGAAGTGGTACGATTTATATAAGAAGATACTGGCAGGAGGCAAGAGCGTAATGGCTTGCTGGGTGACTCTGGAGGAACTGAAACCTTTGTTGGACCATATCGGGGCAGACGGAGTGCATCTGGAAATGGATTTCCACAATGAGAGGGAAGTGGAGCAGGCAATGAGAATCATTGAGGAATATACCGGCTCTTCTTCGTCTGTGTCTGCAGATGTTCACACGAATCAACCCGTTGGAGAACAGGATAATGCACAGGAAAGTATTCGGATCAGAGAAGAAAAGTCTCAGGAAGAGGATCGGATGAAACCTTTGTATGATGCCATTGTAGCCGGAAAATTGGAACCGGCTGTTGAAGTTACAAAGGATGCCATTGCTGCCGGGGTACTCCCGCAGGATATTATCAATGGTTATATGATTACGGCTATGGGCGAAGTCGGTCAGCGTTTTCAGGACGGCAAGGCCTTTGTTCCTCAGCTTCTCATGGCGGGGCGTGCCATGAAAGGAGCTTTGGAACTTTTGAAACCTTTACTGGCGGGGAATGCATCTGCTACTATCGGGAAAATTGTGATCGGTACTGTAAAAGGAGATTTGCATGATATTGGAAAGAACCTCGTGGCTTCCATGCTGGAAGGTTGTGGCTTCGAAGTGATTAATATCGGTATTGATGTCACTTGCGACAAGTTTGTTGAAGCGGTGAAGGAAAACAAAGCGGACATCTTATGTATGAGTGCCTTGCTGACTACCACTATGACTTATATGCAGGATGTGATTCGGGCATTGGAAGAGGCGGGGATCCGCGATCAGGTGAAAGTGATGATCGGAGGAGCACCCGTGAGTCAGGGATTTGCCGATGAAATCGGTGCTGACGGGTATAGTGATAATGCTAATACTGCCGTGGCGGTCGCCAAAGTGCTGATGGGGAAAAGAGATTAAGAATATTTTAATTGTTAATACTTGAATTATGCATGCGAAATTCTTAGACACACTGGATTGGGGCATTCTGATTGCCTATTTTCTGATTCTTATCGCCATTGGTATATGGGCAAGTTCCAAACGAAAGAAGGGGAGCAGTCTCTTTTTGGCGGAACATTCTTTGAGATGGCACCATATCGGATTCTCCATGTGGGGGACTAATGTGGGGCCGTCTATGTTGATAGCTTCTGCCAGTGCCGGATTTACTACCGGCATCGTTTCGGGCAATTATGCCTGGTATGCCTTCGTTTTTATATGCCTGCTTGCTTTTGTTTTCGCTCCCCGTTACTTGGGTTCTCGTGTTTCCACCTTGCCGGAGTTTATGGGAAAGCGGTTCGGACAGTCTACCCGTAATATCTTGGCATGGTATACGATTGTTACAATCTTGATTTCCTGGCTGGCATTGACATTGTTTGCGGGTGGCGTTCTGATTCGTCAGGTATTCGATATACCGATGTGGCAATCCGCTTTGATATTGCTGATCATATCCGCATTCTTTACGATGCTCGGAGGATTGAAAGCGGTTGCCTACACGAATGTTTATCAGATGATCCTGTTGATTCTTGTTTCGGCTGCGTTGGCTATTGTAGGAATCTATAAAGTTGGTGGTATATCGGCTCTGACAGATGCCGTTCCGGCAGACTTCTGGAATCTGTTCAGACCGAATGATGATACCGCTTTCCCTTGGTTGCCGATTATTTTGGGATATCCTGTGATGGGAGTATGGTTCTGGTGTACGGATCAGTCGATGGTACAGCCTGTGTTGGCAGCCAAAAGTCTGAAAGAAGGACAGTTGGGAACGAACTTTACCGGATGGCTCAAAATACTGGATGTTCCTCTTTATATTCTTCCGGGTATCATCTGTCTGGCCTTGTTTCCGCAGTTGGAGAATCCCGATGAGGCGTATATGACGATGGTAACCCATTTGTTTCCTGTCGGGATGGTGGGGCTGGTGTTGGCTGTGTTGACTGCCGCGCTTGTCAGTACTATCGGATCGGCATTGAATGCTTTGAGTACCGTGTTTACAATGGATATTTATGTGAAGAAGATTCGCCCGCAGGCGAAGCAGAAGGAGATCATCTGGGTCGGACAAGTGGTGACGGTAGCCGGTGCTCTGATATCGGTAATCATAACGATTGCCATTGACAGCATTCACGGATTGAATTTATTCAATGTTTTCCAGTCTGTATTGGGATTCATTGCACCTCCTATGGCGGCAGTTTTCCTTTTTGGCGTTTTCTGGAAGCGTACGACTACGTTGGCTGCTAACGCTGCCCTGACAGTGGGGACGGTATTCAGTATAGGAGTAGGTGTATTGTATCTATGGGTATTTCCTGCGGATCAATATTCTGCATGGCCTCATTTTATGTTATTATCCTTCTATCTGTTCGTTATTATCGGGATAGGGATGGTAGTTGTCAGTCTATTGGATAAGACTCCTCAGACGGCAATATTGAATATGGAGAAGATCGAAGAAAAGCCTGCCCGCATTGTACTTATCTTATGGGGGTTGCTTATCGTAACTATGATAGGGCTTTATATCTTCTTTAATGGCCATTAAAGAAGATATAAAGCTGACTAAAAAGTCGATAGTATCTTAAGTCTCCTCCTTCCCGAAGGAGGAGAATGGTGGTACTACCGACTTTTAGTCAGCCCCCAATCGCAAATTTATCTGTGTTTTCTTTTGCGATAACAGTTTTCATAGGTGCACAGTCCGCAAGTGTATTCAAGCTTGCGGACATTAGTGCCTGTTCCGATAACACCACTAACTGATTTGATGGGGACCATGAGGCTGGAATCTGTCAACCGGATGCCACCGGGAGCAGCTATGGGGAACAATGGGAACAGTTTTTGTTGTTCCGAAACGTGCCATCCACAGTATCCTGGACTGTATCGGTTGGTATGTTTCCAGTTCTTCTCCCGTATATATTCAGCCAAAGCGACTTCCATGCAATCAGCCGTCTTTTCTGCAATAATACTCCCTAACGAGTCTGCTATGTATATTTTGACCATATCTCCTTCTTGTTGCAACGTATGCTGAAATACCTCAAACTCAGTTCCGGCAGTAGCTGCAAAAAAGGCAAACGCTTCCGATCCTCTTAATTGACGGGCGATGGTTTTACCAACAGAGAAAACGGTACTTTTACTTTGTGTAGAAAAAGTGTTTTGCTCAGGGCTCCGTGTGGGAATGGTGTCTTGTATAGGATTGACAGTGGGTGGATGGATGCTTTGTACGCTAAGAGTCTCTTTTTCGATATCAAGTGTACCTTCCATAAAGAAGAATGCGAACCGAGGGCGAAGCAGGGGAGTAATCCGTTTTAGCAACGTATTAGTCTCATCTATCACCATCTGATCCGGTATAGAATCTTTGTACCCCATCGCTTCATAAATTTCGGACGATAGGATTCGTAAGTCTTGATAAGTGAGTTCTTGCTCAATCATTATTAACTGACATTAGCTGAATGACGGCCTAATTTCGAGTTTCATTGAACTCTTCCAATGCTGTATAAAAAGCATTTATATTAGCTAATGGCGTATATGGCGGTATATCGCAACCGCTCGACAGAACGAAGTTCGGATATGCGGAAGTGGCTTCCAATAACTGGAGAGTCGCTTTTTTCATTTCCTCCGGACTCAACATCTTAAAAAGGCTGACCGGATCAAGATTACCCATCGCAAGAGCATCGGCAGGAACTTCTTTCAATGCTTCTTCCATGTTGATTTTATTTCCGAAATGATAGGCTGCCGCACCCGTATATACCATAGCCTGGGTGCAATTTCCTGTATTCCCGCAATTATGAAGTACAACGGTGAAATGATCATCCTGAACCTTCTCAACTATTTCTTTTACGAATACAGAAGAGTATTGCAGGCAATCTTCATTGGATAATAATCCGGCAGCAGGTTCCGCCATTACCACTCCATTCACTCCGGTCGCTTTCAGGGCCATACAGTACCGAATAATGAAATCGGTACATTTGCGCAGCAAAGTGTTGGCTGCCTCGGGGTTGATATAAATCAGCATCATGATCTCAGACATATCATATAAGCGTCCCGCTAATGAATAAGGACCGATACAACCAGCCAGCACCGGACGGTCTGTGATATTCTTTGCAGTCAGCATATTCGCTTTGAGATATTGTGCAATCCTTCCTTTATTCAGTGCCGGTATTTCCAAGGTCTCAATGGCAGCTTCGTCTGCGAGCAAACGACCGGATACGCTTGGAACTTCATTCTCCGGAAATACAATTTCGGCTCCGAATGCTTCCGCCTCTACCGTTAAATCCATAATAACCGTTGCGGCAGCAGAAGGATATTTGTCGCAGAGCGCTTTGATTGCTTCATAATGCACCTGTCCGTTCGTTACTGCATCATGAACCGTCTTTCCGATAAGCTCGATGCCCGGATGTGTCATGATAGGAATGGAAATGACCTTTTTATTCAGGATCGTCTGATTGATCCAGTCTTTCATATTCAGTTTACCCATAACTTCTGTTTTTTAACTTTGTCATATAGTAAGACGATGCAGGTACCCTTTTGTAATCAGTACTTATAAATAAAGCTGTTCTTCAAGAAAGAAGAACAGCTTTATTTATATTTGAATGCTTATCAGGCTTTATTTTACCGGAATCTTATCAATACGATTTTGATGGCGTCCCCCCTCAAACTGTGTTGAGAAGAACTCTGTCAATATCATGTCCGCCTCCTCAGTGCTGATGAAGCGTCCCGGCATCACGAGAATATTGGCGTCATTATGTTGACGGGCCAGATGTGCGATCTCTGCATTCCAGCAAAGAGCAGCACGTATTCCCTGATGCTTGTTCAGAGTCATGTTGATTCCGTTTCCGCTGCCGCAGATCGCAATACCGGGATAACATTCACCCGATTCTACTGCTAGGGCCAGCGGATGGGCATAGTCCGGATAATCTACGCTTGCGGCAGAGTTGGTTCCGAAATCTTTGTAAGCCCAGCCTTTTACTTCCAGCCAGCCGCGAACATATTCTTTTAGTTCAAAACCGGCGTGGTCGCATGCTAATCCAATTGTTTTCATTAAATCATTGCTTTTACCTGATTATATACGTTCTCGGCAGTAAATCCAAGTTTTTCATCCAATACTGTGTAAGGAGCAGAGAAACCGAAAGATTCCAATCCCCATACTTTGCCGTGGCAACCTACCAGACCTTGAAGAGTGACAGGCAAACCGGCAGTAAGACCGAATATCTTGGCATCAGCCGGAAGAACTGATTCCTGATATTCCTTAGACTGGCTGCGGAACAGACCTTCTGATGGTGCAGATACGATACGAACTTTTACGCCATCCTTGCGAAGCAACTCTGTACCGGCTACCAAAGTAGACACTTCGGAACCTGAAGCTACCAGGATTACATCCGGATTTTCGTCTGAACCGGCTACGATATAAGCACCCTTGGCTGCTTGTTCGTAATCAGTTCCGGCAGGCAGGTTGGCGATATTCTGGCGGGAGAAGATCAGACCTGTCGGAGTAGACATATTTTCCATGGCAAGTTTCCATGCGATAGTCGTTTCTTCCGCATCAGCCGGACGAAGTACCAACATAGAGTTGTGTCCCTTGTGGTTTTTCAGTTTCTCCATCAGGCGGATTTGAGCTTCCTGTTCTACCGGTTCATGAGTAGGACCGTCTTCACCTACGCGGAATGCATCATGAGTCCAGATGAACTTCACAGGCTGTTCCATCAGAGCAGCCATACGTACGGCAGGTTTCATATAGTCGGAGAATACGAAGAAGGTACCGCAAGCAGCGATCACACCACCGTGAAGTGACATACCGATACAGATACAAGCCATTGATAATTCAGATACACCGGCCTGGAAGAATGCACCGCTGAAATCGCCCTTCTTGAAAGAATGAGTTTTCTTCAGGAAACCGTCAGTCTTGTCAGAGTTAGAAAGGTCGGCAGAAGCAACGATCATATTTTCTACCTGCATTGCAAGAGCACCCAGAACAGTTGCAGAAGCGGCACGAGTGGCAGTACCTGCTTTTTGTTCGATGGCAGCCCAGTCTACTTTAGGAGCTTTGCCGGAGAAGAATGCTTCCAGTTTAGCTGCCAGTTCCGGATTGGCTTTGGTCCATTTGGCCTTCTTTGCATATCTTTCAGCTACGATTTTCTTTAATTCTGCTGCTCTCTTTGCATACAGTTCGGCTACTTCCGGGAAAATCACGAACGGATTGACAGGATCGCCACCCAAATTCTTGATTGTATTTACATAGGCGTCGCCACCGAGTGGAGCGCCGTGTGTAGCACAGTTGGCTTCGTAGCTGCTACCGTCTGCTTTGCGTGCGCCTTTACCCATAACGGTTTTACCGATAATCAGAGTCGGGCGCTCTTTTTCTGTCTGAGCTTCTTTGATAGCTGCACGGATTTCGTCAGGATCATTACCATTGATGCTGAGTACGTTCCATCCCCATGCTTCATATTTCATGGCAGTGTCTTCAACGGTTACATCTTTCGTTTCTGTAGAAAGCTGAATATCGTTGGAGTCGTAGAACATGATCAGGTTGTCCAGTCCCAATGCACCGGCAATGCGTCCGGCACCCTGAGAGATTTCTTCCTGAATACCACCATCGGAAATGTATGCGTAAATAGTCTGATTCATTACTTCATTGAAGCGTGCTTTCAGGAATTTAGCTGCGATAGCGGCACCTACAGCGAAAGTATGTCCCTGTCCCAGCGGACCGGAAGTATTTTCGATACCACGCATGATGTCTACTTCCGGATGTCCCGGAGTAGGGCTTCCCCATTGGCGAAATTCTTTTAGTTCGTCCAAAGTGAACTTACCTGTCAATGCCAATGTAGAATAGAGCATCGGAGACATATGACCCGGATCAAGGAAGAAACGGTCACGACCTTCCCAACGCGGATTTTCAGGATCGTATACTAGAAACTCAGAGAAGAGTACATTTACAAAGTCAGCACCACCCATGGCGCCACCCGGGTGACCGGAATTGGCTTTCTCAACCATTGAAGCAGCAAGAATACGGATGTTATCCGCTGCACGATTCATAAGTTTATTATCGTTCATATCTTTAATAATTAATAGATTTGCTAGTCTGTCAATGTGCCAATTACTTGGCATATTTCTCATAATGTTGGCAAAGATAGCTCTTTATGTGTAATTAACCATCCAAAAGAGCTATCTTTTTTGTAGGCTTTTTAACAGCCTTCTTGTTTACAATACAGTAAGTATTTACTATTAGATTACTGTAACTCTAAAGTAACAATTGACTTAGCCGGTAGTTTTACCTTCATAATTCCTTTATTGATTTTTACCTCTTTGAAGGAAGCCGGTTTTACAATATTAGGTTTTTCGAAAGAGTTGTAATCAGTCAGATTAGCAGAAGTCAGGATTTCTCCAATCGCCTTTTTGGCATTTACGTCCGGAAGATTGACTGTGATTTCCTGTGCGTTGTCTGCATCTACGTTGGAGAGAGAAATATGGATCACTCCGTTCTTGTTCTTAGAAGCTGTTGCGCTGACCATGGGAACTGTACGGTTATCGCGTACGTTCATTTTCTCGCAAGTCAGGTCGAGTGGAAGATAGGTTGCATCCTGATGCACTTTGTACATCTTAAATACATAATAAGTAGGAGTAAGTACCATATTTTTGTCTTTAGTCAGGATCATAGATTGCAGAACGTTGACTATCTGAGCAATGTTCGCCATTTTCAGACGGTCGGTATATTTGTGGAATACATCGAGGCTTAAAGAAGCAACGAAGGCATCACGCAATGTGTTTTGCTGATACAGATGACCTCTGACCGTTCCTGGTTCTTCGTCCCACCAAGTGCCCCATTCGTCAAGCAAAAGGGCAATCTTCTTGTCTTTATCATATTTGTCCATGATGGCGCAATGTTTTTTGATGACATCTTCCACTTCAAGACATTTGCCCATCGTCCAGTAATAATCGTCTTTGTTGAATTGGGTTGCCGCGCCTTTGCTGCCGCTCCATCCTGTAACTGTATAGTAGTGTAAGGATAGACCTTGCATCCGGTGACCGACACGATTCATCAGTACATCCGTCCAGTTATAGTCGTAATCACTGGCACCACTGGCTATCTTAAACAGATGATTACCGTCATAGTTACGGCAATAAGTAGAATAACGGCGATACAGATCGGCATAATATTCAGGACGCATGCTGCCGCCGCATCCCCAGCTTTCATTTCCTACACCGAGATATTTTACTTTCCATGCCTTGTCTCGGCCATTCTTGCGACGCAGATTTGCCATTGGAGAATCACCGTCGGAAGTCATGTACTCCACCCATTTGGCGAGTTCTTCTACCGTGCCGCTGCCTACGTTTCCACTTATATATGGTTCGCAGCCCAGCATTTCGCAAAGGTTCAGAAATTCGTGTGTTCCGAAACTGTTGTCTTCAATCGTTCCTCCCCAGTTGTTGTTCACCATCTTCGGGCGGTTTTCTTTGGGACCGATACCGTCCATCCAGTGATATTCGTCTGCAAAGCAGCCGCCCGGCCAGCGGAGAACAGGAACAGACAAGTCTTTTAATGCATTAAATACGTCCGTGCGGTATCCTTTGATATTAGGAATATCCGAATTTTCGCCTACCCAAAGACCACCGTAGATACATGAACCCAGGTGTTCGGCAAATTGGCCGTAGATTTCCTTCGGGATAATTTCTTTGCCTTGGTCGGCATGTACAGTGATGGTAGCACTTTTTTGTGCAGAAAGAGATACCGAGGCTGCCAGAAAGGCCGTGCTGACTAATAGTTTTGCTTTCATAAATGGAATTTGTTTAAATGATTATATAGAAGTTTGATTTTTACGATGATCATTCTCTTGTTCTTACGGTTACTTCAGTAAGCGTACTTCATAAACGGCAGAGGTCCATTCTGTTCCGTCCGGCTTAAAAAGAATCTCGCAGCTTCCTGCTTTTAACTTACGGGGCAGGAGATAACAGAGTCTGATAAAACCGTCTTTGTCGGCTTTGCTCACAGTGGGATGAACGGTCAGTTTTTCGTTATTCAGCAGGATCACTGCTTTGTTACGGTCTTCTTGCCGTACGGTGATCATAAGCTGGCTTGCTTCTTCTTTTACTTTCAGGTTATAGCTGAACCAGCCTTTAGCCCGGCGGAAATGACGGTCTTTGTGGGTTCCGGTTTCGGATGCTTCATATAGAATGCCATGATCGGATTCCGGTTGTTGTTCACCGGGGAAGACCAAGTCAACTGTCCGGTTCGCCAGGTCGGTCGCTTTCTGTTCGGCTGTAGCCATTTCTTCCTGAATCGTTTTGAACTGTTCTTCACTGGCTTGGCGGAAGTAAACGGCATAACGGGAATTATGCAGGCGGAAAAACGGAATAAGCTCCAGTGATTTACTCTTTTGTGTCGGATAAACGTTTCCATCATAACTAAAAGCTAGTTTGCTTCCGCTCAGTTTGTGAAGAGAATGGCGGATAGAATCGGGATTCCCGATCAGCATCGGGACCTCCTGCAAAGGTGTTTGCCGGCCGTGGGCAATGTGACCGCCGCGGCTGTCGTCTGCATAGATTCCGTCAAGGTTTTCTGTTCCTGTAGAAGTTGCAAGAACGATGGGACCGTATAAGAAAGCATAGTAATCTTTCTTGTCGGGAATCTGCTCCAGGCTGACCTTCATAGGCAGATGGAAGGTGATCATATCTCCTTTTTTCCACTTACGCCGGATTGGGAGGTACGTACTGGCTCCCGTCTGTATGTCAGATAGGTGTTTCTTACCGTTGATGGTGATTTCATACCCTCTTGAGTTTCCTGCCCATTCCGGTATACGAATCATTAATGTCAGGTTCTTCTTAGCGGCTTTGTCTATTCGTAAGGTAACTTTTTCATCATCGGGGAAGAGAGTTTCCTGCGTTAATGTAACGCCTTGTTCTTTCCAGTTCAGTTGTGAAGGAATAAAAAGATTGACGTAAAGCGTATCTTGTTGATGCGCATAAATAAATTCACTATACTTGGTATGATTTTCCAAGCCTGAACCGACACAGCACCACATCGATGTTTCCGGTTGCGAGTATACCCGATAATGTCCGGGACGCATCGGAGTAAAGTAGACGAATCCGCCTTTATCCGGTTCTTGTGATGACAGGATATGATTGTAGAGTGCACGTTCATAATAATCTACATAACGTGGGTCCGGTTTGTTGGAGTTGTCAACGTCTCCGGAGTTCTGATAAAGCATTTTGGTCAGCCGGAGCATGTTGTAAGTATTGCAAGTCTCCGGTCCCTGAACGTCATTCAGCATAGACGTAAAGTTGTCCGATGGATGAAAATGTTCGCGTACGCTGTTCCCGCCGATACACACGGAACGGTGATTGACTACGGTATTCCAGAAAAAACGGGCTGCATGATCCCATTCTGCTGCATGATTCCAGTCTTTGTCATTCTTTGAAACTTCGGCTACCCGTTTGTATCCGATTACTTTAGGAATTTGTGTGTTGGCATGCATTCCGTTTAACCTGTCTTCGTTTTTGATAAGCGGGTCGAGAATGACTTTATGAGAGAAACGGCGTGCCAGTTTCAGGTATTTCTTATCGCCTGTTATTTCCGCTACATCCGCAAACGTTTCATTTAAGCCGCCGTGTTCACTGCGGAGCATATCCTGCATTTGGTTGTCGCTAAGACCGGAAGTAATATCAATCATCCAGTCGGTAAGATCAATCAGCATCTGACGTGCCAGATCGCTGTGAGCATACAGGTAAGCGTCCCGCAGTCCGGCATACGTTTTGTGTATATTATAGAGGGGTACCCATTTGCCGTTTAAGCTGAAGCCTCCGGCACGAATGTCACCTGCTTTGATTTCTTTCCAAAGTTGGAGGCTACCGGGTGTTCCTCCGATAAATCCTGTGCCGACAGCTTGCTGTGCACGGTGTAGTTCGTTGAGCATATAGTTGAGGCGGTGGTATATCGCCGTATCTCCGGTGGCGGCATACATCATGGAAAGTGCGGAAAGGTAATGTCCGCCGATGTGACCGTCCAGTCCTGTATTCTCCCAGTTGGTATAGCTTGGGGCTTTGGGTGTCAGTCCGGCTTCGCGAAGGAAAGGAGCTGATAATCTGTCCGGGTCGAGAGCTAAGATATAATGTAAATCAGTCTGTTGAGCTTGCAGAAAAGGACTGCTTAATAACTTCACATCTTGAAGGGAAAAGTAAGAGACCTGATGGTTCGTCTGGGCTTTTCCGATGGAGATGGATATAATAAGGGCAAGTATGAACGAGGTGGTTTTCATGATAATAGCTTCCCCCTGACCCCCTCCAAAAAGGAGAGGGAATGAGGATATTTATGTTAATACTAAATTCAGGGAAAGGGGGAGAAAGGTCTCCGTGAAGCCGCTTATTTGAATTTGACGGCTGCTTCTTCTATAGGCAAACCTGCCTTGTAGCTTTCGATGTATGTGTTGAAGCCGGCTACATCTTCGGGTGTGGGTGATACCTCGACACCAGCATCGCTGACAAATACACTTTCATCCAGGAAATCGGCAAGAGATTGACCCTTTTTATTGTTTACCAGGTAAGAACCCAGCAGGGCAATTCCCCATGCACCGCCTTCACTGGCTGTTTCCATAACAGATATGGGCGAGTTGATGGCTGCTGCAAGTACTCTTTGACCGACTCCTTTGGTTCTGAACAATCCTCCGTGACCTGTGATTCTGTCGACTTTGATCTTTTCTTCGTTGAACAAGATGTCGTTGCCAATCTTGAGAACTCCGACTGAGGCGTACAAATGAGCCCGCATAAAGTTTGCAAGGTTGAACTTGTCATTGGCCGAACGTACGAACAAAGGTCTTCCCTCGGCAAGTCCCGTAACAGGTTCGCCTGAAATGTAGTTGTAGGAGAGGAGACCACCGCAATCGGTATCACCGGTAAGGGCAATGTTATAAAGTTTGCCATAGAGTTCATCCATATCTACAGGTATACCCAGAAGTTCTTGGTATTCTTTGAACAGGTTGACCCATGCGTTAAGATCCGAAGTACAGTTGTTGCAATGTACCATGGCTACGAGGCTTCCGTCGGGAGTGGTGACCATGTCGATCATTTCGTATGGCTTCGACAACTCTTTTTCCAATACGATCATAGAGAAAGAAGAAGTACCTGCCGATACGTTGCCGGTGCGTTGTTTGACGGCGTTGGTTGCTACCATGCCGGTGCCTGCGTCTCCTTCCGGTGGGCAGACCGGTATTCCTGCCTTCAGATGACCGGATGCATCGAGTTTTTTACAGCCTTCCGGTGTGAGGACACCGGCATTTTCACCAGCCGACAATACTTTGGGCAGAATGTCTTCCAGTTTCCAACTGTATTCTTTCGAAGCAATCAGATTGTTGAATTTGGCCACCATTTCGGCGGAATAGTTGTTGGTAGTCGGATCTATGGGGAGCATACCCGATGCGTCACCAATGCCCAACACCTTTTCGCCTGTTATCTGCCAATGTACATAACCTGCAAGAGTTGTCAGGAACTTGATGTCTTTGACGTGCGCTTCGTTGTCCAGAATAGCCTGGTACAAATGAGAAATGCTCCATCTCAAAGGGATGTTATAGACAAATAATTCGGATAATTCTGCCGCAGCACGGCCTGTATTGGTATTTCTCCAAGTGCGGAAAGGCACGAGGATTTCTTCTTTTTCATTGAAAGGCATGTAACCATGCATCATGGCGCTGACACCGATGGCTGCCAGTGTTTCGAGCTCTGTGTCGTATAATTTCTTCACGTTGGAGCGGAGGTCGGCGTAGCAATCTTGCAGTCCGGACCAGATGGCATCAATGCTGTAAGTCCAAAGTCCGTTGACCAGTTGATTTTCCCATGTGTGGCTGCCTTGAGCGATAGGTTTGTTTTCCTGGTCAATCAGAACAGCTTTTATTCGTGTAGAACCGAGTTCTATGCCAAGGATGGCTTTACCTGTCTCGATGGTTGATTTTGCATCTAATTTCATGTTGGAAACCGATATTTTAAGGTATAACAATAAGTGTGGAGAACAAAAACTGAGTCTGCTTTCAAAAGGCGGAAGTGTCTTTAATTCGGGTTGAATTAAAAGTCGCCAGTATCCATATTGTGTGTGACTAAAAAGTCGGTACCAATGGAGATGGTACCGATTTTTTTAAGTGGACTCAGTGATTGTTTTTTAGCAAAGCGCTTTGTTCAGCATATAATATACTTCATTCATGCGCAGTTCTTTCTTGAAGCAGCTGATAGTCGTATCTTTATTGATATGTACCATTTCGATGCCTGCGATTTCTGCATAATCTTCCCAGTATTCTGCTGTCAAGTCGTATGAGAAGCAAGAGTGGTGAGTTCCACCGGCCAGAATCCATGCGCCTGCGCCTACTTCGAGGTTAGGCATCGGAATCCAGAGTGCGGAAGCAACCGGCAATTTCGGAAGTGGTTTCGGTTCGATACATTCTACATCGTTTACGATCAGACGGAAACGGTTACCCATATCCACTACAGTTGCGGTGCAGCCTGTTCCTGTCTTTGAAGTGAACACAAGGCGGGCAGTCTGGCTCTTACGGATACCTATGCCGAGGAAGTGTACTTCCAGACGAGGCTTGTTAGCTGCGATAAGCGGACAGATCTCCAACATATGTGACTGTAGGATAGAACTGTTGGCACCATCAAAGTTCAGTGTATAGTCTTCGAGGAATGAACAGCCTTTCGGAAGTCCCTGATTCATTACCCATACAGTACGATAAAGAGCAGCCGATTTCCAGTCACCTTCAGCACCGAATCCGTAGCCTTCTGCCATCAGGCGTTGAGAAGCCAGTCCCGGAATCTGATCGAAATAGCTACCGTCAGTCTGACCCAGATCGTCAAAGTTGGTAGTGAATCCTTTGGCGCCTTTCGCTTTGAGGATAGCACGGAGAGCAAGCTCGGCTTTGGCAGCATTCCATACTTTCTGATAAGCTTCGGTTGATTTGTCTTCCAGAGAAGCGTCATGATCGTAGTCATTGAAGTAAGTAGCTACCAAAGCATCTACATCAGCATTTTTGATATCTTTGTGATATTCCATCAGCTCGCTTGCCGGGCAATAATCTACATGATAGCCCATGCGTTGTTCTGCTTCTACCTTGTCACCATCGGTTACGGCTACATTATTCATCTGATCGCCGAAACGGATGATCAGCATATCCTGAGAGTCAGCCCAACCTGCGCAAACACGCATCCAGACAGCAATCTTATGCAATGTTTCTTCTTCTTTCCAGTAGCCTACCACTACTTTGCGACGGATGCGCATACGGGTACAGATATGTCCGAACTCGCGGTCGCCGTGAGCTGACTGGTTCAGATTCATAAAGTCCATATCCATTGTATCCCAAGGAATTTCCTTGTTGAATTGAGTATGCAGGTGCAGCAATGGTTTCTTTAATTGTTGCAGACCATGAATCCACATTTTAGCAGGAGAGAAAGTATGCATCCAAGTGATGACGCCTACACATTTGTCATCGTTGTTGGCTGCTTTGAATACAGCTTCCACCTCTTTAGAAGAGTTGGCCGTTCCTTTGTATACTACTTTAACAGGAAGTTTGCCCGATTCATTCAGACCGTTAACCATTTCGTTAGAGTGTGCGTCTACTGCGATTACTGCATCACCTCCGTACAAGAGCTGTGCTCCTGTTACGAACCATACTTCATACTGATCAAATACGTTATTCATAATTTATTGAATTGACAATTGACAATTGACAATTGACAATGAGAGAATGTCGAAAGTCAAATGGCAATTGCGGGTTATTATTAATTGTTTTTTGTTGTTTTAATTATAGATATTAATAATTTGTTTATTTCTGTGCTGTCATTATTGATGCTCTCATATTGTTCCCGAGTGATATACTCTGTTCTAATCAATAATTCCAGCCAATACTCTGTTTCGTTCGCTTCCTTAAGTGCTATATTCAGCTTATTAATAAAATCAGCCCGACTTTGTGCTTGCTCAGCCTCACGAATATTGGCACCAATACTGGTCCCGGATCGCAATATTTGCTTACTCATCACAAACTCCTTTTGTTCATTTACTAAAAACTTATATAAATTCACAATCCGAACAGCGAACTCCAAACTTTTATCTTTTACTACATTATCCTTCATGTCCTCTCGCATTAATTGTCAATTGTCAACTGTCAATTGTCAATTATTTTATTGTCCGTAGTAAGCGTTCGGACCATGCTTGCGGCTGAAGTGTTTCTCTACCAGCAGCGGGTTCATTGTTAAATTGGGATTCACGGCATAAGCAATGCTTGCCATTTTGGCAACTTGTTCCATCACTACTGCATTGTGTACGGCATCGTGTGCGTCTTTTCCCCAAGAGAAAGGACCATGATTCTTGACCAATACTCCCGGTGTATGTACAGGGTTCAGGCCTTCGAAACGTTTTACGATCACGTTTCCGGTTTCCAGTTCATAGGCACCTTTTACTTCAGCTTCCGTCATATCCGCTGTGCAGGGGATTGCATCATGGAAATAGTCAGCGTGAGTTGTTCCGATATTAGGGATATCACAACCGGCCTGCGCCCATGCGGTAGCATAAGTAGAGTGGGTATGCACCACTCCGCCGATTTCGGGGAATGCTTTGTAGAGTACCACGTGAGTAGGAGTATCTGAGGATGGCTTCAGCCGTCCTTCGACGACTTTGCCATCCAGGTCCACTACTACCATATCTTCCGCTTTCATATCATCATAACTGACTCCACTGGGTTTGATGACTACCAGTCCCGTTTCACGGTCGATGGCAGAAACATTTCCCCATGTAAAGATGACTAATCCATGCTTTACCAATTCGAGATTGGCATGAAATACTTTTTCTTTCAGTTCTTCCAGCATATTGATTATAATTTAAATTTCGGGTCCTTGCGGTAGGCTTTGCCGTTGAATTTATACAAGGCTGCACCCCGTTTGGAACCCAGTTTATCGATTTTATCCGTCTTTTCGATAAAGTCCATTTCTGCGACACGCTTGCGGAAATTCCGTTTGTCCATCGGTTCGCCGTAAATAGCTTCGTAGAGACTTTGCAGTTGGGACAGTGTGAACAGCTTCGGCAACAGATTGAATCCGATAGGCTCGACAGATGCTTTCTGTTTCATCATCTCCCGTGCTTTATCGACCATCTCCGGATGGTCGAAAATCAGTGCGGGGAGTTCGTTGATGTTTACCCAGTAAGCATTGTGCTTCTGAACCAGTTCGCGGTCGTACTCATTGATGTTGATCAGCGCATAGTAGGCAATCGAAACTACCCTTTCGCCCGGATCGCGGTCGATGGCGCCGAAGGCTCCCACCTGTTCCATGTATACGTTTTCCAAACCTGTAAGTTCAGCCAGTACACGTTTGGCAGCGTCGTCCACGCTTTCGTCTTTTTGCACGAATCCTCCCATCAGTGACCATTCGCCCATTGCCGGTTCGAAGTTTCTCTTCAGCAGCAGCAGGCTTATTTCGCCTTCATTAAAACCAAAGATGATGCAGTCGATACCGAGATAGAAGGTAGGATTCGAACTATAATAGTTTTTCATCGTTTGAATGAATTTATTTAATTACCAGAAATACCAGTAGAAGGCACCTGTGATAGCAAGGATGATTACTGTATGAATGATATCCCAGTGATCCCAGCTTGCACGGGTAGCCGCTTTTTGTTCTTTAGTAGCTGTGCCGAATACCAGTCCCTGAATCTTTTCAGCTGTCGGAGCTTCCGTGGCAAGGCTGACTACGATGACTACGATGATACAGAACAGGAACATCCATCCGCAGAAGAACAGCCAGTTCATATCGTAGAACAAATATTTGAAGGTAGAATCTGCCACTTCACCTGCGTTGCTGTAATATACTTTGGCACCCAGACGAGTCAGACCGATGATCATACCGGCGATCAATCCCCACATACCACCTTGTGCGGAAGTACGTTTCCAGCAGATACCCAGCAGGAAGGCAGCGGCAATACCCGGAGCCAATACAGACTGAACGTCCTGCAAATAAGTATAAAGTACATCACCTACGCTACGCATGATAGGAATCCAGAGAATACCGAGGATTACGATCACTACCGTTGCTATCTGACCAATACCCACCAGTTTCTTTTCCGGAGTCTCCGGACGGAAGCGTTTGTAGAAATCGATTGTAAACAACATGGCAGATGAGTTGAACAGTGAAGCCAGCGAACTCATCAAGGCAGCGAGGATACCGCATACTACCAGACCTTTCACACCGGCAGGAAGCAATTTAGCTACCAGAGTAGGGAAGGCGGCGTCAGCGTTGGCAGTACCATTGGCAAGCATCGGGAGGAAACCTTCGCCACCGGCACCGATATATTTCTGATGTAATGCGAAAGCAATCATACCCGGAATCAGGAACAGGAATACAGGCAACAGCTTCAGGTAAGCGCCGAAGATAGTACCGCGACGAGCCTCTTTTTCATTCTTTCCGGAAAGTACACGTTGTACGATGAACTGGTCAGTACACCAGTACCAGAAACCGATAATGGCAGAACCGATAAGTGCACCCAGCCAAGGGAAGTTCGCATCATCGTTGCTGCGGATCAGATTGGTCATGGTGTCACCATAATCGTTTACCGTCACAGCACCGCACACTCTCATCATTTCGTCCCAGCCTCCCAGTTCTTTGAAACCGAGCACAAGGATAATCAACGAACCTAACAGAAGAATCGGAGTCTGAAGTACAGAAGTATAAAGTACCGATTTCATACCACCGAAGATCGTATATAGTGCAGTGAGAACTACCAGTCCGATGGCGGCAATCCAGAAGAAGTCGATTCCCCAGAGTTCCTTGATGCCGAATACTTGCTGGAATACCAGTCCGCCGGCATATACTGTCACTGCTACCTTGGTCAATACATAACTTACCAGTGAGATGACCGATAAGATGGTACGTGACTGAGGATTGTAACGGCGTTCCAGAAATTCCGGCATCGTGTATACCATGCTTCGTGAATAGAAAGGTACGAATACCCATCCCAGAATCAGGATCATCCATCCCTGAATTTCCCAGTGAGCCATCGCCATACCGCTTGAAGCTCCTGCTCCCGCCAGTCCGATCAAGTGTTCCGAACCGATGTTTGATGCGAAGATAGAGGCACCGATCGCAAGCCATGTTGCGTCACGTCCGCCTAAGAAATAATCTGCCGAGTCATTTTGTTTTTGTCTGACTACCCAAACAATAATACCTATCAGAGCCAAAAAGAAGACTCCAATTACTAGCCAATCTAATGCTTCCACAATAAATTTGATTTATAAGTTAATATTATTTCTCTGTCGAGAATTTAAAGATACATTCGCTGTTGTACGTTTGTCCCGGTTCCAGCACAACGGACGGCCAGTCGGCTTTGTTGGGGCTGTCGGGGTAGTGTTGTGTTTCGAGGCAGACAGAAGCACGTTGGTTGTAAACGATGCCTTTCTTTCCGCTTACGGTTCCGTCGAGGAAGTTACCTGTGTATACCTGAATACCCGGTTCGTTGGTATATACTTCCAATGTGATTCCGGTTTCGGGAGACGTCAGTCTGGCAGCTACCTGCGAGATGTCACCTTTGGTGTTGAGCACCCAGTTGTGATCATATCCGTTGCCGTTCTTGAGTTGGACGAAGTCGTAGTTGTTGATATCTTTGCCTACCGCTTTCGGAGTAGTGAAGTCCATCGGAGTATCTTTGACCGGAGCGATTTCGCCGGTTGTCATGAAGGTGCTGTCTACCGGAGTATAGTAATCTGCATTTACATACATGATGTTGTCTGTCGATGTTTTTGACGGATCACCAGCCAGATTGAAGTAAGAGTGGTTGGTCATGTTGATGATTGTCTTTTTGTCGGTAGTAGCGCTGTACTTGATGTCGATGGCGTTGTCATCTGTCAGTTGATAGGTTACTTTAGCAGTCACATTTCCGGGGAAATTCGCGTCACCGTCCGGAGAGATAAGAGTCAGTTCCAGTGTTGTCGGATCGATAAGGTTGGCTTCGTATACTTGGTATTGCCATCCTTTCGGGCCTCCGTGCAGGCAGTGGCCGAAGTTGTTTTGCGGCAGTTGGATGGTATCTCCGTCCAGTACAAAACGCCCTTGGTTGATGCGGTTGGCGTAACGGCCGATAGAAGCACCGAAATCACTGGGTACATTAATATAATCAGCAATGCTGTCAAAACCTAAAACTACATCCTGCATCTTGCCGTTCTTGTCGGGCACCATGATGGACACGATGCGTCCGCCGAAGTTAGTGATGCATACTTCCATACCCGCCTTATTCTTTAAGGTATAAAGAGCTGTTTGGGCATTGTTCACTTCTGTTTGAAATTTTGCCGGGTCAAGACCGGATAAAGTCAGCTCGGAAGCCGGCTTGTTATTGCACGCGGCAAGCATCAGCGCGGCAATTCCTGCAAGTAGAAAATGTTTTTTCATGGTTTTATTTTTAATGTAAATGAGATGCTTATCTTATTTTGGGTGTAAAAGTAACACTTTTGTTTGGTGTATCAAATACACTCTTATATGTTGTGCAACATAAAAGGATAAGAACTTTACTGTTACGTATAAAACTATCGCATGTTCCTGTCTTCGGAGCGGGATCGTTATATTGCATTTTCTCTTTCTATATAGAGCTGGATAGTTTCTGGGGCTTGGAACCAGAGTTTCACCAGCTTGAAACTAAAGTTTCTTCAGTTTGAAACTAAAGTTTCCTCTGCTTGAAACTAGAGTTTCATCCGCTTGGAACTGTTGGTTCCGGCATATGGAAACGAATGGACCTACGCATGACCTGTCGGCAAAGTCCGGTAGATATAGAGCACTGTGACAGCAAAAATTGCCATCACAGTGCTGTCACTAGTTGCTGTCACTGCTTTACTTCTTCATTATAAGCGAGTTATGCTCTGCTTTGTGACGGTGACAGCAAAACACATATTTATTTTTCTATAGAGGGTTATTGGAGTTTCTTCCCCCAATATGTCTTTTGATTACCCTGGGCCGCATACACAATCGTATGTGTCCGCGGACTGGCTTCCCAGTCGACTTCACGTTGCAGATAGAGTACTACTCCGGCGCTTGTCGTGATGGTCTGAGTCGCTGCATCAAATGTCCATGTAGCATTTTTCCAGCTGCCGGAAGTTATCTTATGCGTACCGAGATCATAAGTCATCGTTTCGGACGTTCGTTGGGTGCCCGTACTGGTGGTCAATGCCAGATGTTCCCAGTCTCCGGCTATTTCATTTTCCGTGATAGGCGCTTGCGGAACGGCTCCGTAACGTTCGGGCATAACGAGAGGCCAGCCGTTGGCATCCCAGCGGATGCTGCGTACATGTCCCATCATGATGGCGTTGGAGTATTCATTGCCGCCTACGTTCACAGGGAAACGTCCTTGTGAAGTATAGAACCAGTTGCCGGCTCCGTCATCGAAGATGCCGCAATGGGAAATTCCTACCCAGCCGTAGCTGTTGTCGAACCGGTAAGGAGCAGTCAGTATCGGATATAGTTGCGCGCTTCCCATAGCGGAATTTCCGTGTATGTCTACATAAGGGCCGTCGA
Source organism: uncultured Bacteroides sp. (assembly GCA_947646015.1). Taxonomy (GTDB): domain Bacteria; phylum Bacteroidota; class Bacteroidia; order Bacteroidales; family Bacteroidaceae; genus Bacteroides. The sequence continues at coordinate 29,391 of CANSEY010000020.1, read as the reverse complement.
TGTTTCTGGAACGGCAGACACGTGTATTATATTCTACCGACAGTGAACCGTAAGCCAGGAACAGATAGTAATAACCGTCACGATAGATCACTTCGGGACCTTCGGATGCCTGCCAGCGGCTGGTGCCACGTGTGGCGATTATCTTTCCATAACCCGAATTGTCTTCCCCTGTGATGTCCCAGGGATTTCCCAAAGCATTCAGCGGTTTGCCGTCTTCCGGATTTACCTGTAGGGCAGCGATACCGCTGTGCCATGAACCATAGATCAGCCAGTGTTCGCCATTTTCCGTTATTATATAAGTAGGGTCGATCGCATTGATTTTAAAATACCCTTCCCAGTCATTGATGCTGCTGCGCCCATAATCCGTCTTTCCCTTATCGCTGGCAGAGCAGACAACGAATCCTTTGTCTTCCCATATATTACTTGCCGGATCGGAAGTTTCCATCAGTCCGATAAACGCGCGTTCGGTCCATGAACCGTCAAAGTTGCCGTTGTTCTCAATTTCCGGTTTTCCGGTTTGGATGTAGTTCGTGATTACGATGGAATAATACATACGGTATTTTCCGTTCGATACTTTTCGTGCAACAGGTGCCCAGTATCCGTAAGACGGATTGTCAATCGGTTCCAGTCCCATCTCCTGACGGTAGGCATTCAGCTTTTCTTTGATCCATGTCGGGGGCGTTTCACTCATAGTTGCTCCCAGGTACTCCCAGTTTACGAGGTCTTTGGAACGCCGTGCGTGGAAGTGTCCGTTTCCGCTGTGCGCGTTGCCGTAAGAAGCGTCTGTCTGATACATATAGTAATATCCGTCATCGGCTTTCATTACCGTAGGGTCGTGTACGTTGGCAAGGTTCCAGTCATAACGGTTGCTCCAGGCTGAGAAACTTGTGTAGTCGTCTACATACGTGGGTGCTTCGTACGCTGCCAGTTCATCGCTCAGTGTCTCGGCGGAAGTCGTGAAAGAAGTTTCCTCCGAGTATCTGGGCTCTTCGTTGTAAAGGGTGACAAAAGCTCTTACGTAATACGTCGTTTGTGGAGTCAGGCCGGTCAGGGTCGTACTGATTTCCGATCCTCTGACTTCGGAGGTCGTGTCATAAATGTCCGGATGGGATGCCGTGGCGTAGCAGAATCCCCGTTTGACGATATTCACTCCTTCCGTTCCGCTGATATTGGCGGATAAGGTTGCTTTGTTGTACCCCACATTCGTATATGCCGGCGTTGTGATGCTTAAAGCTCCTGATGCGGAGTTTTCATCGTCGTCGCTGCACGCTGCCAGGGCGAGCGTGCAACAGAGTAGAAGATAGATGGTCTTTAAGTATTTCATATCTCAGTCTTTCTTTTTTAGATTGTTTTGATGTTTATTCGTTAGAAGCGCTTCCGGTGTCCCATCCCGGATTCTGTCCCAGATTGGGTGCCCGTTTCACTTCGTTGGCAGGTATCGGGAAGTAGTAACTCTTGGGATTGACAAACGTGCGTGAATTGACCGTTTCTGCCAGTCCGAAGGTATAGGAGGGAGTATCTGCGTTGCCGGTGACCTTCACTCCATAAAGATTCAGCAACTGGTTGTAACGGGGCTTTCCGGTTTCTCCCGTAGAGGTTACATTGTCATATAGTTTCCAGCGGCGTACATCGAAGAAACGATGATCTTCGAAAGCCAGTTCGATGCGTCTTTCGTTGCGGATACGTTCGCGGAGTTCACTTTGCGACATATCTGCGTAGGCCGGCATACCGGCACGGGCGCGTACCTCATTGATGTAACTGTATGCCTTGGCAGGACCTTCCGCTTCATTATAGGCTTCGGCGGCATTCAGCAGAATTTCGCCATAACGGAAAATCATCCATGCGTGAGGATAGGTGGCCGGTTCTTTGCAGGATATGTTATTCACGTACTTTTTCAGATAGTATCCGGTGTAGGTACCTCCCATGGCTGAGGTGTAATCCACTCCTTTGTCCGCATCCGAGTTGTAGCGTACGTCGATGGCACGTCTTTCTTCTTTGTCGGCACGTCCCCACATCATGCCTTGATAGAAGATGGTTTGTGCCAGACGCGGGTCACGGTCTTTATACGGATTGGCGGCATCGTAGGTACTGCCGTTCTCATCGATCCGTTTGCCGTTGCTCATTTCGTAAGCGTCCACTAGATTCTGTGTCGGGTTGGTACGTCCGTTTCCGGAGAAAGAACCGGTAAAGCCTACCGGCAGGAATACTTTTTCTACCTGATTGGTATTCCATACAGAGCGTGCAAGGATAATTTCATTGTTGTATACCGGATTGGTCGTGAAACATTCGTAATAGTCATTCTCTGGATTTCCCGTATTGTACAGTCGGTAAGGGTAACTTTGCTTGTTATTCTGAGTGATGAAGTCGGCTGCTGCCTGCGCCGCATTCGCCCAGTATGCGGTGTTGCCGTCCGGATTGTTCAGTTTGGAAGCACGGTAGAGCAGGGCTCTTGCCTTTAAAGCATAAGCGGCGGCTCCGTTGACACGTCCCCAGTTGGATGCTTCATCGCTGTAGCGGAAAGGGAGCTGGTTTTTGATCTGGTCGCATTGGTCGGCTACCCATTCAAGTGCTTCGGCAGCGGGAGTACGGAACATGTTCATTGCCGAAGGATCGGACAAGTCGAAGATGATCGGTTCGCCGGATTCATCTTCCGCAATGACAGGGGCAGCGCCGAACCAGCAGATTAAGTCGAAATGGAAGATAGCGCGAAGCAGTCTGGCTTCTGCACAGTAACGGTCGTAAAGGCGGTTGTCATCGCCGTCTTTCTCCGTATTTCCTACTACGGATGCCTTGGCGTTCTTCAGAAACATATTACATTTCCGAATCCCGTATAAGTCGGTGTTCCAGAAGCCCAGCAGGGGATGGTCGCCGGCGGTGTATCCGTCGCTGCCGATCTTTGTATAATAATGAAGTCCCCAGCAGGTCACTGCATTATCCGTCATACAGTCACGTGAAGCACCTGTGAACTGGTCGTCCGACAGTGGCGCCAGTCCGTCCGGCAGATTCGTGTAGATGTTGGCGAGGAACTCGCGTGTCAGGTTCTGGTTATTGAACACTTTCTTTTCAGATAAGGAGGCATCGTACTCTTTGTCGAGGTAGTCGCTGCACGAACTGCCTGCGAGTGCGAGGACCAGAGTAACTATATAAGTTGATATTCTTTTCATAATTCTTTGCTGTTTTATTGAATGATTAGAATCCGATATTCACACCGAACGTAAATGAACGTGTCTTGGGATATGCCCAGATATAGTTGGTCGGGTTTTCCGGATCAAAGCCTTTAGGCAGATGGCTCCAGTTGCACAGGTTGTAGCCGCTGAAGTAAAGACGGCATTTCGTCATATTGACTTTAGAAATCAATCGTGCAGGAAGTGAGTAGCCGACTTCCACATTGCGCAATGAAAGGAAGTCTCCGTTGACTACCCAGATGGTAGACTCATTGTAAGGATAGTTCCGGTCGAGGTCACTGAAGGAAGTAGACAAACGCGGATATTTGGCGTTGATATTGCGCGGGTCTGTCGGATCATCGGTATAATATCCCCATGTGTTGGTGATTTCATGAGTGGAAGTACCTCCCCAGCCGAAACCATAGTCCATATTCTCGCGACAGGGAACGGTGCGGTTCAGATAAGCCGTCAGCACGGCACGTGCGTCGAAACCTTTCCAACTGAAACCTAAACGGATGGTCGGGATTAATTCCGGAATATTTGTGTATCCGGTCGGTACTTTGTCGTAGCTGTCTATTTTACGGTCGCCGTTCGTATCCTGGAATACGGCATTGCCGAGCTTGTATTTACCGGCAGCGTTCCACGGATATTTCTGAGGATTGGCAACGGCATCTTCATACGACTCCGGAATCAGGTCGGGATTACTGGCCCATTGTTTCCAGATCAGGAGCTGGCTTTGGTCGATCCGGTTGCCGGTTCTTGCCTGATAAGCGTAATCGGGAGTCAGTTCATCCATTTCGGTGATCTTGTTGGTGTTGAAGGTCAGCATACCGTCGATATAGTATTCAAAATCACCGATCCGGTTGCTATGTCCTAAAGTGATCTCAAAACCTTTCGTTTCGGCCTTGCCGTAAGAGTCTTGCGGAGCGTTTACACCGAATAAGCCGGGCACGGTGGAACGGGATACCAGAATATTGGAACGCCATTCCTTGAAGAAGTCCACAGAACCGTAGATTTTCTTGTTCCACAAGTCGAAGTCAACGCCGAAGTTTGCCATATCTGAGATTTCCCATTTGATATTCTTGTTGCCGGCTGTCGATTCATATACACCTTCCGTGTAAGATTGGGAAGTACCGAAATTATATCCGCCTCCTTCGGTGAATGTACCTTGGTACGGGTAGCGGCTGACGCCTGTTACGGCTTGTCCTGCCCGTCCATAGGATGCGCGGAGCTTCAGGAGATTCACGAACGAGTTCTTCAGCCATGATTCTTCAGAAAGTACCCATCCCACGGAACCGCCGGGGAATGTTCCGAAGCGTTCGCCGTCGGCATAATTATCACTGCCCATGCGGGAGATATTACCGGAAAGGATATACCGGTTGTTATATACATAGGTAGCCTGTGCATTGTAAGAGAGGTAGCGGTTGGATGATTCCTGTCCGCGTACTACATTCTGATAAGTACGGATAAAAGCCTGGGCATTGACGGCATGTTTGCCGAATGTATGTTCGTATGCCAGTCCGCCGTTCATATTGAGATTATAGTAATAGTCACGTGGAGAAGTGGTGGCATTGGGCAATGCTTTGTACGTTCTCATGCGTTGGTATGTATATTCCGACGGGTCGTTGACATCAGCCATATAGTTATAGTAGTAGACATTGACATCGGCTTGCTGCACCTTCTGGAATGTTTCGTAAGAGTCGAAACTGAACGTCATCTTGGCTTTCAGTCCGGGAACGAGGGCATCCAGGTTTCCGGTAGCCGTTACGGTTGTATAGAGGTTACGGCGGCGGTTCTGCTCCACACCACGTCCGGCGATTTGTGCGGCACCGTTTTTACTGTCGCTGCTGGTTGGCATAAAGAATTCACCGTTCGGGCAGAATACGGGATACACCGGAAGATTTTCGCCGGCTCCCCAGGTAAAGAGGTTCCATACGTCAATGCCCGGTTGGGAGATATTGTCGATACGTCCGCCCAAGTCCATCGATACATTCAGAAACTTGTTTACATCGATGTCGATGTTCGAACGCAGGTTGTAACGGTTCAATACTTCCTGTGTGCTGTATCCTTCGTTCCATTCCGTCCATTTGGTGTCGAACAAACCTTCCTGGCGGAGATAAGAGAAGGAGACATAGTAGCGTGCACGTGCATTACCACCGCTGACAGACAGGTTGGTACGGTATTGCGGAGCTGCATCCCGCAGCATGGTGTCGTGCCAGTTCGTATTGAAGTATTTGTATTTGGCCATTCCTTCCAACTGCTCACCGTTGCAGACACGACGGTAGTATTCCAGGTCTTCATCGGAATATTCGGGACTTAATCCGTCCAGGTATCGTGCCTGATTACGGCTCAGCGCATAGTTATAAGAATTCTGGCTTTCGGGAATTCCGGCAATAGTCTGGAAGCCGACTTCTTGTGTGAAGTTGATTTTAGTCTTACCGGTTTCTCCGCGTTTGGTCGTTACGAGTACTGCGCCGTTGGCTCCACGCATTCCATAGATAGCGGTGGCGGCGGCATCCTTCAATATCGTAATCGATTCAATAGGGTAGGCATCGAGGAATGAGAGGTCACGTTCCACATTGTCGACGATGATCAACGGACTGCGTGCACTGGCATTCATGGTACGGATGCCACGGATATACATAGCTGTTTCACTCCATCCCGGTTCGGATTGCGCCTCATACGTCTCTACACCGGTGACAGTGGAGGTAAACGCATTCTGCAAAACGGTTACCGGATGTTTTTCCAGTTCTTCTCCGGTGACGATGGAGGTGGACTCTGTCACAAACTTCTTGGGTTTGCGGTTGAAAGGAAGCGGAGTCGTATGAGCATATTCATCCAGGTCGGCATCCATGACAATCTTGAAGTTCTCATCAAAGTCGGCAATGGCTGTTGCCGGCAGATAACCTACGCTGCTTACATAAAGCTCGTCGGCAGGTTTTACATTCTTCAAAGTGAAGAAACCGTCCTTGTCCGAGAGTGCGATGCGGCTTGCTTCCGCTACGTTGACCACCGCACCTGCGATAGGTTCACCCTCTGCATTTACGATTCGTCCTTTCAGGACTTTAGCATCTTGCGCCCATCCGTTGCCCAGCATGAAAACTGTGGCTACGGTGAGCAGGATTCTTTTGAATCCTGTCTGTATGTTATTTAATTTCATCGGTTGCATATTCATTCAGTTAATTGTTCCAACCCGGGTTGTTTTCGATATTCGTTTTCCATACTTCTCCTTCCGGTATCGGGTAGAGATACATTTTCTCCGTAAATACCCGGTTCTGGGCAACTTTACGTGTATAGACAAACTTTCCGTTTTCCTTGGTAACCTCCATTCCGTAGATAGGACGTGCCAATGCTTTTTCCGCTACATTCCAGCGACGTACGTCCCATGCGCGATGATCTTCAAAAGCGAGTTCGACGGTACGTTCCTTGCGGATGAAGTTACGGCGGTCGGCAATGGTCTGAAGATCGCTGCGGTCTGTGAGTTTGGCAGTCATCCCTACACGGTCGCGGAGAGGCTGGATGGCATTCAGTACGTCCGCACGTGACCCGCCAGCTTCATTCAAGGCTTCTGCGTAGTTCAATAAGATTTCCGCATAGCGGATGATAATCCAGTTACGGTAGTTGCTGCCGGTATGGTTATTGTTCAGGATCACTTCCGGAATATACTTGCGGGTATAGTATCCGGTCGGCGTTGCATTTGCATTTCCTTGCGGGTTATCCCGTTGTCCTTTGAGTACATTAATTATACCATTCCCCCAATTCACACCGTTGTAGAGTACGGTAGCCGCCAGACGCGGGTCACGGTTGCTGTAAGGATCATTGCTCTTGTATCCGCTGGCATTGTTGATGGCCGGAGTGGCTGTTCCATTATAAACAGGGGCGCCGGTTTCATCATAACTGCTGAAAGGAGACTGTCCGTTCGCCATATCGTACATATCCACTAAATTCTGTGACGGGCACAAACCTCCGTTGCCGCCTTCGCCTACCGGCGTATCGTTATAGATCGCTCCCCATCCTACAGCTACATCATTACGCCAGAAGATCGTTTCATTATTTTTCTCGTCATGTGCGTTCTTCAGGATGGCGTTGGTATAGCAGGTCTTCGGATCGGTATCGGTCGTGTAGAGTTCGTAGAGCGTTCCGTAATCCGTCATGAAGCTTTGCGCTGCATCGGCGGCTTGCTGCCAGCTGATACCCGATTCACTTCTGAAACGGTCGCTTGCCATGTAGAGCATGACACGTGAATACAGTGCACGTGCCATTGGCTGGCTGATACGTCCGGGGTTGCCCGATTCGGCAGAAGTAGCTTTATCCATCAATCCTTCTTCGCAATCTTTCAGTTCTTTCAGAATGAAGTCAACTACATATTCTTTCAGGGAAGGGCGGGTGGTATAGTTGCTGAGCAAGTCTCCGTCCGGATCGAGTACATCTGTAACCAGAGGGACGGGACCGTAGCGGAGAAACATTTCCCAGTAGAAATAAGCACGGAGGAAATGAGCTTCCGCCTTGTATTGTTTCACATAGGTAGCGTGTGCTTCTTCCGAGTCATCCGTAGCTTTGGGCACGTCGTCGATGTTCTTTAATAGCATATTGCATTTGCGGATACCCCGGTAATAGTGTTCCCATGTGCCGGTGAGTTCAGTGGCGGCACCGCTGGCATAATAGTTACCGATGTTGAAACTTGTACGCGTGCCGCCGCTGGCGTAGCTGGTTTCGGCTAAGTCGGTAGCTGCATCCATCCATGAGTTGTTGATGCGGCAGGCACCGTGGCGCAGGAAGTTGTAAGTATCGAGATGGAACTCACGGGTAGTAGTCCATTGGCTGAATACCTCTTCTTCTGTCAGTTCGTTGCTGGGCTGTTTGTCCAGAAAACCACCGAATATATCTTCACAGGAAGTCAGGGCGATTCCGGCGGTTGCCAACCAAAAGACGGTATATATGATTGTCTTTTTCATGTCTTATATCTGTTAGAATTTAATGTTTACACCAAAGTTCACAGTCTTCATAATCGGGTAACGGTTGGAACCTTCACTTTCCGGATCGCAAAGACCATCCAGCTTATCCCATGTGATGAGATTGTTTGCATTCACGTAGACGCGGCATTCGTTCATGGCTACTTTTCTGATCCATTTAGCCGGAAGCGAGTAGCTTAGTTCGATATTCTTCAGACGGAGGAAGTTACCGTTTTTCAGGAAGAACGAGTTCTTACGCTGATTATGGTCGCCGTAGCTGTCATAATGGAGCAGCGGATAGCTGGCATTGGCAAGGTTGTATGCTTCCGACTGGTTGGGATTCCAGCGATTCAGATGATGTTCTTTTACCTTACCGCCATTCACGAAAGCGTACATTGCTTCCGCATCATAATATCTGGAAACATGATCTACTCCCTGAAACATGATGCTGAATCCGATGCCTTTGTATTCGCATCCCAGAGACAAGGCGTAAGTGTTTTCGGGAACATCGCTATAGCCGATAAATGTTTCATCACGGCTATCGATAAATCCGTCTCCGTTCATATCACGGTATTTCAGGTCGCCTACCTGTACATTGCCGAAAGTAGAAACCGGAAAATCGGGATTGTTCAAGTCGGCTTGGGTTACAAAACCATCGCACACCAGACCGAAGTATTGGTTGATCGGATGACCTTCCTGTTTGCGATAAGCTGTCTTTGTGGCGGGTTCGTCCATGTTCCGGATTTCATTGCGGGCGTGTGAGAAAGTCAGACTTGCATTATAGGTAAAGTCCTTTCCGATATGGTTCGCATGTTTCAGTTCGATTTCGAAACCCTTGTTGTTGGTTTCTCCTAGATTGCCGGCAGCCATATTGACGCCAACCCATTGCGGACGGGTGAGATAAGGAGTCAGGATATCGTTTCTCTTTTCGTAGAATACGTCGATATTACCGTTCAGCAGTCCGTTCCATAAACCAAATTCCAGTCCCAGGTTGTATTTGTGAGCACGTTCCCAAGTCACTGCATAGTTAGGGTACTGGCTTTCATAGATACCGGTATATCCGGTTGTTCCGAAGTGATAGTCGTTGGCTATCTGTGTCCACACTGCCTGATACAGGAAACGTTGTTTTACGCCATTCACTTTGTATACATCGTTACCTACTTCACCATAGGATGCACGGATCTTCAGATTGTTCAGCCACTCCTCCGTTCCTTTCATGAAAGCTTCGTTGCTGATTCTCCATCCTACGGAGAAAGAAGGGAAGAAACCGAAGCGTCTGCCTCGCATGAAGTTTTCCGAACCGTTATAGCCGAAGTTGACTTCTGCCAGGTAACGGTCGTCGTAGCCGTATGTGGCACGCCCTACCAGTCCTTGGTAACGTTCGGCAAGGTCTGCCTGATAACGGTAGTCATTTTGGTTGTACAGTGCCATAGCGGTAATGTCATGTTTGCCGAATTTTCGTGCCCAGTTCAGCTGGAATTCCATGTAAAGTTTATAAGTGGTAGTCTGGTCATTGCCCAGATAAGCAAGTTCCGTGTCCGTATTGAACTGGGTATAGGCGTCTATTGAATTGTAATTAGTACGGTCATTCAGCTCATAAGTGGCAAAGTCGGCATTGAAAGCACGCCTATAGTAAGCGTCGTAGTCGAAAGATAACATTCCTTTTGCTGCCAGCCCTTTGGTGAGCCAGTTCATCTTATAATCCACAATGAAATTTGTTTCATTGATCGTATTGGTGGAGCGGTAGAAACCGGCTTTGGCAAAACGTGCCACGATATTATTCTGGTATTGTGAACTGCCACTGTACAATGTCTTCTGGTCTTCACCTTCACCTACGGTATAGGATACCGGAAACAACCATCCCGGTGTATGATTCATTTCATAAAATGCCTGACTGTAAGTTCCGTCTCTCGATTCATTCGAGTTCGGTCCTCTGCGTTCTTCGAAACGTGTCCCGAAGTTGACGGAAAGAGTCAGGTCTTTGGTCATCAGGAAGTCGAGATTGGCACGGAAAGCGAAACGCTTGAAGCTGGAGTTTGACTTGTTTCCGTATTCGTCCTGACTGAATTCCTTGAACAATCCCTGTTGGTTATAATATTCGGCAGAAGTAAAGTAACGCATACGTTTGGTACCGCCCTGTATATTGACATTGTAGCGTTGTGCCGGTGCACTGTTTCGCAAAACGGTGTCATACCAGTCTACATTCGGGTAGAGGAGGGCATCGATTCCGCTGAGTTGTCCTGCTGAGGCTCTTTTATACATTTCGATGTCGGATGCCGAATATTGAGAAGGCAGTCCGTCGTTAGCCAGCGCTTCTTCCAGCAATACAACCGAATTGTAAGAATCCAGATAAGTATCCTGGCGGGTAGGGGACTGTATTTGCCAGTTGGCGGTCAGGCTGACAGTCGGTTTCTGTTCCTTACCGCGTTTTGTTGTAATCAGCATCACACCGTTTGCACCACGCACACCATATACGGCAGTAGCGGAAGCATCTTTCAACGTAGAGATCGATTCGATATCATCCGGAGCAATCTGTGAGAACTCGCGTTCTACACCGTCTACTAAAATCAACGGCTGGTTGTCTCCTGCGAAAGAAGCACGGCCACGGATATAAATCTTCATATCGTCAGCCCCCGGCGCACCGGAAGTCTGAGAAGTGATTACACCCGAAATCTTACCGGCAATCGCTTGTGAAATATTGGCTGCCGGAGATTTCAACAGTTCTTTGGAAGAAACCTGCGAGATGGCACCTACCACACTTTCTTTCTTCTGCGCACCGTATCCGACCACTACGACTTCATCCAGCACTTCCGTGTCTTCCTCCATAGTGATATTCAGTTTCGTCTTGTTGGCTACTGGTATTTCCTGTGTCTTATAACCGATATAACTGATTTGTAACACGGCTTTCGGTCCGACCGTCAGTTTGAAATTACCGTCAAAGTCGGTAATGGTTCCGTTTGTAGTTCCTTTTTCAAGTATGCTTGCACCAATGGCGGCTTCGCCTTTGGTATCAACTACCCGTCCGGTGATCTGCTTGTTCTGCGCATACACCCATTGGCTGAATGTGGCGAGGCAGAGTATCAGTATAAAATTTTTCATGTATACTAAACTTTAAGGTTTAATTCTTTTTCTTTTTCATAATAGCCTGTATCTCATCGATTGTCAGTGCTTTGTTGTAGATAGCGATGTCGTCGAACATAAATCCGGGATCAGGGTCAGCCCATGTCCATGCCTGGTTTCCGCCCAATGAGATGTATTTCAAGTCTGCACCGTTGGTGAATATTCCGGAGATGGTATTGCCGTCACCGCTGCCCGATACTGTCCATGAGTTGGCGACTTCTCCGTCAATGTAGATTTTACAGGTGGTAGACGTGAGAACGGCTGTGTAAAGATGCCATTCATGATCCTTCAGCCAGTCTTCCTCACAAACGATTCCATCTGCTGCATATTCCGAGCAATAAACGGTGTTGACACCTTTCTCATTTTGTGCGGCGGTGAAGTCTGTCCATCCGTTACAGTTTATTTGGGCAAGTCCGCGGGATTGCAGGACAAACAATGGCCATATATTCTCTGATCCTGCCGACGGCTCGTTTCCGTATGCCGTGAATAGGGGAGAATAGCGATAATCGTCCGATGCTCCTGCATTCTTGGCATTCACCCATACACTAATACTCACTTCCTGAGATTCTACGGAGTGGGAAAGAGCATCCTGAGGCAACATCAGATAATTAGTGCCTTTAGAACCGGCTACATTCTGGAATATTTGTCCGAACCCTTTGTCTTCCACTGAAACTATTTTGCCCGAACCTACGATTTTTGCATCTCCGGTTCCTTCTTCAAAGGTATTGATGTAGACAGGAGTAGGCAGAGCCAAAGTCTTGTCTTCCATAATCTGTTTGATCTGTTCCGGAGACAATTCTTTGTTATAGACTGCGAAGTCGTCAAACATGAATCCCGGATCGGGATCGCCCCAGTCGAACGCCTGATTTCCGCCTAAAGTGATGTATTTGTAGTTGGCACCATAAATGAATGCACCTTCAATTGTATTATTATCTCCGGTACCTGCCACCTGCCATTCGTTCTTCAGTTCGCCATCCATATATACTTTGGCGGAAGTAGCGGTGAGAGTTACTGTATAGTAATGCCACCCGTGATCGGCTAACCAGTCAGTGGCGTCATGATATAGAGCATTGGTACCATTTACATTCTGTGCATCATCAAAGTTGCACCATCCGGCATTATTCAGTTGTAATGTTCCTCTTACATACAATGCAAACATAGGCCAGTTGTCTGTATTGGCAGTACCTGCTATGCCCGGTGCCTGCCCGTGAGCACTGAATAATGGTGACCACATATAAGTGGATGAGATTCCGGCATCCTTCGCATTCACCCACATACCGATAGACATCTCCTTCGTTTCGGCAGAATGTGACATTACATCTTCCGGAAGCAACAAGTAATTCTGACGCATTCCTCCGGGGATATTCTTGAATACGGTTCCGAAGGCGCTATTATCATCTGTAACAAAGCTGCCACCGCCAATGATCTGTAGTCCGGTAGTCGTTTCGAAAGTAGCTTTATAAACAGGATCGGGCACATGTATTCCGCTACCGATATTCGGTCCCTGAGCATCGCTGTCCGAGAAAGTATTTGTCCAGATCTTCAGATCATCATAATAGGCTTCGGCTGTTTCCGTATCCGAACCATAGCCTAAATATATATAGGTCGCAGATGACAATAAATCGATCATATTGGAATAATCGAAGTCACCTACGCTCACAGCCCTTGTCTTTCCGGAACTGATGCTGGCATGGTTGTTGGTATCGTATTTCTTGGTGCCATCGATATAAATGGCGTATCCTTTCTCTGTGAAAGTCAAGGCAACATAATGCCATGTCCCGTAAGGCATTGCGTTCGTTACACTGACTTCCGGATCATTTACGTCCAGATAGCCTCCTGTGCCGGTATAGCTCAAAAAAGCATTTGCAGTGAAATACAGTTTGTTCGTTCCGTCACTGAATGAGATCAGTGCGCCTGTATGGTCTGTTTTAGTAGATTTTACGAAGAAACTAAATGAGACTCCTGTCTGGATATCTGCACCGATAAGAGGGTTGGGAATGCGGAGGTATCCGCCGTTGGCGTGCATAACTCCACTTTCTCTTTCATCATCTTGTACGATTTCCGGAATCTCCTGATCTGCACTGTATGCAAAACCTTCCCCCGATATAGGTGTTTCGCCTTCGGTGGCAGTAGAGTTGAAATCTTCGTCAAATGTAAATTCAGCTATTAATTTAGCGGAGGTATCCGGCTTTGCCGGAAGTTTTTGATTTCCTGCCGGTGGATCGGCTTCTCCCCAATCCTGACAAGAACTCATGCTGAGAACGGTAAGAATTGCCATAAGTAGTAACGGCCATTTCCTTGTCTTCATAGATATTGATATTAATGGTTCAACAATAATTCTACTCGTTGTAGTGTCGCAAAAATACAACCGATGAGTATATTAAAGGTGGACAAATGAATTTTCGAGGTGGATAAACGGTTATATAAGTGTCTTTTTTACACTTTGAGTATAATCTTGGACGGATGTCTCTTAAAATGAGCTCATTTTAAGACGAAGGGCTGCTATCATTGTTTCATAATAGCAACCCTTATATCAGTTATTCTTCGTTATTCAGCAGTGCGCTTGGTGTCACATTGAAATGTTTCGTGAAGCATCTTGTAAAATATTTGGGATCATTGAATCCTACTTCGTAGGCAACTTCCGCTATATTCATATTCTTCGTTTCCCGATTCTTCAGAATCAATTCCCGTGCGATGTTCAGTCTGTAATTCCGGATGAACTGTCCGGCGGACTGACCGATTAAGTTTTGCAGTTTTTTGTTCAGCAGGCTTTTGCTTACTCCGACGGCTTCACAAAAATCGCTGACTTCAAAATAGGAGTTCTTGTAGTTCTCTTTGATAACTTCCATTACTTGATTGAGGAACTTCTTATCACCGGATTCTTCTTCCATATTAAGTACGTCCACGTCCATATCAAGCGTAAATTTACGTTGATATCGTTTCCGGTTCTCCAGAATATTCTGAATACGGGTCAATAATAATGTCTCATCAAAAGGTTTCAGCAGATATTCGTCCACTCCCATACGATAGCTTTCCAGTCGGGCTTCTTGTGAGGTTTTGGCAGTCAGCATCAGGAAAGGAATATGCGAAATGGCAAATGTTTCCTTTACCTTTCGGGACAGTTCGATTCCGTCCATGACAGGCATCATCAAATCACTGATAATAAAGTCTATTGGATTACTATTAAGTATATGTAGTGCTTCTTCGCCATTTGCAGCTTCCAGTACATGATACTGTTCACGAAGAATAGACCGGATATATCCCCGCATATCAGCATTATCCTCCACAACCAGTATACTTAAAGCCTCTTTCTCTTTTGGAGAGCCGGAATCCTGAACAGGAATTGCGGACGAATCGTTGTGATCAATAATGATTGTCTTTTCGTCTTTCCTTTCATTTCGTTGCAAGGGGAGGAGGATGCGGAAAGAGCATCCCGCATGACGGTTATTGAATGCTTTGATCTCTCCGCCGTGCATTTGAACAATCCGTTTGCAGAGGTATAAACCGATGCCTGTTCCTGCTTGTCCGTATACCGGATATTTCACTTGATTCTGCGACTGGTAGAAGCGGTTGAAAATTCGATTGAGGTCTTCCTCAGGGATGCCCGAACCACTGTCCTTGACGCAAATATACAGAGTCTCTTTTTCACTGTCTTTGGCGAAAAGAGCAGATAGGTAGAGAGACACAGTTCCCCCGTTAGGAGTAAACTTGATAGCGTTACTCAACAGATTGGTGACCACCTTACGCATTGCTTCCTCATCGTACAAGATCTCCGGCATTTCCATCCGGTAATAGCGTTTGAGCACAATGTTCCGCTCTTGAGCGAATACCTCAAACGGAGTGATCAGTGAATCGATAAATTTCAGAAAATTTCCCCGAGTCTTCACAATCTCCAGTTTGCCGGACTCTACCTTCCGGAAATCCATCAACTGATTGACGAGAGACAATAGATATTTGGAATTGCGTTCCACGAAGTTCAATTGCTCAATGACTTGCGGATTGTAGCTTAATTTTAACGCACGTTCGATAGGACCGATAATGAGGGTAATCGGTGTACGGAATTCGTGAGTAATATTCGTAAAGAATGAAATCTTGTCAAGCGTCAATTCCTGTACTTTACGGGACATACGAATCAGTTGTGCCTTCTGCCTCGTGATTTTCTCATTCTGTTGAATCAGCATATGGTTTTGGCGTGACAGCTCATCCGTTTGATTTTCTAACAGATGCTTTTGCTGTTCCAGTTCATGAGTACGTTCTTCTACCGTGCGGTGCAGATATTCTTTCTGCCGTTTCAGATTACGGATGCGCCATTGATAGAATTGCCATACACTGACAGATAACAATACGATGATGAATAGAATAAACCATACAGTCTTATAGAAATAAGGTACAATCGTAATCTTCAGTTCCGTTATGTTTTCTCCCTCGTTCTCACCATCAGGAGTGTATCTGACCTGTAGAGTATATGAACCGGGAGGTAAATTCGTATAACTGGCGAAACGACGGTTGCCCGGAACCTGTACCCATTTATCGTCAAAACCGACCAGACGATAACTGTATATGGCTGTATTGTTTGACTCAAAGTTGAGCGCTGCAAATTCGAGTGAGAAAGATTTCTCTTTTTCATGCAGTTTCAGTTCCGTCGTTATGGCAATATCTTCCGACAGGTATTCGCTGCCCGGCAATATTTCTTCATTACCTATCCGCAGGCGGGTGAAACGTACTTTGGCAGCTGGAAGAGACATCGCCGGACGATTACTTTCGATTGCAACCAATCCGCCTACACTGCCGAAATAGAGTAAGTCATGAGAAGAACCACATGAGGCGTTCCAATAAAACTGTGTGTCAATCAGACCATCCTGTATGGTATAGTTAATGAAACGATTCTCTGCCTGGTGATAACAGGAGAGTCCATTATTGGTACTGATCCATAAGTTACCGTTGTTATCTTCCAGTATTCCCCGAATACTATTGTTCGGTAGTCCTTGCGCTGTGCTATAAGAGATAAACTGTTCTTTTCCTTGAGCATCGATTTTTCGTTGATAAATGCCATATCCGTTACTGCCCAGCCATAAAGTACCGTCCTTACCTTGATAAAAGCAGGTTATTTTCTCAATCAGGCGGGAGGACGGATCGTCCAGTTTGTAGTTCAGGTGCCTGTACTGGAATTCTCCTTTAGAGGAACGGGAATGCAGATCGATGATATAAACCCCTTCCAGACAACCGACCCAAAGTTTACCCTCCTTATCGATAATGGAACCGATACAGCCATGAATATTTTCAGCAGCCTTATCCGGTAACGGAGCAGTTATTTCCTTTTTTACCGGATCATAAAAATAGAGTCCTTGATTGGCGCCTATCCATATACCTTCATTAATAGGGTCATAATTCAATACTCCGATAAAGTTAATCGGAAAGCCTCCGCCGGTCTGTGAGGAAATTACCTCCAGTATCTGTCGGGGAGCTTTCAGATCAAGCAGATTGAGACCTCCTCCCCATGTACCTATCCATAAGTGATTGTCGGTATCGGCAGTCAGGGCACTGACGGAGTTGTGACTCAGTCCTCCGTGTTCACGTGTATAATGGGTGAAATCTTCGCTGTTCCGTTCTTTTCTGTTCAGTCCGCCTTCTACTGTCCCTACCCATAAGGTTCCGTATACATCTTCATAAATTGCATTAACAGGATTATAGGATAAACTTGACGGATTTTCCTTGTCATGCCGGTAGCTCCGTATCGATAGTTGCCGTGGATTCAACAGATTGATACCTCCGGTTTCCGTACCGAACCAGATATGTTCTCCATCAGTCAATATGCAATTAATAAAGTTACTGTTCAGCAGATTGGTGCCGCCATTTGGAAGGTCACAGGCTATACGTTCAAAATTATCCGTCATCGGGTTATAGATATTAATACCACGTAGTGTCGCGACGATTAATTGTTTGTCATCGGTGATAGCTAAATTTGTCAGATAATTTTGCGACAGGGAATAGGGATTGCCGGAATCATGCTCATATCGTTTTATCACATTTCCAGTTTTATTATAGCGGAATAGTCCGCGGTCACTGGAGATCCAGACTTCATTCTCTTTGCTGAGGAAATCCGAAATATAAGTTCCCGCTTCGAACTTCAGGCAGTCGGCTATGGGAGTGGTTACCAGTCTCTTTTGCGGACTTAATGCCACTTTTCGTATTTCTCCATTGTTTCCCATCCATATTTTCCCATCCTCGTCAATGTCTTTCAGAGCAATGTCCGGACCATTCAGATAGACAGGGCTGAGTGTAGACAGGATTTGCACTTCCCCTTTGTCATTGAATTCGATACGGTGAAGGGCGTTGTCGCAATGAAGCCAGATACAGCCTTGCGTATCTTTCATGATACGGGTAGCCGGTAGTTCCAGTATCTTTGGAAGTATCCCTTTCGGGTCATGGGGGATAATCGGTTTTAAAGTAGATAAGTCAATAATATCCGTTCCCCCTTCGGAGACGATCCAAAGGCGTTGGAAGGCGTCTTCACAGACATTGCGTATAAAGTTGCTTTTTAGTTTGCATTGGTGATTATTGGGAGTGTAGTTTACAAACTCATAGCCATCATAACGGGAAAGCCCGCCTCCGGCAGTCGAAATCCACATAAACCCCCGGCTGTCTTTGTACAAATCGTCGATAAAATTATGTGGAAGCCCCTCGTTCATGGTCACATACGTAATATTATAGCGGTCGGCAAACCGTTCCTGTGCCCGAACCTGTCCGGCCAGTGAACAGATACTATATATTATAAGGTATATAAGTAGGTGTTTTTTCATATATGTACGTATTAATAAGGGCAAAGTTAGAAGAATCTCTTCAATCACAAAAATGGGAAGAGCTTCTTTTCAGCAGATTATCGGATTGTCCACCAATCGTGTTCGTATGTCCACCTTTCATAGGGGAAACGGGGCGTATTTTTGTAGCATAATTGATGAACGAATACACAGATATTATGAAAAACTTGTTTTTGCCAGTTCTTTTAGTAGCAGGCAGCTTCTTTGTAAGTTGCACTTCTTCCGTGTTTACTCCGACTCCTTCTGCTAATTCTTGGGATGATAATTATTTATCAGTAGCCAAAATGGAAGATTACCGTCAATGGGGAACATACAATGTACACGATCCGTCCTGCCGGAAGCTGGGCGACTATTATTATATGTATTCTACAGATGCGATTTTCGGTGAGAACCGGAAAGAAGCGAGAGAGAAAGGCGTGCCGTTGGGGTTTATCCAGATGCGCCGTTCTAAGGATTTGGTACATTGGGAATTTCTGGGATGGGCATTTCCGGAAATACCGGAAGAAGCGGTTCACTGGGTACAGTCTCATGCAGGAGGGCAGGGGGCGACCAATATCTGGGCACCGTATATCATCCCTTATAAAGATAAATACCGCCTCTACTATTGCGTATCCGCATTCGGACGTAAAACATCCTATATAGGACTTGCCGAATCAACTTCTCCCGAAGGGCCATGGACGCAGAAAGGCTGTATCGTTAAAACAGATGATTCTACCGCGATGAATGCTATCGATCCGAGCGTCATAGCAGATGAAAATACTGGTAAATGGTGGATGCATTACGGCTCCTTCTTCGGTGGTCTGTATTGCGTCGAACTGAATCCTGAAACCGGATTAGCCTTAAACGAAGGCGATTTGGGGCACCTTGTAGCACGGCGTGCCAACTATCGGAAGAACAATCTCGAAGCACCGGAAATAATCTATCATCCGGAGCTGAAACAATATTATCTTTTCACTTCCTATGATCCGCTGATGACGACTTATAATGTACGTGTCAGCCGTTCGGATGCTGCCGAAGGTCCGTTTACGGACTACTTTGGCAAGGCTGTGAAAGATACGACCAACAACTTCCCGATACTGACTGCACCATATCGTTTTGAGAACCATACCGGATGGGCGGGTACAGCGCATTGTGCCGTCTTTTCTGACGGTGAAGGAAACTATTTTATGGCACATCAGGGACGTCTGTCACCGCAAAATCAGTTAATGGTGTTACATATACGGCAGTTGTTCTTCACTCCCGAAGGCTGGCCGGTCGCTTCTCCCGAGAGATATGCAGGGACTGCTTCGCGTCAATTCAGCAAAGAAGATCTGGTCGGTGAATGGGAAATCATACGAGTGCAGGAACCGGCATACGAACGTCAGCTGGAAGCCGGACAGATCTTATGGGGAGAGGGAGAACTGAAAGAGAAGGAATGGAACTTGTCCACCCGAGTGACTTTGGTAAAAGACGGCACGTGCAAAGGGCAGATGACCGATAACGAATGGAATATAGTTCAAATGAATGGAAAATGGTCCTTTTTGACCGAAAAACATCTATTAATGGTAGATTTGAACTCGGAGAAGATTGAGAATCTGGTTATCTTTGCAGGACACGATTGGGAGAACGAAACCGAAACAATTCTCTTTACCGGACTCGATAGCCGGGGACGTTCTGTCTGGGGAAAAAGAATCAAATAACTATATATAATTTTTATTGAAAACCATGAGAAGATACACAGAATTACTGGCTGCATTAGCCTTATCTACCGGCATGGCGCTTCATGCGCAAACCAATGAAATGGTGATCCAGACTAAGAAGTTGGGTGCTGAAATCCAGCCGACAATGTACGGACTCTTTTTTGAAGACATCAATTATGCTGCCGATGGCGGACTTTATGCCGAACTGGTAAAGAACCGTTCATTCGAATTCCCTCAGCGTCTGATGGGATGGAAGACTTATGGAAAGGTGACTTTGCAGGATGACGGTCCTTTTGAACGCAATCCGCATTATGTGCGTCTTGATAATCCGGGACATGCCCACAAGCATACCGGACTGGATAATGAAGGCTTCTTCGGCATCGGGGTTAAGCAAGGTGAAGAATACCGCTTCTCTGTGTGGGCACGTCTGCCGCACGGAGGTACAGGTGAAAAGATACGTGTGGAACTTGTAGATACCAAATCTATGGGCGAACATCAGGCTTTTGCCTCTCAGACACTGACCATTGATTCCAAAGACTGGAAGAAGTATCAGGTAATCTTAAAAGCGGGTGTTACCAATCCCAAAGCAACGCTTCGTATTTTCCTTGCTTCCCAGGGTACGGTAGACTTGGAGCATATTTCCCTTTTCCCTGTCGATACTTGGAAGGGACATGAGAACGGTCTTCGCAAAGACCTTGCGCAGGCTTTGGCGGATATTCATCCGGGAGTCTTCCGTTTCCCCGGTGGTTGCATCGTTGAAGGTACGGATCTCGAAACCCGTTATGACTGGAAGAAATCCGTGGGGCCGGTAGAAAACCGTCCATTGAACGAAAATCGCTGGCAATATACCTTTACCCATCGTTTCTATCCGGATTATTATCAAAGCTACGGACTGGGATTCTATGAATATTTTCTTCTTTCTGAAGAAATGGGAGCGGCACCGCTTCCGATCCTGAACTGCGGACTTGCCTGTCAGTATCAGAACAATGAAGAAAAAGCTCACGTAGCAGTTTGCGACCTGGACAGCTATATTCAGGATGCACTCGATCTGATCGAATTTGCCAATGGAGACGTGAACACGACTTGGGGGAAAGTACGTGCCGATATGGGACATCCGGCACCTTTTAATTTGAAATATCTGGGCATCGGTAATGAACAGTGGGGAAAAGAGTATCCCGAACGTCTCGAACCGTTTATCAAGGCTCTTCGCAAGGCGCATCCGGAAATCATGATTGTAGGCAGTTCCGGCCCGAATTCCGAAGGAAAAGAATTTGATTACCTGTGGCCTGAGATGAAGCGTCTGAAAGCTGATCTGGTAGACGAACACTTCTACCGTCCCGAAAGCTGGTTCCTCAGTCAGGGAGCACGCTATGATAACTATGACCGCAAAGGACCGAAAGTATTTGCCGGCGAATATGCTTGTCACGGAAAAGGAAAGAAATGGAACCACTTCCATGCTGCCTTGCTCGAAGCAGCCTTCATGACCGGATTGGAACGTAATGCCGATATCGTACATATGGCTACTTATGCGCCGCTTTTCGCTCATGTGGAGGGATGGCAATGGCGTCCGGACATGATTTGGTTTGATAATCTTAACTCGGTGCGTACCGTAAGTTATTATGTGCAGCAGCTGTACGCACAGAACAAAGGAACGAATGTACTTCCTCTCACTATGAACAAGAAACCGGTAACAGGGGCGGAAGGACAAAACGGACTTTTTGCCAGTGCAGTCTATGATAAGGATAAGAACGAACTGATTGTCAAAGTAGCTAATACTTCCGATAAGACACAGCCTGTATCCTTGACTTTCGAAGGTCTGAAAAAGCAGGATGTATTGTCCGAAGGACGTTGCATCACTCTTAGCTCACTCGATCAGGACAAAGATAATACGCTTGAACAACCGTTTGCCATCACTCCGCAGGAGACACCGGTAACGATCAATGGTCATGCGTTAACCACCGAACTCGGACCGAACACGTTTGCAGTTTATAAATTCACGAAGAAATAAAATGAATAGCGTTAAACTAGTTATGATTTCATGCGTATTGGCAGCCTTTTCCGGGCTGTCTGCGCAGAATGACACTACTTTTGTAGCCAATGGCAATCCCATCATAAAATATAAATATACAGCCGATCCGGGTGCTATGGTGCATGACGGTAAGGTGTACATTTATGCCGGACATGATGAATGTCCTCCTCCCAAAGAACATTACCAGTTGAATGAATGGTGTGTATTCTCGTCTCCCGATATGAAAACATGGACGGAGCATCCTGTACCTTTGAAAGCCAAAGATTTCAGTTGGGCAAAAGGGGAAGCATGGGCTAGTCAGGTGATAGAACGTGACGGGAAGTTCTATTGGTATGTGACGGTGGAACACGGCACTATTCACGGAAAATCCATCGGTGTAGCCGTATCTGATTCGCCTGTCGGTCCTTTTGTGGATGCCCGTGGTTCCGCACTGATCACCAATGATATGACGACCGAATTTACCAAGATCTCTTGGGAAGATATCGATCCGACTGTTTTTATTGACGACGACGGACAGGCATATCTTTATTGGGGGAATACCCAATGCTACTATGTCAAACTGAAAAAGAATATGATCGAGCTGGATGGTCCTATCGTACCGGTTCATCTGCCCCGATATACGGAAGCTCCGTGGATACATAAGTGTGGAGACTGGTATTACCTTTCATATGCTTCTGAATTTCCGGAAAAGATATGCTACGCCATGAGCCGTAGCATTACCGGACCTTGGGAATACAAAGGCATCCTTAATGAGATAGCCGGCAATTCCAATACCAATCATCAGGCTATTATCGAGTTCAAGGGCGACTGGTATTTCATTTATCATAATGGAAGCATCAATACAGCCGGAGGCAGTTTCCGCCGTTCCGTCTGCATCGATCGTTTGTATTATAACGAGGACGGTACCATGAAACGCATTCAGATGACAACGGAAGGCGTACAATAAACAGGAAATTATAGGGTTAGGTTAGATAATAGGTTTTTAGATTTTTGTTAATTGAAAAGTAAGGGCGTCCTTCCATTCCGGAAAGACGCCCTGCTTATTTAATTCTGATGAATAATAACTTATTCTACTTTGCGTGAACCGTCACCGATTACTACATCATATACTTTCGGGCTTCTGCCGAATTTAGCTTTGAAAGCTTCTTTTGTCTTTTCAACGAAGTTGTCATACAGTTCGTTCTTGACAAGGTTGATAGTACAACCACCGAAGCCGCCACCCATTACGCGTGAACCGGTTACACCATATTCTTTAGCGCAATCGTTCAGGAAGTCAAGTTCTTCGCAGCTCACTTCGTACAATTTGCTCATACCGTGGTGAGTTTCGTACATTTTCTGACCTACTGTTTCGTAATCGTCTTTTTCCAGCGCATCGCAAACATCAAGTACGCGTTGGATTTCTTCGATTACATATTCGGCACGCATATAATCTTCAGCGCTGATATCAGCTTTCGCTTCTTCCAGCATGTCCATTGTACAGTCACGCAGGAATTCTACATGCGGATGTTTTTTCTGGATAGCAGCAACAGCAGCCTCACAGCTCTGACGACGCTTGTTGTAAGCAGAAGAAGCCAGTTCGTGTTTCACTACTGAATCCATCAATACCAGACGATAACCTTCCGGATGGAATGGGAAATATTGATATTCTAGTGAACGGCAGTCCAGACGGATCAAGCTGCCAGCTTTACCGAATACAGAAGCGAACTGGTCCATGATACCGCAGTTTACACCGCAGTAGTTGTGTTCAGTAGCCTGACCTACTTTAGCCAATTCAAATTTGTCGATTTTACCTTCACCGAACAGTTCATTCAATGCGAAAGCATATGTACTTTCCAGAGCAGCAGAAGAAGACATACCTGCACCCAGAGGCACATCGCCGGAGAAAGCGGTATTGAATCCTTTCACGTCTACGCCACGTTTGATCATTTCACGGCATACACCGAAAATGTATCTTGCCCAGCTTGCGCGGGGAGCATCCTCTTCGTTCAGACCAAATTCTACATAATCTTTCAGGTCGATAGAATAAGCTCTTACTTTGTCAGTGCCGTTCGGTTTGATTTCAGCAAGCATACCTTTGTCTACAGCTCCGGGGAATACGAATCCACCGTTGTAGTCAGTATGTTCGCCAATCAGGTTGATACGACCCGGAGAGGCATATATAAATCCTGTAGTTCCATCAAAATGCTTAATGAAGCGACTTCTTACGTGTTCTATATCCATGATAAATCAATTTTATAAGGTGAATAAATTAAATTCAGATTTTTTATTCTACTGGAATGTCTTTATTTACGTTCTTGCAACCTACCAGACCGTAGTACAGCAAGTAAGCCAGAGCAGCGATAATTACCCAATAGCTAGCCATGAAACCGGCTACGTCAGCTACCCATCCTTGAATTACAGGCAGGATACCTCCACCGCATACCAGTACCATAAACAGACCGGAAGCAGCAGCCAGATATTTACCCAGTCCTTCTACAGCAAGGTTGAAGATACCACCCCACATGATAGAAGTACAGAGACCAACTAATACCAAATACATAGCGTTAATGGGCACTTCTGCAAAACCGAATGACAAACCGCCAGTTGCGCTTTGTTGTAGTACAGGCAGATTCACCAATGTTCCTGTAGAAGAGAAGATAGCAAGGAATACTAAAATCAATCCCAGAGCGGATGTAAATGTAAGCATCGCTTTACTGGAAACTTTTGCACCGAGTGAAGCACCGGCCAGACGACCGATCAACATCAGGAACCAGTAAGTTCCTACTACGAAACCGGAGATTGTAGAAGCGATACCGGCACCGCCTTTTTCTACAGGGTCAGTAAGGAACAGGTTCAGAGTACCCGGTACACCTACTTCAATACCTACATATACAAAGATAGCGATAGCGCCCAATACAAAGTGACGGAACTTCAAAGCACCTTTCATCAGTGTGCTGATTGGTTCAGTTGTAGCAGCAGCGTTCGGTTCCGGAATGCGTACAAACAGGAGTACGAAGAATGCGAAAGCGAATACAGCCATTGCGGTGTACATTACAGGGAAAATCTGAGAGATAGTAGCTTTTTCGATAGATCCGGCGATCAGGATACCAACGAACATCGGAGTGATGGTAGCCATTACAGAGTTGAAAGAGCCGCCCACCTGGATAAGCTGGTTACCTTTGTTACCTTCACCACCCAGTTTGTTCAACATCGGGTTTACTACAGTGTTAAGCAAACACATAGAGAAACCTGCTACGAATGCACCAATCAAATAAACGGCAAAAGCCATCTCAGGGCTTGAATGACCGGACAGGAACTGGATACCTACGCCGATAAAACCGATAGCTACTGCGATAAGTGCTGTTTTCTTATATCCCACACGTTGCAACAAGATACCGCTGGGGATACCCATTACTGCATAAGCTATAAAGTTACCGAAGTTTCCCAGCATACCCAAAGCATTGGATACGTCGAATTGGTTCTTCAGCACAATACCCATAGGAGCTGCGAGGTTAGTAACGAATGAAATCATACCGAAAAGGAAAATCATCGTGATAATGGCAATGATTTTTCCATTCTTTTTTTCTTGTGTCATGGTTCTATTAAAAATGTTAGTTTATAAAATTAGGTTAGTTATTTTTTATCTTTTATTTTTCCACACCGAATTTGTAGATAGTCACCTGCTGGTATTCATCGCCCGGCAATAAAGTAGCCGAGGGGAAATGAGGTTTGTTCGGAGTGTCGGGGAAACATTGTGCCTCGAAGCAGATAGCGCTTCTTGCAGGGAATGTAGCACCGTGAGCACCTTCGAAACCATTCAGCCAGTTACCGGTGTAAAGTTGTACACCTGCTTCAGTTGTGTATACTTCCATGGTACGACCGCTATTCGGTTCGAAACAAGTAGCTGCCAAATCCAGTGAACCTGTTTCAATCTTGTTCAGTACGTAGCAGTGGTCGTATCCGGCACCGTTAATCAGTTGTTGGAATTTATCGTTGATACGTTCGCCTACGGTATGCGGAGTGGTGAAGTCCATTGGAGTACCTTCTACTTTGGCAACTTCTCCGGTTGGGATAGAAACTTCATCGATAGGCGTGTAGAAATTAGCGTTGATAGTAACAATATTGTTTTCGATAGTAGGAGTAGGATTGCTGATACCAGCCAGATTGAAGAAACCGTGATTGGTCAGGTTGACTACAGTAGCTTTGTCAGTTGTGGCACGATATTCGATTACCAGTGCATTTTCTTCTTCTTCCAGGCGATAAACCATTTCAACCTCCAGATTGCCGGGGAAACCTTCTTCGCCGTCGGCTGAAACATAATTGAACTGGATTATATTTTCAGCCAGTTGGTCGGCATCCCAAACGCGGGCGTGAAAACCGGTAGGTCCTCCGTGCAGGGAGTTGGGTCCGTTGTTGATGGTGAGCTCGTGCTCTTCTCCGTACAATGTGAATTTTCCTTTGGCGATGCGGTTGCCATAGCGTCCGATAGTAGTGCTGAGGAAGGGTTCCGGGCTGTTGACAACGTGGTCTATGCTGTCGTGTCCGAGGACAACGTTTGCATATTTTCCATCTTTATCCGGTACCATGATAGCGAGAATGGCGCATCCGTAATTAGTTACGGCGACTTCCATTCCCTTTTTATTTTTGAGGATAAATAAATCAGTTTCTTTATTATTTATCTCCTTTTGGAAATCTTTCCGGCTGAGCCCTGATAGATTCCCTTCCGTTGGGAATGTGTTATTCATGTCTGGTATTCTTAAAATTTTCTTGCAAATAAAGGTAAATTCTTTGTTACTCACAAATTATTCCGGCTAAATATGGTGGGTAGTTTAGGAAAGTTTAGCGTTCTCACTTAGGTTTCTGTATTTTTCATCCTTCTTTTCTTTTAAAGTGAACAATTTTTCGTATGTTTGTTCCCGGATTATTATAATCCGGGAGAATTTAATCTAAGTTTATTAACAAGAAAAACAAAAATGTATCCATTAAAATTCGAA
The DNA here is from genome assembly GCA_947646015.1 of uncultured Bacteroides sp. GTDB lineage: Bacteria > Bacteroidota > Bacteroidia > Bacteroidales > Bacteroidaceae > Bacteroides. Next base: position 2,656 of record CANSEY010000020.1, on the reverse strand, counting down.
CCTATTCTGAAGCAGACGCTTTGGGGGGGCGACAAAATTATTCCGTTCAAGCATTTGAATTCAGACTTGAAAGGAGTAGGAGAAAGCTGGGAGATTTCCGGCGTAGAGGACAATGAATCTGTTGTGGCTAATGGCCCGGACAAAGGTTTAACTCTGGCTGATATGGTGAGAAAGTATCGCGAGGAACTGGTTGGCGAAGCGAATTATGCTCGTTTTGGCAATAAATTCCCACTGCTTATCAAATTCATCGATGCAAAGCAGGATTTATCCATTCAGGTGCATCCGGCAGATGATTTGGCAAAGAAAAGGCACAACTCAATGGGTAAAACCGAAATGTGGTATGTAGTGGATGCTGATAAAGGAGCGAAACTGCGTTCTGGATTTTCCGAGCAAATCACCCCGAAAGAATATAAAGAGCGCGTGCTGAACAATACGATCACTGACGTATTGCAGGAGTATGAGATCAAGCCGGGAGATGTATTCTTCCTTCCTGCCGGACGTGTGCACAGTATTGGCGCCGGTGCGTTTATTGCCGAAATCCAGCAGACTTCGGATATTACTTATCGTATCTATGACTTCAACCGTAAGGATGCAAACGGAAAGACTCGTGAATTGCATACTGACCTGGCGCGTGAAGCCATCAATTACGAAGTGTTGGATGATTATCGTACCAAATACGAAGCGGTGAAAGATGAGCCGGTAGAACTTGTAGCTTGTCCGTACTTCACTACTTCCGTGTATGATATGACCGAAGAAATCAGCTGTGATTATTCAGAACTCGATTCATTCGTGATCTTCATTTGTATGGAAGGTGCATGCAAGATAAAAGACAATGAAGGTAATGAACTGAAAGTAGGTGCCGGAGAATCTATTCTGCTTCCTGCTACAACACAGGATGTAACAATTACTCCGGAAGCTGGAAACGTAAAATTGCTGGAAACATACGTGTAAATAATAGACAATATTACTGATAAAAGTATAGACCGGGCAGGCGAGAAAAACTTTCTCGCCTGCTTTGCGTTGTAGAAAGAAAGGCGTATCGATTTTGTCTTACAGACTGACAAATTCATATATGTGATGGAATTTAAGTTGGATGGTACTGCTGAAGAAGCTATCAAACAGATTAATGAAAAGCATTATGCACTTCCTTTTGAGGCAGACGGACGCCGACTTTTCAAGATAGGTGTCAATTTTAGCTCAGAAACACGCAATATTGAGAAGTGGATAGTGGAGTAGCATCAATTCTATCCCCATTCAGTTTTATATAATTTTTTTGGAAAGGTTTTAAACTTCTGTTGCTAAATCATTTTTTTCGTCTTATCATTGTATAAATTTACTAGTGATATATATGAATAAAAATGGATTTAGCCGTTGTGCGGAGTCGTACATCGGTCGTTTACGAAAAGAGGGGCGTCATTCTACGGCCCATGTTTATACGAATGCTCTTTTTTCTTTTACCAAGTTTTGTGGCACTACCCATGTTGCTTTCCGGCAAGTCACCCGTGAACGCTTGCGCTGTTACGGGCAGTATCTTTATAGTTCCGGTCTGAAGCCGAATACGGTATCAACGTATATGCGTATGCTTCGTAGCATCTATAATAGAGGAGTGGAGTCGGGCAGAGCTCCGTATGTGCATCGTCTGTTTCATGATGTTTATACGGGAGTGGATATTTGCCAGAAGAAAGCGTTGCCTGTCGGAGAACTTAATCGCCTCCTCTATGAAGATCCCAAATCGGAACGTTTGCGTCGTACACAGGCTATCGCTGCCCTGATGTTTCAATTCTGCGGAATGTCTTTCGCTGACCTTGCTCATCTGGAGAAATCTTCGCTGGAACGGAATATCATCCGGTATAATCGTATCAAGACGAAAACTCCGATGAGTGTGGAAGTACTGGATACTGCACAGGATATAATCAGTCGGCTTCGCAACTGTCAGCCTTCTCATCCGGATTGTCCCGACTATCTGTTCAGTATCCTTCTTGGCGACAAGAAGAGAGAAGATGAAAGTGCATACCGGGAATATCAGTCCGCTCTCCGCAGGTTCAATAATCGTCTGAAGAGACTTGCAAAGGCTCTTCGGCTGACTTCTCCCGTCACTTCCTATACTATCCGTCATTCCTGGGCTACTACCGCTAAGTATCGTGGTGTTCCTATTGAGATGATCAGTGAGTCGCTGGGGCATAAGTCTATTAAGACTACTCAGATTTATCTGAAAGGTTTTGGTCTGCAGGAACGTACAGAAGTGAATCGAATGAATTTATCTTACGTGAAGAACTGTCGGATAGGACGGGTGTAAAATATTTAATAAGTTGATAGTCAGCATGGATCTGTTTCTGTTACTTCTTAGGTAACGGAAGTGTATACAGCATAAACGAACAATGAAAAAAGGTTGAAAAGCAGCAGCAAATATGTTGTCAAGAGAGTTACATCCTAAGTAGAAGGGTATATACCAATGGAAATTAGGTATATAAGGAGTGGGGCATGAAAATAAGTATTTTTCATGTCTAAAGATGTTTTTACCCTATATTTTAGATAAAACTAAAAAAAGTGAGCTTTAATTTGTTTCTTATTTGTGTTTTTGTCTATCTTTGCATCAAATTTACTTCCGTTACCTAAGAAGTAACGGAAACATATGGGGTAAAAAAACATGATTCTA
>CANSEY010000019.1 GCA_947646015.1 uncultured Bacteroides sp. | reverse complement strand
ATTACTATTATCAGGATGGGACACGTACCGCATATGTACGAGTTGGCAATGAAAGCGTGGAGTGTAATTCGCAACAGCTTCTTTCATTGGTATTGAAAGGTACGCACATGACTTGGGATTCACTGCCTACCCAAGTGGATGCCAGCAAACATTCTTTCATCATTCTCGCCAATACTTTCCGTGAGCAAACCCATCAGGAATGGAATGACAAGTATCTGGAATCATTCGGACTAGTAACTCCTGATGGCAAACTGACCAATGCAGGATTGCTTTTTGTGGATAATTGCACCGTATTTCAATCACGTATTTTCTGTACCCGTTGGACTGGACTCTATAAAGATGATGCCATCAGTTCCGTAGAGCATCGGGCTAACCTTGTATTGCTATTGAAATACGGCATGGACTTCATCAAGAACTATACCATGAGTGGTTGGGTGAAGATGCCGAACTATCGTCTAAACCTCCCCGACTATTCAGACCGTGCCATCTTCGAAGGATTGGTAAACCACCTTATCCATCGGGATTACACCGTGATGGGCGGTGAAGTACATATCGATATTTACGATGACCGTGTAGAACTGGTATCACCAGGTGCTATGCTTGACGGTACACAGATTCAAGACCGTGACATATACAAAGTGCCATCCATGCGCCGCAACCCTGTCATTGCAGATGTGTTCACACAGTTGGACTATATGGAGAAACGCGGCTCGGGTTTAAGGAAAATGCGGGAGCTTACGGAGAAACTACCCAATTTCCTGCAAGGTAAAGAGCCACAATATCAAACGGAAGCGACCTCTTTCTACACCACATTCTATAATCTGAACTGGAACGAAAGCGGAAGAATACCTGTCGAGGAAGTGGCTAACAGGGTAAATAGCACCCTCGAAAAGTACCCTGTAAACGAAGAAAGTTCGGTAGAAAAGTTCGTTGTAAACAGCAAAAGTTCGGAGAAAACCTTCGGTGATATGCAAGAAAGTTCGGAGAAAGGTTCGGAGATAACCCCAAAAGGTTCGGAGAAAAAGTTCGGAGATTCGAAAAACAAATCTAAAAGCATTGGGAAAACCGCACAAAAAATTATTGATTTCGTCATTTCCGACCCATCAATGTCTGCAGAAGCAATGGCCTATAAAATAGGAATAAGCTCCCGAGCCGTAGAAAAACAGATTTCCAAGTTACGTTCTATGGGTATTTTGTCTCGTGAAGGAGCAGACCATGGTGGCTATTGGCGCATTATTGTTAAACCATACACAGAACAATAAAACTATGGAAACCTCTTTCATTCCACTTTGTGCAATAATTGCCGTTTTGATTATCGCCTTTTTGTTTGCTTCCTTGCCGCAAGTAAGCCACAAAACGCGATACAGAGTGCTTTATGCAATAGCCATCATCATGCTATTAGCTGTTATCCCTATTAGTGAATATATGGCTGGTGACACACAAAACTCAAGTAACAATTATCTGCTTGTTCTGATATTTGATATTGCGGTAGGATATTTTTGTATGTACGTTGCTGCATTGCTGAAATTCAATGTCCTTAAACGAAAGAATCAAGCATTGGAAAATGCCTTGACAGAAAAGCAACAAGAAAATGTAGCAATCCTATTGGAGCATCAAAACGAAAAACAACAAGCACTTCAGCAAAGAGAGCTTGAATGGTTAGCTGGGAAAATAAAGATGTTTACCGAAGAAGAACAGGAAGCTATTCTTGCCAGTGCTCTATCATTTGCTGAACATGACTTGATAGTTGCTCCCTCAATAAGCATACAGCCCAAAGAAACATGTAGTCAGCAAGAACTAATGTACTTTGTCTGCTCTGCTTTTTACAATATGGATAAAAGCCGTAGTGAAATTGTGAGTTTCTTATTCCAAGTCTTTCCACTCTATTTTCCTGCCGGAGAAAGTGCATTGGCTAAAAAGATGCCGGGATTAGAAAAGGTTAGAGAGCGAAGAGGAAAAGAAGAATGTTTGTGAAGAAATCTATTGGTGTCCGGTAAAACATTCAAAACCTATTTGACTTTTTATTTTCCCGGACAGCCGATATATTGAACGTGCAGGGTCTTCATTGTGAGATAAAAATCCATTAAAAGAGCCCGAATTGGGCAAATATGACATTCTTGTCAATGAATACCCCATAAAAGGAAAACAATTTTATCGGACAACCGACACAATCATTGAGACATGAGGCTTGTCAACGCATAAAATCACTCTGAACAGCTGGTTAAACACGTTCACCGGACACCAATAGAAGAAATCAAGAAGATAATTTCAACTAATTACTCAAAAACAGATAGTAAGATCGCAAGTATTACTGATACTTGTAGCTTCTTCGGAGAAAGACAAAAACAGCCCATTCATTTTGCGTCGTTTCGATGATGATGTTTATGAGCCATTACCTGCAAACAATTCATGCTTATTAATGGGTATAAGTTCATTATGAGCTTAAAAAAACAAGTGGATTAGGGTTAAATATCAAAAACATGTAGGAAAATATACAATAAACGAGTATTTTTGTCGTTTTAATAGAAGAAATTCAGCAGAGATTATGAGCGTTAAACAAATACCCAATAGATTAAAAGCTGCTTTGGCTGATAATCACAAGACAAGCAAATGGCTTGCTGATCAATTAGGGAAATCAGACATGACGGTTTCCAGATGGTGTACTAACCGCTCCCAACCTTCTGTCCACCAATTGATAAAGATAGCTAATCTCTTAGATGTTGATGTATCAGAACTGCTTAATAAAACAAAATGATTAACGTATGAAGTACAGATTTATAGATTTGTTTGCAGGTGCTGGTGGACTATCAGAAGGTTTTATCAGAGCTGGTTATGAACCCATAGCACATATTGAGATGGATCACTATGCTTGTGACTCATTGAAAACTCGTGCAGCATTTCATTATTTAAAGGAGAACGGAAAACTTGAAATATACGAAGAATACCTCAAAAACAAGAAGGAAAAAACAGATGGAAGTTGGCTTTGGAATCAAGTTCCTAAATCTGTGATTGACTCGGTTATTCAAGAAGCTATAGGGAAAGAAACATTGCCAAGCCTTTTTGAAAGAGTTGATAAACTTTGTAATGGGAAGCCCGTTGATATGATTATTGGAGGTCCACCATGCCAGGCATATTCTGTCGCTGGCCGTGCTAGATTAGGAAAAAAAATTGAAGAAGACCCTCGTAATGACCTATATAAATTCTATGTAGAGTTCCTTAAACGTTATAAGCCCAAAATGTTTGTGTTTGAAAATGTTTTGGGAATTTTTACTGCCAAAGGTGGAGAGCCATTTAGGGATCTTATTCGATTGGTGCGCGAGTTAGATTATAATATAGATTTTCGTGAACAGATAGCATCACAGCATGGAGTTTTGCAAAAACGTCATAGGGTCATTATTGTTGGTTGGCAAAATAAAAGAGACACACAAGAAGATACCTCGTATCACTATCCGTACCTTCTTGAAGAGCAAATGCCATACAAAATGATGAGGGATTTGTTTTGTGATCTGCCTATAGTTAAGGCTGGAGAGGGTACACTTTGCGGAATTGTTCATTACACAAAGCCTTTAAGCGATATGGAATACCTTAAAAAATCAGGAATTAGAGGAGTCTTGAGCTTTACCACTCAGCACATTGCACGTCCTAACAATCCTACAGACAGAGAAATCTATAAGCAGGCAGTTGAACAGTGGAATGAAGGAAAACGTTTACGGTATGATAAGCTTGATCCCTCACTGCAGAAGCATAAAAATACGCAGACATTCTTAAACAGGTTTTGTGTGGTAGATCCTAACGGTGTATGTCACACCGTTGTAGCACATATCGCTATGGATGGACATTATTACATATATCCAACTCCTAATCCAACGACGGATAATGTACGTTCTATTACAATACGTGAAGCTGCAAGAATTCAATCATTCCCAGATGACTACTTTTTTGAAGGAAGTCGCTCTTCCGCATTTAAACAAATTGGTAACGCTGTCCCTGTAGTCCTTGCAGAGAAGATTGCTTTAGAGATAAAAAAAATATTAGCTCATGAAGATGAATTACGAAGAACTCAAAACCGCTAATGCTACACCTGCTGCTGCGTCCATGGTTGAGACTTTTCGAGCTATGGGCTATAGTTTGGAAACAGCAATGGCTGATATATTAGATAACTCTATATCAGCTGGAGCGAATAATATCTGGATCTCGAGAATCTGGAAAGGTGGTCAATCAATTATCACTATTAAAGATGATGGCATTGGAATGAATCATCAGGAACTGATCGAAGCAATGAGACCAGGTTCTCAGAATCCTTTGGAAGAACGTTCAAAAAGTGATTTAGGTCGATTTGGTTTGGGACTGAAAACCGCCTCATTCTCTCAATGTAGAAGACTTACCGTATATAGCAAAAAGGCTGATTACAAGCCCGTTTATTGGACTTGGGACTTAGACTACGTTGCAAAAACAAACCAATGGGAACTTCTTCAATGGATTCCTGATGAATATATAAATGCTCTTGATGATGTTTCTCATGGCACTTTGGTTATATGGTCAGGTTTAGACCGAATCATTAACCCAGAAACAAGTGAGATTGATATTAACTCAAAGGTCAAATTTTCTTCACTATTAGACAATGTGAAACGACACATTTCAATGACTTTTCATCGTTTTATAGAAGAAAAAGTTGTGAGGATTTTCTGGTGTGAACATGAAATTGAGCCTTGGAATCCATTCTGTGAAAATGAACCAAAGACGCAGATAAGACCCACCGAAAACATTATTGGTGGAATATCTGTCAAGGGGTATGTTTTGCCTCATAAAAGTGCGTTCTCTAGCGAAGCAGCCTATGCTAAAGCAGAAGGTATTAATGGATGGGCAGCTCAGCAAGGATTCTATGTATATAGAGGAAAAAGATTACTTTTAGCAGGTGATTGGCTTGGGCTATTTAGAAAGGAAGAGTACTATAAATTAGTGCGAATTAAAATAGACTTACCTAATACATTGGACACTGAATGGCAGATTGATATTAAAAAATCAAGAGCCTATCCTCCAATGCAAAATAGAAGTCAACTTGAATCTTACGCTAAAGCTGTGAGATCAATTGGTTGTGAAGTCTATCGACATAGAGGAAAGATTCTAAAGCAAAAAGCTGGTACATCTTTCCAACCTCTATGGTGCGAGAAGAAAAAAGATAATAAATGGTCTTTTGTGGTTAATCGTGAACATGACATGATTAAGCAAATAAAAAGTATGGCTCTTGACAACCCTGAGAAGGCTATTAACACTCTTCTTAGCTTTATTGAGGAAACATTACCAACTAAGACAATTTATATCAATGAAGCAAAAGGTGAAGAGTCTCAACTTGAACCTTTTATGGGTATCAATCCTTCAATCATAACAGATATGATGCGGACGATGTATGATAACCAAATTAAAACGGGAAAGACATCTGAACAAGCCAAAGCATATCTAAAAACAGTAGAACCTTTTAACCTCTTTGAGGATTTAATCGAAAATTTATAGCTATGCAGAATCAGATTATTAATATGTGTCGAGTCCTAATCGGACCAAATGCTGTTGTAACAGACGATCAGATTAATGATGCTATAGAAAGGGTATCACTAATCTTTCCCAATATGGATATTGCGCAAGTAAAAAGCGAATTACTATCCTTGTATGGAGTAAGGATTCAGGACTTTCAAATACTAGAAGGGAATGAAAGAAGACAACCTTGGCTTAGAGATTTCAAAGCTGAGCGCAAGTCTACTTGGGACTTTTGGGTGAGGTATAAACAATATTTGTCTGAACAAAAAGGTTTTGCTCCACTTGTCATTCAAAAGTTAGATGAAATGAGTGACCGCATTTTAGATAATTTGTTTAATCCCCAGCTGACCAATATCACAATTGATAAAAAAGGGTTAGTTGTAGGTCAAGTTCAATCTGGTAAAACAGCTAATTACACAGGCTTAATTTGCAAAGCTGCTGATGCAGGCTTCAATTTTATCGTTGTACTAGCTGGCATCTTGAATAATCTGAGAAGTCAAACTCAAAGTAGAATAGATGAGGGTTTTTTAGGATTTGATACCCAATACGAACGAGCATATAATATCAACAATACTACCAAAATAGGTGTAGGACTGATTCCTGGTTTTGATTCCGCAATTGCTAATTCCTATACCACAAGTTTGGATTCTGGCGATTTCAATAGTAGGGCAGCAAATACTGCTGGGTTCAACTTCAATGCACCGCAACCCATAATTCTGGTTGTAAAAAAGAACGCATCAGTATTAAAGCGCTTGAACACTTGGCTGAAAGCTCAAGCTGGAGGTCACAAGATTGCAAATAAATCGTTGCTACTGATTGATGATGAAGCTGATAATGCTTCAATCAATACAAAGAAAGATAAGGATTTAGACCCAACAGCAATCAATAAAGGTATTAGAACGCTGATTGGACAATTCAATAGGTCTGCCTATGTTGGATATACAGCCACACCTTTTGCTAATATATTTATAGCACAAGACGAATCAGATTTGTTTCCACGTGACTTTATTATCAATCTCCCTGCACCAACTAATTACATTGGTCCTGAAAAAGTATTTGGGACAAGTATGGATGTTGAGGAGGAAGAAGACTTGTTGCCGATTGTAGTTCCTATTAGCGATTATCTGACTTTCATACCAGAGGGGCACAAAAAGAATGATCCTAAGCCAACATTTGCAGATATACCAGAGTCGTTAAAGACAGCTATTAAGAGCTTTATATTGACATGCGCTATACGCTTAGCAAGAGGCCAAGAAAATAAGCATAACTCTATGCTTATCCACGTTTCTCGTTATCAGCTATGGCAAAATGAGATTAAAGAATTGGTAGCTCAACAGTTTTCATATTATAAGCAAGAGATAGAAGCAAACGACCCATCTGTACTCAGTGAATTTCAAGATTTGCTAGAGAATGACTATACTGAAACAACCAATAAGATTAAGAATTCAACTCTTTCCAATATTGATCATTGCTTGCAAGTCCATCAGTGGGAAGATATTAAGCCTTTACTTTTCAAAGTTGTTCAGAAAATTGAAGTGAAATCCATTAACGGATCTTCTGGTGATATTGTTGATTATCAACTGAATTCTAAAAATGGGGTTTCTGTTATCGCTATAGGCGGAGACAAACTATCTCGAGGTCTGACGTTGGAGGGACTTTCTATAAGCTATTTCTTACGTGCTTCTAAAATGTATGATACATTAATGCAGATGGGTAGATGGTTTGGGTATCGTCCAGGATATGTTGATTTATGCCGTCTATTTACAAGTGCTGAACTCAATGAATGGTATCGACACATTGCTATCGCTAGTGCTGAGTTGCGTGAAGAATTCAACTATCTTGCAGAATCAAGAAGTACACCGGATAAGTATGCTCTCAAAGTACGTACACATCCTGGATGCCTACAAATCACTGCTCTTAATAAGATGAGGAATACCAAGGAAATTCAAGTATCGTGGGCTTCTCGACTCATTGAAACTTATCAATTGCCGATTGATAAGGGATTAAAGAACAGAAATCTTGTTGCTACTGATGAGCTTCTGGCCGGATTAGGTGAACCCATAATCAAAGATGGAGACTATCTTTGGAAAAATGTTCCAGCAAATCAAATTTGTGATTATTTCAATGAATTTACTGTTGCAGAATCCCTCAAAAAGGTAAATCTTGAATTAATTGTTAAGTACATCAATGAGTTACAAGGACATAACGAGTTGACGAATTGGAGCGTTGCTCTGATGAATAAGTCGGCTGGAAGTGGTCCTAATAAGGAATATCGTTTCTGCAACAAATATAAAGTTAATTGTTTCTATCGTAATAGAGCTATTGATACAGATTACAAAACATACTTTATTCGAAAGAATCATATCGTTGGTAATCAAGCTGATGAATTTGTAGATTTAGAAAAAGATATGCTAAATGAAGCTTTAGAAACAACAAAACGAGAATCTGTAGATAATGGTAAAATTTGGTCTAAGGCATATCCAAAACCATTGGTTGTACGTAGTAGTTTTAGACCCAAAACTCAACCACTACTGATAATTTATCCATTAAATCCAATAGGTGCTAACGTCATGAAGAATGGTGTGCCAGCAGAAGGTTCAACCGTATTTGTCGAAAGTGATGATCCATTTGTTGGGTTTGCCATTTCCTTCCCAGCAACAGATACATCGTTTGCAGTAAATTATAAAGTGAATATGGTAGGAGAATATGCTGATATTGAGGATAATTTCGATAACGAAAACGATAATGAGTATAGAGAATAAATATCAGATTATAGAGTTGTGGAACTCGTTAAAAAGTCTTGCGACAATAGGACTTGTGAAAAAGCTTTACGACACGACATTACCTATACAGGTATATGTCACATATAGCTATCCCGATGACATAATAGGTATTGCCGTCTCTTTCTCGAAAGAATTCAAGATTGATGTCACATCTTTAAGCAATTTAAGCGAGCTAAAAATTAGACAGCTCGTCGACACATCAATGCCTGGACAAAAAATGCTCCATGTTCAGCTAATGAGGAATGAGTACCAAAGAGCCTTTGCTGCATTATGTGAGGATTTGGTAACTACACTTAAACCACTATCCACTCCAAAGAAAATGGCTCAGGAAGTTGTAAATCAACTATATAGATGGAAAAACTTGTTTGGTAAAATGAAGTTTGACGGCTTGTCAAAAGAAGAACAGCAAGGCTTATATGGAGAATTAGTATTCCTTAGAAAAATGCTAAGTCGAAGTACTAATGATACCTACGCATCTACATTAAAGCTTTGGACAGGGGTTGAGAAGACAAATAAGGACTTTCAAGGTGATAATTGGGCTGTTGAAGTTAAAACAACATCTACTAATAATGCTCAATTCATAACCATAAACGGAGAACGACAATTAGATAATTCACTTGTAGCCCATTTATTTATCTACCATTTAGTATTGGAAGTATCCAAAATTAATGGAGAGAGTTTACCTATGATTGTAGCAGAAATAAAAAATCTCCTCAGCAGCAATGTACCTGCATTATGTATCTTTGAGGAAAAACTTATTGAGGTGAAGTACATCGCTAGTCATGAATCCTTGTATGCTGAACGTTTTTATAAAAAAAGGAACGAAAAGTGCTATAAAGTATTAGCTGATTTCCCAAGAATCATGGAAAATGACCTTAGAAACGGAGTAAGTAATGTTGTTTATGCCATTTCTATCGGCATGTGCGATGAATATTTAGTTTCTGAGGGTGTCTTATTTAATACCATTAAATGATATGAATAATGATATAAACAAATATTATCTATCTCTTATTCAGGAAATTTCGACCCGCCAACTATCTAATGAAGATGGCGATAATCAAGAACAGACATTCACAAGATATGTTTTTGATGTATTGTCAGAAGCTGGAGAAACAGAGAATGCGACAGTAGCTTTTGATGAAAAAGACCTAGGAACCAAAAAACAGCATAAAATTAATGGTTATGCAATAGCAGATAATTATGAGACTGTTGACTTATTCATATCTATTTATGGGTGTGAAGAAAGTATTTATTCAACACCTAAAACTGAAATAGATAGAGCTTCCACTAGAATTATTAATTTCTTCAGGAAGGCTGTATATGGAGATTATGCAAACGAAGTAGCAGAATCATCTGAAATATTTGAATTTGCAAACACATTATCTTCATACCAAGAACTAAAAGATAATTTGGTAAGAGTTAATGCCTTTATTCTTACGAATGGTGAGTATAAAGGCGAATTTCCTGCCAATGTAGATATATGTGGATATAAGGTATTCTTCCGCGTTATAGACCTTAGATATCTTTACCAGATAACTGTAGAGTCACGTGTGCCTATTGAAATCAATTTCAAGGAAGAAGGATATACTGTTCCATGTCTATCTGCCGCTTCTGAAAATCCCGATTATCAAGCATATGTAGCTATAATACCAGGAACTTGTTTAGCCAATTTATATGAAAGATTCGGTGCCAGATTATTGGAGCAAAATGTCCGTTCTTTCCTCCAGTTTACAGGAAAAATCAATAAAGGTATCAGAGATACAATAAAAAAAGAGCCACATATGTTCTTGGCTTTCAACAATGGATTAGCGGCTACTGCTGATCACATCGAATTAGATTCTACCGGTAGAAACATTGTCAAAATATCTAATTTACAGATAGTAAATGGCGGTCAAACAACAGCGTCTATTTATCACACATGGAAAAAAGACAAGGCTGATATATCTGGCATTTTTGTTCAAGCAAAAATATCTGTTATCAAAAGAGCAGAAGAATTTGCAGATATTGTGTCACGCATTTCTCGATATGCAAATACTCAAAACAAGGTAAATGATGCTGATTTTACTGCCAATAATGCGCATCTTGTAGCTTTCGAAAAGTTGTCTCGATATATCTTGACACCAATAACAGAAGATTCAAACATCCAGACATATTGGTTCTTTGAAAGGGCAAGAGGACAGTATAAGAATTTTCGTCAGAAGGAGGGATTTACCAAATCTCGCCAAGCCGCCTTTGACTTAAAATACCCCAAGAAGCAGGTTATAACAAAGGTAGAGTTAGCTAAGTATATAAACGCATACGAAGAAGTATATGATGGGAAGAAAATTGCTATCGGACCGTTTATTGTTGTACGTGGTAACGAAAAGAACTACAGCAAGTTCATTAATAACAACTTACCTGAAAATATTAAAAACCTCAATAGTATATATTATGAAGATGCCATTGCAAAAACGATATTATTCAGAACTACCGATAAAAGATATGGAACCAAGGTATCAGGAAATAATATTGGTGAGCTAAAACAGGTAGTTGTTCCATATGCTATATCTTTATTAACTACTATAACGAAGGGCAAACTAAACCTCTACAAAATATGGAAAAACCAATGCCTTTCTAATGCTCTTTCAGATTTCATCTATGAGCTAATGAAACAAATTAATGATTTTATTCTCAAAGAATCGCCTGTATCGCACTATATTGAGTGGTCTAAGAAAGAAGAGTGTTGGGAAAAGGTTAAGGCATATACATGGTCTTACGATTTGAATGATATAAAACCAGATCTTATTAATTCGTCGACTCCAGCCAGAAAAGGTTTCTCACTGAGTTCTGACGAAAATGACGAAGATGTTGCGCATGATATGGAAATCATAGAATCTATTCCATATTCACTGTGGAGAAAAATTGCAGAATGGGGAAAAGAAACTGATTGTTTATCTATCAACTATCAATCTGCGGCCCAAGAAACTGCTCATAAGTTGAAGTTTAATCATAAGTTCACTGATTCAGATAGAAGAAAGGCCATAAATATCTATAATATCGTTTGTGAAAAAAACATCGATTTATTGTTTGAGGCAGACAAACTTGCTTCCGAAGACAATAGGGCATCGAGCGCAATTCATTCCTCCTCTACTGATTATGATAACGATAATATCACAATAGAGTTAGTTCAAAAAATGGTTGAGTGGGATCGCAGGCGTAGAGTTCTCAAAGATTGGCAATGGAAAGTTATGGATGAGATTGCCAAGGGGAAACGTCCATTGGATGAAAGGATGAAAAGAGGGATGTATATGAACTATATAGCTCTCAAAAAAAGAGGGTTTACAGAATAAAAAGATTGTGTAGATTCAAAAACGAAGTGCTCATTTGGCAAAGAAACAAATCTACAATAAAACAGAAAGCAATAGAGAAAATTTGCGAGAATATTAAACCAAACTTAATTGAACATTATAAATGATATGCAATTTCTGTCATCAATATGGACAAACTAACCAAAGAACAGCGTCATAAATGTATGTCCGCAATAAAAGGGAGAAATACGAAACCTGAATTATTGGTGCGGAAATTCCTTTTCAGCCGTGGTTTTCGCTATCGGCTTAATCACCCACGTCTTCCCGGTCATCCTGATTTGGTGCTTCGCAAATATCGAACAGTTATTTTTGTGAACGGCTGCTTTTGGCATGGTCATGATAATTGCAGATACTTTCGCCTACCTAAAACAAACATTGACTTTTGGCAAAAGAAAATAGAGCGAAACAAAGAGCGTGATAAAAAAGAACAATGCCAACTTGCTGCTATGGGCTGGCATTGTATTACAGTTTGGGAATGTCAACTAAAACCTAAAGTCCGCATACAAACACTTGAATCATTGGCTTATACTTTGAATCATATTTTCCTTGAAGACAGGAAAATAAGAACATACGACTTACCTGATATAAATAATACACCTATGGTGGCAGAACCAGAAGTAACTTATGGAAGAAAGGAGCAATAGTAAAAAGCCGTTGCTTATTTTCTCCAAGGACTATTCCGTATTCCTTTGGGGCTCTAGTCCTATTTTTCCCATCAAGTACTGATGCTGTTCCCTCACCGCCCGATACATAGAATAATGAGCAAAGGATTCTTCCTTATACTTCATACTACTAATAGAAGCAGCAACAGCCCATATCATAATAACGACCACGAAGGCCACGACATATCGTAACTTAATATAATAGCCACGTATAAACATCCCATTGATATTGGGTGGAATAATGGTCACTGGATTTTTCAACTCATTAATTTTTGCAAGTATCTCATTCTGCCGTCTTAATATACTGTCGGTATTCGCCTCGATATTCATACGGTTGAGATTGTAATCGCAAACGTGCCGATAAAGATATTCAAGAAGTTTGGACTTCTGCTTGAATAATTCAATGAGTTTCGGAAACCATAGCGAAAAAGTCAATGTGTCCGACTGTTGTTTCCAGATATGCTTCTTTACCACAGACAAGGCTTCGTTCCAGCAAGTACAGAAGCTTTTGGCAACTCCATTATAAATGGTCTTTTCGTCAAAGTCCACTTTTACAGATTGTTCCGATTTAGAAACAGTGGCATTCTGTTTTTCAATACATTCTTTTAGCTCGTTGATACTTTGACGCAAATTCGCAAGATTTGCAGCTACTACATCTCCTTTCATTATCTTCTACGTTTTGAGGGTTTATAGAAAGGTTCGTTTCTTGGGTTATCCTTATCTTTATCATCTCGCCATCCTTGTTCACTGTTGGTTCCTCCACCCCCACCAGAAGTTATGGCTTGATGAGGTTGAATAATCAGTTCCGCAGCTATATCACCCAACATAGTGCAAAGGTTGTTGAAACTCAAATCACGGTCAAGTTTAGAACCAGCAATGCTAAATTCATCCATACAAAAGGATATACCACGAATTTTGTCAGAATTCTCAGCATGATTAAATCGCATATCTATACCCTGACCTTTGAGAATACTAAAAAAATCATTCCAAGAACGAGAATTTGCCCGTGCGTCAAGCACTGAGGAACGAAGGGTATACTTCCGTAATTGGTGAGGACGCAAACGTTTTTTATTTCTGGCTTTACTATTTTTAGGGGCAAAGTAAAGTCCATACTCTTTAGTCAAAGCACGACAAACTTTTGCGTTACGTATTCTTTCATTGCTGTCAGAAATAAGATTGCCTTCATTGTCTATCCGATTGAATACCAAATGGCAATGAGGATGTTTCGTGTCGTGATGCCGGGCTATAATATATTGAGTATTACGAATCCCCATTTGTTCCATCCATTTCTTGGCAATCTCCACCATCAACGCATCCCCTTCTTCATCATCGGGAAAACGGCTAATGTCTTGCGAAGAAAAAGCAAGTGATACATGTTTCACCGGAATTTTTACTTTCGGGCGCATGGATGCTTGTATCTGAAAAGAATCGGCTATGGCTTTATTGTTAATGGCACAGACTCCTTCGTGCGCCAAGAGTGTGGCACTTTTTTTCTTGTTCTTTTGGTCATTGGCGTAATTCACAATTCCACCAAAATCTGCTCTTGTTTTAATCTTCGCTATCATGGCAGTTATTCTTTACTTGAGTGATAATTCTACTGACTTCTGATATGATTGAGAAGCATTGTTGTTTGACTGCTTCCAAACCATAAGTGTGCATCTGGTGGGCAATCTGATTGACATTATTGGCGATACCGGAAAGGTCACGAATAGCCGATACCATTTCAGGACTGATGCGTTGACAGACTTGACAATCCATTGCAGCCTGATGGCAAAATTCATTGACAGACAATCCAGCCTGCTCCGCTTTGGATTGGATATAAATGTAGTCGTTCTCGGTAAACATTACCCGAAAACATTTCGTGCGTTTCTGATAACTCGCCAACTTTGGGCGACCACCAAGTTTCTTTTCCTTCATACTTATCTTAACTTTGATGTTCATATATTGATTTTTTGAGAGTGGCAGTTCTATCCGCTTGCCGCATAGGTTTTAGTGACACTAAAACACAAACTTGCCACTCAAAAAATCTTCCTATATTTCCCTTGTTCTATTCGGCTTAGTTTGCCATCTTTGATAAAGGCTTCTATCCACTTGTTTGCCGTACTTCCATTCTCGCCCAAAGTTAAAACCGCCGCATCATAATCTTTCTTTGTGAAAGTGTCAGGCAACATATTATAAAGGGCATTCCTTCGTGCATAAACGCCTGTCTCCAGCGTAGCGGTATTGAATCGTTTAGACTGATTTCCTGACATATTCTGATAAACGAATACGGCATGATAAAGCAGGGTGTCGCAAATACTCATGGCTATGGAATAGTCAAACTCATGGCAAATCAATTGTACAGTTTCGTCCGAAGAAGATGATTCGTGAAACACATTCTCCAAATGTCGGACAGCGGTCAACACCATCATTATACGATAAGCAATCAGTCCCATCCGTCTGACTACTCCTTGCATCCTATTATCCACTTCGTCACAACATTCCTCATTCACTCGACTGAGGTATTCTATAAAGTGTTCCTGTAAATCGAAGGGAAGAGAAAAAGAATAATTACCCTGCCGTACAAATTCCTCATACAGATGGCAGAACTTATCTCCCAACAGTTTGAACATAGCATTCTTGGATTGAGAAATGTCGCTTGTGGCAAACACATTTCTTATGCCACGTTTGAAGCGGATAATATAGAAACAAAAGCGGCTCATCAATCCGTTCTCCGCATCAGGTATCAACCTTCTTACCTGTTCGGGAGTTCCAGCCAAAGCGACTGACACTCTCGGATTGGTTACTTCGCAATACTCCCTGTCCTTGCGCCGACTCAAACTGACCAACTCATGGTGAAATGCCTTTCGCAACACATCGGAGTAATTGCCGTAGTCCGATTTCAATGTCTGGCTCAACGTGTCGCCCTCCGATTCAAACAGCAGCCCGATTCCGTCATTATCTCCCAATATTTTCAAAAAAGAACTTGCGCTACTATTGGCAGGAATAACAAGCATACGCATGGGCGGCTCGACTGGCATAGTCATTCCATCAATTTTCTTACCTTTAATATATGTGTTCATTGCTTCTTTATATTCCTGTTCCAATCGTTTGGAAAGTTCATGCAAATGGCAGTTGATGGGGGCTACCAATTCCCGGCATAAGGTCAATGCTCCTTTTCCCATACCGGCATCCGCTACCACGAACAGATAGAGATTCGGATAAACAATACGCTCATCGTACACTCCACAAACATTATGAAAGCATACCGACAAACATACAATAGCCCCAATCAATATTGTATCACGGTCATCTACCGAAATGGAGTTATTGACAACCTCATTTAGAAAAGGAGGAAGGTGTTCAAACACACATTCAGGAAATGCAGGAAGTTCTTCCTCTGATTTTATCCATTTACCCGTTTTACCATTTTGGATATTTGGCAAAATGGATAAACGCTCTTTATTGAACGAAGCCAATAAGATTCCGGCTTGATTTGCCAAATGGAAGAAAGAACGGATAGTAATGCCTTGTCCTTTGGATTGCAGACAATGCGTATATTGTTTGTCCGTTTCTTCCCTTTGATAGGTAGGGTAAAACCTGCTGATGCGGTGATAATACTCCCGTCCGTTTTCTCCCAATCCATCCACAAGCGCAAAGCCCAACTCCACCCAATCTTTATAATGAGGGGCTATATCAATGGCACACTGTTCTATCTCCCGAACAACACTTTCCACATCATCCTCCACCTTATTATATATAGGGACAATACTTGGTGTATGTGCCTGTTGTATTTCAGAAGGGACATTCTCCCAATCTTGGGCGGAAAATATTTTCTTCGACATCATCTTTGTATTTATGGTTAATAAATGCTTGTGGGTCGTAGGATAAAAAGCATGAACGAGCCACATCACTGCCGGACATATCCACTAATGGCAAACCTGTTGCTTTGATGCAGTTGGCAACAGCCTTGAAGTACCGGGAATGTTCCCAGCCTTTCAAGTCAACAGGTATTATCCACTTCAATCCATTACCGGATGGACTGACAAATAACAGTTCCGTATCAAAATACTCATGGTGGAGTAGTTGTTTCTTTAACTCCCCTATGTTATCCACATGATCGAAATCCAAACACATCAATCCTGAGTGCATAATCAGTTCCTTTTCATTCCGTTTTCGGAATAATCCCGAAAAAGTACAATAGTCAAAATGGGTGGCTTTATATCTTTTGGCTTCGGGAGAAGACTGCATCAGCCGCAGGTTTTCAGTTTGCGGTTGCGCATAATGTCCGATGATATAACGATACACATCCACAATACCTACCGCCCTTATCGGTTTGATGTTTTGAATGGGCTTGCGAAAGAACGAAAAGCAATAGTCTGTCGTTTCCATCATCTGATAATCTTTTTAGATTCGACAAATCGTCTGGCTTCTTCCATTAAGTCATCCTGTGTCTTATGCGATTTGTTCTTCAACCAATCGTCAATCTCTGATTGCAGGAAAGCCAACGCCTTATTTATTTTATGTACGGGAATCTGTTTGGTTGATACCCATCCATAAACCGTTTGCTTGGCTGGATGTGATGGAAGATAAGCGCAAAGCTCGTCTATATCCATCCACTTGGGTGAGTTACTTGCCTGTTTATGCTGCAAGGCATTTACTTTAGATTGCAGTGCTTCTACGGACTCAATCAGGTAGGACAACGCATTCGGCATTTCCTCCAATGAATTTACTTTATAGGCCATTTTTCCTTCGTATTAAAGTTTATGCCGCAAAAGTATAGGGATGCTTATAGGTGCTAAATAGGTGCTTGACCGCCACCAATCAACCGCTCATTTACCACTGACAGATTTAAGTTTCATTAATACGAGAGTTTATTGGAAGGCATAATAAAAGGGAAATAAACCACTATTGGGACTGACACCTTCCTTACCGAAAGCCTCAATGCTACAAAACACCCCTCAAAAAGCCGATGCTTCATGAGGGGTAAACGGTGGTAAGTATATGATTGGAATTACATAAGTCATTGGTGCTCAACGGTGGGAGCCCCCACCACAACTTATAAATCCAAATTTTCTATATGTAGTGTATTGGCGGCTTTCTCTTTTTGTTCGTTTACGATGTGCGTATAAATCTGCGTGGTTTTGACGTTAGTATGTCCCATCAAAGACTTGATGGTGTATATGTCAACGCCATTTTCCAGCAACAGCGAAGCGTAGCTATGTCGCCCACAATGGAAGGTGATGTGCTTCTTGATACCGGATGCTTCTATCCAGACTTTCAACGGGCGAGAAATCCAAGAGGCATCAGTCAATCCTTCAAAAACAAGTGCTTCATCATCGTCTGGACGTATGCCGCATAGTTGAAGTGCTTGTTGAGTGACTGGCTTGTAATCGGGCCTTTTTGTCTTTTGCTGAATTACGACTGCTTGCCATGTACCCTTGCTTGTTTGCTGAATTTGTTTCCATTTCAAAGTTTGAATATCGCTATGCCGCAATCCAGTGAGAATAGAGAACAAGAACGCACGTTTCAAAACATCATCCTTGCAAGGAGTATCAACCAACATTTGCACTTCATTCATGGTAAGTGCAACGCGAGGTTTCTCAATGTTTGTTATTCCCTTTACTTTCGCACTAATATCAACGGTCAGATATTCATCAATGAATGCCTGTTTCAATCCGGCTTTGAGTATGGAAAAATAGGTTGATGCCGTGTTTTGTGAGATAGTACCTTTCTTATTCCCTCCCATTGGGGCACGGAGAAGGAACATCTTAATATCTTCAAGCAGTTTAACGGAAATTGCCTTGAATGGAATTGGCTGCCCTTGCGAATACATTTTCAATAATTCACCTACACGCCTCCAGTTGACTATTATCGAATCGGAACTATTGGGATGACGTGTGCTTATAATACGATTGAAATACTTGATAAAATCCTGTTCGCTCCGCTCATTCTGTGCAGCGATTTCGTTTTCCTTATCAGTGTAAAGGATGGCACTATCGTATTCATGTTGCCGCAACTTACGCACATTGTCTGCATAGATACAAGCCTCTTGATCTATCGTTGAACGGCATTGGATAATCCCATTCAAATCACGCTTAGGCTTATAGTTGAATGTTCCATCTGGCAAAATACGTGCAATGGACGATTTGTCCCAAACAGGCGTGGATATAGTCCGGTTAATGGATTCCACCACACGGCTTGCCCGTTTAGAACCTCTCTTGTAAACCGGGTACGACTCTATAATCAGATACCACTCTTCTTTGTAGTTCGACCTTCTGAGCTTGACGGTCACTTTGGTATTAGGTAATGCTTTCTTCATAACGACTTGTATAATTTATCAATTTCAGATTTGGGAACATAAACATAGTTACCGATTTGGCGTGTAGGAATAGAATGACGGCGCATGTGCTTAAACACACTGCTGTCATTGATATGGAACTTCTTTGCGATCTCTCCGATGGTGTAACAATCTTTGGGTTCAAAGGACAATGCTTCCTTTTTTCTCTTTCTACTCCCTGCCTTTGTTTTGAAGTGTTCATCCATATACTGCCGACTAAGGCGTATCAGACGCTGGCCAAAATTGTATGACGGTATCAAGCCTTGCCGTATCATACGATAAAGGACGTCTTTACTAATTCCGTAAATCAGCATGGCTTCCTTTACGGTTAGATACCCCTTGTTGGATGGTATTCGCCTAATCAGTGCTTGGCGTATCGCTTCTTTCTCTTTTGCGACTTGTCTTTTCTTATACGCCCTCTTGGAACAAGCCGGACAACAATACTTCGACACTAATGTCGGAGGAGTAAAGATTTTACCACACTCCTCGCAACTTCTTTGAATGGTGTAATTTCCTCTTGGCATATTCTTCTCGTTTTAAATGGTTTATATCAATCTAAGTTGTACCTTATCGCCAAATAAGACGTGTCGCAAACATGTCGCAAATAAGAGATAAAAAAGCCCATAGAAAACACATAGCAACCATGAACCCCATAAACGCAAAAAGCGTGCAACTCATTGAGCTGCACGCTTTTGCTTATCGTTTATTATCTGTTTACTTATCGGAATCATTTGACTTCCTCGAAGTCTGCATCCTGAACATTGTCACCATGCTTGCTACTATCCTGACCAGCATTCTGACCTGCATTCATATCAGGACCAGCCTGTGCACCACCCTGAGCTCCGCCTTGAGCGTACATTTCAGCACTTGCAGCCTGGAAAACAGTATTGATTTCTGCCATAGCCGTATCAATAGCAGCTAAATCCTGAGACTTATGAGCATCTTTCAGTTTCTGCAAAGCAGCTTCAATTGGAGCTTTCTTATCAGCAGGCAACTTATCACCCAATTCCTTCAACTGATTTTCTGTCTGGAAAATTACGCTGTCGGCCTGGTTCAGCTTATCAATCTTTTCACGTTCTTTCTTGTCTGCTTCTGCATTAGCTTCAGCTTCAGCCTTCATCTTTTCGATTTCTTCCTTGCTCAAACCGCTGGAAGCTTCGATACGGATTGCCTGTTCTTTACCTGTAGCCTTATCCTTAGCAGATACTTTCAAGATACCGTTAGCATCGATATCGAATGTAACCTCAATCTGAGGAACACCACGACGAGCCGGAGCGATACCTGACAAGTTGAACTGACCAATTGACTTATTCTGAGCAGCCATCGGACGTTCTCCCTGCAATACATGAATAGTTACTTCACTCTGATTGTCGGCAGCAGTAGAGAAGGTCTCACTCTTACGAGCCGGAATTGTTGTATTAGCATCAATCAATTTCGTCATCACACCACCCAGTGTTTCAATACCCATTGACAACGGAGTAACATCCAACAACACCACACCTTTGATTTCGTCTGTCAAAACAGCACCCTGTACAGCAGCACCAACAGCTACTACTTCATCCGGGTTCACACCTTTAGAAGGAGTCTTTCCGAAGAAATCTTCTACCAGTTTCTGTACGGCAGGAATACGGGAAGAACCACCTACAAGGATTACTTCATCAATATCAGAGTTGCTCAAACCAGCATCGCTCATTGCTTTCTTACATGGTTCCAGACAAGCCTGAATCAATCCGTGAGCCAATGATTCGAATTTTGCACGAGTCAAAGTCTTCACCAAGTGCTTGGGCACACCGTTTACCGGCATAATGTACGGCAAGTTGATTTCTGTGCTTGTTGAAGAAGAAAGTTCAATCTTAGCCTTTTCAGCAGCTTCTTTCAGACGCTGCAAAGCCATTGGATCCTGAGTCAAATCAGCACCTTCGTCGTTTTTGAATTCCTGTACCAGCCAGTTGATGATTACCTGGTCGAAGTCATCACCACCCAAGTGAGTATCACCGTTAGTAGAAAGGACTTCGAATACACCACCACCAAATTCGAGGATAGAGATATCAAAAGTACCACCACCAAGGTCGAATACAGCAATCTTCATATCTTTGTGAGCCTTGTCCAGACCGTATGCAAGAGCTGCAGCTGTCGGTTCGTTAACAATACGTTTTACTTCCAGACCTGCAATCTGTCCGGCTTCTTTAGTAGCCTGACGTTGAGAGTCGGAGAAATATGCAGGAACGGTGATAACAGCTTCTGTAACTTCTTGTCCCAGATAATCTTCAGCAGTCTTCTTCATCTTCTGAAGAATCATTGCAGAGATTTCTTGCGGAGTGTACAGACGACCGTCAATATCTACACGCGGAGTGTTGTTGTCACCTTTCACTACTTTATAAGGAACACGTGTAACCTCTTTCTGTACCTGGTCCCAGTTTTCACCCATAAAACGTTTGATAGAGAAGATCGTACGTGTCGGGTTAGTAATAGCCTGACGTTTAGCAGGATCACCTACTTTACGCTCGCCGCCATCTACAAATGCAACCACAGAAGGAGTTGTACGCTTACCTTCACTGTTTGCAATTACTACAGGTTCGTTGCCCTCAAATACGGCAACACAAGAGTTTGTTGTTCCTAAGTCAATACCAATAATTTTTCCCATGATCGTTATTCTTTTTATTTATTATTATTCAATTTCTTTTTGTCCGGTTGTTTTCTTTCTCTTTGTAAGGGCTTTCAAACGGACGCTGATTAAAAAACAAACCATGTGCCAAAAAGAAATCGGACGAATACGTGACATATTTTCTGCCAAAACGACAGTTTTAAATCGAAATGACTGCTGTCAAGTCACATAGAAGCCAGACAGCTATCGACTCATTAAACAAATGGAAACGGCTCTGGTTCAATAAAGCTAAAGAATAGATCATAAAGGAATAAAAAATATGCCTGTATCGTTATGTGCGACACAGGCATACCTATTTAATATAATACGTATATCTTACTTTTCAAGTACAATCACCAATGCATTATTTGCGTCATACAAACCGATTCCGCCACCGGAAAGTTTATCGAACGACTTCACTTCATTCATTGCTTTCAGAATCTTACCTTCCACTTCCATATCAGGGCAAGCCATCATTGTGCTAGCCACCCCAGGGAAAGAGATTGATTTAGCATTAGTAGTGCTAGTTTCAAAACCACCATTAATCAAGTTACATCCGGCATTGCCATGAAGTGTTTTCTTTTTCACATCAAAAGCAATGAAAGGTTGCTTTTCCATTCCCGAAGGAATTGCTTCACCATTCACTTCCTTTATTTTCCATTCTCCGTTCAATACTGATAGTTTCACGTCAGCCTCCTTTTTTTCAAGAACTACAACCGGACGATTGGACTCATTGCAAAGAAACATTTTATCCTTACCGGCTTTCTTATACCCTTTCACCTGTGCAAGCGCACCTAACACATTTCTCTCGGTAGTCATGTCCGGACACATCATTCTGGTGCTAGCCATTCCCTTAAGCTCCATGCTGCCCGGCTTGGCATTCACGTCAAAGCTACCCATCATACGGTTGCATCCACTGTTACCGGATACTCTTCCGGTCGCTGTATCAAAAGTAATAAAGGGAAGGGTTCTGCTTTCGCCCGGAGTTACTTTCGAGCCGTTAACTTCTATAATATTCCACTCACCATTGATTGAAGCCAATGGGACTGCCTTCTCAACCGAACGGCATGAAAACATTGCAAGTACTGTGCTGGCAATGCAAATTGAAACGAATACTTTCTTCATTTTGTTATAACGTTTAAGTTAAAATCGGGGGCAAAGATATCAAAAAGATTGGGAAATACCATCTAATGCGATATAAAATACATACATTTGCCATTATCTATAAAACAAACAATAAGATTACATAGTTCATCTAAAGTAAATAAATATGAGAACAATCGTCCTATTTCTAATCCTGCTTGGTTGTGGTACCTCTCATATCACAGCGCAAAATGATTATCTTGTCACTACTATTCCCAATCAGGAGGATCCTCTAAGTGAAGAAGAACAGTTCATAAAAGAGAACTTCCCACTGCAACTTTTATGTAAATGGACACCCGGAATGAAATTCATGTTTATTCCATCCGGACGTGACATGTTCCTCCCCACCCTTTCGGTGTATGAGACAGAAAAAGGGGCAGATAACAGCGTTTTGAAACACAAGATTCTTACTTTCGCCGGATATGAAGAAAAATCTCAAAAACTATCAAATGACATGAGCTATTCCACTCGACTCATCTTCGAATGTGACGGAGAAAAATATTATTATGAGATTAAAAATACACGTCCGGATGAAATTTGCGAAAAGAATCCCCGTGCCTATATCAACGGATTAGTTAATCTGAAAGATGTAGACACGGCAAAAGATTTACTGACAGGCAGAAAGGTATATGTTCAGTCCGATATGGCACAGGTGGACGATGCCAACAGTTACTCCGGATATAGGGAAGTGTCTATTCCGGTCAACACCGAAGCAACCATTACCGCCATAGGAGTTGGCAGTCAGGCATATCCCGTGAAAATCATATTTCAGGATTCGCAGGGACATTCCTATTATCTGGAAGTAGCTCTTTCCCGCACTAATTCCGGTATGGACGTGAGCGATTTCCAAGCTGAAAAGAAAATGAGATATTTTTCCAACGCCATCAGTTTCAGTAGCAAAAAGTCCGGAAATCTGGAAACCTTGAAAGACAAATATATTGATCTGACCGTCTATCCGAAACGGACATTGGCTGTAAAAAGAGTCTTCAACCTTGAAAACAAGCAAATGGAAAACCGCATACATTTGCCTCGCTACACTGTTTTGAAAATAAAAGAAGTAAAAATCTCCGGTCCGGGAAGTCTGGTTATCCTCTCACTGGAGGATCGGCATGGATCACTTTATGAAACAGAGGTTGACCTGAAATATGACGTTATCGTCAAAAACGAGAATTATATTGAAGACCTTTTCGGATTTGGAGACATCCATCAGAAGTATCCGGCTATCACAGATAAACGTTGGGCAATCATCGCACAGGGTGATTTGGAAGAAGGTATGAACACCGACGAATGTCGTCTGTCAATAGGTGATCCTGTAGAAATACAATTAAAAAAAGACAGTCGTTTCGAAACTTGGTTCTACAACGGAAAAACGCTGGAATTTGAGAGTGGCATCTTGCAACGTTTCAAATAAAAAGGAGTAGCGACGCGGTGATTATCTGAAAATAATCACGTATATTTGCCAAGCTAACAATTCTAAAATCTTAATTTTTGATTTATAATTTATTAATTAAAAGAAATGGGTAGAGTTCTTATTATCGGTGCAGGCGGTGTTGGTACTGTCGTAGCACACAAAGTGGCACAAAATGCCGATGTATTCACAGACATCATGATTGCCAGCCGTACAAAGGAGAAATGCGATAATATCGTCAAAGCTATAGGCAATCCCAATATAAAAACCGCCAAAGTGGATGCGGATAATGTAGATGAACTGGTAGCTTTATTCAATGACTTTAAGCCGGAAATGGTAATCAACGTTGCTCTTCCTTATCAGGATCTTACCATTATGGAAGCCTGTCTGAAGGCGGGTGTCAACTACCTGGATACAGCCAACTATGAGCCGAAAGATGAAGCTCATTTTGAATACAGCTGGCAATGGGCTTACCACGACCGTTTCAAGGAAGCAGGTCTGACTGCCATTCTTGGTTGCGGTTTCGATCCGGGAGTCAGTGGAATCTACACAGCCTATGCAGCCAAACATTATTTCGACGAAATCCAATATCTGGATATCGTAGACTGTAATGCAGGAAATCATCATAAAGCATTTGCCACCAATTTTAATCCGGAAATCAATATCCGCGAAATTACTCAGAACGGACGTTATTACGAGAATGGTCAATGGGTGACAACCGGTCCGCTGGAAATCCACAAAGATCTGACTTATCCTAATATTGGTCCACGTGATTCCTATCTTCTTTATCATGAAGAACTGGAATCGTTGGTCAAGCATTTCCCGACTATCAAGCGTGCCCGTTTCTGGATGACTTTCGGACAAGAATATCTGACTCACTTACGCGTGATTCAGAATATCGGCATGGCCCGTATCGATGAAGTTGATTATAACGGAACTAAAATCGTACCATTACAATTCTTGAAAGCAGTATTGCCTAACCCACAGGATTTAGGTGAGAACTATGAAGGTGAAACCTCTATCGGTTGCCGTATCCGTGGCATCAAAGACGGAAAAGAACGTACTTACTATGTCTACAACAACTGCAGCCATCAGGAAGCTTACAAGGAAACAGGTATGCAGGGAGTCAGCTACACCACCGGTGTTCCGGCTATGATCGGTGCCATGATGTTCTTCAAAGGCGAATGGCAACGTCCGGGTGTAAACAATGTAGAAGAATTTAATCCGGATCCGTTCATGGAACAGCTCAATAAGCAGGGACTGCCTTGGCATGAAGTGTTTGATAAAGATCTGGAACTATAATAGAACGAGTCAGAATGAAGAATATAGGAGATAAAGCACCGGAAGTATTAGGTATCAATGAAAAAGGTGAAGAGATCCGCCTAAGTGCTTATAAAGGAAAAAAGATAGTACTGTATTTCTATCCGAAAGACAGTACATCGGGGTGCACGGCACAGGCATGCAGTCTGCGCGACAACTATTCCGAACTGCGTAAAGCCGGTTACGAAGTAATCGGTGTCAGCGTAGACAGCGAGAAGTCGCACCAAAAATTCATCGATAAGAATAATCTTCCTTTTACGCTGATAGCCGATACGGACAAAAAGTTGGTAGAAGAATTTGGTGTATGGGGAGAGAAAAAGCTGTATGGACGTGCCTATATGGGAACCTTCCGCACTACTTTCCTGATCAATGAAGAAGGAATCATAGAACGGATTATCACTCCCAAAGAAGTGAAAACCAAAGAGCATGCCTCACAGATTTTAAATCAATAAATCCATTAATTATAAGAATAAGGTATGGCAAAGAAAGACGAACTTAATTTTGAAACAGATAATAAAATGGCATCAAGCGAAAAACTGAAAGCCTTACAGGCTACCATGGAAAAGATAGAAAAGAACTTCGGTAAAGGTTCTATCATGAAAATGGGTGATGATAGTGTTGAACAAGTGGAAGTGATTCCTACCGGCTCCATTGCTTTAAACGTGGCACTTGGCGTAGGAGGATATCCTAGGGGAAGAATCATCGAAATCTATGGTCCGGAATCTTCCGGTAAAACGACTCTGGCTATTCACGCCATTGCCGAAGCACAAAAAGCCGGTGGTATCGCCGCTTTTATTGATGCCGAACATGCCTTCGACCGTTTTTATGCAGCGAAATTAGGCGTGGATGTAGACAATCTCTGGATTTCTCAACCGGACAATGGAGAGCAGGCCTTGGAAATAGCCGAACAGTTAATCCGTTCTTCCGCTATCGATATTATTGTTATTGACTCCGTAGCAGCATTAACTCCGAAAGCAGAAATTGAAGGCGACATGGGTGACAATAAGGTAGGTTTGCAGGCACGTCTGATGTCACAGGCTTTGCGTAAATTGACCGGTACAGTCAGCAAAACACGTACGACTTGTATCTTTATCAACCAGCTCCGTGAAAAGATTGGCGTCATGTTCGGTAATCCGGAAACAACGACAGGTGGTAACGCATTGAAGTTCTATGCTTCTGTACGTATAGATATCCGTGGTAGCCAGCCAATCAAAGACGGTGAAGAAGTTCTTGGTAAACTGACTAAGGTGAAAGTGGTGAAGAACAAAGTAGCACCTCCTTTCCGCAAAGCAGAATTTGATATCATGTTTGGTGAAGGTATTTCTCACTCCGGAGAAATCATCGATTTGGGCGCAGAACTGGGAATCATCAAAAAGAGCGGTTCATGGTATAGCTACAATGACACTAAACTTGGTCAAGGACGTGATGCAGCCAAGGTATGTATCAAAGATAATCCCGAACTTGCTGAAGAACTGGAAGGATTGATCTTCGAAGCCTTGAATAAAAAATAAGTTGTTTCAACCGATTCAACTAAGAATAAATAATATAAGCTGTCTCAAAACATCGGATGAGACAGCTTATTTTTAGCTTAAACATAAAAATGTCCCCTATCTGAATTTGTACTGTGAGAATTCAGATAGGGGACATTTCTTTCACTTTTTATATGAAATAGATATAGGCTAATGTACTTAAACTAATAACTACCCATAACAAAACGCCTTGGATCAAAGGTTTGACACCGACAGATCTTAGAACATCCAAAGAAAGGGAAGCGCCTATAAAAAACATGGTAATAGTTAATGTCTTGCGTGCAATTCCATTGATGGCAGCACCCAACTGTAGCACGCCATTCAGTAAATATGTATTCGCAATCATAGCCAGAATAAAGAAGAAAATAAACCAAGGAATACTTATCTTCTGTCCTTTACTTTTAAATATAAAAGAAGTGGCGAATGCCATTGGTATGATCCAAAGAGCACGGGTCAACTTGATAGTTGTAGCAACCTTCAGTGCTTCTTCACCATAAGCAGCACCTGCTCCCACCACAGAACTGGTATCATGAATAGCAATGGCAGCCCACGTGCCAAACTGATGTTCGGTCATACCCAAAGCATGTCCGATAGCCGGGAAGATAAAAAGCGCAATAGCATTCAGAATAAAGATCGTTCCCAATGCCACAGACATTTCACTGTCTTTGGCCCTCAGCACCGGCCCTACTGCCGCAATAGCACTACCACCACAGATAGCAGTTCCCGAACTAATCAGATAGGAAGTATTTCTGTCTATCTTGAAGATTTTACGACCAATAAACCAGCCGATGAGCAACGTGCCTACCACAGAAATAACAGTGAACTCCATCCCTTCTTTACCAGATGCCAAAGCCGACTGAAGATTCATGCCGAATCCCAATCCTACTACAGAATATTGCAGCAAATATTTAGATGTCTTTTTATTAAATTTGGGATGTGCCTGTCCGCAGGTTAATGCGAAAATAAGTCCGAGAAACAAAGCTACCGGAGGAGTCACCCATGCGGACCATGCTTGTAAACCAGGAATATAATCTAAAAATAAGAAAAAAGTTAAAGTAGAAAGTATTGCAACGTAAATTGTCTTGTTGTTGGTTTGCAACGTTTTTGTAGCGCTTGAAATCATTTTTTTATCTTTTTATAATTTTGCGGGTGCAAAGGTACGGCAAACAATCAAGACAACCCAATTGTTTCTAATTATGTATTATAACTTTTTGTTATAGCCACTTCTCTTATTGTTACATTATGCTCCTACGATGTCCTTTCCAAATGGTGATAATGCTAACGCAGCCAACTTAAAGTGCTGCAAACCAAAAGGAATACCGATAATGGTTATACACAGAACAATTCCGAAAGCCAAATGTGACAGACAAATCCAAATGCCACCCAAAAATAACCACAGAATATTCATCAGTATATAAAGACATCCACTCGAACGCCTGCCACTTCTCACCTCTTTACCGAAAGGCCATAAAGCAAGTCCGGCTAACTTTAACGTCTGTATACCAAAAGGAATACCTACGATCGTAAACATCATCAGCAGACTTGAAATAAGGTACTCCACTACAGTAAAGATACCACCAAGCAGCAACCACAATAAGTTCATAAAACAACCCATATATATAGTATTAGTTATTTTCCACATTCGACTATACAAAGATACAGAAGAAATATGAGAATTTAAATGGCTTTTTTATAAACTTTCTCTTTTACTATTTCATCGAAGCTTTATGCAAAATGATACGTTCAATGGCTATACCTTCGTTTCCTTGCAGATCAAATACTATCCCTTTTTACTGAGAAATGATGAGAGACTAAATCTTTTTTTATTTTTTTAGTAGATAGTGAAAATCTATCTGCTCTGCCAAGAGATACAGTTTCACCACATCATGAGGTAGCCCTGCAGTTGGGATATGATTCGCATGAAAAGAAGCAACACCTACAAGTTCTTGCTATGATGCCCCGCAAAGCGCATAAAAACTTGAGATAATCCTCCCTCCTGCCCTTGTAGCTGCACAAAATTAAATTCGCGCAACATTGGCATCCCTTTTATCTCAACTACCCGTAAAGTGCCGGCCACAAGCTCTTTATGCACCGACCGGATAGAAACAATTCCCATACAATCAGTATGTTCCAAAAAGAGCTTGATACTCTCCGTACCACCAAGATACATCAGAACATTCAAAGAAGACAGCTTCAGATTGTGTTGCGAAAGGGCTCGTTCAAATACATCCAACGTCCCCGAACCTCTTTCACGCAAAACCAAAGGGATATTCGGCAATTCTGCAGGTGTTATCTCCTCCTGAATATTTAGTTTACTGTTCACATGCACTACCGCAACAAGTTCATCTTGCAAAAACAAAGTATATTTCAGATTAGGTAAACGAAAAATACCTTCCACCAATCCCAATTCAATCCGGTGTTCTTGCAAAGCGACCTCCACTCCCCGAGAGTTTCCATTAAGGACGGAAAGATTGACTTGTGGAAACTTCGCAATAAAATGAGCCAATAAAGGGGGCAGAACATATTGAGCAATCGTCGTGCTAGCTCCCAGTTTCAACTCTCCAATATACTCGTTATGCAACAAATGCATTTCATATTCAAGCCGCTTGTAATCATCTAAAATCTTTTCGCTATGCTTCAGCAGTAATTCACCGGCAACAGTCAATGAGATTTTACTCCCCTGACGTTCGAACAAACGAGCCTGATAATAAGTCTCCAATTCCTGAATATGCTTAGTGATAGCAGGCTGGCTGACAAACAATTCTTGCGAAGCCTTTGTAAAACTCAGATTCTTCGCTACGCTCTGAAATACTTTTAAACGAAAATCGGACACCTTTTTATTTGAGTTATTTGAGGATTAAAATTCAAAATCAAGAATTAAACACAAGGACTATAGTTCTTCAGCTCTGATTCCTAATGCCTGCATAACAGGAAATGCCAACATATCCCACTTATACTCTACCTGCACTTCAGGCTCATTCATACGAAACTGGATAATCTCCTTGCCTTTCACTTCATGCAACGCATCGGATACTTTCTTTCCATATTCTTCATTGAAAGAAACGACAATCATCCTTTTCACATCAGCCGAATCAGCAACGATAGACAATAAATCCAAAAACAAATCTTC
Source organism: uncultured Bacteroides sp. (assembly GCA_947646015.1). Taxonomy (GTDB): domain Bacteria; phylum Bacteroidota; class Bacteroidia; order Bacteroidales; family Bacteroidaceae; genus Bacteroides. The sequence goes on along the minus strand of CANSEY010000019.1, from coordinate 53,090 downwards.
GCGTGAAACCATCCCTTCCGAAGGAACACTTGCAAATGAATATTCACCATAAGGACTCTGAAAAGCGACTCCATTCAACTCCTTCACCAAATCGGAAGGATGGCAATATACAAGCTGATCGGACTCTTCATCGTAAACAAAAAGAAATTGTACTTCATTTTTCCCTTCCGTGATTCCGGCATCCAGAGTCAGATAAGTGGTCAACATAGAAAGGTCGATATCCTGTAAAGAACGTCGCAAAGTCTCTTCAAAGTAACCTTTCATATCTGTAATTACAAAATTCAAGAAAGCAGCATCAATCAACACTACTGTTTCAGACAGTTTTATTTGAGGTTTATCATTCATACCTTATTTATAATATGATTACAGCGGATAAAGATACTACAATACTTTTATTTATTCACTTCATTTCGCGGCAAATTCGTCAGTATCATTCAGATGAAAAACGTCATTTTGTCTTCTAACTCTCTTATTATCATGCTATTTTGTCATATTTTTCTACTTGGCAAATCTTTTGAGCCCTTTCAAGTGTTATTAAAATCATGAAAAAAGAAAGGAGAACAACCATATGAACTTTAACAATTTTACCATCAAATCTCAAGAAGCGGTACAGGAGGCCGTAAATCTCGTACAAAGTCGGGGACAACAGGCGATTGAACCTGCTCATATCCTACATGGAGTAATGAAGGTAGGCGAAAATGTGACTAACTTCATCTTCCAAAAATTAGGAATGAACGGGCAACAGGTAGCCCTAGTCGTTGACAAACAGATCGATTCTTTGCCTAAAGTATCCGGAGGAGAACCTTACCTAAGTAGAGAATCTAATGAAGTATTGCAGAAGGCAACCCAGTATTCTAAAGAAATGGGAGATGAATTTGTTTCATTGGAACATATTCTGCTGGCTTTGCTAACTGTGAAAAGTACCGTATCCACCATCTTGAAAGATGCCGGAATGACGGAAAAAGAATTGCGTAACGCTATCAATGAACTCAGAAAAGGAGAAAAAGTTACTTCTCAATCCAGTGAAGACAACTATCAGTCATTGGAGAAATACGCTATCAATCTGAACGAAGCCGCCCGTAGCGGCAAGCTGGATCCTGTAATCGGACGTGACGAGGAAATCCGACGGGTACTGCAAATATTAAGCCGTAGAACTAAGAACAATCCGATTCTGATTGGTGAACCGGGTACAGGTAAGACAGCTATCGTAGAAGGATTGGCGCATCGTATCCTCCGGGGAGACGTACCCGAAAACCTGAAAAACAAACAGGTCTACTCTCTCGATATGGGAGCATTGGTTGCAGGAGCAAAATATAAAGGAGAATTCGAAGAACGACTAAAATCTGTTGTCAATGAGGTTAAGAAATCAGAAGGTGATATAATCTTGTTTATTGATGAGATTCATACACTGGTAGGCGCCGGCAAAGGCGAAGGAGCAATGGATGCTGCAAATATTCTGAAACCGGCATTGGCACGTGGAGAACTACGTTCGATCGGTGCAACCACTCTCGATGAATATCAGAAGTATTTCGAAAAAGACAAAGCATTGGAACGTCGTTTCCAAATTGTACAGGTAGATGAACCGGATACTCTGAGTACCATTTCCATCCTTCGTGGATTGAAAGAACGCTACGAGAACCATCATCATGTACGTATCAAAGACGATGCCATCATAGCAGCTGTAGAACTGAGCAGCCGTTACATCACTGACCGTTTCTTGCCGGACAAAGCAATCGACCTGATGGATGAAGCAGCAGCCAAACTACGTATGGAAGTAGATTCTGTTCCGGAAGAGTTGGATGAAATCTCACGTAAGATCAAACAGTTAGAAATCGAACGTGAAGCCATTAAGCGTGAAAATGATAAGCCGAAACTGGAAATTATCGGCAAAGAACTGGCCGAACTAAAAGAAGTTGAGAAGTCTTTCAAAGCTAAATGGCAAAGTGAAAAAACGCTGATGGATAAAATCCAGCAAAACAAAGTGGAAATCGAGAATCTGAAGTTCGAAGCAGAGAAAGCAGAACGTGAAGGAGACTATGGAAAAGTCGCCGAAATCCGTTACGGAAAGCTTCAGGCTTTGGACAAAGAGATAGAAGATACGCAGGAGAAACTTCGTGGTATGCAAGGCGATAAAGCCATGATCAAAGAAGAAGTGGATGCTGAAGACATCGCTGACGTTGTTTCACGCTGGACGGGCATCCCTGTCAGCAAGATGATGCAAAGTGAGAAAGATAAATTATTGCATCTGGAAGACGAACTCCATCAACGAGTGATTGGACAGGACGAAGCAATTGAAGCGGTTGCAGATGCCGTACGTCGTAGCCGTGCCGGATTACAGGATCCCAAACGCCCGATCGGTTCTTTTATTTTCCTTGGAACGACCGGTGTCGGTAAAACTGAACTGGCAAAGGCATTGGCGGAATTCCTCTTTGACGATGAATCGATGATGACGCGTATAGATATGAGCGAGTATCAAGAAAAGCATAGTGTTTCTCGTTTGGTCGGAGCACCTCCGGGATACGTTGGATACGATGAAGGTGGCCAGCTGACAGAAGCCATTCGCCGGAAACCTTACTCAGTTGTTTTGTTTGACGAAATAGAAAAAGCGCATCCGGATGTTTTCAATATCCTGTTGCAAGTACTGGATGACGGACGACTCACTGACAACAAAGGAAGAGTAGTCAACTTCAAAAACACCATCATCATCATGACTTCAAATATGGGAAGTTCTTATATACAAAGTCAGATGGAGAAACTGAGCGGTTCGAACAAGGAAGAAGTTATCGAAGAAACGAAGAAGGAAGTGATGAATATGCTAAAGAAAACCATTCGTCCGGAATTCCTAAATCGTATTGACGAAACAATCATGTTCCTGCCGCTGACGGAAACTGAAATCAGGCAAATTGTACTCTTACAAATCAAAGGTGTACAAAAGATGCTTGCAGAAAACGGAGTTGAACTGGAAATGACAGATGCTGCTTTAAGTTTCTTATCCCAAGTAGGATATGATCCTGAATTTGGAGCCCGTCCAGTAAAAAGAGCTATCCAGCGTTATTTACTGAACGATCTGTCGAAAAAGTTATTGTCTCAGGAAGTCGACAGAAGCAAAGCAATCATTGTTGACTCAAACGGAGACGGATTAGTGTTCAGAAACTAAATTATAGTTAGTTGTTATAAGGATAGCCGGTATGTTCTCAAGTGAGCATATCGGCTTTTTATATTCCTGAATATATAATTCTTCTTACTTCCGGCTGACAATTAGGATGGCTCATGACTAAGACATAAGTACCTTTTCTGGATATCTCCAAAGTGAGTGAAGGCAAGGCAAATCTATGTTTCTCTTTCAACTCCCCCTGCGAATCATATAAAAATACCATTGTACCTACCAACATTCCTGTTAAGCACAATGTTCCTTTTTCATTATCAAGATAAACGTTTACCTCTTTATTTGTTATTACATCCATATTTTGTGCGTATATTAGCAGTCACAAAGATAGAGAAAAACTATGTTTATTTACTATATAAACAATAAAATATTCATGCAAACATAAGATTGCTTAAAGAACACTAAAGGGGATCCTTTAATTACGCAGACATATAAAAACACAAAAAAGCGTGACAACTTGCAACATTGTCACGCTTTCCTTATTACATTTATACATCTAAGCCATCAATGTTTCATGACTTATTTTTCATCAGTCGCAACCTCTTCTTCAGCTTCCGGCTCTGATTTAAATTCTGTAATTCCATTCGAAATTAAGATGTTATACCAGGAAATCAATTTCTTAATATCCGCAACGTATACTCTTTCACGATCAAAGTTAGGCAATACCTCCCCTAAATACTCGCGTAACTGCTCCGGAGTAGCTTTTTTAGGGTCAATGGAGGTGACTGCAGTATTTTCTTTTTTCTTCATAGCTTCCAGCACATCATACAAAGGTACTTCAGCATCATCTGTATACATTGCTATATCTGCCAAAGAGATAATTTTCTCATTACCATAAGCGGGGAAACGTTTTTTATCTGCACTGATTGATTCAACAATCAACATATTTTTTCCTTGCGAAATTAGTTTGTACAATCCCGGTTTACCGGAGATAGACAGGATAGTCTTCAACATAGTATATATTCTTTTATTTATTAATTATTTTTTTGCGGAGCAAAGGTAATGATTATTTTTAGATAGCAAAGAAATAAACTTCAAAACCTGCGGAATTAAAGGGGTTTCATCGTCATTCACGATTACAAAATCAGCATGACTCCGCTTTACCTCATCGCTCATTTGCGCTTCGATACGTTTCATTATCAATTCCCTTGAAGAATGGTCACGCCTAATTGCTCGTTCCACTCTCACCTCCAACGGTGCATATACCATTACTACAAAGTCTACTTCCTGCTTAAAGCCTGCTTCCAGAAGGATGGCAGATTCCATACCAACCATAGCTATATCACCTTTCCCTTTCACCCATCGCCTGAAGTCTTCTTTCACCTGCGGATGAATGACAGCATTCACTTTTTTCGCATGTTCGGGGCTTCCAAATGTATAAGATGCTAATAAAGGACGATTCAATTTTCCATTCAGGAAAACATCCTGTCCGACCAAGGCGCAAAGTTCCCGACGTATCACGTCATTCGTATGAGTGATACGCTTCGCCTCAATATCGGAAATATAAACGGGGATTCCCATAATCTCCAGCAATCTGGAAACTATACTTTTTCCACTACCGATACCGCCGGTAATACCTATTTTAATAGCCATCGGAAGAAACTTGTTCTATCAGAAAATCAACTTGCTCGGGTACAATACGGATTTGATTGATTCCACGGGGAGCCGACTTCAACTTCACCGTATATTTATCCGATCCTAATTTTAGCAGTTCCTCATAAGAAACATTAATCACAAAATCACTGGCTTTAATGCTACGAAAACGCTTTAAACCCACTTGAAAAGTAATTTGAACCTTCGATGGAAAAGCACGGAGCACTTTATCTGCCGGGAAGTTAATCCCACGCAACGGCACCTCCACGGTTTTCTCAGTATAAATATCAACAGGGAAAGTCAGTTCAACCGAGGCGGGAACAAACTTCACTCCTTTTTTATTATCCAAGGCAACCCGTTGCCGAATCGTATCCGATATATTTTCAAGATTTACCTCTTGAGTATAAGCGGTTGTTATAGTATCCAAAATTCCGGCCGGAGCATATACCAATACGGAATCCGGACTGCAAATGGTATCAGAAACATAATATTGAAGCCCTGCAGTCACTTTTCCTTGAAAATGAACGGGTACTAATTTGGACTTGCCTGTCGAATAGATATAATCTAACGTATCAGGTTTTATTGAAAGTATCTTAGAAGAAGCATTCAATTGACTGAGTATCTTCTTTTCAAACTCAGAGGCAAAGATTTTCACGTGATTATTTTGCCCTTTATAGTCAGGGAAACTCAGATTTACCGGAAAGAAACTCTTCCCCAACATATAATTGAGAAGCACTGTTCCTTTATCTTTTACCCGGACGCGAAGTTCGGAAGGAGGTTCCGAAGTGAGCACAATATTATTAGGGACATCCTTCATCCTCACCGGGATAGAGAATTCCGCTTCATAGTCATTATTAAGAGTCTGAATCAACCAGAATCCACCGGCTATCAGGAAAAAAAATAAAAAAATTAAGAACTCCCTGCTTTTATCACTAAGCAGGAAATCCTTAATTCTCTTGGATAGTCTTAAATATGTATATCTTAATTTCCTACGATCAAGCATAGGGTATTTGTTTACTAAAGATTATTTAGACTGATTGCCGGCAGCCGAAGCATCAGCAAAAATAGAATTCTTATCTATTTTAATCTTCACGTTAGAAGCGATTTCAAGTACTATATAATCATCAGTAATCTCTTTGATTGTACCATGGATACCACCTGCAGTAATTACCGACTGGTTTACCTGAAGAGATTTACGGAAATTAGCAATTTCTTTCTGCTTCTTATTTTGAGGGCGAATCATAAAGAAATACATGATAACAAACATAGCTATCAGCATGATCCACATCATACTTCCACCTCCCGCTGCGGGAGCTTGCAATAATACAGTCAATAAGTTCATAAATAATCAAGTTTTAGTTTCTACTATATGGACAAAGGTATCAGTTTTTAGTCAACTTACCTTCTTTTTTCAATTGATTAACTATTCCATCCAGCGTTCCGTTGATAAAGCTACCGCTCTTGGCAGTGCTATACAACTTCGCAATTTCTACATATTCATTTAACGAAACACTTACCGGAATGTTCGGGAAACTTAAAATTTCGGCTAAAGCAGTCTGCATAATGATAATATCCATAAATGCGATACGATCCAAATCCCAGTTTTTCGTATTCTCGCTCACAAGATGACGGTAATAGTCAGCATTCAGAATTGTACGACGGAACAAGCGGCGTGCAAATTCCTGATCTTCGTCATCCTTGAATTCGGGAAGTAATTCCTGATTTGCTCCGTTCTTTTCTTCAAAACGCTTAATCGTTTTCAAGACAAAGGTATCTACAATCTCTTTATCGTCATTCCAATACAGACTCTGGTCTTCCAGCACCTGATCAAGAGAATCATTATTAAAGATATATGTTTTATAGAGTTTTCTCCACAATTCGCGGTCAGCTTCATATGAATTGTCACCGGAAGCCATATAATCTTTATAAATATCGCTTTCTACTATTTTCTCATAAAGCTCTTTGACGAAATCCTGATCATTTGCCCAAGTTCGCTTCTGATTAGATATAAACTCGGTCAGTTGCTTGTTCACCTCCAACTGTGCAACAAACTTATTATCCACAAACTTTGTGTTGGGATACAACTCTTCTTTAGTAGGAGCCAGTTTTGCTTTTGCCGCATCAATGCGTTTTTGTGCATACTCTGTTAATGCCATCATCAGCATTAACAAATAATTATAAAGGTCATACGCCTTTGAAAGGCTGAAGAATAACTCTTTCTCCGCTGAGTCTAGATTTTTGCTGCCATTTTGGTAATAGGCATACACTATTTGTATAATCTTAAGACGAATAAGAACTCTGTTGATCATAATTCAAATTAATACTGTTATTATCGAACTGCAAAAGTAGATATTTTTAATGAGTTTCCACAAATAAATCACATTTTTTAATGCAGTATTTGATTCTCTGCGCTTTTTCTTTTGACAGTTTAAAAAAAATATCCAATTTTGAGGCCGATTATTAACGGACCCAATGATATGGAAGATTTTAAAAAGAAAATGAACGCAGACATGAATGATAAGGAGATCGTTTTCTCCAAGTCCATCAAAGCAGGTAAACGCATCTATTACCTCGATGTGAAGAAGAACCGTAAAGATGAAATGTTTTTAGCTATTACGGAGAGTAAGAAAGTGGTGATGGGAGAAGGAGATGACTCTCAGGTTAGCTTCGAAAAGCATAAAATCTTCTTATATAAGGAGGATTTTCAGAAATTTATGGCAGGATTGACAGAAGCCATCAGTTTTATTAACCACAGTGACATGAACGATTACATCAGCCGCCTGAACGAAGAAGCTGATATAAAAAGAGAACAGGAAGCTCTTGCCGAACAAGCACAAGAGGACAAGCTGGAAAACGAAATTAAGATTGATATTGACTTTTAAAGAGGTAACTCTTTGATATTTCAAAAAAAAACAGTACTTTTGCACCGCTTTTTTGCAACATCATGTGATAATCCACATCGTGTAATGGTGAATTAAGCAAAATAACTTAATTTAGAGTAACACAATTTTTTAAGAAATGAAATCAATTGAAGTAAAAGGAACTGCAAGAACTATTGCAGAACGCTCTTCGGAACAAGCAAGAGCTTTAAAAGAAATTCGTAAGAACGGTGGTGTGCCTTGTGTACTTTACGGAGCTGGTGAAGTTGTTCACTTTACAGTGACTAACGAAGGTCTTCGTAACTTGGTTTATACTCCGCACATTTACGTAGTAGATCTGGATATCGATGGCAAAAAAGTAAACGCTATCCTGAAAGATATTCAATTCCACCCGGTAAAAGACAACATTCTTCATGTTGACTTCTATCAGATTGACGAAGCTAAACCTATCGTTATGGAAGTTCCGGTACAGTTGGAAGGTCTTGCAGAAGGTGTGAAAGCCGGTGGTAAGCTTGCATTGCAGATGCGTAAGATCAAAGTGAAAGCTCTGTACAATGTAATTCCTGAAAAACTGACTGTTAACGTTTCTCACCTGGGATTGGGTAAGACTGTTAAAGTTGGCGAACTGAGCTTCGAAGGTCTTGAACTGATCAGTGCTAAAGAAGCCGTTGTATGTGCTGTTAAGTTGACTCGTGCAGCAAGAGGTGCAGCAGCAGCCGCTGGAAAGTAATTTGAGATTATCCCTGTAAAGAGATATAGCAAAACGCAGATTAATGCAGATTAAAGCAGATGTTCAGTCTGCATTAGTTTGCGTTAATTTGCGTTTCTCTTTTTATATTCACGAACTGTTTTTTACGAAAAAACAATGATTAAATATCTAATTGTCGGACTAGGAAACATTGGACCCGAATATCATGAAACCCGGCATAATATTGGTTTCATGACAGTAGAGGCATTGGCAAGAATCAACAATGCTCCTCCCTTTATTGACGGACGCTACGGATTTACCACTAGTTTTTCGATCAAAGGACGCCAGTTAATCCTGCTCAAACCGTCAACTTTCATGAACCTGAGCGGACTGGCCGTTCGCTACTGGATGCAAAAAGAAAACATCCCTTTGGAAAATGTGTTAATAGTAGTAGACGATCTGGCTCTCCCCTTCGGCACTCTGCGTCTGAAAGGAAAAGGAAGTGATGCCGGACATAATGGTCTGAAGCACATAGCAGCCATTTTAGGAACTCAGAACTATGCCCGTTTACGCTTTGGTATCGGAAATGACTTCCCCAAAGGCGGACAGATTGATTATGTACTCGGACACTTTACTGACGAAGATCGCAAGACAATGGATGAAAGACTGGAAACAGCCGGAGAAATCATTAAAAGTTTCTGTCTGGCAGGTATTGATATTACCATGAACCAGTTCAATAAGAAATAGGAGTATGTACAATTGACTATTTCACAGCGTATATATGCAAACGGTCATTAAGTACTCCACCATGACACATGGTACACTGTTAATTAATAAATTATCAATATATGGCAGAAGCAAGAATAGATAAATGGATGTGGGCTGTTCGTATTTTCAAGACACGCACAATTGCCGCCGAAGCCTGCAAGATGAACCGTGTCACTATCAACGGAGCATACGTAAAGGCATCTCGCATGATAAAGCCGGGTGATGTAGTTCAAGTTAAGAAGCCGCCTATTACCTATTCATTCAAAGTGTTGCAAGCTATTGAGAAGCGAGTAGGCGCAAAGCTTGTACCCGATGTAATGGAAAACGTTACCACTCCCGACCAATACGAACTATTGGAAATGAGTAAAATCAGCGGATTCATTGATCGCGCACGGGGAACCGGACGTCCAACCAAAAAAGACCGCAGAAGTCTGGAGGAATTCACAGCTCCGGAATTTATGGATGATTTTGATTTCGACTTTGATTTCGACGAAGATAAGTAAATAATGAACGGTGAATAAACTTATAGCATGAAGTTACAAGTTTATTCACCGTTTATTATTTTACCAACTGTTGATTACAGATTTGCTTTCACAGCATCAATTAGCTCCTGATATTCAGCATCGGTCAAATAAACTTTTCCCGGATTCATCTGAAATACACCGCCATAATCAGGTCCGTCTACATATTTCGGAGCCAGATGGAAATGCAAATGAGATAATTTATCTGAGTAAGCACCATAGTTGATCTTTTCCGGCTGGAAAGCTTTCTGCATTGCACGGGTAACACGTGCCACATCAGCCATAAATGCATTACGGTCTTCATCGCTCAATTCGTTCAAATCATTTACGTGATCCTTGTAAGCAACGAGGCAACGCCCCCGATAAGTTTGCTCTTTAAACAAAAACACACGTGATACACTAAGCTGCGCAACCTCAATCATCAGATTATGCAACGTTTCATTGTTCTGGCAATACAGACATTCTTTTGGATCACTCTTCATGATATTCTTATTTTTATGTTTTGACAAAGCAAAAATAGTCGTTCTGCTTTTATTTCACCTGTATTTTTTCGTTTTTTTGATCGACTAATTGGTACACGTTCTCTTTTTCACCAACAACCCACACTACATCCCCCTCTTCGAACGGTGCATTTACATCCGGCACCATCAGAGTGCCATCTTCCCGTTCCACACCGGCTATCATACAATGATACTTATCCCGTATACCCGATTCACGGATTGTTTTACCCAGAAAAACGGAGTCTGCATCAATAATGAACTGCTTCAAAGTCATCTCTCCCTTCTCATACATCTCCCAGTCTATCTTCGCACCACTTTGCATGGCACTGCTAAATACATTCAATTGTTCGTCCGTTCCTATTACCTGTATCTTGTCCATAGGAAAAAGACGCACCGAGCCACCGGGAATATTAATCCTTCTCTTCCCCCGCAAGATAGAAGCGATATGAATGCCATATTTCTTTCCCAAATTTAGTTCCATCAACGTTTTTCCCGCCCAAGTGGATTCCCCCGGAATCTCCAAATCCGCCAAATGCAGATCATGAGATAACAGACGTCCGGCATATTCGGGTTTCTTCTCTCCCAAATATTCTGCACGCACCTCTCTGGAACGCAGATTTTGAAAGAAACGCCGTTCTATCAATATAGATTGCTTTTTCAAACGACGCGACCATACCATCAACAAGACTGCAAGCACAGCCACTCCAATAATCAATCCAATAGATGCCTTAAACAATCCCGATATCACAAAAATGACAAATAACGCCGCAATCATAATACGTATGACAATAGTAGACACCAATGGTGCACGATTGGCACGGTTATCATGCCACAGGGTCATAAATTCCACCGAATGGTTTTTCTTCACCATGATAGCACGCAGGAAAGGCGAAATGCAAAGGATAATAAAAACAGCCCCCAATAATGACGCCCAGAAATGAGGCAGGTTCTCCTTAAAGAATGGGACGACAAAACGGAAAGACAGTGCAATAATGGATATACTGACAATTGAATATACCACAGTTATGCGTACCATTGCCAGCAACAGCTTCTTCCACAAATTCTCATGATTAAGTACTGTTTGCGAGCCCGAAGAATAACGCATTAAGAACTTTCTCCAGGAAGCGGGTAAATGAGCATCCACAAAAGAAGAAGCCGGTTCAGCCAGACGAATCATATAAGGAGTCAGGAAAGTGGTTATCACAGAAACTGCTACCACTATCGGATATAAGAAATCGCTCGTCACGTGCAGAGATACACCCAATGAAGCTATAATAAATGCGAATTCACCAATCTGAGTCAAACTGAAACCGCACTGCATAGCCGTCTTCAAGGGTTTGCCGGAAAGAATCACGCCGAATGTTCCGAAGGTAGCCTGCCCCAAAATAACTGCGATCGTAATTACAATGATAGGTATTGCATATTCAATAATCATTGCAGGATCGACCATCATCCCCACCGATACAAAGAAAATTGCGCCAAAAAGATCTTTCACCGGCTTCACCAACCGGTCAATAGATTCCGCTTCGATTGTTTCTGCCAGAATAGACCCCATGATAAACGCACCGAATGCAGCAGAGAACCCTGTATTGGCTGCCATCACTACCATACCGAAACACAGTGCCAATGATACGATAAGCAGAGTTTCCTCTCCCATCAGTTTCCTGCAACGCTTCAAAAACTCCGGAATCAGATAGATGCCTACTACAAACCACAAAATAAGAAAGAACAGCAGTTTACCAATACTCTCCAGCATCTCGGTGCCTTCAAAGTTATGGCTTACCGCCATCGTAGAAAGCATCACCATCAATACAATAGCCAGTATATCCTCCAGAATCAGAATACTCAGTACAAGCCCGGTGAACTGCTTCTTCCTCAGTCCCAAGTCATCGAACGCCTTATAAATAATAGTAGTAGAAGACATCGCAATCATACCACCTAGAAACAGGCTGTCCATCCGATGCCAGCCGAATCCCATACCGACACCTATCCCCAGCAATATCATACAAAAGATGATGGTGCAGGCAGCGATGATAGCAGAACCTCCGACTTTTACGATTTTCTTAAAACTGAACTCCAGACCAAGAGCAAACAACAAGAAGATAACGCCAATATCCGCCCATGTCTTAATGTTGGCGGTATCCATTACTGATGGTGTATAAGGCATGTGCGGACTTGCCAGAAAACCGGCAACCACATATCCCAACACCAAAGGTTGCTTTAACTTCTTAAACAACAAAGTCATGACGCCGGCACAGATCAATATCAGCGCAAGATCGGCAATGAGTGTAGGTAATTGAGACATTGTTTCATCGTATTTGGTGACAAAATTAAAATAAATCTATCGTATAAACAACAGATTCACGGATATGTTTCACATCAACCATCATAAAATGATTTAGCCCCGGATAGTATCAAAACCTATCCGGGGCTAAAAATTCTATAAACTCAAGATTTATTTTCTAAAAGGTGGCTTCACCACTATTGCCTTCAATTTACGTCCACGCATATCAATACAGATTTCCGTGCCAACTTTGGCATATTCCGGTTTCACATATCCCATACCAATACCAATCTTGCGAGTGGGAGACATTGTTCCGGAAGTCACCACGCCTATACCTTCCCCTTCCCCATTCACGAGTTCATAGCCGTGACGAGGAATGCCGCGGTCAATCATTTCAAAACCAACCAGTTTACGGGTAGTTCCTTCTGCCTTCTGCTTTTCCAGCATCGGACGGTTAATGAACTCCTTACCTTCCACAAACTTAGTGATCCATCCCAATCCAGCTTCGATCGGTGAAGTCTTATCATCCAGATCATTGCCATAAAGGCAAAATCCCATTTCCAGACGAAGCGTATCACGGGCACCCAGCCCTACCGGCTTGATACCGAATTCTTCCCCCGCCTCAAATACAGCTTTCCATACCGCCTCGGCAGCATCCGGATAGAAATAAAGTTCAAAACCTCCGGCACCGGTGTATCCGGTATTGGAGATAATCACATTCTCTTTTCCCGCAAACCGGCCAACGGTAAATGTATAATAAGGAATAGCCGACAGATCGATATCCGTCAACTTCTGCAAAGCAAGAATAGCCTTCGGACCCTGAACAGCAAGCTGCGCCATATTATCGGAAGAATTCTCCAGTTCCGCCCCCTCCGTATTATGAGAAACACACCAGTCCCAATCCTTTTCTATATTGGCCGCATTCACTACCAGCAGATATTTTTCCGGCTCATAGCAATATACCAGCAAGTCATCTACAATTCCCCCTTCTTCATTAGGGAAGCAGGTATATTGTATCTTACCGGGAACAAGTGCCGCCACATTATTGGAAGTCACCTTCTGAAGAAAGGCTAACGCTTGCGGCCCTTTCACCCAGAATTCTCCCATATGGGATACATCAAATACCCCGACTGCATTACAAACAGTCAGATGTTCATCAATAATTCCAGAGTACTCGATAGGCATATTATAGCCTGCAAATTCGTGCATTTTAGCACCTAATGCAATGTGTTTCTCTGTAAACGGAGTGGTTTTCATTTTTTGTGTATTAAGTTTTAAGTAATAAATTGATATTCGTGGAATGTAATCACTTAGAAGCTACTAGTTCGGCAATCTTCACAATGACGTTCATTGCCTTCTCCATATTCTGAATAGGAACAAACTCATAACGTCCGTGGAAATTAAGACCGCCGGCAAAAATATTCGGGCAGGGTAAACCTTTGAATGATAGCTGCGCTCCATCCGTACCGCCACGAATCGGCTTCACATTCGGCTTCACTCCTACCGCCTCCATGGCTGCAAAAGCTGTGTCGATGATATGCATCACCGGTTCTATTTTCTCACGCATATTATAGTATTGGTCACGTAACTCTAGTGTCGCCGTACCTTCTCCATATTCGGTGTTGATCTCCGCAACCAGACGTTTTATTTCTTCCTTGCGTTTCTCAAACTTGGCACGGTCATGGTCGCGAATGATATAAGACACTGTACTTTGCTCCACATCTCCCTGAATACTGATCAGATGATAGAATCCTTCATACCCTTCAGTCTGCTCCGGTGTTTCCATCGATGGCAACATTGCGATAAACTGATTAGCGACACGAATCGAGTTTATCATCTTATTCTTTGCATATCCGGGGTGTACATTACGTCCTTTAAAAGTAATCTTTGCAGCGGCAGCATTGAAATTTTCAAACTCCAGTTCCCCTACTTCACCACCATCCATCGTATACGCCCATTCGCAGCCAAACTTCCCGACATCGAACTTATGCGCACCTTCACCGATTTCCTCATCCGGATTGAAACCGATACGAATCTTTCCATGTTTGATTTCGGGATGTTCTTTCAGATAAACGATTGCTGATACGATCTCGGCAATTCCCGCTTTATCATCCGCACCAAGCAGCGTCTTGCCGTTTGTTACAATCAAATCCTCTCCTTTATGATCGAGCAGTTCCGGAAATTGTGCAGGAGAAAGAATGATATTTTCTTCGGCACAAAGCACTATATCCGTCCCATCGTAGCCTTTTACAATACGTGGAGTTACATCTTTTCCTGTCATATCGGGACTTGTATCCATATGAGCGATAAACCCGATAGTGGGTACTTTTTTATCTATATTAGCAGGAAGCGTGGCAAAAAGATAGCCATGTTCATCCAAAGTAATATCTTCCAACCCCAAAGATTCCAGTTCAGTCTTCAGATATTCAGCGAATACCATCTGTTTCGGAGTACTGGGAGTAAGCCCTGTTGATTCATCCGACTGTGTATCAAAGCTCACATACTTCAAAAATCTGTCTACTAAAGTCATATCTATTTTACGATTTAATGATTTGCAATTTACATTTTGATAGTTTATAGTGCCGTAAAGGTAAAAAAAGAGCCGTGAATTGACAAACAATTCACGGCTCTTTTTTCTCAGTATATTACTTAAAAGTGACTGCTACCATCAAAACAATGCGTACACACTTTACATTTCGGCAGCCCGATAGCTTCAATCAAAGTCTCAAGCGTGTTGAATTTCAATGAAGTCAGTCCGAAACGCTCGGCTATGATACTAACCATTTTCTCGTATTCGGGAGACCCCGTAGTGGCGTATTTCTCCAGATTCTTATTCTCATCGCCTTCCAGTTCTTTAATAATACGACGAGTAATCAACTCCAAAGCATTCTTAGAAGCCGAGAAACCCACAAACGGACAGGCATAGATCAACGGAGGGCAAGCGATACGCATATGTACCTCTTTCGCTCCATAATCATATAGAATCTTCACATTATCACGCAACTGTGTTCCACGCACAATCGAATCATCACAAAACAGCAGACGCTTTCCCTGAAGCATGGCACGATTCGGAATTAGCTTCATCTTTGCAACCAGCGAACGCATTTCCTGATTGCTGGGTGTGAAGCTACGAGGCCATGTCGGTGTATATTTTGAAATGGCACGATGATAAGGAACTCCTTTACCTTCCGCATAACCCAACGCCATACCTACTCCCGAATCAGGGATACCACAGGCACAATCCACTTCCGATTCGTCCTTCTGTCCCATCTTCATTCCACTGGTGAAACGGACTTCCTCTACATTTTTGCCCTCATAACAAGAGGTCGGGAAACCATAATACACCCAAAGGAAAGAACAAATCTGCATTCCTTCATTCGGTTGGCGAAGCTGCTCGATATGATCGGGATACATGCGTACTATTTCCCCCGGTCCCAGATACTTTTCGATTTCATAATCCAGATTCGGGAAACTGGATGACTCGCTGGTAGCGGCATACGCACCATCTTTCTTGCCGATCACCACCGGAGTACGTCCCCATTGGTCACGAGCCGCGATAATACTGCCATCCTCTGTCAGAATCAGCAGAGAACAAGAACCCTTGATATGTTTGAATACGTTCTCGATACCTTCGGTGAAGGTTCTTCCTTGTATGATAAGCAGTGCGATGAGTTCCGTTTGATTGGTGTTGCTCGAACTAAGTTCGGCGAAGTGCATATTTTGGTTGAGAAGGTCTTCTTCCAGTTCCTGGATATTCGATATTTTAGCGACTGTGACGATGGCGAAGCGGCCGAGGTGGGAATTGATGATAATGGGTTGTGCATCTGTGTCGCTGATAATGCCTATGCCGGCATTGCCTTTAAATTTATCAAGCTCTCCTTCAAACTTGGATCGGAAATATGTACTTTCCAGATTGTGAATGGAGCGAATAAATCCTTTCTCCTGACTATAAGTCGCGAGTCCGCCCCGCTTTGTACCCAGATGTGAGTTATAATCTGTACCATAGAATAAATCAGTCACGCAACTCGATTTCGAGACTGTTCCGAAAAAACCTCCCATGTTGTTCTCTTTATTGATAATGTTTAAAAAAAGATGGCGCAAAAGTACAAAAAAGAATCCATCCGATAAAAAAAGCACTCCGCAAAGTTTTAATTTTCTTTGCGGAGTACTTCTAAATTTTATTAAAAATACAAAGAAGATTGAACAATCGTTTTAGTCGCGTCTCATTTCCATTTCTTAATTGATTTCCGGTCGGATGGAGCTGCTTCGATAAGACTCAATGCA
Organism: uncultured Bacteroides sp.; assembly: GCA_947646015.1. Lineage (GTDB taxonomy): Bacteria > Bacteroidota > Bacteroidia > Bacteroidales > Bacteroidaceae > Bacteroides. The sequence continues at coordinate 36,407 of CANSEY010000019.1, read as the reverse complement.
AAACCACCGCTGCGTGCCAGCTTGACGGACATCTTTGTTTTATTCGTAACGATCCCTTTCTTTATCTGATAGGAAGTCGGATTCTTTTCGTAGTCAGCCTCTTTTCCGTCGGCATACAGGGTAGCCACATACTCTTTATCCGGTTCCAGAAAATCAAGAGTAAACGCGGCAGTACGGGAGTTTTCGTCAGTAATACCGCCAACAAACCAATGATTGGTTCCTTTTGCTTTGCGGGCTACTGTAATATAATCCCCCGGTTCGGCTTCCAGATATTTGCTGTCATCCCAGTCCAAGGCTACATCTTTAATAAACTGGAAAGCATCCGGATAACGCTCATAACTTTCCGGCAAATCGGCAGCCATCTGCAAAGGACTGTACATTGTTACGTAAAGAGCCAGTTGTTTCGCCAGAGTAGTACGTACAACGCTATGCTTCCCATCCAGAAAAGAAATTCTCGTGTCGAAGATACCCGGTGTATAATCCATCGGGCCGCCGATCTGCCGAGTGAATGGAAGCAAAGTAGTATGAAAAGGTTTATTACCGGCAAAAGCTTCATATTCCGTCCCCCGTGCCGATTCATTGCCGATCAGGTTGGGATAAGTACGGCATAATCCAGTAGGACGTACAGCTTCGTGCGCATTCACACAGATTTTATAATCGGCGGCTTTCGTCACGGCATATAGATAATGGTTGTTCATCCATTGTCCATAGTGATGTTCGCCCCGAGGAATGATATTGCCAACATAACCACTTTTCACGGCATTATATCCGTTGTCAACCATAAATTGGTAGGCCGTATCCAGATGGCGTTCGTAGTTACGCACGGAGGCAGATGTTTCATGATGCATCATCAGCTTCACCCCTTTCTCTTTGGCATATGCGTTTAGCATCTTCACGTCGAAATCCGGATAGGGAGTGACGAAATCAAACACATAATCTTTTGATTTGCCGAACCAATCTTCCCAGCCTTCATTCCAGCCTTCTACCAATACCTGATCGAAACCATGCTGCGCTGCAAAGTCGATATAACGTTTTACTTTGTCATTGTTGGCAGCGTGACGTCCGTTAGGGCTTGTCTTTGAGTAATCCGTCTGTCCGAGTTTGACGGAATAAACATCATCTGTATATGCCCAACTGCTTTTTCCGGTAATCATCTCCCACCACACACCGATATACTTCACCGGTTTAATCCAAGAAACATCTTGATAAGCACATGGTTCGTTCAGATTCAAGGTCAGTTTGGAAGCAAGGATATCGCGTGCATCATCGCTCACAATCACCGTACGCCACGGAGACTGACAGGGTGTCTGCATATAACCTTTATCTCCCATTGCATCCGGTGTCAGCCATGATTCAAAAATCAGTTTTTTGTCATCAAGATTGAGATGCATGCAGGAATAATCTACCAAAGCGGCTTCGTGCAGGTTAATATACAGACCGTCGGCTGTTTTCATTTGCAGAGATGTCTGCACGCCTGTTGGTGAAAAAGACGTTTGAGAAGCATTGTCGGTAATAGCCCCTTTCATCAGTCCACGGATTTCTGTTAGTCTGGATTCTGTGTAATCATATTCCTGGGTATCATAATCTCCCGGAATCCAAAAGGCAGTATGGTCACCCGTCATGGCAAACTGCGAATGTTCTTCCTTAATAACAAAATAATTCAGATTCTTCTGCTGCGGAAATTCATAGCGGAAACCTAATCCATCATTGTAAAGCCGGAAACGGATGATCATATTCCGGTCCTGCGCCTTCTGATTCAGTGTGACAGCCATTTCATTATAATGATTGCGAATGGATTTCACTTCTCCCCACACCGGCTCCCAAGTTTCGTCGAAGGTGGAAGTTTTTGTATCGATGCACGCAAACCCATTCATCAGTCCCGGATCATTCTTCAACTCAAGTCCCAACTTTGATGGTTTAATCACTCCCTTTCCTTTATAAGTAAGTTCGTATACCGGTTCTCCCTGAACATTGACCGAAAAATCCAGTTTTAATTGTCCGTCAGGAGAAGTGATACTTTCTGCCATTGCCGTTGCACCCATAGAAAAAGAGAGTAACAGACAGAGTACTGCCGTAGTTAATATTTTCATGTTCTTCATGATATAAATGAATTAGTTAATAATCATATGGCAAATGTAGTGAGGAATAGCAAGCGTCACTTCGGATTATAATTAAAATATAGCGTTTTCGAATATTTCAACACTGATAAGCACCTGTTAATGAAACATATACCAAAGTACTTCAACAGAAAAAATATAGTGCTTACATGGAGCAATATAGCACCTTTTCACATCCGACAAACGGGATTTTTCTTTATTTTCCCGCCTCTCTTCAGAAATAAAAAAAATATTTTAATCTCATACTCTCATCCTATGACAACTAATATATAGACAATCAACACAATACAGAATGAGAGATACTTTTTAAATAGTTATCTCTCATCATTTCCTCATCAAATAGCTTTCTTTTTGACTACCTCTCATTCATATTTCAGTTATCTCTCATTCGTCTCAAAGCCGATAATCCATTGTACTATGGCAAGCCTTACAGAACATGGAACCTACCGCTACTTTATATATAACATATAGTATGTGGGTATGTATATCATCTATTAATACTGTATTTTTGAAGGGATATTACCATCGTTCCACTCCAGTGCACAGATCTCATCACTCTTGTGAAGAGTTCTCATCACTAGAGTGAACAGACCTGTTCACTCTAGTGGAACGATAAAGATGAAAGGTAGAAAAGATACAAATATAAGCAGGATATCATAGAAAAGACAGTCAGATAAAACACTAACAACCGCCCAATGACAAGGAATACAATATAGTTCAAAATACAATATCCGCATGGGGTCGGATTGAATTATCCTAGAATTTACATCTAATCTGAATACCAGAGACAAAAAAGTTCAAAGTATGCTATGATATTAGCATATAATTGATAAATTTGCAAGCAAAATATCTTACTTCATAACACATAATCTAATATTACTATTATGACACAGCACTTCAGATATACGACATTGGTACTTCTTACAACATTATCTACCGTTTATGCCTCCGCACAGTCTCTGCGAAAATTAATGGAAATGCCTCCGCGCATTATTGAATCGAAATGGGAGCAAACTCCGGAAGGAGGAACAGAATTAAACTATTACAACGGAGACCTGTGCAGTTACTACCTTTTCCGCGAAAATGACCGTTCATACAATTTGAACCCCGGAAAGAACACGGTATTCAGAATAGAGAAAGGCTCCAATGCCAGCAATTCTTTCAAGACTTCAAGCAGGTATATGTTCTTCCGCGGTCAATTCCCCAAAGACTTTCAGATCAGTACTCCTTATGCACTTCCTGTAAAGACCGGCGAAGAAACACAATGGCAGATCGCTCCTCAGGAATCTGCCAAAACTATGATATTCCAAATTCAGGAAGGAGACACCGTCTATGCAACCCGCAGAGGAGTCGCCTGTGCGACAGTGCTGCCACAGCAATTGTTGATATACCACCCCGACCATACCTTTGCCGCTTACCTTATGATGCGTCAAAACTTCATCCAGACGGGTGAAGAAGTCATGACCGGGCAACCCATTGGGATAGCTGGAGTACTCGGAGTATCCATCTCTTATTTTTTTCTTGATAACAATAAATTCGATGCAAACGGCTTCTTAGGTTATCCATATTCTCACTTTACTCCTGTATTCCGCACGGACAAGGGGGATGTAAAACTGGAGGAGAAAACAGCCTATAAATCTGCCACAGATGATGAACTGATTATGCTCGAAATGAGCAAACGTGAAAAAAAGAAATTTCAGAAGCAGAAATACTCAAAATAAAGGGAAACAATATGCGTATATTTTATCTTATCCTCTGTTTCATCTGCCTTTGCGACCTGCTCCATGCGCAGACTGTAAGAATCTCTTATGAAGGCGACCCGCTTACGGACAAAGAACGCCGGAAGATTGAACAGACCCTCCAATATGAAGTCGAATTTTATGCACAATTCGGACTTCCCGATACGCTTAATCTTCAATTGACTGTATTCAACAAAAGGGAAGATGCGCTGGTCTATCTGAACAAATTCAATATACATCCTCCCAAAAGTACAAACGGAATGTATATATCCAGATTACAAAAGGCCATCATATTAAGCAGAGAAAAAGAATACCAACAAGGTCTGGGCGTCATCTATCACGAACTGAGCCATCACCTCACCTTGCAAATCACGGCAGGACGTCCTCCGATATGGTTCAACGAGGGACTTGCCGAATATTTTGAGCATTGTAAAGTTAATAAAAAAGGACTTCAGCACACGTTTACCGATTACGAAAAAGGAAGAATCCGCACTATATATATGTTGGGGGACATTGATCTGCTCACCTTTATCAACAGCCGCCAAAAGGAATTTATGAAGCAGCAAAGAACCGACGAACAATACGCCTATATCCTCTCTCATGCACTCGTCACTTTCTGGATCGAGAAAGTTCCCCGGCAGATATTACGTGATTTTGTACTCTCCTTTCAAAACAAAGATGACTCATCCATTGTTTCCGAACGGATAGATAAGGTTTACACCGGAGGGTTCAAACAATTTGAAAAAGATTTTGAAGCCTTCTGCAAATAGTTTTATCTTTTTTCTATCTTTGCACCGGCTATGGGATTAGCCTTTAACCGCCCTTCGGAGCTGATGATCCCTACAATTTGAATGTATAACTCTTAAATTGTCAGCTTATGCTCAAGACTTTACTCTTTATCGGTATGGGAAGTTTTACCGGAGGCGTTCTGCGTTATCTCATCTCGCGTTACGTTCAGAATTTCTTGACACCTTCCTTCCCTTTGGGAACACTTCTGGTCAATGTACTCGGTTGTTTCGCCATCGGCCTGTTTTACGGACTCTTCGAACGGGGAAATCTGATGAACCCCAATCTGAGAATGTTTCTCACCGTAGGATTCTGTGGAGGATTCACCACCTTTTCAACCTTCATGAATGAGAACTTTCAGTTAATCAAAGACGATAATTTCTTCTACCTCTCACTCTATGTAGGCCTCAGCTTGTTTGTAGGATTCATTATGCTGTACTTGGGATATTCACTTGTAAAACAATAAACATAACATATCTACATCATATGATCAAAAGAAATGCAGCCAAGCCCGTCCGTGTGGCTCCTCCCATGATGGAGGAACAGGAAGTCAGTACAAGCACCTTGCAAGAACTGCTCGAAAAAGAGGAAACCGTCTCAAATCTCATATTCAGCAAAGGAAGAGAAGAGGGAATCAGCAAGTCTTACAAGAGTTTCAAGAACTGCACTTTCCGGAATCAGACATTCAGCGAATGTAAATTCCGTTCTTCTCAGCTGGCAGATATACGGTTCGAGAACTGCGACCTGTCCAATATATCTTTTGCAGAAAGCTCCCTTTACCGGGTAGAGTTCATTGCCTGCAAATTACTAGGAACCAACCTTTCAGAGACGACCATGAATCATGTTTTATTGCATGACTGTAATGCCTCTTACATCAATCTGGCGATGAGCAAAATGAATCAGGTACGCTTCTCGCACTGCCATTTCCGGAACGGAAGTTTCAATGACTGCCGTTTCTCTTCCGTCGCCTTCGACAGTTGTGATTTGGTAGAAGCTGACTTTTCTCATGCTCCGCTCCGTGGAATCGACCTGCGTACTTCGCGCATCGGCGGAATAACACTTAATATCAGCGACCTGAAAGGAGCTGTCATTACTTCCTTGCAGGCCATGGACTTGCTTCCGCTGTTGGGAGTTATTATCGAAGACTAGAATTCTACCAATTTCATCCATCCGCATTCAAACAAAAAGCATCGTCACATTGTTATTTAATAAGACCGGACTAATGACATCTAGGGAGTATGATTCGAAAGAATACCTATTTATAGTGATTTTCCACTCTCTGTCAAGTCCGTACTTTTGCAAAAATATTATTCAAAACAATAGAAACGATGAAAATAGAAAAAATTGTAGCTCGAGAAATTCTCGATTCAAGAGGTAACCCCACAGTAGAAGTTGACGTAGTATTGGAATCAGGTATCATGGGACGTGCGTCTGTTCCGTCAGGTGCTTCCACAGGTGAACATGAAGCACTCGAACTTCGTGATGGTGACAAGCAACGTTACGGTGGCAAAGGCGTACAAAAGGCGGTGGACAATGTAAACAAGATCATTGCTCCGAAACTGATCGGTATGTCTTCTCTCAACCAAAGAGGAATCGACTACGCAATGTTGGCACTCGACGGTACTAAAACCAAGTCCAATCTAGGTGCTAACGCTATTCTTGGCGTATCTCTCGCTGTAGCCAAAGCAGCAGCCAGCTATCTTGATCTCCCTCTCTATCGCTATATCGGCGGAACAAATACATACGTAATGCCTGTACCGATGATGAATATCATCAATGGCGGTTCACACAGTGACGCTCCTATCGCATTCCAGGAATTCATGATTCGTCCGGTAGGTGCACCCTCATTCAGAGAAGGTTTGAGAATGGGCGCCGAAGTATTCCACGCTTTGAAGAAAGTACTGAAAGATCGTGGCCTCAGCACTGCCGTAGGCGACGAAGGTGGTTTCGCTCCTAACCTCGAAGGTACGGAAGATGCTCTGAACTCTATCATCGCAGCCATCAAAGCTGCCGGATACGAACCAGGTAAAGACGTAATGATCGGTATGGACTGCGCTTCTTCCGAATTCTACCATGACGGTATCTACGACTATACCAAGTTTGAAGGTGCCAAAGGCAAGAAACGTACCGCCGAAGAACAGATCGACTACCTGGAAGAACTGATCAACAAATTCCCAATCGACTCCATCGAAGACGGTATGAGCGAAAACGACTGGGAAGGCTGGAAGAAACTGACTGAACGTATCGGCGACCGCTGCCAGTTGGTAGGTGATGACCTGTTCGTTACGAACGTTGACTTCCTCGCAATGGGTATCGAGAAGGGATGTGCAAACTCTATCCTGATCAAAGTAAACCAAATCGGTTCGCTGACCGAAACTCTGAACGCTATCGAAATGGCTCACCGTCATGGCTATACGACTGTCACTTCCCACCGCTCCGGCGAAACGGAAGATGCAACGATTGCAGACATCGCAGTAGCTACGAATAGCGGACAGATCAAGACCGGTTCATTAAGCCGTTCGGACCGTATGGCTAAATATAACCAACTGCTCCGCATCGAAGAAGAACTCGGTGACTTGGCTGTATACGGATATAAGAGAATCAAATAATCTTTATTCTCTTTTCAGATATCTTTCCCCCGGGCAATGTGTTGTCCGGGGATTTTTTTATATATTTGATGACTTACAAACGACCTGAAGCATTTTGCTACGTATCATATAGTAAACAGGAATAAATAATGATGAATCAGGAAAAAATACAGGAACTGGTCAGCCGAAGTCAGCAGGACGACAAAAGGGCCTTCGCCCTACTGGTTTCAGAATTCCAGCCACTGGTATTCCGACTAGCTTTCCGTTTACTTTGTGATGAAGAGGAAGCCAGAGACATAACACAAGAAACATTTGTAAAAGTATGGTTATCCCTGAAAACGTACAATCAGGAAAACCGCCTGTCAACCTGGCTTTACAAAATCACCTGTAACACCTGTTACGACCGTTTGCGTTCGTTACGCCATTCTCCGCTGGATAATGAATCCGCCTTTTCCGATTCGGTAAATATTCCTTCTGACGATCATATTGAGATATCTCTTTCCAACAAGCAGTTGAAAGAACTGATATTGCGATATACCAACGAACTGCCTCCCCAGCAGAAACTCGTTTTCACGCTTCGGGATGTCGAAGAGTTGGAGGTAGCAGAAGTACAGATTATCACAGGATTATCGCCCGAAAAGATAAAAAGTACCTTGTACCTTGCCAGAAAGAACATACGTAATAAAATGAATCAAATAGATCCCGACTTATGAAACAAGAAGATAAACAGTATGAAAAATGGCTGACCGAAGTCAAAAGTAACCAGCCGATATTGGAAAATCCGGAGGAACTGACCGCTACCATCCTCAACAGAATATCCGGGATCTCACCGGAAAGGAAACGGAGAAAGTTTCTCATAGGAGCATGGGCATCCGGCATTGCCGCCTCATTATTACTCCTGCTATTCATCAATGACACTTGCTTCACTTCTGTCCCTCACCGGACAGAAATGCAAAATGAATATGATAACTGGTCAAACAGCATTCCATTACCTGACAACTGGGAAGAAATGCGACTGCTGGAAAAGAACACTTATCTATCCTCTCAATATACGCAACACCGGAAATCCCGGAAGATGCAAATCTTACAAGTCATCAAAAAAAAACGATTAAAATAGACAGAATATGAAAACCAACTATTTCTTAATAACCATGCTACTGTTACTTAGCATGACTTCTTGCAGCACCTATTATCGGATGACTTCACGGGTTGAAAGGGACGGAAGTATGTACAGAGAAATCTATGCACAAGGTGATTCCGCTTTCATCGCAGGAGATAAGACACATAATCCATTTCTGTTTCAACCGAATGCCAACTGGCAATTAGTAAATCTAGACTCTACAATTAAATTCAACTTCTGGGGCGAAGAAGAAAAGCTGAATGTAAAAGCCTGCCAAAAACTCTCCGGAGTAGATGGAGAATACTTCACTGTTGACAAAGGTAAAGAGCATCTGAGTGCCATGGCTATACCTATGGAACGGGTAAAGAAGAGTTTCAGATGGTTCTATACCTATTATATATATACCGCCACTTACAAAGAACTTCAGGACAAAGGTCCTGTACCTCTTGACAATTATCTGAATAAGGAAGAGCAAATGATTTGGCTTCATGGAAACGATGATGCCTTCAGAGGCATGAACGGCATCGAAATGAATGATAAACTGGATAAACTCGAAGCTAAATTCGGAGAATGGTATAACCGCAATGTCTATGAGATCAATTGGGAAGTCATCCGCCACTTCACTTCTTTACAAGGAGATACCGCTTGCCTGCAGTGTCTGGAGGAATTGAAAGATTCTGTCTACAAGAAACATTCGTCAGAAAAAGGCGACAGTATGGGAGACGCTGATATCGAGGAGGTCTGCGGTATGTTTGATAAAGCTTGCAGTACGAAATACTTTTCGGACCTTTATAAAACAAATAAAGAAATGATGGATGCCCTGTGCGAAGAGAAAATCAACATCGCCGAAGTCTTCTATCATGCTATACAATTTGAGTTGACACTGCCGGGCAGACTGCTCACCTCTAACGCCAAAGTTCTGAAAGATAATGTAGTCATTTGGAAAATAGACGGCTTCCGGCTTCTCGCTGGTGATTATATACTTACCGCAGAGTCACGGGTCATTAATTACTGGGCATTCGGGATTACTTTATTCATGATGCTGTTTGTCTTAGGAATTTTCATCAAATTATACAGGAGGAGATCATAAAAGCAGTAACAAATAGCATCGTCGTTTTCAGACTCTTGCAGCAGTCCTCAACCGGATGATTGATAATCATACTGTATAGCAGATAAGCCTTTTCGTTTCATCAAGTAAATCATTCCATTCATCAGATTAATTTGAGTACGCGAAACCATCAGGGTAATTTTGAGGTCAGAAATCAATTAAACTATTTAAATGATGAAGACTCTTAAAATCTATTTCCTGCTTATGCTGCTGATTCAGACAATCAGCATATCCGCACAGTCAGTCATATCGGGTAAAATAACCAATAACGACAGTTCACCCATAGTCGGCGCGACAATATTGTTATCAAACGGTATGGACTCTACCTATATAACAGGGACGACCTCCGACTTGGACGGACGATTTAAAATGATAAATGTCAAATCGGGCAATTACTTTCTTTCCTTGTCAATGATCGGATATAAGAAAGCAAATATCCCCCTGCAGATCAAGGAAAGCATGAATCTGGAATTGGGTGACATTACACTGGAAGAAGATTCTTATATATTGTCTACTGTAAATATAATCGGCAAGCGCCCTCCAATCAAGGCCGAACCGGGAAAGATGACAGTCAACTTATCATCTGCCCTATTGAGTACGGACGGTAATATACTGGATGCACTGAGAAAACTACCGGGAGTAATCGTTCAGAATGACGGAACAATTATTCTTAATGGCAAATCAGGGGCGAATGTTTTAATGGATGATAAAGTGACCTATTTATCGGGAGAGAACCTCATCAATTACCTGCGCTCCATCCCTGCCAGTTCTATTGAAAATATAGAACTGATATCCCAGCCATCATCAAAACACGATGCTTCAGGCAGTTCGGGCATCATTAACATTCAAAAAAAGAAAATCAAAGAACAAGGTATAAGCCTTACAGCTTCCTCCGGTCTGGAACAAGGAAAACATACTAAAGGGAATGAAAACCTGACTCTGAACTTTCACCACAATAAATTGAATATGTATGCCGACTATTCTTATTATTGGGGAAAAGATTTTATAGAACTATCGGTTTCCGGTCATTACCTGGATCCGATGACTTTAAAACCTCTTGAACTGAGAAAAGATTTTGATAGTGATATAAACCGGCAATACAAAGGGCATTATATCAAAACAGGGGTCGATTATGACTTGTCGGAGAAGATAGCCATCGGAACATACTTCTCATCAAGCTGGCTCAATAGGAACAAACAAGAAGTGACTGTATCTGACTTTTTTAATAACGACAAGACTCAAAGCGACTCAACCTTAACAGCGTTAAGCACACCGGACTATAGCTACACCAATATCATAGGGGGAGCGAACATGATATACAAATTTGCGAAAACAGGAAAATGGGATGCTTCTTTTGATTATCAGCTTTTTAATCAAGAGGATAACCATCTGCTGAAATCCTTTTTTCAGACAGGTATTCATCCGGTAAAAGGAGACACATTGTCCGGTATAACCAATGGGGACATTAAAATATACAGCGGACAAACTAATTTGAGCTATGATATCTCTGACAAGTTCGGAATAACCACCGGGCTCAAATCGGTTTTCGTACATATAAGCAGTGATGCCTTATACAAAAACCTGATTGCCGGTGATTGGAGAGAAGACAGTGATCTCAGCAGTAGTTTTGCTTATCATGAGAATATCTACGCAGGGTATCTTCAGCTAAACGCTAAATGGTCTGCCAGATTTTCAACAGAAATAGGCTTACGATTAGAAAGTACATATACAAAAAGCAATTATAATTCAGCCGTTCAGGACTCGGTATTCAACCAAAGCTATGTACACCTCTTCCCTACTTTGATGGTTCAATATCAGCTTTCCGAAAATCATAATTTGTCTATGGCATACAGCCGTCGCATCGTCCGCCCCAATTACAGAAATATGAATCCTTTCGTTGAGGTCAGAGACCAGTTTTTATATGAACAAGGAAATACCGAATTAAGACCAGAACTAATAGATAATATAGAAATCTCATGGCTACTCAAAAAACGATATTCATTCAATGTATTCTACTCTCACAGGAGTGATCCTATCTCGTTAAGTTTTTTAGTCGAAGATAATAACCGTGTCTTACTAATGCCGCAAAATTTATCAGGCAATAACTCATTCGGAGTAAGAGCCGGCTTGAATAACCTAAAACCATTCCAATGGTGGACATCCCATATAAACGGATCTTTAACTTATAAGAAATTCAGTTGGGCAACACTTGGGAAAACACTAAAAAATGAAGTGACAACACCCATGCTACATATCAGCAATCAATTTACATTACCATACGGCTGGGATGCGGAAGCCCTCGGATTTTATAGTGGAGAAATGATTGAAGGACAGACCAGAGTGAAACCTTTATGGACAATATCTCTCGGAGTCCGCAAAAACCTGTGCAATAACAAATTTAGTTTGTATATTTACGCACATGATATATTTCATTCGAACCGCCCCCATGTAAGTATGGAGACTAACTATCTGTATTACGCGTCTCAGGAAAAAAACGACAGCAGAATGATAGGCATATCGCTCAGTTATCGTTTCAATCGAGGCAAAGAGATTAAGAAATCTCAGAATGAAAACAGAATAGAAGAAAGTAAACGGATAGGTTTGTAGTATCAAAGATTAAAATAGCAACTAATGAACTTAAAGTACGAATGGATTAACACCCTATTTATAATACTGCCACTTTCCTTGTGCGTATTTATTATTGTAGATATCGCTTATAATGAGCGAATATGGGAACTGGATACTTTTGCCGTAAAAGCACGTTTACAGGCATTGGGCATCACTGTTGCTTACTTCTATCTTTTAAACTATATTTTTAAGCGGGTAGCCCGCTTCTTTATCGACAAAAGCAAAGATGAGAAGAAAGCAAACTGGAAAGAATACGTATGGGTGTTTCTGATAAACTTCGTCTTCCTAAATATCATGCATACATTCATTATGTTTTGCATAACGATGGCCGGGACTTTCAAATGGGGCGAATCGGCATTGATCAATGTGACAGGAGCTCTCCTGGCGTTTCTATATTATATAATGATACGCAATAGAATTTTATTCAAGAGTCTTATCGAGCAAAGCCTTCAATTAGAAAAAGTAAAAGTCGACCAACTGGAGACCGAACTTAAATTTCTGAAATCCCAATATCATCCGCATTTCCTGTTCAATGCTTTAAATACCATCTATTTTCAAGTGGATGAGAATAACAAAGTAGCCAAACAAAGTATCGAGCAGCTCTCCGACCTGTTGCGATATCAGCTTTATGATATAGAAAAGGAAGTGACGATGGAACAGGAAATAAATTACCTGAGATCATATATTGCCTTTCAGCAATTGCGGATGAGCGAAAGGCTTATGTTGGATTTATATTTCGACCCGCAACTAAAAGAGCAAAAAATACATCCTTTATTACTTCAGCCACTGATCGAGAATGCTTTCAAATACGTAAGAGGAGATTACAAAATAAAACTGGAAATCAAAGTTGACGGAAACCAGATTCAGTCTGAGATAAAAAATTCAATATCCTCCTCCCCATCTACTGCCAACAAAAAAGAGAAAGGGATAGGCATTGAGAATTTAAAACGCCGGCTTGACCTTCTGTATCCTGAAAAATACAGCTTAGACTTCAAACAAACAGACCATATGTTTATCGCTAAATTAACCATAAACACTGATTGATATGAAAATAAAATGTATCATTACAGATGATGAACCTATAGCAAGAAAAGGCTTGCGAGGGTATATCGAAAAAGTAGATTTCCTCACCTTGACCGGAGAGTGTGAAGATGCCGTCCAACTAAATACAATACTGAAGACCCAAGAAATAGACCTTCTGTTTCTTGATATCGAAATGCCCGAAATGACAGGTATAGAACTGTTGTCTAATCTAACAAATCCGCCCAAAGTTATTATTGTATCAGCTTATGAACAATACGCCCTAAAAGGATATGAGTTTAATGTAGTGGATTATCTTTTAAAACCTGTATCTTTCGATCGTTTTATCAAATCTGTCAACAAAATCTACGATTTGTTACAAACGGAGCAAAAAGAAAAGAATGATTATATATTTGTGAAGAGCAACAAACTATTAAAAAAGATTCTGTTCAAGGATATTCTCTACATTGAAAGCATGGAAAACTATGTTGTCATTCAGACAGTCTCATGCAAGGAAGTAGTGTATACTACTCTGAAACAACTCAATGATTCATTGCCGAAGGATGTTTTTCAACAGACTCACCGCTCATATATTGTGAATCTTGAAAAGGTTACTGCTATTGACGGCAATCAGCTGACCCTCTCCTCTTACAAAATACCAGTAGCCCGGACCTTCAGAGACAGTATCTTCAACCTGATACTGAATAACCGGCTAATAATCAAAAGCTAAACCGGAGCGACACAGGATATAAAAGAAAAAGCATCCAAGTAAAATACCTGAATGCTTTTTTCTTTCTGAGCCTCTTGTCGGATTCGAACCAACGACCCCGAGATTACAAATCACGTGCTCTGGCCAACTGAGCTAAAGAGGCGGGTGGGTAAGCTTACTATATCGCGCCGCTACAACCAACTACCTTTGCTGCGATCAAGCCCTGGAGGATTCGAAGGGAGCTGGCCGTATAGGACTTACCCGTTTTGCGGTTGCAAAGGTAGGCATTTTTATGGATTCTGCAATAGCTGTAGGTAACTTTTTTGCATAAAAGGAAGTAATACTCTACGTTTCAAGCAATTAAAAATCAAAAAAAATATTCGAGTGCCAACTTTTACTGCTTTATTAACTTTAACAACCATATTCCCTTTACCAACCGATATTATTTGTACCTTTGTGCGCAATTTATTAACGAAGATGACAGAGAACAGAAGCTATTTACAGAAATATGCCATGCACTTTGGCACGTATATGGGAATCTATTGGATATTGAAGTTCATTTTATTTCCGTTGGGATTTCACATCCCTTTCCTTTCACTATTATTTGTAATCCTGACGTTGGCAGTGCCGTTCATTGGTTATCACTACGTGAAGATGTATCGTGACAAAATATGTGGAGGAAGTATCCAATTCTCTCATGCGGTTCTCTTTACCATATTCATGTATATGTTTGCTTCCCTGCTGGTAGCCGTTGCACACTACGCCTATTTCCAGTTCATTGACCACGGCTTTATCATCAACTCCTATATCCAGTTATGGGACGAACTGATGACTAAAACACCCGCTTTGATGGAAAATCAAGAGATAATAAAAGAAACGATAGATACTGCCCGTTCACTTACTTCCATCAATATTACCATGCAACTCCTGTCATGGGATGTATTCTGGGGAAGTTTACTGGCCATTCCTACCGGATTGATGGTAATGAAGAAAGCACGACCGGAAAACAATACCCCGGCCCAATCATAATTCGTAATTCATAATTATTAAAAATGAATATATCAGTTGTAGTCCCATTATTCAATGAAGAAGAGTCACTGCCCGAACTCTACGCTTGGATAGAACGGGTAATGAAAGCCAACGGATTCTCATTCGAAGTGATTTTCGTTAACGACGGAAGTACAGACCGTTCATGGGAGGTAATAGAAAAACTCAAGGCCCAATCGGACTGCGTAAAAGGCATCAAGTTCCGCCGCAATTACGGTAAATCACCCGCACTCTACTGCGGATTTGCAGAAGCACAAGGAGATGTGGTGATCACAATGGATGCCGACTTACAGGACAGCCCGGACGAAATACCGGAGTTATACCGGATGATTACGGAAGACGGATACGATCTGGTGTCCGGATGGAAGCAAAAAAGATATGATCCGCTATCAAAGACACTGCCGACAAAGTTATTCAATGCTACCGCACGTAAAGTATCAGGTATTCCAAACCTGCACGACTTCAACTGCGGTCTGAAAGCCTATCGCAAAGATGTCGTGAAAAACATCGAAGTATATGGCGAAATGCACCGCTATATCCCCTACCTTGCAAAGAATGCCGGATTCCAGAAGATAGGTGAAAAGGTAGTACACCACCAGGCACGTAAATATGGCTCTACCAAATTCGGATTCAACCGTTTCTTCAACGGATATCTGGATTTGATTTCTCTTTGGTTCCTGTCTAAATTCGGAGTGAAGCCGATGCATTTCTTCGGATTATTAGGATCGCTTATGTTCTTTATCGGAATGATCTCCGTTATCATGGTAGGTGTCAGCAAACTGCACGCAATGTACAACGGTCTCCCCTACCGGCTTGTAACCGATTCTCCTTATTTCTATCTATCGCTCACAGCGATGATTATCGGTACACAGTTATTCCTTGCCGGATTCTTGGGAGAACTGATCTCACGTAATGCCCCCGAACGGAACAATTATCAGATAGAAAAGAAAATTTAATTCACGCCCAATAACCGATTATGAAGAATTTAATTCGTATCTTTTTAATAGTAGTAATTGTTGGTGCAGGTATAAGCATCGGCAGTTCGTGTTCGGACGAAAATGATTGCTCGCTGGCGGGACGCCCCATGATGTACTGCACATTGTACACAATTGACGAGATAACCGATCTCAGGGTAAATGACACACTGGACTCATTAACAATTACAGCATTGAGAACAGACTCAATCATTCTCAACAACCAGAAAAAAGTACATACGCTGATGTTACCGTTACGCTATACCAGCGATACTACTGTATTTATACTCTGGTACAATCCGAATAGTCCTACTAACAAAAAAGATGTTGATACATTATATATTATACAAAAAAACACACCGTATTTTCAATCAATGGAATGCGGATATATGATGAAGCAGAACATTCTCAGTACCAAATTTGGAAATACCAAAAATAGTTCGGAAAGAATAGATTCTCTACATATACAAAATAAAGAAGCCAATACAAATGAAATTGAGAATTTACAAATATTCTATAGATATCGCGACCGCACGCCTCCTACGATTGAGTAGTGTGCTACTCCTCTTTTGTATTGGAATCCCGACAATTGCTCAACAACAACGACCGACTCCCGTACAAAAAAGAGACCAGAAGAAGAAAGAGACTGTAGTCGATACCATCCCGTTTTATAATGGGACGTATGTCGGTGTGGACATATACGGCATCGGAAGTAAAATGCTAGGTGGCGACTTCATGAGTTCCGAAGTCAGCATAGGCGTCAACCTTAAAAACAAGTTTATCCCGACCATCGAGTTTGGTATGGGAGGAACAGATACATGGAATGAAACGGGAATACACTACAAAAGTAAGACCGCCCCATTCTTCCGGATTGGTGTAGACTATAATACGATGGCAAAGAAAAAGGAGAAAAACAGCTATCTATATGTAGGTCTCCGCTATGCGTTCAGTTCATTCAAGTATGATGTATCGACCCTGCCGGTTGACGATCCGATTTGGGGAGGAAGTATCGGAAATCCGAGTCTGGAAGACGACTACTGGGGAGGAAGCGTTCCTTTCAGTCATTTAGGGATGAAAGGGTCTATGCAGTGGTTTGAATTAGTGGTAGGTGTCAAAGTACGCATTTACAAGAATTTCAATATGGGCTGGTCTGTACGCATGAAATATAAGACAAATGCTTCGACCAATGAATACGCCAACCCTTGGTATGTGCCCGGCTACGGAAAATTTAAATCAAATAACATGGGAATTACCTATTCCCTCATTTACAAATTACCTCTTTAAAGAATAATGACAGGACTAGAGATTTGGCTGCTTGCAATAGGCTTAGCGATGGATTGTTTCGCTGTTTCAATTGCAAGCGGTATTATTTTGAAACGTACTCAATGGAGACCGATGCTGGTCATGGCTTTGGCGTTCGGACTTTTTCAGGCTCTGATGCCATTCATTGGATGGATGTTTGCAAAGACTTTCAGCCACCTGATAGAAAGTGTAGACCACTGGATCGCCTTCGCTATCCTTGCCTTCTTGGGCGGACGTATGATTCTTGAATCTTTTAAAGACGAGGACTGCCGTCAGACATTTAACCCCGCAAGTCCGAAAGTCGTATTCACAATGGCGATAGCGACAAGTATCGATGCACTGGCAATAGGCATCTCCTTTGCCCTGCTCGGAATCAACAACTATACCGAAATCCTCTCTCCTATCCTTATCATCGGATTCGTATCATTCGTCATGTCGCTCATTGGCCTTTACTTCGGTATCAAATGTGGTTGTGGATGTGCACGGAAATTAAAGGCGGAATTATGGGGCGGCATCATTCTAGTCGCTATCGGATTAAAAATATTGATAGAACATCTATTCTTACAATAATAAGCATTGGTTCCTCTAATAAAAAAAACAGAAAAACGTATGAAAACAAAAAAGAGTTTCCTTTGGCTGGCCTTCCTCATCTTGGCAACGATCTGGATATTAGCCAGACGTAACCAAAAAGCAGAGTTTAATACCGCCAGTGGTTTTGTGTTTGGGACAGTATACAAGATCGCGTATCAACATGACGCTGATCTGAAACCGGAGATTGAAGCGGAATTAAAACGTTTCGACCAGTCTCTCTCACCGTTCAATGACAGTTCGGTCATTAGTCGCGTCAATCGCAACGAAGAGTTGGTGACAGACAGCTTTTTCCAAACTTGCTTCAACCGTTCTATGGAAATCTCCCGTGAAACAAAAGGAGCTTTTGACATAACGATAGCCCCTCTTGCCAATGCCTGGGGATTTGGCTTTAAGAAAGGCGCCTTCCCTGATTCATTGATGATAGACAGCCTGCTACAGATTACCGGTTACGAAAAAGTGAAGCTGGAAAACGGAAAGGTAGTCAAGCAAGATCCGCGTGTAATGTTAAGTTGCAGTGCGGTTGCAAAAGGCTATTCGGTAGATGTAATAGCCCGTCTACTCGATCGGAAAGGAATCAAAAACTATATGGTAGATATAGGTGGTGAAGTAGTAGTAAAAGGTAAAAATGCGACAGGAGATCTGTGGCGTATCGGAATAAACAAGCCGTACGACGACTCATTAGCTGTTAAGCAAGATATACAAGTAGTACTCAACCTGACAGATTTAGGTATGGCTACTTCGGGAAACTACCGCAACTATTATTATAAGGATGGCAAAAAGTATGCTCATACCATCGACCCCAGAACAGGTTATCCGGTACAGCACAGTATCCTATCTTCTACTGTGATTGCCGAAGACTGTATGACGGCTGATGCTTTGGCTACCTCTTTCATGGTAATGGAACTGGAAGAAGCCGAAAAATTCTGTAAAGCAAATCCTATGATCGATGCCTACTTTATATATAGCGGCGAGAATGGAGAGTTTAAGACTTACTATACGGATGGTATGAAACGATATATGCCTGATGCCAAATAGAAAAATGCTTTGCAAATAAGCATATAAACGGAGGCTCCATTTCATACGAATAGAGCCTCCGTTTATATAAAACAGCACCTCTGTTGAAGCCAAACGAAGCCTCTGTTTCAGAGTGGCTGAAACAATTATTTCATAAACACAAAATAAACAGCTGCAATCAGGCAAACAAATGCTGCCAGATGGTTCCAGTGCAATGTTTCTCCCTTAAAGAAAACAGTGGTAAAAACAGTAAATATAATCAAAGTAATCACCTCTTGAATCACTTTCAACTGCATCAGCGAGAATGGACCGCCATTCCCGACAAAGCCGATACGATTCGCCGGTATTTGACAAGAATATTCAAAAAATGCAATAACCCAACTAAAGGTAATCACACCTATCAACGGAAGAGCAGCAAACCAAGAATACTCTTGTTTCATCTTTAAATGCCCATACCATGCAAAGGTCATAAAGACATTGGATACAATGAGTAATAAAATTGTATAGAAACCTTTCATCTTATTATATACTAAAATTAGTAATTATCAGTCTATTTTATCCGGCAACAATTCTTCCTGCACATTCGTCATGCTCCCCCACAAGCTGTAGCGAGCTTCCGGATTCATCGCTTCCAACTGTCGCAGAATACCCTTCATATCACTTCGGCTGGACTGTGATTCATAAGGACAATTCTTCACTTGTTTCCGGTAGTCATGCAATGCAGCCAGTTCAATCAGATCAGCCTCGTGCACCATACACATCGGTCGGATAATTGTCATATCAAATTTCTTCATCACCAAGCGAGGCGGCATCGTACTGAATGCCCCCTGATAAGTAATGTTCATCAACAATGTTTCCAAAATATCATCCATGTGATGTCCTAAAGCAATCTTATTGCATCCTTGCTCCTTGGCAACCGTAAACAGAGCTTTCCGACGATTCCAGGAACAAAGAAAGCAGGGAGACTTGCGCGTATCCGTAGCAGGATCAAAGGACGTTTCGTACTGCACAAAAGGCACTCCAAAAGAGTCACAATATGCTTTCAGATATTCAGTATCACTTTGGTAAGGAATATTATTCATCACCACATGGACAGCTATCACAGAAAACCGAGGCTTATAAATACGCGCCCGCTTGCCCAGCAACTCTACAAGTGCCAACGAATCTTTCCCGCCCGACAGTCCGATAAGGATTTTGTCCCCTTCTTCTATCAGTCTATACTGCACCACTCCTTTATTGAATCGCCGTTCAATACGGCGGATCGTCTTCTCTTCTTCCGTAAATTGTGTCATATCTTCAAAAATCGGCTGCAAAAGTAAGCGAAAAGAATGATTTAAAGAAGAATTAACATAATAGAATCTCTGAAAAAGGGTTTATTTCTAATAAATTTGTACTTTTGAACAATTGATGCATGGATTAGTGAATAAAACAATGAAAAGAAAATATATTCTATTTATAATTTGCAGTTTCTTCCTCGGAGGAGTATCTGCACAAACATTGGAACAGGCACGCACCTTATTTACAAAAGGTGACTACGAACAAGCCAAACCCGTATTTCAGAAATATGCCAAATCTCAACCATCCAATGGTAACTACAGCTATTGGTACGGTGTCTGCTGCCTGAAAACCGGAGAACCGGAAGAAGCCGTGAAGTATCTCGAAACCGCTGTAAAAAGACGGGTAGCCGGTGGACAACTCTATCTGGGACAAGCTTACAATGATACTTATCGTTTCGAAGATGCAGTCAACTGCTTTGAAGAATATATCGCCGACCTCAGCAAACGCAAAAGATCGACGGAAGAAGCTGAAGCTCTATTGGAAAAGAGCAAAGCTGACCTGCGTATGCTCAAAGGAGTAGAAGACGTGTGCATTATTGACAGTTTCGTGGTAGATAAAGCAAATTTCCTGAGCGCATACAAGATCAGTGAAGAGTCTGGCAAGCTATTTACATTCAACGAATTCTTCCAAACCGAAGGAGATCATCCGGGAACAGTTTATGAAACAGAAATCGGTAATAAAATCTATTATAGCGAAAAGGGAGAAAGAGGAAATCTGGATATATTCTCCAAAAATAAATTACTGAATGAATGGAGCAACGGTCGCCCGTTGCCCGGCAGCATCAACGAATCCGGAAACGCCAACTACCCGTTTGTTTTATCGGATGGCGTTACTATTTATTATGCAACCGATGGCGAAGGACTGGGAGGATATGATATTTTTGTCACTCGTTACAACACAAATACGGACTCTTATCTGACGCCGGAAAATGTGGGAATGCCGTTCAATTCACCTTATAATGATTATATGTACGTCATCGACGAATACAATAATCTAGGTTGGTTTGCCTCCGACCGTTTCCAGCCCGAAGAGAAAGTCTGCATCTATGTATTCATTCCTAATTCGTCTAAACAGACTTATAATTATGAGGCGATGGACCCGCAGCAGATGATCCGTCTGGCACAGATTCATTCGCTGAAGGAAACTTGGAAAGATGAAAATACAGTAACGGAGGCACTGCAACGTCTGAAAGAGGCAATCAATCATAAGCCACAGGAACGTCGTGTGGTTGATTTCGAGTTTGTCATCGATGATAGCACGACCTATTATCAGTTGAGTGACTTCAAATCACCCAAAGCAAAGCTACTGTTCCAAAGTTACCGGCAACTGGAAAAAGATTATCTGCAACAGGAAGATAAACTGAACGGTCTGCGCCAGCAATATGCAAGCGCCAATCAACAAGGAAAAGAAAAACTTGCTCCCGCAATCCTTGATCTGGAAAAAAGAATTCTGCAAATGAATGAAGAGCTGGATGCTCTTGGAGTAAGTGTGCGTAATGCCGAAAAAACAAAATCAAAATAATACAGAGTTATGGACATACTGATTATCACCGTTCTCATCATTGCTGCAGTAATACTATTTTTGGTTGAACTGTTTGTCATTCCGGGGATTAGCCTGGCTGGCATTTCAGCACTTGCTTGTATTCTCTATGCCAACTATTACGCTTTCGCCAATCTGGGTATGGCAGGAGGATTTATCACTTTAGGGATATCGGCTGTCGCCTGTATCGGCTCGCTTATCTGGTTCATGCGTTCGAAGATGCTGGATAAGCTGGCTTTGAAAAAAGATATTGACTCGAAAGTAGACCGCAGTGCGGAAAAGAGCGTCAAGGTAGGCGACACAGGAATCAGCACTACCCGCCTGGCACAAATCGGTTATGCTGAGATTAACGGTAACATCGTGGAAGTAAGATCGATAGATGGCTTCCTCAATGAAAAAACTCCCATCATTGTGAGCCGCATCACTGACGGTACCATTCTAGTTGAGAAACACAAAATATAATATTCACTTAATATAAATTATCAATGGAAACATCTTTGTACTTACCTATCGTTCTGATTGTTGGAGGTATTATTTTCCTAATACTATTTTTCCATTATGTGCCGTTCTTCCTTTGGTTGTCGGCTAAAGTATCAGGCGTTAACATCTCGTTGATTCAACTCTTCCTGATGCGCATCCGTAATGTTCCGCCGTATATCATTGTTCCGGGCATGATCGAAGCCCACAAAGCCGGATTGAAGAACATCACCCGTGATGAACTGGAAGCCCACTACCTTGCCGGAGGCCATGTAGAAAAAGTAGTACATGCGCTGGTATCCGCATCGAAAGCCAACATTGAGCTGTCATTCCAGATGGCAACCGCTATCGACCTTGCCGGACGTGATGTGTTTGAAGCTGTTCAGATGTCTGTAAACCCGAAAGTGATTGATACTCCTCCTGTTACTGCAGTAGCCAAAGACGGTATCCAGCTGATAGCGAAAGCTCGTGTAACAGTACGTGCCAGCATCAAGCAGCTGGTCGGTGGTGCCGGAGAAGATACCATCCTTGCCCGTGTAGGTGAAGGTATCGTTTCCTCTATCGGTTCTTCGGAAAACCACAAGTCAGTACTCGAAAATCCGGATTCTATCTCTAAACTTGTACTCCGCAAGGGATTGGATGCAGGAACAGCTTTCGAAATTCTGTCTATTGATATCGCGGATATCGATATAGGTAAAAACATTGGTGCAGCTTTGCAGATTGACCAGGCTAATGCAGACAAGAACATCGCACAGGCTAAAGCAGAAGAACGCCGTGCAATGGCTGTCGCTTCCGAACAGGAAATGAAAGCTAAGGCACAGGAAGCACGTGCCAAAGTAATCGAAGCGGAAGCGGAAGTACCTAAAGCAATGGCAGAGGCCTTCCGTAGCGGCAATCTGGGTATAATGGATTATTACCGTATGAAAAATATCGAAGCCGATACTTCAATGCGCGAAAACATTGCCAAACCAACGACTGGTGGTACCACCAACCAGCCTTTGAGTAAATAGTCTACCAAACGCTGGAACCCGATTCCTATTCAGTTCATCTGCGTATCTTCTCTTTGACAAACTTGCAAAAGAAAAGAAAGATACCTCTTCCGAACTAAAATCCGGTTCCGGCGTTTCTATTTATATATACGACTTATTGTAAAACTAAAACCGTTCAATAACATGAAAAAGTACTTTCCATCCTCTGAACTGATTATCAACGAAGACGGCTCGGTATTCCATCTTCACGTAAAGCCCGAATGGCTGGCAGATAAAGTGATCCTTGTAGGAGATCCAGGACGTGTAGCACTCGTAGCTTCTCACTTTGAAAACAAAGAATGCGAAGTGGAAAGCCGCGAATTCAAAACAATCACGGGTACATATAAAGGTAAACGAATCACAGTGGTTTCTACCGGAATTGGTTGCGACAATATCGACATCGTTATGAACGAACTGGATGCACTTGCCAACATCAACTTTGAGACACGGGAAGAAAAAGAAAAGTTCCGCCAACTGGAGTTAGTACGTATCGGTACGTGCGGCGGCTTGCAGCCAAATACTCCGGTAGGCACCTTCGTTTGTTCACAGAAATCTATCGGTTTCGACGGATTATTGAATTTTTACGCCGGACGTAATGCGGTATGCGATCTTCCTTTCGAACGTGCTTTCCTTAACCACATGGGCTGGTCGGGAAATATGTGTGCCCCTGCGCCTTATGTTATTGATGCCAGTGAAGAACTGATTGACCGGATTGCTAAAGAAGATATGGTACGTGGTGTAACGATTGCCGCAGGAGGCTTCTTTGGGCCACAAGGACGTGAGCTCCGTATTCCGTTAGCAGACCCGAAACAAAATGATAAGATTGAAACATTTGAATATAAAGGCTTTAAGATTACCAACTTCGAAATGGAAAGTTCGGCACTTGCAGGACTTAGCCGACTGATGGGACATAAGGCAATGACCGTCTGCATGGTGATAGCCAACCGACTGATCAAAGAGGCTAATACCGGATATAAGAATACAATCGATACACTGATTAAGACTGTACTCGACAGAATATAGGATAATATATCCATCATAACAAAATGGCTTGAATCATACTCTGTATTGTATGTTCCAAGCCATTTTTTCATTAATATCCAATCGTAAATCTCTCCTGATGATGCTTGGGATGTTCCAACTCATCGATCATTGCAGCCGCATAGTCTTCTACTGAAATATGGCTGTTACCCACGATATCCACAATCATATCATCTTTGCCCAAACGATAACGTCCGGTGCGTACTCCTGGTCTCATATCTGCTGCCGGAGAGAAAAATACCCAGTCAATCTCTTTCTCCTTCATCAGGAAATTCAAATAAAACTCTCCCAAGGCTTTAACTCCAGGCAGGATATTCTCAGGAACTTCACCCGAATCCATCAGTCGTAATCCCGGCGCAATAAATAGTGAGCCGGCACCACCTACCATCAGGAAGCGATTCACTCCCGCTTTCTTCACTCCATCAATGATAGTCAGATATACTTTGATGGTTTCGTCATATATATTAGGATTATTCCATCCCGGATTGAATGCACTGATAACGGCATCCGCTCCTTTGCAAACTTCGCATACTTCATCGAGCGAAGAGACATCCGCTTTCTTTACTTTCAGATGTTCGTTCTCTATCTTTATTTTTTCGGGATGACGAACTACAGCTGTCACTTCAAAGCCACGATTCAATGCCTCATTTAGCAGAGCGGAACCAACAAAGCCGCTAGCTCCGATGAGGACCATCTTTTTCACTTTCTCCATATTCCAACAAAAATTAGATTGTTATTATTAGTTTAATAACAATCTAACTTTCAGAATGTTGGTATCCTTTTAGAAAATTAATTATCCGATATAGATTTCAATCGTTTCTTTCAGTTTCTCCAAAGAATATGGTTTGGAGAAAACTGCATTGCATCCAGCTTGAATACTATCCATCACAGGCATACGAATATCCATTAATATCAAGTCCGGTTTTTCCCGAATAAAGCTATTGATTGCTTCCTGTCCGTTACGCACCCACAGGATGATATACTCTTTCTTCAGTAAGATATTCAGCTGGGCAAAGTTCGATTCGATATCCTCCACAACCAAAATCTTTTTATGACGTACGGATTCAGAATCAATCTTAATAGAAAGACTCTGTTCGGCAACTTCTACCGGATACCGCAGAATCGTACCCGCGCCATCAGCACATCCGTTATAAAGAAATTCTCGTCAAAGATGAAAATAAATTCGGGTAAAGCTTCTACTATTTTACAGTTATGTTCTTCCAGCCAAATCACCTCACCATGTTCTCCGACACAACGAACCTGTATCTAATATGCTTTGGACTCCGAAGCAAGCATTTTAGCAAAAGCAGTCTGATAGGCATTTATATCTCCGGGGTATGCGAAATGGTAAAAGTCATTAATGCCTTTAAACCTCTTTCAAACCTAACGTGCGGAAGTAATCGTCCGTAAAGCTACATTTTCCTGTCGGAATATCATATTCCCATAAAGCTATTTGGTGTGCGGCAAGTACATAAAGTTTCTTTTGTGAATTTTCCCGTATGATTTCATTATTCTCATTCGGTGAATATAAGTTTGTATCCGGCTCCATAGACTATCATTATATTTTGTATGTGCATTGTTTGAACGGCAGCAAATATAAACAAATAAAGCACAAGTTGTGTCTAATCTTATTTTTTTTACTTAGAAACAATTATCTTTGCATCATCCAAAAAGAAATATAATGAATCAAGATACTATCTGCGCTATTGCTACCGCTCAAGGAGGTGCCATCGGAAGCATCCGTGTTTCCGGTCCTGAAGCTATTTCCATTACAAGCCGCATCTTCCAACCAGCCAAAGCCGGCAAATTACTTAGTGAACAAAAGCCTTATACGCTGACATTCGGGCGTATTTATAATGGAGAAGAAATCATAGACGAAGTCCTTGTGAGTCTTTTCCGGGCTCCTCATTCCTATACGGGAGAGGATAGTACAGAAATCACGTGTCATGGTTCTTCCTATATTCTTCAGCAAGTAATGCAATTGTTGATTAAGAACGGTTGCCGTATGGCTCAGCCGGGAGAATATACTCAACGCGCATTTCTCAACGGAAAGATGGACTTAAGTCAGGCGGAGGCTGTAGCTGATTTGATTGCATCTTCTTCCGCAGCCACTCATCGTTTGGCCATGAGTCAGATGCGGGGAGGTTTTAGCAAAGAGTTAACAGATCTACGCAACAAGTTGCTGAACTTCACTTCCATGATTGAACTGGAACTTGACTTCAGCGAAGAAGATGTGGAGTTTGCTGATCGTTCGGCATTGCGAAAACTCGCAGATGAAATAGAGCAGGTTATCTCCCGACTGGTTCATTCATTCAATGTAGGGAATGCCATTAAGAATGGTGTTCCGGTGGCTATTATCGGTGAAACGAATGCAGGGAAATCAACTTTACTGAATGTATTACTGAACGAGGATAAAGCAATCGTCAGTGATATTCATGGTACCACACGTGATGTCATTGAAGATACTATTAATATAGGTGGCATCACTTTCCGATTCATTGATACTGCCGGAATCCGGGAAACAAATGATACCATTGAAAGTCTTGGTATCGAACGTACATTCCAAAAATTGGATCAAGCGGAGATTGTACTTTGGATGGTTGATTCATCTGATGCATCTTCTCAGATAAAGCAATTATCAGAAAAGATCATCCCTCGTTGTGAGGAGAAACAACTAATTGTTGTATTCAACAAAGCGGATTTGATTGAGGAAAAGCAGAAAGAAGAATTATCTGCTTTATTAAAGAACTTCCCTAAAGAATACACGAAATCTATCTTCATATCGGCAAAAGAACGTAAACAGACCGACGAGTTACAAAAGATGCTTATTAACGCAGCACATCTGCCTACGGTTACACAAAATGATATTATTGTGACAAACGTAAGGCATTATGAAGCTTTAAGTAAAGCTTTAGATGCTATCCATCGAGTGCAGGATGGGCTTGATTCACATATATCCGGAGATTTTCTTTCGCAAGATATACGGGAGTGTATTTTCTTCATTTCGGATATTGCAGGGGAAGTGACGAATGATATGGTACTCCAGAATATTTTTCAGCATTTTTGCATCGGCAAGTAGGATATTGTAATCAACTGCAACGAATTAGAACCAACTATAATGAAGTCGCTGATTTTCAGCGGCTTTTTTATTTACCAAAAATCCAGTTATAAACAGTTGGATACTGTTGTTCACCATATTTTTCTACCGTATTTCTACCGCGGAACAATTAAGGGCTTTTGCCCGATGTCACACTGACGCATTTGTTGACGTGTGTTGACAATGGTTTACGTGAGTAGACAAAAAGGGAAATTATCCGAGCTGTAAAAAGCTCATGTTTCACTAAAATATGGAGAATAACAAAAATGGAAGTAAAAAGAATCTGCCAGTGGTGCGGCAAGCCTTTCATGGCAAAAAAGACCACTACTAATTATTGTAGTCCGCAATGTTCCAAAAGAGGTTATAAACACCGGATGAAGGAACGTAGAATGGAAATGCGCGAATTTCAGGAAATGATGGAGGTAAAAAACAAACTGGAGAGTCAGGAATACTTTACCTTTTCTCAAGCAGCCAGACTAATGGGCGTTTCTCGCCAGTATGTCTATAAACTGGTAAAGGAGGACAAACTTCGTGCATCAAGGCTGAGTTCAAGAACGTCGCTCATCAGAAGAACCGACATCGAATTTATGCTGAAAACAAAACCTTATGAAGTTCTCAGACCAAAAGATGAATTTGACGTTACCGAGTATTATACCGCTGAACAGATTGCGGAAAAGTACAAAGTCAACGCCAAATGGGTGTGGACCTATACCCGGCAAAACAATGTTCCCAAAGTCAGAATCCGCCAGTTCAATTATTACAGTAAAAAGCACATAGATGCGGCATTTGCCAAATATAAGACGGATGACGCCTTGACCGAATGGTACACTCCGGAAGAAATCGAGAAAAACTATGGGATGACACGTGTAGCCATCCGTTCACATGTTTACCGCAACAACATCCCTTCAAAGAAAGAGCACGGCCAGATATTCTACTCAAAACTTCACTTCGATCTGTCCAAGAAGACAACCGAAGATGATTCTTCAGAATACTATACCGTGCAGGAAGCCATGAAGAAGTATAGTCTCACACGGGATTCTGTTTACGGCATTCTGCAATTCCACGAAATAAAACGGGAGAAGAAAGGACGCTTTGTGAGATTCCTGAAAGTGGAATTTGATCACATTATGGGCGCCAGATAATGAATCTGTACAGACAGATATACAGACTGGAAAATGATTTTATGCTGAATGCGGTCTGCATAAAGTCATTGTGCATCTTCACCGCAAAATTTAAGTCAACTAATAACATTTGTAACTATGTCAGAATGTAAAACTGTAACTTTGAGAACCCGCCCGTTAAAAAATGGTATGCTTTCCTTCTATCTGGACTATTATCCGGGCTACCGTGACCAGGAAACGATGAAGACTATCCGTCACGAAGGTTTGAACATTTATATCTATGCAAATCCGAAGAATCAGCGGGAACGTGACTTCAATGCAACCATGTCAGAGAAAGCAGAAGCCATCCGATGCCGTCGCTTTGAAGCTATCGTAAACGAACGATATGATTTCTTCGACAAGAGGAAATATAAGGCAGATTTTCTGGAATACTACCGTAAGCAACTTCCCAAGCACGACCAGAAATGGGAATTCGTTTATCAGCACTTCTATAACTTCGTACATGGCAAATGTACTTTCGAAGAAATTGATGTGGAGCTGTGCAACAAGTTTCGTGAATATCTGCTCAATGCCAGACAGCTAAAACGGGATGGATATATTACACGAAACTCTGCGTCCGGCTACTGGTCCACATTCAGAGGATTCCTGAAAATTCTCTATCGCAATCGGCTGATCAAGGCAAACATAAATGATTTTCTGGAAAAGATTGAACCGGAAGATGTGGTAAAGGACTATTTGAGTGTAGAGGAATTGTACTGTCTGGCCGAAACACCATGCAAGATACCAGTTCTAAAAACCGCTTCCCTCTTTTCGTGCCTGACTAGTTTGAGACTCAGTGACATACTTACTCTCTGCTGGGAGGAAATCGTTGATTTTGCAGCAGGAGGAAAATGTGTACACACCATCACACAGAAAACAAAGACGGAAGACATCATCCCCATTAGTGATGAAGCCCTGAAGCTGATAGAATACTCACCTGAGAAGAAGGGTTTGGTATTCAAAGGTTTGAAAAGGTGCTGGCCCCAGGTTCCCATGAAGGAATGGATTCGTTCTGCCGGAATCACAAAGAATATAACATTCCATTCGTATCGTAGAACATTCGCAACCCTGCAGGGAGCTGCAGGAACCGATATCCGTACCATACAAAGTATGATGGCTCACAAGAGCATAACCACGACTCAAAGATACATGAAAGTAGTGGACAGCAACAAGCGTGAAGCGAGCAATAAGATTACCCTAAAAAGGAAAGAATAGCAGTCTGTAGCCTATATAAATAATATGCCTAAAGTATGATTATAGTATGATTTAGAGTATGATTTTCGTACTTTAGGCTTATTTTTCTTAAAATCTCAACGATTATCTGTCACTAATTACAACTATTTGGAAATAGAAAATATATTTGCCATAAAAACTAATACATATAATTACAGAACATGACAAACAATATTAAATTATCGGCACGAAAGACAAGTTTCATACTTGCAGTAAGTTGTATCCTTTTTTCAGTAATTGCAACATATCTGTACATTAATCACCAGATAGATCTGACCAGGTATACAACACCTATAATATTAGGAACCTTTGTAATAATCATAACGTGCGGAGGATTACAACGTGTATTCTATATATTCCTTACGGATGAATGTCCGCAGATCTTTTCTGATAATCAAAGAAATTCTATACCTGACAAGGTTATTCCCAAACCAGATATGATGATTGAAGAATGCAGTGAACCAACTGTAGAAGTTTCAGATATAGAAATGATTGAAGTTAGCAATACAACAGAAGTTATTTCAATGATTGAGTTACCGGAAAAGACAAAAAATACTGATACGACAGAAAATAAAGCTGTCAGCTCTGAAATCGTTACATCCATTACAATATCAGAGCAGCATGATGATTCGAAAGAAATAAAAGTTTTGGAGCAACAACCTACCTCAGAAGTTAAACCCGAAGCTTTTTCATATCTCCAGGGATTCGAAAGCCGTATGGAAGAAATTCAGAAGAAAGAATTAGAGAGAAAAATAATGATTATAAATGCTATTCATGAATATACCACCTATTCTACCGCAAAATTTCTTACCAAAGAGAATCTGCTTATACTACATGAAAACATAGACCATTTGGCAAGTGGGCAATCAGATTTGTATAAACCCATTCGTTCAAAAATGGAAACTCCTCTTACATCACCTTCATTACGACATTTTGTCTGGAATATAGGCGAACGGTTAGGCATATCATTATCAGAAAGAGCCAATTTCATAAAAACCATATTTCCTAATGAATTAAAAAATGCAACCTTGGGATACCTTGTCAAGAATCTCAAAGATACTATACACAGTCAGATTCCTATTGACAGTCCAAAATATGATGATTTTAAATTTGATTATACTCTTATAAACAAAGCGCAGTGTGAGAAAAAATGAATTAATACAGACCGGAAAATGATTCTCTTCTCCTATTTCTCTGCATAATGTCATTGATTTAGTTTGTGGCATATTCAAACACAACAAATAAAGACATTATGCATTTCAGAAATTTAACCTTTAACGATTTACCTACAGTTGTAGGTGAATTATGTAAGAGAATTGAAAGTTTGGAAACTGTATTGAAAAACAGTCTGGCAGTCCAAAACAAAGTCAAAGAGAACCATCACGTTCCTATGACAGTGGATGAAGTATGTACCTACCTTGGCATATCCAAATCCTCATTTTATTATAAGGTCAAGCATGGTGGCATTCCTGTAATCAAACAAGGCAAACATCTTTTTGTTTATCGTGATGAACTGGATAAATGGCTTGAGACCGGAAGAAAGGTACAGGTTCCACTGACTTTTGAAGAAGAACAGGCAAAGATGCTTGCTGCCACCCGTCGTAAGGCTAACCCTAAAAACGTGTAAAGCCTATGGACAAGACAGACATTAGAATTCCTACTGACGAGGAATTGACCGCTTATATGGAGAAGTCTGCTGTAAGTGCAAACGGAGCTTATGAACAGTCACCGGTTGTATTGATGGTAGATGATGCCGCAATCGGTACACTGGGGAACTTCAGTGCCTCTATAGGCAAAGCCAAAAGTAAGAAAACTTTTAACGTTACAGCCATTGCAGCGTCAGCATTGAAAAACGGAACAGTGCTGAAATACCGTTCATCATTTCCAGAGGATAAGCGAACTGTTCTGTACATTGATACAGAACAGGGACGCCATCATTGCCAGAAGGTATTGAAAAGAATCCTGCGCCTTGCCGGACTCCCGGAGGACAAGAATCCAGATAATTTGATTATGCTGGCTTTGCGCAAGTATGCCCCTCCGATACGTCTGGCTATAGTCGAACAGGCTATCGGCACAATCCCCGATCTCGGACTGGTGATTATAGATGGCATCCGAGACTTTCTTTATGATATCAATTCCCCCAGTGAAGCGACCGATATTATTTCCAGATTCATGCAATGGACGGATGACCGCCAGATTCACATTCATACCATTCTCCATCAGAACAAGAATGACGAGAATGCCCGTGGTCACATCGGCACGGAACTGAATAACAAGGCAGAAACAGTCATGCAGGTAGAAGTGGACAAAATGGACAGAACAGTGAGCGTAGTAGAAGCCATTCATATCCGTGACCGGGCATTTGAACCGTTTGCTTTCCGTATAAACGATGAAGTCTTACCTGAACTGCTGGATTCCTATCAACCCCAGGAAAAGAAAATCGGAAGACCTGTAAAAGAACCGTTTGATCCGTACAAGGAAATTTCCGAGAGCGTGCATCGGGCAGCTCTGGACGCAGCTTTTACAAACGTCTGTATTACCAGTTATGACGATTATCTGGAACGGCTGAAGGAAGGATATGCACTGCAGGACATTAAGCTGGGACATAACAAAGCAGTTAAAGTTGCCACCTTCCTCAGTAACAAAAGGATGGTCATAAAAGAGGGAAAGGAATATAAAATCAACCCGGACAGCCATTATTGAATCCGGCTTTACTTTATTGGCAGAGTGTACATATTAGAATAAAGCAAAGTCATAAAGACGTTATAGGGAATATTCATCTTCTCCCCTTTTATTGGATAACCAGAATACTTATATCGCTTATGGTAGCAGTCGAAATGCCAATTTCATTTGTATATACGACACGGCTTGCCGTGCAGTTTCAACAGGTATCTGTTGCGAGATATGCCAAGGTATAACCTCCACTCCGTTATGGTTGTACATTGGCGCTCTCGCCGGCTTTGCCACTTCGCCGGTGCGGTACTCGCAGGCTCGCACCTTAACCCGTTATAATATTAGATTTTCATGGAAAAAGAAATAATAAAACAAACAGAACAGAACGAGACTCCGGACAACAGGAGAACCGTATTTATCGGGGCCAAAGTCAGCCCCCGACAGAAAGAACATATCAAGTCACTGGCCGAACAATGCGGAATGACCGTAAGCGATTATCTGCTTGCGCGGGCATATAATTATAAGCCAAAGGCAAGACTCACCAAAGAGGAAGTTGCACTTCTGCAGAATCTGGACAACTGCCGTGCTGACCTGGTGAAATACACATCAGCCCTTCATGGAATGAGTGCAAGCCAACGGCACATGATGTTCAACCAGATTCCATTTATGGTGAACTGGCTGAAGGAGCTTGGCTATGTGGCAGAAAATGTCTGCCAGTTCCTAAATTCCGTAAAAGAGCCGAACAGTATTCCAACCAATAATAAAACTGAAGAATCATGATCGCAAAGGCTAAAGCAATATCGCATGGCATAAACGACATCCGTTATATAACCGGCGAATCACATAATAAAAAACATCCGGAAAAAATCTACCGGATATTGGACAATATGATGCCATCGGAGCCAGATGCAATGGGTGTTTGGAATTCAATGCAACTTACTCTTTCCCGCTTCCGCCCGGTGAAGAACTCAGTCATCAGAATTGAACTTAGTCCGTCACCCGAACATACCAAGGACTTTACCATTGAAGACTGGCAAAAACTTTGGCAGGATTTCGCTAAATAGTTTGACAAACAGGCGTTCAAAGACAAGGACGGGAAAGTACGAAACAGTCCGACCAATCTGGCCAACAGCAAATACACAGTCTGGCTCCATATGGAATCCAATAGCGGAGTTCCTCATCTTCATGCTGCTGTCTGCAGGATGGATGAAGACGGAAAGATTAACAACGACCACAATATACACCTTCGTGCCCAGTGGGCAGCAGAAAGAGTAGCAAAGAAACGTGGATGGATAACAGCAAAACAGGTAAGAAATGTCAACATAATATTGGTTACACGGGATTGTATGAATGTCCTTAAATCCATGTCATC
Organism: uncultured Bacteroides sp.; assembly: GCA_947646015.1. Classification (GTDB taxonomy): domain Bacteria; phylum Bacteroidota; class Bacteroidia; order Bacteroidales; family Bacteroidaceae; genus Bacteroides. The sequence continues at coordinate 2,706 of CANSEY010000019.1, read as the reverse complement.
ATGGTCATGGGATGAATACAAAGCAGCATTGACAAAGAAAGGATACACCATACATGAGCGAAAGGACGATGATGGTATTCTTCACGGATATGCAATCATGAAAGGAAGGACGAAATACAAAGCTTCCGATCTGGGTATTGGTAGAAACTTGATGGTTTCAAAACTTCCTGTCACATGGGAGAAACTTCATTATAGGTCAGGTATTGCAGCGAATAACAAACCTAAAGATACTGATTCGAGACAGATTCAGAAGCCATCGGCATCCGCTGACTATACCAAATATAAGATCTACAATCCGAATACGGTTCCCTATACATTGAGTCACGAAGGTCAGGAACATCGGTTCTACATTCCAGAAAAGGTACTCAACCATTTTAACGATGAATTTGATTATCGTTTCGTCTCCAATTCACAGGAGTTAACCGATATGGCAGTAGTAATATTTGTCGGATTGCTGGAAGTCCCCAATGCACCAACCGGAGGTGGCGGTGGTTCACAAAGCGAATTACCATGGAGAGATAAGGACGAGGATGATCTCTTATGGGCAAAAAGATGTGCCCGTGCTGCCATTCGTACCTTAGGAAAGAAACCGAAAACTGGATTAAAACGATGAGCTTATGAAAAAGAAATTTGATTTTACCGCTGAAATGAAGGAAGTGCAGGTTACCAAAAGTACTCCTCAAAATGAATATCTTGAGGAGGAAAAACGTCTGCTTGGTATAAACGTAAAAGAACTTGCCGAGTTGAATGACAATGTGTATGGATTGAGGACGGATCTTACCGCATTGGTAGATTTATTAGGAAAATACAAACTGTCTATTACTCAGGATACGCAAGATCAGGCTGTTAAATTTGGTAATACCGTTCTTGGCCGGTTTATTGACCAAATTGAGATCAAATGCACTGAGGCAGAACAAAGGATTGCTCAAATGGATAATCGCATTTATTTATCATATAAGGCATTTTATATTTTGATTGTCATTCTAATTACCCTATCCTCTTTTTTGATCTGTATGATCGTGGCGAATGTAGAATTTTTGCATTCCTGGTTAATTTGGAGGATGGTTGCTGCATGTGGGCTTATAGCGATCTTGGGAATTACGATGGTGATAGTAGTTCATAAGTTACTTGGAAATAAAACCTGATGAAAAAATATTAAACAATAGCTTTCTGTTCTAAAAAAATGTGACAAGAATTATAGTTTTCAAGCTGTAACTCTTGTCACACATTTTATTTATTATTTATTTTTAACTCTTCATTTCAAGCATAGCAAGCATTAACAAAATTTCAAATCGAGTACTTTATTAATTATAAATACTTTATGCCTACATTAGAATTATAATGAACTAAATCCTACACGAAAAACTCAAATTAGCGGGAAAAGAAAAGTTTTGACTTGCAGATAATATTATGTGGTTGGAAATTATTCAAGCTCGGTATATTCCCTATTATTCAAAGAATCAAAATGTTCAAGTTCCCTATTCATTTCATCTTGATTTATCAAGAAAGAAGGACAAGATTTTGCTCTTGCAGTATCATGTTGCTCAAACCGGTCTATTCCTAAATATTTATACAAGCGGCATAGTTTTCCTGAGCCGTCATAGCTGTCAACAAAATTTTTACAGTATAAACAATTCTTAATACCAAATCTTTTATATCCTTGATATTTAACCATTTCATATACTCCAAAAGCAACAGGTGTATGAATGCATATTTCCAAAAGAGATTGTTTCCTAACTTTAGCTATATTCTTACACAAAGATGTGTCTTGATAACATTGTGACTTACCGGATGCATATAGAATATAACGAGAAAATTCTATCTCTTGTGTAATATTTTTAGCATCATAGTCCTCCGACTTGAATCCCCAAAACGTTGTTTCACTTATATTTTCAGATTCTATTCCTTCTAGGAGCCTGCTATCACATTTAGAGGATTCAATGAAACCATCATCGACAATTCTTTGAATGTCATTTTCAGATTCAATCTTAACTTCAATAATTTTACCACCATTATGCAATTTAGATACATCACTTGCATGAGTAACAAAAAATTCAATATATATAGGCGCCAATTGAGGCTTCTTAGACGAAAATATTTTCAAATCAGAGCGTCTGTTAATTGAATCATACTGTATTTCTTGTTCACATGAGTCATAAAACTCTTTTAAATTGAATCTTTTATGAGTTGATATATAACAATTTCCATATCTAACGAATGCACATGTCTTTACATGTGGGCAATATGAACGATACTCAAAACCAACATTAAATACTTCTTTAGATAGAAATGCCTCTTGAACTCTTAATTTTGCCAACTGATGCAACATAGTCTCATATGCATTTTCACAATCTACTCCAGAAGCATGAGCAAAATGATGGACACGTTTCATTCCACCATTTTTCGCTACCAATTTTTCCTTACATGATGGACAATAACAATTGCAAAGCTGCCCTGTGTCAACTTCGTCTATATAGACAAGATTACCAATTAAGTTTAATGCGTATGTTAGTAAACCTTTCTGATGCATAAGCAGTACTTCCTCTAAACCTTTTATTAAATTATTATGCTAATAATTGTATAGGTAATCACAGATTTTAATGAATATTTTGTGATCGTTAATTATATAGATGGAGTTCTTTATTTTATACCTTTCTGATTCTCCGCAAACACACCTAATATTTTTAGTATATTAGCGCTCAAAAA
>CANSEY010000018.1 GCA_947646015.1 uncultured Bacteroides sp. | reverse complement strand
CTATGGTAGAGAAAGATACAGTAAACAAACAAGAATTACCTGAACTACCCCAAGAGATGGGATTAATTGAGATTACTCCTATATCAGGCGATATAATAACGGTAAAAGACTCGCTTTCTGAAAAAGATTCGCTTACCGATGTATTAGAAGTGGCTGCTGTCATGCCTGAATTTCCGGGAGGAGCACGAGAACTAATGAAATTCATTAGTGCAAACATAAGATACCCCTCAATGTCCCAGGGAGGTGTATGTCAAGGCCGCGCCATTGTACAATTTATCGTAGATAAAGAAGGAAATATAGTTCAACCCAAAGTTGTACGTGGTGTAGATCCTTATCTGGATAAAGAAGCATTACGTGTCGTCGGTCTTATGCCTAAATGGAAACCGGGAGAACTGGATGACGGAACGAAAGTAGCCGTCCGCTTTACGATTCCTGTAATGTTCAGGCTGCAATAAACAAATATCTAAGATAGAAAAAACTTATAATTGATATGCAATCATTTCTCCAACTAGTCGCTCACGATTTATATGCCAAGATAGGAAACGATCTGTCTCGTACAGTACTCGTCTTCCCTAACAAGCGTGCCAACTTATTCTTCAACGAACATCTGGCAGGAGAATCCGACCAACCGATCTGGTCTCCTGCCGCAATGAGTATCAGCGACCTGTTCAGGAAGTTATCTGTACAGAAAGCGGGTGACCCTATCCGGTTGGTCTGCGAACTATATAAAGTATTCCGTGAAGAAACAGAAAGCCAGGAAACACTGGACGACTTCTATTTTTGGGGCGAGCTGCTGATCAGCGATTTCGACGATGTAGATAAAAACCTGGTAGATGCGGATAAGCTCTTCAGTAACTTGCAGGACCTGAAGAATCTGATGGACGATTATGAATTCCTTGATAAAGAGCAGGAAGAAGCGATTCAACAGTTCTTCCAAAACTTCTCTATCGAGCGTCGTACCGTACTCAAAGAGAAGTTTATCTCCCTTTGGGACAAACTGGGTACTATCTACCACCGCTACCGTGAGAACTTAGCGGAACTCGGAATAGCCTATGAAGGAATGTTATATCGCAATGTAATCGAGCAACTCGATACCACCCGATTGAAATACGACAAATATATCTTTGTCGGCTTCAACGTGCTCAACAAAGTAGAGACCAAGTTCTTTCAGCTATTACAAGATGCGGATAAAGCCATGTTCTACTGGGATTACGATCTCTTTTATACCAAGCAAATAGTCAAACACGAAGCCGGAGAATTCATCAACCGTAATCTAAAACTATTCCCGAATGAATTGCCCGAAAGTTGTTTCGACACTCTGCGGAAGCCGAAGAACATACGCTATATCTCCGCTTCTACCGAGAACGCGCAAGCCCGCTTTCTTCCGGAATGGGTACAAAGTACTCTTTCCACTGCCAACGAAGAAAAAGAGAACGCCGTAGTCCTCTGCAACGAAGCCCTGCTGCTTCCCGTACTCCACTCCATCCCGCAAGAAGTGAAGAACGTCAACATCACGATGGGTTTCCCGCTTGCACAAACTCCGGTATACAGCTTTATTAATGCCGCTATGGAATTACAAACGAACGGCTACCGTACCGCTACCGGACGTTTCACCTACGAAACCGTATCCGCTATACTGAAGCACCCATATACCCGTCAGCTATCCATCAACGCTGAACCTCTGGAACGGGAACTGACCAAGACTAACCGCTTCTACCCGCTCCCTTCGGAACTGAAAATGGATGATTTCCTGATCAAACTTTTCACTCCCCGAAGCGGCATCAAGGAGTTATGCGACTACCTGACCGAATTAATCAAAGACATCTCCCTTCTCTATCGGGAAGAAAGCGAGTACAACGATATCTTCAACCAACTTTACCGGGAATCCCTCTTCAAGAGCTATACCACCATCAACCGTCTCTATAGCCTGATAGAAACCGGAGAGCTGAATGTACGCACCGACACACTAAGACGCCTGGTCAGCAAAGTGCTGACCGCCTCCAACATTCCTTTCCATGGTGAACCTGCCATTGGTATGCAAGTCATGGGAGTACTGGAAACCCGTAACCTTGACTTTCGCAATATCATCCTTCTCTCTCTCAACGAAGGACAATTGCCTAAATCAGGAGGTGATTCTTCCTTTATTCCCTATAACCTCCGGAAAGCTTTCGGTATGACCACCATCGAACACAAAAATGCGGTCTATGCCTATTATTTCTACCGACTGATACAACGGGCGGAAAACATCACCTTGCTTTACAACACTTCTTCCAATGGGCTGAACCGTGGAGAAGAATCCCGTTTCATGTTACAATTGCTTGTAGAAGGGCCTCACAAGATTACCCGCGAATATCTTGAAGCCGGACAATCTCCTCAAAGTACAACAGATATCAGCATAGAGAAAACTCCGGAAGTATTCGAACGACTTCGCTGCTCTTATGATTGTTCGAATCCCCAATCGTATATACTTTCTCCTTCAGCCCTCAACGCCTATCTCGATTGCCGGCTGAAATTCTATTACCGTTATGTAGCCAGACTAAAAGCACCGGACGAAGTCAGTGCGGAAATCGACTCTGCATTGTTCGGAACCATCTTCCACCTCTCCGCCCAATTAGCTTATACAGACCTGACCGCTAACAGGAAAATAATACAAAAAGAAGATTTGGAACGCTTGCTGCGCAACGAAGTCAAACTACAAAACTATGTTGACCTCGCTTTCAAGCAAGAGCTTTTCAAGGTTCCGGCAGACGAAAAGCCCGAATATAATGGCGTACAACTCATCAACTCCAAAGTAATCGTCTCCTATCTGAAACAACTGCTGAGGAATGACCTGCAATACGCCCCCTTCGAAATGGTCGCCATGGAAAAACCTGTTGCCGAAAAGATAACGATTCAGACCGGTCAAGGTCCGATCACCCTCCGATTGGGAGGAACCATCGATCGTATGGATGCCAAAGACACCACCCTGCGTATTGTAGACTATAAAACCGGAGGAAGCCCCAAGACGCCTGCCAACATCGAGCAACTGTTTACTCCGTCGGAAACGCGTCCCAACTATATCTTCCAGACTTTCCTGTATGCTGCCATTATGAGCCGGCAGCAGTCTCTGAAAGTAGCTCCTTCCCTTCTCTACATCCATCGGGCAGCCTCTGAAAGCTATTCGCCCGTCATTGAAATGGGAGAGCCACGCCAACCGAAGATTCCGGTCAACAACTTTGCCTTTTTTGAAGATGAATTCCGAGAACGTCTGCAAAGACTATTAAAAGAAATATTCGATGAGAATGAGCCTTTCACACAGACAGAAGATACAAAGAAATGTGCTTATTGTGATTTTAAAGCCATTTGTAAACGATAAAATGCTGAAAGAATAATTTATAACTATCAAACAAAACCTGTCCTGTTATTCTGAGCTGTCACTACTTCTCTAAAGTAATGTGCTTAGAAAACAGGACAGGTTTTTATCTTATATCGAACTTATATTAGCTTTCCAACAACGGAATCGAGAAACTGAACGTAGAACCTTCTCCTTTCTTCGAAGTGAACCAAAGCTCACCTCCGTTCTTAGTAACAAAGTCCTTACAGAGCAGCAGTCCGAGTCCCGAACCTTCTTCATTATTTGTACCGAAAGTACTGAAATGCGTATCGGTATGCAACAATTTCTTCTGATTTTCTTCATCAATACCACACCCGCTATCCTTCACGCTAACTATCGCCATGCTATCTTCTTCTCTCAGTGATACCAAGACTTCCGATCCCTCGTTACTGAACTTGATTGCATTACTTATCAAGTTACGGATAACCGTCTTAATCATATCAATATCCGCACGTACTTCCATACGATCTTCAGGTATTTCCACAGCAATGTGGATATTCTTCAGCCCGGCTACCATTGTAAAGATCTCGCTCACTCCTTCCACTACTTCTACCATATCGATATTCTGGTAAACAACTTTCAGCTTACCAATCTGACTCTTCGTCCACTTCAATAAGTTGTCGAGTAAGGAAAATACATCCTCTGTTGTCTGATTGGCCATTGTCAGCAGTTCATACATTTCAGAGCCGATAGTTTCACTCGGTAGGTTCAGAATCAGCATATTGAGCACCATCTTAATAGAGCCCATAGGCGAACGCAGGTCGTGTGCAATCACAGAGTAGAGTTTATCACGTCCTATGATAGTCTTGCGCAACTCTTCTGTTTGTGCTATGATAATTCGTTTGGCTGCCACCAACGAGATCTGATGCGTTACACGAATAATCAGTTCCTCTTTATTAAACGGTTTGGAAATAAAATCGTTACCGCCCACCTGAAATCCTTTCACGATATCCGCCGTACTATTCAAAGCAGTAAGAAAGATCACTGGAATTTCGCTCATTTCTTCATCGGCCTTCATTTGCTGGGCTACTTCAAAACCGCTGATATCCGGCATCATCACATCCAGCAACACAAGATCAGGTTTTTCTTTCTTCACCTGCTCCAAAGCCTGAGTTCCATTGCCTGCTGTTACAATATTGAACTTCTCATTGGTCAGAAGCACCTTCAGCAGAAGGACATTTGAAATTACGTCGTCCACAATAAGGACCTTATATTCGGAAGGATTAATTTCCACATTCATATCATTCTATTTTTTATGTTACATCAGACATTTTTAAAATACTCAATCATACGCTTCAGCCCATCTTCCAGCTCGACGGTAGGCTGCCATCCTAGTTTCTCTTTTGCCAGTTTTATATCCGGCTGACGCTGTTTCGGATCATCGGTCGGCAGAGGTTTAAAAACTATCTTCGAAGTAGAGCCAGTCATCCGGATCACTCTTTCCGCCAATTCAAGAACCGGAAACTCATTCGGATTTCCAATATTTATCGGACCCGTAAAGTCATCTTCCGTATCCATCATCCGCACCATTCCTTCTATCAGGTCATCGATATACTGAAAACTGCGTGTCTGTTTCCCATCACCATATATCGTGATATCTTCATTATTCAGCGCCTGTATGATAAAGTTTGAGACCACACGACCATCATTAGGAAGCATTCTCGGACCATAAGTATTAAAGATACGAATGATCTTGATGCGAGTCTGATTCTGGCGGTAGTAATCCATAAACAAGGTTTCAGCACATCTCTTTCCTTCATCATAACATGAGCGATAACCTACCGGATTCACATTTCCCCAATAGCTTTCCGGCTGAGGATGAATAATTGGATCACCATACACTTCGCTAGTGGAGGCTTGCAGTATTTTGGCATCCAGTCTCATCGCCAGTCCGAGCATATTGATAGCCCCCATCACAGATGTTTTGGCAGTTTGAATCGGATCATGTTGGTAATGAATGGGTGACGCCGGACAAGCCAGATTGTAAATTTCATCCACTTCGGCAGAATAAGGATAAGTAACGTCGTGTCTTACAACTTCAAAATGATGATTTCCCATCAAATGCTTTATATTGTCCTTAGAACCTGTAAAGAAGTTATCCAAACATATAACGTCGTGTCCCTCATTTACAAGTCGAGTACAAAGATGCGAGCCTATAAATCCAGCCCCGCCACTTACCAATATTCTTTTCATCTTCTAATTTTAACTATTGTTTTTCAGAGAAGAGAACTTCCCCGTCTTGTTTATAGAGGCAAATGTAAACGATTTGCTCATAATATACAATTTTAAAGGTGGATATTTTTTAAGAAAAGCAAAAATAAAATAGTTTCAGTTTCCGAAACAACTTTCCTGTGTCAAGTGTTATTAATAGAAACAAACCACTAATTCAATAGGATTATGATAATGAATGAACTTAATACAAACCTGATAGAAGCGGCCAAAGAAAAGTTCCCTGCAAAAGGACAATTGGCAAATATATTAATGGATACCCTTTATATGGGTAAGGAAGCTATCTACCGGAGGCTGCGTGGCGAAGTCCCCTTTACATTTCAGGAAGCAGCCATTATTTCAAAAGAACTGGGGATATCCCTGGACAGAATTGCCGGAGTTAGCTTCAGCAACAATGCAATGTTCGATATCAATGTAGTAGATCATGGCAACCCCTTCGAAACTTACTATGATTTCCTCAACAAGCACGTCAAGTTATTCCATACGCTGCGGGAAGATCCGAATGCCTCATTAGGTACAGCCTCCAATGTAATTCCGCAGACACTATATCTGAAGCACGAACTTCTGGCCAAGTTCCGTTTCTTCAAGTGGATGTATCAGAATGAACATATTAAGTGCAAACATTTCGAAGAACTGGAGATTCCTCAAAAGATAATCAATGTCCAGCAAGATTTTGCGAAACTTTCGCATCATATTCATTCTACCGATTACATTTGGGACAGCATGGTTTTTCTTCATCTTATCAATGATATACAGTATTTTTCCGACATACATCTCATTTCAGACGAAATGAAGCAAAATCTGAAAGAAGAATTGCTGATACTTACAGATGAGTTGGAAAGGCTTGCTATAAAAGGAAAGACAGACTTTGGTAATGATGTGCATATTTATGTGTCACAAATCAACTTCGAGGCGACTTACAGTTATCTCGAGACAAGTACACTACAACTTAGTCTGATACGTGTTTATTCCATTAATTCACTCACTACACAGGACGTTCAGATGTTTCAAAGTCTGAAAGAATGGATTCAGTCATTAAAGAAATTCTCTACACTCATCTCAGAAAGTGGTGAGATGCAACGCATCCAATTCTTTAATCAACAGCGCGAAATCATTGATGCTCTATAGAGTTCTTCCTAATTTCGATAATCGAAACTAACTGAATTTTATAATTCCAAATCATGAAAGTAGACAAGCTTATTGCCTACTTTTTTCCATTATACGTTCTTTTTCTATCTCTATTCTATCAAATGAGAAAAAGCTCTTACTCTTCAGAACTGTTTTCCCACACAAAACTCTCGTTTACATGCCGTAATTTTGCATAGAATGTATCACATAAAGTATTAACGTATATAAAAGAGAACAAACAATGAAAAATGGTATTGTAAACGAGTTGATTACTGCAATGAAAGAACGGATCCCCAAAGGACAAAATCTTGCCAATTCTCTGGCAGACATTTTGTATATGGGTAAAGAAGCCGTCTATCGCAGACTACGGGGTGAAGTAGCTTTTACTATCGACGAAGTAGCCCTTCTGTCTAAAAAACTGGGGATTTCTATTGATCAGATTATAGGTAACCACCTTTCCAATAGAGTTACTTTTGATATGAACCTGCTGCATTCGCCCAACACTTTAGAAAGTTATTATGAGATTATCAGCCGTTATCAGCAGATATTCGATTATGTGAAAGGAGACGATACGACGGAAGTATATACAGCTTCCAACCTTCTTCCCTTCACTCTTTATTCATCTTACGAATACATGTCTAAGTTCCGCCTTTGCCGATGGATTTATCAGAACGGGCAAATGAAAACACCGAACTCACTGGCAGAGATGCAGGTAGAAGACAGAATCGTGAAAGCGCATAATAAGCTGAGTGAAAGTGTAAAGCAATGTCGGAAGACCTATTTTATCTGGGATAGCAACATCTTTCTTTCCTTTGTCAAAGAGATCAAGTATTTCGCAAGTCTGAATCTGATTACGGAAGACGACGTGGCACACCTGAAAGATGAACTCTACCAATTGCTTTCAGTCATGGAGACACTATCTGTTAAGGGAGAATTCAGTGAGGGGCGAAAAGTCTCTTTCTATCTCTCAAACATTGATTTCGAAGCGACTTACACCTACATAGAGAAACAAGACTACCAAGTCAGTTTGCTCCGGGTGTATTCCATCAATTCGATGGATTCGCAAAGTCCGCAAATCTGTCAGATACAGCGGAACTGGATTCAATCATTGAAACGACATTCCACACTAATTTCAGAAAGTGGAGAAGCCCAGCGTATCGAGTTCCTGCAAAAGCAACGTACAGTGATCGATACTCTCTAAAGTACAAACAGCCCGGATCATTATCGACCCGGGCTGTTCTCCCTTCAGGATATTACTATTTATCCTGTCCCACTAATAATAGTTCCCCACTATTCTTAGATCATTCTATTGATTCTCTTCCTGAATGCGATGCACCCATCCATTGACAACAATCTGTACAGCAAGCCATGATTCAGACAAGAAAAAGATTATATGATAGTTGCTCTGTCGATCCAGATATTCTTGTGTGCTCAGATTTTTACCCTCCGCATTGGTCATAGCAAGATAATCAATCAGATTTATATCGAACACTCTCTTTCCGGATGCTTTTTCAGTAAGCACCAAACGAGTTTTCCGGTCTTCCATCAGCCTCATTGTATTCATGTCTACATAGGCAGTCGCAGGATCCTTCTGTTCCATATAGTAAGGTCGGAAACTCAACACATCATCATCCAGTAATGAATTATCATGTCCCAGATGTCCATTGGATTCTATAATCTCATAGTCATAGTCATTCATATCCAGTGTCCAGCTGCCTGTATAAGACTGGAAGCCAAATCGTACGATTTTTGTATCTCTGATCAGATTTATCGTCTCAGTCTGGTGGACGGTCCCATCGAAGTTGACATTGATGACTTCACCATACCAGAGCGTTTCCATCCTTTTATTGATGATGAGAGAGGCTTCACGTTTTAGTTTCAATTTTAAATCCGTAAGAGTAGAGACACCAGGTGTCAATGAAGTGATATCATATGAATCACGTGCACCGGCCCATGCCATAAACTGATATTGTCCGACAGGAAGTTCAACTTCCATCAGATAATTGCCGGTAGACAATGCACTTCCCTCTTCAGCTTGTTTAAACAGATATTTCCCATTCTTATCAAATACATAAAGTTCTACTTTATCTACCTGAGCATGAAACGCATCCGCAAACTCCATGTTATAGTCATACTTGAACTTCACTGACAAGCGGCATTCCGGCAGGTCTTCATTAAAGCTGTCGCATGAAGCTACTATCCCGGAACTCATCAACAGAATACCTAAGGCAACGTAACATATAAGGCTTTTTAGATTCATATTTTCCTTTTTTTCAATTATATATAGAGGAAAAGAAATAATCTCTTTTCTCGTTATTTCCTAATTCAGAGGATAGAATACTTTATTGATTCCATCAAAAGTAATATCCCGAAATTTTAAAAAGTTTTCGGCAACTTTGAAAATATTGGGAGTAAAGTTGTGGGAGAGTTTCTCCCACAACTTTTATTTGAAAAATCTATTTCTATTACTAATTCCGAATTACATAATTTCCTCTTGAGTATACCAAGTCCAAGGATTAGGTATAATTTCAATAGACAACCAGCCTTCGTCACTCTCATCCGGCGTTCCTTCGTCCGGATCCGGAATAGCCGGATATCCTGGATTGTTAAACTTCTTAACATTGATATCGTAAACAGAGTTACGAACAACTCCAAATTCACCTAATTCATTTGTTACAGCACTGGTATCATCATGTTTGATCATAATTTTGTAGTAACTTACAGCACCTACATAATAAGTAAGACCTGTTACAGTTATAGCTCTGTCTTTAGCTGCAACATTTCCTACATTAGCTTTTGTTGCTTTAAAATCGTCAACAAGACTGGTAATAGCTGTAGCATCAGCTGTAGCAGGAAGGCTAATTTCACCTACACCAACAGCAGCTAAATATCTATTATACGCAGTAGTACGAGCAGTCGGGAAGGTAGTAGGCTCTTTATCAGCATATTTAGCTTTCAATTCTGCCTCAATCCACTCCATTAATGTAGCAAAAGTATAGAAGCCACCATTGATTAACATCCAGTCACCGACAAGTTTCGGATCTGTTTCCTGAGCTGTAGATGGAGTACCATCATTTGGCGCAGGTCTGCCATATTCAGACGGAATGAATTTAGCCTTCAACAGTACATGTGTAGTATAAGCATGTACATTATGAGTTGCAGTCTGCGTATTTTCAAGACAATATTCAGCAACTTTATTCACCGTAGTTGTAGGATCATTCCAAATTGAAGGAGCTGAAGTACTGGTATAAGCATTATAGTTAGCCAAAGCTTGAGTACTATAGTTAGGGTCAACTCTGTATGAACCGATCTTATACTGGTCAAACGGAGTAATACATGTACCACGAGCACCTAAAGGTTTATTAGCAGGAGTCTCATTCCAAGTCAACGTTCTCTTAGATACAGGGAAGAATGTCTTGTTAGTAGCATTCAACACCCATCCCGCATCCGAAATAGTTGCCTTTGCATCAGAATCAGCAGTAACATATACACGAACTTTTGATACAACACGGTCAATTCTGATAGATATTGGATTATTAGTAGCTGCTGTCTCAGTTGCATAAAGAGCCAAATCGACAGGAGCACCAAATGTCCCTGAAGCTTCATTTTCATCTGAAGGTTCCAACGAACCCTTAGCGTTAGACATCATAAATTTACCAGCAGTTGTCATAGAAGCCGAAGTATCGTCAAGAGCTGCATTTACTGTTGCATAAGTCGTTCCAACAGGCCATTTTTGATCTGTCTCACTAGCAGTCTTTGCTTCAAATTTAGGAGATGGATTCGCAATAATCAATATTCGTTTAGAAGTTGCAGGGACTTTAAAAGCCTTACCTGCAGCCCCACTAGGAATACCATTGGCATCAAGACCAGCTTCGTCATTATCCAATGTCAAGTCAGCAGTTACAGTTGCAGCATCCTCATTCGCATTTGCCGTAAAGAATATGGCACGCACTGTAGTGATTTTTGATTCGTCCTCTGTTGCAGCTTCCTGATTCGGGTTATGCAATCCACGAGTTTGTACCGGAGTCTTTACAGCTAATGCCACCCATGCGTCTCCTGTCGGGTCTGTCACCAATTGATTATCATCACCTGGATTCCCAGTCGGCACTAAATCTTCGTTACTACAAGCAGCAAAAGCCACAGCAGCAAGCGCTAACATAAAAAAATTCTTTTTCTTCATTGTTTTTACAAATTAATAAAAGCGTTTGTAACTAGTTTATTTATCCCTATTTTCTATTTTTTCTATTTCAGCTGCATTCGTTTTTTTCTTAGCCAGTTCCTCCAAATTCTGTCCGGCAGCTTGCAGACCCGATTTGGCTGCGGCTTTCAAATATTCTTCCGCATGTTCATACTCTCCTTTTAATAACATTAATACACCCATAGCATTGCTATACTCAGGCAGCTGCTTATTGACATTTACCATATTCAGATAGCGTTCCGCAGATACCAAGTCATTACGCGAAAGAGCAGCAGCGGCAGCATTAATACTGGCGATCTCATCCTTCGGATACATTCGGACCGCAGTCTCGAACACATCGATGAATTCCTGAGAACCCTTCGGATAGCTGTTGGCAACCATAAACATTTCATTCAGGCTCAGATTCTGAGGACGTGTCTTTATGATCTCTTTCGCTTCGTCCAGATTAAAGTTCTTAATCTCATAATTCACCTTACAAATAGCCACACGAAGACTTGGGAATATATATTTCAACATATATCGATAAGGTACTCCGCCACGAAGCTGCATCAACTTAGCTTCCCTACCTTTTTCAACAGGGATATCATTGATAATATTCAGCGCTTCATCTTTATATTCAAAATCAATCGTATCCAGCGCCTTCACCAGTCCATCCCAGTTTTCACCACCAAAGATGATATAATACTGATTTCTCGAGAAATCGTATCTGGATGCCAGATAATCACGTAGCGCCATCGCACGTCCTTCGGACAGACGTTTGTTATTTGCCAATGATCCTTCAGGTGAAGCATAGCCTACAATATCCAATTTGTTTACCTTGATACTAGGATCAGACTTCAATTCATCAATCATCGCACGGATCTTAGCCAGCTCCTTCGGGTTATTCATATATTCCGGACGAATATTAATCTTGTTCACCTCGAAGTCAAGGAAACATTCCGCCTGTATATCACGGCTCTTCACTTCTTCCGCTTTAGGCTGCAAATAGGCAAAGAAAGGTGTTACCACGTAAGGTACTAATATACGTTCCAGTTCAATATCCCCAAGTGGTTCCACATCCATCAGCTGAATTTCGCCGCAGCCGCATTCGTCGCGCTGTACGTCCACCCGGGCATCGTCCATCCACGATTCGTAAGGCAATATATATCTGTATCGAATCGTATCATTTCTTTTCTTGCTACCCTTTTCCACCACATAAGGTTTTTCGTAGCTATCCTTCTCCTTCGCACTCATCAATGAAAGCCAGCGTTCATACGCCAGGTATTCATTATGTCCCTTGATGGATACTTTCGGAAGATTGTAAGTATATGCAGGAGCAACCAGTTGCGGAATAAAATCCACTCCGTGTGCCGATTTGACCTTTACATCCTCCAGAACGAAGTCAATATTTATATAAACCGATTTACCGCGCTGTTCCAACTGTACCGGTACTACAGAGATAACCCCGTCATAAGAGCGTGTCTGGGCAACTGCCGAATTTATATTCTGACATAAGATAGCCAATACACACACGATGAATTGTATACTTCTGTTCATCATTCTATTCTACTTTATTTAATTACGTAAATAAGTGACACACTCGCTTTGGTGGGACCGAAATAGTTTTTACTACTGTCTTTCAGTTTGGTACCACACGCCCTGCACGGATATTTGTCATATACAATATGTGCATACCCCACTCCTACCGATGCTTCGATGCTCCAGCGTTTCTTCAGAATCCATGAATGACCGACGGAAACACCCCCGCCATACAGATATCCCTGATAGCGGCTGTTCTGCATATTCTCACTAATAAACGACCAGTCCGGGAACCCACCGACATTGAAGTCCGCATAATGTCCATGCACTCCGATGAACGTACGTCTGAACTTCTCACAAAACCAGTAGCGGACTTCCGGCTGTATTCCCCAATGGCGCAGACGTCTTCCGTTGTCCGGCTTCCAGGGATTATAGTTCACCGGAACGTCCAGCGTCCACTTACGTGCCAGTCCGAATTCCAGCCCGAGATTCATGGTAGTCGTAGCGTCATATAGAAGGTTGCTTTTAAGCGCAACTTTCTGAGCTTTACTCTCGATAAAACATCCGAGCACCAATACTATGAGTATACTAACTTTCTTCATTTATCTTACGTTTATTAATTACCCTTTTGAGTGATATCAATTTTGATACGCTTCACCGTACTTTCACCTGTATATAAACTACCGGGCATAATTGTTGTCAGATACACGATACCGTTTCTCGTTGTTGAAGCCGTATTAGGCATTATTTTAATATAGATATGCCCGTCTTCCACTATGATTTTATCCGTATCATTTCTGTCCACCATCGAAGATGGCAGTAATTTTATCCATTCCTTAGGATTGTCAGTACCATCTTCCACCTCCCCGGTAAGGCAATGATAATCCACCTCACCAGTCGTCGGAAACGGATAACTATTGGCAGGCATGTATTTAAGTATGGTACCGCCGGCATCAATAGCCGCTCTTCGTCTGATATGAACCTGTTTTTCCAAATTTCCAAGTTTTAATGTTATATATGCATTCACTTTATCTCTTCCCTCAAAACTCTGCCCCACTTCACTATACATCAGCCAGCTTTGTATCAATACACTGACCGGAGTGACACGTGGAGAAGTGCTTGCTACTATAGGCAATTTTCCGTCAGCGGGACTGCTTAGCGCAAACGAATTATCAGCTTCGGCCATATTGTCGGTTATTGTACGCGCATCCGGAAAAGCCTTTTCACAATCCGTTATCACTTTAAAAGCCTCATAAGTACTCGCATCATCCGGAGAATAAGCTATAAAGACAGAATTACTCACACCCAGATAATAATCATTGTTAGCTATAATCTCATAAGAATTACTGTCGTCCACTGTAATTTCAAAATCCAGATCCGTATTCGACGGTTTAGAAAGCTTTGCATCCGCTACGGTATCATACCCCCGTCCATGCACTTTCTTTATTGTAAAAGTATACGCATGATTCCGATATATATTCATATAGTTCAGATCCTTATCTACTATCGCCATTTTGTAATAATAGCTTTTGGTTTCATAAATTCCCTGAATGATCAGATATGTACTATAAGTCTGGGTATTGGTTTCATAGATATAAATAGGACTGTTTTCGGTACTTTGTTTATTGGTTATCGTTTCTGCTGACACCAAAGGCAACGAGCATGAAGCATCGTATTGATAATTCGTCAAATTACCAGCATTGCCCATAATAGAAGCAGGGATAAGGTTATGCAACTGCCCCTGTCGCGGAACGTTTGCCACAGCAGACACTCCTTCCAGTTCAAAGTTCGATGCTTCATTAACAACCACGATTTTGGCAACCGCCCGAAGAAGCATCAACGAACTCCCGTCACTCTTTTCTATCTTCGTTGTATTATCCACCTTATCTACTTCCAGCAAATAACTCATCGGTATCGTCTCACCCACACCGCTGAACGGGATGCGGGCAGGAGAAGTACTTGCCGGCTCCGTCAGCAAGTTCGTACATGCAGTAGCCAGGGTAGTTGTTCCCTCAATCAACTTCTCAGTAAGTTGTGACTCATTGAAAACATATCCCGTAGAAGCATTTCCGTAATAAAACTGAGCCATCGGATTAGCTAATATCAGCAACTGGTACTTACTTCCATCAGTCCGCTTAGTTAAAAGGACATATCGCTTTCCTGCAAACTCGAAGGCCTGCACAGCTTCTACAAAAATAGCCCCTGTGCCACTCCCTCTGAACACGAGTACCCAGGGAGTCATTTCGACCGTATTTTCATCCCCTAGTGCCCTGGTCGAAGGCAGGCGGTATGAATTCGCCCGTGCAAAAATCTCAAGCCGCACCTTGTCTTCCGAAATATCTCCCGGATCATCCGGCTCTCCCGTCAACAATGTTTCATGCTCACAGGCGGATATCAGTAAGATGATCACCAGACCAAATATCTTCATTATATATTTCATCATTTTCTTCATCTTTTCACGCAACGTATTGATAATTAACCTCCTGTATCATCGGAATTAATTGTTCGGACAAGGAATAGCGTTCTGAATACACAATATCATTCAGATTATCATAAGCAGTAATATAATTCAATTGGTTTATTACGGGAATATTATACGGTTCATTGGCAAAAAATACAAAATCATACGTTTCCGGATTGACTAGATGTGTACTGCTCTGAACACCTATTCCTCTGATCGAAATAAATGTCCCTTTGGCAGTAGTATTATTAGTGAAAGTATCATCCATACAAGATAATATAGCTACTAATAATAAAAGGTTGAACAACCCAATATTCACTTTAAATCCCTCTAATCTCATTAAACATTCGTATTTACCTGACATTGGTACTCAGTCAAGCCTTAATCTGTAATCAGTCAAAATCTCATAATGCAAATGTCGGGATATTGCATGACTCTGCGAATTTCATTCATTTCTCATACAGACAATGAAAGTTATCTTATATGGCTAATAAAGAGGTCGTCCGAATGGAATATTGCGAAATCTAAAAATAAGGAGTAGTAAAACAGGCATTTTGCACTATTAGAATAAAAAAAAGACAAAAGTTTCAGCATTCGAAACTTTTAGTGTGAATTAATATAAATAAATTCCATAATAAAACAAGCCCCCGGATAATCTCATCCGAGGGCTATGTTATATACTATGATACAGGTGAAAAATCAGAGTGTTTTACGTTCTGTCTCCGTAGGTGCCACCTCATCCGGGATACTGAACTCCCGGTTGGCAAACAAATCCGCCAGTCCCGAAATCTGCTTCAAACGCAGCAGTTCATCCCGATCCATTCCGATATTTTTCATAATCCACTGGTCGGACATGCCGGCTCTGTCCAATTCTGCTACAATGTTACACATCAGCTCAATATTATGCATCCCACGGGCACGGTTGTGCCGGATGGTAGAGCTCATACGATTGGACAAATCCTTATCGATCACCACAATCGGAAGCAATCCGTTCTCACGCTTATAAATCCGTTTCGATGTCTTCAATACCGTATATCGGTGATAACCATCTACGAGGATATAATTATCTTCCTCTTTATTGTAATAACATACACAAGGCATTGTAAAACCGTCTTCCCAGATCGAAAGCTCCAGTAACTTCATTTCGGGAGGAGCTACGACATTCGGGTTATAATCGTTCGCTAATACTTTTTCTACGGGCACTGCTTTCACCTCGTAGACCGGACTTTTATCTACACTCATGATACTATGATTCTATATTGTTCCATAACTTGACTTCTCTTACTCATCTCCTCTTTGGTCGGCGAGAATCCCATGTATTTGCAGGCATGGTCATTCTTGAGGATACAGATACACATACGCTTGTAAGTCGGTATTTCCCTAAATTCCGGAATATCGATATCATCCTGATATTCCATGCGCACCGGCTTCTTGTATGTCTTATAGTTGCTATTGTCCATCACGATAATCGGCACTTTGGCATCAATCAGTTTCTGAATGGTGGAATCACTCAGACAGCCTCCTTTGGTTCGCCAAAAATGTACACTGACAGACAGTTTACGCAGATACCCCTTTCGGGCCCGTTCCGGCAAGGTAGAGAGCAGGAAGTACATAAACTCCCTCCAGGTGTACCCTTCCGGAAGTTTCACCATCTGCCATCCCATAGCGTGCGTGCCTCCATACATACCGGTGAAGTTCACGCCATTCACCCGTCCTATCATCTTCCCCCAGGTGTTAGGGTCAAGCACCCGGTAGAGCGCCAGACTCTCCTGCGCTTCATTGATGAACGGGCTTGCTACCCGTTGACGTTCCAGATTGACTCCGGCACGATAATACAGGTCATACAGTACATTATAGTCCCACTGGAATTTTCCGTTTGCCGTCCACACATCCGTCGTCTTCCAGTCGAAGATGGGATAGGCATTATAGATGTCATTTCCGACCTTTGAAGTCCATCTATACTTATGATACATCTGGAATTTGCGGCTCATATAGATACATCGCCAGCGGTTAAAACTTTCCTGCGTACGGATACCGATCAGACAGCAGGTGCGTACCGCATCCTTTTTCTGATGGAGCCACTGCGCAAAACGCATCTGAAATTCATAATCCCACATGGTCGTATTGTAAAAAGGAAAA
The DNA here is from genome assembly GCA_947646015.1 of uncultured Bacteroides sp. Lineage (GTDB taxonomy): Bacteria > Bacteroidota > Bacteroidia > Bacteroidales > Bacteroidaceae > Bacteroides. The sequence goes on along the minus strand of CANSEY010000018.1, from coordinate 66,228 downwards.
TCCTCCTTCTTCATGGCCTTCTTAGGCATGGAGCGTACCCAGATATCTTTCTTGTTATCCTCCCAGGGCCGCCAGAAGGACTGGTACATAGATGTACACGTAGATACCCGGAAAGGCACGCACACACGGTATACATCCAGGATGTCCTTGTTCGCCTCCAGTATCCTGTCCACATAGTCGATGGTCATCTTGTATTGAATCTCATAGTCCATGTGAAACACTCCCAAACGTATTTTCAGATTATTCCGCCTGATGTAGTCGATACACATATTCAGCAGAACCCCACTATCCTTTCCTCCCGAGAAAGATACATAAATATTATCAAACTCGTTAAATATTACTTTCAGTCGCTCTTGTGCTAATTCATATACATTTTTTGTTCCTGTGATTGTTTTTTTTCCCATAATTCATCTGTTCATTTTTACATAGCGTGTCCACTTCTTGTCCATAGATGCAAACTCGAATTTCTCAAAAGTTTCCTGATCTTGTATCAGCGTGACAGAGTTAAGCGTCCAACCCGCAGGTATAAATGCCGTGACTACAGAAGATAGCAGAAGCGACAAGATCTCTTTTCGTTTCTCGTCCACCGCAGCTACATAATAATTATTAATGACAGCCTTTTTCCCGCTTTTCTGTTCAACCGGAATAAAGCCTATCACATCTCTGTTATCAATCGCAATGTACCAAACAAAATCTTCGCTTGTCTTGAACGGATAGTTATTATTTGCACGTATTACATCCGGATCCATTACTAGAGGCGCCAAAAGCTGATATAAATGTTTGTCTTTTCCTTTTAATTGTATTACCTGTATCATAGCATTCAAAAATAGACAGACAAAAATAGGTAAAATTTCCTCGTTTCAGCACAAAGCATGCGTAAAAAATTTATTTTTTAGCAATTCCCCCTCTTGTTTCATAATTATTTCCAATTCTCCCACCATCTGATGAGTGCATTAATCCAATCGTATTTTTATGTTCCGACAGCCGATTACTTTATACAAAGCAATATGGTTTCTTCCTTGTCCCTGCAATATTTTCTCAATCCTTCTTTCCCTTTCCAGTAAAGTCTCTTCATTATTTTCCACATGAAACTTTTTATTATACCTATTTCCATTATACTTATAAAAAACAATCCCTTTTTGCTTCCGGAAACGGAAACAAAGACTATTTTTTTCAATTGGGTATAGCCGTAACAGATCGGTAATTCTCTTCACGATTCTATCAAGAAAATTTCGTTACATCACTTGTACCGACCTCAATACAGATCTCAACGATATAGCAGTACGTATGTATCCAACTAACGAAACGGCAAACCTGAATAGCATCAATTATCTGCTGAATGGTATCCAGAAACAGACTTTTCACGACTCAGCACACCATATCTACAGTTGGGAAATTGCCGTTTACGATTCAGTAAAAAAAACCGGAAGAAAATAAAATCGGCGCACTATCTTTGAACCAAAGAAAAGAAAAAGTATAACTCAAAAAGTACAATTATGAAAAAGTTATCAATCTTATCAATGTTGCTATTATTCATTAGCATGGGAAACATTCAGGCACAAACTGTCAAAGAAGAATCCCGCAAACAAAAAAAAGCTGAACAAGAATTACTCGACCAAATGTTTTTCGATGAAGCTAAACAAGCTATAGAAATGAAAAACTTCATTTTGGAAGCAGATCATGTTATGTTTAAATATGGTACCACAGCTTTCGTTTCTCCCAACACAAATTTTGTAGCGGTAAAAGGTAATAAAGCTGTGGTTCAGGTAGCCTTCAATATTCCGATCAGCGGTCCCAACGGTCTAGGCGGCATTACTGTCAACGGGAATATATCCAGATATAAGCAGACTACCGACAAAAAAGGTAATATATCCGTTTCGATGAACGTAATGGGAGTCGGAATATCAGCACAGGTGAACATCCGCTTGAATAAAGGAAGTAATAACGCATCGGTAGACATAAGTCCGAACTTCAATTCAAACAACTTTTCATTAACAGGAAGTTTACTCCCAATGGCTAAGGCCAATGTATTCAAAGGCAATTCACTCTAAGGTAGAAAATGTGTGTTTAGTAAATAAACAAGTTAAAATATTTTAGCTGACTATAGGCATTAAATTAAAAACAACTATGGTTTAACACTTAAAAGAAAGAATATGAAAAAGTATCTGTTTATAGGATTAATGGCAGTACTTGCCACTTCGTGTGAAAAAGATCCGGATTTAAGTAAGCTTGACAATAATTTCACAGTTTACACCAATTATGACAGCAAAACTAATTTCAATGATTTCAAAACTTATTGTTTGCCCGATAGTATTCTACTGATAGGACAGGGAATGAAGGCGGAGTTTTGGAAGGATGAGAATGCACAAGAAATTATTAAGCAGGTTGCTGATGAGATGGATACCCGTGGTTATACAAGGGTTAAAGTGATTAAGAATGCTAACATTGGGTTACAGCTCTCTTTCACGCGCCAAACAACCCAAATAATAGGAACCGGCGGATGGTATGGAGGCGGATGGTATAACGGCTGGTGGGGCCCCGGTTATTGGGGACCATATTGGAACGACTGGTATTATCCGTATCCTGTAACTTATAGTTATAATACAGGAACATTGATAATGGAAATGGTAAATTTGACAGACCATCCCGAGGATACAAGTCAGAAAGTAAAGTTACCGGTAATCTGGCATTCATACGCAACCGGACTATTATTTGAGAATTCCAAATATAACATGCAACTAACGTTGGATGCGGTCAATCAAGCGTTTGACCAATCTCCTTATATCAAGAAATCCTAAAAAGCAAAATTATGAAAACAATAAAATTTATTCCGAAGAAAAAGTATATTCTGGCATTCATGATATTGGGCCTGTTTTATTTCAGTAGTTATGCACAGGATATCAGCGATAGATTGCATTTTAATGTAGACTGGCAGATGAATGCTCCTCTCAATACGAATTTTGCCGATAAAATCAGTGGTTGGGGTATGAACCTGGAAGGAGGTTATTTCCTTACTCCACACTGGAGTCTGGGGGCTTTCCTTGATTTCCATACAAATCATAAATATGTTCCGCGTCAAACCATAACTGAAGGTACTGCTTCGTTGACTACTGACCGACAAGAGTCGGCTTTCCAGCTACCATTCGGGCTTGCCGCTTCATACCGATTTATCAGCAATGGATGCCTGAAACCTTATGTTGGCACCAAGATAGGAACCATGTATGCCCAAAATACAACATATCTGAATACTATAAGTCTGACAGATAAACCCTGGGGGTTCTATGTCTCTCCAGAAATTGGAGTGAACATTTATCCGTTTTCCCAAAGCCGATTTGGTTTCCATCTGGCTGCATATTATAGTTATGCCACCAACAAAAGCGAGTTGCTGACCGGTTGTCAGGATGGAAATAATAATATTGGATTCCGCTTAGGTGTTTGTTTCTGACATGATCTAGATTCTCTCAAAAAGACAAGAGGAAGTACAAAATGTTATAGTTACTTTTGGCGACCTCTTGTTTTTTTGTTAAATTTGTAATATATAAAGTCTACGTTCAATATGCGGCAAAAGTTCAATTATCTGTTTATTGGTTTGCTATTCTCAGGATTGGCATTTTTCTCATATCTGTTTCTCTTGCTTTATTCCGACTTCACCCCGCAACATCTGGAAGTACTGATTTCTTTCAAGTCATTTATCCTGATACTTGCCGCCTTTAATCTAGTCGGTTTCGGAGTATTAATGATCCACAACTGGCAAAAGCGAAGCTTTCAGTTTCTGGTCAAACGAAAAGAGCGATTGATTATCGATTGCATTCTGACGGCAATTATTCTGTTTTTAATGAATTATCTGGTCTTGTCAATAGTCAAAGCCATATTTGAGGTTCCTGCACCATTTACTCTGAAAGGGTCCGGGCTGAGAATGATAGCCTTAGTCTGGCTGGTAGAAATGGTAATAACCAACCTTACTTTGACTATCAATTTTTACAGGCAGCTAGTTCTTCTGCACGAAAGAACGGAACAAGTCGAAGAGAATTCCATTAAGGCACAGTATGCAGCTTTGCAAAATCAGCTGAATCCTCATTTTCTCTTCAACAGTCTCAATACACTTATATCCGAAATAGAGTATGCTCCCAAAAACGCAATTCTATTTACCCAACGTTTGTCTGATGTATACCGATATATATTACAAAGCCAGCAACAGCGTCTGGTTACTATAGAATCCGAACTCTCTTTCATCGACTCTTATATTTTTCTTCATAAAGTCCGTTTAGGAGACTGCATCCGGATAGAGAATAGAATAGAAGCTGATAATTATGATTTGAAACTCCCCTCATTAACCCTGCAGCTATTGGTAGAAAATGTCATTAAGCATAATATAATTAATATGGATATGCCAATGAATATTTTGATCGATTATGATTCTGAGAATGGAAGAATATTGGTAACCAACAAAATCAGGATAAAGCCCAATGTGGTCAGCACCGGCATGGGATTAAAGAATCTTTCAGCCCGTTACCTCCTGATATGCAATCAGGATATTACCATAGAAAACAATACGAATTATTTTACCGTTAAAATCCCAGTACTGAATGAATAAAATTACAGCAGTCATTATTGAAGACGAAATTCCGGCCGCCCGTCGGTTAAACAATACATTAAATGAGTTACGCCCCGAATGGCAAATTACAGTATTACCCGGTAGTGTAAAGAAGAGTGTAGAATGGTTTGCGGAAAATCCCCATCCGGATCTTGTTTTTCTCGACATACAATTGACAGACGGCATTTCATTCACATTCATCGAACAGGCACAACCAGAAAGTACTATCATTTTCACCACTGCGTATGATGAATATGCCATTCGGGCATTTACAGTCAACAGTATCGATTATTTACTTAAGCCGATTGATAACATCCGACTGGAAGAAGCAATTGTAAAGTTCGAACATCTGACTACCAAATACCTGAATCAGGGGCAAAAGCCAATTGACTTAATGGAAATTTTACAAAACATCACCCAACCGGGAAAGAAATACCGTACCCGTTTCCTAATCTCAGGCGATGACAAACTTTTTACCTTACAAGTGGAAGACATTGCTTATTTTTATTCAGAAAATAAAGTAACCTTTGCCGTAACCAAGCAAAATAGAGAATTTATCATTGACCTTTCTTTGGACAAGCTTATGGAACAACTCGATCCGGATGTTTTTTTCCGAAGCAATCGGCAAACAGTAGTTAGCATCAATGCCATCGTAAAGGTTGAGTCATATTTTCTGGGAAAAGCAATCTTACATGTAAAGCCGCCTTTTAAAGATAAGATAATTGTCAGCCGTGACAAAATAGCTCCTTTAAAACTTTGGCTAAATTATTAAATTTCAGCAGAGTTAATTCTGCATGTCTCAATATTCATATTCCCAATCAATTGCTTTTTCACTCAGTAAGATTAATAAGAAAAGCTCCGATCCCGTTAAGAACCAGAGCTTTTCCTAATTATAAAAATCAAAAGAAGCGGTGCGTACGGGACTAACGGAGTTTTTAATCACTACTGAAATTCAGCCTGTTATAAAAATCTTCCAATAAAAGCACCCACTTCTGCACCTGCTTCATTTCTATGTTTTTCCGATAGGAATTTGCCTTGTTCCAACGAGGTAAAGGTAAGAATTTTCTATTGAAATATCAAAGAAAAAAGAATCTACCATAATTGAATTTTACTTAAAAGCCTTATTGATCTTTTTTATTAATTCATACAAATCTTTATACATATCATACTCAACAGGTTGTTTCTTAAACTCCTCAATAAGCTTCTTTTTAATCTCATTCTTTGCGGATTTTTGCTCTTCACCAGTTGCCATTATAGCCTTTTGGGCTAAATCAGGTTCATTAGCATAAACAATACTATATACTTTTTGCGGAATAAGCCCTTCAATGCATTGTTTACCTATATCACTTTTCCCTATAGCAAGAAAATCTACATTTTCTTTAAATCCTATTGATGTAACCGCCTTTTTGACACTATTAAATCTATCCAAATCAACTGTAACAACTACTTTTTTGAATTTCTTTTTAATAAAATTCATTAGTATATTATTTTTTATATTATCAGCTCCATCATATGGAAAAATCTCAATATCTGAAGACAAAGCATTACTTCCATGAATACTATCTTGTAAATATACCATATATTCTTTATCTATAATACCCTCTACAAGTAATATCTTAGAATTTTCACTAAATATAATGTCTTTCATTGGTCCAAAATCTGCTTGATTTACTCCTAAAGCAACAGCAAAAGGCTCATACCATTTTTCAGAATGCGTATCTACGACATGAGAACTTGGATCTTTACTTTTAGGCTTCGTATCTCGATCTATCAGTATGTTAGAGTCTGGTGATTTAAAGCTTAATAAATAAGGACTGTGTGTTGTAGTTATTATCTGAATTTGAAGTTCATTTGCTAAATCTTGCAATATTCTCCCAAATTCAGCTTGTGCTTGAGGATGTAAAAAACATTCCGGTTCTTCTATAAGAATAATAGGAGCAATACGATCTGAATCAACAGTCGTATGTTGAGCTCTTTTAGCATTTAATAGATTTAAAAAAATCAGTGTCCTATTTTTTGTACCACTTCCCCAATCATCTAATGAAACATCTGCACCTCTTTCTTTTAAAGAAATATTTATAGTCTCTCTTTCAAAGTTTAATCCCTGCGTAGATAAACTTACTTCATATTTATCTTCCAAATTACCTAACAATTCCGTAAGTTCTGCTTGGTGATTTTTTAATGATTTTTGAACGATCTTTACAAGCTCTTCTTTTTTCTTATTTATAGCTTCTAAATCAGAATTACTGATAAAGTTAGTAACTCTATCCATACTATTATCGAATGGATTGAAGTCGGAAGTTGTCGAATTATGAAAAATTAGACAGTCTGTGCTTTTTAATCTTTTAAGAACCTCTTGTTGTTGATAACTGTCTTTAACTTCATTCTCTCCTAAAAACACACTATATTTTGATTCATTTTTTGCTGTTCTTGTAAAATTAATATGCAAATTTTCACATTCAGAAATTGTGAAGTCTGTAAGATCTTTAAAGATCAAATCCGTAAGAAATTTATAAATAGCAGCGTCACAATCTTTATGAATTTCTAATGTAATATTAATAGATATATCTTCTTTTGTATCTTTCTTCCAACTAGTAATTTCATCTTTCCAATCAAATCCTTCCAAGCCCAAGATGGAGCCTCCACGTAATCTAAATCGCATTCCCTGATTTAAAATACTACGTATTGCTCTTATTATATTTGATTTTCCTGCATTGTTTTTACCACTAATTGCTGTATAATATCCACTAAATTTGAGTTCTACATCTTCTAATGTACGATAATTCTTTGCAACAATTTTCTTTATAATCATATTTTAAACTTATTAAATACAACATATTTTTCTACCACATAATAATATCATTTATATTCTTGCCTTATTATCAATATAGCATATATATTATAGGGTCTAACAAATTTCTAACAGGACGATATCTACAGTTATAAATTTCTAGTATTATTTTCATCAAAAATCTTATTTTAAAATATAAAAATAAATATAACTTCTCAAAATTCAAAATATAAAGAACAAAAATCATAAAAACAACTTTTTTTAAGTATAAAAAGGTATTAATCATTAAGTTGACACAATCAACATCCTAATAATCTATCCTCATCCTGTAGAAAAAAGGAAGTAACATCTCTATTAGAGCACATTTTAACAGAAAGTCCTAATTATATAGGAAATCGATATTCCAAGACTAGCTTTTATAATGACGTGTTATTCAACCATTTCATTAATTTCTTTTACCAATATATGTAAACTAAAGAATGAACTGTTACAATTTGAATGAAACACGTACACCAATCTAATATTGACTATAATAAAAGTATTTAATATTCATACAAACAAAGATGATTTTGTGTAATAATTTTTCAACTCTATTTCTTTGAGTAACGAAACAAATACTTGCGTATCTAATAGACATATGTAAAATAAAAAGAGAATACATATCCATTAAGATCTCATCACACCTTTATTCACAATTTTATGCTATAAAACTTGTTATTTCCAAGCATGAGAACTATCTTTGAAATATGAAACTAGAAAAGGAAATTCTAAAAGGAAACGGTTTAACAAACATCGACGAACTCATGGATTCCCAGTTTGGTAAACCCGGGACATCGGAACGTGAAAGATTCCGTGAAAAAGCCCGTATTTATGTGAACGGACATGCCAAAACTGAGGAATGTAGGAACTCCCAAAAGAAACAGAAATAACCGGTTTTTCCCGTCCGTTCCGACGAGCTAGAAAACACTACCTCCGTAACGTCAAATTCTTCTCTGATGCAGGTGGAAAGAGGTGATTACTTGAAAAGTCCACACTTAGTAGTCTGATGTATCTGATTGAATATTAATATCCTACAAGATTCATCAGTAAATCATGTAGGAACTGAACCTATTTTTGTAAGCAATGTCGAACCATACAGGTTCAAACATCTGATAATAAACACATTACATTTCACCCAATTGCTCCAAGGTAGATTGGGGCTCTGGGTTCGGGCCCCAGGCGGATTCGAACCTTTTTCTATGACCAAAACAAATATCTGAAAACTACATATTTACTTTATTTTCTTCTCTTATTGCATTTTATCTAAAACTATTAATAATCAACAATTACATTCCATTCAAAACCATAATCTATGTCTTATCCGTGCCCTATACACCCGTTCGTGATATGGACACAATTAATATTTATTTCTTATGAGACATAGAGCCTGTTTAAATTTTCAAGTTTGATATTGAAAGAGTGTTTCTTCTTTCCTCGAAAATGATTATTTTTAAGTTACCACACTTGAAATAATTTTATGTATTCGACGGATTTAGAAGAAACACAGTGGCAAGTTATCAAGAAAATCTTGAATCTGCAAGAAAGAAAACGAAAATATAATTTGCGTGAGATATGGAATTCCATCTTCTATCTCGTGAAAACGGGTTGCCAATGGCGTATGCTCCCCTCCCATTTTGCCCCTTGGGAACTGGTTTATTACTATTATCGCAAATGGTCTTCCATGGGTGAATTTGACTTGTTGCTGAATAATTTACGTGAGAAAGTCCGTGTCAAGCAAGGTCAAAAAACCGAAGCGAGCGTGGGTATTATGGACAGTCAAAGCGTCCGCTGGGGTGATAACCGTTCTCTCAATGGCATTGACGGCAATAAGAAGGTGAAGGGCATTAAGCGTCATGTTGTCGTGGACAAGAACGGTTTCCTGATAGCTGTCATGGTAACAATAGCTTGCGTACATGACGGAAAGGCCGCTTACCTGTTGGCCAGATGTTTGAAGGAGCTTTGTTGCAATATCAAAGTTATCTTGGCGGATGCCGGATATAGGGGAGAAGTGGCTGCCAAAATTAAAAAAGTTTTCGGATATGCGCTTGAAGTCATTGTAAGCGGAAACAAGTCAAACGGCTTTAAACCAATAGGAAAGAGATGGATTGTGGAAAGAACTTTCTCATGGTTTGATAATTATAGGAGGCTCTGCCGAAACTACGAATTTACGTTCGATTCGGCAGAGGAGATGGTGAAACTTGCTGCAATAAGAATGTTGCTGAACAAAATTTAAACAGGCTCATAGTTTTTCCATTTATTTTTATCTGAAGCGTAGAAAGCTTCAAAAAGACAGCAAGTCAACAATCATGCTCCGTATCATAGTCAACAACAAGGCTGCAGATGTAAGCTTGAAGATGTCCATCCTGCAGGAGCATTGGGACAAGCAGAGTAAACGTGTTTCTGCCATGAATCCGGAAGCACACGACATCAATGCATATCTAGACAAAATAAGTTCCACATTGCAGCATCATTACCAACAGGCCCAACTGGAAGGGAAACTGCTTACGGCAAGCATGCTGAAACAACGCTTCATGGCCACAGGATCCAATCCGCTTTCTCTCCTGAAGGTATTTGACAAACAGGTAAAAGATGCGGACAGACTGGCACATGCCGGACAAATCAGCATGTCCCATTCCAACAGACATAAACTGGTCTACAGGCGGCTTGAAGAGTTCTGTAAGAAAATGGGTAGACAAGATATGACACTGGAACAGTTCGACCGGCAGATGATACACGAACTGGAGCTTTTCTTCAGGACCGACTGCAGACTGTCTGTCAATACGACAGCCAAGATGATGAGTATGGTCAGAAAAGGAATTCTATGGGCATACCAGTGTGGAATCATTCTGGCAAACCCGTTCTCAACCTACCGGATAAAGAAGGAGGAAAGCCAAAAACAATACCTGAACAGGCAGGAAATAATAAGGATGATGAACAAGCGGCTGGATATTCCCAGACTGGCTTCCATTCGTGACATATTCATCTTCAGCTGCTTCACGGGCATCGCCTACTCAGACATCTGTCGGTTGAGAAAGGATCAAATCATTTCAGATTCCGACAATGGCCTGTACATCCATCTTTACAGGGCTAAGACCAACCACCCCGCATTCATTCCCCTTCTTCCCCAGGCCAGGAAAATGGTCAGTCTCTACATCGGGAAAGGCGAGTCGGAATACCTGTTCCCGACCATCTCGAACCAGAAAAGCAACGCCTACCTTAAAGAGCTTGCCGACATCTGCCATATCAGAAAAAAGATGACATTTCATGTGGCCCGGCACACGTTCGCCGTGACTGTCTGTTTGGAAAACGGACTTCCGATAGAAACGCTTTCCAAGATGCTTGGACATACCAATTTAAGGGTTACACAAGCCTATGCCAGAATCACGTACAGGAAAGTCACGGAGGACATGAAGGTATTAAAGAACAAGCTGAAGGACTGGAAACAGGAATCCGGTACGATGAAATCTGAAGACATTTGATGACATCTGATACCAACAGGTTCCGATGGTTTGCAGCGGCATAGAAATGCTAATATCTTTGTTTCAAACCAAAAAGAACATTTAATGGGAACAATCATCACCAGATCAGACAAGGAAGTGCTTCATTTCTTCGATGAAATGAAAAGGGTATCGGACCTTATAGACAATTTGCAGGCTGACAACCGGCACTTATTGGACGGGGAAAACTACCTGACAGATACAGAACTGGCCGGAAAGCTCAAACTGAGCAAGCGTACGCTGCTGGACTACAGAAGTAGCGGCATATTGCCTTATTACCAGATAGGAGGAAAAATCCTATACCGGGAAAGCGATATCGTACGACTGCTGGAAAAGAACCGGAAAGAAGCGTTCTGACATTGGAAAGGCTATACCACCACATCTGTTGGAGTATAGCCTTTCACTTTTTATCAGGGTATTGTATGTGTCCACTTCATACCTTTCAGGAATTCCTTTTCTGAGCCTGCATATAATGGCGCAACATATAGTCGGAAGAATAGCCAAGCATTTCCCTGACGTGTTCTTTGGGAATCCGGTTGGCCAGGGTGACTGTCGCAGCAAATGTATTGCGGGCCATCTGGGTAGTCAGACGCTTGGAAATCCGACACCGCACTGCCACCTCTTTCAGGTATTCATTCATTTTCTGGACTGACGGGACAGGAAAACACGGACCTTCCGGATTCATCGGATTCCAGCCTCTGTATTTTTCTAGCAGGACCATTGCCGATTCAAGAAGAGGAACACGGCTTGTACAACTGTCTCCAACCTCCGCTCCTTCAGCACGTGTCCTGCAAATCCATAGCGCTCCTTCGTCATCTCTTAACAGATGCGACGGACAAAGAGTGCTTACCCCCTGATAGGAAAGTCCGGTGAGCGCACAGAAGACGAATACATCCTTAACCCGTTCCAGACGTCCGGCCGGCAAATCCGTTTCCATCACTGTTCTCAGTTCATCCCAATTCAGGAAGGAAGGGGAAGTCTCCTCCTTCACGCACAACTGTCCCAGTTCCTCCAAAAACTTGCCATGTTCCATCCAGCCCTTCTGCTGAGCCACCTTGAGAACCTTACGGAAACACTCCAGATATTTGGCTACTGTATTCCGGGCCAGCCCGCAGGTTTCCTTCAGATACCTTTCAAATGCCGTGATGAACTTCCTGTTCAGTTTGGAGAATGCGACATCCTCCTTATTATAGACATCCCGTATGACTGTCTCCATCAATTCGCGGCACCTGTTGTAACGTGCCAGGGTGGCAGGATGCAAATCCCCGGGAGAAGCCGCCCATCCGTCTATACATTCCTTCATACCCTTCAGAACCAGATGTCGTTCTTCCCTGGTATACAGAATATCCAGAATCTTCTTCGGAGTCAGTTTTTCCCCATCATACACGGAATTCCTGTGGATGACATATATTCTGTTCTTCAGTGTCTCAAGGTACATGTTCAGTTCCCTCGAACTTCGGTCTTTTCCTTTACTACGCATCCTTGCATTGTCCCATAACTCCACCGGTATAGAGCGCTGGATACGGATTTCATCCCGCTGTCCGTTAATTGTCACCCGAAGGACTACAGGTGCTTCACCATTCTTTAACAACTTGTTCTTCAAGACGAAGAACATTACATTCAGTGTGTTTCCTTTCATACGTTCTGTTTTGGTGCAAACTTAGTAAATACGTTGGAATACAGTACTATGCAAAATTGCGCAATATTACGAAGTATAATACATGTCTTTCCTGAACACGGATGTACTTCCCAGATTCAAAATCGGATATTCCTGAATGACCAATTTTAGCAACAACCAACATTAAGACATCTGACGACTTGTGCTGCCATCTGATGACACCGCGTTGGCCAGCCGGGCCATACCATTTATCTTTGCTTCAACCCAAACAACTACACTTTATGGAAATCGTAAACATTGAAGCTGGTACTTTCAGAGAAATGGTAATGTCCATCCAACTGCTGAAAGAAAAACTGGAAAACCTTAAAGGCAGGCAAACCTCAAAAAGTCTGGATGACTGGATGGACAATCAGGAAGTATGCATGGCACTGAACATATCGCAGAGAACACTGCAGGCCATGAGAAGCAACGGTACCTTGTCCTTCTCCCAGATTGACCGGAAGACCTATTATCGGAGACAAGATGTTATCAGACTGATTGAAAAAGGGAAGAAGAGATAATCCCGACAAAAGCGAGGCCAATCCATACAAGCAAACAACTCTTCATTATGTAAAAGGCTATACCTCACTGTGCGTTGTGAAGTATAGCCTTTTCTGATTATCCGAAGACCCGGGCGACATCCTGCATGTCCTTCATGATACTGTTGTCCAGCACACGGGCATAATGCTGTGTCATGCGGGTTGAAGAATGGCCGAGCATCTTCGACACATTCTGTAGGGCGACATCATTGGCAAGGGTAACAGTCGTCGCGAACGTGTGCCGGGCCACATGGACGGTCAGCCGCTTGTTTACCCGGCACAGAATGGCTATCTCTTTCAGGAACTCGTTCATCTTCTGGTTCGACGGAATCGGGAAACAGGGACCTTCAGGATTCTCCGGATTCCAGTCCTTGTATTTCTCCAGAATGACAAGAGCAGGTTCCAGAAGCGGGACATTGCAGGTACAGCTTTCCTTATGAGTGGTTATCTTCACGCGGGCCTTATGTATCCACAGTTTCCCCTCATTGTCCTTGTAAAGATGTGCCGGACACAAGGTCTTCACATCAATGTATGACAGGCCGGTCAGACAACAGAACAGGAAAAAATCCTTCACGGTGTTCAGACGTGTCGTGGAAAAGTCCTTCTCCATAATCCGTTTCAGTTCTTCCAGGGTCAGGAACGTAGGACACGTCTCTTCCTTCCGGAACAGACGCTTGCGTTTTCCGGTCAACGGGTCCAGTTCCAGCCATCCGTTTTCCCGAGCCAGTCCGAGAAATTTGCGGAAACAGCTCATATACTTGGTCAGGGTATTCTGGGAAAGCTTGCGTACCGTCCTCAGATGCATCTCAAACCGGTCGATGAATTCCCCATTCAGTTCATGAAATGTAATGTCCTCTTTCCTGTAGAAATCCTTGATGACTGTCTGCAACGATTCATAACAGTTGTTATAACGTGAAATGGTGGAGGGCTGGTACTCCGTACCAATCAGGGAAGTCCAGTCATCAATACATTTCCGCATGGTCTGCAAAACCAGATGCCGTTCCTCTTTAGAGAACAACTTTATCAGAAGATTCTTTGGGGTAATCAGGGCTTCCCGACAGAGAAGTTCCTTGTGAATCTGGTACAGCCTTACTTTCAATGCCTCGATATAGCTGTTCAGCTCCGTTGAACTCCGGTCTTTTCCTTTGCTGCGTTCCTTCACATTGTCCCATAACTTCAACGGAACAGAACGTTGAATCCGTACTTCATCCAATTGTCCGTTAATTGTCACCCGCAGAAAAATCGGTGCCTCACCGTTTTTCTTTAGTCTGCTCTTACGGATAAAGAACAGAACTTTCATTGATTCCTGTTTCATACCACTTTATTTACGTTGTAAAATTAGAAAATGAGGAACAGGAAAATCCTACGCAAAAACATGATAATCAATGAAGTATTATACATTTCAAGTGCTTTTTTATTGTCCCTAAAAAAGGACCCTGAATTTGCACCTGACTTACTTCGCAAAACCACCATATTCTGCTTCCACACGAAAACGAAAAAAGCCCTGATTCTGTTGTGAATCAGAGCTTTTCCTAATTTTGCTTTGTAAACTTGCGGTGCGTACGGGACTCGAACCCGTGACCCCATGCGTGACAGGCATGTATTCTAACCAACTGAACTAACGCACCAAAATTTCCTTTTTAATTCGCATCTCTCCCGATTGCGGATGCAAAGGTAGACATTTTTTTGAAACCTACAATAGCAAGAGTATCTTTTTTCTGAAAAAGTGTGTTTATTAAGAATTATCACGTACATTTGCAAGCATTACTATAAATAGAAAATAGAATGAAAAATACACCAATCGAACGAAATGTGATTGACGAAACGATTAATGAGTTTCAAATTGTCGACTTTTCGAAGGCTACTATCCGTGAAGTGAAAGCGATAGCTTCAAAGGCGGAAGCAGTATCAGGCGTTGAATTTATCAAGATGGAAATGGGTGTTCCGGGACTTCCGGCCTCTGCCGTAGGAGTAAAAGCGGAAATCGAAGCGCTGCAAAACGGAATTGCCAGCCTGTATCCCGATATCAACGGATTGCCGGAACTCAAAAAAGAAGCGTCCGACTTTATCAAAGCATTCATCAATGTAGATTTAAGCCCGGAGGGATGCGTACCCGTTACCGGCTCTATGCAGGGAACATTCGCTTCGTTCCTTACTTGCAGCCAGTGCGATGAAAAGAAAGACACGATCCTGTTTATCGATCCGGGATTTCCCGTACAGAAACAGCAGTTGGTAGTGATGGGACAAAAGTATGAGACATTTGATGTCTACGACTACCGCGGTGACAAGCTGAAAGAAAAGCTGGAAAGCTATCTGAGAAAAGGAAATATATCGGCTATTATCTACTCAAACCCCAATAACCCGAGCTGGATTTGCCTGAAAGACGAAGAGTTGCGCATCATCGGCGAACTTGCCACCCAATATGACGTAATCGTACTGGAAGACCTGGCATACTTTGCAATGGATTTCCGTCAGGATCTGAGCACTCCTTATCAAGCTCCGTTCCAGCCTTCGGTAGCTCACTACACAGATAATTATGTGTTGCTGATTTCCGGTTCCAAAGCCTTCAGCTATGCCGGACAACGTATCGGCGTGAGCTGCATTTCCGATAAGTTGTATCACCGCAGCTATCCCGGACTGACGAAGCGTTATGGCGGGGGAACATTCGGCACGGTCTTCATCCACCGCGTACTCTATGCACTGTCTTCCGGCACAAGCCACTCCGCACAGTATGCGATGGCTGCCATGCTGAAAGCTGCCAATGAAGGTCAATACAACTTCCTCAGCGAAGTGAAGGTATATGGTGACAGAGCGCAGAAGTTAAAAGAGATTTTCCTCCGTCACGGATTCTATCTGGTATATGACAATGACTTGGGCGATCCGATTGCCGACGGATTTTACTTCACCATCGGCTATCCGGGAATGACAAGCGGCGAACTTGCCAAAGAACTGATGTACTATGGAGTGAGCGCCATTTCACTGGTCACCACCGGAAGCCACCAGGAAGGATTACGCGCGTGTACCTCTTTTATTAAAGACCACCAGTACGCACAGCTCGACGAAAGAATGAAACTGTTTGCCGAACATCACCCGATTGCCTGACAGCCGAATACCGGATTTATGCCGGAACTGATGTTCATGTCAGATGCGGATATTCATAAAAGCTGCTCTTAAAACAAAAAAAATGGGAAAGTATGGCTATTATTCTATTTCTTTTCTTATATTAGTGGCACGAATATCAATCTGATGGCATGAATATAGACTCTGACATATTTAAAATTCAATCGAATAATGTATTGCCATCACGAGGAAAGATTCTCATCTCCGAACCTTTCCTTCGTGATGCCACATTCGGCAGATCTGTAGTTCTGTTGATCGACCATACCGAAGAAGGCAGCATGGGGCTGATTATCAACAAACAACTGCCGATATTTGTCAACGACATTATCAAAGAATTCAAGTATATCGAAAATATACCTTTATACAAAGGCGGACCTATCGCTACAGATACCCTGTTCTACCTTCATACACTGGCAGACATTCCGGGTGCCATACCTATCAGCAAAGGACTGTATCTGAACGGTGACTTTGATGAGATAAAGAAATACATACTGCAAGGAAACAAAGTAGACCGCTACATCCGCTTCTTCCTGGGATACTCCGGCTGGGAAAGCGAACAACTGAGCACCGAACTCAAAGAGAACACATGGCTCGTCTCCAAAGAAGAGAATGCCTATCTGATGAACGGAGACACCAAGGATATGTGGAAACAAGCCTTGGAGAAACTAGGCAGCAAGTATGAAACCTGGTCACGCTTTCCGCAAGTGCCGACTTTCAATTAATGTCTCTTCGGATTCAGATACTGGAAGATAGCAGCATCTTTGTAACATCCACCGACCTGTAACCAATCCTTCAACAGTCCGCATTGGACGAAACCGCAGGAAGTAAACAGTTTCATACAGACTTCATTGTCCGTAGCCACATGGGCATAAAGTTGAGTCAGCGACAAGAAATCGAAAGCATACTCGCACAGCAACTGCAAAGCGTCCGATGCGTAACCTTGCCGGCGATAGTCTTTATGAACAGCTATGCCGACCTCACCACGAGAGTGGAGAGGAACAAAATCCGTGATATCAATCGTCCCCAATATCCGATGATCGGACTTACTCATTATCATCAGGCGCAACTGCTTGTCGGCAAACACATCACACTGGGAACCCTCTATATATTGCCGGAGCACGTAGCGGGAATAAGGAACGGTAAAATTACTGATATCCCACATGGAAGGGTCATTCTCCATCTCATACATCACATCCATATCTTCCGGCTCTACCGCACGAAGATAGATGCGGTCATTACTTAAAAAAGACTGTTTCATACCGGCTTATTCTTTATTAATATGGAGTTCGTTACGAAGTCTTTTCTCGCTGGGCAGACAAAAAAGGGAAGCGGTCAGCCCGATCAGCATACAGAGATTTCCGGTGTTGCTAAGAGTCAGATAATAGCATAATACGTTGAGGACGATAGCCACTTCGAGCAATCCGAGGCGTACCATGCTCCACTGCACATAACGCTTCAACGCAAGAGGAATCGTCAGGAGGTCTATCTTCTTTTTCAGTACCAGACTGAACAGTTTCAAGGCAAGCGGCACACACAAGGCGGTCAGCAAGATACCTGCCGTCTCCATATAATAGGTGGCCTGTGGGTTATCGACCAAAGCTCCCACAGGAAGAAGGTCGAACTCCCCTGCCCCAAGCAAAAAGGCGGGAAGCACCCAAAAGAAAACATAACTGATATTCAAATTTCTCACTGCGCGTTTTATCTGTTCTTCCATGTTAGTTACGATATTCGTTCAAATAATAAAGTTAGATTATACGGTTCCGGTAAAAAGAGTCCGGTTGACAATACTGCGTCCCAGAGTGATCTCATCGGCATACTCCAGTTCATCACCAACGGAGATGCCCCGTGCTATTACGCTGAGTTTGACCCCCATCTTCTCCAGTTTACGGTAGATGTAGAAGTTGGTGGTATCTCCTTCCATCGTGGTGCTCAAAGCGAGGATGACTTCCTTGATTCCTCCTTCGGATACCCGCTGTACGAGACTTTCTATTTGCAGGTCGCTCGGTCCTACCCCGTCCATTGGCGAGATCACTCCGCCCAGTACGTGGTAAAGTCCCCGATACTGCTGGGTGGCTTCTACCGCCATCACGTCACGGATATTCTCTACCACACAGACAGTAGAGGCGTCACGCTGCGGATTGGCACAAATCTGACAAGTCTCGGTATCAGATATATTATGACATACTTTACAGTACTTTACTTCACGTTTCAGCGTAATGATGGAGTTGCCGAATGCCTCCACAGTAGCCGTGTCCTGCCGGAGCAGATGTAATACAAGCCGCATTGCCGTCTTGCGCCCGATGCCCGGAAGTTTGGAAAATTCGCCTACTGCCTTTTCAAGCAGTACGGAAGGATATTGTTGGTTCATAGATTACGAATGAAATTCTATCTGTTTCGGGCGCAAAGATACGGATTATTGTTTTTAATACAAAGAAAGTATTACCTTTGCAGCCGATATGATGATATTAGTCATTATTATATGCTATTTTGCGGGCTTGTTGTTAATAGCCCACATCACCGGACATAAAGGCGGATCAAATGCAGCGTTCTTTAAAGGAGAAAACAAATCACCCTGGTATATAGTCTCCTTCGGCATGATTGGCGCTACAATTTCCGGCGTGACTTTCGTATCCGTACCGGGCATGGTTCGCGGAATGGACATGACGTATATGCAGACCGTATTCGGATTCTTCTTCGGCTATATGATCGTAGCACACATATTGCTGCCTCTTTACTACAGGCTGAATCTGACAAGTATCTACGGATACCTCGGTACACGCATCGGCGTGAATGCCTACCGCACCGGCTCTTTCTTCTTCCTGCTCTCCCGTATGCTGGGAACGGCAGCCAAACTGTATCTCGTCTGTCTGATCCTGCATACGCACGTATTTCAGGATATGCACATCCCTTTCTGGGTGATTGCCGTCGGCTCCGTGGCCCTCGTGTGGATATATACCCACAAAAGCGGCATCAAGACAATCGTATGGACGGACACGCTACAAACATTCTGTCTGATCGCAGCCCTGCTATTCATCATCTACTTCACCATACAGAAGCTGGATATAGGCTTTGACGGCATCGTACAGACCATCCGCCACAGCGAACACAGCCGCATCTTCGTATTCGACGACTGGATGTCCCGCCAGAACTTCTTCAAACAGTTCTTCAGCGGCATCTTTATCGTCATCGTCATGACCGGACTCGATCAGGACATGATGCAGAAGAACCTCTCCTGCCGCAATCTGCACGAAGCCCAAAAGAATATGTACTGCTACGGATTCTCATTCATCCCGCTGAATTTCCTGTTCCTGTGCCTGGGCATTCTGCTGATCGCATTAGCGGGACAAATGCAACTGGAACTACCGGCCATGAATGACGATATCCTTCCCATGTTTGCCACACAAGGATATCTGGGACAGTCGGTACTGGTTCTTTTCACCATCGGCATCATCGCCGCAGCTTTCAGCAACTCAGACTCCGCGCTGACCGCCATGACCACCAGCGTATGTATAGACCTGCTGAAGACGGACAAAGACACGGAAGAAACAGCCCGTCGCAAAAGAAAGAAAGTACACCTGTCCCTCTCCATCCTGCTGGCTTTCTTTATCTGCCTGGTGGAGATGCTGAACAACAAAAGCGTGATTGACGCGATCTACATCATCGCCTCCTACACATACGGGCCTTTGCTGGGCATGTTCGCCTTCGGACTGTTCACCCGGCGCCAGACAAAAGACCGGCTGGTCCCGCTCATCGCCATCGCCTCTCCGGTGCTCTGCTACGCTCTGGACTGGTGGATAAACAAAGAAACCGGATATAAATTTGGCTATGAATTGCTAATGTTGAACGGAAGCCTTACCTTTGCGGGGCTCATGCTGCTGTCCGGAAAAGAGAAAACGGCGAAAACGCCTTGAAAACTGGCGTCCGGAGTTTATAATAAAAAGTAGTGGAGTTTATTATAAACGTGACCATAGTTTATTATAAACGATAAGAGAGTTTATTAGAAGCAGAAAAACAAAGAAATAAATGACAATAAAATGGAAATAACGAGTGCAGAATTTGTGATTAGCAACACGGACGTGAAGAAATGTCCGACAGGAGTATTTCCCGAATACGCCTTCATCGGGCGGTCGAATGTAGGAAAGTCGAGCCTTATCAATATGCTGACTGCCCGCAAAGGACTGGCGATGACCTCCGCCACACCGGGAAAGACAATGCTTATCAACCACTTCCTGATCAACCAAAGCTGGTACCTGGTCGATCTTCCCGGATACGGCTACGCCAGACGCGGACAAAAAGGAAAAGACCAGATACGTACCATCATCGAAGACTACATCCTCGAACGGGAACAGATGACCAACCTGTTTGTATTGATAGACAGCCGTCTGGAACCGCAGAAAATAGACCTGGAATTTATGGAATGGCTGGGCGAAAACGGCATCCCTTTCTCCATCATCTTCACCAAAGCAGACAAACTGAAAGGCGGACGTCTGAAAATGAATATCAACAACTACCTGCGTGAACTGAGCAAGGAATGGGAAGAACTTCCCCCGTATTTCGTATCTTCTTCGGAAAACCGTACAGGACGCACGGAAATCCTCGACTACATCGAAAACATCAGTAAAGAAGTCTATAAAAATAAGTAAACGAAAATGAAAAAGAACATTTTATTTATTGCATGGGTTGCATTATTCTCACTCTTTGCAAGCAACAGTCAGGCACAATCATTAAAGGATCTGCTCAACAAAGACAACATCTCCAAAGTAGTAAATGCCATCACCGGAACACCCGAAACGATAGACATGACAGGCACATGGACTTACAGCGGTTCGGCAGTAGAATTTGAATCGGACAATCTGCTGATGAAAGCAGGAGGAGCCGCAGCCGCCACGATGGCAGAAAACAAATTGAACGAGCAATTGAGTAAAGTGGGCATCAAAGAAGGACAAATGAGCTTCACGTTCAACGCCGACAGTACTTTCACCAGCACCGTCGGAAAAAAGAAACTGAACGGCACTTATTCGTACAATGCTTCCACCAAGCAGGTAGACTTAAAGTACTTGAAACTACTGAACCTGCACGCGAAAGTGAACTGCACTTCCAACTCTATGGATTTATTGTTCAACTCCGACAAGCTGCTTAAATTAATGACATTCCTCGGCAGCAAGACAAACAGCACAGCACTGAAAACTGTCAGCTCACTGGCTGAAAACTACGACGGGATGATGCTGGGATTCGGGTTGAAGAAATAGTGTTTTATTTGCAAAACCAAAAGCTCTGAAACGCCTTCTGGCAGGGCTCGAAAACCGAATCCTAACCGAAAGGGAAACCGAACCTTAACCAGTAGAGAAGAGTAGAGTATATAATTCTATTCTAAAGAAATAGAATTACTAAGAAAGAGAAGAAAGAATTTTGCCGCCGCCGATTCACTTTCGGTGTAGAAATGAATCAGACCAGTTCATCTTTGATTCGATGTTCTCTCTGTTCTCTACGTTGTTGAATGCGTTTGTACAACTTAACAATAAATGCTATAAAGTAATTCAACTCATAAAAGGGAGTCATATGATAGAAATCAAGTTTTGTTTTCATAATAGCTGGATTTTATGGGTTTGTTCCAAATATAGTAATTTTTTATGCGATAAACAAAAAATATGAGTATTCATTAGCGTGTTGAAATGAATTAATTTAGCGAACAGAGATCGGCAGTATTCACCTCGGTGCTCACTTCTGCTCGTCTCGGTGCTCAGCGTTTTTCGCCTCGCTGCTTACTCTCATTCAGCTCGGCGCTCAGTGTTCCCCACCTCGGTGGTCAGGATTGCCAAGCCCAAGGACGATGATAAACAGAAGTTATTTTATTCCCTTTTTCGATAAAATTAACTCTGCCGACGGGATAATTTCAGGGAAAAGCGTTACCTTTGGCGTTTGTAATCAATAAAAAGAAGGAAAAATGAAAAAGATACTTTTTTTAATGACCTTGTTAGTGGTAGGAGTAAGTTTCGCTTTTGCCCAGACTAACGCTGATATCAAGTTTGACAAAACAACACACGACTTTGGAAAATTCTCAGAAAACAGTCCGGTAGTAAGCTGCGTATTCACTTTCACTAATATCGGTGATGCTCCTTTAGTAATTCATCAGGCGGTAGCGTCTTGCGGATGCACAGTGCCCGAATATACCAAAGAACCGATCCAGCCGGGAAAGAAAGGTACAATCAAAGTAACTTACAACGGAACAGGTAAATATCCGGGACACTTCAAAAAGTCGATTACCCTGCGTACCAACGCAAAAACCGAAATGGTACGCCTCTATATCGAAGGCGATATGACCCCGAAAGACGAGAAGTAAGAAAAAATAGACATAACGTAAAGGAGAATCTTTCGATTCTCCTTTTTTTTTGTTTACTTTGAAGTCCATTAAGCATAAACTACTAAAAATATAATATGAAACAAGAAGAAGACAAATTCACCGGACTACCCGAGAACGCGTTCAGAGAGTTAAAAGCAGGAGAAGTGTACAATCCCCTGATGAGTCCTTCCAAAAATTATCCGGAAGTAAACTTCTGGTCAGTAACATGGGGTATCGCCATGGCCATCCTTTTCTCGGCAGCCGCCGCCTATCTGGGGCTGAAAGTGGGACAAGTATTCGAAGCCGCTATTCCGATAGCCATCATTGCCGTAGGAGTCTCCGGTGCAGCCAAAAGAAAAAATGCGTTAGGAGAAAATGTAATTATCCAGTCTATCGGAGCGTGTTCCGGTGTAATCGTTGCCGGAGCCATCTTTACCCTCCCCGCCCTTTATATCCTTCAAGTCAAATATCCTGAGATGACAGTCAGCTTTATGCAGGTATTTATCAGCTCGCTGCTGGGTGGCGTACTGGGTATCCTGTTTCTGATTCCTTTCCGCAAATATTTCGTCAGCGATATGCACGGCAAATATCCTTTCCCCGAAGCAACCGCTACCACACAGGTGCTGGTGTCCGGAGAAAAGAGCGGCAGCCAGGCCAAACCGCTGTTGATGGCGGGAATGATCGGTGGATTGTATGACTTCATCGTGGCCACTTTCGGCTGGTGGAACGAGAACTTCACCACCCGCGTATGCGGAGCCGGAGAAATGCTGGCTGAGAAAGCGAAACTGGTATTCAAAGTAAATACGGGAGCTGCCGTACTCGGTCTGGGCTATATCGTCGGACTGAAATATGCTTCCATCATCTGTGCCGGATCACTGGCAGTATGGTGGATCATCATTCCGGGAATGTCCGCCATCTGGGGAGACAGCGTGCTGAACGCATGGAACCCCGAAATCACTTCTACGGTAGGCATGATGAGCCCCGAAGAAATCTTCAAGTATTACGCCAAGAGCATCGGTATCGGCGGTATTGCCATGGCAGGTGTCATCGGTATTATCCGTTCGTGGGGAATCATCAAGAGTGCCGTCGGACTGGCTGCCAAAGAAATGGGCGGTAAAGGCAATGTAGAAAAGAATATCGTGCGTACACAGCGTGATCTTTCGATGAAAATCATCGCTATCGGCTCTATCCTTACGCTGATTCTGATCGTGCTGTTCTTCTACTTCGATATCATGCAGGGAAATATCGTCCATACGCTGGTAGCGATTGCGCTGGTAGCAGGCATTTCCTTCCTGTTCACAACGGTAGCTGCCAATGCGATTGCCATTGTAGGCACCAATCCGGTATCGGGAATGACATTGATGACACTGATTCTGGCTTCCGTAGTGATGGTAGCTGTCGGACTGAAAGGTCCTTCGGGCATGGTGGCCGCACTTGTGATGGGTGGCGTAGTATGTACGGCACTGTCTATGGCGGGCGGTTTCATCACCGACTTGAAGATCGGTTACTGGCTGGGTAGTACGCCTGCCAAACAGGAAACATGGAAATTCTTGGGAACCATCGTTTCTGCTGCTACAGTAGGCGGTGTAATGATTATACTGAACAAGACATACGGCTTCACCAGCGGCGCACTGGCTGCACCACAGGCCAATGCGATGGCTGCCGTTATCGAACCGCTGATGAGCGGCGTAGGTGCCCCCTGGCTGCTGTATGGCATCGGTGCAATCCTTGCTATCGTGCTGACATTCTTCAAGATTCCCGCACTGGCCTTTGCGCTGGGTATGTTTATTCCGTTGGAGCTGAATGTGCCGCTGGTAGTAGGCGGTGCCGTCAACTGGTATGTAACAAGCCGCAGCAAGGATACGGCACTCAATACGGAAAGAGGTGAAAAAGGTACGTTGCTGGCATCCGGTTTCATTGCAGGAGGCGCATTGATGGGAGTAGTGAGCGCGGCAATGCGTTTCGGCGGTATCAATCTGGTCAACGAAGCCTGGCTGAACAATACCTGGTCGGAAGTGTTAGCATTAGGAGCTTACGCTTTATTGATCCTCTACTTTATCAAGGCTTCCATGAAAGTAAAATAAGATGAGGAAACTGTTATCTGTTATAGTATCACTTATGACTGCAATGACATTTGCACAACAGCCCGTCGAGCTACCTTTGTGGCCCGACGGTGCTCCCAACTCCAACGGGCTGACCGGCGGGGAAAAGGAAGTGTCACCCCATAGACTCAGCAATGTCACCGACCCCACCATAACCGTTTACCGTGCACCGCAGCCGAACGGAATGGCTGTCATCATGTGTCCCGGAGGTGGCTACAGCCGCCTCGCCATGGATCATGAAGGACACGATATGGCACCCTGGTTCTGCGGACAGGGCATCACTTACGTTGTATTAAAGTACCGGATGCCGAACGGTCATTGCGAAGTCCCCTTATCGGATGCGGAAAGAGCGATTCGCATCGTATGCGAGCATGCCGGAGAATGGAATATCCATCCCCGCAAAATAGGAATCATGGGAGCATCCGCCGGAGGACATCTCGCCTCTACCCTTGCCACCCATTACAGTGCGGCATCGCGTCCCGACTTTCAGATTCTGCTTTATCCGGTGGTCACCATGACGCAAAGTACTCATGGCGGTTCGAGAAAAGAGCTTCTGGGCGGAAATCCGACCGCAGAACAAGGGGTACTCTTCTCCAACGAACTGCAAGTGACATCCGATACTCCGCAAGCCTTTATCGTCCTGTCTTCTGATGACGGTGCCGTGCCTCCTTCCAACGGAGTGAACTATTATCTCGCTTTACAGAAAAACAATGTTCCCGCATCGCTTCATGTCTACCCTACCGGCGGACATGGCTGGGGATTCCGGGACAACTTCAAGTATAAGCAACAATGGACACAGGAACTCGAAAAGTGGTTGCGTGACGGTGTCGTATTTCCGAAGGAAACAGCACCGATGCTGAGAATCGGAAAGACGTACCTTGGAACAAAGTATGTAGCCAACACACTGGATCAGGGAACGGAAGAAAAGTTAGTCATCCTGCCCCAAACGGTAGATTGCCTTACTTTCGTCGAATATACGCTGGCTCAGGCGATGGGGTCTTCTTTTGCCGATAATCTGCAAAAGATACGTTATCGGGACGGTGTGATCGACGGATACACTTCGCGGTTGCACTATACCTCCGACTGGATTGAGAACGGTGTCCGCCAAGGATTTCTGGAAGACGTTACTGCACAAAACAGTACGCAGACCACCAAACTGTCTCTCTCTTATATGTCCACCCATCCCCAAAAGTACAGGCAACTGGCGGATTCGCCGGAGAACGTGAAACGGATGGCCGAGCATGAAAAGGCATTGTCCGGGAAAAAGGTACACTGGCTACCTAAAGGCAAACTCCCCGACGCAGGACTTCCGTGGATCATGGACGGTGATATCATCGCCATCACCACGAATCTTCCGGGACTGGATGTAGCTCATGTAGGGATAGCCGAATATATAAACGGAAAGTTGCATTTGCTTCACGCCTCTTCTACGCTTGGCAAGGTTGTTGTCAGCGAAGAGCCTCTCAGCCAAATGCTTCGCAATAATAAATCATGGAGCGGCATACGTGTCGTCCGGATGTCTCACCCTTAAAACAAATGATTATGAAACGAGTAAAACATTTACTTCTCGCGTCGTGTCTGTTGCCTACTTTTCTGGGAGCACAGGGAGTGGCAAGCGCCTCTTTTCTGGAGATTACTCCGGATGCCCAATCGGCAGGTATGGCCGGCACAGGACTGGCTATCACTGACAATGGAAGCACGGCTATCTTTCATAACGCTTCCACCATCGCTTTCTCGCAGGATGTAATGGGTGCCAGCTACTCATACGCTGACATAAATAAAGACTTTGGAATGCATAGCGCATCCCTTTTCTACCGCATCGGACGGGAAGGGAAGCACGGATTTAGCGTAGGATTCCGTCACTACAAAGATGCCGATTTTCATTGGCAGGACGGTGCGGAAGATCATGCCCGCGCATGGAACGTAGAAGCCGCATACTTTAGAAATGTAGCCAAAAACCTGTCCCTTTCATTAACACTCAGATATCTGCAGGCAAAAGCCTATAAGGATGCGGACAGCAAAGGGTCAGTCTCCGTGGACCTCGGTGCCAGCTACCATCGCAGCATGGGTATTCTGGACGAAATGGCTTCATGGACAATCGGATTTCAAGCTGCCAACCTGGGCAGCAAGCTGGACGGACAGAAACTGCCTGCCCGACTGGGACTGGGTGGTGCCATCGACCTGCCGTTCAGTATGGACAACCGCTTGCAGGTGGCTCTTGACTTCAATTACCTGCTCCCGTCCGAGTACCGCCATCTTCAAGCCGGCATCGGAGCGGAATATAATTTCCTGAAATATGGAATTATCCGCGGAGGATACCACTTCGGGGATAACGACAAAGGAACAGGCAACTACGGTACACTGGGCTGCGGAATCAACTTCTGGCCGATTCGCGCAGATTTCTCTTATGCACTGGCTGATAAAGACTGTTTCATGCATAAGACATGGCAGCTCGGCATTGGAATCGTCTTCTAGGCTTTTCCTTCGGGCAGTCCGCTAAGTTTTATCATTGAGCAGAGTCTGCCGGGTTCTTTCATTGAGCAATCTGCTGTTTTTTTTCGTTCAGCAGTCTGCTAAGCTCGCATTCGAGGCGTTGCTTCACTTCGTCCATAGGCACTTCGTGCTTCAGTTCCTGACGAAGAGAAGTGACGCCTTTATCTATAAAGCCACAAGGATGAATATAGCTGAAATAGCGTAAATCCGTATTCACATTCAGAGCCAGTCCGTGCATGGTGACGTAATGGCTGCTCCTCACCCCGATCGCACAAATCTTACGGGCACGGGGCGTACTCCCTTCCAGCCAGACACCTGTTGCCTTTTCAAGCCGTCCCGCTTCAATGCCATAGGAGGCACAGACACGTATCACAGCCTCTTCGAGCAGGTGCACATATTCCTTCAGCCCCAGATGAAACTCTTCCAGATTCAAGATCGGATAACAGACTAGCTGTCCGGGACCATGATACGTGATATCCCCTCCCCGATCTATATGGAAAAGGGTAGCCTGAATGGCTTTCAGCTGATCGTCATTCAACAGCATATTCTTTTCTTTTCCGCTACGTCCCAAAGTATAGACGTGCGGATGTTCGCACATAATAATACGGTTTTCATAGGGTTCTCCCTGCGCTTTTGCGCAGACAAGGGTATCAAACCATTCTGTCTGCCGCTGCCATGCCTCGGCGTATGGAATCAAATTCCAGTCTACTAATACAGTTTTCATGAGGACAAAAGTAAGAAATAAAAAGAAAAATCGTACATTTGCGGACCGAATATAACAAGCACTCTAAACCAAAGATAACAAACACTCTTATGAAAATGGAAGTTCCACAAGTAGATTTGCCTCTGGAGGTGTTGGCATGGACTAAAGTAACCGAAGATATTCTGAACATCTACAAACAATCGTGCCGGCTGCAGGCGTGTATTTTCGCCATCTGTACGGAAGGAACCATGAAAGTCTCCATCAATCTGTTGGAATACGAGGTTCACCCGAATGATCTGATTACATTACTTCCCGGAACAATCATACAGTTCCGTGAGAAAGCGGAAAAGGTTAGTCTTTGTTTTGCCGGATTCTCTGCGAAATGTATCGGACATATCAACTTGCTGACCACTATCGGGAACGCTTATCCCAAGCTGATAGAACAGCCGATCATCCCTCTTTCCGAGAATATCGCTGACTATCTGAAGGAATATTTTGCCTTGTTGTCTCATGCCAGTTGTGACGAGTCTTTCAAGATGGACTCCAAATTGGCGGACTTATCACTCCAGACTATTCTGACAAGCATCCAGCTGATGTACCGGAATTATTCGGGAAACAATCATTCGAACCGTAAGAAGGAGATTTGCCGGAAGTTGATTCAACTGATCACTGAACACTACAAAGACCAGCGTTGTGCACAGTTCTATGCCGATCAACTGGGAATCTCTCTGCAACATCTGAGCACCACCGTAAAACAAGTGACGGGGAAAAGTGTATTGGATACTATTGCTTATATTGTCATTATCGATGCCAAAGCGCAGCTAAAGGGTACGGATATGACTATTCAGGAGATAGCTTATTCGCTGAATTTCCCGAATCCCTCTTTCTTCTGCAAGTTCTTCAGACGGCATGTAGGGATGTCACCGCTGGAATTTAGAAATAGTTGAGTCCGTTACTTCTAAAATCAATGGATCAGTCCGAAATACCGTATTGGCTCCAAATGTACAGATTTGAGCCAACTATCCGCATGGATTCCCCTCCTTCTCGAAGGAGGGGTGCCCGTAGGGCGGGGTGGTAGGTAAAACAAGGTTATCTCTAATCCATTGTGAATGAAAAAATTGCGTATTCACCTACCACCTCCCCCTACGGGTACTCCTCCTTCCCGAAGGGGGAGATTTAAGATACTACCGACTTTTTAGTCGGCCCCATAAATCCATAAAAGAACGTTAAGCAGGCTCTCTTCTTAAATCTTCCTTCTTCCCAAACTCAACGAATTGAGCACTACACTCACACTGGAGAATGCCATGGCGGCACTTGCCAGCATCGGATTCAGCAACAATCCGTTTATAGGGAACAATACTCCGGCAGCGATAGGAATACCGATCAGGTTGTAGATAAATGCCCAGAAAAGGTTTTGATGAATCAGTCGTACAGTCTGCCTGGACAGTTCGAAGGCTTTGGGGAGTAACAGCAAGTCGGACGTCATCAGCGTCACCATAGCGACATCCATAGCAATATCCGTACCCTTTCCCATAGCAATGCTGACGTCAGCCAACGCCAGTGCCTGTGAGTCATTGATACCATCGCCCACCATTGCCACTTTCTTTCCCTGCATTTGCAGCTCACGCACAAATTCGGCTTTATCGTCCGGCAAGGCATCTGCCACAAATCGCTCGATACCCAGACGGGAAGAGACTGCCAGAGCCGTCCGCTGACCGTCACCGGTAAGCATACAGATATCAATGCCCTGACGTTTCAGTTCTTTCACTGCCTCGGCAGAAGTAGCCTTGATCGGGTCGGAAACGGCAATGATAGCCAAAAGTTCATTCTCACGTCCGAAGTATATGATTCCGTTTCCGTCTGATTCGTAGTGTACCAGCATATCAGCCATGACATCGCTTACTGTAGCGCTGAAATCTTTCAGAAGTTTATGGCTGCCCACCCAGTAAGTCTTACCTTGATAAGACACCTTTATACCTTTGCCTGTGATGCTTTCAAAACTGCTCAAAGGAGCGGGAGTTATCTTTTCCTCGTCTTGGAGTACGGCTACAATCGCGCCTGCCAACGGGTGTTCCGATTTCAGCTCGGCAGCAAGAAGTACATCTTTGAAGTGTTCTTCCTGCGGCTGTGCCCACAACCATCCGGTAGCGGTAGGATGTCCTTCGGTCAAAGTACCGGTTTTATCCAGTACCACCACATCTACCTTACGCATCTGCTCCAGAGCGACGGCGTCTTTTATCAGAATATGCTGTCCGGCAGCTTTACCGATTCCCACCATCAGCGCAGTAGGTGTGGCAAGTCCCAGAGCACAGGGACAGGCTATGACCAGAACGGATACAGCAGAAAGAATACCATAAGAAATATACTCACTGCCACCGATAGCTACCCACAGCACAAACGTCAGAATGGCAATTCCCAACACGACAGGAACGAAGATGCCTGTAATACGGTCTACGATACGCTGCACAGGAGCTTTGCTGCCTTGTGCTTCCTGCACCATGTGAATGATGCGTGCCAGCACAGTATCACTTCCCACCTGAGAAGCACGAATGATGAAGGAACCGCGCTGATTGATTGTTCCGGCAAGGACCTTATCGCCCTTTTTCTTCTCTACCGGAATCGGCTCACCGCTAATCATACTTTCATCCACATACGAATCGCCCTCCGAAAGCTGACCATCCACGGGAATCTGTTCGCCGGGACGGACTACCACCATATCGCCTACCTGCAACAGGTCTATTTGTATCTCTTCCTCTACCCCACCACGCAATACACGTGCCACTTTGGGCTGCATTCCCATCAGTTTGCGAATGGCATCCGAGGTATTTCCTTTGGCGCGTTCCTCCATCATCTTTCCGGTCAGAACGAAGGCAATGATCACTGCGGAAGCTTCGTAATAGACGTGCGGTTCCAGTCCGCGATCTGTCCAAAACTGCGGAAAGAAAGTGTTGAACAAACTGAAAAGGAAGGCTATCGAGGTACTCAACGCAACCAACGTATCCATATTGCTACGACCGATCTTCGCCTGTTTCCATGCCCCCGTGAAGAAACTTCCTCCGAAGAGCACCATTACCGGAATAGCAAGCAACATTTGTATCTCGTTAGAGTATGGCATATGCATTAATAACATCGAAAAGATAAGCAACGGCACTACAAATATCCACGCGCCGATCACTTTCCGTTTCAGACGAAGGTAGCGCTTATGCTGTTCTTCTTCCCGACGTTCTTCTTTATTCGCTTCTTCTACTATCAGATCATAACCGGCAGCAAGTACCGCTGCACGGATTTCTCCGGGGGTGAGCTTGTCGTCCTCATAAGAAATCGTCAATGTATTTGAAGCAAAGTTGACGGAAGCATCAACGACTCCCGGCAACTTTTTCACTGTCTTTTCTACATTGTTAGCGCATCCCGCACAATGCATATTAAGCACGGGAAACGCTTTTTTTGCTATATTACCCATATAATCCTTTACTCTTTAATTAATTAGTATTTATAAAACAAGCAAATACGGGTATTTGTTCGATTACTTCTTATCGGCCTTCTTATCCTCTTTCTTAGATTCTTGTTTGCCATCTTTCTTGCCGTCCTGCTTGGTTTCCTTCACAAACTCGGCCTCATAATTGAACTTCTTGAATCCTGCCTGCAACTTCTTCACATCTGTCTTTTCGGCATCGTAGGTGATGGACACGGTTTTGTTCTTCAGTTCGGTGGAAAGTTCCTTCACGCCTTTCTCGAAGCGCATGTTATTTTTCACTTTCTTCTCGCAGTTCTCGCAGTGCATCTGAGAGACTTTGAATACTACTACACGGATATCCTTTGCCAACACGGCTGCTACGCTCAAAAGAGCCACCACGCAAGTGGCCATCCATCTTTTTGTTCTCATTTTTCTTATTCGTTTAATGGTTATTATTCATTTCTTGCCAGATTGAAACGTATTCCGATATAGGCTTTTGCCCCGTGCACAGGTCCCCATATCATCGTTGAGTCGAAGTTTCCTCCCCACGGGTTTGCTGCGTCAATGATCGGATTCTTCTGTTTGAAGTTTGTCAGGTTCTCCCCTCCTATGTAGACAGACCAGCGGCGGAAATAGCGGGTAATCTGGGCACTCAGTTGCTCGAAGCTGCCATAGCGGCGCTCCCAAGATAGCTGACCGTCTGCCAACTCATAAGGGGAAGGCATTCTTCCTCCGCCATTGAGCTGAAGCGTAGCATCAAACTGCCATATTCCGAGTGGAGTCTGGTACGAAGCGGTCAGCAGTCCTTTGTATTTGCTGGTCAACGGTTTCTCCATCCGTTGGCCTTTGTAGGTGGTCTGAGCATCCGTCAGACGGTAAGCTCCCGTCAAGGTAAATCCTTTAAAGAAAGGATAGCTTGCCTCTACTTGGAATACATGCGAATAGGAACGCCCGTCCAGATTGTAAAAGGCTACTTCGTGAGGATTACTGTCCATATCCACTACGACTTGCTTCAGGAAGTCTGTGTAATAATATTCGGCATTGATATTCAGCGTTTTGCCAAATACAGGTACGTAGGTAGATACACTGGCACCATAGTTCCATGCTTCTTCCATGTCCAGTCCTTTCGCTATTTCGACCTTTCGGCTACTGGAAAGCAGGTAGTTATTTTCTGCCAGTACATGATTCGTACGATAACCTTTTCCGGCAGAGAGGCGGAAGTGTACGTACTCATTCGGATTGTATTTAAGATGTGCACGGGGAGTCACAAAGAAACCGTGCTCATTGCTATAGTCACCACGCAGACCTGCCATCAGCATCCACTGATCATTCAGATTCAGCGTGTATTGCGCATAGGCTCCGGGAACCGCTTCTTTGGCAAAAGCCTTGATGAGCGGCAATTCCGTTTGATTCTCCAACCGATAATGCTGGTCATAAGCGTCATAGTTGAAACTCAGCCCCGCCGAGAAACTGTTCTGCTTATTAAACTCTGTTTCAAACATCAAAGAGGCATACACATTTGTCTGGTCTACATTGTATAGTTTTCGTCCGTACATGGCATCCTGATTGTGCCAACTGGCAGAAAGAATCAGTGCCAGATTCGTATTCTTCTCCTTATTAAATATATAAGCATTCTTGGTGAAAAGTTCGTAACGTTCGGTATCGATTCCTACTTTATAAAGATCACCCGTCTGCATATCCGTATGATGTGCCTGCCCGCTAGTGCGACTTTCGGAAAGAGCCTTGAAGCCTGCCTGAAAGACATAATGATCTCCCATATAGGCCCATCGGTTCCACACGTTATACTGCTCTACTTGGGGGATATCCACGAAGCCGTCATCATTGCCGTCGTGCGCTTTGGTTTCGTTTTCATAATGCGCCAATAAAGAGGTACTCCAACGTTTTGACAACTTTAAGGTGGCGTCCGCATTCGCCTCATACCGGTTGGTACTGCTTGCGAAAAGATTGGCAGATACCCAATCGGCCTCCGGCAACTGCGGCTTTTTGAACTCTACATTAATCTGTCCCGTGATGGCTTCGTAACCATTCTTCACTGATGAGATTCCTTTGGAAACCTGTATGCTTTGCATCCACGGACCGGGAACATATCCCAGACCATAAGGAGATGCCGCACCGCGATAGTTCGGGATATTCTCCGTGAGCATCTGTACATAAGTTCCGGACAATCCGAGCAGTTTGATCTGCTTGGCTCCCGTTGCCGCATCCGAATAGCTCACGTCCACCGAAGGGTTGGTCACGAAACTTTCTCCCAGATTACAGCAGGCAGCCCTGCTCAATTCGGCACTGCTTATCATCTCTTCGTTCATCACGCTGCTGCGCAACTTCATCGTTCCCATTCTGCGGCTGACTACATTCACTTCGTTCAGTTCTACACCTTCCCGAAGGGTAATGTCCAGTTCCTGATTCTTCTTGCTGACATGAATCGTGTCATTCTGAAAACCGATAAAACTGATTACCAGCATGTGACTCTTCGAAGGTTTGGAGATAGAAAAGCTGCCATCTTCCTTGGTAGTTACACCCTGACCCGTATTCACCCAGAATACATTAGCACCCGGAACAGGCTCTCCGGTATTATCTTTGACTATTCCCCGCACCTGCGCTTGTGTCGTAACTGCAAGTAATGAGAACAGTCCCATTATTATATATTTCATTCTTTCTTGGACTTAGTTTTGCGATACAAAATTAATTCATTTCTCTTGCAACTGAGTTGCATTCATTCTCCTTGTTTTCATACCCTGCAAAGGCTGAAAACAAAGTACAATCGGACAAAAAAGATGAAATAACAGCTAAATCAGAAAAACGGAATGTAACGCCAGCTTCTGCCTCGGACAGGGAGATGGCGGAGAAGGAAGACTGGAAAAGTCCACCGTCCGGTCTATAGAAGTGAAAGCAAATAGCTGACAATACTGTTCACAGAAAAGTGTTATCACCGGAACGGAAACTGTCAGTTCGGAAATATGCTTCATCAAATCGGGCTTATAGATAGTTGCCGTACAGCCCTTTTCTCTACAATCTTTCTTTGAATCGCAAGTATGAGACTTCTTACATTTGGGACAGCCATCGGCACAACAGCCCTGCACAGTCTCACAACGGGAACAGCAATAATGAACAATAGATACTCCCGCCCCTGAATAGATAATCAGGAGAGAAAGGATCACTGCTGTTATGTAGGCTAGTCTCTTCATTTCGGGAGACAAAGATAAGGTATTCCGGCAACAATATCAAATTAAATAATTCTCCATTTTTATTCGTACTACTGATATTATCCGTATATTTGACCACATATTAGTTCTTTTAAATACATCATGTCATGGAATATCATCGTATATCTTTCATCCACAACGATACAGAGTATTCGTTCATTAAAGCTATAAACGGGAACTTAACAGGATACGCTTTAATGTCAGCTTGCCGGATAGAAGTAGTCAATTATATGAAAGAAAATAACTTGAAAGGCAGCTATATACTAACCGGAATGTCAAAGGCTTAATCACATGAAAGCTAAAAGAGAGCAGATATTAATCAGAACTTCCTGGATTAGTACTATTGGTAATGCCATACTTTCCACATCAAAAATCATCGTAGGTTTATGGGCCGGCAGTCTTGCCGTGCTAGGCGACGGTATTGATTCGGCAACGGATGTGATCATCTCCATTGTCATGATTTTCACAGCACGCATTATCAGCCAGCCGCCTTCCAAGAAGTACGTATTCGGCTATGAGAAAGCCGAAGGGATTGCGACTAAAATTCTTTCGCTTGTGATATTCTATGCAGGGGTGCAAATGTTGATATCATCTATCGGAAGTATCTTTTCCGAAGAAGCAAAAGAAATTCCGTCAGCCATTGCTATATACGTCACGATCTTTTCGATTATCGGCAAACTTCTCCTGGCTTTATATCAGTACAAACAAGGGAAAAAGATAGATAGCTCCATGCTGACGGCCAATGCCATCAATATGCGCAATGATGTTATCATTTCCTCCGGTGTGCTGCTGGGACTGATATTCACGTTCATATTCAAACTGCCTATACTCGACTCCATCACAGGACTAATCATCAGCCTCTTTATCATAAAATCTTCGATTGGCATTTTCATCGATTCGAATGTGGAATTGATGGATGGCGTCAAAGATGTCAATGTGTACAATAAGATATTCGAAGCAGTAGAAACAGTTCCCGGTGCGAGCAACCCACACCGGGTAAGATCAAGAATGATCGGGAATCTTTATATGATTACCCTCGATATCGAGGTAAATCCGCAGATAACCATCACACAGGCCCATCAGATAGCCGACGCTGTGGAGAAAAGCATAAAAAGCTCTATAGACAATGTCTATGATATCTTAGTACACGTGGAACCTGC
Organism: uncultured Bacteroides sp.; assembly: GCA_947646015.1. Lineage (GTDB taxonomy): Bacteria > Bacteroidota > Bacteroidia > Bacteroidales > Bacteroidaceae > Bacteroides. Next base: position 30,515 of record CANSEY010000018.1, on the reverse strand, counting down.
CGGCGAATGTCAGACAGACGAGAAATTTGGTATTGACAAGGGTATGGTGAATTGACGGAAGGCGTTAAGGAGCAAGTATATGCTCCCCCGAAGCTGTTATGATTACTCCACCACAATCACTGACCACCGTCTCGTGCTTTCCATCCGGAGTGACTATGATGGAACCAGTCTGTATGATATGCTTTCCGTCCGTCTTCACACGTATGCGGGCGCTTGTTTCTTCTTTTTCTTTCTTTTCCTTCTTTGCAGATTCCTCCTCTTCCTTATCCTCTATGGCTCTGTTCCGGTCCATACAGCCATTGGTATGATAACTTTTCATCTTAGTCACCCGGTCATCAACGAACCAGATATTAACGACTCCTGCAATACTTGACTCGGAAGTACGAAATTCCAGCATCTCACTCTCTTCGTCAAAACTTCGATAGCTCGGTTTACCCATAATAGCTATTACTTCTTTTGAAGACATCCCACGTTGGATAATACTCAAATTCTCATAAGTAATTCTGCTTGCATAACAACTGCTGAGCAATATCACCAGCAGCAAAGACATAAGGATCTGACTCTTTTTCATAATAGGTATAGTTTAGTAGTTTTTTTGAATACCCCAAATGTAGTCTGAGAAAATTCCCTTCGCAAAGACTTCTTCCTACTTGCTAATAGGGATTTCCCTATCTATGAAAAACGACAGGTATAACCTATGACTACTAACATTTCTTCTCTCAACTATCCTATTGGCTTATCTATCATACCGTCCGCCACAGAGAATCAATGACTGCATACCTTACTGATATCGACCGTAAATTCCTCACCGGCAGGCATGAACTTCCCTTTTCGTTTAAGAAATCCGATCAGTTCATCCACTTCCATATTATCTGCCGAACAAGTATAAAAACGCTGATGTTCGCCAAACTTCTCTACAATTGCAGCCCTCAGAGATGCCTCAGTATAACTATTTCCCTCCATCATGTGAAGGACTTCGTGTGCATGTAACTGTTCCATAATCTATTTTTTCTGCAAAGATAAGTACGGCGTACAGATTAAAACTGTAACATATGATACAGAAGCAAGAAAAAAAGAATCATTAACAATGGCATCCCCTATATACATTGCCGGAGAAAGTAGCTGAATATTTTTCCTTTTTTATTCGCAGTATTCGGTAATTTCATTTATATTTGTCGATAGTGATAGATATGATCAATGTTGAATTTATAGAAAAAACGAGTATGAAAAAACAATATGTCAGTCTGCTTGCGGTTATACTTTCGGTAAGCGGCTTTTTGTTTTCTTGTCATGACAAGATGAACAAAAACACGGGAGCATTACAATTCGATAGTATACAGGTTAACGAGACGGCACACCTCTTTAATGACACCGCCAAACCCGCGTGCAATATTATCATCAACTTCGCCTATCCCGTCAAGTCGTCGGATGAGATGCTGAAAGACAGTCTGAACGCTTACTTCATCTCCGTCTGCTTCGGAGACAAATATATCGGCGAAAAGCCAGAAGCGGTAGTGAAGCAATACGCCAAGAATTACATTGACGAGTATCGCCACGACCAAGAGCCGATGTACGCCGAAGACGAAAAGAATAAAGAAAGCGATGCAGTGGTAGGCGCATGGTACTCCTATTACAAGAGCATCGAAAGCCACGTGCAACTTTATGAGAAAGACCTGCTAGTATATCGCGTTGACTACAACGAATATACCGGAGGCGCACACGGTATGTATATGTCAACTTTCCTGAACATGGATCTCACTCTGATGCGTCCGCTCCGCCTCGATGATATTTTTGTAGGCGACTTCCAGGAAGCCCTGACGGATCTGATCTGGAACCAGCTGATGGCTGACAACAAAGTAACTACTCACGAAGCGCTGGAAGACATGGGATATGCTTCGACCGGAGACATCGCCCCGACAGAGAACTTCTATCTGAGTAAAGAAGGTATCACCTTCTACTATAATATATACGACATCACACCGTACTCGATGGGACCTGTCAAAGTTACCATTCCATACTCTATGATGGAACATCTGCTGGGCAGCAACCCAATTCTTGGAGACCTGAAAGATTAAACAGCTATTAAAAGATTGAACACCAATGAATATCCTGTTGTTATTGCCCCGTGTGATGCAGAAGGATATTCATTTCACTTATAAATCAAAATTCACCATTCAAAATACTTAAAGTGGAAATCATACTGAAATATTTTCCGGATCTGACGGAAGAGCAGCGTAAACAGTTTGCCGCTCTATACGACCTCTACATCGACTGGAATGCGAAAATCAACGTTATCTCCCGCAAAGACATCGAAAATCTGTACGAGCATCATGTGCTCCATTCATTAGGCATCGCCAAAGTGATTCAATTCCGTCCCGGAACCAAGGTCATGGATTTGGGTACAGGAGGAGGATTTCCCGGCATTCCGCTCGCCATCCTGTTCCCCGAAACCAAGTTTCATCTGGTAGACAGCATCGGCAAGAAAGTACGTGTGGCGACAGAAGTGGCCAATGCCATCGGACTGAAAAACGTCACTTTCCGTCATGCCCGTGCCGAAGAGGAAAAACAACAGTTCGATTTCGTCGTGAGCCGTGCCGTAATGCCTTTGGCGGATCTGATCAAGATCATCAAAAAGAACATTTCCCCCAAACAGCAGAATGCTTTGCCCAACGGACTGATCTGTCTCAAAGGAGGCGAACTGGAGCATGAAACGATGCCGTTCAAGCATAAAACAGTCATCCACAGCCTGAGCGAAAACTTCGAGGAAGAGTTCTTTGAAACAAAGAAGGTAGTATATTCACAAATATAGGAATCAGGAGTTATCAAAACCATGAAAATAAAGAGATTTGAGTTTAATATGTTTCCCGTAAATTGCTACGTTTTATGGGATGACACAAAAGAGGCGGTTGTCATCGATCCGGGCTGCTTCTACGAAGAGGAAAAACAAGCACTAAAGAAGTTCATCCTCACCAATGAGTTAACAGTGAAACATCTGCTGAATACTCACTTACATCTGGATCACATCTTCGGCAATCCGTTTATGCTGAAAGAGTTCGGTCTGTCGGCAGAAGCCAATAAAGCGGATGAGTTCTGGATCGATGAAGCTCCGAAACAGAGCCGTATGTTCGGCTTCCAATTGCAGGAAGAACCGGTTCCGTTGGGGAAATATCTGCATGACGGAGATATCATCACTTTCGGACACACCAAGCTGGAAGCAATCCATGTCCCCGGACATTCGCCCGGTAGCCTGGTGTATTATTGCAAGGAAGAAAACTGCATGTTCTCCGGCGACGTATTGTTTCAAGGCAGCATCGGTCGTGCCGATCTGTCGGGTGGCAACTTCGACGAACTGATCGATCATATTTGCAGCCGTTTATTCGTACTTCCCAACGAGACAGTCGTATACCCCGGACATGGTGCGCCAACGACCATCGGAATGGAGAAGGCAGAGAATCCATTTTTCAGATAAAAAAAAGAATACAAGTAATAGGTAATAAGTAACAGGTAATAATCGTAGCTGCCAGTATATTTATCCGCATGGATATTACTTATTACTTATTACCTATTACTTAAAAACATCCCCCATAAATTATGAAAACAGATTTGTTAGCTAGCCGTCACATCGGCATCAATGAAGAAGACACAGCTGTGATGCTCCGCAAAATAGGCGTAGACTCACTGGATGAACTGATCAACAAAACCATCCCTGCCAACATCCGACTGAAGGAACCGCTGGCACTGGCCAAGCCGTTGACGGAATACGAATTTGGAAAACACATTGCCGACCTGGCAAGTAAAAACAAACTGTATACGACATACATCGGATTGGGGTGGTATAATACGATTACTCCTGCCGTTATCCAACGGAATGTATTCGAAAATCCCGTATGGTATACTTCTTACACGCCTTATCAGACAGAAGTGTCGCAAGGAAGACTGGAAGCGTTGATGAATTTCCAGACTGCCGTCTGTGACCTCACCGCTATGCCGCTCGCCAACTGCTCACTGCTGGATGAAGCGACTGCCGCCGCCGAAGCCGTAACCATGATGTATGCTCTGCGTTCGCGTGCCCAACAGAAAGCAGGTGCCAACATAGTCTTTGTGGACGAAAACATCTTCCCGCAGACCTTGGCAGTAATGACCACACGTGCCATTCCACAAGGCATCGAATTGCGCACAGGCAAATATAAAGAGTTTGAACCCTCACCGGAAATCTTCGCCTGCATCCTGCAATATCCTAACTCCAGCGGTAATGTGGAAGACTATGCCGACTTCACAAAAAAGGCACATGAAGCAGACTGCAAAGTTGCCGTTGCCGCTGACATTCTGAGTCTTGCCCTGCTGACTCCTCCGGGAGAATGGGGAGCGGATATCGTATTCGGTACAACACAACGTCTGGGTACACCAATGTTTTACGGTGGCCCTTCGGCAGCCTACTTCGCCACACGTGACGAGTACAAGCGGAACATGCCGGGACGCATCATCGGATGGTCCAAAGACAAATACGGCAAACTCTGCTACCGAATGGCTTTGCAGACACGCGAACAGCATATCAAACGCGAAAAAGCCACTTCCAATATTTGCACGGCTCAGGCATTACTCGCTACGATGGCAGGTTTCTACGCTGTATATCACGGACAGGAAGGAATCAGAACGATTGCTTCGCGTATTCATAGCATCACTGTCTTCCTCGACAAGCAATTAAAGAAATTCGGATATACGCAAGTCAATGCACAATATTTCGATACGCTACGTTTCGAGTTGCCGGAACACGTTTCGGCGCAGCAGATTCGCACGATCGCACTAAGCAAGGAAGTGAACCTGCGCTATTACGAGAACGGAGACGTAGGTTTCAGCATCGATGAAACGACAGATGTAGCAGCTACGAACGTGTTGCTTTCCATCTTTGCCATTGCCGCCGGGAAAGATTATCAGAAGGTAGAGGACGTGCCGGAAAAGAGCAATATTGACAAAGCACTGAAACGCACCACGCCTTTCCTCACGCACGAGGTGTTCTCCAACTATCATACGGAAACGGAAATGATGCGCTACATCAAACGTCTGGATCGGAAGGATATTTCATTGGCCCAGTCCATGATTTCCCTCGGATCGTGTACGATGAAGCTCAACGCAGCCGCTGAAATGCTTCCTTTAAGCCGTCCGGAGTTTATGAGCATGCATCCGTTGGTGCCGGAAGATCAGGCGGAAGGATATCGTGAATTGATCAGCAATTTGAGCGAGGACTTGAAGGTTATTACCGGATTTGCAGGTGTCAGCCTGCAGCCGAACTCGGGTGCTGCGGGAGAATATGCCGGTCTGCGAGTTATCCGTGCGTATCTTGAAAGTATTGGTCAAGGACATCGCAACAAAATATTGATTCCGGCTTCGGCACACGGTACGAATCCTGCATCTGCCATACAAGCCGGATTTGAAACCGTCACCTGCGCTTGCGACGAGCAAGGAAACGTAGATATGGGCGACCTGCGTGCCAAAGCCGAAGAGAACAAGGAAGCACTGGCTGCACTGATGATCACCTATCCGTCAACGCATGGTATCTTCGAGACGGAAATAAAGGAAATCTGTGAAATCATCCACGCTTGTGGCGCACAAGTATATATGGATGGTGCCAACATGAATGCACAGGTAGGATTGACCAATCCGGGATTTATAGGTGCAGACGTTTGTCACTTGAATTTGCACAAGACGTTTGCTTCACCACATGGCGGCGGCGGTCCGGGTGTAGGCCCTATCTGTGTAGCTGAGCATCTGGTTCCATTCTTGCCGGGACATTCGATCTTCGGCAGTACGCAAAATCAGGTTTCCGCAGCTCCGTTCGGCAGTGCGGGTATCTTGCCTATCACATACGGCTACATCCGGATGATGGGTACCGAAGGCTTGACTCAGGCTACTAAAATAGCCATTCTCAATGCCAACTATCTGGCTGCCTGTCTAAAAGATACTTACGGTATTGTTTATCGGGGAGCTACCGGTTTCGTCGGACATGAAATGATTCTGGAATGCCGCAAGGTACATGAAGAAACGGGTATCTCAGAAAATGACATCGCGAAGCGTCTGATGGACTACGGCTATCATGCACCGACTCTCTCCTTCCCTGTTCACGGCACATTGATGATTGAACCTACTGAAAGCGAAAGCCTGGCGGAGTTGAACAACTTTATAGACGTCATGCTGAATATATGGAAAGAAATCCAGGAAGTGAAAAACGAAGAAGCAGATAAGAATGATAATGTATTAGTCAACGCCCCGCATCCGGAATATGAAATTGTGAATGATAACTGGGAACATTCCTACACACGTGAGAAAGCAGCGTATCCGATAGAAAGCGTGCGTGAGAATAAGTTCTGGGTGAATGTGGCTCGCGTAGACAATACGTTGGGAGACCGGAAATTATTGCCGACCCGCTACGGAACGTTCGAATAAGAAGAAGCTTTCAAAGGAAATCCGTACATGAAAAAATAAGCCCGGAGCTCAGCAAATGTGAGCTCCGGGCTTACCTTTGTTAAGCACCGAGCGTATTCCAATAAGCACCGAGCTAAATGAACATAAGAAGCGACTCCGAAACCTTACGGTTATCATGCTGCTCTTCATTCCATTCCATGTTTGTCGAAAACATAGTCTGGTTCTATCTGACAACAGTCACTGTTCCGGCTTTTACCATTTTCTCCCTTAGTGAGATTTTAGGATCAACATATCCTAAAGCTACACAGCCATATACTTTATGATTCTCCGGTACACCCAAAGAGCTTATAAATTCACGAACTTCGGGATCATCGCAAGTCGTACCCAACTGATTGATCCAGCAAGATCCGATTCCCAGAGAATGGGTAGCCAAAAACATATTCTCAATCGCGCAGGCACAATCCATGCCGGCCCACCATTGAGTGGGTTCGTTGGACACGATCACCAAAGTCGGGGCATGATAATAACAGCAATACGCCTTGCTATGACCACGTTCCTGTAATTTCGGTTCATCGCTTTTAGCAAAAGCGCCTTTAATCCGTTCATTCAATTCTGCCAGTTTATCTGCATTCTGAATAGCGGTAAAATGCCATGTCTCCAAATGCATCCCACTGGGTGCAAAAGTGGCAGCTTCCAGAATAGCCTGTAAGTCTTCTTCCGAAACTTGCCGGTCAGTATAAGCCCGTACACTACGACGTGCTTTGATATTTTCTAAAACTTCATTCGTTTTCATATACTATATTTACTATACTTACAACTCGTTCACCACTTGCATTTATCGTTTTACCAATCCGATCTTTGCATTCAGTTTGAAGTAATACGTACCGTTCTCTCTTTCCAAAAAGCCGTATTTGTCTTTATCCAGAGAACCTTTCTCCAAACGGGTATTCAGGAACAGGAAGTCCTCCATAACCGGTTTCTCTGACTTGTGATAGCAAAGAACTTCCCCACTCCCATCCATCAACAGGATACCTTCAACAGCCGAATCCTGTCCAGTATATATCTTTGCCGGACGCATACCCAAGGCTAATGCCATCAGGAATTGCTTCACTTTAAACTCATAGAAACCATGTTTGTTTACCAATTCATCTTTTATTTTCAACGGGTTCATCTGTTTGATTACTTCCGTCAGTTCACTGATACGGGTGATGTCGTCCAAGTGCATGATGCGCACCATTTCTGTCAGCACACGAGGAAAGTGTAAGTCAATCATTAAAAGATTGCTACGGAATACCCGATCTGCCACGTCCGAGTATTTGAGTACACCACCCAAGCGCTCAATCAGCAACATTCGTTCTGCTACTTCATTAGGGGTTTCCGGCAACGCATTAATCTTATTCACCGTAGGTGTTGCAAATTTGACTCCGCTCTGTTCCAGTTTCAAGTTAGCCGCACGGCCTCCGTCCAACAGCGGATTCATAGCACCCAATCGCGAACGAACGCTGAACCCGCTCAACGGTGCCTCCGGATGCCAGAAGGCAATATAAAAATCGGTACGATCTTCCGTCTTCGCTTCCAGATCGAAAATTGCGACTTCATCCAAAAACTCTTCCACTCCATCCGGAGAAGTGACTTCATCCTCCGAAGAGGACTTGACAGCCTGCAAAATCAAATCTGCCACAATCCCGAAATCTTCCCGGGGAACGGATTTCTCACTATTTTCTCCTTTGATGCGGACCATCTCTTTTTCTATATAGTAGCAGCGTGTTCCGTCATGTTCCTCCCGTTGAATCATTGCGATAGGCCAGTCGATTTCTCCTTTCTTTGCCTTAGCCGTACCCAACGTTACTTTTCCTTCTGTCAGCAGACGGAAGAAAGTATACAGTTCACACCATTCTCTTTTTGTTGCTTCAAATGCCATATATTCTTATTTTTCTTTATTTTACTCTTCATCAAGAATCCTTGCGGTCTCCACTTTCTCCAATCGTGCACGCAGTTTGGGCATCATGGAACGACGAATACACAACGTCATGCTGCAATCCATATCGTACGATTGGCTGAGAATTTCCGGTTCTTCCTCCTTTACAATACGCATGATATCGTTCATAAAAGGATATTCAAACATTACGGTCACTTCTTCATCTACCGTTTTTTCTATAATGGTAGCGGCAGATATTGCTTCGGCAGCAGCTGCTTTATAAGCTACAATCAGTCCGCTCGTTCCTAACTTGATTCCACCGAAATAACGGACTACAATAATCAGAATATCAGTCAGTTCATTAGAGTTAATTTGCCCGAGAATGGGCTTTCCCGCCGTTCCCGAAGGTTCACCGTTATCATTGGCTCGAAAATCCTTTCGCGCTGCACCTAACATATAAGCATAGCACACGTGCCGTGCATCATAATACTTCTTCTGATACGTTTCAAGATGCGCTTTTATCTCATCAAGGGTACGCACAGGCAAGGCGATGGCAATAAACTTGCTTCGCTTTTCTGTATAAATACCTTCGGAAGGTTCGACGATAGTTTTATAAGTATCTTCAGCAGTCATGCCGCAAAGATACGGCTTTCTTGACGAAATTCCATCTGCTGTTCGAAAATATTAGAGCTTCTCATTGAAACGAGCGCTTCATTTCATGCAGTCAAACGGTCGATGGGGTGCAATCAAGCAGTCAATTGGAGGTAGTCGGGTGGTCGTTTTAACGGAATCGGGCGGTCATTTATACAAAAACAAGCGGTCAATCTCTCACAAATGTCCTGTTGATTGTGAGAGATTGACCGCTCTATTTTCTATATAGAATATGTCTTAATCCAACTTATGGATAACCAATCCTGAACGAAGTTTCGGTTCAAACCAAGTCGTTTTGGGAGGCATAATGTTGCCAGTATCGGCAATATCCATCAATTGCTTCATGGATACGGGATAAAGAGCCAGAGCTACTTTCATTTCTCCACTGTCAACACGCTTCTTCAATTCTCCCAAACCGCGGATACCGCCTACAAAGTCAATACGCTTATCCGAACGGAGGTCTTTGATTCCTAAAATCTCATCTAAAATCAGATTGGAAGAAATAGTAACGTCAAGCACGCCGATAGGATCATTGTCATTGTATGTACCTGCCTTTGCCGTCAGACTATACCACTTGTCGCCAAGATAGAGGGAGAAATTGTGCAAACCGGACGGTTTATAGATATCTGTACCCTTTTCTTCTACAACAAAATTCTTATCCAATGCAGCAAGAAATTGTTCGGGAGTCAGCCCGTTGAGGTCTTTTACTACACGGTTATAGTCGATGATAGTCAATTGATTGGCAGGGAAACATACAGCCATGAAATAGTTATACTCTTCATCGCCACGATGGTTCGCGTTTTGCTTTGCTTTCTCGGCACCTACCAGAGCAGCAGCAGCGGAACGATGATGCCCGTCGGCAATATATAATGCCGGCATTTTAGCAAATTCTGCAGTAATTGCAGCGATATCTTCGTCCTGGTCAACAATCCAGAAAGTATGTCCGAAGCCATCACCCGGAGCGATAAAGTCGTAAACAGGCTTTTCGGCAGTGTATTTCCGAATGATTGTATCCAATTTCGCATTATCGGGATAGGCAAAGAATACAGGTTCGATATTCGCATTGTTCACACGAACGTGCTTCATACGGTCTTCTTCCTTATCACGACGGGTAAGCTCATGCTTCTTGATGATACCGTTCATATAGTCAGGAACATAAGCGCCTACTACCAGTCCATACTGAGTTTTCCCGTTCATGGTCTGGGCATAGATGTAATAGTTTTCCTTTGCATCCTGCACTAACCAGCCTTTATCCTGAAACAGCCGGAAGTTTTCGGCAGCTTTCTCATAAACACGTTCATCGTGTTCATCCGTACCAACAGGAAAGTCAATCTCGGGCTTAATGATATGATAAAGGGATTTTTCATTTCCAGCTGCTTCTGTACGCGCTTCTTCTGAGTTTAATACATCGTAAGGACGGGAAGCAACCTGTTCAACCAGGTCTTGTGGAGGGCGAACGCCCTTAAAAGGTTTGATAATAGCCATAAGTCATGGTATGTTTTTAAGATTAGTACAACAGATACGCCCTCGCAAAAGCCGAGGGCGAAATCTGATAACATATTTCTGAATATACTACTTAATGTACACCAGCACCTATCATCAAATAAGTGACTGAACAACGATAAGCAGTCTTACTATTCATCTCATTATTTGTTTACTCTGAACTTCTCGCAACCGTCTTTCAAGAAACCAACAATCTGTTGAGCGGCAGCAATACCGGCATTGATATTTGCTTCGGCAGTCTGTGCACCCATCTTCTTCGGAGTAGAGAAATAACGTCCTGCAAACTTCTCAGCAAATTCCACATTAGCAGCAGGCATGATATCTGTCATATACTTGAAGTCGGCACGGTCTTCCATCAATTTGATCAGCTCGGCTTCGTTGATCACTTCCTTACGGGCAGTGTTCACCAGCATAGCGCCTTTTGGCATCTCTTTCAGCAAAGCGTAGTTGATAGAGTTCTTCGTTTCAGCAGTTGCCGGGATATGAAGAGACACTACCTGACAAGTCTTGTACAGTTCTTCTGCAGAGTCAAGTGCCTTCACGCCATCTTTCTCGATCACTTCTTTCGGACAGAAAGCGTCGTAGGCGTACACTTCCATTCCGAAGCCTTTAGCTACACGGGCAACGTTACGACCAACGTTTCCGTATGCATGGATACCCAGTTTCTTGCCCATCAATTCTGTACCGGAAGTACCGTTATAGAAGTTACGAACGGCGTATACCATCATGCCCAAAGCCAGTTCGGCAACAGCATTGGAGTTCTGTCCCGGAGTATTCATCACGCAAACATTGTGAGCGGTAGCGGCAGCCAGGTCTACATTATCGTATCCGGCACCAGCACGAACTACAATCTTCAGTTCTTTAGCAGCATCCAGCACCTCTGCATCAATAATATCACTACGGATAATGATAGCATTAGCATCTTTCACTGCATCCAGCAACTGTGCTTTATCGGTATATTTCTCCAGCAAAGCAAGCTCATATCCGGCTGCTTCGATTTCTTTACGGATACCGTCTACAGCAACTTTGGCAAACGGTTTTTCAGTAGCTACAAGTACTTTCATAATTTATCTGTATCTTTTAAAAAAGATTCACCACAGACTTCACCGGCCTACACACTATATTCAATAAGATTTCAGTGTAAATCCGTGCAATCTGTGGTGACTCTATTTATATTATTAATGAAGTTTTTCAAATTCCTGCATGCAGTCGATCAAAGCTTGTACACTTTCTTTCGGCAGAGCATTGTAGCAAGATGCACGGAAACCACCCACTGAACGATGTCCTTTGATACCTACCATACCTTTTTCTGTAGCGAACTTCATGAAGTCAGCTTCCAGATCCTTGTATTCGGGAGCCATCACGAAACAGATGTTCATGCGTGAACGGTCTTCTTTGGCAGCAGTACCTACGAACAGTTTGTTACGGTCGATTTCAGCGTACAGCATATCAGCCTTTTCGATAGCACGACGTTCCATTTCTTTCACACCACCCTGTGCCTTAATCCAACGCAGGTTCAACAGTGCAGCATAGATAGGCACTACCGGAGGAGTGTTGAACATAGAACCGTTATCGATATGAGTCTGATAGTTTAGCATTGACGGGATGTAACGAGAAACTTTACCTACCGCATCATTCTTCACGATAACGAATGTAACACCGGCAGGAGCCAGATTTTTCTGCGCACCACCATAGATACAGATATATTTGGAAACGTCGATCGGACGAGAGAAAATATCAGAAGACATATCGGCAACCATCGGAACCGGAGAGTTGAGATCTTCTTTTAATTCTGTACCGTAAATCGTGTTATTGGTAGTTATGTGGAAATAATCTGCGTCAGCAGGAATTGTGTAATCTTTCGGGATGTAAGTATATGTAGCTTCAGCGGAAGAAGCAACTTCTACGACTTCACCAAACCCCTTAGCTTCTTTCATCGCTTTCTTTGCCCACACACCTGTATTCAGATAAGCAGCCTTTTTTTCAAGGAAGTTGAAAGGTACCATGCAGAACTCCATACTAGCACCACCACCAAGGAACAGTACCGAATAACCTTCGGGGATATTGAGTAATTCCTTGAATAATGCCTCTGCTTCGTCAACCACAGGTTGGAAGTCTTTGGCACGGTGGCTGATTTCCATCAAAGAGAGACCAGAGCCGTTGAAATCTAAAATAGCCTTCGCTGTATCCTCTATCACCTCACGCGGAAGAATGGAAGGTCCTGCATTGAAATTATGCTTTTTCATTTGAAGTTTGTTTTTGGTTTAACATTTCGTTAGTTTATGTCTTTTGACCTTGCGAATTTACGAATTTATTTCCGGTGCACAAATCTTTCCTTATAAAAATACTGTTCTAAAGCAGATTTCTCTTTCTTTTTATTGGTTTATACAAGATATATACACCATATTGTTATCCATACATATCAAGCAAGGGATAAAAGGTGAAAATATAACCTGTGGGAAATAATCGGTTATAAAGTGAAAGGAAAACGGTTATAAAATGAATATTTATTAAGAAAGACAGAGAAAAACGAGGATTTCTCACCCTAACAAGCGACGAGACTAAAATTATAAAAATAAGTCAGAAAGAAAGGAGTCTCCAATACCTTCCTAAAAGAAAAGAAATGGAGACTGTCACAGAAATATTTTTCTACTATCATTTTACTCTGTCATCCGGGGAAGATATCTCCCACTTCAGAAAAGTGATATTATTTGTAATGACAAAGCCGATCATTTCGTCATTGCAGCATCCCAATCACCTATTTGGTTCTTGAAATTCCCCTTTCAGCTTTGAGAACACCTGTTGTTTTTCGGCTCCCTTTATTTAGCTTCCTCAATGATAGTCTTCATTCCTTTGATTTTTTCCCCTTGAATAAGATTCAGGAGTTGCTTCACTTTTGCCCGACGAACGGCAACAAAAGCATAATGCTCTTTCACATCAATCGCACCTACATCTTCACGCGTCAGATTACCTTTCTTATAAAGGAATCCGGCAATGTCCATCCGGCTCAGTTTCTCCTTCTTTCCTTTACCTATATATATAGTAGTCCAGACTGATTTGGGAGGACGCGAAGGATTTTCCGGCAGTTCCATCGTTTCTATATCTTCGGGAATATATTCAGGTAGTTTCTCTTCTGTGTGAAGAATCAGATAAGAAGTACCTGTTGCATCCCAACGTGCCGTACGTCCGTTACGATGTGTAAACGCTTCTTCGTTCACAGGCAGATGATAGTGAATGATGTGCTCTATCTCCGGAATATCAAGTCCACGGGCAGCAAGGTCGGTAGAGATCAGTACATGACAGCTTCCGTTACGGAACTTATACAATGCCCGTTCCCGATCCGGCTGTTCCATACCACCATGAAAACGTTCGGCTGATAGTTTCTTATCTTCGAGCAGCTTATGCACACGATCCACCGCATCCCGATGATTGCAGAAAACAATGCTGGAACTGCTTCCCAATGTACAAAGCAAGTTGTAAAGCGTAGCAATCTTATCTTTGGAAGGAGAAAGCACCTTCATCAGCTTCAACCGGTTTTCCTGTTCTTCGGTTGCCTCCGGAAGAAAATCCAGTTTGACTGTCCGGTTCAGTCCCGTAAACTGAGGAATTTCTTCGGCATCAGTAGCCGACAGCAGCATACGTTTCTTTAATCCCGGAAGCTGGGTAATGATCTCTGCCATCTCATCATGAAAGCCGAACTCCAGCGATTTATCAAACTCATCGATAATCAAAGTCTCGATTGTTTCGGGATCAAAGTTCCTTTTGGACAGATGGTCGGTGATACGTCCCGGAGTACCGATAATGATGGCAGGATGATTTCCTGCAATGCTTTTCTTTTCTTCGGCAATGGGATGCCCGCCGTAGCAGCAACACGTTTTCCAGGAAGTTCCCATGCTCCGGAACACGGTATCTATCTGTAAAGCCAACTCACGGGAAGGCACCAGAATCAGCACCTGCACGCTGTCATCATTCGGTTTTAGGGTAAGCAACAGAGGCAAAAGATAAGCCAATGTCTTGCCCGATCCTGTCGGTGACAACAGGATAACATCTTTCCTGCCCGTGCCCTGTTCGAGCGCAGCTTCCTGCATCGGGTTCAAAGATTCAATCTTCAAATTCTGAAGAGCGGACTGTATTATTTCATTTTTCTCTAACATGGGGACAAAGATACAAAAAGGACGAAAAGATTCGGTAAGATAGTGCATAAAGAAAGCGGGAAATCTGAAAAGCACCATTGTCTTTTACAGATTTCCCGCCAGTTTCTTTATGTTATTCTTCCGGTCCTTTCCGACCGGAGATCAACTTCCGAAGATTATCCTCCAAAGTTATCGAACATCAGGTTCTGAGCCGGAACGCCCAGATCGTCGAGCATCTTCTCTACAGCTTTCGACATCGGACCAGGACCACACATGTAGTATTCAATATCTTCAGGAGCTTCGTGGTTCTTCAAGTAAGTTTCATAAATTACGTTGTGTACGAAACCCGGAGTATATTTCACACCGGCAGCATCAGCAGCAGGATCCGGACGGTCGAGTGCCAGATGGAATGTGAAGTTCGGGAAATCCTTTTCAATTTGCAGGAAGTCTTCCAGATAGAATACTTCGTTCAGCGCACGGGCACCATAGAAGTAAGACATCTTGCGGTCGGTCGTATGCAATGTTTTCGTCAAGTGCATAATCTGTGCACGCAACGGAGCCATACCGGCACCACCACCGATCCACATCATTTCCTTGTTAGAGTCGAAAATCGGATGGAAGTCTCCATAAGGACCACTCATTATTACCTTGTCACCCGGTTTCAGCGTAAAGATATAAGAAGAAGCGATACCCGGCATTACATCCATAAATCCAGGACCCTGTTCTTTCGGCTTGAACGGAGGGGTAGCGATACGTACAGTCAGCATGATACGGTCACCTTCTGCAGGATAGTTGGCCATAGAGTAAGCACGGATTGTTTCCTCTTCATTCTTACATTTCAAGCCCAGCAAACCGAATTTCTCCCATGCAGGCAGATATTCTTCACCGATCAGGCTCTTATCAATGTCCTTATCATAATCCATTGAGAATTTAGGTATCTTGATCTGTGCGTAAGAACCCGGGATAAAGTCCATGTGTTCGCCTTTAGGCAATGCCACGATAAACTCTTTGATAAATGTAGCCACGTTCTTGTTGGAGATCACTTCGCACTCCCACTCTTTCACACCGAGTACAGACTCGTCGATCTTGATAGCCATGTCACTCTTCACTTTCACCTGACAGCCCAGACGCCAGTGGTCTTGTTGCTGTTTGCGGCTGAAGTGAGGAACTTCAGAAGGCAGGATTTCGCCGCCACCTTCAAGCACCTGACATTTGCACTGTCCGCAAGAACCCTTGCCACCACAAGCGGATGACAGGAATACACCGTTTACGGCCAGCGTATTAAGCAATGTGGAACCGGACTCTACTTCCAGTCCTGTTTCGCCATTGATCGTTAGTTTCACGTTACCTGACGGTACCAGAAATTTCTTGGCAACCAGCAAGATAACAACAAGCAACAGAATAACCACAAGGAATACCCCAATGCTCGCTAATATTAAATTCATATCCATTGTCTTATTCCTTTCTTTTTAGATGTTCAAACCAGAGAAACACATAAATGCGATTGCCATCAGACCTACAGTGATAAATGTGATACCCAGACCTTTCAGCGGAGCAGGTACATCAGAGTAAGCCATTTTCTCACGGATAGCAGCCAGACCGACGATAGCCAGCAGCCAGCCGATACCCGAACCGAGTGCGTAAGACAGCGCATCCCATACATCACCGATGTATTTCGGATCGCTTGCACCCAGATTGATGCGTTGTTGCATAAACAAAGAAGCACCCATGATAGCACAGTTAACAGCAATCAACGGCAGGAAGATACCCAGTGAAGCGTACAGCGACGGGCTGAAACGTTCTACCACCATCTCCACCAATTGCACGATACCGGCAATAACGGCAATGAAAAGAATAAAACTCAGGAAGCTGAGGTCAACACCTTCAATGATAGCGTTGGCAGCCAGCACCTTGGTTTGCAATAAATAGTTCACCGGAAGCGTAACCAGCAACACGAATGTTACGGCTATACCCAGTCCTACGGCAGTCTTCACATTCTTCGATACAGCCAGATATGAGCACATACCCAAGAAGAACGCGAATATCATGTTGTCCACAAAGATGGAGCGGACGAATAAACTTAATAAATGTTCCATATATTTTAATTAAAAATTAAGAATGAAGAATTTCGAGTTTATGAGTGTTACCTTCATTCATCCTTCTTCACCCTTCATTTATATTAATTACTTTCTTCTTGCAGTTCTTTGTGACGTGCACGCTGATACCAGATGATGCAAGCTACGATAATCAATGCCATCGGCGGCATCAACATTAGACCGTTGTTTACATAACCGATATTCTGGATAGGCTCATAATTCAGGATATTGAAACCAAGCAAAGTTCCCGAGCCGAGCAGTTCGCGGAAGAAAGCTACGATTACCAGAATCTTGGCATAACCCAAACCGTTACCAACTCCGTCAAGGAATGATTCCCAAGGACCGTTCTGCATGGCAAATGCTTCCAGACGTCCCATCAGGATACAGTTGGTAATGATCAAACCTACATAAACAGAGAGCTGTACACTTACATCGTATGCAAACGCTTTCAGAATTTCACTAACGATGGTAACCAAAGCAGCAACCACTACCAACTGAACGATGATACGGATACGATTTGGAATCGTCTTACGCAACAGTGAAATAACGACATTGGCAAACGCTGTAATCACAGTAACTGAAAGTCCCATCACAATGGCGGGTTCCAGCTTGGCAGTAACAGCAAGTGCAGAACAGATACCAAGCACCTGTACGGTTACCGGATTATCGATTCCCAACGGAGCAGAGAATACTTCTTTATTCTTCTTTGAAAACAGTTGTCCCATATTCTTTATCCTCCTCCTTATTATTTAGTTAAAAAACTTATGTAATTATTCAGACAAGCCTTCAGCATAGCATCCACACCTACCGAAGTGATCGTACCACCAGAGATACCGTCCACTTGGTAATCAGCTTTTTCTACCTTGCCATTCTTAACAACACCCAGAGCAACGGCACCGTTTTCCAGTGTCTTCTTGCCTGTAAATTCACTCTGGAACTTGTCAGTTGCGATTTCAGCACCCAACCCCGGTGTCTCACTTGCGTGTGAGAAATAAACACCGTAAACAGTGTCTTTATCCTCGTTCAAAGCAACATATCCCCAGATAGCACCCCAAAGACCGGCACCGTAAACTGGAAATACATATTTAGTCTGGCCATCCACATCGCATACAAATACGTGCAGACGTTGTTGTTCTTTTGCTTCTTTCTCGTAGTTGGTAGCAAACTCACCTGTGTTTTCAGTCAGCGTGCCGTCTACGTTCATCAGCATATCACCTTTTACATATTTCTGATATTCGGCATCAGCGTCTTCTACATTTTTAATGTTCAATGCAGCAAGAATCTGTTTTTTAGTGTCCAACTGCACATTCTTGTCTTGTGTAGCTTTCAGTGAAGAACTAACGAATGCCAGCAGGAATGCAACGATAACAACCATTACCGAAGCATAAATGATAGTATAACTATTACTATTTGTATTCATTTTCATTCGGTATTATTGGTTAGACTTAACAGCGCGTTTCTCGCGACGGCTGATATTACTCTGTACTACACAGTAGTCGATCAGCGGAGCGAAGATGTTCATCAGCAGGATGGCAAGCATCATACCTTCGGGATAACCCGGATTCAGTACGCGGATAATGATAGCCATCACACCGATCAGAAATCCGAAGATGTATTTACCTCTTTCCGTACGTGCGGATGTCACAGGGTCGGTAGCCATGAACACGGCACCGAAGCAGAAACCACCCAGTACGAGGTGTTCGTACCAAGGCATCTGAGCCATTGTGTTGTTTTCCATGCCGATAGCATTGAATACCCAGGCCATGAATGCACCACCAACGAATACAGAAAGCATCGTCTTCCAGCTTGCAACGCCTGTCCACAGCAGGATAACGGCACCGATCAGGATGGCGATCACACTTGTTTCACCGATAGAACCGGGAATAAGACCTGTTATCATATCCATGTTGAATGCAGGAACCGTACCCGTTGTAGCGGCTTGTCCCAGCGGGGTAGCCACAGTCAGACCGTCTACAGCCTGTCCCATACCGAAAATGGTATCGCCCGATACCCAAACGGCGTCACCGGACATCTTGGTAGGATATGCGAAGAACAGGAATGCACGGGTGATCAACGCTACGTTGAACACATTCATACCCGTACCACCGAATACTTCTTTTGCAAAGATAACAGAGAATGCAGTTGCTACGGCAAGAATCCAAAGCGGACAGTCTACCGGAACGATCATCGGGATCAGAATACCGGAAACAAGGAATCCTTCCTGAATTTCCTCCTTCTTCCATTGAGCTACGACGAACTCAATCCCCAGACCAACAACGTATGATACGATAATTTTAGGCAATACAGCCAGAAATCCGTAAATAAACATTTCGATGAAGCTGCCAGTAGCACCCGTGTGGGTGAAATGCTGGTAACCTACGTTGTACATACCGAACAGCAGCGCCGGTACTAACGAAATAACCACAATCGACATAATACGCTTGCTGTCGATCGCGTCGTGTATGTGCGTTCCCGTTTTCGCAGTCTTGCTGGGCACGAACAGGAATGTTTCGAAGCCGTCAAACACCGACTGGAATGCGTGGAATTTGCCGCCCTCTTCAAAGTTCGGCTTTATCTTATCGAGATAATTTCTTAAC
The DNA here is from genome assembly GCA_947646015.1 of uncultured Bacteroides sp. Lineage (GTDB taxonomy): Bacteria > Bacteroidota > Bacteroidia > Bacteroidales > Bacteroidaceae > Bacteroides. The sequence goes on along the minus strand of CANSEY010000018.1, from coordinate 11,197 downwards.
GCTTTCATTAATATATTACTATTTTACGATTTACAATTTACAATTTGCCATGCGGATTATGCCATTTCAGCACGGAGCATGTCGAGTCCGACACGGACGATGCGTTGGAGTTCCATCTTCGAAGAGCAGACGAACTCGCAGAGTGCGAAGTCTTCAGGAGCCACTTCGTAAATCCCCAGCGCTTCCATGCGGTCGATATCACCGGCGATGATCGCTTTAATCAGATATTCGGGCATGATGTCCATCGGGAATACCTTGTCATATTCGCCGGACATGATCATGTGGCGTTCGCCGCCTTTGATACGTGCATCCAGCGTATATTCCTTTTTGCCCATCAACCAGCTGAAATATGAGTGGTTGGCACTGAACTGGTTGAAACGCGGCATGATCCATCCGAACATTTCGTGAACGTCATCACCTTCGGGGATTACAGTCAGCTGGCTGTGGAAAGCGCCCAAGAATCCGTTAGGAGAAACTTGTTTGCCACTCAGCACGTTACCGCTGATGTAGCGCAAATCTTTGTCAGTTGTTACGTTTCCGGCAAATACGTTGGTCAGCAATGCACCTACCTGAAGTTTGCAGTAAGCAGGTTTCAACACTTCGGAACCTGTCACGGCTACTGTGCGGGTAAAATTCACACGGCCTGTATTGAAGAGACGACCGATGAAGATAACGGCTTGCGGATCAATTGTCCACACAGTTTCGCCCTTTGAAACGGGGTCGAGGTGGTTGATCTGAACACCTACGTTACCGGCAGGGTTCGGTCCGTCGAAAGCGGTGATTGTAACGTTCTTAGCCTGTGTCAGTGCAGCGGCTTTCTGTTTCACGCTGATGCTCAGGTAAGTTTTTGCCATTTTGGCGAGGGCATCAAGACCAGTCTGGAAGTTTGCTTCTTCGCCTTTCAGAGCAAATTCGAAGTCGGGAGCCAGCGGATTGGTATCGAATGCGGAAACGAAGATGCCCTTCGGTGTTACCGTCGGGTCTGCAATGATGTCATACGGACGTTGCTTGATAAACGCAAACAGACCTGCTTCAAGAAGCGCGGACTTCACAGCATCTGCATCCATCGAGGATACGTTCTTCTTACCAAATTCTTCGTAGTCCTGCTCTGCGGCAGCTTCCACTACGATGTTCAATACCTTACGGCGAGCACCACGTTCAACGCTCGTCACTACGCCACTCACGGGCGAAACAAATTTCACTTCAGGATGATACTTGTCGATAAACAAGGGTCCACCGGCCATCACATATTCCTGCTCTTTCACAACCACTTTCGGTGTCACTCCAGGAAAATCATCGGGTACGAGTGCGTAAAATCCCGGCTCTTTCACTGTTGTGTACGTCTCAGCAGCTTTACCTTTCAGGTTTATGTCAAGGCCTTTACGTAACTTTATTACATTTGCCATGCTATATAAAATAATGGTTTCATAAAATTTGCCGCAAAAGTAATAAATAATAATGTGATTCGGGAGGAAAAAAGAAAGGAATTACGGAAAAATATCCGTAATTCCTTTTGTGTTCGCACACGTTCTTTAATAAAGTAGGCCGGAAGACCTTGCAGCGTACAAGTCTATGCAGCGTGTTTGTCGGTTGGTTATTCTTCGCCGGCAAACATTGGATCCCACGCCGGCAGGCGGATCGGTTTTTGTTTCAAGACTTCGAGTGCTTTCGGGGTCACGTATTTCGTTTCCACAACAAGACGGAAGGTATATTCGTTGAACCATTCGTCGGTCATGATGAGATGTCCCTGATAGCCGGCTCCGGCACCCCAACTATTTTCAACCATCCATTTGGTCGGTTTTCCGTTTTTGTCCAGATCGACTGCCATGAGGGTCATGGCGTGACTGGAGCTGCTGGCAAAGCTTTGAATACGCTGCTTCTTGTCCATGCCGAAGGTGGTGCCCATCAATGAGTCGTAATCATAGTTTTTGACGTCGAGCAGACCACGGTCAGAGTTCAGGAACTTGCCGACGTCGCAGGAGTAATACATCATGGTGCTGTCTTTCAGAGAGGCGATGGCCATCTCCTTGATGTCCTCGATCGGGAGGTTGACGTATGTCCAGTTCTTACCGTCGTAGCGGTGGCGGTCGTAGTCTATTTCATAACATTTGTAGTATTCGCGGCTGGGATCGTTCATGAGCATGACGTAGTTGTCAATCAGCTTTTCGTCACCGTATTTCTTCAGGAAAGAAAGCGGGGTGTAGGTGGCGGTTTCTACAGGCTCGCCTTTGACATTATATTGCGTCCAGGTAAATTCTGTGGGAGGTACGCCCAAGTTCAGGACAAGCATACGGTAAATGGTGCTCAACATTTCCACTTTAGCGTTCTCTATAGCGGTAGGTTTGGCTTTTTTCGAGGCCATGTCACGGAGCTGCAAACCCTGTTCGCGAAGTTTCAGAGCGATCAGACTCGCCATGCGGGCTGTGTTTTCGCTGCTGTTCGTTTCGGGCATCACGTCTTTGGGGACGAGACCGTATTTGCTTACGATGTCCGCTACTCCGGTGAATGTGCCGCCGTCGCTCAACGGATTGCGGAACAGCCATTCCACCATTTTATCGTTCATAGGCTTGTCGCTGGTATCGATGACTCCTTGGAGGAAAAGGTTGGCCTTTTCCAGCTGGTCGAAAAAGAAAGGATAGGTTTGCGAGAATTCGAAAGACCCCAGATTGTATTTATCGATGGCTTTGGCACGCATTACGTTCAGACCGGTGAAGAGCCAGCAGCGTCCGGACGATTTCTGGTCGGTGATCCCCTTGGAGTTCACTTTGACAGAAAAATGTGTATCCATCCCCTTCATGTTGTCCTGGTTCAGGGCAAGCTTGCGGATGTCGTTGTTGCTGATGGCGTTCCGGATAGCCTTGTCGGTAGAAGTACCTTGATAACTCTGTTTGATTTGCTGCATCATGTCAGTGCTGATGCCGCCTTTCGCGTCCTGTGCCTGTGCAGAATAGTAAAGGGCACAGCAAACAAAAACTGATAAAATTCGTTTATTCATTATAGATCGTTTATAAATTAACTTTGCCTGTATGCTAATAGTAATCCGTTGGCAATTTCGTTTTACATATTATTAATTGGCAAAAATACGATTCTTTTTTAGATTTATTATCTATGAGAATGAAAACTAATCGAAATAAAATAGTTTCCTTTGCAGCGGATTTCAAGAAAGAATATGAAAAGATATACAATAGGTATATTGATGATGTTTCTATTCATCAATATTTCGTTAGCTCAAACGGCTGACACGGCAGTAAAAAGCGATGAACTGCAAACGACTACAACTTCTGTTGACGAAGTCGGGGTAGCCCCGACAGATTCCACCCCCACCCTTTCCAAAAAAGAATTGCGACGCCAGCGTGTAGCCAAACGTAATCTACATTATAATATATTAGGTGGCCCCAGCTATACTCCTGACTTCGGATTACTGATCGGCGGTAGTGCATTGATGACGTTTCGGATGAATCCGAGTGATACTACCCAACAACGTTCGGTGGTGCCGATGGCCATCGCCCTGATGTTCGAAGGAGGACTGAACCTGTTCACCAAACCGCAGCTTTTCTTCAAAGGCGACCGATTCCGCATCTTCGGAGTCTTTGCATATAAGAATACACTGGAAAATTTCTACGGCATCGGATACAGCACCAACAAGGACTATCCGCGTGGCGAAGACACCAGCGAATACCGTTATAGCGGTGTGCAGGTGAATCCGTGGTTTTTATTCCGTCTGGGGAAAAGCAACTTCTTTGCCGGCCCGCAGATCGACTTCAATTATGACAAGATCACTAAACCTGCCGCAGGAATGATAGAGCAACCATCGTATATTGCTGCCGGCGGTACGGATCACGGCTACTCTAACCTCAGTTCCGGAGTCGGTTTCCTGCTGACGTACGACACCCGTGACGTTCCCGCCAATGCTTATCGGGGAACGTATCTGGACTTTCGTGGGATGATGTACAACAAAGCCTTCGGAAGCGATAATAATTTCTACCGTTTGGAAATAGACTACCGCCAATACAAGACCCTAGGCAAACGTAAAGTATTGGCTTGGACAGTGCAAACAAAGAATGTATTCGGCAATGTTCCATTGACTAAATACGCACTCAGCGGCACTCCTTTCGACCTTCGTGGTTATTATATGGGACAGTTTCGCGACAAGTCATCCCACGTGATGATGGCAGAATACCGTCAGATGATAAATACGGACAAAAGCAATTGGGTGAAGAAGATGCTGAATCATGTAGGCTACGTAGCATGGGGAGGATGCGGCTTCATGGGCCCTACTCCGGGCAAAATCGAAGGTGTACTTCCTAATCTGGGACTCGGTTTACGCATTGAAGTTCAGCCCCGTATGAACGTCCGTCTTGACTTCGGCAGAGACATGGTGAACAAGCAGAATTTATTCTATTTCAACATGACGGAGGCATTCTAAACAAGTATTTGCTCATAATTAACAAGAAAGATGATAAAATGCTTCCATAAGAACATCATTAAATAAAATTAATCCTTATATTTGCGTTGCTATAACACAGCAAAAGCAGATAATAGGGTTAATTTATGAAACAAATCAGATACCTCTTCGGAGGATTACTATTTTTGTTTGCCTCCACTGGAAGCGTAACTGCGCAAGAGGTAAGCGATTACTCAAAACTACAACCAAGTGATTATTCCAGCATTACACTTCCACCGCTGGATCTTCTTTTCGAGAACGCAAAAAGCGCTCCGACCTATGAATTAGCTACAGTAAAAGAACAAATTGAACGGAAGCTTCTGGCAAAAGAGAAGCGTGCCTTCTTAGGCTTTTTCAGTTTACGGGGCAGCTACCAGTATGGTATGTTCGGTAACGAGTCTACTTATACAGATGTAGCAATTGCACCTTACCTGACCTATGCAACACAGGCACAGAACGGATATACAGTAGGTGCAGGAGTCAACATTCCTTTGGACGGTCTCTTTGACTTGACAGCGCGGGTAAAACGCCAAAAACTGAATGTACGTACCGCCCAACTTGAAAGAGAAGTTAAGTTTGAGGAAATGAAAAAGGAAATTATCCTTCTATACGCAACTGCGACCTCCCAATTAAACATTCTTAAACTTAATGCCGAAGCCCTCATGCTTGCTAATGTACAATATAGTATAGCTGAAAAGGATTTCTCGAATGGAGCTATTGATTCGGGAACTTTATCATCTGAAAAATCTCGCCAATCTGACGCACAAGAGAAATTCGAAAACAGCAAATTCGAGTTAAGCAAGAGTTTAATGATACTTGAGTTAGTCACCCACACTCCCATTTTAAGAAACAAATAAACATACATTTATGGAATACATCCTTTATATCAGCAGATTCCTATATCGTATCCGTTGGTGGTTACTAATTGGAACAGCCATTATAACATTTGCTGTTTACTATTTTGGAAAACGCATGATAGGCAAAACATATAACGTAGAGGCAACCCTCTACACTGGCGCTGCTTCCGGCTACAATCTAGAAGGTGGAAATAACAAAGTGGATTGGGCGACAACTCAGAACGCTATGGATAACCTAATGAACATTATCAAGGCTGAAAGTACACTCAAACGGGTATCTATGCGATTATATGCCCGAAGTCTGATCAAAGGTAATCCAAAAGAAGACAATGAATTCATCAAAGCCAGCAATTACAACAGAATATATGAACACCTAAAGAATAGTCCGAACGGGAAAGAAATACTGTCATTAATAGATAAAAACAGCGAAGATAAAACGGTAGCCAACTTTTTCAATTACTTGAGACCGACTCAAGCAAACTATCTCTATGGAGTATTCTATTATAATTTGCCCTATTACTCTTATAATGATCTCAGAGCAATCAGAGTAGCGCGTAAAGGTGCCAGCGATCTGATTGAAATAAGTTATACGGCAAGTGATCCGGGTATCGCCTATAATACCATCGACATCCTGACCAAAGAATTTGTAAACGAATACAGTGCAATCCGCTATGGTGAAACAGATAAAGTTATCGAATATTTTAAAAGCGAACTTCAACGCATCGGAAAGGAACTTCGGCTTAAAGAAGACTCACTAACGCAATATAACGTAGAAAAACGTGTTATTAATTATTACGATGAGACCAAAGAAATCGCTGCCATCAACAAAGAGTTTGAGTTACGTGAACAAAACGTACTGATTGCATACAACAGCGCCAAAGCAATGTTAAACGAACTGGAAAAGCAAATGGGCAGCAATGCCAAACATGTAATCAACAATCTTCAGTTCTTGGATAAACTAAATGAAGCCGCTTCGCTTACAGGAAAAATCTCAGAAATGGAAACGATTTCAAGTGATCATCAGAATCAAGAAGCCTCATTACAGGAATATAAGAATCGCTTAAATCAAACGCGCAAGGAGCTTTCCGAGCTTTCAAATAAATATGTAGAGAACAAATATACCAAAGAAGGAATAGCTAAAGAGAACATCATAGAACAGTGGCTTGAAGTAACCATGCAATACGAAAAAGCCAAATCAGACTTACAAATTATACAGCAAAGCCGTATAGACCTCAACGAGAAATACAGACAGTTTGCACCAGTAGGTTCCACTATCAAACGTCAAGAGCGTAACATAACTTTTATAGAGCAAAATTACTTGTCTGTATTGAAAAGCTACAATGATGCCCTCATGCGTAGAAAAAATTTGGAAATGACCTCCGCTGCATTAAAAGTGTTGAATGCTCCGGCATATCCGATCAGTGCCATGCCCACTCCTTTGAAAAAAATGGTAATGGCAGCGTGTGCCGGTACCTTCTTATTTATTTTGGGATTCTTCTTAATTCTTGAATTATTAGACCGTACTCTACGCGATTCTATTCGTACACGTCGTTTGATTGGACTTCCGATGTTAGGCGCCTTTCCCAAAGACTCTATTTTAGAGTATCACAATCATGTTGAAGAATCAAAAAGTATAGCTACAAAACAGTTAAGCAATAGTATCCTTCGTTTCTGTCAGCAAAAGAAAGAAGGATTGCCCTACATTATCAATTTTATTAGTACAGAAGGCGGGGAAGGCAAAAGTTATGTGATCGAAGCCCTAAAAAAATACTGGAACAGTATCGGACTTAAAACAAAAGTAATAACATGGAAGTCAGACTTCAGAATTGATTCACGAGAATACAACCTGGCCAAAAGCATTACCGATCTATACACATCAGAGGAAGAAGATATTCTCATCGTTGAATATCCCAACCTGCGGGAAGCTAGCATATCGCTGGAATTACTACAAGAAGCTAATCTAAATATACTCGTAGCCCGTGCTGACCGTGGTTGGAAAGAGACCGATAAGCTCTTGTCAGAAAAGCTAAGTCAACAAGTAGGTAAAACTCCACTTTATGTTTACTTGACACACGCATCCCGCAATGTGGTTGAAGACTACACTGGTATGCTTCCACCATATACACTTTGGAGGAAAATAGTATACCGACTGTCACAATTAGCATTGACAGAAAGTATATTTACGTTCACAAAAAGAAAGAAGCAGCCGGCAACAGCAGGAGATGAAGATGACGAATGATAAAGGAAAATACAGTCAATACCTAACAGTAGCCGGTAGCTATTTTGCCAATAAAGGATGGGTACATTTACTATTGGCAGGAGGATTGTATATATTATACAAAATGTTCTTTCGTACCTCCCTTCCTTTCTTTCTGACGATTAGTTCATTGCCTTTAATGACAGCTATTTTCTTATTGATTATCAAATATTCAAAACAAAGTTTCTATACACTTTTCACTCTCCAATTTCTGCTGGCAGCAGCTTATGCAGTGACAGACATACCATTAGGAGTAGCAACATTAATGTGTACATTGTTTGTAGTTGTTTTGCTTTTTGCGTACGGAATGCATGAAAAAATTGACTGGTCGGAAAGTCGTAATGGTATGCTTATGCTTTTTCTGATATGGGGAGTTTATTGCATATTAGAGATAGCTAATCCGAACAATGTTCAGGCAGCATGGAATATCTCCATCACCCATTATCTCATATATCCTATTGTATGTGCTGTCATCGTACCGTTAGCAATCCGTAACATTAAGGGGATTCAGTGGCTTCTAATTATATGGTCTCTTTTTATCCTTTTGGCAGCAGCCAAAGGATATTGGCAAAAAAACTATGGTTTTAATGAACGTGAGCAGTACTTTCTATACGTTTTGGGAGGAGCAAGAACTCATATTATTTGGTCCGGTATTCGTTATTTCTCATTCTTCAGTGATGCAGCGAACTTCGGCGTACACATGGCTATGGGTGTTTCACTCTTTGGAATTTCACTTTTTTATATAAAAGGTGTATGGCTGAAAATCTATTTTATAATTGTCATTATTGCCGCCATTTATGGAATGGGAATTTCTGGAACACGGGCTGCGATAGCTCTGCCTATCGGTGCTTTAGGGAGTTTCATTATTCTTTCACGCAATCGCAAAGCATGTATTACAGGTATTTCAGTTCTTGCCTTGTTATTCTTGTTTTTTGTATGTACCAATATAGGAGATGACAATCAATATATCCGCAAGATGCGTTCTGCATTTCGTCCTAGCCAAGACGCTTCCTATCAATTACGTGTAGACAATCGAAAGAAAATGAGAGAATTGATGATTCACAAGCCTTTTGGATATGGGATAGGGTTATCCAAAGGCGACCGTTTCTATCCCAAAGAACGTATGCCCTATCCACCGGATTCCTGGTTAGTCTCAGTATGGGTAGAAACCGGAATCATCGGTCTAGTTCTCTACTTGGCTGTTCACGGAGTCCTTTTTGCATGGTGCGGATGGATACTGATGTTCAAGATCATGAACAAACGCCTGCGAGGCTTACTTACTGCCTGGCTCTGTACCGCTGCCGGATTCTATCTGGCAGCCTATGCCAACGACGTGATGCAATATCCCAACTCCATCCCCATATACACAGCCTTTGCCCTCTGCTTCGCAGGACCGTACATTGACAAGCGGATGCAGCAAAGTAAAGAAACAGAACTGAAAAACGAACAATAGATTATGATGAACGAACCTCAAGTCTCCTTTATCACAGTTTGCTACAACGGCTTTAAAGACACTTGCGAATTAATAGAATCGCTGCAAACACATGTACATTCCGTGAGCTATGAAATCATCGTCGTAGACAATGCTTCGCGCGAAGACGAAGCGACTAAAATCAAGGAGCTATATTCCGATATAGTCACCCTGCGGAGCGAGTCTAACCTAGGCTTCTCTGGCGGAAATAATCTGGGGATCAGAGTAGCCAAAGGAGCCTATATCTTTCTGATAAACAATGACACTTATGTTGAATCAGACGGATTCCACTACCTGACAGAGCGACTGGAAAGTCAGAAAAACATCGGAGCCGTCTCTCCGAAGATACGCTTTGCCTTTCCTCCGCAAAACATACAGTTTGCCGGATTCACCTCCCTGTCGGCAATCACTATACGCAACGAAATGACAGGTTTCGGCTGTCCGGACGACGGCACGTTCGACACCCCGCACACGACCCCCTACCTGCATGGGGCGGCACTCATGGTAAAACGTGAAGTCATTGAGAAAGTAGGAGAAATGCCGGAAATATTCTTCCTGTATTATGAAGAAATGGACTGGTGTACACAGATGACAAATGCCGGTTACGAACTATGGTATGAGCCTCGTTGCACCATCTTCCACAAAGAAAGCCAGAGCACCGGACAGTTCAGCAAGCTACGTACTTTCTACATGACGCGCAACCGTTTGCTCTACACCCGCCGCAACCGGAAAGGTGCTCAGCGGCTGCTCTCCATTCTTTATCAATCTACCATAGCTGCCGGAAAAAACAGCCTTCAGTTTGCCCTGAAAGGTCGTTTCGATTTATTTGCCACAGTATGGAAAGGTGTTGTCAGAAGCTTTTCTATCACCTCTCCTATCCGATAACCCTTAAAAATGAAAGACCATGTATACCTTTATTGATTGGATTCTCTTTATTCTCCTGGCACTTTGTGTCGGTTATCTGCTGTTCTACGCCATTGCTTCCAAATTCTATCGTCCGCGAAAACTTTCCGAAGCACGTATCCTGCGTCGTTTTCTTGTACTCTTCCCTGCATACAAGGAAGACAGGGTGATCGTCTCCACTATCCGTAATTTCCTCGAACAGGAATACCCCAAAGAAATGTACGACGTTCTTGTCATCTCCGATCAGATGCAGCCGGACACGAATGCTGCCCTACAAACACTCCCCATCTGTTTGCAAGTAGCCGACTATACCAATAGTTCCAAAGCCAAAGCCCTTACGCTGGCAATGAACGTCACTGCCAACGAATCTTATGACGTAGTAGTGATCATGGATGCCGACAATGTAACGACTCCCAATTTCCTCGCAGAAATCAACCGTGCTTTTGAGTCCGGCCTGCATGCCGTACAAGCCCACCGCACAGGAAAAAACATGAATACAGACATCGCTGTTCTGGATGCGATCAGCGAAGAAATAAACAACGGATTCTTCCGCAGCGGGCACAACGCGATAGGATTGTCAGCCGGATTAGCCGGTTCCGGAATGGCATTCGACGTTCATTGGTTCCGCCGAAATGTAGGACATCTGCAAACATCGGGCGAAGACAAGGAGCTGGAAGCCCTGTTGCTAAAACAACGCATTCATATCGAATATCTGGAACAACTGCCTGTATACGATGAAAAAACACAGAAAAAAGAAGGTATCAAAAATCAGCGTAAACGATGGATTGCAGCACAATACGGTGCATTGCGGGCTTCCTTGCCCGATTTCCCGAAAGCACTGATTCAAGGAAATATCGACTACTGCGACAAGATTCTTCAATGGATGCTGCCTCCCCGTCTGATACAACTGGCGGGAGTTTTCGGTTTCACTTTACTCTTTACCGCAATCGGCTTACTAATGAGTCTGCAAAGCGGAGGATACGAATGGTATACAGCCATCAAATGGTGGATACTGTCAGCCGCTCAAGTTGCCGCCATGATCATACCTGTGCCGGGAAAGTTGCTGAACCGGAAATTAGGAAAAGCAATCCTGCAGATTCCGACACTGGCACTGGCAATGATAGCCAATATGTTCCGACTGAAAGGAGCGAACAAAAAGTTTATTCATACCGAGCACGGAGAAGAATAAGGCCTTCGTCAAGCCCACTCTTCCTCCGCATCAAAGCACGGACAAGCCTTCACCCATTCCTCCGGCTCGATCTCCC
>CANSEY010000017.1 GCA_947646015.1 uncultured Bacteroides sp. | reverse complement strand
TCAGATGGTTCATCCCCTTCGGTCGAAAGATCGGAGGGGATGACTTGTTTTATACGGGGGGGAAGGAAAGGGAGCGCCGGGCTGCCCTGTTTCTACTCTGACCCTGGGAGTAGGGAAAGCGGGTTATAAATAAAATACTATTTAAAATACGAATATTTACTGATAATTTGTATGTTATGAGGATTATTATTCGTATCTTTGTCGCCCGAATTATGTCTACTAACTTAAGATTCAGATGAAAATTAGTTAAGTAGTACATAACGTTTGGGCTTTTTTTGTACCTTTGCAACGATTAAAAAAGAGAAGCTTTGGGAAAGTTTGATAAATACAAAATTGATTTGAAAGGAATGCAAGCAGACTCATGCAAATATGAGTTTCTACTTGACAATCTTTTTTTCGCTCATATTGATGGCCCTGAAGTTCAGAAAGGTAAAGTCAATGTAGAGTTGACCGTTAAAAAGACCTCTCGTGCTTTTGAGTTGAGTTTCCAGACTGAAGGTATCGTATGGGTACCATGTGACCGTTGTCTGGATGAAATGGAACAACCGGTTACTTCTTCTGATAAGTTGATGGTAAAATTTGGCCATGAATATGCTGAGGAGGGAGATAACCTGATTGTGATCCCTGAAGAAGAGGGGGAGATCAATGTGGCTTGGTTTATGTATGAGTTTATAGCTTTGGCTATCCCGATGAAGCATGTACATGCCCCGGGCAAGTGTAATAAAGCTGTGACCAGTAAGCTGAATAAACACCTGAGAACAAGTGGTGATGACGATGCTGAAGAATCTTTTGGCGCTGGTGAGGATATCGTTGTGGAAGATGAAGCGGAGGAACAGATTGATCCGCGCTGGAATGAATTAAAAAAAATATTAGATAATAATTAAAGTTTAAAAGAAAATGGCACATCCTAAGAGAAGACAATCAAAAACAAGAACTGCAAAGAGAAGAACTCATGATAAAGCAGTAGCTCCTACATTGGCTATTTGCCCAAACTGCGGTGAATGGCATGTTTACCATACAGTATGCGGCGCTTGCGGATACTATAGAGGTAAGCTGGCAATTGAAAAAGAAGCTGCTGTATAATGCAGTCTGAATAAGCTTATACTTATCAAACAGCCAGAGGGCATTGCTCTCCGGCTGCTTTAAGTATTAGATGTATTGCTAAATTAAAACAGAATTGATGGAAAAAATAAATGCAGTAATCACAGGAGTCGGAGGATATGTACCTGATTATGTCTTGACAAATGACGAGATATCTAAGATGGTGGATACCAATGACGAGTGGATTATGACTCGTATTGGAGTAAAAGAAAGACGAATACTGAACGAAGAAGGATTAGGTACTTCGTACATGGCCCGTAAGGCAGCTAAACAGTTGATGAAAAAAACGGGTTCGAATCCTGATGATATTGATTTGGTTATCGTTGCAACTACTACTCCTGACTATCATTTCCCCTCAACAGCTTCTATTCTTTGTGATAAACTCGGACTAAAAAATGCTTTTGCTTTCGATCTGCAAGCCGCTTGTAGCGGATTCTTGTTTTTGATGGAAACAGCAGCCAATTTTATCCGTTCGGGACGATATAAAAAGATAATCATTGTTGGTGCAGATAAGATGTCATCAATGGTAGATTACACAGAGCGTGCAACATGTCCCATCTTTGGCGATGGAGCGGCAGCCTTTATGGTTGAACCGACTACAGAAGATCTGGGAATTATGGATGCTATCTTGAGAACTGATGGTAAGGGATTGCCTTTCCTCCATATGAAAGCGGGCGGTTCGGTTTGTCCTCCTTCCTATTTCACTGTTGACAATAAGATGCATTACATTCACCAAGAAGGTAGAACAGTATTTAAATATGCTGTTTCAAACATGTCTGATGTGAGTGCAGCTATAGCAGAAAAGAATGGTCTGACGAAAGATAACATCGACTGGATTGTTCCCCATCAAGCCAATATGCGCATCATCGAAGCGGTAGCTCATCGCATGGAAGTTCCGATGGAGAAAGTTCTGGTAGATATTCAGCATTACGGTAACACGAGTGCAGGTACTCTGCCTTTGTGTATCTGGGATTTTGAAGAGAAACTTAAGAAAGGCGATAACATCATTTTCACTGCGTTTGGTGCAGGGTTTACCTGGGGAGCCGTGTATGTGAAATGGGGTTACGACGGGAAAAAAGAATAGTGACGACAGTTGCTAATATAAATCACATAAAACGCATCCTATTTCGATTCGATGCGTTTTTTTGTCTCAATCAATAAATGGAAGACGATGCATAAAGCTGGTTTTGTAAATATAGTAGGAAATCCCAATGTGGGTAAATCGACACTGATGAATGTGTTGGTAGGCGAACGTATCTCGATTGCTACGTTTAAGGCGCAGACTACTCGTCACCGGATTATGGGTATCTATAATACGGATGATATGCAGATTGTTTTTTCGGATACTCCGGGGGTATTGAAACCTAATTATAAGTTACAGGAATCTATGCTGAACTTCTCTACTTCAGCATTGGCTGATGCAGATGTCTTGCTTTATGTGACAGACGTGATTGAAACTCCTGATAAGAATAACGAATTTATTCAGAAAGTACGTCAGCAGTCGGCACCTATTTTGTTGTTGATTAATAAAATAGACCTGACTGATCAGGAAAAGCTTGTGAAACTGGTAGAAGAGTGGAAAGAGTTGCTTCCGCAAGCTGAAATTATTCCGATTTCGGCAGCTACGAAGTTTAATGTAGACTATGTGATGAAGCGGATCAAAGACCTCTTGCCTGATTCCCCCCCTTATTTTGATAAGGATCAATGGACTGATAAGCCAGCCCGTTTTTTTGTTAACGAGATAATCCGTGAAAAGATCTTGTTGTATTATGATAAGGAGATTCCCTATTCGGTAGAAGTAGTAGTGGAGGAATTTAAGGAAGATGCAAAGAAGATACATATTCATGCTGTGATTTATGTAGAACGTGATTCTCAGAAAGGCATTATTATTGGAAAACAGGGTAAGGCCCTGAAGAAGGTGGCTACTGAGGCACGACGCGATCTGGAACGTTTTTTCGGAAAAACTGTTTTCCTGGAAACGTATGTGAAAGTAGACAAAGATTGGCGCAGTTCAGATAAGGAGTTGCGGAATTTTGGCTATCAGTTAGATTAAAAAAAGAAAATTCATACGACTGTGATAGTCGCAAAAATAAAGTGTGTAAACTATGGGAAATTTAGTTGCAATCGTAGGACGACCCAATGTGGGCAAGTCTACCTTATTTAATCGTTTGACGAAGACCCGTCAGGCAATTGTGAACGATGAAGCGGGTACTACCCGTGATAGGCAGTATGGTAAATCCGAATGGTTAGGACGGGAGTTTTCTGTTGTTGATACCGGTGGATGGGTGGTGAACTCTGACGATATATTCGAAGAGGAAATACGCAAGCAGGTATTGATGGCAGTGGACGAGGCGGACGTAATTCTGTTTGTAGTGGATGTGACAAACGGAGTGACAGATTTGGATATGCAGGTAGCCGCTATATTGCGTCGGGCCAAGAGTCCGGTTATTATGGTAGCCAATAAGACTGATAACCATGAGCTACGATACAATGCTCCTGAGTTTTATCGGTTAGGACTGGGCGATCCGTATTGTATTTCTGCGATTAGTGGTAGTGGTACGGGTGATCTGATGGATTTGATTGTTAGTAAATTCAAGAAAGAATCTGATGAGATTCTGGATGAAGATATCCCACGTTTTGCAGTGGTAGGACGTCCCAATGCCGGAAAGTCATCTATCGTGAATGCTTTTATCGGTGAAGAACGTAACATTGTTACGGAAATAGCCGGAACAACACGTGACTCAATTTATACTCGTTACAATAAGTTCGGTTTCGATTTCTACTTGGTAGATACGGCCGGCATTCGTAAAAAGAATAAAGTGAACGAGGATCTGGAGTATTATTCTGTAGTTCGTTCTATTCGTGCTATCGAGGGAGCCGATGTATGTATTTTGATGGTGGATGCGACCCGTGGTATAGAAAGTCAAGACTTAAATATCTTTTCGTTGATTCAGAAAAACTCGAAAGGCCTGGTGGTAGTCGTCAACAAATGGGATCTTGTAGAAAACAAGACTGATAAAGTCATGAAGACTTTCGAAGAAGCCATTCGTTCACGTTTTGCTCCTTTTGTTGATTTTCCTATAGTATTTGCGTCGGCATTGACAAAGCAGAGAATCCTCAAAGTGCTTGAAGAAGCACGCAAGGTTTATGAGAATCGAATGATTAAAATCCCTACAGCCCGCTTGAATGAAGAGATGCTTCCGTTGATCGAGGCTTATCCGCCTCCTGCAACTAAGGGAAAATACATCAAAATTAAATATGTCACTCAGTTGCCTAATACGCAAGTACCTTCGTTTGTCTTTTTCGCCAATCTGCCGCAGTATGTGAAAGAGCCTTATAGAAGGTTCCTGGAAAACAAGATGCGTGAAAAGTGGGATTTGAGTGGAACTCCCATTAATATTTATATCAGACAGAAGTAAATTTTGTGTCGAATTTAATTGATATATGAATATAAGAGCCGGATGATGAAGAATCCGGCTTTCTTTTTGCCCGTAATAATTGAAATAATTGATTCTTTTTGTTTCTTATGTAATGCTTTTTATTTATATTTGTACAGAGCAAAAAGAAGCAAACCATAAATACAGACAAAGGCTACATGGAAGCGAAGGCAGAAATACTATTAGTTGACGATCATGCACTGGTTCTTGAAGGAATGCGGCGTATGCTGGAGTCGGTCCCTGATGTCAGAGTTGCCGATGCGGTGACTTCGGGGGCAAAAGCTGCCGAGCTGATTGGAGAGCGGGATTATGACATCTATGTGTTGGATGTGAATCTTCCTGATATATCAGGATTCGATCTGGTTGATATGATTCGTGAGATTAACGAGAGTGCGCGTATTATTATTAGTACTATGCATGAGGAAATCTGGATTATCAATCGTTTGATTCGCCAGAAAGTGAATGCTGTGATCCTTAAATCATCCGAAGCGGTAGAGTTTGAAAATGCCGTGAAAAGCGTGCTTGAAGGAAATCCCTATACTTGTCCGCGGTTTCAATCTATTCGTCAAAAGCTAAGTCTCAGTCCTGTACAAATTCACTCGAAAGATATCCCTACAAAGCGAGAGCTCGATGTACTGAAAGCTGTTGCGAGGGGATGTAATACGCACGAAGTGGCTGCCGAATTAAAAATCTCGGAGAATACTGTTGAGACATTTCGTAAGAGGCTGATTCAAAAGTTCTGTGCAAAGAATGCTATTGATATGGTAGTGAAAGCAATGTCAAAAGGATGGATAGAACTCGAATGATTCTATTTATTTTGATTTGTCACGGTTTTCGGTGATGTTTTGCTGCATTTTTTTTGCTATCTCTGAAGTGTAATTGGAATTATTCTCTTTTTAAGTTTTATTGAGAACTTTAGGACAGTCAATATGTCGTGATGATATATGTCGATTCTATTAACTGGTTTTTTTATAACAAAAAGTGGGCTCGTGAATTGTGATGATTCATGAGCCCTTCTATTTCAGTCTGATAGTGGATTATCCTTCGAGGTTTTGTATTTCTACATCCTTTACTTTACGCAGCAGGTCGGAGGCGAAAATGAAGTTATTCAACTGTTCGTTGGTGGATGTGAAAATGTCATCTTTTGTGCCCTCCCATTCTTTGGTTCCCTGATAAATGTAGATAATCTTTTCACCGATTCCCATTACCGAGTTCATGTCGTGGGTGTTGATGATGGTAGTCATGTTGTATTCCCGTGTGATGTCATGAATCAGGTCGTCTATCACTAAAGAAGTTTTAGGGTCGAGTCCGGAGTTCGGTTCATCGCAAAAGAGATACTGCGGGTTCAGTGCAATGGCCCGTGCAATGGCTACACGCTTCTGCATACCTCCACTGATTTCGCCGGGAAATTTATCTTTAGCTTCCGTGAGGTTGACACGGTCGAGGCAGAACATAGCCCGTTTGGTTTGTTCGCGCAAGGTGTCGGTGCCGAACATGTTGAGCGGAAACATAACATTATCCAAAACAGACATGGAGTCGAACAACGCCGCGCTTTGAAAAATCATTCCCATCTCGCGTCGCAGGTGTTTCTTTTCTTTTTTCCCCATGGCCAGGAAGTTGCGTCCGTCATAGAGCACTTCTCCTTTTTCCGGTGTCAGCAATCCGACGATACATTTCATCAGTACAGTCTTTCCCGAACCGCTCTGTCCGATAATCAGGCTGGTTTTTCCATTTTCGAAAGTGGCGTCGATATTATGCAATACCGTTTTGCCTTCGAATGATTTATAGAGTCCTTTTACTTCGATCATCCCATTAAAAGTTTAGTTAATACCAGGTCGGCAAACAAAATCAGTACGCTGCTGGAAACCACCGAATCGGTAGATGCCTTTCCCACTTCTATCGAACCGCCTTCTACGGTATAGCCGAAGAAAGAGGAGACGCTGGCAATGATAAAGGCAAAAAACAGGGATTTGATGATGCCGCACCACACAAACCATTCTACAAACATGTATTGAAGTCCGTACTCAAGGTCGGTAGCCGTCATGATACCACCGAACCAGCAGGTTGCAAACGCTCCGATGATACCTGCAAAGATACTGAAAGTCACTAAAATAGGAATCATGGTGACCATTGCCGTAATTTTGGGTAATATCAGATAGTTGGCGGAGTTGACTCCCATGATTTCAAGTGCGTCAATCTGTTGCGTCACGCGCATGGTGCCCAGCTCGGAAGCTATGTTCGACCCTACTTTACCGGCCAGGATCAGACACATGATGGAGGAGGAGAATTCAAGCAGAAGAATCTCTCGGGTGACGTATCCCACCGTCCAGCGGGGCATCCATGGGCTTTCGATGTTTAATTTTATCTGGATGGTGATCACCGCTCCGATGAAGAATGAAATCAACAGCACGATGCCGATAGAGTTTACTCCCAGTTGCTCTATCTCTTTGATATATTGCCGGAAGAACATACGCATACGCTCGGGACGTGAAAAAGTCCGCCCCATAAGCATGATGTATCTGCCGACGGTTCTTAATGCTTTAATCATAACTCGTATATTTGTTTGCAAATGTACGTTTTTTCGGCTTATTTTTGCTACATTTGCCGCAAAATAACAAAGGATATGGAAGAAAGCAAGATGGTGCTTCGTACTGAAGACTTGGTGAAAAAGTACGGTAAGCGTACGGTGGTGAGCCATGTTTCCATCAATGTGAAGCAGGGCGAGATTGTTGGTTTGCTCGGGCCGAACGGTGCCGGGAAAACTACTTCGTTCTATATGACCGTAGGATTGATTACTCCGAATGAAGGCCGTATTTTCCTGGATGATCTTGAAATAACAAAATATCCTGTTTACAAACGTGCCCAGACCGGTATCGGATATTTGGCCCAGGAAGCTTCGGTTTTCCGGCAGATGACGGTGGAGGACAACATTGCCTCCGTGCTTGAAATGACTAATAAGCCTCTCGATTATCAGAAAGATAAGCTTGAGAGTCTGATAGCCGAGTTCCGTTTACAGAAAGTGCGTAAGAACAAGGGTACCCAGTTGTCCGGTGGTGAACGTCGCCGTACGGAGATAGCACGTTGCCTGGCCATCGACCCTAAATTTATCATGCTCGATGAACCGTTTGCCGGTGTAGACCCGATTGCCGTAGAAGATATTCAGCAGATTGTCTGGAAATTGAAGGATAAGAATATAGGTATCCTGATAACGGACCATAATGTGCAGGAAACGTTGAGTATTACCGATCGCGCCTATCTGCTGTTCGAAGGAAAGATTCTGTTCCAAGGCACTCCCGAGGAGTTGGCAGAAAATAAAATTGTGCGTGAGAAATACCTGAGTAACAGTTTTGTGTTGCGTCGCAAGGACTTCCAGCTGAAAGATTAGCCAAGCATTTCCGCTTTCCGTTCTGCCGGAGAATAGTCACCGGACATAGAATACATAAAAAAAACCTTTTACCGGCTCTTTGGGTAAAAGGTTTCTTTTTAATTTCGTTTTTCTGTCGTTACTCTCTTGGTCTGGCTTCTTTAACCACCATGGTACGACCTTCGTATTCAGCTCCGTTCAATTCGGCGATAGCCTTTGCACCGGCTGCATCGTCAGCGATTTCTACGAAACCGAAACCTTTTGATTTGCCTGTTTCGCGATCCATGATTACTTTGCAAGAAGTTACTGTTCCGTAGTCTTCCATAACTTGTTGCAGATCTGCTTCCTTAACACGGTAGCTAAGGTTTCCAACATAAATGTTCATAGTGAAAATGATAAAAAATGAAATAAATGAAATAAAACTCTCCGGAAGATGATTTAATAATAAAAGGATTAAAGAAACAGAGAGTTTACAAAAGCGTCTTTGCGCCGGAAGTAAAAACCTTGTAATTGAAATCGAGAAACTAATCGATCATCTTTCCGCAGCAAAGAAACGCATAAAAACCGGAATTGCAATAACTTTTTCTCTTTTTTGTATACGAAACCTATGAATTTTAGCGATTTGGAACGTTTTCGGGGTGAAAATAGAAAATATGGATTGTAAAGAAGATACGAACTTCCCGGCTTTATAGATAAGGTATCGGTGTTTGGATGGCATTTTGTCAAAATGATAATTGTTTCTTCTCATATTTGTTTATTTCGGAGGAGTATTTGCCGGGGCCGGAAAAAACACATTCCAGGCGATTCCGGTATTATCTCTTTTCTTTCAGACAGATTGATTTCGAAGCATTCTGATAAGATGAATCCGCTCCATTGATTCATTTTGTGCTTTTTTACGGTAGATGTCTGTTCTTAGGATATTCCGATGGTAAGGTTCTCCGGAAGGCAACCAGAGTGGAAAAGTTTTCCGAAGGCTTCGTTTTCCACAACAATAAGTGCGACCGGACAAAACATTCGGAGAAATTAGAAAAAGACGTAAGCGTTTTCCGAAAATGCTTACGTCTTTCGGGCAGAATGTACCCGTCTTTTTCCTGGGAAGGAGCTTGTCTTTACCCGGAACGCGGGCTTTGTTCCATCAGAAACCTCTCTTTGGGGAGTCAAAGACAGCTTTTTCCTGATCCTTTTCTTCCCGTTGGTTCCAAATCAAGGAAAGGAGAGTCGGTGAAAACGGCGATTTGTCATCTTTTTGTCAGCATAAACCCCGATTATCGTTATCATTGCTTATTTGCGAATCTCTACGGGGCGATCCATTCATATCCCGGCATCTCTCTAATGTACAGATGGATTGAGTTTCATCCGTTTGCCGATCTTTGCTCGGGAGGCTTCTGTGGAATTTTCAATATTCGCATTCTCCTTTTTTGGTTAATAAAAAGTAAAACCGGCTCCTTCGGAAACAGACCAATGGCTTTTCAGGCGTGTGTCTGGCTACTTCCGGCCGAAAATGGCGCTTCTCTGCAAATGAAATAATTCTGCAATGTTTTTTGAAATTTGAAAGATTAGCACTAATTTTGCACCCTCGTTTGAGTATAGAATAAAGTATAAATCAAATAAATAATTGTCAGAATGAACGTTTCATTACAAAACATTGACAAAGTAAGCGCATTGCTTACCGTGAAGCTTGAAAAAGCTGACTACCAGCCTCAGGTAGACAAATCGTTGAAGAACATCCGTCAGAAAGCTCAGGTTCCGGGATTCCGTCCGGGTATGGTTCCCATGAGCTTGGTGAAGAAGATGTATGGTAAGTCAGTTATTGCCGACGAGGTGAATAAATTGCTTTCTGAGAAAGTATACGCATACATCAAGGATAACAACATCAACATCCTTGGCGAACCGATGCCTAACGAAGAAAAGCAGCCGGATATCGATTTCGATACAATGGAAGAATTCGAATTCGTGTTCGATATCGCTTTGGCTCCGGAATTCAAAGCTGAGGTTAGCGACCAGGACAAGGTAGACTACTATACAATCGAGGTAACTGACGAGATGGTGGAAAACCAGATTAAGGCTTATACTCAACGTAACGGTAAATACGAAAAGGTAGATGCTTACGAAGAGAACGATATGCTGAAAGGTCTGTTGGCCGAACTCGATGAAGAAGGTAACACCAAGGAAGGCGGTATTCAGGTAGAAGGTGCTGTAATGATGCCTTCATACATGAAGAACGACGAGCAGAAGGCTATCTTTGCAAATGCAAAGGTAAATGACGTATTGGTGTTCAACCCGAACACTGCATACGAAGGCAATGCCGTTGAAATGGCATCACTGCTGAAAATCGATAAAGAAGCTGCTGCCGAAGTAAAAGGCAACTTCAGCTTCCAGGTGGAAGAGGTTACCCGTTTCGTAAACGGCGAACTGAACCAGGAGATTTTCGACCAGGTATTCGGCAAAGATGTTGTGAAGACTGAAGAAGAATTCCGTGCCAAAGTAAAAGAAAGCATCGCAGCTCAGTTTGTTGCCGACAGCGACTATAAATTCCTGATCGACGTTCGCAAGGTATTGACCGATAAAGTAGGCAAACTGGAATTCCCCGATGCACTGCTGAAGCGTGTCATGTTGGTGAACAACAAAGATAAAGGCGAAGAATTCGTAAACGAAAACTACGATAAGAGCATCGAAGAGCTGACATGGCACCTGATCAAGGAACAGTTGGTGAAAGAAAACGATATCAAGGTAGAGCAAGACGACGTGATCAACATGGCGAAAGAAGCTACAAAAGCTCAGTTTGCCCAATACGGTATGCTGACTATACCCGATGATATCCTCGAGAACTATGCAAAAGAGATGCTGAAAAAGAAAGAAAGCATCGACGGTCTGGTAAACCGCGTAGTAGAAACCAAATTGGCCACTGCACTGAAAGGCAAGGTTACATTGGAGAACAAAACCGTTTCAATGGAAGAATTCAATAAGATGTTTGAATAAACTCTTCTTTTGAACAGGACATAAAGTCACAGAAACACAGAGTTTTTATAAAATTATAACTCTGTGTTTTTTTGTGTCTCTGTGTTCTTTTTTGTTTCTTTGCAGTTACATTATTAATAATAGAAAGGAACGTAACAATGGATGATTTTAGAAAATACGCAACCAAGCATTTAGGTATGAATGCAATGGTGCTGGACGATGTGATTAAATCGCAAGCCGGGTATTTGAATCCCTATATTTTGGAAGAAAGACAACTGAATGTCACTCAGCTCGACGTGTTCTCACGCCTGATGATGGACCGCATTATCTTCCTCGGTACACAGATTGACGATTATACAGCCAATACGCTGCAGGCACAGTTGCTATATCTTGACTCGGTAGATCCGGGTAAAGATATCTCTATCTATATCAATTCGCCGGGCGGATCGGTATATGCCGGACTGGGTATTTATGATACGATGCAGTTTATTTCGAGCGATGTGGCAACAATTTGTACCGGTATGGCGGCTTCTATGGCTTCTGTGCTGTTGGTGGCCGGTGCCAAAGGCAAACGCTCGGCGCTGCCTCACTCACGTGTGATGATTCATCAGCCGATGGGCGGTGCACAGGGTCAGGCTTCGGATATTGAGATCACGGCTCGCGAGATACAGAAATTAAAGAAAGAACTTTATACCATTATTGCCGATCATTCGGGTACCTCTTTTGATAAGGTTTGGGCCGATTCGGACCGTGACTACTGGATGACTGCCCAGGAAGCAAAAGAATATGGTATGATTGACGAAGTGTTGATTAAGAAATAAACATGGCTGAATCAAAGAATAATAAAAAAAGGTGTAGCTTTTGCGGTCGTTCGGAGAATGAAGTCGGATTCCTGATTACGGGAATGAACGGCTACATCTGCGATAGCTGTGCAACCCAGGCTTATGAGATCACTCAGGAAGCCATGGGAGCCGGCAAACAGAGCGCGGGGGCTACCCGACTCAACTTAAAGGAACTACCCAAACCGGTAGAAATAAAGAATTTCCTCGACCAATATGTGATTGGCCAGGACGATGCCAAACGCTTTCTTGCCGTATCGGTGTATAACCACTATAAACGCCTGTTGCAGAAAGACAGTGGCGATGATGTGGAAATCGAGAAGTCGAACATTATCATGGTGGGCAGCACCGGAACCGGTAAAACACTTTTGGCACGTACCATCGCCAAGCTGCTGCATGTTCCATTTACAATAGTGGATGCAACCGTGCTGACAGAGGCAGGATATGTAGGCGAAGATATCGAAAGCATTCTGACCCGTCTGCTTCAAGTGGCCGATTACAATGTACCCGAAGCAGAGCAGGGCATTGTCTTTATCGACGAGATAGACAAGATTGCCCGTAAAGGAGACAACCCTTCCATTACCCGCGATGTCAGCGGTGAAGGGGTGCAGCAGGGATTGCTCAAACTGCTTGAAGGTTCTGTGGTCAACGTTCCGCCTCAGGGAGGACGCAAGCACCCCGACCAGAAGATGATTCCCGTAAACACGAAAAACATCCTTTTCATTTGTGGTGGTGCATTCGATGGCATCGAGAAGAAGATCGCCCAGCGTCTCAACACCCATGTCGTAGGATACAATGCTTCCCGCAAGACGGCTACTATCGACAAAAACAACATGATGCAATATATCGCACCGCAAGATTTGAAGTCGTTCGGACTGATTCCGGAGATTATCGGCCGTCTGCCGGTGCTGACTTATCTGAATCCGCTCGACCGGAACGCGCTTCGTGCCATTCTGACCGAACCTAAGAATTCCATTATCAAGCAATACATCAAGTTGTTCGAGATGGACGGCGTCAAGCTGACCTTCCAGCCCGAAGTTTACGAGTATATCGTCGACAAGGCTGTGGAATATAAGCTGGGTGCCCGTGGATTGCGCTCTATTGTAGAGACCATAATGATGGATGTCATGTTCGAGATTCCTTCTGAAGACCAGAAAGAATATGAAGTGACATTGGATTATGCGAAGCATCAACTCGAAAAAGCAAATCTTGCGAGATTGCAAACTGCTTAAAATCAAAAGGTAAGGGCGATGATGGAGGCGGTTACCGTTTTTTCTTGAAAAATATTAGTCTGATTATGCTTGATATTTAAGAAGTTGTTTATAACTTTGTTAGAGCGCTTTCCAAGCAAAGCGAGTGTTTTAAGTTAAACCATGAACTGAATAAAACAACCTAGATTAAGATGGCAGGGAAGATTAATTTGACAGACCAACTGAAAAAGTATTTCGGATTTGATAATTTCAAGGGGAACCAGGAGCCGATCATCCAGAATTTGCTTGATGGTAATGATACCTTTGTGCTGATGCCTACCGGCGGTGGAAAATCTCTGTGCTATCAGTTGCCTTCTTTATTAATGGAAGGTACGGCCATTGTTATTTCTCCGTTGATTGCCCTGATGAAGAATCAGGTCGATGCGATGCGCAACTTCAGTGAAGAAGATGGTGTGGCTCATTTCATTAACTCTTCTTTGAATAAGGGTGCGATTGATCAGGTGCGGTCTGACATTCTTGCCGGAAAAACAAAATTGCTATACGTTGCTCCCGAATCGTTGACGAAGGAAGAAAACGTAGAATTTCTGCGGTCAGTAAAGATCTCGTTCTATGCTGTCGACGAAGCGCATTGTATTTCCGAATGGGGACACGACTTCCGCCCGGAATATCGCAGGATACGTCCGATTATTAATGAAATAGGAAAAGCGCCTCTTATTGCGTTGACCGCAACGGCCACGCCGAAGGTGCAGCACGATATTCAGAAGAACTTGGGAATGGTGGATGCACACGTCTTCAAGTCTTCGTTCAACCGTCCGAATCTGTATTACGAGGTACGTCCTAAAACTCAGAATGTAGATAAGGACATCATAAAGTTCATCAAGAACAATCCGGAAAAGTCGGGCATCATTTATTGCCTGAGCCGGAAGAAGGTAGAAGAGCTTGCTGAGATACTTCAAGCCAACGGGATTAACGCCCGTGCTTACCATGCAGGTATGGATTCGGCAACGCGAACGCAGAATCAGGATGATTTCCTGATGGAAAAGATCGACGTAATTGTAGCTACTATCGCATTTGGAATGGGGATTGATAAACCCGATGTGCGATACGTCATCCACTATGATATACCAAAGAGCCTGGAAGGGTATTACCAGGAAACGGGCCGCGCCGGCAGAGACGGCGGAGAAGGCCAGTGCATTACCTTTTATACAAACAAAGACTTGCAGAAACTCGAGAAGTTTATGCAAGGCAAACCTGTGGCAGAACAAGAAATTGGCAAGCAGCTTCTGTTGGAAACTGCTGCGTATGCTGAATCTTCCGTTTGTCGCCGTAAGACATTACTACATTACTTCGGCGAAGAGTACACGGAAGAAAATTGTGGAAATTGTGACAACTGTTTAAACCCTAAAAAACAAGTGGAGGCTCAAGAATTATTGTGTGCTGTGATCGAAACAATCATAGCGGTAAAAGAAAACTTTAAGGCAGATTATATTATTGATGTCCTGCAGGGACGCGAAACGTCCGAAGTTCAGGCGCACTTACATGAAGATCTGGAAGTGTTCGGGTCAGGAATGGGAGAAGAAGACAAAACCTGGAATGCCGTGATCCGTCAGGCACTGATAGCCGGTTATCTGAGCAAGGATGTCGAAAATTACGGATTACTGAAAGTGACCGATGCCGGAAAGAAATTCCTTAAACATCCTAAGTCGTTCAAGATAACCGAAGACAATGACTTTGAGGAAGTAGAAGAAGAAACACCGGCAAGAGGCGGAGGTTCCTGTGCGGTCGATCCGGTTCTCTATTCCATGCTGAAGGATCTCCGGAAGAAACTATCGAAAAAACTGGAAGTGCCTCCTTATGTGATTTTCCAGGATCCGTCTCTCGAAGCGATGGCTACCATCTATCCGGTGACGCTGGAGGAGCTTCAGAACATTCCCGGTGTAGGCGCCGGAAAAGCCAAACGTTACGGCGAAGAGTTCTGCAAGCTGATAAAGAGGCATTGTGAAGAAAACGAGATTGAACGTCCGGAAGATTTGCGGGTACGCACGGTGGCCAATAAATCGAAGATGAAAGTGGCCATCATTCAAGCCATCGACCGTAAAGTAGCCCTGGATGATATTGCGCTTTCCAAGGGTATTGAGTTCAGCGAATTGCTCGATGAAGTGGAGGCAATCGTTTATTCGGGTACTAAGTTGAATATTGATTACTTCCTGGATGAGATTATGGACGAAGACCACATGCTCGACATCTATGATTATTTCAAGGAGTCGACAACAGATAAGATTGACGATGCGCTCGACGAACTCGGTGACGAATTTACCGAAGAAGAAGTTCGTCTGGTTCGTATCAAGTTTATCTCCGAAATGGCTAATTAAAAAAAGCGAAAAAAATTGCGTGCACTTATGCAGTCTTGAATAAAAACTGTATATTTGCACGCAATAATTTTTAAACGCATAGCCCTATGTCATTTATTGCTGATAAGATTGTAATGGACGGATTGACTTATGATGATGTATTGTTGATCCCCGCTTATTCTGAAGTTTTACCGCGCACTGTCGATCTCTCGACAAAGTTTTCAAGAAACATTGAGTTAAAGATTCCGTTTGTAACTGCTGCCATGGATACGGTTACCGAAGCTAAGATGGCCATTGCCATTGCGCGTGAGGGAGGAATCGGTGTGATTCATAAGAATATGTCCATTAAAGAACAGGCTAAGCAAGTGGCTACCGTGAAACGTGCCGAGAACGGTATGATTTATGATCCTGTCACTATTAAGCAAGGATCTACCGTACGCGATGCCCTCGCATTGATGGCCGAATATAAAATCGGTGGTATTCCGGTAGTGGATGACAATAGATATTTAGTCGGTATTGTAACAAATCGTGACCTTCGTTTCGAGCGTAACATGGATAAGCGTATCGACGAGGTGATGACAAAAGAAAATCTGGTGACTACCAATCAGTCAACCGACCTGGAAGCGGCTTCACAGATTTTGCAGTACCATAAGATTGAGAAATTACCGGTAGTCGACAAAGAAGGAAAGTTGATCGGACTGGTGACTTACAAAGATATTACAAAGGCCAAGGATAAACCCATGGCTTGCAAAGACTCGAAAGGCCGCCTGCGTGTTGCTGCCGGTGTGGGTGTGACGGCTGATACATTCGACCGTATGCAGGCATTGGTAGATGCCGGCGCCGATGCCATTGTGATCGATACGGCCCACGGACATTCAAAGGGAGTGATCGACACGCTGCGCGAAGCTAAAAAGCGCTATCCCGACATTGATATCGTAGTTGGTAATATTGCTACGGGGGATGCAGCCAAAGCTTTGGTGGAAGCCGGAGCCGATGGTGTGAAGGTAGGTATCGGTCCGGGTTCCATTTGTACGACACGTGTTGTCGCCGGAGTGGGCGTACCTCAGCTCTCGGCTGTTTATGATGTTGCGAAAGCTTTGAAAGGAACGGGCATTCCTTTGATCGCCGATGGCGGACTCCGTTATTCGGGCGATGTGGTGAAAGCCCTGGCTGCCGGAGGATATAGCGTTATGATTGGTTCATTGGTTGCCGGAACAGAAGAAAGTCCGGGTGAAACGATTATTTTCAATGGCCGTAAGTTTAAGTCATACCGTGGTATGGGCTCGCTCGAAGCAATGGAAAATGGTTCAAAAGACCGTTATTTCCAGAGTGGCGAGATGGACGTAAAGAAACTGGTTCCTGAAGGAATTGCCGCCCGCGTGCCCTATAAAGGAACTTTATATGAAGTGATTTACCAATTGACCGGTGGTCTGCGTGCCGGTATGGGATATTGTGGTGCTCCCGACATCGAGAAACTGCATGATGCCAAGTTTACCCGCATCACCAATGCCGGGGTTATGGAGAGCCATCCGCACGATGTGACGATTACGAGTGAGTCGCCTAATTACAGCCGTCCGGAGTAATAGATAGTAAAAAGACAAAAGGAATATTGGCAGATATTCTTTGAAAATATCGATTGAGCGGGTTGAACGGATCACCTTTGGAGGTGCTCCGTAACATCCGCTCATTTTTTTTGTTTTGATATGAACATCTGAATGTAGAATGATATGAAGAAGATTCTGGTTGGAACACTGACCTGTTTGTTTGGGGCGATTGCCGGCCATGCCCAGCAAGATCCGGTATTGATGCGGATTAATGGGCAGGATATTACCCGTTCGGAGTTTGAGCGTTTCTGCCACCGGAATAAACCTTCGGGAATAGCCGGGAAGGAGACTCTGAAACGCTGTGCCGATCTTTTTGTCGATATGAAGTTGAAGTTGTCTGCAGCGCAAAAAGCCGGATTGGATACTGTTTCTGATTTTCGTACAGAGATGGAGAATTATCATCGAGCCTTATCCAGGTCCTATCTTACCGATTCTGCTACCGATGAGGCCTACGCAAAGAAACTCTACGATCAGATGAAAACCCGCTCTGCTGCCGGCGAAGTTAAGGTTATGCGTATTTTCCGTTATCTTCCGCAGACTGCCTTACCCCATCATTTGCGGGAGGCACAGATCTTGATGGATTCACTCTATCATGTCTTGGAGACTCATCCCGATATTGACTTTAAGACTCTGGTAAACAAGTACTCGGATGATAAGAAAGAGTTTTGGATGGGTTGGTTGCAGACTTCGCAGGAGTTTGAAGAAGTAGCCTTCTCTTTAAAAGATGGAGAGTATTCAAAGCCGTTTTTTACACCCAAGGGTATACAGATTATCAAGGTGACAGGCAGGCGGGAAATTCCTCCATTCGAACAGATACGCGGAGAATTGATTCATAAACTCTCCCGTCGCCCGGGTACGGATAAAGAAATTGAGTTATGGGTGAACAAGTTGAAGAGTACCTGTCAATATACTCCGGACAAGGCCGGGATGGAAGAGTTGCTTGCCTCGGGCAGGACTTCCCGCACTCTTTTTACGCTGGACGGAAAAAGCTTTACCGGGAAAGACTTTGAACGGTTTGCCGATGCCCATCCCATGGGGATAAAACGACAATTGAATGCCTTTGTTGTGAAATCAATTCTTGATTACGAAAACAATCGCCTTGAACAGAAATATCCTGATTTCCGACTGGCCTTGCAACAGCGCCGTGACGATCTGCTTTTAGCCGCTATAACCCGTCGCGAATCGCGTCAGGTCAGTCTGTCCGATTCTGTTGCGCTGAAAGCCTTTTTTAAGGAACACCGGACCGATTACAATTGGGATTCGCCCCGTTACAGGGGTGCCGTATTGCATGGAACCCATAAAAAGACTCTGAAAAGTGCACGTAAATTCTTGAAGAAACTTCCCGAGGAAGAGTGGAAAGACGCCATCCGCCTGACGTTTAATACTCCTGCTTCGCCAGCCACTATCCGGATAGAACAAGGAACTTTTGCCGAAGGTGACAATGTTTTTGTTGATAAGTTAGTGTTTAAAAAAGGAGATTTCGAACCCTTAAAGTCCTATCCTTTTACTGTTGTTCTAGGTGAGAAAAAGAAAGGGCCGGAGTCCTACCATGAGATCATTCCCCAATTGATCCGGGATTATCAGAATCATCTGGATGCACTTTGGACAGAACGTCTCAGAGCTTCTGCTAAGGTTGAAATTAACCAAGAGGTTTTAAAAACGGTTAATAATCACTGATGCAACGAATTATTGTATTATCTTCGTACCTTAAATTAAGTATAATTCAGTTGACAATGCGAAAAACGGGCCTTCTGCTAATCTCTCTCCTTTTCTGTGCGTCGTGTGCCGACAAGCATGACCACAAAGGACAGACTCCTTTGGTAGAGGTCGATGGAAACTTTTTGTACAAAGAAGACCTTCAGGCCGTGCTCCCCGCCGGTTTGTCAAAAGATGACAGTCTTCTTTTCGCCGAGCACTACGTCCGTAGCTGGGTAGAAGATGTTTTGTTGTTCAATCAGGCGCAAAGCAATATTCCCGATAACGGAGAAATCGATAAGTTGGTCGAGAATTACCGGAAAGCATTGATCATGCATACTTATCAGCAAGAACTAATCAGCCAGAAATTGTCGGGCGAGATCCCCGAACAAGAAATAGCAGACTATTACGAAAAGAACAAAGAACTGTTTAAGCTGGACCGTCCATTGATGAAAGGTCTGTTTATCAAAGTTCCTCTGACCGCTCCCCAACTGGGCAACGTGCGTAAGTGGTACAAGACGGAGACTCAGGATGCCGTTGAGCATTTGGAAAAGTATAGTTTGCAAAACGCAGTGAAGTATGAGTATTTTTATGATAAATGGGTGCGGGTGGCCGATGTGCTGGATATGATCCCGTTGAAAGCGGAATCCCCTGAAGCCTATATGGATAAAAACCGCCATATTGAACTGAAAGATACGGCATTTTACTATTTTCTGAATATCAGTGATTTCCGTGTGGCGGGCGAACAGGAACCTTATGAATTTGCCCAGCCGAAAGTCAAGGATATGCTTGTCAACATCAAGCGGGTTGACTTTATGAAACAAGTGAAAGACGATCTGTACGAGCGTGCAGTAAAAAGAAAGAAGATTATAAATTATTAAATACACAGAATGAAGAAGTTTGTGAACTTTAAGTTTGTTGTTATGTTTGCCCTGGCACTGGTTGCTAACGTGGCATCCTATGCACAGGACAATGTGATTGACGAAGTGGTTTGGGTCATTGGCGACGAAGCTATCCTGAAGTCCGATGTGGAAGAAGCACGACTGGCCGCTTTGTATGAAGGGCGTAAGTTTGATGGTGATCCTTATTGTGTGATTCCCGAAGAGTTGGCCGTACAGAAACTTTATATGCACCAGGCTGTGCTCGACAGTATTGAAGTGCCCGAGGCAGAAGTCATACAGCGTGTCGACTATCAGATCAGTAATTATATTCAGGCTTTGGGTAGCAGAGAAAGAATGGAAGCAGAGTTTAATAAGACCTCTACACAGATTCGTGAAGCCATGCGCGAGAATGCCCGTGACGGATTGATTGTACAAAGGATGCAGCAGAAACTGGTAGGTGATATCAAAGTGACTCCGGCGGAAGTACGCCGTTACTTTAAGGAGCTTCCCCAGGACAGTATTCCTTACGTCCCCACCCAGGTAGAAGTACAGATTATTACGCAGCAGCCTAAAATACCTGTTGCCGAAATTGAAGATGTAAAAAGACGCTTGCGTGAATACACCGACCGTATCAATAAGGGTGAAAGTGATTTCTCTACGCTTGCCCTGCTGTATTCCGAAGATCGCGGCTCTGCTATCAAAGGTGGTGAAACCGGTTTTATGGGTAAAGGGCAGATGGTTCCCGAATACGCCAATGTCGCTTTCAACTTGCAGGATACCAAGAAGATCTCTAAAATCGTAGAGTCTGAGTATGGTTTCCATATCATCCAGTTGATCGAAAAACGTGGCGACCGTATCAACACCCGTCATATCCTGTTGAAGCCCAAAGTGTCGGATAAGGAGTTGGATGAAGCCAATGCGCGTCTCGACTCTATTGCCAACGATATCCGTAGCGATAAGTTTACGTTTGATCAGGCTGCTTCTGCTTTGTCTCAGGACAAAGATACGCGCAATAACCACGGTCTGATGCAGAACCCGCAGAACCAGACCGCTAAATTCGAAATGCAGGATTTGCCGCAGGAGATTGCTAAAGTGGTGGATAAAATGAATATCGGTGAGATTTCCAAAGCTTTTACGATGGTCAATCCTAAAGATGGTAAGGAAGTTTGTGCCATTGTTAAACTGAAGTCACGTATCAACGGGCATAAAGCCACGATCACCGATGACTACCAGAACCTGAAAGAAATCGTGCTCGACAAGCGTCGCGAAGAAGCGTTGCAGAAATGGATCGTTGAAAAACAGAAGCATACATACGTACGTATTAATCCGGCATGGCAGCGTTGCGATTTTAAATATCCGGGGTGGATTAAAAAAGACTGATCCTATTTTGATATGTTTAGATTCAATAAAGAAAATAAATTCCAAGGCAGGCATAGATTTCTCTTAGCGGGTACTCTATGCCTGCTTGCTGTATGTTTTCTGATGGCTCAGGACAAGAAACCTCAGCATGACAAGAAAGCGCAGCCGGAGCAGAAAGTTGAACCGGAAAAGGCACAGGGTAAAAAGAAAACACGTGTCGACTTGCTTCATGCCGATCAGGGACAGGCCGATAAGTTGGCCCGCCCCGATGTTCAGGTGCTGATCGGTTCGGTCAAGTTGCGTCATGACAGCATGTACATGTATTGTGACAGTGCCTTGATTTACGAGAAAACCAATTCTTTCGAAGCATTCAGTAATGTACGTATGGAGCAGGGGGATACCCTTTTCATCTATGGTGATTATCTGTTTTATGACGGCATGACCCAGATAGCGCAGCTTCGTGAGAATGTAAAAATGATCAACCGGAATACTACCCTGTTGACAGATAGTCTGAATTATGACCGTTTGTACAATTTGGGCTATTATTTTGATGGAGGCACCTTGATGGATGAAGAAAACGTGCTGACTTCTGATTGGGGCGAATACAGTCCCGCCACCAAACTATCCGTTTTCAATCACGACGTCAAGCTTGTTAATCCCCGTTTTGTACTGACTTCCGATACCCTGAAGTATAGCACGGATACGAAGATTGCCACCATCCTGGGACCCTCTGATATTGTCAGTGAACAAAATCACATCTACTCCGAACGTGGCATTTACAATACGGTTTCCGGACAAGCCGAGCTGCTGGATCGCTCAGTACTGACCAATGATGGCAAGCGATTGACCGGAGACAGCCTTTTCTATGACCGTAAAGCCGGCTATGGCGAAGCGTTCGATAATGTGCAGATGAATGATACGGTGAATAAGAACATGCTTACCGGCGATTATTGTTATTATGACGAGCTGAAGCAGAATGCCCTCGCCACCAAGCGTGCCGTGGCTGTGGATTATTCGCGTGGCGACAGTCTTTTCATGCATGCCGATACATTACTGATGAATAGCTATAATCTTGACACAGATTCTCTTTTCCGTGAGATGCGTGCTTTCCACAAAGTGCGTATGTACAGCATCGATTTGCAGGGTGTTTGCGACTCTTTGGTTTTCAATACGAAAGATTCCTGCCTTACTATGTATCGCGATCCTATTCTTTGGAACGAAGGGCAACAACTGTTGGGTGAAGAGATTAAGGTCTATATGAATGACAGTACGATTGATTGGGCCCATATCATCAATCAGGCACTTACGGTAGAACAGAAAGACTCCATTCATTTTAATCAGATTTCGGGAAAAGAGATCAAGGCTTACTTTGCCGAAGGTGAAGCTCGCAAGGTAGATGTGATAGGAAATGTCCTGGTAGTTTATTATCCTCAGGAGCAAGATAGTACGATGATTGGCATGAACACATCCGAAACCAGTTTGCTAAATATGTATCTTAAGGATCGGAAAATGGAGAGAATGGTAATGAGTCCAAAGTCGAATGGTACACTTTATCCGATGAATCAGATTCCGCCCGACAAAATGAAACTGCCCACCTTTAGTTGGTTTGATTATGTCCGTCCTTTAAGTAAAGAAGACATTTTCAACTGGAGAGGGAAAAAGGCCGGTGAGGCTTTGCGTAAAACCGAACGTAAAGCTATTAGTGGTCCGAAACGTGAAATAATTAATATGAAATAGCTATGGGAATGTTCAATGTACGAAAGCCGCGTGGATTTAATCATCAATATATCTATGTGGACGAGAGGAAAGAAAAACTGGCAAAAATGGAAGAAGATGCCAAGCGTGATCTGGGAATATTGCCCGAGAAAGAATTTTCTCCCGAAGATATTCGCGGGAAGTTTATCGAAGGTACCACACACCTGAAGCGTCGTAAAGAGAGCGGACGTAAACCCGCCCATTTGGGAGTAATTCTGGCTATCATTGCCCTGCTTATTTTTCTGTGGCATTATTTGCAGACCGGCAGTTGGTCTTTCTAAGTCCTATAAACTAAAACAGTCAAAGCTAAATCTATTATGAGCGATATCATTCATTTATTACCCGATTCGGTTGCCAACCAGATAGCTGCCGGAGAGGTGATACAACGTCCGGCATCTGTCATCAAAGAGTTAGTCGAAAATGCCATTGATGCTGAGGCGCAGAATATTCATGTGTTGGTCACCGATGCAGGTAAAACCTGTATACAGGTGATTGATGACGGTAAGGGAATGTCCGAAACCGATGCACGCCTCTCTTTCGAGCGGCATGCCACTTCAAAGATCCGTGAAGCATCCGATCTGTTTGCTCTTCGCACGATGGGGTTTCGCGGTGAAGCATTGGCTTCCATTGCCGCCGTTGCTCAGGTCGAGCTGAAGACACGTCCCGAATCCGAAGAGCTGGGAACCAAGATTATCATTGCGGGTTCCAAAGTGGAGAGTCAGGAAGCGGTGTCTTGTCCCAAAGGAAGCAATTTTTCTATTAAGAATCTCTTTTTCAATATTCCTGCCCGGCGTAAGTTTCTGAAGGCTAACTCCACCGAGCTCAGTAATATTCTGGCCGAATTTGAACGTATTGCCCTGGTACATCCTGAGGTTGCTTTTTCACTGTATAGCAATGACTCCGAACTGTTCAATCTTCCCGCTTGCCATTTGCGGCAACGTATTCTTTCTGTTTTTGGCAAGAAACTTAACCAACAACTGCTCAGTGTAGAAGTCAACACTACAATGGTGAAAGTTTCGGGTTATGTAGCCAAACCCGAAACAGCCCGTAAGAAAGGCGCCCATCAGTATTTCTTTGTGAACGGGCGCTATATGCGTCATCCTTATTTCCATAAGGCAGTGATGGATGCTTACGAACAGTTGATTCCCGCAGGCGAACAGATTTCTTATTTCATTTACTTTGAAGTCGATCCTGCCAACATCGATGTGAATATCCATCCTACCAAAACAGAGATCAAATTTGAAAACGAGCAGGCTATCTGGCAGATTCTTTCTGCTTCGATCAAGGAGTCATTGGGCAAGTTCAATGCTGTCCCTTCTATCGATTTCGACACGGAGGACATGCCCGATATTCCTGCTTTTGAGCAGAATCTGCCTCCCGCGCCGCCTAAGGTACATTTCAATTCCGATTTCAACCCGTTCAAGCCCTCCTCTTCTTCCGGTGGAGGCAACTACTCCCGTCCGAAAGTGGACTGGGAAGATTTGTATGGCGGTCTTGAGAAAGCCAGTAAGATGAATCAGCCTTTCTCCGACTCCGATCCTGAATCGGAAGAGTTTGCGGTGATCGAAGAAGAGAGCATTGCTACAGCGGCTCCCGAAACTCTTTATGCCGGTGAGCCGGCCGTGATTGAAAAAGGTACGCAGCATTTGCAGTTCAAAGGGCGCTTCATCCTTACGTCCGTGAAGTCCGGATTGATGTTGATCGATCAGCATCGCGCACATATCCGTGTGCTCTTTGACCGTTATCGTGCCCAGATTCAGCAGAAGCAGGGATTCTCACAAGGTGTTCTTTTCCCGGAAATCCTGCAACTTCCGGCTTCCGAGGCGGCTGTGTTGCAAAGTATCATGGACGATTTATCCGCAGTGGGCTTTGATCTCAGTGATCTTGGTGGCGGCAGCTATGCCATTAACGGAGTACCTTCAGGCATCGACGGGCTGAATCCGGTCGATTTGGTACGTAGCATGCTGCACACCGCTATGGAGAAAGGCAATGATGTCAAAGAAGAAATTCAGGATATCCTTGCGTTGACTCTTGCCCGTGCGGCTGCCATTGTCTATGGGCAGGTGCTGAGCAACGAAGAGATGGTCAGTTTGGTCGATAATCTGTTTGCCTGTCCTTCACCCAACTATACGCCGGACGGACGCGTGGTGTTGACTACCATAAAAGAAGAAGAGATCGATAAGCTTTTCCGGTAATTATCATTCTTCTGTACTTATCAGAATAAGTATTACGTCGACTGCATTCTGTTTCTTTTATATAGATGAGTTTATTCTATTTTTTGTCTTTTTTGTTGTTTTGATGAATTAATAATTCCCGAAAATAAAATGAATTAGGCCAATTAATCTACTATGGATTAGTTGGCTTTTGTATTCCTAATTTATTTCTGCTTAAATAAAAGGGAATGGCAAAACGATGGAAATAGACTTTAAAAGGATAGAGATTAGATATATAGTATATTTTCGGAATAAAGTTAGTTTATACCTTGCTGAGTTCGACTTAATGAGAAAAAATAAAAGATTTTTCAATATGATGAAATTGGGACATTCTCATTTTTTCTTTGCGTTTTTCTCTGTGACGTATAAAATAGATATTATAGTCTTTCTAAGATATTTGGGGTATACATTGGTGTCCCTATTTATCGAATAAGTTATATACGACCATCGTCATTTGCTATAAGATCGTATGTGTTTCTTTGTAGACAATAAATTGCTGTAAGAATTATCAGGAGTAGTTACGTCATTATATTTTGAATAGTGTGGTGCTCTATATCTGCTGTATATTAAACAGATATGACAATGTTGAAGCGTGTCTATCCGGTTTATTGCAAAAAAATTAAGCAGAAGCTTTCATGTATCAATATACTGAAAACAAAATAACTCCAGCTATTTTAGAGAAACCTCTTATTTAATGACTTTAAGATAAGTGACCGTATAGCAAGTGTGAACAGGTATTATATCCATTCTATAAAAAAGTAAAAGAGTGAAGTTTTGTGCTAAGGTCAATAAATACAATTTTTTTATTGAATGTTTCCCATTTCAAACTTTTCAATAAAAACACCTCTGAGAGAGAGTGTCTGCCTGTGCAGAAATAGATGGAAAATAAGAACTTTAAAGGTAAATTTTATCAATGCTAACAATGCGGACTGTGAATTTTATACTAGATATGAAATATCTACTTTTTTCTCTGTAAAATGGAGTATTGAAAAACAGAATCTAAGAAAATACCTATGTGTTTACCGAAATAAATATACTTCTAAAGTTCTCTGATTATATTAGGTAAAGGTCAGAATAAAGTATGTTGATAATAAGATTAACTTAGAGTTTTACGAAAAAAACATTTAGCCTATAATATGCCTATTTATCGGTTTGTAAAATGTGAGTTTGTTTCTATAGAAAAGTGATGTAAAAACCGAAAACGAAGTTTTCAGTTAAACACGCTATTGGAAAAATTGTGTCTCATATTAATGATCGACAGAATGTCCTGTTAATACCGTGTCTGTATGATACTATAAATGGGAGTTGTAAAGCAAATAGAAAACCACAAGACGAAATTGTAGTTTTCTATTTATGCGTAATTTAGAACGGTGTCATATATCTTAAAGTTAATTTTTATAGTCTGTAAAAATTAATGTTGTTAATAATGACATGCTTTTTTATATTTTCTTTCTTAGTGTTAACAGTCGACATCTCTTATGCAAATTAATATAGTTGAGTCTTTTTGAACATTATAATCTGCTAAAGTTCGTCCATCTTCCATTTGTTTTCCTCCATATATAAGCCTTATTTTATCAGGTGGAAAACCTTCTTTATCCTGAATTTTTTGTTTTACGTTTTCTACAGTATCAGTAGGTGATACCTCTAATGTTATGGTCCAGCCATATCTGTTTTTTATAAAAACTTGCATTGCATTTACAGTAGATGGCAATGCAAATAACATTATGTTACATAATGTTATAGTCAAAAGTACTTGTTTAATAAATCTCATTTGTTTTTATATTTAAAAATAATATGGGACAAATATAAGTTATCTGTTTTTCTTTATTATTATATATTACAGTAGCCTTGAGATTTATTTAGCAAAATTGTGTTTATTTTACCTTAAGAAGGGTCTGTTGAAAAAGTGTGACAAAACATGTGATGCTAAATATTAATTATGAGATATTTCAATACCAATGACTATCTGTTTGAATGAAAGAGGGACTCCGTTAGCCCAAGGTTTTGAGAATGATATTGATGGGGGACTTCCTTTTTATCCCCAATCTGTGAGTAGTAGCGGAACTTATTGGCTTGCATATGTGAATCCTTCCGATATGAAAGAGATTCTGACAGAAGAATATTTTGCTGCCCACCCTGATATTCAGAACAAAAAAAAGCAAGATAAGCTGAGAGCAATTGTAGTAAATGCTGATGAAGAAGATAATCCCATATTAGTATTACTTAAATTGAGAAAATAATATTGGTGATGAAAAAAACATTTTAAAGGTAGAATCATAGTTTTAGTCAATGAATGGACGCGAAGTTTTTCTGAATATGCAACTATGGTCCTACAGATGAATCCACGAACGGTAACTGTGGGTAATTCCACTTCAGGAGCAGATGGGAATATTTCACTTTTTACATTTCCCGGAGAAGGTAGGACAATCTATTCTGGAATAGGAATCTATTATCTTGATTTTACTCTTACCCAACGAGTAGGGGGGCGTGTAGATTATACCGTGGAACCTAAAATTAATGATATAAAGAAAAAAATAGATACCGCATATGAGGAGGCAATTATCATTACGAAACAAGAAAAGTAGATTTCGTTGTATTGATGACTCGTACATTTATAACGTGGACATATTTATTACTTTTGAGTGATTCTTATGAAAGTGAGAAATAGTTTAGTATTGTGTTTCTATCTTCAATAAATATAGGTGATAGATAGCATCTCTTATATATGGAAATAAAATATTCTTGATAATGCTGATTGGAAAGATTCCTGAATGTAAGCATTATAATTGATTACTAATACTTCTGAAGAACCATTTGCTTTTTGGTAATTTTGTTAATAGTGCTAATAAACATATCCCTGAAAAAATGATATTCTACGAATTGTTCGTACATTGCGATATACTTTTTGAACAGTATGCATTTTGCTTTAAACTAAAATCTATTTTATATGGAGACAAGACGTTCTTTTTATTCGTTTCTTTTTCTTTTTTCGGTTGCGATGTCTGCTTCCTGTTCTTCATCTGTACCCAAAGAGGGGGATATAATAGAAGATTCCGCCTTTCGTTCTGTTGATTTGCGTATAATAGAGAAAGCAGAAGGGACAGTGATGTCTTTGAGTGATTTAGTGGAGTCATATGAAGTCATTAAATTAGAGAATAGGGATGAGGCACTTATTAAAACCTATCCATTTGGGATCTTTGCATCAGATAATTATATCTTGCTGAATCCAGACGCTATATCTCCTATTAAGTTGTTTACGCGTAAAGGTCAATACGTGGCGGATATTGGTGGTATAGGACAGGGCCCTGGAGAGTACAAAACGATACATTTCTGTATGATAGATGAAAAACAAAAACGTATTTACTTAGGTCCGGGAAGAGCAAATAAAATACTTACTTATGACCTGAAGGGGAATTATCTGTCAGATGAAGCTATCCATTTCAAGGAAATAGTACATAAGCCTTGTATTTGGATGGATCATGATAAAAAGCATGTAACTGTAGTGGGGTTGCCATTTTCTGAGAATGAGAACTCCAATTTTGAAATTAGTAACAATGTGTGCTGGGTGCAAAATAGGGAGGGTGATATCGTGCATCGGATTTCTGCAAATCATTACGGTTTAATTGGAGATTACAGTAATGGCTTAGTGGCATGTCGGAATGTGGATGCGATTTCTTTTTCTATTTTTGAAGACCCCATGTTGCGTACTCGCCCTGATACTTTGTATCACTATGATGCAGTAAAGAATATAATAACTCCACGCTTTACAATAGATCATGTTGCTTCTGAAAATCAAAGTGCTTGTACTGTTTTATATGAAACTTCAAGGAG
The DNA here is from genome assembly GCA_947646015.1 of uncultured Bacteroides sp. Lineage (GTDB taxonomy): Bacteria > Bacteroidota > Bacteroidia > Bacteroidales > Bacteroidaceae > Bacteroides. The sequence continues at coordinate 54,695 of CANSEY010000017.1, read as the reverse complement.
TTATTGGGCGCAAGTCACTTTATATCCTAATGATCTTTCCTCAAGTGTTTCTTCTGTTCGTTTACCAGCCTTTAATGTTTGCGTTTCGAAAAAGGATGGCAATGTACGGCGCATTGATCGTTTTACTGATCCTCTTTTAGGTTTATCTTATCTTTTTTTAGCTATGAAGAATGGTTATGTCTGTATCTCTTATGATCCTCTTGAACTGATGGATGCTTTAGATAAAGTTCTTACCCAAACAGATTTGGAGCCTGACGTACGTAAACGGGCCACCGATTTACGAAATAGTCTGCACGAGAATGATAATGACATTCTTATCATTGGGAAATTGAAACAATAACTATAAGTAATCTATAAATTTCGGTTGTATCTCTAAATGCTATCAGGCGAATCACTGAAGGTTCTCAAGTATATGTGATATTGATAGATCGTGCAAAATGTCCACGAGGATGATAATCCAATTATTGCCATTTACAAATTGAAAGACTGAAGAATTTTGAGTGAGATGCTTTTTAACATATCCCTAAAAGAATAACATTCTACGAATAATTCGTATCTTGCGGTATGCTTTATGAAAAGTAGTTTTTTACTTTCAGCCAAAATCTATTTTTATATGAAGACAAGACACTTTTTATATCCGCTTCTCTTTCTTTTATCGGTTGCAATGTCTGCTTCCTCATGTTCTTTGTTTATACCCCAAGAGAGGGATATAAAAGAAGGTTCCGCCTTTTACGCTGTCGATTTACTGGAAATAGAGAAATTAAAGGGTGAGGAAATGTTGTTTTCTGATTTGATAGAATCATTGGAAATTATTAAGTTGGATGGTAGAGAAGAGGCATTGGTTGCCACTTATCCTTCTGGTATTGATGTTTCAAGCAATTATATTTTAATAGAGCCGGATGGCGTTTCTGCTTTGAAATTATTTACTCGTAAAGGACGATATGTGGCTGATATAGGTGGAGTTGGTCAAGGCCCCGGAGAGTATAAATATGCTGTGAATAGATTTCTTGATGAAAAGCAGGGACGTGTAGCTATTGCCGAGAATCAAAAAATGTTATTTTTTGATCTTAAAGGCCGATTTTTATCGAAAGAGAGTATTTCATTGCCGGAAACGATAACGAAGAGTTCCATTTGGATAGATTTGGAAAATGAAAAAGCTGTAGTGGTCGTTCTTCCCTTTACTGATATAGGAAATCCAAAAGCACCGATCAGTAAGAATCTATGTTGGGTACAAGATTTTAAGGGGAATATCTTGCAAAAAATATTTGCTGTAAATTATGCAATTTTGCCGGATTATAGCAATGAAGTATTGGCTCCCCGGAATGTTGATGCCTATTCTTTTTCCCTTTGTCAGGTTGTCGGGCGTACACGCCCTGATACTCTATATCACTATGATATTGCTAATAATGTATTGAAACCTTGTTTTACTTTGGATAATGTAATGCAGGAGGATAAATATATTGTAACGTCATTGCATGAGACTCCGGAATATTATTGGAGTAGAGTAACTATTGGACCGGCTAAAATGCCATCAGATGGTTCTCCCGTTCGTATGACTGTATTTAATGTTCGTGTTTCTAAAAAAGATGGTAGTGTGAAGCGTATTGATCGTTTTACAAATGACTTTTTGGGACTTTCTTATCCTTTCTTGACTATGCGCAACGGTTATGTCTGTATCTCTTACGATCCTCTTGAACTGATGGATGCTTTAGATAAAGTTCTTGCCCAAACTGATTTAAAGCCTGAAATACGTAAGCGAGCCACTGGTTTGAGAAATAGTTTGCACGAAAATGATAATGACATTCTTATGATTGGGAAACTTAAATCCAACTATTAGTAATAACCTATAAATTATCGTCCTATGAAGTTAGATTATATCGCATTGTTTTTGGTATTGTTTTTTCTTGCTGCTTGTGGCAGCAAGTCTTCTTCTCCGGATATGGTGGATGATAACGCTTTACCGACCGAGGAAACCTTTAAAGATATTGATCTTGCTAACAACCTGAAAGATTGCGGCAAGCCTTTACTGCTGAGTGACATCGTGAAAGATGTGGAGTATGTGAAGCTGGAAACGCAGGATAGTATATTAGTCGGTGATATAAAGCAGCCAAAGCGGACGGAGAAGTTTGTCTTTATTTATTCAAGAAATCAGAACCATGTCATGATGTTTGATACTTCGGGAAAGTTTATCCGTAAAATCGGTCGTGTAGGTCAGGGACCCGGAGAGATAGCTAATATTGACTTTTTCACAGTCAGTGACAATTTGGTATTTATTTATCCGTTCAGCCGTAATGGCAGCCTGACAGTCTATGATATGCGGGATAACAGCTTCGTCAAGGAAATTCCTTTAAAATGGCCTGTTTTTTTTAGTAGGGCCATCGATGTGATGGGAGATTGTTTGGTTTATTATCCCGGTACTGTTTATTCGCCTGATAATAGTAAGACATTTATAAGCGCTTGTGTTGCGAATGGAGAAGGAGAGACATTGATGGAGCAAATCCCTTACTTATCCTCTAGTGATAAGAAAATATTACAATTATCTTCTGATCCTTCTTGGCTCTATCGTGGAAGAAGTAATGTTTATTCGTTTATTAATGATACGATCTACGGCATTACTTGTGATTCTATCTTTCCTCGTTACCATCTTTCTCTTGGAAAATATAAATTGCCTTCCGGAAGATATGATCCTACTCATGATTATGGTTGGGGAGATTTTGTTCTGATGCAAAGTGTTTATGAAACTAAAGAGTTTCTTTTTTTAAAATTTTGGTTTGATAAAAAGTTATGGTTCAGCCGATACGATAAAAAAACGGAGAAGATCGACTCTTGGGAGCAAACTCCTTTTAAAGCTCATTATTGGATGATACTCGATGCACCGGGTATAACGAATGATATTGACGGCTCTCAATCGTTCAAAGACTTCTATAATGTAGGTGAAAACTGTTTTCACTTCGCAATCACTCCGGATAATTTGGATCAGGTAAGGCGCAATATTACTGAAGCTAAGGTCAAGTTCCCTGAGAAGCAGGCCGAACTGCTGAAGTTTCTTGATGAAATGGGCGAGGATGATAATCCGATTATTGCTTTCTATAAATTGAAAGACTAAAGTTACTTACGGGAAAAAACTCTTATAAGAATACTGAATGTACTGTTTATGTTTTGAAGGATTAGATTACGATGTTGATTAGTGATTTTTCATAAACGATATGAATTAATGATATGTATAAGTCTTTGAGTTGTATATTAGGTCTGTTTTGTATCTTTATTGCTTGCCAGAGCAGGAAGAACAATGATCAATCATCTGTCGCCAGTAATACGCAGTTCCACGTAGAGGCCTTTCGTGAAATCAATTTAGCTGATCATCTTTCCGACTGTGGTGAAGAACTGTTGATGAGTCTGTTTATAGAGGATGTGGAATATATTAAACCTGAAACAACCGATCAGTCGTTGATAGGTTATATTTCTAAGATACAATTAACTCCTCACTTCCTTTTTGTCAAGAGTGATGGAGAGAATTCTTTAATAAAAATGTTTAGTAGAGATGGAGCTTATATTCGTTCACTCGGAAAATTGGGACAAGGGCCGGGAGAAACAAATACAATACTTGGTTTTTCAGCTACGGATAGTCTTGTATATGTAAAAGCTGCTTATCGTAGTGGTTTTTTTGTATATCGGGTACATGATAATCAATTTATTCAAAAGATAGTTCCGTCCAAAGATTTTGAAGCATTGATGAGTGCATCTGCTGATTTTGATCTTTTGAATAACAACATTGTTTGTTATCCTGGTTTTATACCGGAAGGTCAATTCTTTCCTCAATATGTTTCTACTGTTTGTATTGTAGGAACTGATGGTACTGTTGTGACAAATCAAAGCCCTTATCTCGGATCAAGTTTTTATGCGAATTGTCCTCAGTTTGTGATGATTGATAGACCACGCCATTGGTTTTATGATAACTCCTATAATGCTTATTCTGTAATTAACGATACAATTTATGGAGTAAGTTTGGACTCTATCTTTCCTCGTTATCATTTAAATCTGGGACGGTATAAGTTACCTGTTTCCGAGTATCAAATAAGTCGGCAAAGCAGGCGAGAAAACTATATCTTAATGATGGCTATCGCAGAGACCAAAGATTTTTTGTTGCTTACTTATGTTTATGGAAAAAGGTGGTGGTATAGTTTCTTCAATAAGCAAACGGGAGGTGTGAAGAGTTGGAGCCAATCTTCTGATAAGATAGGTGGTTGGTTTGCACTAGATACTCCCGGGATAACAAATGACATAGACGGTGGTGTTAATATAGGCGGATTCCGCTATATTGATGATCGACATGTTTATTCGATTATTGATGTAGTTCAGGCCGATAAACTGAAGGCAACGATAAAAGATGCCAAAGTTAAATTCCCGGAGAAGAAAGCCGAATTAATGCGTCTTCTTGATGAAATGGGAGAAGATGACAATCCTATTATTGCCATTTACAAGTTGAAAAATTGAAGGGGAGTTATGATGGGCTGATCTGGTAAAAGACTACTTAATTGTGAAATAGCAGTAAATAGGCATGTATTGCGAATAGATACATCAGATTAGGCACCTTTCTTACTTGTTAAATTGGCGAGTATTTCTTTTATGTCCTGTTTGCGAATTTATTAGAATATAGAGTTTTTTTAATTCTATTCTATTAAAAATCAGTTAGTTTTCTCTATTTGTTTTGGGCGATTAAAAGACTTGTTTTAACACACTGTTAAAGCAAGTCTTTTGGTGATAAGGAACAGCTCTTTTAAATGCAAAAGACTTGTTCTTTGCATCCTCCAAAAAAGATATTTTGGAATGACTGTTAACAGTGTTAATTTGAATAAAAGAATTTGATACCTTTTTTGAATTTCACCAACCGGAATTATTCGACTTATTGTTGATTTTTAAAAATATAATTGTATTTTTGAGGATGGGTTCATGGTGTTGATAGTGTTAAACCATTTGTTAGATTGCCTGCTTTTAATTTACGGGAGCCTGACATGTGATACTATTTAATTCTCATAAATTAGTATAAATGAAAGTAAGTCATCTATTTGTTGGGATATTTGGGCTTTATGCACAAATCTGCCGCAGGTCGGAGTGAAGGTGGAGAAGGAGGAAAAAGCTGTTCATGCAGATTCTATCTGAGAAATATTTTATACATTTTTAAACAGATTTATAATGAAAAACCTATATTTGATTTTAGTGCTTAGTGCGTTGGTGGCCTGTACCGGTAGTTCTCAAAAAGAGAAGCCGGCATGTGTAAATACTCCTGTCGAGCCGTTCACCGGATTGCCTGTTTTTGATTTGCAGGAGCAATACCCCGAGAAAGAAATCATTCTTCAGGATATCGCAGATGTAAGATATGTCGTGTTGGAAACAGGTGACAGCTCATTGGTCGGTATCCGTCCCATCCTTATGACGGACAGCTTTCTTGTTACCGTAAACAAGAAAAGTGATGTTATCTTCTTTGACAAGTCAGGAAAATACCTTCATTCTTTTAACCATACAGGCATGAGCGGGGAAGAATATGGAGATATTGTCAGCGGTTATTGCATCGATGAAAAAGCCCGGGAGATATTCATCTATGACGGGTTACAAAGCAGAATTCAGGTGTATGGTTATGGCGGCGCATACAGGCGCACGCTTAAACTGCCGCAAAACCGCATGTTTGCTTCTTCGATATTTGAGTATGATGAAAATTTCCTGTTTGGCGAAGATTATCGCCTTGTCGACTCTCAGATTGGGAAGTATCCTGTTAATAAAACGCCTTATTACAAGATTTCCAAGAAAGACGGGAAATTAACGTCGATTCCCATCACGGTCAAGGAGAGAATAAGGGATGGACTGTCTTATACAGTAGGAGACGGTGCGTTTGGTTATGTAAGTTTATTAATGTCTCCCGTAGCCCGTTTTGGTTCGGATATTCTGATTGCCGATTATTCATTGGATACGGCGTATGTATATCGTGATGACCATTTGATTCCATTGACTGTCCGCCGGAACCATACAAGCGAAAACAATATTCCGATTTTAGCGACGGTTGATGTGATGACCGGCCGTTATTTGCTTTGGTACACGATAGTAAAGGATATAGATGTGAAGAACAACCGTGTTTCTGATCCGGTATCTTATTTGTATGACAGGTTCACTAATGAATATTGCTGGGTCGATCTGGTAAACAGGGATGTAGTGTCCGCTACCAATATTCCGGCATTCCAAATGCGATTGTCCGCCAATTATCATGTAGTGCCTGAAAACTATGCCATACAATATTATCCGGCCGAGGAGCTCATCGAACTTAACGGGCAAGGAAAGTTGAAAGGAGAGTTGAAAGAGATTGCTTCAAAATTGAATGACGAAGATAATCCGGTGTTGCTTATCGCTAAATTTAAGGAATAATATTTATAGTATAGCCTTTGGTAGAACCACTGAAAAACTAATGCTTTTTCTTAAAAGATTTAATGTTTTCTTTGATATGAAATCACAAAGATTAGGTTTGCAGCCAATAAACAACTACAAACGAGTGGTCAATCCTCGGAAGAAACGATTCCACATGTCATCCCGTATGAATAGCCATGGAAAAATTATTATTACTAAAATTGCCGATTATGAGAGTAATTATATTAAAAAAGCCGGTTTGTTAGAAGGTGATGAAATTATTGCTATAAATGAAATTCCTATTAAAATGATCTCTATGGAAGAGGATGCGGAGCTAAGCCGACAAGACACATTGGTATACGATATTGTCCGTCAAGGTAAATCTTATAAAATACCGGTGGTTATTGATAGAAATGAGGTTCAAGGTGATTGAATGAAATAATAATATTAACGTGATTCGATACAATCTTAGAATAATCTAAACTGCCCGTCATTGATAAAGTCCACATCAATGGCGGGTTTCTTATTAAAGAAACAATATGCTGTAATAACCGACAAGGCATTTGCGATAAAATTATTAAATGATCCACCGGATAGATATATACTTTTCCGGAAAAAGAATAGGTCTGTTCTATTCTTTATTTTACTTATTGTTGATATTTAAAAATATAATTGTACTTTTGAGGAATGGGTTCATAGAACTTATTTTATTCTTTATTTTGGATTATATTTGAAGACAGATGAAATCATCTTATATCTGCTGCGTATTGTTATTTGTTTTGTTTTTGGTAAGTTGTACCGATGGGCGTTCTGAGGGGCAAGTAGTCCGTTTGTTACGTCAGGCCGAAATGTGTATGGAGGAATGTCCCGATAGTGCTTTAGTGTATCTTCATCAAATATCGGATCCTGAAAAGTTGACGGGAGAAAACCAAGCTGATTATTGCCTACTGTTGACCCAGGCAATGGATAAGAATGATTTACCGTTGAGCTCGGATTCGTTGATACAAATAGCTGTTGGCTATTATTCAAATAAAGGTGATGCGGAGTGTAAAGCTAAAGCTTTATTTTATAAGGGTAGGGTGTTTCAGCAACAAGGGAACTTAGAGGGTGCTACACTCCTGTATAAAAAAGCGGAATCTATGATTCCGGATTTGACTGATTATTATTTAGTAGGATTGATTTACAGCTATCTGGGACATTTGAATAGGGATGAAGAGCATTATAAGAAGGCATTATTATATTATGAAAAGGCTTTGCCTTGCTATCGAACCATACAAAATCCAACTTTGACGGCTTCCGGATTACAGGATATGGCTAAGATATCTGTCTATTTAGGAGAGACGCATCGGGCAGACTCTCTTTTTAGTGAGGTTTTGTCTTATGTGCCGGATATTGATGCTGCCTGGCAAGCTAATATTTATCATAATGTGGGTGTCTTTTATATGCTCACCAATCAATTTGGTAAAGCGGAACAAGTAGTGAACGCTTCTTTGAAATTACCAAGTACTCCGGAGGACAAACTCCGTTCATATGCCGTATTGGCTACAATCTATACAAGACAAAATCGTGGAGATTTAGTTGATTCTTTATGGCATAAAGCCCTGAATTCAGAGAATATTTATACCCGAAAGGCAGTATATGCCTCCTTGCTGAACGAAGCTGTCAGTAAACAGAATCTTCAAGATATAGAACACTATGTGCCTCTTTATATCCAGTCTGCGGATTCTGTTTATCGACTTTCACAAGCAAAGCGCATCGTAGAGGTTCAGGCTAAATACGATCAGGAGATATTAATTAAGAAAAATAAAATTAGCCGATTGTTATTATATTGCTTTATTCTCTGCTTACTTTTACTTGCGATATCTTTGGCTTACGTTTTTCATATATACAAACGTTATAAAAGGGCGAAGGAGCGCGAACTTATTACTCAGAGAGCAGAGTTGGATGAAGGGAAGCAGGTTATAAAAGAGATGAATGATCAGATTGAACGAATCCGTAAAGAGGCATCTACAATGAAAGAGGATTATAATAAAAGTCTGATTGATTTGACTGATGAAAAAAAGAGCATTGAGCAGCAATTCGCTCTAATTAAACAAAGAGCTGATGATGTGAGTCAAACTAATAACAAAATGGAACAAGACTTACTTGTTTTACAAAAACAGTTGCGGAAGGTTGATGACGCTCGTTCAGAACTATTGGCAGAATTGGACGTTTACCGTTACTTTGATGCTGAGGGAGTGATTTCGGAGGATTGTTATAAAGCTGTGGTTACTATCTATAAACTTTACAATGCTCCATTAGTTGCTTTCCTGCGTGATCCCCATTTGAAGCTTACCCCTTATGAATCGCTTCTTTGTGTACTCTCTTATGAACATCTTTCCACCCAACAAATGGAACAAAAATTAGGGAAAAGCAAGAATACCCTAAATAAAGCAATTTTCCGAATAAGAGAGAAATTGGACGCAAAAATGGATTTAAAAAAGAATATAAATTCTTTGGGAGATTTTTTGCGGACGAAGTTCTGACTTAAAATATTAATACCTTTTTTTATGTTAATTATACGTCTTCGTGGAAAGATGTATTTCTGCTTTATGGCATATTATATAGGCGATTTATATGTCTTATCGTGGTCTGGTAACCTCCAAAATAAGTCCTGAACTGTTTGTTTTTATGAAAACAAAAACTTATGTTTGCGATATTAACCAATCTCTAGTGATTATGAAAAGTATGCTATTTACATTATTACTTGTAGTCTTGTCGCTTCAAATGATGGCAAAGACAAACGGAAGCACGAGTCCAGTTGATTTAAAAGGTTTGTTTAATGATAAGCTCCAGAAATCGATCGTTGAAGATATTCCCATTAGAGCTGAAATTTCAGGCTCTGAATTCTTGGTTCTTAGTTTTGAAGCTCCTATAATGGATATGACCATTACACTCTATAAAGATGGAGTGATGGTGATACAGAAGTCATTGTCGGTATCTTCTGGAGATACAGAGACTTTTGATCTGACGCTTTGGGGCATGGGTGAGTATTCCTTAAAGTTTACTACTCCGCGTGGAACTGATGTTTATGGAGATTTCCGGTTGGAATAATAGAGTAGTTCATTATGTACAACTCTTTGGTTAGGGAGTTAGTTCAGGCAGGACGTAGAACGTCCTGCCTCGGACTTATTAACGGAAAAATGGGGATCGCCATTGCTCTTTTTCGCTATGCACGCCTTTCCGGTGAGTTGACATGTGAAGATGTTGGTTGTGAACTCCTTGATGAGATTTATGAACATCTTGATTCGTCTATACCTATTTCTTTTGGTAGTGGTTTATGGGGGATTGGTTGGGGGATTGAATATCTGATTCAAAATAGTTATATGGAAGGTGATGCTGATGAAGTCTTAAAGGATATAGATCAATGTGCTGCACGCTGTATACATGCCTATGGTATGTCGGGACTTTCATTAAATAACGGAATTGTAGGTTTAGGACGATATATTCTAATTAGGATTATTCCAACATTTTTGAAAGGTGATACGGTTTCAAGTGCTTTCCTGAAAGAGTATCTTATTTATTTGATTGATTGGTTGGAGGAAAGATTGGAATATACAAACGAATCTATTGATGATTTACTTGATTTTTTGTTTGACTTATACCCTACAGGTTTTTATCGGACAAAAGTATCAGTTTTAATTGAAAAATGTATGAATAGGTACAATCTATGAGTTATTTGGAGCAAATTACTATTGGAATTCCTGTGAGGATAGACAGTTGGGAGAGGAAGAGAAATCTTTTAGCCTTATTACACTATATATCCTCGTCTGGGATGAGGGTACATGTTTGGGATGCAGGAAGTGAAGAGTGTCAGTTCCCTGATGATATCTGTAGTAAAATTACTTATACTTATGAACGTGATGAAAATTTAGTTTATCACAAAACGAGGTATGTTAACTTATTATTAAGAGAAATTTCTACTCCTATAGTTGCTATTTGGGATGCTGATATTATATTTTCTTTGTCGCAGTTGGAGGCCTCAATACAAGCAATTATAGAACGAAAATATGTGATGAGTATACCATATAATGGAGTGGTAAAAATGCTTTCAAAAAAACAAAGTGAAGCATATATACTTTCTGGACAAAGGTATGATCATTTAGTTTCGCATGATGATATGTATGCTCGTTTGATGTGGCGTCCTTCCTGTGGGGGAGTTTTTGTTGTAGATCGTGAAAAGTATTTGAGATATGGGGGAGATAATGAACGTTTTATCAGTTGGGGACCTGAAGATGCTGAGCGTATTCGAAGGATGGAAATATTGGGAGAATCTGTACATTGGACAAATGGAGGACCATTATACCACTTATGGCATCCTAGGGGAGAGAACTCCAGATATTCTATAGAAAAGTTAGCTTTTATTAATCGAATGGAATTTATAAAAGTTTGTAGCATGGGTCAGAATGAATTACGTGCATATGTTAAATCCTGGTAAAAATATAGTTGAGATGAATGGACAATTATTGAGACAAATAGCTAATTATCAGATACTATATAGTGCCTGTTGTAAGGATTTAGGGCTATTGCGTGGCAAAATAGGCATTTCACTTTTCTTTTTTCATTATGCTCATTTTTGTGGAGATTCGCTTTATAGTGACTATGCAAATGAACTGATTGGGGATGTGTATGATGATATTAGAATAGATACTCCATGGGGGATTCGAAATGGCTTATTAGGAATTGGATGGGGATTAGAGTATTTTATGCAGAAAGGATTTGTTGAATGTGGTTCTAATGATATCTTAACAGAACTTGATAATAAAATAATGGAACGTGACTTACGACGTGTAAAAGACTATTCATTTGATACGGGGATAGAAGGGTTGGCGTGGTATGTGTTAATACGCTTATTGTCATCTGAGAGATATTTGCAGAAACCATTCGATAAGATGTATTTGGATGATTTAAGAGGTGTTTGTGAGAATGTTCCGAATAAAGTCTGCCATCCTGGAATTTCTTTATTGTTAGACTATTTAGTGGGTAAACAAATAGATGATTGGTATCTCGTTGTTCTGGGAAAGATAACGTCACAGAGAACTGGCGGAGAGAAGAAAGAAGCTTTGTTGTGGGTTGAAGGATTAAAATACTTATTGCGATGAGGCATATATATTTGATAAATAGTGATAGTCGTGCGGCACAATATGGTATTGGGACATATATAATTCAAGTTATAAACTGTCTTAGCAGTATTGATTCTTTGCGTTTGACTGTAGTTAGTATGAACTCAGAGGATGGGATACTGACTGAAAAAAAAGATAATAATGTTCGTTATCTAACTTTTCCTAAAGTGTATGATTGGAGGAGTGAGAAAGAAATTCAACGATATTATAGAAGTGTTGCTTTCTTGTTGGCATTGTATGTAGATTCAAGTGAAGATAATGTATTTCATTTTAATTATTTACATCATGAACCATTGGTTGACTTGTTGAAGAAAATATATCCTACCAGCCAATTTGTGTTGACTTTACATTATTTGAACTGGTGCTTCACTTTGAAAGGGAATATAAAGAGGTTACAAACCGTTTTGGATAAAGCTGAGAACGATAGAACTGAGGAAGAAAAATACATATATGACGAATATAAGCAAGAAGTATCTTTTTACAGAAAAGTAGATAGGATAATATGCTTGGCTCAATATACTAAGATGTTGCTGAATGAATTTTATGGAATTGAAGAATGTAAACTAACGTTGATATACAATGGTTTAATTGATCAGGCTATCTTCTTGGATGAAGTGGAGAGAATGCAAAGAAAAAGAGATTTATTTTTTGGAGAAGGAGAGAAATTAATTCTATTTGTAGGGCGTTTGGATGATATAAAAGGGGTTGACTATTTGATAGAAGCTTTCGCAAAGGTGATAAAAAAGAGTTCGAACACTCGTTTGTTAATAGTGGGAGACGGGAATTATAGTAGGTATTTACAGATGTCTGCAGACATTTGGAGTAGGATTACTTTTATAGGGAAAATTAGTAAACAGAAATTATATGAATTTTATCAAATTGCAGATGTTGGAGTGATGCCGTCTTTTCATGAGCAATGCAGTTATGTAGCCATAGAAATGATGATGCATGGATTACCATTAATTATCACTAATACCACAGGATTGAGTGAAATGATTCATCATCAAAATGTAGAGTGCAGATTGATATTAAAGGAAGATCAAAATGAATTAAGGTTATCAGTTGAAGAACTGTCGAAATGTTTATTGAAAATAGTAACGGATGATTGTTGGGCGAGAGAGGTTGGTAAGTTAAATAGGTGTCGATATAAAGATGCTTTTTCATTAGAAAAAATGAGGATGGCATTTGAGTCTTTTTATAGTTAAGAATAAATTGCTGTCTTTGATTTAGTTTTTTGAATACTATTATGTGGTGATCTTGTGACGATTCAAAATAGAAATTAAAAAAGAATGTATATGAGAGAGTTGACTTATGTTTTACGCTTTACTTTTTCCATCACAATCTGGATGTTGGGGAAAAATAATTTGAGTTACTAAGGTATTTGTTTGGCTCTTTTTCTTCGTTCTAACAAATACCTGTAACATTGGAAATCTATGTGATTTTTACGAAGAATATTAAATGTTGATTTTAAAATGATTAAAGTATGAAATTAAGAAAACTAAAACTGAATGAAGCTTCAAAAGCTGAATTGAATGAACGTGAGATGTGTCGTGTTTTGGGAGGTGGTACTCCTGGGTGCTGCCAATGTGGTTGCAATTATGAAGGTAAACCCGGTGGCTCTAGTACTAGTGCTAATGATAGTGCCAATAATGCTCATGGGTATACATCAGATGGTTCTCATCCATGTTGTTCTACTACTGACCCCAAACCGGAATTTCCTGAAATAACACCACCGCCATTTTGGAATCCCCAAGATGCTCTTTGTGGACATTTTTAAATAGGGTAAAATAGAACGGTACTGTTATATGAAATATTTAATAGTACTGTTCTTAATAATTATATGTTTCCAATGAATAAAGGATTGTGTTCTGTATTTTTGTTTTTCATAATTTGTGTGAGTTGTGGTTATCCTCAACAATATACAGAGATTATAAATGGTGGGGGAAAGGTATATTTTTGTATAAATCCAAAAGATAGGCAGATAGTTTTACCTGTACAATTGAATGACAGTATCACGGCTCGCTTAGGATTTGATACTGGAGGACAATTTGTGTTAGACTCGATGTTTTGTGCAACACATTCTAGTATTAAACATCGTTTGTTTTCAGATGCGCAATTACGAAATGGCTCTGGTTGGGCTAACTTTCTTGTCACTTGTTCTATTTATTCTAATGCCCCAATTGTTAGGGTTGGAAAGGTGTCTTTGAAATATGATGTTACTCAAATTATGAATTGGAAATGGTATATGAATAGTTCTTCAGAAGGAATGTTTAATATCCCTCCTAACGATACTATGCATGTGTGGGAGCTGAACTTTGAGCATAATTATATGGAGATTCATTTGGCGCAGAATTATCGAATGCCTGATAATAGTTTGATATTTCCATTAGTTAGAAAAAAAGAATATCCTAATTTACTCTATGTCAGATTACCTATTAAGATGGAATGTGCTAGTAGTGACACATTAATGATAAATCGTATGTTCATGATAGATACGGGAATGGCTTGGGATATCGTCTTAATGCAAGAAGCTAATGAGTTTTCTTTCTTTAATAAACAGGAGGATGTTGTTTGGACTAAATATCTAAATAGATATCATCGCTATTGTCCTGTAGATGCTATTTTAGCTGATACTTTGAGAATGGATTCATTACGAGTTTATACTTTTGATTTTATTAATAGAGCGCCATCTAATTATTTGATTGGGCAGAATTTTCTTAAAAGATTTAATGTTTTCTTTGATATGAAACATCAAAGAATTGGTTTTCAGCCAATACCTAATTTTACTCGTGTTGTTAATCCTTTGCATCAGCGATTTCATATTTTGGTTGAAAAAAATAGATATGGGAGGTGGGTCATTACTAGGGTCGCTGATTCTAAGGACAATTATTATAAAGCTGCTGGGTTAAGAGAAGGCGATGAAATTAAAACTGTGAATGGAAAAAATTATGAAGATTATCTTTATAAAAATCATCGTTTGTTTGAAAAGCAAGATACATTATTATATGAAGTTATTCGTAAAGAGAAGATTCTTAAAATAGTTGTAGCTGTTAATAAAGAAGAAATACAAGGTGATTGAAATATATTGTTGAATATGGCTTGTTTGTTATATATGGGACTATTAAGTTTCTTTCTTTTTTGTTCTAACAAATACCTGTAACATTGGAAATCTATGTGATTTTTACGAAGAACATTAAATATTGATTTTAAAATGATTAAAGTATGAAATTAAGAAAACTGAAACTGAATGAAGCTTCAAAAGCTGAATTGAATGAACGTGAGATGTGTCGTGTTTTGGGAGGTGGTACTCCTGGGTGCTGCCAATGTGGTTGCAATTATGAAGGTAAACCCGGTGGCTCTAGTACTAGTGCTAATGATAGTGCCAATAATGCTCATGGGTATACATCAGATGGTTCTCATCCATGTTGTTCTACTACTGACCCCAAACCGGAATTTCCGAAATTTCCGGATTTTCCTGTTATGCCTCAAGATGCTCTTTGTGGGGCGACTCAAGGACACTCGTGTGGTATATGAAAATAATTGATTGGGCGTTTATATTTGTTTGTATGAACAATTGAGCGTAGTCCTTTATTTTGTAATACTGCTGAAATTAACTTTCAGCAGTATTACTCTTGTGGAAAGCTAAATTAAAGAATATGAAGTTAATTATAGGCAATGGGCTGATAAAGTGTATTGTTTTTCTTTTTTTGCAAGCTACTGTTTTAGGTAGTTGTACGAAAATATCCAAAGGGAATAAAAGAGATGCAAGAACTTACTTTACAATTGATTCTTTAGATAGAAAGATAGTGCTTCCCGTGTTATTTAATGATAGCATTGTTTCAAATTTGGCATTTGATAGTGGGGCTTCTTTGGGAGCTTTTATTGTTGACTCTACTTTTTGTTCAGCTCACTCTTCTATCTTATCGAATTTGTCTCCTGACACTATTGCTCCATATGGGTGTGCATGGTCTGTATTACGTATGCCCGCATCTATGTATACAATTGTTCCGACTATAAAAGTAGGGAATTCCAATTTGATATATGATAAAATGTTAGTTTATAATTGGAGAGATTACATGGGAGGTACTCAATCAGATGGTTTGTTTAATATTCCACAAAATGATACTGTTAATATATGGGAGTTTAACTTTGAACATAATTATATGGTTATCCATTCATTTCAAGATTTTATTATGCCTAAGAATTGTATTCTGATTCCTTTTGTAAGAGGAAATGATAAAAGCTCACTTTTTTATGTTAATCTGCCTTTAAATATTAGATGTGCTGATGGAGACACACTGATGCTTACTCATACTTATCTTGTAGATACAGGTATGCCACAAGACATAGCTCTGATGGCTCAAGCTTCTGAATTGTCCTTTTTTTCTAAGAAAAAGAATGCCGTTTGGACGCAGGCACCATCTGGATATTATAGTCATCATAATGTAAATGTTACTTTGTTTAGTGGCATACAACTTGATTCTTTGCGGATTTATATATTTGATCAACCTAATCAAGTACCTTGTGATTATCTTATTGGTCTGAATTTTCTTAAAAGATTTAATGTTTTTTTCGACATGAAATCACAAAGATTAGGTTTGCAGCCAATAAAGAATTACGAACGAGTGGTCAACCCTCGGAAGAAACGATTCCACATGTCATCCCGTATGAATAGCCATGGAAAAATTATTATTACTAAAATTGCCGATTATGAGAGTAATTATATTAAAAAAGCCGGTTTGTTAGAAGGTGATGAAATTATTGCTATAAATGAAATTCCTATTAAAATGATCTCTTTGGAAGAGGATGCGGAGCTAAGCCGGCAAGACACATTGATATACGATATTGTCCGTCAAGGTAAATCTTATAAGATACCGGTGGTTATTGATAAAAAAGAGGTTCAAGGTGATTGAATGAAATAATAATATTAGATAGGTAATGATATGAATGATAAAGCTAGTAGATACAATATTGAAATAGAATACTATAATGGAATCCTGCTCTATAATTCGCTTACTAACAGGATACTACCAATTAGTCTTAAGGATTATTCTATAATTGAGACTTTGATGGAACATTTGCCTACATTTCGACAGAAATTTCCTGAATTGTATTCTGCTTTTCAGAGGTCAGGATTTATTATAAGTCCAGATTTTGATGAGTTGGCGTATTTGAAATTACAAAATAAGCGGTGTATATTTATGAATCGGGATTATCATCTTACAATAAATCCGACTTTAGATTGTAATTTAAAGTGCTGGTATTGTTCTGTTGCATATGCTGGGGCAAAATATGATAGAGAACGAATGAGCGATGAAATAGTTGATAATTTGATTAAGCACATTAATTTATTAGTGACACAAAAAAAAGCAAATTCAATTTTATTGGATTGGTTTGGTGGAGAGCCCCTAATGTATTTTGATGAAGTAATCAAAAAGATATCAGATTCAGTATTCCCAATTTTATTACAGAATAATGTGAAATTTAGGCAACAAATTACTACTAATGCTACTTTATTGAGTGAAGATAGAATTCGATATATGAAGGACATGAACTTTGATTTCTTTCAGATATCTATTGATGGTAATGAGTGCCGCCAGAACCTGATTAAACGTTATTCTGATAAACATGGTACTTATAGAGATGTGGTTGACAATATTAATTTGCTTTCTGAGGTAATTCCAGATGTTTCAATTTGTTTGCGTGTAAATTATGATAAACAAACTTTGAAGAATATAAAAGATATAATAAATGATTTTACGGAAAAAAGTATAAAGTGCATTACTGTAGATTTTCAGAGAGTGTGGCAGATTTCATGTACAGAAGAAATGCGAAAGTTATTAGAGAAGGCAAAAGTTGAATTTGAGAAGGCTGGTTTTCGTTCGCGTTTTTGGGCATATAGGCCATTTAGATATAAGTGTTGTTATGCGGATAGTATCAATCATTATGTTGTCAATTACGATGGTAGAATTTTTAAATGTACAGCACGTGATTATGGGGAAGAACTAACTCTTGGCCATTTGTTAAAATCTGGAGAGATTGATTGGAACGATGGAATATTGAGTAAGATGTTTGTAAAGGCTACATTTGAGAATGAACGTTGTGAAAATTGTCGAGTTTTACCTTTGTGTATGGGACCATGTATACAAAAAAATTACGATGCACTTATAAATTGTAAACAGCTTACTTGTGTATATGATAACGTTGAATACAGTTTGTCTTCTTTTGTGATAGAAATGGCAAAACAAAGAAATTTAATATAATCGATGAAAAAAAAATATATTACAGTTGATGATATTAAGTATCAATTAGCTAACCTGCGTCAGCTGACTTTTGAAGTGACAGATGCTTGTAATCTGTGTTGTAAGTATTGTGCGTATGGTGAATTTTATAATGATTATGATAAGCGTGAAAATAGCACAATTAGTTTGTCCGCTTCTTTGAAATTAATTGATTATTTAGTTGATTTATGGGGTTCAGAATATAATACGTCAGCTAAACGTAACGTATATATCAGTTTCTATGGGGGAGAACCTTTATTAAATATGCCATTTATTGAATCGGTGGTGACGTATATTGAAAAACTGCATTGCCAATATCGCAATTTTACTTTTTCAATGACAACGAATGCTTTGTTGCTTGAACGTCATATGGATTTTTTGGTGGCACATGATTTCAATTTGCTTATCAGTTTGGATGGTGATGAATATGGCACTTCCTATAGAGTGAATAAGGTGGGTGATCCTGCATATCCCAATATTATCAGAAATATAGATGTTTTACGAAATAAATACCCTGAGTTCTTTGAAAGAAAAGTAAATTTTAATGCTGTATTACATAATCGTAATTCGGTTACTTCTATTTATCACTTCTTTAAAACTCGTTACAATAAAGTACCCAGTATTGGAGAGTTGAATAATATGGGGATTCGACCGGATAAGGTAGAACTTTTCCAAAAAACGTATCGTAATTCACAAGAAAGTTTACACCAAGCAGAGAATTATGAAAAAATAGAGCAGGATATGTTTCTAAAATCAGCTACTTATCAGACTCTTACCAATTTTCTCCATCAGTATAGTGGGTTTGTTTTTCGAAGTTATGTTGATTTGCAATATGGTAAACCTAAAAAAACAATTCCTACCGGTACTTGTATTCCTTTTGGTAAAAGAATGTTTGTCACTGTTACTGGTAAGATTTTACCTTGCGAACGCATAGGACAACAATTTGCATTGGGAAAGGTAACGGCAGATAGCGGTGTTGAACTTGATTTAGAAGCAATTGCAGATAAGTATAATACTTATTATGCTAAAATGGAAAATCAATGTAGTAAATGTTACAAAGCAGAATCTTGTATACAATGTATTTTCAATCTTAATAACTTGGATACTTGTCCTGTTTGCTATGGATTTACTAGTAAACAAGCTTTTGAAATCTATAAAGCAAAACAAATAGATTTTCTAAGAAAGCATCCGGAAGAATATTATCGAATTATGGAAAATGTGATGGTTGAATAAAATAGGGTATAATATGTTTCAAGTAGATAAGAATTATTGGCTGGTAATTGCGCCTTATGTATATTGTTGTATAAAGGGTAAGAAGGCTCTATTATATAATACTAAGAATTGGGAGTATTTAGAGGTGGAAAATGAGAATGTAATAGGGCTATTACGACAGTTACATAAAAGAGATAATCTTGGTGCGGTGTTTTGTGAAGGGAAAATGTTGACAGAGCTATGTTACTCAAATTTTATATCTGATTTTGTGTTAAAGGAAATGGGAGGTGTTATAGATGTGGCATCTTTTCCCGATAAACCGATACAAATGATGCCTATTCTTAATTTACAATGTGATGTGGATAAATTACAGCAAATAGAAGATAGGGGTATAGGAGAAGATATTTTGTTTAATTTGTTAGAAATAAATGTTTTTCTTTATAATGTTTGTGATCATCATTGTTTATATTGCAGTAAATATTCACAGCAAAATTTGTGCTGTCGCGTAGCAGAAACAGAGACGTCTCAAGTTCTTGATATCTCTGCTTTGAAGTCTATTATAGCACAAATTCGATATGGAGTGGTAGGTCGGTTGAATTTATTTGGTGGAAATATTTGGAAGTATCCTAATTATAATGATATTCCTTTTTTATTATCAGGTTTTAAAGGTCAAATTCATATTTGGAGTCATTATGCTGATTTTGTGGGTAATAAAATCTTAGATTCAGATTTTTTTTATGATGTGATTGTTCCTTTTCCCATGGAAGAAGAATTACTGCGAAATTGTATCTTTTTATTAGGAGATTTACAAATAAAGATTCATTTTTATGTTACGCAAATAGATGAATATGCTAAGGCGGAGGAGATTGTACATAAATATGCTATTAATGACTATTCAATACATTCGACCTATGTAGGATGTAATTTGGATTATTTTGAAAAATATGTTTATATGGATAAAGGGGATATCCTGCAATCTCAATACTCAATGAGCCAAATTTTTGCTCATCAAAAAATGAATTCACATTTTTTCGGTTCGTTATCAATCTCTGTTAATGGAGACGTATATGCTAATTTGAATAGTTTAGTTTTGGGAAATATCTATAAAGATAGTTTGATTGATATTGTTAACAAAGAAATGCTTGATAATACAGCATGGCGGAAAATACGAAATGATTATCCTTGTTGTGACTGCATTTACCAATGGCTGTGTCCTTCGCCCTCTAATTATGAATTGGCTATTGGAAAACCGAACCTCTGTCATGTGAAACCATAAATGATAATAGCTTATGAATCGTACTTTCTGTTTTGTTCCGGTTCGCAAAGGGAGTAGAGGTATTCCCGGTAAGAACCTGCGTCTGCTGGGGGATAAACCTCTGGTATGTTGGATTATCGATACCATCCTTGCTTCCGGCATAGCGGACGAGGTATGTGTAGCGACCAATTGTGATGAAATGGAGAGTCTGATACGAGGCCGTTACAAAGGAGTTGTACAGATATTCAGGCGCAGTGAGTGGAGTGCAAGGGATGAGGCTTCCAGCCTGGAAGTTGTACAGGAATATCTTAATTATCGTAAGCCGGACCGGAATGATGATTTTATTTTGTTACAGGCTACTTCTCCTTTTACGACTGCACAAGAACTAAGGGGGCTTGTAGAAGAGATGAAAAGGGGGGAGGCGGATTCCTATGTTGCCTGTTGCCGTTTGAAGAAGTTTCGTTGGAGTGATGAGGGGAGACCTTTGGACTATTCATTCGAAACTAAACCTCGCCGACAGGAGTACAAAGGTTTTCTGATAGAGTCGGGAGCTTTCTATGCTTCTACGGTGGGAAGAATACTGGACTCCGGGCAGCTTCTTTCGGGAGTTGTGAAGGTGGTGGAGGTTGGTCCTGCAGGGATGATAGATGTCGATGAAGAAGCGGACTGGAGACTGGCTGAACATTATATTGAAACCGGGCTTTAATAAAAAAAGATATGGATAGACGGGACTATTATGTGGAGTATTATGAAGTACTGGATAGGGTGCTGTCTGACTACGTGAACCATTTGAGGGAGGAGAAAGAGTATTGGCTGAAAATAGGGGGGCATGATGTGGGCGTGCCTTTGATCAATTTACTATTCTGGCAGTTCACTTGGCATAGAGAGGAGTACGACCGGTTACGTAAAGAAGGAAAGAGCTGTGGGGAAGCATTGGGTAGCGTAAAGGAGATACTGGCAGATAAGCAGGTGGAAGAATGGGAGCGACAGGAAGAGGAATACAAAATCTACGACCATGAATGGTATGAAGCACTGGCACCTTATGGCGGGCAGTTGGTGATCTATATTTATAATGCCCGTCAATTGGCTTATCTGACTCCGTTGATTGAACGTCTGGAAGAACCGGTGTTGCTCTTGTCGGAATATGAGATTCCGGATGAAACGGAGTTGCCGGACTTTGTAACGGCCATTACTCTTGAATTTACCAAAACAGCTCCATTGGTTAATCCATTCCTGAAAGAGTGGTTCCCTTTGATTTTTCAATATGCGAATACATTTGATATATTGATGAGTATCTTGCAACCTAAAGGATTGATTTTTCTGGAAGGCTGCCATTACCAGCAGTTATTGCTTGCCACCATAGGGCGTGATTATGGAGTACCGACCTTGTGTATTCAGCAGGGATGGCCGTCATTGATGCACACAGCTTTCAGGAGGATGCCTTACCGGTACTATCTGATGTGGGGGGAAGGTTTCCGGACTTTGTGGGAGAAGCATAATCCGTTGCCGGACTTTGTCCCGACGGGCTATATGTATCAGGTGGAACCACGTAATGAAACGAAAAAGGAATGTGTTACTTTTTTCTTGCAGGGACCTTTTTTTCTGAGTGACAAAAGGTATCTTCAAGAGATGATCCGCCTGATAGGGACGGTTGCCGCGGAATTTCCCGCCCGGCGGTTTCTGGTGCGTGAACATCCTGAGTTCAGGATAGGTGAGGAGGTACGCATGGAATGGGAGCAGATTCCCAATATAGAAATGGTAACGGATGAAAAGCTGGCAGAGGTATTTGCCCGCACACGGGTAGGGGTGGCACACTATTCTTCTTCTTTGATGGAGGGAGTGGCGCATGGTGCTGTCCCGTTGGTGTACGATCCGACTGAGGGATCGCGGTATTCTCCGGATGTGGAAGCCGAGGGGCTGGGGATGATAGCGAAAACGAAAGAGGAGTTGACCGGCGGTTTGTCCCGGATATTGGGGAATTATGAAGATTTTAAACAGAGGATAGAGAAGGAACAACCTCTGTGGTTTCAGGCAACAGGAGAAGAAACTCTCCGGAATATGGTAGGGTTTATTAAAGAAAAAATGCCTCCTGTTACGTTGAAGGAGATTTATGTGGTTGATACTGATACGTTGACACGCGAACGGCCCGTCGGGGTGTCGGGGTTATTGCGCTGTAAGAATTGTGAGGATTTTTTGGAGATGTCCATTGATTCGTGTATCGATGGATTAAATGAGTTGATAGCTGTCTATCATGATTGTACGGATCGTACGCCGGAGATTCTCAGGCAGAAGGCGGCACAATATCCGGATAAAATCAGGGTCTTTGAGTATCAGCCGTCTGTATATCCGATCGATCTGGATGAGGAGGAGTTGGAGAAGGCAAAGCTGTTGCCGCCGGACTCTATCCATACGCTGGCAGGCTATTGCAACTATGCATTGTCGAAAGCAAGCTATCGGTACGCAGTGAAGATCGATGCCGATCAGGTTTATTTTACGGATCGGCTGAAACATATCTGTGATGCTTACCGTTCTGATAAAAAAGTGCGGTTCAACGTGGCGGAATGTATCTCTTACAACCTGTATCGGGCTTATGTGGACTCTTTCAACCGTATAGAGATGCGACCGTTCAGGTGGCTGGAACGAATTGCGTTGTGGACACATGCGTCGTATGCTTCTTATCTGGAGAAGATGATCATCCGGTATAAAGTGCCTGTCTCGATGTCGGGCATTAACTTGTTCCGGAAAGACCGGGAGTGGATGGTAGGGTTGGGGCAGGAACATCCGGAGCCTGATAGCAAAGAGATACTCCCTCCGTTCAATGGCGTGCGTGATACTTTCTTTTTTGAGGTGTCTGAGGACCGGATATTCAGGTATGTGACGGAAACGAAGCCGGATGGCCGTCATCGGGGGGTGGAGGTGATGCGTTGTCCGAATGAAATATTGGATGCCGGCTTTTGTTGGTTCCATTTGCGTGCTCTGATGAAGGAGCATGAAGAGGGCTATCGGCAGTCTTACCGGAAATATCCGGAGAGGTTTATACCTTTAGGGACCTTTGTGAAGCTGTCGTATAGAAATTTACAACAGAGATATAAACCTTTTGTTGCCGTACGTTGGGCGGAACCGGTATTCGCTTATTTCTTCATGACGGGTAAAGGGAGGATTCCGTGGAAAAAGTTGAAAGAGATAGAATGAATAGTGGCAGATAAATGTGTTTCGCAGCTTGATAAAAGATAGATGGTAGATGGATATATTGATTCTTTTTTATAATACGATGTGGGGATTTCCACTCGAGTTCCGAAAGGAAGATTTACCTGGAGGCTGTGTGATAACGACTGATCGAAACCTCCTTGCAAAGGCGGATGCCGTGGTTTTCCATTTGCCCGATTTGCCTTCGGTGATGGAGGATGAAATCGATAAGCGGGAAGGACAGCTTTGGGTGGGATGGAGTCTGGAATGTGAAGAGAATTATAGTTGGACGAAGGATCCCGAGTTCAGAGAGAGTTTTGACTTATGGATGGGGTATCATCAGGAGGATGATATTGTGTATCCTTATTATGGACCGGATTATGGGAAGATGCTGGTTACGGCACGGAGGGAAAAGCCTTATAAGAAGAAGGCATGTATGTTTATTTCGAGTGATATGAACCGGAGTCACCGACAAGAGTATCTTAAGGAATTGATGCAGTATACCGACATCGATTCGTATGGGAAACTATACCGTAATTGTGAATTACCTGTTGAGGATCGGGGACGGGATACACTTCTTAGTGTGATCGGGGATTATCAGTTTGTGATAAGTTTTGAGAATGCGATAGGGAAGGATTATGTGACAGAAAAGTTTTTCAATCCTTTGTTGGCCGGTACTGTTCCGGTCTATCTGGGAGCTCCCAATATTCGGGAATTTGCTCCGGGAGAAAATTGTTTTCTGGATATTTGTACTTTCGATTCTCCCGAGGGAGTAGCCGCTTTTATGAATCAATGCTATGATGACGAGGCATTGTATGAACGTTTTTATGCATGGAGGAAACGGCCTTTATTATTGTCGTTTACAAAAAAGTTAGAGCAAGTCCGGAGCAATCCGTTAATCAGGCTTTGCCAAAAAATACACGAACTAAAATTGGGAGGGATATGAAAGAGGTAAAAAGACCGGTAGTTTCGGTGGTGGTTCCGGTCTATAATACGGAACCTTTTCTGGCGGAATGTCTGCACTCTTTAGAGAAGCAGACTTTAACGGATATTGAGATCATTTTGGTGAATGACGGATCGACGGATAATTCCGGGAGGTTGCTGCGGGAGTATGCGGGTAAGGATGCTCGTTTCGTTTATGTGGAACAGGAGAATCAAGGGCTCTCTGCTGCACGAAATACCGGAATGGAACATGCTTCCGGGCATTATCTGGCATTTCTGGACAGTGATGACTGGCTGGCAGAGAATGCTTTGCAGGTGTTATGTGCTATTGCAGCGAAGACCCGTACTGATATTGTTTCGGGAAACACACTGGCGGTGCATGCCGATGGACAGGTGCAAAGTTGGGAAAGAAGGGGCAGAGAGTTGTTTGCGACAGGCACCGTAGTGTCCGGTAGTACATATTTTTCAAGAGTGATGGATTGCAGGTGTTATGTCCCCATGGTATACAATTATTTATATAGGAGGGATTTTATTGAACAGAATGGATTTCGCTTTGAACCGGGGTTGGTTCATGAAGATGAATTATGGACTCCTCAGGTGCTGACAACCGCTCAAAAAATAACGGTTGCCGATATTGATTTTTATTATTACCGGCAACGGGAAGGATCGATTATGACGGCGACGGCAGCGGGCAGGCGGATTGCTTCCATTCAATTGATTATTGAGAAGTTACTGGAATATAGCCGTAAGCACTTGTTTGAGAAAAAATATAGAGAGGCAAAGGAAGCACTCTATGTAAGGCTGTTGCAGATATATTCTACTGCCTGTACATTGCATCCGGACGGAACTTATACAACTTTGTACGATAGGGCGGGAGAGATGCTTCGTGTTTGTGAGGAACTCAGGCGGCAAGAGTCTCTTGGGAGATGGTATAGTGAGGAAATCCTCAACAGGATGAAACTGTATTATGACCAGCTCCAAACGATGGAAGGATGAGGGGGGATGGCAGGGAGCTGAACAACTTCATTTTATGTATGTTAGACCTTGAAAATCGTAGTATGTCATGAAAGATATTACAATGCTAAACAAACCACCATTAGACTTCTTCGGATGCAACTTTTGTCTTGTAGAGAAGCATCGTATGGCTTTTGTCCTTATTTCGAAATGTGGACTTACTTTTTTGGAAAACATAGCTATTTATGCGTCAGCAGGTATGATTCCTGATACCGAAGATCAGACTCATTTTTATATCGCCCGGGTAAAACCAGAACGTTTTTTGGTACCGGTTTCTGAGATGTCTGGTTATGAAAGGGAGCATAAATCGTATTTGAAGGTAGCGGTTTGGAGGGATCCGGTAGAAAGGCTGGTTTCTGCTTATAAATATTTTATACTTGAACGTACCTTCAATCAATACATGTACATGTGTAATCTGTATCAGGATTGTTCTTTTGAACGCTTTCTTTCGTTCGTTGAGTTTGAATTGGGGAAGGCAAATCCGTTGTGGCAGGATGAACATATACGCAGGCAATCTGATTTTTATACTTCTGCTGATGTGGACTGTATTGTACCTCTCAGCAAGTTGAACCGTTTTTTAGCCGAGAGGGGAGTGGATATGCCGGAAGAAAAGGCAAATGCCACATCTGTCCGGTTTGAACTGAAGGATGAAAAACAGATAGCAAAGATAAAAGAACTATATCGTCTTGATTATGAAATACCTGTTGGTTGTTAAAAAAAGAATAAGATGGATGCACATATAGAACAAATAGCAAAATCGCTTTACTTCTCTTGCGAACAATTTGATATAGGGCTATTTTATGGAAAGATGGGACGTTGCCTTTTCTTTTTTGATTATTCACGTGTCACTGAATTGAGGGCGTTTGAGGAACTGGCCGGAGAATTGCTGGATGAAGTGATGGAGAGTGTCTGCTTAGGGATGCCGGTCGGTCTGTCTTTCGGATGGTGTGGTATAGGTTGGGGGGTGGAATATCTGGTCCGGAAGGGATTTGTGGAAGATGATGATAATGAAGGGCGCAATAAGATTGATGAGAAAGTGATGGAGTATGATGTCAGGCGCTTGGGCGATTACTCTTTAGCTACAGGGTTGGAAGGAATTTCATGGTATGTATTGCTTAGACTCTCTTCGGGAGATAAAGGTGTAAGGATAGGGGAAAAAAACTATCTGTCTGATTTGAAAAGTGCTTGTGAGAAAGCTTTAAAAAAAGGGCGGTATGAGGGGATACTTCTGTTACTGGATTTTCTGAATGGGAAAAGGGCAAATTATCCTTTCGGGGAGTTTTTTTCACAAATTCCGGGAGAAGCGCATTATATTCCGGATATGTGATGTATTTTTGTTACGTAGACTAATATTATGAATCAATGAAATTAAATTCTTTTCCTCACTATCTCCAGTTGGATGCTATGGATTGCGGTCCTTCCTGCCTTCGCATGATTGCGAAGTATTATGGTAAGAGCTACTCCCTGCAAACTCTCCGTGCACGCTCTTTTATTACCCGTGAAGGAGTTTCCATGCTGGGCATCAGCGATGCGGCGGAATCGATCGGTTTCCGTACTTCGGGGGTGCGCATCTCTTTGGAGCAACTGAAGAAGGATGTACCGTTGCCTTGCATTCTGCATTGGAACCAGAATCACTTCGTGGTCTGTTATGATATAAAGAAGAAACGTAGCGGCTACCGTTTCTATATCGCCGACCCCGCCCGTCAGTTGATTTCGTACAGTGAGGAGGAGTTTAAGAAATGCTGGTTGTCTACTAAGGTGAATGGAGAGGAGAAAGGGGCTGCACTTGCGCTTGAACCGGGTCCGGAATTCCAAGGGCAGGGCGACGAAGAAGAATCCGGCAGTCGCAGTCTTCGTTTCTTTCTTAAATATTTGTCTCCTTATCGTAAACAACTGATTCAACTGATTCTGGGAATGCTGACAGCGAGCTTGTTGCAGCTTATTTTCCCTTTTCTGACACAGTCATTGGTGGATGTGGGTATTCGCGACGGTAACCTGAACTTTATCACTCTGATCCTGATTTCACAACTGGTGATTTCCGTTTCACAACTTTCGGTCGAGTTTATCCGTAGCTGGATTATGCTTCACATGAATACGCGTATCAATATTTCGTTGATCTCTGACTTCCTGGCGAAGTTGATGAAGCTTCCGCTCCATTATTTCGATACGAAGATGATCGGTGACATTATGCAACGTATAGGCGATCACGGACGTATCGAGAGTTTTCTGACGGGATCGTCCATCAGTACGCTTTTCTCTTTTGTGAACTTCTTTATCTTTGCTTTTGTGCTGGCTTATTACAATCTGGGTATTCTTGCTATCTTTCTGGTGGGCAATTCACTCTATATCTGCTGGATTCTTGTGTTTATGAAGTACCGGCGCGAATTGGATATCCGCCGTTTTGCCCAGGCGGCGGGCGAACAGAGTAGTTTGATACAGTTGGTGACTGCCATGCAGGAGATCAAACTGAACAACTGTGAAAAACAAAAACGCTGGCAGTGGGAACGTATTCAGGTGAAACTTTTCAAGATCAGCGTAAAAGGTCTGGCACTGGGACAGGTGCAACAGGTGGGTTCTGTCTTTTTTAATCAGACTACGAATATTGTCATCTCTTTTATTGCTGCTAAATCGGTTGTGGAGGGAAATATGACGTTGGGTATGATGATGTCACTGACGTATATTATCGGTCAGTTAAGCGGTCCGATCGGTTCTTTTATCGGTTTTGCACAGCAGTTGCAGGATGCGAAGATCAGTCTGGAGCGCCTGAACGAGATTCATGGACAGAAGGATGAAGAGCAGGATATTGCCTCTAAGCTGACGGTTCTTCCGGAACGGCGTGATATACGTATCGAGAATCTCTCGTTCAGTTATGACGGTGCGGATCGTGACTATGTGCTGAATGATGTGAACCTGAACATACCCGAACACAAGGTGACGGCGATTGTGGGTGCGAGCGGTAGCGGTAAGACTACGCTGATCAAGCTGATGCTTGGCTTTTATACTCCGAATAAGGGGGATATCAAGATAGGTGAGACCCCTCTGGATGTGGTAAATCCGCACCTCTGGCGTGCGAAGAGCGGTTCGGTGATGCAGGATGGCTTTATCTTCTCTGACACGATTGCAAATAATATTGCCGTGGGGGAGGAACAGGTGGATGTGGAGCGCCTTCGCCATGCGGTGACAGTGGCCAACATTCGTGACTTCATCGATTCTCTTCCTTTGGGGTATAATACGAAGATCGGCATGGAGGGAAACGGCATCAGCCAGGGACAGCGTCAACGCCTGCTGATAGCCCGCGCTGTTTATAAAAATCCTGAGTTCCTGTTTTTCGATGAGGCGACGAATGCATTGGATGCCAACAATGAACGCGAGATTATGGAGCATCTGCACACGTTCTATCGTGGTAAGACGGTTGTGGTAGTGGCACACCGTTTGAGTACGGTTCGTGATGCGGATAAGATCGTGGTGCTGGATAGGGGTGCTGTAGCCGAAGAGGGAACCCACCGGGAACTGACGGAAAAGAAAGGATTGTATTATCAGTTGGTGAAGAATCAGTTGGAATTAGGAAGTTAGATATGGAAAAGGAGCACACACATAAAGAGATCGAGCTTCGTAGCGAAGAGGTGCAGGAAGTGATGAATCGTGTTCCGGCATGGATTCTTCGCAGTGGCATTACGGTGCTGTTTGTCATAGTGGTGGCATTGGTTGCCGGAAGCTATTGGTTTAAATATCCGGATGTGATTGCTGCGGAGGTGACGGTAAGCACACAAGATCCTCCGGCTTACGTAGTGGCCAAAGCAGCCGGAAGACTGGAGAATCTGTATGTACAAAACGGGCAGGAGGTGGGACCCGACACGAATCTGGGGACAATAGAGAATACAGCTTGTGTGTCGGATGTATTCTCCTTGCAAGAGCGGATGCGGAAGTGGAAACAGGAAGGATATACGCCTGAGTCGGGTAAAGGGCTTTTTCTACATTCGGAAACAGATCGCTGGCGGCTGGGAGAGATACAGTCGGCCTATGCGGCGTTTGTGAGTACTCTCTCCGAAATGGTGCGTATGAATGAATTGGGGTATTATGCAAAGAAGTTACAGTCGCAGAGGGAACTTTTGGAGACTCAGAAGAAATATTATGGTCAGGTTCGGAGCCAGTATTTTCTGATAGAGAAAGAGTATGCCCTGGCTCATGCTTCGTATACGCGAGATTCAATTCTCTATCATCGCCAGGCGATGATTATTACGGAGTTTGAACAGTCTGGGAGTCGCTACCTGCAAAGTCTTCAGTCAAGGGAGTCGGCCCGCATGCAGTTAACTCAGGTGGATATGCAGATAGAACAATCGGAAGAGACATTGCTCGATCTGGAGAAACAGGCGTTTGAGGAGAAGCAGACACAGGCCGTGAATCTGAGAAATGCTACGGATCAGTTGCAGAGTCAGCTCACCGCCTGGGAGCAGCGTTATCTGCTTCGAAGTCCGGTTGGGGGAAAGGTTACTTTCCTGAATGTATGGAGTGTGAATCAGTACGTGGAATCGGGGGCTACAGTGTTTGTGGTTGCTCCCGAAGAAGAATCTTTGCCTGTGGGGACGGCGTTGCTGCCTTTGCAGGGGTCGGGTAAAGTGAAAGCCGGACAGCGGGTAAATCTGCGTTTGAACAACTATCCGGATCAGGAGTTCGGCTATGTAAAGGGGAAGGTGAAAAGTGTATCGCCCCTGCCGACGGCGGAAGGCATGTATGTGGTCGATATTGCCTTACCGGACGGACTGACAACCAATTATGGGAAGACCTTGCCGTTGACTCGTGAGATGAAGGGAAGTGCGGAAATTATCACGGATGATCTTCGCCTGCTGGAAAGATTGATTATGCCGTTACGAAAAATTTTCATGGAACAAAAATAGGTCAAAGTAGCTTTAGGACTATATATAATAAGGTGTATCCCCCGAACTTTGTAGAAAATGCCTCGGAAATTTCTATTTATCCAAAACCTTTTAGTTTCGTTGGTGTTATTTAAATAGTTTCAATAATAAATAGGAAGATTTGTAATAACCACTTTAACTATTAAGGTATATGAAAAAGATTCTAATGCTGCTGGCCTTAGCCGGCGTTACATCTGTTGCTTCTGCGCAGCAGACTACAATTACGGGATACGAAGTTATCCAGGTACAAGACAAATATCAAGTGATCACTAACCCTTTCTGGGATAATTGGTTTTTCTCTATCGGCGGAGGTGCTGAAGCACTGTTCGGCGATAATGACCATGTCGGGAAATTCAGGGACCGTATCAGTCCGACATTGAATGTGGCTGTCGGTAAATGGTTTACTCCGGGATTGGGGTTGCGATTGCAGTACAGTGGCTTACAGGGACGCGGCTTTGCCGGTTCGGAAACAGCTGATTTTGTGAAGAGTGGTAAACTGGCTAATGGGTATTATAAACAGAAATTCAACTATATGAATCTTCACGGGGACGTGATGTTCAACTTGAATGCACTGTTTGGCGGATACAACTCTCACCGTGTATATGAAATTATCCCTTATTTGGGAGCCGGTTTTACTCATTCATATTCGAAACCTCATCGTGAGGCGTTTGCTATGAACGCAGGTATTATCAACCGTTTCCGCGTTTCGAGTGCGGTAGATATCAATATCGAAATCGGTGGTATGCTGGCCGAAGATAAGTTTGACGGAGAAATTGGCGGAAAACATGGATATGACGGTGTTGCCAGCCTGACTGCCGGTTTGACTTATCGTTTCCCGGCTCGCGGATTTGCCCGTCCGATGCCACAGATTATTTCTGAAATCGAACTGGCTAATATGCGTCGTCAAATGAATGACATGGCTGCTGCTAACCAGTCACTGCAACAGCAGTTGGTTGACGCACAGAATCAGCCGGTGGCAGAAGTTGCCGAACAGGTAGTCGTTACGGATGCTAACATTGCTCCGCGTACCGTATTCTTCACAATCGGATCTTCTGAACTGTCACCACGTGAAGAGATGAACTTGTCTTATCTTGCTGCCAAGATGAAAGAATTCCCGGATACACAATATACCGTATACGGATATGCTGACTCAGCAACCGGTACTCCTGCATTCAATAAGGAGTTGAGCCAGAAACGTGCTCAGGCTGTTGTCAATGCATTGGTTAAGAAATACGGAGTAGATTCCAGCCGCTTGAAGGTTGATGCCGGTGGTGGTGTGGATAAATTCGGTAAACCTATTTACCTAAACCGAGTTGTATTAGTAGAGTCTGTTAAATAAGTTCGGACTTGACTTTCTTTAAAAGAAATCGCCCTGTTATCGATCCGGTAACAGGGCGTTCTTTTTTTATAGATAAGTAATCTGGGCTTACTTATGTATCTAACTTCTATTTGTTGAATCGCTTCACTTGTTCGTTGATCAGTTCGGCATCATCGAAGTAGTTTATCTTCATGGCTTTGCGAACATCCGACAAGGTATCGGCAGCGGCAGCTCTTGCTACTTCACAGCCTTTTCTCAGCATTTCATAGATGGCGGGAATATCTTTTTCGAATTCTTTCCGACGGTTGCGGATAGGCTCCAACTCTTCTTGCATAATGGAGTTGAGGAAACGTTTTACCTTTACATCACCCAAACCGCCGCGCTGATAGTGGGCTTTCAACTCGTTCAGATTCGGATAGTCGGGCAGGTAACGTTCGAAGTGTTCGGGACGGCAGAATGCATCCAGGTATGTAAATACGGTGTTACCCTCGATTTTACCCGGATCTTGCACGCGCAGATGATCGGGGTCGGTGAACATGCTCATCACTTTCTTTTGGATTTCATCAGCTTCTTCGGCCAGATAAATGCAGTTGCCTAACGATTTACTCATCTTGGCTTTTCCATCGGTACCGGGCAGGCGCAGGCAGGCTGCATTATCCGGTAAAAGGATCTCCGGTTCTACCAGGGTTTCTCCATAGATATAATTGAAACGGCGGACAATCTCTCTGGCTTGCTCGATCATGGGCTCCTGGTCTTCACCAACCGGTACGGTTGTGGCACGGAAGGCAGTGATGTCGGCAGCCTGACTGATGGGGTAAGTGAAGAAACCTACCGGAATACTGGTTTCAAAGTTACGCATCTGGATTTCTGTTTTCACAGTGGGATTACGTTGCAGGCGCGATACGGTGACGAGATCCATATAATAGAAAGTCAGTTCGCACAGTTCCGGAATCTGGGACTGGATGAAGATGGTTGATTTTTCCGGGTCGAGTCCGCAAGCCAGATAATCGAGAGCTACTTCAATTACGTTCTGACGTACTTTTTCGGGGTTGTCGATATTATCGGTCAGTGCCTGTGCGTCGGCAATGAAGATGAAAGTTTTGTCAAACGAGCCGGAGTTTTGCAGTTCGACTCTCCGTTTCAGCGAGCCTACGTAGTGTCCGATGTGGAGCTTTCCGGTAGGACGGTCGCCTGTTAATATGATTTTTTCTTTTCCCATTACTTTTGTTTTTAATCGAAGGGCAAAGATAGTCAGAATCGGCAGAAGTAACAAATAAAACGAATATTCTTACCAGATTCCTTTGTAATTATAGAAATAAGTCGTTACTTTGCACAAACTTTGAAACAACAATGAATCAACAGGAAATCAGAAGTAAGTATTATCTCCATTCGAGTGTATTTCACCCGGAATCGGTCTACTTCTTCTCTTTTCTCCAAAAACGATATTTAGTTCTTTGGTAATGCGTTAGTCCTTTATTGAGGGCAACGCATTTTTTTTATGCGGACACTTAGAAATAACAACTTATAATGACAATAAAAGAAATGGAAAAGGAAATGAAAAAAGTTCTTGTTTTGGGTTCAGGCGCACTCAAAATCGGACAAGCCGGAGAGTTTGATTATTCCGGTTCACAGGCATTGAAGGCCTTGAAAGAAGAAGGTATCAATTCGGTATTGGTTAACCCGAATATCGCAACCATTCAGACTTCCGAGGGAATTGCTGATAAGGTGTATTTCCTGCCCGTGACTACTTATTTCGTAGAAGAGATTATTAAGAAAGAACGCCCCGACGGTATTCTGCTCGCATTCGGCGGACAGACTGCCCTGAATTGTGGTGCGGAACTTTATACAAAGGGGATTCTGGATAAATATGGCGTGAAAGTATTAGGTACTTCGGTTGAGGCTATTATGTATACGGAAGACCGTGACTTGTTTGTGAAGAAACTCGATGAAATCGAGATGAAAACTCCGATCAGCCAGGCGGTGGAGAGCATGGAAGATGCTATCGCTGCTGCGCGACGCATTGGCTATCCGGTGATGGTTCGTTCGGCTTATGCATTGGGAGGACTCGGCAGCGGTATTTGTGCCAATGAAGAAGAGTTCCTGAAACTGGCCGAAAGTTCGTTTGCTTTCTCTAAACAGATTTTGGTAGAAGAGTCGCTGAAGGGCTGGAAAGAGATTGAGTTTGAGGTGATCCGCGATGCGAACGATCACTGCTTTACAGTGGCAAGCATGGAGAATTTTGATCCGCTGGGCATTCATACCGGTGAATCGATCGTAGTAGCTCCGACTTGTTCATTGGACGACAAAGAGTTGAAAATGTTGCAGGAACTGTCAACCAAATGTATCCGTCACTTGGGTATTGTCGGTGAGTGTAACATTCAGTATGCGTTCAATTCGGATACGGATGATTATCGTGTGATCGAGGTGAATGCACGTTTGAGCCGTTCGTCGGCATTGGCTTCGAAGGCTACCGGTTATCCGTTGGCATTTGTGGCTGCAAAAGTGGCATTGGGTTACACACTCGACCAGATCGGTGAGATGGGAACTCCGAATTCCGCTTATGTGGCTCCACAGCTTGATTATTATATTTGCAAGATTCCTCGTTGGGACCTGACCAAGTTTGCCGGTGTATCCCGTGAGATCGGATCGAGCATGAAGTCGGTAGGTGAGATTATGTCAATCGGACGTTCGTTTGAAGAGATTATCCAGAAAGGGCTTCGTATGATCGGACAAGGCATGCATGGGTTTGTCGGTAACGATGACGTACATTTTGAGGATCTGGACAAGGAACTTTCTCATCCGACAGATCTGCGTATCTTCGCATTGGCTCAGGCTATGGAGGAAGGTTATACCATAGAGCGTATTCACGAACTGACAAAGATTGATCCGTGGTTCTTGGGTAAACTTAAAAATATTGTTGACTATAAGGCTAAGCTGTCTGCCTATGATAAAGTAGAGGATATCCCGGCCGATGTGTTGCGTGAGGCTAAAGTTCTGGGCTTCTCCGACTTCCAGATTGCACGATTTGTGCTGAATCCGGTGGGAAATATGGAGAAAGAGAATCTGATGGTACGTGCACGCCGTAAAGAACTGGGTATTCTTCCGGCAGTGAAACGCATTAATACAATCGCTTCCGAACATCCTGAATTGACAAACTATCTGTATATGACTTATGCGGTTCAGGGCTATGATGTGAACTATTATAAGAATGAAAAATCAGTAGTTGTTCTGGGTTCAGGCGCTTATCGTATAGGTAGTTCGGTTGAGTTCGACTGGTGTTCGGTAAATGCTGTGCAGACTGCCCGCAAGCTGGGATATAAATCGATTATGATTAATTATAACCCCGAAACGGTGTCTACTGACTATGATATGTGTGACCGTCTGTACTTTGATGAACTTTCGTTCGAACGTGTACTCGATGTCATTGACCTGGAGCAACCTCGTGGTGTGATTGTATCTGTAGGTGGACAAATTCCGAATAACCTGGCTATGAAACTCTATCGTCAGTCTGTTCCGGTATTGGGTACTTCTCCTATTTCTATCGACCGCGCCGAGAATCGTAATAAGTTCTCTGCAATGCTCGATCAACTGGGGATAGACCAACCGGCATGGCAGGAGCTGACCAGTCTGGAAGATGTGAAGGGATTTGTGGAGAAAGTAGGTTATCCGGTGCTGGTTCGCCCGTCTTATGTGTTGTCGGGTGCTGCAATGAACGTTTGCTATGACGACGAAGAATTGGAGAACTTCTTGAAGATGGCTGCTGAGGTATCCAAAGAGTATCCGGTGGTTGTTTCTCAATTCCTTGAGAATACCAAGGAAATCGAGTTTGATGCAGTAGCTCAGAACGGAGAAGTAGTAGAATATGCCATCTCTGAACATATTGAATTTGCCGGTGTGCACTCCGGTGATGCTACTTTGGTATTCCCTGCACAGAAAATCTATTTTGCAACAGCACGCCGTATTAAGAAAATCAGTCGTCAGATTGCAAAAGAGCTCAATATTTCGGGTCCGTTCAATATTCAGTTCCTGGCTCGTAACAACGAAGTCAAAGTGATTGAATGTAACTTGCGTGCTTCACGCAGTTTCCCGTTTGTTTCGAAGGTGTTGAAACGCAATTTTATCGAAACAGCTACCCGCATTATGCTTGATGCCCCATACAGTCGTCCTGATAAGTCCGCATTTGACATTGATTGGATCGGAGTAAAAGCGTCTCAGTTCTCCTTCTCGCGTCTGCATAAGGCCGATCCGGTTCTGGGCGTAGATATGTCGTCTACCGGTGAAGTGGGTTGTATCGGTGATGATTTTTCGGAAGCATTGCTGAATGCGATGATCGCTACAGGCTTTAAGATTCCAGGAAAGGGAGTTATGTTCTCTTCAGGTGCAATGAAGTCGAAAGTCGATTTGTTGGAGGCAAGCCGCATGTTGTTCAACCAAGGGTATAAGATTTATGCAACAGCCGGTACTGCTGCTTTCCTGAATGCACATGGGGTAGATACTACTCCGGTTTACTGGCCGGATGAGAAACCGGGAGCTGAAAATAATGTGATGAAGATGATTGCCGATCATAAATTTGATTTGATCGTAAATATTCCGAAGAATCATTCGAAGCGTGAATTGACAAACGGTTACCGTATCCGTCGCGGTGCGATAGATCACAATATTCCGTTGATCACTAATGCTCGTCTGGCAAGTGCGTTTATCGAGGCATTCTGCGATCTGAAACTGGAAGATATTCAGATAAAGAGCTGGCAGGAATATAAATAATTCTGTTTGCAACAATTAAATAATAGGAGAGAGGGGAGAAACCGATAAACGGTTTTTCCCCTTTTTTATGATTATATACGATCATTTTCCCGTCTTTTTTTCTGCCTGTCTTATAATTAACTTATATTTGTAATCTACTTAATATTTGGTATCAGAAGAATGTTCGTCCTTTTTTTATTTACATAATTCAGATTTTAATATGTTTGGAAAAAAGAAGAATGAAGATTATTCTGTAAAGACTGTGAAAGTCGGTGTTGATAAACTGACTACAATAGCATTGGGAACAATGGTGAAAGGAACAATCACGGTAGAAGGGGATTTACGTTTAGATGGAATAATAGAGGGAAATGTTTCCTGTAGAGGGAAAGTGGTGATTGGTCCTCAAGGAAGGATCAAAGGAAATGTGACGTGCACCGGTGCTGTGTTACACGGGATGTTACAGGGAGATATTCAGGTGGCAGAAGATTTGATAATGAAATCGGGATGTACAATGAATGGTGATGTTTATACATGTAAACTTGAAATAGAATCGAAAGCCAGGTTTAATGGTACTTGTAATACTACTGAGAAAGATACACTTGTGACAAGTCAGGTTGTGAAGCCTGAGACTGTGGATACTGAGAAATGATTGAAGCGGTGTCTTGAGAAGAGTCGGTTCGGTCTATTCCAATTGTGGTTAAAAGTTTTTCGAAGGCTGCAAAGTTATCTAAAAAAAAGAGATAATCATGCAGTTGGTTTGTTATGGCACTACGCTTTTTGCGATTTGTTGAAATATCAGTCCGATATATGAAATGATAAGCAAAAGCATGCGATAATTTAATTTGTAATCTAAACAGACTTAAAATGAAAAAAGAACTTTTGACTCGATTTATGGAGAAGCGAATAGTCGAACTGAAAAAAGAACAACGCAATGGTACTGCCCATGTATATCAGAGTACTTTGAATCGACTGAAAAATTTTATGAATGGACGTGAAATCACCTTTAGCCAACTGACTCCGGAATGGCTGGCTTTGTTTGAGCAGAAACTATTGGCTGACCAGCTTAAGTGGAATACCATTTCTACTTACATGCGTATGTTGAGATCTGTATATAATCAGGCTTTGGAACGGGGCGTGGCAACTTACGTGCCACGTCTTTTCAATAAAGTACATACCGGTATTGATTGCCCGGTGAAAAGAGCTGTTTCGCCGGAAGTTATATGCAGACTGATGACAGACCGAAAACCGTTGCCTGGAAAATTGGCTTTCAGCCGTGATCTGTTTGTGCTTTTGTTCCTGCTTCGAGGGATGCCGTTTGTGGATCTTGCTTTCTTGCGCAGGTGTGATTTGCAGGGAAATGTGATCACGTATCACCGGCGCAAGACCAGTCGTAAACTGACTGTGGTGGTGGGTAAGGAAGCCATGGAAATTATACAGAAATATATGTATGCAATTCCGGACTCACCTTATCTTTTCCCTATTATACAGAATCCCGGTAAAGATGAATATGGACAATATGCCCGAATGTTACGCCTTCAGAACTATCGGTTGACACAAGTGGCAAACATATTGGGAATCAGAGACCGACTCAGTACTTATACCGCCCGTCATACCTGGGCGACAACGGCCCTCCGGCAGAATTATAATTCAAGCTTGATTTGTGATGCTATGGGACATTCTTCGGTTAAAGTAACCGAAACCTATTTTCAACCCTACAGAGACGATGAGGTAAACCGGATGAATAGTTCTCTTATTACATATATTTTATCGAAGAAGAAAAGGGGGACAGATAAAAAAATAAGAAGCTAATAGCTTGATTGCTAATTGAAAAAATATCCGTTACTTCGTAGGTAACGGGAGATGATATCGGCGGCAAATTTAAATATATTTTTTGAATTACGCATAATAAAACAATTATTTTTGCAATAGATATTAAATAGCTGAACATTTTTAGCAGGTTGTCTTTCGGAAAAGGCAACAAAAGATATTTCCATTTTTCAGGTTGAAAGATGGGAAAGGATTTTATTGTCTTTTTTAAGACCGTAAAGATTCATTTTAGTAAAAACAACTCCTTTAAAGACACTTCTTTATCTCGGAATTTGTGTAATCCCGTTACCTACGAAGTAACGGGCAGGCCAAATGGATCAGAAACTAACATTCTGTCTGAATCAACTATTAAGTAGAAACTAAAGTGAATTGTTTATGAGAAAAAAATCTATGTTTTTATGGTCTTTGCTTGCTGCAATGACTATGAGTGCTTGTTCGGAGCACAATGAACTGCCTTCAGGAGAAGTTCCCGGAGGGAACTCGAAGGCTAACTTTATAGTCAAGTTGAACTTTGAAGGAACAAGTATGGAACAGGGCGGTAAGACGAGAGCCGCACAATCTACTGCAGTACCGGAAACTTCGTGGAGTAATATCCGCCAGGTACAGATTTTGCTATATGACGCAAGCAATATCGTGCGGTTTTCCGATGTAGTTACTCCAACAGCTGGGAATACAACCTTTACTTATACAGATGTACCTGCTGGAACTTATACAATGGTAGCCATAGCAAATGCGAAAAGTTCAGCGGATGCTATCAATACCTATTTGGATGGAGGCACGACTCCTGTAGAGTGGGGGATGTGGAACGTACGTCAGAAACAGGTACAGAACATGGTGATGAAGTATAAAACGGGTACATTCCCTGCTTTTTGTGCTACTGCCTTGGCTGGCAATACAGCCTATACGGAACCTGCCGAGATTTTTATGGGAGCTGTTCCGGGTGTAGTCATTTCTTCGGATGCTACTGCAACTCCATCTCCGATTGCTTTGAAACGTGAAGTCTCTTTGATGCGTGTCCGTCTGAACGTAAAGGATAAAGAAGGAAATACGAATAATGAGAATACCGCCAAAGGGGTTGACTTTACACAAGACGCTTCTATTATGATTTATCGCTTGCCGGATTATCTGAAAGTGATGGCAGGGAATGACGGAGGAGTAAGTGCTACCTCGACTGCTACTAATATATTGTCTATCTCGGATGGTGAAGTCTTTAAAACGGCTGAGCCCGTATCCGGTTATAATCCTGGAGGAACGATTTTGAGCGGAAACTTCACGATGTGGAGAGATGTGGTTGTATTCCCCAATAACGGTGGACGCATTAATGATTCTGCAACTACCGGTACGGCTGACAGACAGCGTCAGTATTTTATAGTGGTATCA
This sequence comes from uncultured Bacteroides sp., assembly GCA_947646015.1. GTDB lineage: Bacteria > Bacteroidota > Bacteroidia > Bacteroidales > Bacteroidaceae > Bacteroides. The sequence goes on along the minus strand of CANSEY010000017.1, from coordinate 15,069 downwards.
GGACGTGGTAAAGCCGGACATATTTTGGGAGATGGTACTGCTCTTCCCGATGAAGCTACTGTTTATTGGTCCGGAGTGGTTAAAGAAAATTTTGTGCCGAACGTGATTCGTGAAGTAAACCTGACTTTACGTACCGGCGGAAGCACGACTGTGCCTGTAACTCCTACGGAATATGGTGGCCTGACAATTACTGTAGGAGCTCCTACAGCTTGGGATAGCAATATTGTAAATTCAGATATTATAATGTAAAAACTTTCTTTTTACTCCCCTCGGAATCATGGTCCGGGAGCAGAGAATAAGCAGAAATGCTTGCTGCTCCCGAGGACCTCGGGGGTGATTAATGAAATAAACTATAGAACATGAGAAAAAACAGACTTCTCATAGTATTATTTACTGGTGTAGCAGTCTTACTTTCGCTTGCGTCGTGTACATATGATTATTTTGAAGATGAAACGAATTATCAGGTTTTTGTACCCGAAGTTCTGAACAAGACTGTCAGTGATTGTCGAGTGCTGGTCTATAACGATGCCGGAACATTGGTCGGTGCACGTTATGCAACCTCTCCATGGGATAAAGATCCGCGCATGGAGGCGGGCTTGTTTAGTTTTAGGTTAACTCCCGGCGAATATAAAGTATACTGTTATACCAATACGGACAGTCTTACGTTTGTGGACGGGCAACATCTGGATGCTTCTGCTTTTATTCTGAAAAGCAGCTCTACCGGACCGAACAGATATGTACAACCTTCGGATATATTATTCCAGAAGTTCGTACCCGCAATTGTACATCCGGGCATTTTACAGACCGATACCGCAGCACTGGAACGCTATACCGGACGTATAACGGTTCGGTTTAAGAAATTTCCTGGTGATGTATCGCATATAAAGAAGGTACAATTGCTTGCGGAAGGAGCACCTGTGATGCAATACCTCAAAAATGATACTCTGACCGGCCGATTGACTCCCGAGGACAAAATGTTTCATTTCGGAACATTACCCGTACAGGAGAAAGCCGATGTATTAGAGGTAGATCATCGTTTTATTCCTTCTGTGGAGAATGAACCGATGAGGTTGAATTATACATTTCTCGATGAAAATGGAGCAGTTGTCAACCATCTGCCCGTGGAAGTTACGGAAAGGGAGACAGGACTGCCGTTACGGTTATTGCATGGTAAACGTATAATTATTGAGATCGAATCTTATACCGTTATTAAGATATCGGTTGTAGGATGGAACGAAGATATCGAGAGTGGAGATACGGACATGGAATGATACATATATACATATAAAAGAGAATTAGAATGAAATCAGTTATACGACATATTTTGAGTGTCGCCGTTTTATTTTGCTTAATCAGCGGAGTACAGGCACAAAGTGTCAAAGTGAATATTCCTTTTTGGCTGACCGGTTCGCCTAACGTCGGCTTTGAGTATACATTGACGAGGCAACTCACGGTGAACGGTGAAGTGCTATGGATGCCGTATTTATTCAAGAAACATGAAGAAGTGTTTCGGGCACTCCAGAGCAGTGTTGAATTGCGCTATTATGTGAATCCTCGTAACTTTTATACTAACGACTCATGGGATGGATTTTATATTGGCCCCTATGCTATGTACGGTAATTTTAATATCGGTTTATTAAAGCATAACGATCCGTTGCAGAGCTATCGTCGTAAAGGTTGGGGAGTATCGGGAGGTATCTCGACCGGGTATAAATTTGCTTTCAACTCTCGTTGGGGGCTGGATCTGAATATTGGCCTGGGATATGCGCACCTCCAATACAATAAATATTATTTGGGTGGAGAATATGTGAATTTCCCTTTGGAACGTAAAAAGACGAAGAGGTGGATAGGTCCGACTAAGTTCGGTATAAATCTCACCTATAATATATTCCGATAATGTTACTGATAAAAAGTTGCTGAAATGAGAAAGAAGAAGATACAGATTCTCCTGTCGGCTGCCGCATTCCTTTTTCTGATGGGAGGGACTATGCCTTCCGTTGCGCAGGAGCGGAAGATAGGGCGGGTAGAACGGCGGGCAGACCGTAATTTTATCAGGCAGAAATTTGATAAAGCGATGGCTCAGTATGAAACGGCTATCAGGCGTGAAAAAGATGAGGCCGGTCAGGCTGCGCTTCATCTCAAAACAGCGCGTTTGTATTTCATGGTAAGGGAATATGGTCGCGCCTCGGAGCATTATGATAAAGCAATGAGCTTGCGTCCGGATTTGCTCGGGGTAGATGATGTCTGTGATTATGTGGATGCTCTGCGTTTTCAGGGACAAGCCCGCAAAGCAGAAGCCATTTGCCTGGATAATGCCTATAAAGACATATATAGCCGCTATCAGCGCTATCAGAATACATTGGAGGCACTTGCCATGCGCCATTCGGTTCAGGAAGATCCCGGGTTTTCGGCAAAACGCTTATTACTGAATACATCGAACGCTGAATTTTGGGTTGGTAATTATGGGGAACAACCGTTTTATGCCATTAGTTACAGTAAATTCAATGATCCGGGGAAATTATTCTTCCATCGTACTCACTATTATGCACTTGACGAACCCGGTGAAACCGGTGTTGAGACTCAGAAACCTCCAAGATATTATGGTTATTTCCGGAAAATACCTGCTGACTTACAGAATGGTCCGGTGACCTTTTCACCGGATATGAAGTCGATGGTAGCTACGGTTATCGAGTATGATAAAGAGAAGACAACCGTAGAGATGGCAAACCGGAAGCTACGTCCTTTCCGTACAAAGTTGTTTTACTCTGTGCTAAAGAACAAGAAGAAACGATTTACGAAGTATGTTCCGGCTTTTCCACAGGAAGAGATGTCTTCGTATGCCCACCCTTACCTGTTTAATGAAGGCAAATCATTGTTGTTCACCTCTGACATGCCCGGAGGATACGGTGGGTTCGACCTGTATGTTGTCCATTGGGATGAAGAGGCTCAGGCATGGGGGACTCCTGTTAATCTGGGACCGGATGTCAACACGGAAGGCGATGAGATCTTTCCTGTAATCTATAAAGGACGTCTTATCTTTTCGTCTAACGGATTGCCGGGATTCGGTGGTTATGATCTGTTCAGTGCTTATTATGATAAAGATGGAGTGATTCCGGGCAGTATCAGCCATTTTCCTTATCCGGTAAATTCCGTCTTCAACGATTATTATATGTGTCCGCTTGACTTGCGAACAGCCTATTTTGTATCCGATCGTGAAATGGCTTCAAGAGACGATATCTATTACCTCCGTACAGTAGAGGATCTGGGAACCCAGCAAGGGATGCCTTTTTACGGGATGAGTGAGGAAAATGCAATTTTAGGTGGCGCTTTGTTGTTGAACGGCACTACGGAAACTGTTTCTCCGGAGTCTGTCACATTGAAGCAGTATGCGCCGGAAGGATTGCTGATGACTCTCTATTTTGATTTCGATTCGGATGAGTTGACCGATGAATCTGTACGGAGACTCGAGCAATTTATCAATGAAATGGGTACTTACCAATTTTCCGAACTTAGGTTTGATGGTTTTGCCGATGAGATAGGTAGTGACAGTTATAACTATTCATTGTCAGAGCGAAGGGCGGAAAGTGTTGCGGAGTTTCTGCGCAATCATGGTTTAAACGTACGTTTCGGCATAGAGGCTCATGGAAGGATAAAGCTTTCTCCGGAAGAGGTGAAAGAGGAAATTGAGTATCATCGCTGGCCGGAGGGAGGTATCGATTGGATACAGGTGAACCGTAGGGCAAGGCGTGTCGAAATATATAATAAGAGGTAGAAATATAAAAAAGTAAACGATATATGAAGAAGACAAGAATTCATAGAGTGTGGATACTGTTCCTGCTGGGCATCATGGCCTGTCTGCAAGTGAGAGCCCAATATATGCCGGTGGTTTTCGATAAGAAGTATGGCGATAAGAATCAGATTCAGCTGGTTTGCCCCTTAGCCGGTGACGAAGTGGCCATGGTGGGTAAAGAGGGACAGAAGTATAACCTTACCTGGATAGGCAGAGAGGGAAAAGTGCTCTTTTCATTGCCGCTGGCCGGATTTACCGCTGTTAACGAGTTGACAGAGTTGGAGGATAACCGTATCCTGCTTGTCGGGCAATCTGCTGTGATGAATACAAAAGGCAGAAAAGACAATGTGACACTAAGCGGACGGGCGGTCATATTGGATCGTAGCGGTCATATTGTTACCAATATTTATGCAGGAGGACAAGGGAGTGAACTAATGAAGGGAGCTTTGCTGCGTAGCGGGTCATTGATACTTTCCGGCATGGAGCCGAAAGGAGGAAATAGCCGGCAAGGTATTCTTATGAAAGTGGATAAATCGGGTAGAGTGATTTATCAGTACAAGAATGCCGGAAGTGGTTATTGTGATCAATTCGAGGTGCTGGGCAATACGACTGAATATATATGTGCGGCTTTCTCCGGAGACAAGGAGAAAGAACAGACAACAGTGGTCCGGTTAGATGATAAAGGGAAGCCTTATTATGTAACTGTTATTCCGGCTAAGCGGTTCATCGTGACAGGTATGAATGCCAATATCAATGACGGTTCGGTGATTGTTACCGGTAATTCATCGACTGATGGAGGCATCATTTATAAAATACGGCCGGAAGGTGATATTGTTTTTGCCAAAACACTGATACCCGCCAATCAGGGATCGGTGATGCTTAATCAGCTTCAGGTGGCTCGCAATGGTAATATATTGGTAGGTGGAAGTGGCAGTAAAGGATACTATGCCTTGTTGAGAAATGACGGAACAGCTTTATATTCCGGTACCTCGAATGGAGGTGTGAGAGGTGTGGGTATGAACCGGACTACGGGTGAATCGGTGGTAACAACTTATGATGTCAATGCACGCAGAGGAACGTTTGTCCGTATATTGCCGACGGGTAAAGCTGAGTTTGACCGCACTATTGATGGTAATTTTGATAAGGTTAAGGTAACTAATAACGGTGAAGTGTTACTGCTGTCTTCGGATGAAGGTCGGGTTTGTATGTATTCTGCTACGGGTGAAAAAGAGTTTGACCGTTATGTGACGGACAATAAACCTACTGTTTATCGTCAGGCATTGACTGCATCGTCCGGTGAGTTACTTTTTCTGGGCAGTGGTAGTCGCCTTGTCAAACTGGGACATGGACTCTATGTTTCGGATGTGAAAATAACCAAGCCGGTAAACGGAACGGCTACTGCGGTATTTACTGTCACGCTGACAGGATATGCCACTACAAAGGAAGGGGCTCCTGTTCCTGTAAGTGTAGGATATGCCACTCGTGAAGCATCTGCTACAACAGCTAATAATTTTACTCCGGTAAAGGGAAAACTGTCTTTCACCCCTTCACGCGGGACGGCGGATCGCTATCTGGTGAAACAGGATATCGAGGTTCCGGTAAAAGCGAATGATCTGATCGAAGGCGTGAAAGACTTTGAACTGCTATTGTCGGATGTTCAGCAGAGTTATCTGGTGAAGCCTGTAGGGAAAGCGGTTATCGAAGATCAGCAGGCAGTTGTGAAGTTGGTACGTACCGAGCGTGGAGAAGAGGGATCCAAAGATATTTTATATGAACTGGGATTATTTAAAACCGACGGAACTCCTTTGACCAATGCTACGGGGGCAAATATTATAGTAGATGGTATATATGGAGAAGGCACAGCCGATGCGCTCGATTTCGATATGGGATTGACTCCTAGAGTGATATTTGCCAATGGTTCGCAAAAATCATCTTTTAATGTCAGGACATTGGAGGACACCCGCTATGAACTTCCTAAAACCGTGGTAGTGAATTTTAATAAAGTACATAGCCTGAGTGGTTCTAATGTTGCTTTTGATGGTGAACTGTTGAGTTGCAGTGGAATTGTCGTCGATCAGCCGGCACGTCTGGCCATTGCTTCACTGGGTGACCACAGAGTGAATAATAATGTGGTGTCGGGCTTCTTCACTGTTTCGCTGTTGCGTGCTTCAGACGGAGCTTTATTGACCAATGCCACAGGTAGTGATATCATTGTTAACTGTGTGACATTGCCCGATGCTACGGCAAAAGAAGGAAAAGACTTTGTCTTTACCAACCTGCATGACCTACGTATCAGTGGAGACGGTAACCATAGCTCCGCCAATGTGAATGGAGTGGTATTGTTCAGCACGGATACTTTGGAAAAACAGGTGAAACTGAAAATCAAATCTGTAAACCAACCTACAGGTGCACAGCCGATCAGTGTATCGGATGCAGAACGTACGGCAGAGTTTACGATCCGGAAATAAAATGATTCTTGGGGAGAAGAATGCCTTGCATCTCGAGTGTAAGGTATTCTTGTCCGCTCAGAAGAAAATGGATGAAAAAAGAACTATGACAGGAAAAAGAATATATACAGGGTTGATGGGCTTGCTGCTTTTTCTGGCGTTTGCTTGTACGGATGACAGGGAATCGCCGGGGGGAACCAATGGTAATCCTTCATTGGTTTTCAGGATGACAAGAGCTTCAGCAGACATTATCAATAATACGCAAGTCTATCTGTTTGATGGAGATGGAGCTACTGCCGGACAATTCAGGCAGAAAGTGCCGGATGTGACTTACGCTGCAGACCGCCTCACTATGCCGGTTGCGGCGGGGACATGGGATATTACATTGGTCAGTGCTGACGGAGATGTAAACAGTGGATTGATACAACCTGTCCGTGGACAGGCACGTTCGTCACTGAAAATGTGGGAAACACGTTCTGTCGGTGGGAGTTTGCCGTCTATGCCTGAGTTGCGTACGGCTTATATTACCGGACAGCAGGTTATTGCCGGTCAGGATAATGTCGCTTCCGAAACAGCATTGCTTTCACGGAACGTTGCATTGGTCAAAGTCGTGATAGCCGATGCCGGAGGACTGGATATTAATGGCACTCACACGATGAAATTGACTAATGTGCCTACGACTCTTAACTGGGAAGGAGGGTTATATCCCAATAAAAACAATCCTACTGTGAGTGCGGAGCCTATGACCGGTACTTTTACTATACATAATAATACTGCAATGGCTGGTCATCAGTACAGTGATACGCTTCGGTTTATTGTGCCGGCTCATAAAGGAACTGATTATCTGAATGCACTTCCGACCGACACAACTACCAGTCATCTTAAACTGAGTGTCGATCTGGCCAGTGAAGGAGGAACACGTTTTGAGAAGACGGATGTGGTAATCCCTCGGGTTCCACGAGTAAACGGAATTTTGTTGGTACGCATTTTCCTTGGTGGAAAGCTCGATGTCTCCACTGAGATATTGAACTGGCAGGATACACAGTTGGAAGCTGATTTGTCACAGACCCAACTTTATACGGATAAAGCTTCGGTGGGGATGGCATTTAAAGATACAATACATGTAAATACCAATGCTCGCGAATATACAGTGGAGAAGGCACCTGAGGCCACGTGGATTACTTCGGTGAAAAAGTTGGATGGGAATGCGGTGGAAATTACTGCCGACTTGGATAGCTATGTGGATAATCATCCGCGTACTTCGTATATTACCATTAAGGCCAATAATGTGACCAAGAAAATACCGGTAACACAAAGACCGGATAGAGGTACGATTAAAGTTAGTGAACATAAACTACAATTTAGTCCTCCTCATCCGACAGCTTCACTTGATGTTCGGTCTGTTGGGGGAAATTGGAAATTACTGTCTCAAAGTTCCAAAGCGACCGCTGCTACTACCCAAGGAACAGCAGGAAGTACATCTGTAACTTTTACAAGAACCTCTACCAGTGATGACTCATTGTATGATGAATATTATGGAGAAGGGCAGGCTGTTTTTAAAAATATGATGACTCTTGATACGGATACTGTCCATTTAAGTAATTTATTTATTGGTATTATTGATGATTTAATTGAGGTTGCACAGCCAACTGTGCATCCGGATACTACATGTACTGTGAACAATGTGAAAGTATATGGTGGAGATACCCGTGATTTGACTATTATCAATAAGCCAAGTTGGATACATCCTGCTCCAGAGACGGATTATAATGAGACGGATTATAATCCTGCAACCGGTATTTTTACTTTTGTCTGTGATCGTGAACCCAATGAGGAAGAACGTTATGGAGAAATAACCCTTGGACATATTGATGATCCTGATTATACAGTTAAAGTGTCGGTGCTTCAAGCTATAATTGTTCGTATCCCAGAGTTTAATTATTTTGTCGTGCAGTTTGTGTGGAGTGCGAATGACGTAGATGTGAAAGTTGGCTTCACAGGAAATCCTACATCTGTTGTGGTAAATGGTATTACTTACAATACAAGTTCGGTAGATGTATTCCAGAATCAGTGGGTTGGCTGGAGCCAAGGTGGTGTGGTTAACTATGATAATAAGGAGTTATTGAAATGGGGTGGTGATGCTACTTCAGGACAAGGAGAAACTGCGTTCTTTAATGCTCCGGTAATTAACTCTGCACCTTATCCCGGTCAACATGGTATAGATCCGAATGCTCCAGGATTATTGCCACGTACAGTAACCTTGCAGGTGAATGCCGGATGGTATAGAGGAGGCGGTATTCCAATGACTTGTAATATCTATGCTTATTTGGGTGGTACGATGAGTCATGTCGGTACGAATTTTGTCAATCAAGGTGGAACACTGGTTTACACTTCTACAAATAAGTTTAATGTGCAGGCTTCCGGTAGTAAGCAATATGACCATATTTGTGATATTGTATATGACCGTAAGAAACACACTGCAAAAATAAATTGGAAAGGAACTTTGTGGACAGGTACTCGTTCGATGCGGGTTCCTATGAGAAGTGTAGAAGAAACTCAGAAACCTTATTGGACTCCTACTATAGTTGATACTTATTCTAACAGCTATCGAGGACAAGGGAAATAGCTTTAATGCGTATAATGAAAATGAAGAGTATAATATGAAAATACAATATATAATAGGTATACTGATTGCTTTTCTGTTTGCCTCGTGCAGTCATGAGGAGGAGGAACAGAAACCCGCTTATGGAAAGATAGATGTTGCTGTTTCGGTAACCCTACCGCAACCGGAGTCAGTAAATACTCTTACTCGTGCCGGTGGTCCATATACGGATACCGATATTAAGAACGCAGACTTGTTGATATTCGACAAAGACGCAAAGTTTATGGAACGCGTCAAAGTAGATAATGACAGGTTGGTGGTCACCGGAACGGGGATTAATTTCACAGTCCGTTTGGATGCCACTTCAGAACGGCGTATCATTCATCTGGTAGCAAACGGTCGGAGTGCTGATGGCACTTCGGATCGCTTGAACTTTGGTGGTATAACTCCGGGGATGGCTGAAAATGCGGCTATCTCTTCCTTGCAGACAGCCTCGCTCGAACATGTGGATGAAGGAGAGAGCACATTGTTAAACCATGTAATGCCTTTGGTCATGTGGGGACGTTTTGCATTGAACGGAATCAATATCGTAACGAAAGCAGAGGGTGTGAAACTGTTGCGTTCCACAGCATGTATACAAGTGAAGAAGGGTAATGGAGGTGGGAATACCGGACTGGGTGATTTTGTCATTGAGGGAATTACTGTACATCAGGGAGCCTGTCATGGCTTCCTGGCTCCGACCGATTGCACAGGAGAAGTAAATACTCCCGTTGTCGCAAATCCGGTTACCGGTGGAACCTATCTGGATTATCGTAAGGGTTGGGTTAATGGTGCGGAACCATCTTTATACATTTATGAGCGCAATTGTTCGGCTTCCGACTATATGGGAGTAGTGATTGCAGCCCGGTATAAGGGGAAAAAGGGCTACTATAAGGTAGTGATGAACGGTAATGACGGAAGTCCTTTGAACATTGTACGCAACCACCGCTATATTGTTACAGTGGTGGGAGTCAATGGTCCGGGATATGAAAGCCCGGATATTGCTGTGGCTTCTGCACCTTCGAATGCCTTGAAAGTGGAGTTGACGGATGAAGACACGGATCTGCCCTGTATTGTGGCCGACGGTCAATACCGTATGGCATCGTCTAATAATGTATTCAGTCTATATGGAAAAACAGGTGTGACTACATCGGCAACTGGTGTGGATATTTGTACCGTATATTCCAGTCGTGGTATTCAGCCGGTTCTGACCCTTCCTGACGATTGTAATTGGTTGACAAACCTGTCTGCCCAGGCTTTGGGAAGTAACAAATATAAAATTACGGGGGATTTTACCTCAGCGGCTAATGATGCCGTAGCTACAACCTTGACTATGACGTGTGATAATCTGTCTCAGCCGGTTCGTGTCAGTTGGAATCCCATCATATCGGATCAGAAAGATACCGATTCGTTTGTCCTCGATTTGGTCGGTTCAACCGATCGTAACTGGACGGTACGGGTGTTGAATCCGACATCTCCCGGCTGGCTCTTTCTACACCCATCCGCCGCATCTCCCGGAGCTCTTCCGGGAGACGGCATGGTGTCGGAACTCAGTAGCAAATACAGTTCGCATGCTTATTTGCATGTAGCTTTCGGAGCGAGCAGGAGAGGGACTGTACAGATGACTTCCGCCTCCGGCGGGGAAACTGTAGCCCGTAAGATAGTAGTTATTCAATAGAACGTTGCGGTAGTATGACCCTGGAAGAGATATTGCAAATAGAAGCACAGAATGTTGATTGTATTTTTCTGTATCAGGAAGAAGGAGCATGGTATGCTTATGAACATTCTGCTTTTTATTGTTATTCTCTTCTGGGCATACTTGATATCGACTGGTTGCCTTGCCCCGATGGAGTTTCTTCCGGGCAGAAAACAATCAGGGTACGTGTTTCCGAACCGGATAAGTTTTTGTGTACTCCTTTGTTACGTCTGATGCGGAAGCGTAAAACAGAATATGTTGTTTTGTGTAAGATTTCGTGTGGAGGTTTTTATTATTGGCGGGAACAGCAACAAATGAAATTTCGTGTATTACAGGAAAGAGAAAGCTCTTGTACGAAGATAAATGAACATGCTGAATGATTAATCTTATCCTCTGCAGCCTGGAAAGGCGGCTTTTTCACGAGCATATTCTTTATATGCTATCTTTAGTGATATTCATCGGTATAGCCTGTGAAGGCTGTTGATGAATTATTGTTTGTTTTGTTTGTGTGCGCCCCTTCCGTATTTTAGCGAAAATATCGGAAGGGGCTTTTGCACAGATAAGTTTTTAATGAATTTCTATTTGTCCAGAGTAATCATGAAGCGGCGCAGGTAAACTTCTTGTTCCGCATTGCCGACATTACTGAAACGTACAGCTTTCACAGGTGTTTGTTTCAAGTTCAAGGTGATGCGGTTCTTTTCCTGTTTGAAATCGACCTTCTGCCATTCTTTGCCATCAGCCGAAATTTCAAGTTGTCCCCAGGCAGCCACGTCCGGTTTACCAAAATCTATATCCAGATTTTCTCCCGGATAAGCTTGATCCAGTTCGATGGTCAGCGTGCATCCGGCTCCCCATTTAATTACTTCGTTGGCAGGTGATACCAATACACGGTTGGTTTTGATCTGTAACGGCTGATTACGTAATTGCTCTACGTCACTTACCAGTTTGTGCGGCATATAGTCTGTTGCGGCATCCAATTGCGTACCGTGCTCCTTATTATAGCGTTCGGTGACCGTGGTAAATGTTTGATCTATCAGTGGCTTGATCACTTTAGTTGCTGTTTTTACACCCGGTTGGTAAGGATTCTGGTTATAGGTTTGATCTACCTGGAACATTTGCTGTTGCAGTGCTTTCACATGACGGTATTTCCGGATAAAGAGTGAGTTGTCCCCTTCTTTATAAGCTTTGGCCATAGCCAGAACTTCTTGCCCGGTTTCGCCCAATAATTTAAACTGACGGAGCCAAGGCATCATTTCAACAATGAGGGGACGATTCCCTGTGTTGGTCATCAAAATGTCACCGGACTCTACCATCTTTCCGAAAGTTGCCTCCAAAGCGTTGAAGTCAGCTTCGGTATATGAACCGTTTTTCAGGTAGCTATCGAGAAAACGTTGTGATAACGGCTGCAATTCGACAGATTCGTCCCGGCGGTATTTATGTCCGTTCGGTCCCAAGTCGGAGTTATGTGCTGCAAAAAATTCCAATTCGTCTGCGGCACTTGGCAGAATGGTACGGATAGCATCTTTCCATGTCTGTTCACTGTTGTATTTTTCAGGATTCCATGCATAGCCGGCTACACTGTAAATTGCAATTTTGGATGCTTCGGCATGTTCCATGGGATTGGTGACAAAGCCTGACATCTGATCGGCAATCTGCGTGTCGTTGCCATAGACCGGTCCGAGTAAAAGATGGTCGCGTACGTAATCTGATACCGGAAAGTTCCACCAAATATACGCCGGACGTTTGATGCGTGCATTGATCCAAGCTATGCCGTCTTTGGTTATATCAGAAATGACACGGTCGCCCGTCCACATTATTTGGATAGAAGGGTTCAGCTTTTCTCCTAAGGTAGTCAGATAATTTCCCTTGGGATTCGACCAGCTTTTATTGTATTCTGTAGGACACATGACCAAAGGAGTGACATCCGGTTTTACCTTTACAAATTTCTCGTCGATATAGTTCAACAGTTCGGCTTGCTTGTTCGGATTGGTGCCTTCTCCCGAGATATCGTCAAAGAATACAGCGAACGAACGGACTCCCAGATCGTACATTTTTTCGAATTTTGCCAGTAGCAGATCGCGGTCTTCCTGGTTCCATTTGATGTCTTGTCCCGGATGAATAGCCCATACAAAGTCCACTTCGTTCTCATTGGCTACTTTTACCAACTCCTGTAATTGGAGGGCCTCTTTTTCGGGATATGGCAGGCGCCAGTTGGGAGAACTGTGGTATGGATCATCTTTAGGCCCATAGATATAGGTATTCATTTTATTCTCTCCGTAGAACTTCAACTGACGGAGACGGGCTTCGTGGCTCCAGGGGGTTCCGTAAAATCCTTCGACTACACCGCGGAAACGGACTGAAGGGTAGTCTTTGATTTCTACTACAGGAAGTTGATTGTCATTCAGTAACTGTGCTAACGTCTGCAAGGCATAGAAAGTTCCCCTTTCGTCCTGGCCGGCTAAGACAATCTCTTTATCATTGATGGCCAAATAATAGCCTTCTTTGTGATTAGGAATCTGTCGGGCGAATTTACGGATAGCTTTGTCCCCTTTTTCACCGATATAGATGCGAAACCCGTTCTTATCCGAATGCTTTCCGGCAAGCAGGGTTTTCAGGGCACTGACGGCATGTGTGTTTGCCTCTGTATCTCCAACAATCAGATAGGTGTCCGGTAAGCTCAGGTTTCGGGCTTGTGAAAGGACCTGCTGTGGTTGTGGTTGAATACTTGTGATTTGGGCCGAAGCACTGACGCCCAAAAGGAGCCAGGCTCCCAGTAAGTAGAGTCGTTTAATCTTCATTTTAGGTAAAATGTTAGTTTTTCAGGTTTTAGTGACTGCACAAAAATAAGAAAAAAAGTGCATACTGCCGTTTTTCTATTAATTTTGTTCCTTTGAAACATTGAAATAAGGAAAAATGCCTATGCTGATACTTTTATCTTGTGCCAAAACTATGAGTGACGTTTCGAAGACAAAAACGCCTCTCACTACATTTCCCGGCTTCCGGAAGGAGGCAGCGGAGGTTGCTCTGCAGATGTCACAATTTTCAGTCGAGGAGTTGGAACGGCTGTTAAAGGTGAATCCTAAGATTGCTGTTGAAAATTATAGACGCTATCAGGCTTTTCACTCGGAGGGTACACGGGAATTGCCTGCATTATTGGCTTATACAGGGATTGTTTTTAAAAGAGTTCACCCCCAGGACTTTTCAGAAGAAGACTTTTGCTATGCCCAGGATCATCTGAGATTGACCTCATTCTGCTATGGGTTGTTGCGTCCTCTCGATATGATTAGGCCTTACCGGCTTGAGGGAGATGTACGGTTGCCTGAACCCGGCAACAGAACGATGTTTGATTATTGGAAGCCAATCCTTACAGACCGGTTTATTGCAGATATCAAGAAAGTCGGTGGGGTGCTTTGTAATCTGGCAAGTGACGAAATGCGGGGACTTTTCGATTGGAAGCGGGTTGAGAAGGAGGTTCGTGTGATAACTCCCGAGTTTCACGTCTGGAAAAACGGAAAATTGGCTACGGTAGTGGTTTATACTAAAATGTCGCGGGGCGAGATGACTCGTTATATTCTGAAGAACCGGATAGAATCTGTTGAACAATTGAAGACATTCGCCTGGGAAGGGTTTGAATTTAACGAACAGCTTTCGGACGAGACAAAATATGTATTTACAAACGGAAAAACAGAATGAATCGAGATGACAGAAATAGAAAAAATGCGTAGCGGTGAATTGGCGGATATGTCGGCACCTGAATTACAGGTGAGATTTGAACATGCCAAGAAGTTATTGGCACGAATGCGGTGCTTGAGTACGTATGACGAAACTTATCGGGGACTACTTGAAGAATTGATACCTGATCTTCCGGCTACTTCCGTTATTTGCCCGCCTTTTCATTGTGATCATGGCGATGGCATCCGTTTGGGTGAGCATGTATTTGTGAATGCCAATTGTACGTTCCTTGACGGAGCATTCATCACCATCGGAAGTCATACATTGATAGGTCCGTGTGTGCAAATCTATACTCCACATCATCCAATGGACTATCTGGAACGCCGTAACCCCAAAGAGTACGCTTATCCGGTAACTATTGGCGAAGACTGTTGGATTGGTGGCGGGGCTGTCATTTGTCCCGGCGTGACGATAGGTGACCGTTGTGTGATCGGAGCCGGCAGTGTGGTGACAAAGGATATACCGGACGATTGTGTGGCGGTAGGTAATCCTGCACGTGTTATTAGGTGTCGGATGTAATCCTGTAAGTCAAGCCTCCATTGTATTTCCGGACATACGTTCGGGGAGACTCTGTATGCTTGTTTTTTATAATTGAAAATCAGTTTGTTATTATACCAGTTGAAAACTTTTTGAAAAAAAATATCGCAAATAATTTGTAGGTCTCAAGAAAAGCCATACCTTTGCATCGCTTTTGAAAAGAAAGTGTAAGGGCGTTTAGCTCAGCTGGTTCAGAGCATCTGCCTTACAAGCAGAGGGTCGGCGG
>CANSEY010000016.1 GCA_947646015.1 uncultured Bacteroides sp. | reverse complement strand
AGTGACATGATCAGTGTTTTAATGGACTCTTTCTTCTCCAGGTCAAAGACCTTATCCTCGGTAAAGAATGGATTAAAAGCTATCGGGCGTTTTTCACTATAGGTATAATACACACCGTCCTCACCGTTTGTACGCTGATGGATCAGGTCGCATAAGCCCTTGTAACTGTTACCTATATCGATCAATATAATGTGGGTGCCCTGTTCCCAATATTGCCTGACGAGATGGTTCATAAAAAACGACTTGCCCGAACCGGATGGCCCGATGACCAGCTTGTTACGGTTGGTTGTAATACCGCGACGCATCGGCTCGTCCGAAATATCCAGATGCAGGGGCTTCCCGTTTGTCCGGTCTGCCATTTTGATACCGAAGGGCGACAGGGAATCCGCATAGTTCGTCTCTTCCGTGAAAAAGCAGACTCCCTGTTCGATGAAAGTAAAAAAGGACTCCTCCGAAGGGAAATCCCCCTCACCGCCGGGAATGCCCGCCCAATACAAGGCAGGCGCGTCAATGGTATTGTAACGGGGCTTGCATCCCATCAGGGCCAGGGCGGAACCGGTATCGTTCTTTATCACCTTGAGCTTCTCCCGGTTGTCCGACCATGCCATGACATTGCAATGGCAACGGATGGCGGTCAGCCCGAAAGAATGCGCCTCGTCCAGATACGCGTCAATCCACTGCTTGTTGAGCTGGTTGGCACGGCTGTACTTGGAAAGCGAGTGCATGTTACGTGCCGTCTTCTCAAAGCGTTGCAGGATTTCTGCCGAATCATCAATGAACAGGAACTGGTTATAGATATGGTCACAGGAGAGCATCAGCCCCACAGGAGCGGCAAAACTCAGACGGCAGTCACTGCGGTCGGTGGAGTATTTCTCATAGCGGGTATCCGTCTGGACACTGCCGGGAAGATCATCCACGTCGGAAAGCGTATGCACGCAGAGCGTATTGTCCCCGATGCGCATCTTGGACGCGCTCATCTGTATATCCTTCAGTGTGGTCGTGTCCTGTTGTGAAAGAGAAAAATATTTCTCGATCAGTCCGGCCTGTTGCGGTGTGCCGACAATCTCATCGGTGGTCAACCGTTCCAGACGGATAAAGACCGAGTCATTCAGGATGCGCTCGAACTGGTCGACACTCTCCAGAAAGCGGCTGACCGCATCCTTGTCCCGGACTTCCTTCGGAATGATATTCCCCCGGCAGAGGATGGAGAAATTGCTCCGGCTACGGCTGCGCTCCCTAGTCGTCTTAGTGATGAACAGGTAAGAAAAATGATTTAAATAAGGCCGTTCATTGAAATGCAGCTCGAAAGAACGATCCAGAAAGCTCATCCCGTCTTTATGCGTGTCGGCCCTGTAATTCTCTTTCAGGAACCAGTCCTGGCGGTGTACTATCGTATAGTTCGGCAGTACCTTGACTGCCTTTGTTCATGTGCCGTGCATGGATACATAATCTGCGGAAGTGACCGTGAACAGCTCCGGCAGAAAGACCTTGAAGCCGATGGTCACGTCCGCGTCTTTGGAGAGAATGCACCCTTCCTCCACGGACAGGATCGGAAACTTACTTTCCAGCGTTGCGGCTTTTAATATATTTCTCATGAATGCGTTTTTTAAATAAGGAAGATATACGTTTGCGATTGATGATATAGGACGGGTGGTACTTGACTGCGGCCAGCTTCATCAGGCCGTTGGGACCATACTTCTTGTTCAGGTAGAACACCCCGAAGATCAGAGAGAAAGCGGAGAGGACACCGAAACCGATACAGAACCACCGGTCAATACCTATCATATAGAAGATGACGAACAGCAGGAAAATGGCCAGCAAGCCCCCGACAAAGAAGTACAGGTATTGTGCCTGCAAGCCGTTGAATTCCACGTTGCGGCCGATTCCCTTGTTGATATTGTATTCCATAGTCTGCTATATTACAGGAAGAAGGAACGAAGGACTGTCGCCGCGACGATGAGGAAGACGCAGGCTCCAAACCAGCTCCCGGCGGTTTTACCTGTGTCGGGGTCGCCGCTGCTGAACTTCGAATATACCTTAATGGCACCTATCAGCCCCACAATAGCCCCTGCCGCATATATCAACTTGGTGGCGGGGTCAAAATAACCGGTAAGCATGGATGTAGCCTTTGTTATACCGGCACTTCCGTCCCCTTCGGCATAGGCACCCAAGGTGGAAACAGCTATTCATGCGATAAGCGCAACCGTCTTTTTAAAATGTCTTTTCATATGCAATCTAATTTTTTAGTGTGAATAAAAATCTTGTTTCAAACAATCCGCAGGAAGTTGCCCTCCTGCGGATTTGTCTCTTGCAACCACGATGTCTTTTTAGAATCAACCTGAGTCATAGTAACCAATCATAGGTACCTCCGTTTTTAAGGGGTTAATCACTCTTTTAATGTTCGCTCCGGTAAAGGGAAAGGATCAACCGGAATCATAGAAGCCTCTCATATCTCTATATCT
Organism: uncultured Bacteroides sp.; assembly: GCA_947646015.1. GTDB lineage: Bacteria > Bacteroidota > Bacteroidia > Bacteroidales > Bacteroidaceae > Bacteroides. The sequence goes on along the minus strand of CANSEY010000016.1, from coordinate 90,334 downwards.
TCTTTTCTAACAGGTTATACACTACGTCTCAAGAACTCGTCCTGCCCGGATCAACCGGAGTCAAAGAAATCTTTCATGCTTTTTCGTCTTTTTAGGTTATACATTCTGTTTTAAAACTCGCTGCACCCGGATCAACCGGAATCATAATACTGTCTCATATTCCTTACTTGTTCTATTTATTCGGGCACATGCTCCCTAATATCAAATTCCCGGAGAATGTCGTCCCTATTCTTTCCTGTCAATAAATGGGGCTCGCCCCGGTCCACATACAAGCGCATATAGCGTTTCAGTTTATCGCTGCTTCCCAGGACGCTCGCCTGCAGTACCCTTTCCATGTTCGTGCCTTCCAGCTTTTGGAAAGTCTGCCGGGCCTGTTCCTGTTCCGCTTCCGTAAGTTCGTCCGATGCCATTGCTTTCTCAATCATATCCATATCGTCAAAGGTGACACCGGTTGCCCGGTGGGGATTGCTCCGCTGTACGTATCCTGTAATCTCGTAGCGTTCGGGAATCTCCTCTTTTTCTTCACCGGAAGAAGGAGAGGCCTCCCGCATATAATCAATTTCAGGATAATTCAGTTTTTGAAAAGGAGCCGGGACTTCCGGGAATTTCGTATTCTTATCAAGGGGTTCGCGCACTCGGAGAACCGGCTCTGTTTTCTTTTCGGGAGTAAAGGTATCACTCTTTTCTATGCCTGATTCAGGCTGTCCGCTATTGTCATCTATTGTCAGTGATTGTCGTATTTGGTATCGGCTTTTGCCTATTATTTCCGTCTCGGATGAGGAAGCTGCCGGATGGATGGTGACAGGCGTAGCCCGACGTTCCTTCCTGTCCTTTCTGCCTCTCCATGTGAAAATGCTGCCTGTATGCACATACTTTTCAATACTCAGGTAAGAGGCATAAATGAACAGGATAATAAAAAGGTATTCCATGTCCTTATGATTTTAGTGATTGGTAATACTTCTCCAGCACGGCATTTATCAATCCGCCGTTCTCTTCGAAATGATGTGCCAGCACCTGGTTTACAAAACCGGCTACGGTCACTTCGCCACGTCCTACCGCCCATACCAGGGACGAGATGCGGCGATGCAGGCCGGCATCGATATGCAATGATTTACGGGATTTGGTTCTGACCGTATTCAGGAAGGACGCCCTGTAAGCGTCGATTTCCCCGGTGGTAAAGACCGGAGCTTCGCTACTCCCGGCAATCTCCTCTACCGTATCCTCCGGCTTCGGGGATGCACTCGTTGCAGGGGAGTCCGGTCGTATCGTCCCTTTCCTGGCGACAATATCCAATATGGCCTTCTCGTCAATGCTCCGGGGGTCAAATCTCTTTTTTCCGCTGTCCATAATTCCCCTTATTATAAGGTATGGGTGGTATCCAGATGTGTTACGGCACATAACTCATCTATCAGTTCACAGAGGCCCGAACCTTTTATCTGGCGGTTGTCGGGAGGGAACAGTGTGGAACGGAAGATACTGTTCTTCAGGGAGCTCAGCTCCTTGTTATAGCGTTTGGTATCCGGTATCCGTGACTCCAGCAGGCGTAACTCCGCTTTTTGTATGACGCGGTTCCAGGACTCGTAGCTTTCTGTCCGTTCACGCTTGTCGACCATGTTCCAGAAAAGATAGATGCCTTTCAGGTTACAGTTGTGCCTGGCAATCAGTTCTTCCTCCACCACCTCGGCAAACTGGAGGGAACTCTGCATGACGACATTATCTGCCTTTAGGGGGATGAAAATGTAATCTATTGCGGAAATGGTATGGACAACCCCTTCGCTGCGGAGGGTTCCCGGAAGGTCGAACAGTACGACATCAAAGACGGCATCCTGCTCTTCGATGTAGCGGTACAGGTCTTCTATAGCTTTCTCCGGATTGCTTTTGATTACCGGATAGGAACGTTTCCGGATTTGTTCATGCTGCCGGTAGAGGGCCACTTTGAGAAAATCACTTTCCTGCACGCTTTCTATGTCCCGGTCACGCATCCGGGAGATGCTGTGCTGGGGGGAGTCGCAATCCACGACACCCACCTTCAGACCTTTCTGGTAGTGAAGGATACTAGCCACCAGAACTGTGAAGGCAGACTTTCCGACTCCTCCTTTCTGGCTGGCAAAGGCAATTAATAACGGTTCTTTTTTCATACGCTTTCTTTATATAATCAGATAAAAATATAATGCTGTAAAACTGTAATGCTTATAATTGTATATCGTTCTACACTGCAAAAGAAAGGAATGCCGGGAAAAGATGAAATACCCTGTCACGGATAGTCATGGATAGTCAGGAATTGACAGGAGGAAATGCCGTCAGGCAGACAGGAAAGGTTGCAATGAAAAAAGAAAAATCCCTGCCTCATCTTTGAAGCAGGGACTAATAATAAAGGAGCGATACCGGTTACCGGACATAACCGGCGGCTTGCAAGTCCGTCAGGAAATGTTCAGGGGTATCGGTGGCAACTGACACGCCATGCAGCTCCCCGTAACGCCGGGCAAAGTTCTCCATATACTCCTGATCCGTGCAATCATAGTCGAACCGGCTCCCCTCACGGAGCAGCCGGACGAACTCTTCCGGGCTGGAGGCGGTTATCTGACCGCCATCCAGCAAATGATAAGTCTGTATCATACCGCTAACTTTTTAGTTCTAAGTTTAAAAAATAATTTCTGTTTCCCGTCCAGGAAGGGTAACCCCTCCAGTGTCATCCGGCTGGGAAGGCTGGATCTTTTCGCAAAGGTAATCAATCCGTTCAAGAACCGGATCCAATTCTCCATCTTTGTGAAATTAGTCGTACCGGAATGCTGGCGGAACTCAACGGTCCGGTGCCTGGAATAAGCCTCAAAATTGACCTTGTGGTACCGGTCATTATTAAAGACCTCCCGCAGGCCGTCTATCGTCCTTACCGATTTGATTCTCTCGTCGGAAACACCGGAGAGGGTTTTGCAGTAGGTATTGTTCCGGCGTGTCCTTGGCATAAAGGCATCAATCAGGTGTTCGAGATGCTTGTAGGTCAAAGCCAGATTCTTCCAGGTGTCCAGATTGAAACTAGCCGCATCCATATGGACATGGAACCCGCAACTGTCATTTACTTTTGCATTACAGATGTCAAGCACCCAGCATACCGTTTCCAGCTCTTTCAGGCCATTCTCACCCACCAGTATCGGGCTGACCAGCTCGAAAGTATTATTTCCCTGCAGGCTGCTGTCCGTCACCAGCTTCCAATGATCCCTGGTCGTGTGATTATAACCCTCAACGGCAACATGGATGCCGGCCTCCCTCAATTCGCGTGCCAGTCTTTCCATATTACAGTTATAGGCTTCAATCTCAATACCGAACTTGTGGGTGAAGGTGTAATCCATCAGGGTGGTTGCTGCCCTGTTCAGCAAGACTCCACCTTCTCTTTCAAGCATTTTCTTCTCAACATTATATACAAAACCATAGTTGCCGCGTGTCACCAAATCGGCAATTTCCCTGCGCGTCAGGCCCAGACGGAGCAGCTGCTCAATCTTGCTCGTCTTGGTGGTACTCTGTTCTAAGATATTTCTAACTTGTTCGTTCATAGCTTTTTATCCTTTATTATTATACCACTAAGGTAGCATAATAAACCCACATATCATAGTGTTAGAATCCTTATTGTCAGACTGTTAGCTTAGTTTAGCTAAGGCTAAATACCCTTATTTTATGTATCCGATTATAACATTGCAGCAATCTACAAGGACAGCAATACAGCAATCTACAGTTCAGGGAACCTGTCTTTTTTCTCATCGTTTCCCCGGTTAGGGAGATTAGATAATTATGCTTATTTTTGTGCTGCGAAAACTTAACCGATAACGAATAGATTATGATGAAATACCTGATTGTGTCCGACATACATGGCTCGTTACCGGCACTGGAACAAGTGCTGGCATTTTATCGGGAGCAACAATGCGGAATGCTTTGTATTTTGGGAGATATCCTGAATTATGGTCCCCGGAACGGGATACCTCAAGGACTTGACCCGAAAGGGATCGCAGAACGTCTCAATGCGATGGCCGGTGAGATTGTCGCCATCCGTGGAAACTGTGATTCGGAGGTGGACCAGATGCTGCTGGACTTTCCCATCCTGTCCGATTACACCCTGTTGGTGGATAATGGAAAACGTTTCTTTCTCACCCACGGACATATCTACAATGAGGACAGACTGCCGAAGGGAAGGTTCGATTGTCTTTTTTATGGTCACACCCACCGGTGGAAACTTGAACGGAAAGAGCATACAGTGGTCTGCAATACCGGCTCCATCACTTTCCCGAAGGATGGGAACATGCCTACATTCGCTATTTACTGTGACGGTACGGTATCCGTTCATCGGCTGGACGGCAGCAGGCTCAAGGAACTTTCTCTCTGATGGGGAATGTATAATAATAGCCTTTTATAATTGTAGCTTTTTATAAATGTAGTCTTTTATAATTGTTTACCCATTATCTGAATATCCAAATATCAGAATATAGCAATATTCAAATACCCAATTATCCCAATATCCAAAACGCCAATTATTCAGTTGTCACTGTGTAACATTCCAAGAGACTACAGATATAATAGTATTCGGATTATCCGATTATCAAAATATTCAGTTCTCTGAATATTCAATTATCACGAAAAAGAAGCTATCTGATGTGTCGGATAATCGTAGAATGCTCTACTATTACAGGAAGCACAGCCTATTCCGCCTCCGGAATATTGGTAAAAAACGCCAACTTTCCTGAAGAAGCAGACCGAAATCGGAAGAGGTTGCCATCGGGAGGGAGGCACCAGTCGGGGCAATCTACAGTTCTACTTAAAAACGTTGTCCCCGTAGAGGGGACAGCAAGTTGTGTTTTCGTTTAACGAAAACCGGACGGTTTAACGGCATATTCCGCCGCCAAACCGTTCCTCAGAATATAGCTCCAGAGTCGCAAATTCAGCCAGAAAGAAACTGCATGTTGCAAGAGTTATTTATTGATATCTTCCTTTAAAGACTTGATTCTTTTATTATTAATCATTCTTCCCGGCTTGATTGAACTAAAAATAAAAAATAACTGTTACCCCAATTCCAATTGCAATGAATTTGGTTTTGGCATTTATCATCTTTAGTAGCTGTAATACATCCTTCTAAACTCTTCCCCTTGGTCTTGTTGGTCTGGTAACATGTTTGGATGGTCCCTACCAGAACTTATAGTTAAAGTAAAAACGGAATTGTTTTTTGTAATATCCCTTACAAAAAATAGGAAGTCCCAAATTAGATTCTGAATAATTAATTTTAAAGGCATTCTTTATGTCATCTAAAGAATTAAAAAATAGATTGCCATCTCCTTTTGTATCATCAGAAATAAGATATAATGTGATAATTGATTTTTGTAATATTTCTGTGTCTTTAGGGGAAAAACTTTGAAGACTTGACTATATCCTGTATTTTACAGGAAAGTATAAATTTGGACTGTGAACTAGAAATAAATTAGGGGATCTTTTTATTGGGGAGAACGTATGAACTGGTATATATTGGTATTGATAATTGACGTACCAGCTGTGCATCTGTCCATTTTCTATCTCGGTAGCGATATACAAGGTTGGAAGATGAATACAGAAGGGGTTGCACAAATGAGAAGAATTTAGTGGCTATACTGTTTTCGCTGTGCTGTATGCTGGCGGGAAGGATACTCCTTTTGGGAAAGTAGAAAGATAAAAGGCAGTCGGGCACTAGAGATAAAAAGTGAGAGGAGCTCCATAGAACGGAAGCTCTCCTCTTTTATTTTTTTATTTTGTACTAAGTTATAAGATTCCGGCTTGTCACAAGCAAGAATAATATAAGCAGATTCCTGTTTCACAACAGATATCTATGCCGCAAAGATACATGAAATATATATTAACACAATGATTTAACGGGTTTTGTTGGGGAAGCTGTCTGTGACGGGGGAATGGACGCTAAGGTGCTTGACATACTGGAGAACTGCTTCGAGTGGAACAGGGACAGGAAACTGATACGGAAAATAAGGAAAGAGGTGGAGGACTTCGAGCGTTGGACGGAAATGAAGGCGGCAGAAATGCTGCGTGCCAAGAGGCAGCAAAAATAAATCTCATTTATATCATATTATGCAATATACAAAGCTGATAAAATATTTTTTTTTGAATATTTTATCAGCTTTCAAATAATGAATTACTACATAACCTACATTAAGAAGTGCATTAGTATATAGAAAGTAGTGAATATACACTAGTTACGATAAGCCGAGTTTTTTTTACTAAAGATGGTGGCGAAGATTCTTGTTTCATTACTTCTCTGTCATCGAAATATGAAGTTAAAAACATAATTGTCAAAATCAACAAACGTGTATACTGTTTTATAATTAATATAATTAAGGTTAATACTGAATACGTTAAAAGTCAAAAGTGCCATGTTTATAAGAGGACCGGGAAGGTTTATAATAATCCTCACCCGGGGTCTGGGGTTGTATAAAATCTTGTCTGAATATTTCTGTAGGATTATCTGTAATTAAATCTGCATCATGGGTATATATGTTAAAATAGCACTCTGGATCTGTTTTTTGGTTATATGGTCCTTCTCCCACAAAAGAAAATTTGTAAAAACCAATTTTTTCTCCGTCTTTTCTGACTGTAAGGAACCAGACATTACCACTACTTATCGTTTTAAATCTCAATCCGTTTAATGATGAATAAGTTTCCTCTATAAACTGGCCATTCAAATATGTCTGTTTTTTACAAGTAAAAGGTGACTCAAATCTACCACCTTCAGCTGGTAGAATAAAAGGATTCTGTTCCGAATGGATTTTATACACAAATGTCAACTTTCCTTTATCTATAATTAGTGGAATTTTTTCTACTTTTATGCCATTAATAGTAGAGTAAGAAATCTGTAAATCAGCATTCAAAATTTTATCTTCTTTATTAATATTTGAGGTTATATTTAATACTACCTGATCGCCCTCCACTTTTGTTTCTATATCAGAAAAAAGAGTTTTATCAAATTCTACCGAAACATCCCTGGGAATAATCGGAACCTCTGAACTTAAAACATCATCTATTAATGTTTTTTTTATAATCGTAATCGTAATAATACGTTTCTCTCCAAGACAGCTAAACGGTTTGGATGCGTCCTTACTTGTTAATACTTGATACTCTGTTTTTCTATTGTTTTCCTCTTTTTGACAGGATAACAATGCTAAAGAAATAAACAAAAGAATAAATACCTTTCTCATATTAATGCAAATTAGTTACTATAAATAAAAGTAATATTTAATATTGTTGAAACCTCAACATCTGATACAAACTCTTTTGCGGAATCAACAAATTCATTTTTACTATTATAAGATAATTGAACAACAAGTATTTTGTTTTGAGAGCTTTATTTTGACCATTATCTTTTTTATCTTATTGGTATGATTATAAAACATATACTACAATTCTGGAAGAAGAATTGAATGTCCTTATAATGCAAAAGCTTTTTTACTAGATAAAATCAATAATATCATATTGTAAATATAAGGCTAAATCTGTATTTTACAGTTATAAAAAAAAACTTTAAATCTAACAAATAAATTTATATATGTATTATAATCAAATTCTTAAGATTAAAGTATCCGGAATTATCTAACATAAAACTAACATTTATATTTTAAAATAGAATCAGCTCACAAGCTATTTCTAGCTAAGCATTTCCGGTACCGTGAATGATGATTTCGGTCTGGTTACCGGTGCGTCAGTCTTCGTAAAAGGTACAAGCAACGGTTGTATCACCGACTGCATTAGCCAATGTATCTTCCGAAGAAACCTTGGTCATTTCATTCATTGGTTATCAAACACAAGAAGTTCCGGTAAACAATTAGCGGAAGTTTTTCATCAACTTAAGAGAGGGCTCACAACAACTGCAAGAAGTAGTGGTAATGGCAATGGGTTATGGTGATGTCCGCTGCAAACACCTAACAGGTTCTATCGTTAAAGCAGACATCAAGTTATTTGGGGATATTCCTAAAAAAATAAAATGTAAGAGGGTGCACTTCATCTTGAACAAGTATATGACATGCTCGATAAAGCATTTGATAAGTGTGATAACCTTGACGGACTCGTACTTCATTCTGATCAAGGTTAGCAATACCAACACTTCGGATATCGGAAAAGGCTTGAAGAGCATCATATAATTCAAAGTATGTCGAGAAAGGGAAACTGTCTGGACAACTCTATGATGGAGAATTTTTTCAGAATTATGAAATCTGAACTTCTATACGCTGAAAAGTTCGAGTCTCCGGAAGACTTCACAAAGGCTTTGGAAGGATATATAGATTATTATAATAATAAAAGAATTAAGTCCCGGTTAAAAGGAAAGAGTCCAGTACAATACCGAACTCTTTCTATAACTGGATAGTGTTTAACCAGTCCAAATTTTTGGGGTCACTTCATCAGTCGGACACCCTCTTTATTTTTGGAAGGAGGCTATCCCGAACTCGCGTTATAAGTTTAGTTGCCGAACCACTCTATAGCCATGGGATTTCCTATGGTGGTTATCATAGGAATAGGATTAATCTTATCTGTCTGAGGATTGAGATAATAGATGCCTTTTGTTGTCGTTGAAGCATTGGCGATTGCCAAACCGTCTTTATATTTAGACACTAACACGCCATAGCCATTGGACAAATCCAATCCTTCTATTTTCTTCATCTTCTGATTGTATAAATCAAAGACTACAGCTCGGCTCGCTATAGCGCCATGTCCCGTTTCTCCTGGTTTGTAATAACCGGGAATATCAATGTATCCGTAGGCTTTGCCATTGGCTGCATAACAAATTGAAGCGGCAAAACCAGCTACTTTCTCTTCTCCTTCGATAGAAGCTCCGGTTATCGTCCAATGGTATGTTGGATCAAAGTCTGTTTCTCCTTTCTTAATCCGAAGTATGCCGGCCTTATGACCTGCCACCATTCCGAAGTTCCCGAGACAAGAAATGTATATATCGCCTTTTTCATCCATGAATAAAGACTTGGGGTCGATCGGACGTGTGGCTTGAGAAAAACCACTGGTTTTCTCTGAAATCATCTTGACCAACTTGTCCGTCTTGGTGTCAATGACGGCTACATCTGCTTGTTTGTAATTCTCAGGGCTTGTCCAACCTCCCACCATCTGGCTTAGACCAGCAAACACATATCCGTCACGCTCAATCATGATTCCGATGTCCGGATTATTATCTTGAATACCCAAAGAGGTCAGGTTGATCTCTCCTGTCTTCTGCATCGTTTCGGGATTAAATATGTAAATCAGTCCTAGTCCGGCAAGCGATAGATAGGCTTTTGTGGAAGATAGTTTGACAAGATTGTTGGCACTGTTATTGGCAGGCAATTGCAAGCTTCCCTCTCTTTGTAAAATTCCATTCGTGCGACGGTATTTAATCAGTTCGTTTTTGTCCATTGTCAAATGATAGCTTGGGAAGACATAGACTTCCTGACCTATTATCATAGGATAAGAACTGCCAAAGGGAACATTTATACCATTGTTGTTATTGGTAGCCATCGTCTTGCCTAATACAGGCTCATCAATGAGTTGCATATAAACCGTTCCATCCATACCTGTTGCATTGGGTAGGGCTGTTGTTAGGAGAATCTTTCCCGAACCTCCTGCAATAGGATTGTCCGGATCATTCTTGTCACATGAGTTAAGGCACAATGCAGCGAATATCGCTGCTACAAAAAATACATTCTTTTTCATTTCTTTTTTTGTTTAATGATTGTTAATTTGTTACTTAAATACGTATCTGAATCTGATAGTGAAGCTACGTCCGGGTAAAGGACGGTTAAACTCGCTGATCATTTTTGTATCGGTCAGGTTGTTTATTTTTCCCATAATGAAGTAGCGCCCATTGCCAAAGCTTTGCTCAAAGCCTATATTGCACGAGAGGGCTCGAGGTATGCGATGCTGCTGGAATTGGCTTTGTTCGAAGTCGTACAGATATTCTTCCACAAATGAAGCATCGGTGAATATGCGCGTATTCATCCCGCTGCCTCCGAACAGATTTTCTTTGTGAAACTCCAATCCTGCGTTTGCCATCAGATAGGGTATATTGGGCATACGGCTACCTTTGGTAGGGTTGGCAACAGTTGTATTTTGTTCATACTTACGCACATCTCGCAGATCTTGGTAAGTGGCGTTCACATAGCCATAGAGCCACCGTGTCATGTCGGCTTTCACCTCTGCTTCCATACCAAGAGTCCGCATCTCGCCGAAGTTCTGATACTGCGACTGCAAGAATCCGCCCGTAAAGCGAATCATGTCTTTGAGATGCATATAGTATCCGTTCAGTTCAATCTGTAAGTTAGAGGAGGCTTTTCCAGTTAAATCGAATAACATTCCTATGTTGACACTTATATTGCGTTCGGGAGTGAGATTGCCGGCAGGAGCTATCACGTATCCATCACCCAACAGTTCCTCTTCCGATGGAAGCCTTACATCATATCCGAACGAAGCTTTTGCCATCAGACTGGGTGTGATGCGGTAGCGAAGTGCATTGCTGATGCCGAAATCATTCTTGTGTGTGTCTATATCCTCTGCTGTCTTTACCAGGACACTTGCCATCCGCGTTTTCATCGAGTAGTAGTAATACTTGACGTTGAAAGAGTTAAGGAACTTATCGTTCGAGGTGCGATAGTCGTAATTCAAGCCTGCCACCCAACTGAACATATTGCTTGGAAAGTCGGTACGATAACCTATGACCTTGTCCTTCATCCCATCACGAGGGTTGGCATGAGCGTATTTCAGCAAAGAGTTGAAGTTTACCGAATGGTTCTCATTGACAAGATAGTTGAGATTCAATTTGTGCTGCAATTGATGCTTTTCATTCGTCAATAATGAAGCCCATTTGCCGATTTCGCCGCCGAATTCGGAAACTGCCGGATAATGCGTTCCATCCCAATGTGTGCGGTGCGAGGCGGTATCGGCAAAATGATAGTCGGTATAGATATACCCCAGCTGCCAGTCCAAGTCCAGGCCGTCTAAGAGGAAGTTTTCTTTCTCCATCTTATTGGCGAAAATAAAGGCGTTGGAATGGCTGTGTGCATGCCGGATGTTCGATTCTATCCCCTGTATATCTTTGTAAGTATGTATGAAAACGGGTTCAAACTCCACCAAGTCAAACCACCACTTCCGTGCCTTAAAGCTACCGCCGATGACTGTTTTTTTAAACTTGTCGTGATCGCGGGTTATAGTAAGCCCCTCTTGAAAAGGAGACTTCATCTTGTAGTCGTTGTCGGCATAGGTATAAAAACCTCCCAGCCCGAACTCGATTCCTTTTGGGGCAATGTTCATCTTGCTCACAACGGATGCATTGTGCGTATTGAAACTGCCGTAAGAATAGTTCACGTCCAAATATTTAGGCGGATACTCTTTGATGACAATATTGACCGCACCACCTACGGCAGAACCTCCGAACTTGGCAGGGACAACTCCTTTGTATATCTCGATGCGGTCGATCATTTCGACCGGAATATCATTGATGTCGATAAAATCGGAATTGTCGTTCATCGGATTCCCGTCAATGAAAAGCCCGATGCGTTTGCCTTCCAGTCCGCGCACCGATATGCGAGAGGTACTGCCCGTTCCACCCGTGGCACGCACGGTGATTCCGGCAGTTTTTGCCAGAATGTCTTGTACATTGTTAACCGTTCCTTGTATCTGGTTCATGCTGATAACGGATATGGGCATGGCCTGCTCCCGTAACTTACGGGCTTCGCTCTTACCCATCACTACCACCTCGTCCAACGATTTTGCTTCGGCTTTCAGGCGGATGATGATTTTTTTCCCTCTCTCTTTACCCACCGTGAGCTTGCGGGTTTGCGTGTGGTAGCCTATAAACCTTACAGTAAGCGTATAAGTGGCTGCGGGAACATCGGAAAGTAAGAACTCGCCATGCCCGTCTGTCACAATGCCCTTTTTCAGCTCTTCGATGAAGATGGTTGCGCCGGGCAGTGGTTCTTCGCCTGCATTGTCGATGACCACGCCTGCAATCCGTCCTCCACCTGTTTGGGCGGACACGCTGATACCTGTGAGCATCAGCGTGAAAAAGAAAAATAATACTTGCTGCTTCATTGTTTCTTGTTATGAATATTAAAGAGCAGAATCGGGTGCTTCGGGCAAATCTCCGGGATTCGGACTCGGTTTAGCCGATCCGGCCTCGCTTTCACGTATCACCACATGCTGTACGTTTTTTGCCTGATTGCGCATTTCGAGTTTGGGAAAAAACTGAATGCGTGGTGTTTTGAGAGTTTCGGCGGTAACGGCTTTTTTCGTTTCCACGCGTTTCCCGTTGGATACAACCTTAAATGACCCGAGGTTGGCCAGGTCAACGGTTCTGCCGCTGAGCATCTCTTCACGTACGATTTTCGCCAAGGCGGTGATGGCTGACCGCACGTCGGCACGGCTCAGGGCTGTGGCATTGACAATCCGATCCTCTAGCTGCTTGGTGGTAATCTTGTCTTGTGCAATGGGAGAGGCGTAATACATGGTTTTGCCCTTGTGTTTACCGATGCGCATCTCTTCTTTTTTTACGTTGTATAGTAACATGACTTTTGATGTTTTTGATGGTTATACTTTGAATAATTTTGCTGTTCTACTTAAACAGCTTCAGTAAACGGCTTTGATCGCTCCATTGGAACGTCTTTCACCGTTTAACTTAAACGATTCCGATTGCTTAAGTCCGCATTCTCTTTAACTGCTGTCGTATGTCTTCTTCATAATCTTTTTAAATTTTGTTTATGGTTATTAAAATGGTGTGGATCTCAAAAGCAGTATTTAGCCTTTGCCCATACTTCCGAATTGTGCTTATACGGGCCGAACATACCCTCGCTTCCTCCGAACCAGTCGTAGCCTGCCAAGAGGTGGATGTGGTCGTTCAGGGCATAGTCAGCCGTGAAACGGCTGAACCAGCCCTTGTGGTTGAGGTCGAAATAGGTGAAGTCGGAAAGCTGTAAGTTGCTGTCCAGTAACTTCTTCGACACGCAGAGCGTAAGGAGCGAATTATGGCGGGGCTGTGCGACGTAGCTTTCGTACTTGAAAATACTCTCGGAAGAGAACTGAGCCATCACTGTCCATTCATGAGGGGCATACCAGTCGGCCCCCACCAACCAATTGATGGTGTTGAATCCTTTTTGAGGGGTGGAGGCGGCTTGCTGTATGTAGCTGAAATGCTTCCCGAGGTTGAAGGCCGCTTCGCCGCGCAGCACGAACTGTCCCAAGGGCTTTGAGACATCGCCTCCGACGAATCCCATGCGGTAGTATCGGGGCGAAACCGTAAGTTGGGAGCCCGATGGTTTGTACTCGATGACGGGCATCTTGTTCCACGTATGCAGCGCGGCAAGCGAGAAGTCTACCCCCGGCAGGGCGAAAGAGAGCCTGCCCCCGTATTCTACGTTGGAGAGGCGTAGCTCGGGGCGGCTTCCCTCCGCGTCCCAGACAAGGGACCGGGGTGTTTCTTTAGGCAACACGCTCCACGGATTGGCGGCATCGGTGGGCAGCTTGTATCCTTCGAAAGTGGGAACGGCAAGCAGTTCGAGCTTTATCTTGTCGTTGAAGACGAAGAACCGCAGGGCATTGACGGGCATGCGGATGTCGTCGTAGTCTTGCGCCAAGAACTCGGTCATATCCATGGGTGAGACGAGGTCGGTGATACGTACGCCGTCGGCCGCACCCCAGATGACAAGTTGTCGCCCGAGACGAAAGCCCCAGTGCTCCTGCCGATGGTCAAGGTATGCTTCCCGCAGTTCAAAGCCGGTGCGCTCTTTCAGCAAGGCGTTGTAGGTAGCGTTGAACGAGACGAAGAGCGAAGAGCCTGCGAAGTTTTTGCCGACCTCGCCCCTGAGTCGGGTACGGGAAGACATCCAATCGTTCGGCTTTTCGGAGCGGAAGGCGTGGTAGGTGTCGACAAGGCCTTTGAGCTGCCACGACGATTCGCCCGCTCCTTGTCCCCAAACTCCATGCACGGGGCAAAACAGAAAGACCGAGAGGCAAAGCCCCGCGGAAAGACGATTGAACGCTTTCATCAGAACCTGCCTTTCTCTAACGTGGTCACGTTAAACTTGCTCTCCTCCATGGGAATGTTGTACGTCGGATTCTTGATTTCGAGAACCGTCTGATGCTCGGTTTGCACGTTGGTCATGTGCATCTTCCGGGCTACCCAGAAGCCCTCTACCTTGGCAATATCCGACATCTCGAGACGACGGTGCAGCTTGCCCATCTTGTCGTAATATTCCACCCTGACAGGTATCAGACAGTCCTGACGTATCAGGGCCGTTTTCCTGGAGTAAATATCACGCTTGTCCTTAGGCAAGGATTCCAGTTTCCAGCACTTCTGTCCGTCGACGGTTTCTTCGCCCAGGAGCGTGTGCGTATCCTCGTCCACGTTGCGGCTGCCCATGTCGTCGTAGGTAAAGTCGCTACCCATAAAGTAGTCTTGCTTGGCAGACGAACCGCTGATACGGCGCGTTTTCTTTATGGCGGGCAGATAGAGCCATTTGTCATCGTCCTTGTTTAGCTCATCATAATCCCACGTCAAGAAGCCCGTCCCCTTTACATCGCCGGGATATTGGAAGAACATGATGCTCTTGCGGTCTTTCTTTTCTTTGCCCACATCGATGGAGTAGGAAATGAGCTTGCGTTCGCGCACCGCTCCGCGTTTGTTGATTAACGTCATAACCATTTCAGACCGACGGGTATCGCCGTCGGGACGGTCTTTTACCTTTTGGGCAATCTCTCTGCCCGTTTGTGCGCATGTTGTGGCAGCGAACCCCACCACAAGCATGGCTACTACTGCGATTGATCTCTTCATTTGTCCTTTTTCTTTATAATTGATTCTGATTGATTCGATTTATATTCCGGTCTCCTTCTGCCGTGCTACCATGCGGGCAAATTCGCCGTTTCGGGCAAGCAGTTCGTCGGGTGCTCCTTGTTCTGCGACGGTTCCGTCTTTCAGCACCACGATATGATGAGCGTTGGCAACGGTGCGCATACGGTGTGCGATGATGACGACGGTCTTGTTCTTGATCAACTCCGATATACCGGCCTGTATCAACGTTTCGTTCTCTACGTCCAGACTTGCCGTTGCTTCGTCCAAGAGGATGACAGGAGCATCTTTGAGAAGCGCACGGGCAATGGATATGCGTTGGCGTTCGCCTCCCGATAGCGATTCTCCGTTTTCGCCTATCAAGGTGTCGTAACCGTTGGGCAGCCGGGCGATGAACTCATCGCAACGGGCAAGACGTGCTACCGCTTTCACCTCTTCCTCGGTAGCGTCTTTCTTCCCGATTTTGATGTTGTCCATGACGGAAGCGTTGAAAAGCAACACGTCCTGAAAGACTACGGCATAGTTTTTCAAGAGCATTTCGGGATCTATTTTTGAGATGTCCCGTCCGCCAAGTGTGATCTTTCCGCCATGAATATCCCAAAAGCGGGCAGCTAATTTTGCCGAAGTGCTTTTGCCTCCCCCCGAAGGTCCCACAAGTGCCGTTACTTTGCCTTGCTTGGCAGTGAAAGAGACGTTGCGCAGCACCTGCTTGCTTGTCTCGTAAGCAAAATCGACCTTGTCAAAACAGATGTCGTAACCCTCTACCGTGCAATCCTCATCGCCTTGCTGTGCGGGCATGTCGTTCATCTCACGTATGCGGTCGATACGCACATCGAGTAGTATCAGTGTCGCCATATGGTTGAACACGTCCATGATGGGGTTGTAGATGCTGGCTACAACGAGCAGGAAGACCAAGTAAGTGAACATGTCGATGCTGCCCAAACCAAGTAAATAAGCTCCCGCAATGATAACGCTTGCCAAACCAAGTTTCAGGATAGACTGTGCACTGCCCACAAGCCCCGCTCCGAGAAATTCGCCTCGCTGCAGAGTGGCTTCATATATCTCGAGCTGTTTGTCTAAACGGTCGCAATAGGCTGCCTCTCCGTTGTACGATTTAATCTCCTGCGCCGCTTCAAGCCCTTCCTGTATCTGCTCGGTCGTATCACGCCTTACGTGATAGTACTCCTTATTAGCTTTATCCATAAGCCTTTTTCCTAAGAAGATGACCGTTGTCGCTACCGGTACGACCCCAAAGAGAGCAAGGGCCAGTTGCCAGTTGTAGAAGAACATCCCGGTGGCAATCAAGATAATGCTGATGACAGAGGCGAAGAGTTGTGGAACTGTGTGAGAGAAGAGGGTTTCCAACATGTTACAATCCTCCATCATCGTAGCGGTGAGATCCGAAAGATTCTTTTCTCCGAAGAAAGCCAAAGGCAATTTACGCAGCTTCTCGGCAATGCCAATACGACGGTTGGCACTCTCGGTATAGATTTTCGTGTAGGTGCTCTTGTACTGTATCATCGCAATCACAAAGAGTACCGTCATAAAACAGAGAGCCGTCAGCACGTAGTACCAGAGCCCGTGCGTCGTGCTGTTCCCGGCTTGGATAACAGGGTGCAGGTAATCGGTGATGAACAGAAAGATGAAGATTACCGGCAGCATCAGTGCCAGGTTGAGAAAAAGAGAAGCTATAACCCCTTTTATAAAGGTCTTTGCCCCGTCTTCCGATAAGGTGAATCTGTGTTGAAAATATTTACTAATATTCATAATGTTGTCTCCTGAGGTTTATACCGTCCATGTCACGGTTCGTTGATATTCATTCCACATGCTGTTATAGATGCCGTTTCGGGCTATCAACTCGCTGTGTGTGCCTTCTTCGGCAATCTTGCCTTGTGCTATCACCAGTATCTTGTCGGCATCCTGTACGCTAGTCAGATGATGGGCGATCATCAACACTGTCTTTCCTTTTCTCAGCTCGTGCAGGGCTTTTTGTATCAGGTGTTCGTTTTCGGGGTCGGCAAAAGCTGTTGCTTCGTCCAGGACAACAATCGGCGCATCTTTCAAGATGGCCCGGGCCAAGACAATGCGTTGCTGTTCCCCTCCCGAAAGGAATGTTCCATCTACTCCTATCTTCGTGTTCAATCCGTTGGGTAGCCGGTCGATGATCTCCCGACTTTGGGAAAGGTCTATGGCACGTTGCACGGCTTCATCACTCGCTGCCGGATTACCGTATTTGATGTTCTCCAGCAAAGAGGTCTTGAAGAGTTTTGTATTCTGGAAGACGAAAGCGATGTGGTTCATCAGGTTGTCTTTGGCAATGTTTTTCACATTTATTCCGCCAATCGTCACACTACCTGCTGATACGTCCCAAAAGCGGGGAATGAGTTGGGCAATGGTGGTCTTCCCTCCTCCCGATTGCCCCACAAGGGCAAAAGTCTTCCCTTCGGGGAGGTGGAAGCTGATACCGTCTACGGCATTTTGACCGGCATTGGGATAGGCAAACGAAACGTTCTCGAATGTCACATCGCAAGCGGTGATTTTCTCCGGATTTTCGGCTATTGGGAGTGGTTCGCTACTCGTCAGGTTTTCCACCCGGCTTATGGCTTGATCTGCCAGAAACATATCTTGTTGCAGATACATCACTTTCATCACATTGGTTGCTATCACCGGAGTAATCAGCACATACAGGAACATATCGGTGATGATGGGGGCAATGTTTTCGCTTTTGTTGCCGATAAGCAATATGACTACGGGGACAAGTAGGAAAGCAAAGCTATTGATGGCCACCGTGTAGAGTGACATCGGCTTTTGCCAACCCAGCGTGTATTTGGTAACTAAATCCCGGTAGGCGATGATGCTGTCGTAAAAACGTTTGAAAGAGAATATCGTTTGCTGGAACACTTTCACCACCGAAATACCACGTACGTATTCCACCGCTTCGCTGCTCATATGCTCTTGTGCTCCGAGGTATTCATTTTGGAACGCCTTCTGAGCAGTTGTATTCATCCGTGTCATGATGAAGACAGCCGCCGTGAGGGGGATCAGGCACGCCAGACCAAGTTGCCAGTTGAAGACGAAGATCAATATTATAACCGACAGCGGGGCTATAAAACTCCCCGCCAGGTCGGGCAAGAGATGTGCGACAAACGTGTGGGTTTCAGAAGCATTTTCATCAATAATCTTACGCATCTGTCCGCTGGTATTCCGGTCGAAGAAGCCAAGCGGCATCTGCATGATTTTTCTCATAGCCGTACGTCGCATATTGGTTTCTACCCGGAACGCCGCTAAGTGCAAAAGCATCAGCCCGGCAAAGTAAATGACAAGGCCGGCAACGGCTGTGCCTACCGCCCACCATGCATAGACGTTGATAGGGATTCCTGAGGCAACGCTGCCAGTCAATAGTAGCGAGCGTACGATAAGCCAAATGAAGATGAATGGCATAAGCGAGAGCAGACCGCTTAATCCCGACAGTGTCAGGGCTATGGGCATAAGCACCTTGCGTTTGCCCATGTAAAATTGAAGTTTCTTTAATGTATTCATATTAATTGATTGTTTCATTGGTTTCTATCTCTTTCCCGAATAACCGGAACTTTTGGAATAACACGGGTGTAACGCAGAGGTCGGCCACGAGTGCCGATACGATACCCGCTACGGAGAGCAGACCCATGTGTATAAAAGAGAGGCCTTCGGAAGTCATGTAAATAGCGAAGTTCGCACATATCACGACACTGGTCAGAATGATTGGTGTCCCGATCGTACGGAACGAGCGGAGAATGGCATCCCGATAATTACCTCGACGGTCGAACTCCAAATGCCCGTGGTTGATGAAGTGAATGGTGTCGTCGACAGCCAAACCGAGGATCATCGGCATAATGGTTGCGGTCATCATATCCAACGGGTAGCCCAGCCATCCCATCAGTCCGCCGACCACCAAAGCCGGAGTGATATTGGGTATCAAACCGATAAGCCCGATGCGTACACTGCCAAAGACCAACATCATTAGGATGCCGATAATAAGGAGAGAGATGGCAAATGAAACCATCTGCCCGCGAGCCACGTACTGCATCATCACGGTAAATTGCGGAATACTACCCACTGTAGTGACAGAAGCTTCGGGGAAGAGCCTGGCGGCATTGGCTGCAATATCGTTCAACTCTCGTTCTACCTCGCCGGAGTCAAAACTGCTGATCTCCACCATCAGGCGCAAACGTCGATAGTCGTAATCGATCCAATATTCCGCTTCGCTACCGCCTGCATTCTCGTAAAGGAGCAGCAGTTGTGCCACCTCTTCCGGATTCGTCGGAATACGATAATAAGCCGCATCTCCTTCGTGCAGGGTTTGATTCAGGTCTTTTAGGATATTCAGCACTGTAGTCGTTCGCTTGGTTAGCTTATAGCCTTCGGCCTTTTGTGCCAGAGAGTCTAAGCGTACAAGCATTGCCGGCGATTTTGTCAAGCCGTCTTCGGGCAGGTCTATCATGACGTCGTAGGTGTAGATGGATCCCAGTTCGCTTTCACCTACTTCCAGCAGATTGTTTACATAGGCTATTTTACGTCCCATGGTGCGTTCTATGTCAAAGGCGGTCTCTATCTTGGTGAATTGATAAATGAGTGCTGCGGTAAGCAGCCCTGCAATCCATAGGATCAATGTGCCATGCCGGAGTACGCTTTCTCCCAAACGCCCCAGTTGATGGTCGAGCCACCGTCCGCCGGTTTCCTGCACTTTGGGATGAGGTTTGCCGTTCTTGCCAAAACTCAACAGCACGGGCATCAGTGTAATGGCAATGAAGAAAGCCAGCATCACGCACGAGGAGGTAGCGATACCAATGAACCGCATGGGCTGCATCGGAATAGCGAGAAACGACAGCAGGGCGGCAAAGGTGGTGAGTGCACTGAACAACACAGGCCAGCCCATTTCACCCACGGTCTCTTCTACGGCTCGTCGACGTTCTCCGTGTAGAAGGAATTGCCGTTTGAAATAGGAAAAGATATGTATGTTATAGGCTATCGAGACGGCAAACGCCAACAGCATAGGTATCATCATCATACCGCTGTCTATCGTCATGCCGACATATCCCAACAGTCCATACACAATCACAATTGAGCCTGCCGCCGTGATAAGTGGAACGACAACGCCCCGTAGGGAGCGTGTTATGAGTAACAAAATAAGAATGGAAACGAGTGCGGCAATGCCCATCACACGGGGCATCTCTTTGCCAATCCATTTCATCTTCATGGCGGTAACGTAGGGCAAGCCTGTGCCTTTGGGATGGAGCTTTTGGTATTTGTCTTTAGTGATGATATGCTCCAGCTCATTCCCCGTTAGCACTTCAGGAGAAACGGCATTCTTACCTTTATTCCACACTGAATCTTTAGGAAAGGTACGCAACTTGAGAATAATCCACGAGAGCGTACCATCTTTGGAGACAAGCCGCTCGGCAATATGTGGCTTCATATAGGCTTTGCGACGTATCGTTTCCAGACTTGCCGCATCAGTGGGAATAAGGTCAGGCACTATCTGCTCGATAGTCATTCCTTCTTCATTCCCTACCATAAATTCGATGTCAGTGAGCGAAGTGATTTTGTCGGCGTATGAAATGCTATCCATCATTTCGTTCGTGAGTTCGCGGATGAGCTCTAAGTTCTCTTTCATAAACGAATTGTCGCATTGGGTCAGTACGGCGGCAAAATTGTCATTGCCGAATATATCCTTGAATTCTTTGGTCTTGACAAGCATCGGGTCGTCTTCGAGGAAGTAGTTTTCCCACGAAGCACTCACCTTGAAATATCTTAACCCTGTAAATCCTATGGCGAAGACGAGGATAAACAAGCTTAGTACAAGCCATCGTTTTTGTACCATCCATCTGCCCTGACGGGCAAACCAGTCATTGATTCTTTCTATTTTCATATCGTTTGTTATTGGTAAGTTCATTCATTTCAACACATTCAGCAGCGTGACGAGAAATAGCTTTCCACTTTGGGGCTACATATGATAATGGTGACAATGTGCGTGGACACAAGAATGCTCTTTGTGGGCATCATGCACGTGACAACGGCAGGAGTGAGAAGTGTTCATATTCTTTCTTTTTTTTACTTATGTTTTTTATATTACTTAGTCTTGCTAACACAACATCAGCAGGTTGAGTGCCATAACCGCCATGCCTGCTACCAAACCATAGATAGTATGATGGTGCTTACCGTATTCTTCGGCAGCGGGTAGTAACTCATCAAGCGAGATAAATACCATGATACCGGCAATCATCCCGAAAATAACGCCGAAAACATGGTCATTGAGGAATGGTGCCAAGATAAGATAGCCGATGACGGCTCCTACCGGCTCGGCCAATCCCGATAGAAATGAAAGCCAAAGGGCCCGTTTACGATTACCTGTAGCATAATAGATCGGAACGGAGACGGAAATGCCTTCGGGTATATTATGTATGGCGATGGCACAGGCAATAGGTATAGCAATGTTTATATCCTTCAATGCTGCAAGAAACGTAACCATACCTTCCGGGAAATTGTGTATTGCCAGCACCAAGGCTGTCACTACATCGACGCGTAATAATTGAGGCTTTATTTCAGTCTTTCGTTCTTCCTTTAAGCTCATTTCTTCCACCCGATGCATTTCGTGTGGATTTTCGTAGTGAGGAATTAGCTTATCAATAAGTAGAATCAATACGATTCCCCCGAAAAAAGAAAGTGTGGAATGAAGAGTTCCGTCGTCCTTGCCATGTATATTGGCAAGAGTCTGCAAAGAAGAGGCAAACAGATTGGCGAAAGACATATAAATCATTACTGCTGTTGAAAATCCCAATGAAAGAGAAAGGAATGAAGTATTGGTGCGCTTAGCAAAAAATGCAATCGCACTGCCTATCCCTGTGGATATACCGGCAAACGATGTTAGGAAAAATGCTATAAGTACTGGTTGAGACATGGCTATGATGGATTGGAAGTTAGTGCGTCAAAAGAGAACAAAAGTTTGTTTTGTTCAGAAGCAAAGCGAGCCGCTCTTTGCAGGCGGCTCGCTCGGTAGGAGAAACAGTTAGATTTAGAAATAAGACGTTTCATGCTTTTGGCAACTAAGTTTAGTTCGGTCAGTCTGCGGATGTACGATGTTGGTACTTTGATCTTTCGTCCCAATAATTTCTTTGGGCAAAACCTTTCCGATACGGGAGACTGCCCTGCTTTGCGTAACCCATGACTCCTCGCAGAAGAAAAGCCCGTTGACTCCTTGTACGAGTGTTAATTCGTCGTTGCTGATGATGTTGATGATACTCATATGCTGATTATTATTTAGTGATTCTTCTGGAATGACTCGGCGTTCCAACTCCTGCATCAAACGAAACGCTGCCTGACAAGATTGCAGCATCTGTCCATGCAGGCTATAGGTGTGGAGTCGAGCAGAAGGTAGCTGATGCCTATTGTCTCGGAATCAAATACAAAAGAGATTCGATTGTTTACAATCGTACAATCATTTCCGCAAGGCTTGCATTGCAGACAAGACGAGAAACGGATGTTTTGATTAGTTATCTCTTGACAGACAGGATGTTTCAATAGTTCTGCCTTCATCTTTCATTCTTTACATTCATGAGTTTCTTCCATCCTCCCGTGCTAAAGCGAATATACTCACTGATGAAACACTCTATCTCTTCGCAGGAAAGTTCCTTATGTTGCACCACCTCTTTCATCATATTAATCCACCAAGAGCAGGTGAAGTGCATGAAGAACGGAGAAATATCGGTATGTAGTTCCGGATGGAGTCTTCTCATCTTTTCCATATATTCCATCCCTATTGTGGCACTCTTCTCAATCCACTCTTCCAAATAATCTTTGAGGCGAGAATGCTGCGTAGAGAAAAACAGCAAATTTAATTCACTTCGGTAACGAGTTATAATGCCCATAAGCTCCTGCAAAGATGCACGATGATATTCATCTGAGATAAATATGTCAAGGGAGAAATTCTCCGGTCGGTTGTGATCTTCCAGCATCCTGTACATAGCAGCCAAAAGAGGACGCAACACATCAACCAGTAAATCGTCCTTACAGGGATAGTAATTGTATATATTGCTCAGACCAATGCCCGACAACTTAGAAATCTCACGCATAGACACCGACTTGAAGCCCTTTTCGAAAAAAGCTTTCTGCGCTGTTTCCAGCAATAGCTTACGTATATAATCCTTCGTTGTTTGCATAGGTCAGAACATAATTCTTTATTTTATAACGCAAAATTAGTCACATATTTTTTCGGTTGCAATACCTTAAAATGATGATTTTTTTACTTACCATTCCCCATTTATGGTAATTCAGCAAATGAAATTTATAACTTTCAATATGCTACTCCTAATCATATCAAAGCTACAAATACTCACTTATTTACAATCTCTAGCACTCACTTTTTTTTGTTTACTTTTGTCTGTAAACCGCTACTGACGTCATTAAATACATAGTAATATGAGCAAAAAAATCAAAGACCAAGAAGTTCTTTTGGTCAAAGATCAGAAGGACGATAGCCTCCGAGCCGTAGTCGGAGCAGATGGGAAAAGCGGACTGAAGTTGCATTCTTTCAAAGTCTCCTTTGAGAGTGTCGTTGCCAGCGTGCATGTATACCAATAGACGATTACTCACTACCAATATAAGGAAAAGTTGCATGCAAATGAAATTTATCATACGCCATGCAACTTTGGAGCCAATTCATAAGAAGAGGAGCTAACGGAGAAAAAGAACTTTTTCAGTGCCCTCAGATTTCGGGCTTCCTTTTTTATTTACCTTCAACAACTCCAAATATTCTTATTACATCAATCTTCGATAGTACATACACTTACACGGTTCCAATCCGGTTCGGTAAACATGTCACCTACTCCCTGATCTTCGGCAGTAATACGAGACGTATTAATCTTGTATTTATTAACAAGGATTGTTTTTACAGCTTCTGCACGTGCGGTAGCAATTTTTGCGTTGATCTCAACATTGCCTTCTGGAGAAGCGTACCCTTTAATAATGACTTTTGAATCGGGATATTTCTTCATGTAGGAGGCTACACGTTCCACATTCGGTAGCTGTGATGCATCCACTGATGAGCGACCTTGTCTGAAAGTAATGATAGATTCCGGAACGCGGGCAGTCTTGACTACTGTTTCAATGGGAACGACCTTTGTACGACATTCTTCCAACTCTTTATGCAAACCGCTAATTCTTTGGTTAGCATTGTTTAGTTCTCTGTCACGACTGCCCACCTGTTCGCGAAGTGCATTAATAGCAACATTCAAATCATCAATTTCGCTCTGATTGTAGACTTTTACTTTAGTAAAGTAATGATTCCCAGTACTCATCTTGAAGTGATAAGTCAATCCGGCAGTCAGTTCAAATGTTGCATTGTTTGCATTGAAACAACTCTTTGCCTGATTAAAATCACCTTGCATATCATATACGATAGCGGGCTTAATTCCCAATGTCCATGCTTTTGTTTCACCGAGGTTGAAATTAAGATTCAATCCGAGACGGGTAGACCATGAATTGTCATCTCCTTTACCATTTACATAATAATGCAACCACCCCATTCCGGCAATAGCTTCTATCTCAAACAAACGAGGTTTGCCCCGATAGCTTGCAAATAGATTTATTAAGTTAATTTTACTTAACAAGCTGACATCTAAAACATCAAAAGCTGTTTTACTCGGAGTTGTATTGATATATCCCATTCCCTGAAATTCCAAACCGAAAACTAGGAGTTAATTGTTTGGATATTCCAACTCCGAAACCGGGACGCATCCCTTTAAAGAAAGAGGCGTGAGTGAGAGGGGTAACTGCTCCTGCATTCACTCCTACAGACCAATTGTCCATAAACTTTGTTCCTTCTACAACTGATTGGGCATTTACAATAAATGTTCCCAAAGTAAAAACTAATAAAATAGCAATTTTCTTCATAATCTATTGTTTTATTTTTTTCGAATGCAAAAGTAAAAAGATTGCAGAGCTTTTTAGTTGTAGGACAAAAGAATAAATCTAATACATTGATTTTTATTTTACTTATAATCAGTAGTTTGCAAAAATGGTTCAATTAATAATCTAACACATATCTAACACCCTTGATAAAATTCAAAAAAGCACTTACACTTACACCTTTAGGGTAGTCAAGTTTATTTTTTAACAACAACGAGTGAACTGATACTTTTACTCTGAATAGCAATAACTTACTGCTATTTTGTACTATTACGATTATACATATTATATAATATGCTAATAAGCAATTATATATTGTTAGGCCCAATAAAAAATATATATAAATAGCGAGCGATAATCATATAAGTTAAAGAATAATTTATATTGGTAAAATATTCCTAATCGCCCATGCAAAAAATAAAACACATTATTATATTCGCAATATGAAATGTAAGATTATAATTGGACTATCAGCTATTCTCTATTTTACAGGTTGTTATAACAGGGAACAGACCCCTCGCCTTAGTGAGGCTGAAAAGCTAATGCAGAACAACCCGGATAGTGCATTAGCAATACTACAAAAACTCAAACCAGAAGGCAACCGGGCTGAACAGGCCAGATATGCATTGCTCTATTCCGAAGCTTTGGAAAAAAAACAAATGAAAGTTACTGACGATTCATTGATCCGCCAGGCTTGGCAATATTATAAACATTACCCCAAAGATTTACGTCACCAGTGTAAAACTCTATATTATTGGGGAAGAATTAAATTACGCACAGGTGATAAACCGGGAGCATTACGTCTTTTTCTCAAAATAGAAAAGAAACTGACAGATACCGATGAATCTTATTACAAAGGGCTTTTATACAGACAGATCGGTGAAGTATATTATAAACAAATGAACTACAGCCGGGCATATCATTATTTCCACGAAGCCAGAAATAATTTCCGCCAATCGGGTGATATCCAGGAGGAGACAAAGGCAACCCTTGACATGGCAGCCGCTACTTTTCACTCAAAAGATATAGAAAAAGCAATAAGGCTGTATTCGGCGGCTCTTGACTTGGCCGATGAACATAATAACAGTAATCTGATAGAAGTCAGCCTTACTAATCTTGCATCACTATATGTGATATCCAAACGGCATATATCCAATGACCTGTTACAGCGAATCGAACTTTCCGCCCGACAGGATACGGTATATGGATATCACACATTGACAGATGTAAGTCTTTTGAAGAATCATATAGACAGTGCACGGTATTATCTGGAGCTTGCAAAGGCGCACACTACTGATATTTGCGACATGGCAGAACTACAATACACTGCATACCATATCGAAGCGCAGGCTAAAAATTTTGAAAAAGCAACGGACAATGTACATCGCTATATCTACTTGAACGATTCAATAATGCGCTCAAACATGCAATTCTCCGCCGGTATGGTCGAGCGGGACTATTTTAAAGAGCGAACAAAATTCGCCCAATACAGAATGAAAAACCGGACTGTCTGGGAAATAGCTATAGCAGCCGCTACCTTTTTTATTATTGGAATTGCCTGGTATATCGTCCGCCAACGTTTACGCATGCAACGTGATCGTACCAACCATTATTTGTTATTGACAGAGAAAGCCAATTCCGAGTACAAGGCTCTTACTGAACGCGTGAAAAAACAGCAGACTACGGAAAGTTATTTAAGAGGATTGGCTGCTTCACGCTTTGACATTGTCGATAAACTTGGAAAGACCTACTATGAACGTGAAAATACAACATCGCAACAGTCAGTCATATTTAATGAAGTAAAGCAGATAATTACAGATTTTGCAGAAAACAATGGCATACTGCAAGAACTGGAAAAAATCGTAAACACTTGTCATGACAATGCCATGTACAAGCTCAAGGAAGATTTTCCGACCATGAAAACTTCTGACACCAGGCTGTTATGCTATATTTTTGTAGGATTCTCACCACAAGTAATTAGCTTATTCATGAAGGATACGGTGGCTAACGTATATGCTCGAAAATCACGGCTCAAATCACGTATCAAATCTGCAAAAATAGTAAATAAAGAACTGTTTTTAAATCTTTTGGGATAAAACGGTACATTATTTACGGTAATATATTTTTGACAGGTAAAGGCGCATTTCAGTAATTATATGGATAAAACAAGGAATATGCTTGGCGAGATGAAATAACTATACACAATCCATCTTATAAGTTGTGATCAAGAAAAACAATATCAAAACAGATTTGAACAGTCTTCTTAAAAAGGCAAACAATCTACTTTTGCTTATATATTTGGAGAAGTAGCTAATTTGAAACATAATGCTTTAAATATATCTGACGGATACAATTCAGGAACAGATAACAGTTTATTTTTTTATTATATAAGAACATGCAAAAAAAGAATTTATTCGGAATACTTATTTTAATTGCTTATTTCGCTTCCTGTAATCAAATACATAAAACCCACTATGAGAATGGATGGTATCACATCCTATCACAGCAAAAAGACAGTATTGCTAAAGAGTCTATTGTA
The DNA here is from genome assembly GCA_947646015.1 of uncultured Bacteroides sp. GTDB lineage: Bacteria > Bacteroidota > Bacteroidia > Bacteroidales > Bacteroidaceae > Bacteroides. The sequence goes on along the minus strand of CANSEY010000016.1, from coordinate 63,020 downwards.
ACAGTAAAAGATTTTGTTTCGTTACGAATGGATTCTGATGAAAATGGGACATGCGTAATTGTGGGGCAAATAAGCAAGCATAAACTAAAAAAATGGGCAAAAGAAACAGAAAAGGCAATTGGCAAACATATAGCTTTTGTACTTGACGATACGGTAATCACAAATCCAAAGGTGAATGCAAGAATTGAAAACGGTGTTTTTCAAATATCGTTACCTCATGGCTACGATTTAAAAAACATATATAATAAAATTAGGAAAGAGAAAATAGATTCTATTGAAAGTATATTCAAAGGTTGGGAGAAAGATTCCATCTATTACTCATCCAAAGAGAAAGCCGATTCAATTGTGTTTGCGATAGACTACTGGGAGGCTTCTGAATGGGTGGATATGTCGGTCAATCCCGAAGATCATTATTGGTGGGGAGATTTAGATACTGCCACCTACAGCAAATTAGAATCTGCCTTATGCGAAGAAATTGCCAAGCCAAATTTCAGCAGCCGTGCAGAAGATTATATGAAGTTGGATACATATAAGAGGTACAAGGCGTATCTTTGCGAAAATGCAGACTATATTAATCTCATGTTTCAAGGTTTCTTGTTTACAGAACCGGCTACCGGACTATGCGGGTTTCTAGTGGATGATATAGTGAGAAGCCGATATCCCACTGCCCCAAGTATTCGGGTAATGACCTTAAAGATAGATAACCAAGATGACGAGATGTTCGCCAAGTTGAAATATCAGAAAGCTATTTGGCGGTTGATGAATAAAGAAAGAGATGCGAAGAGTAACAAGCAATGAGAATGGTAGCTATGAGTAATTTGAAAAACAAAGTATTAACAGCAATGGGTATCATAAAATACTCATTTGGTTTCTGACGATTATTCCTGTCGGTATTCCTTTATGTGCTATTATTGGGCTTATGTATGGTATTAAAAATAAAGATACAATATTTACCAAATGCTCTGCCGTAGCTTTATTTGTTGGAATAGCTTGTATTGTTTATACTCTATTAGTTATAAAATCTACGTAGATTGAAATATTTACCAAATATGTGAATAAAAGATTATCAATAAATATAGGGAAACAAACCAAAGGTGTATGGATATAAATAAGGTTATTAATGATGTCTTCAAAATTGTACTAAATATTTTATTTGTATTTACAAAGAGTTATTTGACAACATAGCACCGCAAATCGCTGAAATTTGCACGGTTGCTAATTCGTTACCTCTATTTCTCAAATACTCTGCTAAAAGTTTATTCTTCAATCGGTTAAATCCAACCGATGAAAATCTAAAATAAAAATACACGATAAAGATATAAAAGAAATCGTGTTTTGTTTAGGTAGATTTTACACCGCTCGATATGCTTAAAAATTATCGTCAAAGTTGTAACGAATAAATCAGCAGCTTCCATACTCTGTTCACTTTCTTGGGAATAACCCAACAGATGCTTGACATCCTCTCCTTTTTTTTTGGGGGGGGTAAAAGTTATTTTTTTCTCCTGAAAATAAAATGGCCTTGGTAGTCTTGAAGTCCTATATCAACTTTTCATATTCATAACTGATTAAATATTTAACTAGTAATATTCGTTACCAGTTATTTAGTGGTGTTCAGATTGCCCCTCTTCATTCACTAACCAATCCTAAATCGTTAATGTGATTCGTCAGTAATTAGCAAATTTCCTTAATATTTAGTCCCTCCAGACTATTATTAAGGCAAGAAAAAACAAATCCGTTTAATTCGGAGGCAAAGTCAACAGTATACAGATAGATGAAATCTCCTTTATAGAACATATCTCCTTTACGGCTTTTAACGAAGTAATACATTTGAAAGACTGTATTCATTTACAACAACTGATCAAAGTTAGGATTAAGGTACTTGCTGCGGATTCAAGCTACACTAATAATATCAATTTAAAAAGTTTTACAAAACACTTCTTTAAGTACAAGGTCTGAGCTATCTAAATTGCTCCATTTCGTAAGATTTGATGGTCAGAACTCAGCCATGAAAGTGCTACCAGATTGAAAGGAAGTTTTAAAATGTAGAAATAATATTATTTACAGACCAGAATAAAAAGCCAGAAACAGGGAAGTGGAAATATTTTGGATTTTCTTTGGAGTACATACGTTCAATGCGGTATGTATGATTGAAAAGGTCACGAAGAAAAAAAAGAACGGCAGCATAATCTGACTAAAATAAGAGGAGAGAGTGGGTGAACTTCACCTAAAAATGAGGTATATAATGCATGGATGGAAAAAATAGGAATATGTAAATGATATTCTATAAAAAATGGAAGACTGGGGCTTTTCGAAAAAATGAAGAGAAAAAAAATTATATAAAGTGTTTTTTTTATTAACTTATAGGAAAGAACATCTTATGAAAGAGAATCAATTTATTTTTCAAATCATTCGTATTTGTTTGTGTCATAAAAAGTCTTAAAACAAAGTTTATTTGAATATTAGATACTCATTATATCTTTGTGCCTTCAAACAAAGAGTACATTAAATCAGAACAAACAGCCGTTTGCACGAGCATTGAATTTAACTTTATAATAAATCTAGCTGTGTGGTGAGAGATGAGACTGCTAGCGAGATAATCTATTTATTAGAACTTAAGTGCCCCTATTGCATGAGTGAATGTTCAAGAGTATGGCCTGAATGATATCAAATGAGTACAGAAAGCGACTCGAAACGATATGGAAGATAGCTATATGATACCCTCTAAAAGTAAATCTATCAAGAGACGTCAGACGTTTATGACAATGTTTTTTTAACAATACGATGTCACAACACATAGCTTTTGTAGATGAGTTATTTTAAGATAATATTGGTGACAACAACCGACTTTTGTATGGTACCTCATTTCAATATCCTTAAGTTCGTCAGTATCCCCTCGGAAAACGTTTTGTCGTGGACTTGCGAGTACCTATCTCTTGCTGTTCAAGAAATCTTGTGCTATAGAAGATTTATTGTGTATGGTTTGAACACACGTTTTTGATCATCCACAATTATAGTTGAGTGATACCACCTTCAACTTGTAAAAAGAATGTTCCGTTTGTTGGATAAAATACTTTTTGAATTGGCCATCCTTTCTTGATTTTTATAGAATATGCTAAAAATACATTCAATTTTTACTTTGAATGGCTCATTCACTAATTAAGAATAATATTATAGGGAATATATGGTATTTGTGAAATATCATAAAAAGGGTCTTTTTCAAACACTGTTAGGGATACTGTAACAGTCGGTGTTATAATAGTGTATCACTCTATTATGAAGATTGACCATATAATCAGAATTAGCAATGTGAAACATATTTTTTTAAGTTTGATATTGGAATAATATTGTTTTTTTATGCTTTTCGAACAGATGTTAGTTCAATGTGAGATAAAATAATGTTTCATAACACTAAGGTGTTGATTGTTAGATGTATATGAATTGAGGTGTTAGATTTTTAAAATCATTTTATAATTCAAATACAATTTCGCTTTATTATTTTTGCTGGCAAAGAAAAAGTAAGAAAAATCTGACTTTTTTATTTATGAGTACTCATTAGCATTTTATCTATTAATTTAAATTTATCAAAAATGAAAACTAAACCTTTTTTAAAATCGATGGCATTAGTGATTTGTTGCTTAACTTCTTTTGTATTGGTATCATGTGATAAGGATGATGATAAGCCCAATTTAAAAATCAGTCCTAATAAAGTAGAAGTTGCAGTTGGTAAAACGGTTACTGTGTCTGTTAGTAATGGTACTGCACCATATACGACGAAATCAAGTGATGCAAAAATCGCAGTTGCGAAATCAGATAAAAATGCGATTGTAATTACCGGTGTAAAAGATGGTTCAGCAATGATAACTATTACGGACCGGAAGGGAGTTACAGGAAAAGTTGCTGTAACTGTAAGAACTGTAAAAGAGACCCCAAAAACTCCAAAAGGACTGGATTTTGATAAATAATCTATTACTGTGAGTGTTGGAAAAGATGGTATAGTAACAGTAAAAGGTGGTGCACAGCCATATTCTGCCGTTGCGAAAGATGTCAATATTGCTACGGTATCAGTCAAGGAAAATAAAGTCAACATAAGAGGAGTTAAGGCAGGAAAAACTACTATTACAGTTACAGATAAGGATAAGAAAACGGGAACTATCAATGTGACGGTTAAATAGTTTTCTTTTTTTTCTAATTTTATTGTAATGCATAGCGAGTGAGACGAAGATAATTTCGTTATATACTGCTATGCATTTACAATAAGTCTTTGTATATAATGATCTTGCGAGTTATAATTAACCTCAAATTATATGTTAAATATTTTAAATTATGAAATTGATTAAATTGCATTTATTGGTAGCAGCCATGATAATAGTAACATCAGGCTGTGTTGGATCTGGGAAGAAATATAAACAACAAGAAAATAGTGCTGCCGGAGTAGTGGATAGCAAAAACAAAGATTGTTATGGCACCTATGAAGGCATATTACCTTGTGCCGACTGTGGTGGCATCAAAACGACATTGAAAATTAATAGTGATGCAACTTATGATTTGCGGAGTGAGTATCTGGGTGAGGAGAATGGTATTTTTGAAGAGAGCGGTGTATATAATATGATAGGCGAAAACATCATTGAACTGGTTACTCCTTCATCGGGTGCCAAAACATATTATAAAGTTCTCGACGACGCAGTGGTCTTGTCTGACAGTACGGAAATCTTCAACAATAGCGGGCGGCTCGCAGCACAATATATATTGAAAAGACAGTAATGTTTATGTGTGATAGGACATGTGATTTGTTTAAGGTAGGAAATTTTAACATAAAAAGGTGCCTATTATTTCTTGTCTGTATAATGTTATTAGTTGCTTGTGGTGAGAATGATCCGATTGAATCCCGGAATCGACATCCCAGGCAACAGGAAGAATCTCATAGTGAACAATCCGGATCAGTTCCCGCTGTGGCTAAAGAGGATGTTGCAGCTTATTTTAGATTTGATATGTCTAGAGATATAAATGTTGCGTTAGGACTTGTTGAAGCACAGAAAGAGACGCTGCAGATAAACGGGAAAATGATAAAAATAACTGAGGCTGTAGTGAAAAGGAAAGATTATCAAAAAGGCTCATTTGTGCTATATGTTACAGGCACGGTAAATGGTTCACCTTTTAAGAATGAATTCACTTTTACCGGCTTTGTGAGCAAACCTGACGATTATCAAATGGTTAATGGTGCACAAGCTGAGTGGAAAGCAAATGCTGATTATTATGCAAAGCTTGATTTTGATAGCTTTTACAGATTACATAAAGTGAACATGTTTACAATTGAGAATTTAGGCCGGTTAGTGGACTTTTATTCTATAAATGTAGGGGGAGAAAAATATCTTTTTACTCTGGAAGATCTTGAGAAGACGGTTCTTGAAGATATAAAATATGAGCAAAATCAGCTTTCTTTCTATCTTAGGTACAATAATAGTAGGTCTAAAAAAAGAATATCACTTCTGTTTGACAAGAATAAATATTATGAAGGAAAGGTTACTGTAAATACAGATTTTATAAAACAGAAGTATATGAGAGGGATATATGAAAATCCATCTCTATTTAATGGTCACATTTTTTCATATGATGAAAGTGCGTATGCTGTGGAAATCAGTACAACTCTGAAAGAAAAAAGCGACACAGGCAACATGCTTACACTACATTTAAGCATGTATGCAAAGGGTAATGGTGGCTTGTTGCTTGCAGAATTTGATAAAATATTCACCGGTTTTAAACCCTTAAGTGAATTGAAGAATGAGTTGATAGCCTACTCAACACCGGATTTGCATGAGTTTGTGAAAAATAAACTTAAGAATAGTAATTATGGTGATGTGAAAAATAAGTTTTCCAATTCTATAGATAGATGGATACAGTATGTGGAATTTGTAATTAAGGATCATGATTCATTGCAATGGGGAAAGAATAAATGGAGCAAGAACGTCTTGAATGGTCTCTTTTCTTCTGTAAAGGATATATATTTGGATAATGTAAGATTTGAACTTAACTCCGCCCAATTAAAGGAGATTGGCGGAAAGCGTTTTTTGTATATTGTTTTTCAAATGATTGGTGCTAATGATTTGGTATTGACGAGTGACGCTATTCTTTTTAATATGTCCATACACATACCTTCTTCGTTATAAAATGATTTGTGACAAATTGATCCGGTCCAATATTGTGTTTATATTTAAATTGAAATTCACAATGATATCTAAGACAAAAATATTCCTTTTTTTTCTTGCAAGAGCTTTATTTATTAATGCACAACAATAAGAAAAAAAGAGGAAGTAAAAAATGATTCCGTTTACTAACTTCAGGAGGGTAGTAGTAGCCTCTCTCGACCAATAAATATAAAAAAATCTTTCTATTGGAATGAAGACAAGATAAAAGCTGGCATATCTGTACAAGGAAATTGGCGTAACCAAAACTTTCCAGGTACACTTCCGCAAAGAAAGAATATGGTAACCGGAACATTTGAACGCGATTTCGACATCAATCCTTTCTCTTATGCTTTGGGAATGAGCCGTACTTTGCGTCCTCGAAATATCAACGTGAACTGAAGTATTATCGTAACAATTGGACACCGTTCAATTTTAAACGAATTTAAAAACAATTATATGAGAATCGAAGTACTTGATTTTAAAATAATAATGCTCATCGGTCAAAACTTATCAAGAGATCATTACTGAATATTTTCTGGGAGAAGAATCATTTTGGTTTTAGGGGGCATCTTACACAGGCCCTCCAATATGAACAGGAATAAAAATAGGAAGATTTATTATAGCCTGTTATCATACAGCCGGTAACGATGTGTCGATTTATTTGATTCCCATATCAAAATAATCGGGACAATATATTTAATCGTACTTGATCGTAAAATCATCATTTATAGGTATTGCGTACAATTATGCAATCTGCTATCTTTACAATCTAATGGATAATGCAAGAAAAAAGCGGAAATACAGAGCCATAGTGGCATGCTTATTGTTGCTGACTATGATGCCTTTCTTCTTTGTGAAAGCCTTTCATGTTCACAAAGAAGATTTATGTATATCTCATGATGAGCAACAATCTTCCCATCATGATTCTGCCGATAAATGTGCTATCTGCCTGTTCACTTTATCTTCATTTACCGAAGCCGAGAGCTTTGAGTACAATTGCGTTCAGACAGAGAACCCCGTTGAATATCTTATCCAAAAGGAGAAGGACATTACTGTTACTTTTCCCCTATTGTCTCTCCGCGCTCCTCCTGTCCAACTATTACAATCCCTCTCATGGGTTGCATGCATTATAAGATGACATGTGAAAGAGGGATGCTGTGCCCTTTGGTTATCTTAAACAATTTATAACTTCATTACAATTTTCGTAAAGTATGACATTTCATGCATATTTCCAATATGTGTGTCTATTCATTGTCTGGCTGTGTGCAATATCTCCTACAAGGATGTATGCACAGAAATACCGACAGCAATCAGATACACATAGGACACTGTTGGTTGTAGATAAGGAAACCGGACGTCCGATTGAAGGAGCTTACATCTTATTGGAGAATCAACCCCTTGCCAGTTCAACCGGAGGAAGAATCATTATCCCTTGGAAGACAAATTCCAAGGATACAGTTCTTGTACAGAGTTTGGGCTACAAATCTCAATATATATATTTGAGTGAGGCATTCAAAAAGGTGAATATTCAAACAGTATATCTTTATCCGGAGATAAAAATTCTGGAAGAAGTCATTATTACCGGTGAGTGCTCCGGAGTGACTCGGAATACGGTAAGCAACAACCTTACTTCCTTCGCAATCAATCGCGCATTGGGAACTTCTCTCACCTCTCTGCTTGAACAGGTCAGTGGCGTAAGTTCCATCAGTACGGGGACGACAGTTGCCAAACCTGTCATCCAAGGAATGTATGGCAACCGGATATTAATCATAAACAATGGTTCCCGCCAGACAGGCCAACAATGGGGAGTTGATCATGCTCCTGAAGTGGATATGAACGGAAACGCTTCCATTCGGGTGATAAAAGGTTCTGACGCGGTACGATATGGTTCAGAAGCTTTGGGAGGAATTATTGTCATGGAACAGGCTCCCTTACCCTTCCGGAAGAAGGCCTTGAAAGGAAAGACTTCCATACTTTATGGAAGTAATGGTCACCGTTATGTGCTGACCGGACAGTTGGAAGGCACTTTCCCTTTTCTCCGTGACCTTGCCTGGCGAGTACAGGGGACATATTCAAATTCCGGAGACCGTTCCACCGCAAACTATCTTCTAAATAACACTGGAGCCAGAGAACATCATACCTCCGCTTTACTCGGCTATGACCGTGGACGTTTAAGAATAGAAGGATTCTACAGTCACTTTTACAACCGGACGGGAGTAATGTTCAGTGCCCAGATGGGAAGTGAAGATCTGCTGGCAGAACGTATCCGATTGGGACGTCCCCTGTACACAGATCCTTTCACGCGAAGTATCGCATACCCATATCAAAAAGTTACCCATCAGACAGCCATTGGTAAAATGAAGTTCAGTATGCGGAACGCAGGAAATCTTTACTGGCAAAGTTCCTGGCAGAAGGACGACCGACAGGAAAACCGCATCCGGCGTCTGGGTTCCGACATTCCAGCTGTTTCCCTGCACTTAAACTCATTACAAAACTCTCTCTGCTGGAAATTGAATTATAATTCATGGCAAACAGAGGTTGGGGGACAAATTATGTTCATTGATAATCACAGTCAGGCAGGAACAGGTATTGTTCCCGTTATTCCCAACTATACGGAGACACAGATGGGAATATATGGTATCGGGAAGTATAATTACAGTAAAGGAGGAATTGAAGCAGGTATTCGTTTTGACGGACAGGAAACCCGTGCCAGTGGTTATGACTGGACAGGAAGTCTCTATGGAGGAACAAGAAAGTTCAATAACGTATCATACAGTCTGGGAGGTCATCATCATTTCTCTGACCAATGGAAGCTCACCACTAATTTCGGGCTGGCCTGGAGAGCTCCTCACGTGTATGAATTATATAGCAACGGAAATGAACTCGGATCCGGAATGTTTGTCAAAGGAGATTCTACCATGCACTCCGAAAGGAGCTATAAATGGATATCTTCCATCAGTTACAGCAATAAGGTATTCAGTGCCCGAATGGACGGTTACCTGCAATGGATAAGCGGCTATATCTATGATGAACCGAAGAAAGAAACCATCACTGTTATTTCGGGGGTATACCCTGTATTCCAATACAAACAGACCCCGGCTTTCTTTCGCGGAATGGATTTTGACTTTCACTTCATGCCCATAAATTCATGGGATTATCACCTGATTGCTTCTTTTATACGGGCAAATGAACAGACGACAGGAAATTACCTTCCTTATATCCCCTCTTCCCGTTTCAGCCATGACCTCTCATGGCTTCACGAAACCAAATCGCATTCCAAATTACGTTTGAGTATCAGACATCGATTCGTGGCAAAACAGACCCGGTTTGACTCGAATACGGATCTTATTCCCTATACCCCTCCGGCATACCACCTCTTGGGGTTCGCTGCTAGCTTTGAGTGTCCTGTAAAATACGGATACAAACTACAATTCATGATAGCGGCAGACAATATCTTGAACAAAGAATATAAAGAATACACTAACCGTTCACGCTACTATGCACATGACATGGGATCTGATGTACGTTGTGTAGTGAACTGGAGTTTTTGATTTATAACAATTATTATTAACCAAATAAATAAAAAATGAAAACAAATGTATGTAAAATCGCATTGATGTTCCTGATAGGAACAGCTCTTTCGTTGTTGTTCAATTCATGCAGTAAAGATCCTGTAATTCCTGAAAATGAGACAGATAATAAATTGCATGAAGATCCTTCCAAAATGACTATCCGTCTTGTGGAATGTCACCTGCATGCAGACTGGAATGAAATACAGAAAGTCGGTGGACCTCACCAGAATCCGGAATCTCCGGCCAAGCACATGAAACGTATTCAGGAAATAACTTATGAGCTGAAAGCCGGCAAGGGTTGGAGGCTTGCCGAAGGCAGTCAAAGCAAGTTCTACGTGCAGAAAAATGGAGACTACTATACTTATGGGAAATACACCCCGGCTCCCGTTTATTTGATGTTCATCTATTACTATAACGCCAAAGGAGATTTGATGAACAGCCAGTTTATAGAAAACGGGCAGGATAATATTCATCAACATTTCTTCACGCCTGAAAATGTAAAACCCACATTTGACGGTCAGCCGGAAGCCGATGACAATGAACCGCAGAAATTGGTGGATTATCTTTATGTGGACACTACCCCCTGGGACAAGACCAAACATAGCAAGGAAGCTGAAATAACAGGAGACAGTAACCCGATAGGTTTGAAAGGAGTTATCCGTTTTTTGAAAGACCGTAAGGAATTCGACCTGAAAATTCGTCTTTATCACGGCTACAAATCCAAGGCCAATCCGGAAACAGGTACTTTTGATCCGTTCTATAAACCTTCCGGAATATTGATCCAGCGTGGTACATGGGATATCAACCTAAACATTCCGGTAGTGGTGTTCTGGAGCCGTGAAGAGACTGTGGGGGTAGACGAAGACACGAACCCCGAAGGGGTGGAAGAAGACGGGCTTGATGAAAAAAGTAATCGTGCCATACATTCAATTATGGGAACCTTCAATCTTACATGGAAAGAAGCGCTTGAAGAGTTTATAATTTACACTTATAAGTCAGGGGATGTGGAAGCCGGAGCGATTTGGCTTTGAAAATCGGTTTGGACTGCCATAAGTAACCATAAAACTGCCTGTTGTGACATTGGTGCCGGTATTGTTTCAACAGGCAGTTGTTCCTGTTAAACCGTTTCATCTTTTTTTGCAAGAATGAAACGGAAACAAGTGCCATTCGGCAGTGCCTCCAATGAGAACTGCCATAGGGCATTGAAAAGAAAATCATCTCGTGTTATAAACGATTAAATTCATGCTGTTTATTAGAATATTCAATATATTGTGAGATAATGAGTCATAATATTGTAAGATTATAAGAGGATTTGATTCTATGAATATCAGGAAATGGTTATTTACAATTCACATTTAAGATAAAATAGAGATTTTACAATGGAAGGCTATAATAAAAAAGTAATAATGAGTTATTGGACAATTTGCAGGATGAAAACAACGAAAAAAATCTACGTAAAGGTTAGCATTATCTTTTTATTGGGAGGAATTTTACTTTTTTCTTCATGCGAGAAGGAGGAAAATCAAAAGATAGAAGCCAACCGGAAAACATTATTCATGTATTTGCCATGGTCCTCAAATTTGACGAACTATTTTTATAATAACATATCTGACCTGGAAAAATGTATAACGAAAATAGGGCTGAACAATGAGAAAGTAATTGTTTTTATTTCTACCGGTAGTACGGAGGCCATGATGTTTGAAATTGTGTCTTCTCACGGGAGATGTAAACGTGAAATACTTAAAAAATATAAGTCTCCGCCTTTTACGACAATCGATGGGATAACAGCAATTTTAAATGATGTAAAGGCATTTGCTCCGGCTTCTGTTTATACCATGATTATAGGATGTCACGGTATGGGATGGCTTCCTGTTTATGAGATGAAAGTGCGTTCCGCACCTCACATGAAAATGCATTGGGAATATCAGGGTGTTCCATTGACACGTTATTTTGGAGGACTGACCGCCGAATACCAAACAGATATAAAATCTCTAGCCTCCGGTATTGCTAATGCAGGCATGAAAATGGAATATATTCTATTTGATGACTGTTATATGTCATCTATAGAGGTTGCCTATGAATTAAAGGATGTTACAAAATATTTGATTGGTTCTACCAGTGAGATGATGGCATACGGAATGCCTTATGCCGCTATTGGGGAATATTTACTGGGGAATCCCGATTATCAATCGGGATGTGAAGAATTTTACAATTTTTATTCAACCTATGAAATAATGCCTTGTGGGACATTAGCAGTAACGGACTGTTCAGAACTGGAGAATATGGCAGCCATCATAAAAAGTATCAATAGTAAATATTCTTTTGACAAATCCCTGAGGGGAACAATCCAACGTTTAGATGGTTATACTCCTGTAATATTTTATGATTTTGCAGATTATATAACCTCACTCTGTAACGATCCTATATTATTAAACCAATTTAGAGAGCAGCTAAATCATCTTGTTCCATATAAAACCCATACAAAAAATTTCTACACTATGGCCAAAGGTATTATTCCTATCAATACATTTTCCGGTATAACAACATCCGATCCGAGTGACAATCCTATGACTGTGCTGAAAGAAAATACATTATGGTATAAAGCAGCGCATAATTAAAGTTGATAATAAGATGAAGAATACTAAACTCCCAAGCCTGCATATTTTATAACTTTTTGGTTATTGTCTGTTTTTGGAAATGGTATATATAGGAATTGAGAACTATCATGCAGGGAATCATGCAAAAAAAGTATTTATGGTTTCTGTTGAGATACAAAGAATGTAATAATAATTATATTTCTTCTAATAAAAGCTTTCCGCATCGAAATGTGTTTGTTACTCCTAATATTCGCAATATGAAATATAAAATTATAATTGGACTATCAGCTATTCTCTATTTTACAGGTTGTTATAACAGGGAACAGACCCCTCGCCTTAGTGAGGCTGAAAAGCTAATGCAGAACAACCCGGATAGTGCATTAGCAATACTACAAAAACTCAAACCAGAAGGCAACCGGGCTGAACAGGCCAGATATGCATTGCTCTATTCCGAAGCTTTGGAAAAAAAACAAATGAAAGTTACTGACGATTCATTGATCCGCCAGGCTTGGCAATATTATAAACATTACCCCAAAGATTTACGTCACCAGTGTAAAACTCTATATTATTGGGGAAGAATTAAATTACGCACAGGTGATAAACCGGGAGCATTACGTCTTTTTCTCAAAATAGAAAAGAAACTGACAGATACCGATGAATCTTATTACAAAGGGCTTTTATACAGACAGATCGGTGAAGTATATTATAAACAAATGAACTACAGCCGGGCATATCATTATTTCCACGAAGCCAGAAATAATTTCCGCCAATCGGGTGATATCCAGGAGGAGACAAAGGCAACCCTTGACATGGCAGCCGCTACTTTTCACTCAAAAGATATAGAAAAAGCAATAAGGCTGTATTCGGCGGCTCTTGACTTGGCCGATGAACATAATAACAGTAATCTGATAGAAGTCAGCCTTACTAATCTTGCATCACTATATGTGATATCCAAACGGCATATATCCAATGACCTGTTACAGCGAATCGAACTTTCCGCCCGACAGGATACGGTATATGGATATCACACATTGACAGATGTAAGTCTTTTGAAGAATCATATAGACAGTGCACGGTATTATCTGGAGCTTGCAAAGGCGCACACTACTGATATTTGCGACATGGCAGAACTACAATACACTGCATACCATATCGAAGCGCAGGCTAAAAATTTTGAAAAAGCAACGGACAATGTACATCGCTATATCTACTTGAACGATTCAATAATGCGCTCAAACATGCAATTCTCCGCCGGTATGGTCGAGCGGGACTATTTTAAAGAGCGAACAAAATTCGCCCAATACAGAATGAAAAACCGGACTGTCTGGGAAATAGCTATAGCAGCCGCTACCTTTTTTATTATTGGAATTGCCTGGTATATCGTCCGCCAACGTTTACGCATGCAACGTGATCGTACCAACCATTATTTGTTATTGACAGAGAAAGCCAATTCCGAGTACAAGGCTCTTACTGAACGCGTGAAAAAACAGCAGACTACGGAAAGTTATTTAAGAGGATTGGCTGCTTCACGCTTTGACATTGTCGATAAACTTGGAAAGACCTACTATGAACGTGAAAATACAACATCGCAACAGTCAGTCATATTTAATGAAGTAAAGCAGATAATTACAGATTTTGCAGAAAACAATGGCATACTGCAAGAACTGGAAAAAATCGTAAACACTTGTCATGACAATGCCATGTACAAGCTCAAGGAAGATTTTCCAACTATGAAAGCTTCCGACACCAGGTTATTATGCTATATTTTTGTAGGATTTTCACCGCAAGTAATTAGCTTATTCATGAAGGATACGGTGGCTAATGTATACGCTCGCAAGTCACGGCTCAAATCACGTATTAAATCTACGGAAACAGCTAATAAAGAATTATTCTTAAGCCTTCTGGGATAGGTATTTCAACTTTATACTAGGTTCCAATGACTAATGCATCATCCGGTAATTAAATCTAGAATATGTTCAGATTGTTTTTGCCATAATACCGGAATGATGTAATTGTAGAATGGTTTTGTCATGGAGGTAAGCCATAACAGGTTTAATTCTCCTGGGAGGTATGTCCGGAAAGTATGAAGATGCTTTCATTATAATATCTGTTACTATTCCAGTCAATTGTCAGAAACTTATTGATTGCCCTATATTTTTTAAGGTTGTAAATCATCTGTTAGCGTCGTGTTAGAAAAATAAGAAGAACGAAGTCTTTATGTTTCTGTATTATAATGTTTTATGCAATGCGGACGTTAGATTTGTGGTTTCATTTTGTAACTCGTGATTTATGTGTTATTACTTTTGCAACCAGGAAAAACAAAACAGATGTGATAATATAAAACTGTTTCTTGTTCATTAAAATACTTCATTTTTACAGGTTGCACGTAGAATAAGAACAGTCTTATTATGATGACACAGCTTTTCATCCGTTTACTTTGGGTGCATGTTTTGTTTATCCACTTAAAGTTTGAGTTATCCTAGTTTGAATTATGAATTTGAATAGAAAAAAGTACTTTTTATGTTTTGCCTGTGTCTTGGCCTGCCTTGTGTATTCAGACAAGGTTTCCGCGCAGTTTTATTCTGTCAGAACCAATCTGGTGGGTTTAGGTACGGGGAATCTGAATGTGGAGGGTTCCATGGCTTTTTCCACGCATTGGTCCGCCCATCTTCCCGTACAGTACAATCCTTTCCGTCTTTGGGATGACGGCAAGCTTAAAAACTTCACAGTCCAGCCTGGTGTGCGTTATTGGATGCGCGAAACTTACGGAAGGGGTTGTTTTATCGGGCTCCACGGTGTGTTCTCCATATATAATGCGGGTGGTCTGTTCGGACATCGCTACCGTTACGAAGGCACAGCTTTCGGCGGCGGGCTTTCTGCGGGGCTGGTGCGCCCCCTTTCGCGTCGCTGGAATCTGGAGTTCGAACTGGGTCTCGGTGTTGTCTGGGCCGACTGGGAACGTTACCGTTGCGTGAACTGCGGTAAGCGTACCGGCAAGGGCTCCGGTGTCTATGTGACACCCACACGTACCGCCGTTAATCTGGTTTATCTTTTCTGAAACCATCTTATCTGTTGAAACAAGATATAAAAAGTTGAATGATGAATAAGTATCTCAAATCCCACATAACGGCCGCCGCTTTCTGCGCGGGAGTGTTACTGGCCGTGTCCTGTTCCACTTCCCGCGAACCGCGGACTATGCGGCTGTTTATGCAGTCCGGCCGTCCTAATATTTTTCTTCCCCACGAGGAGAGCGCACCTTCCGGAGTGCTTGCCGAACAGGTGGGGTTCACCACTTCTTCGGACACTCTTCCCGGTGAGTTCGAAGAGGTCTCCGACAGTACGGATGACGTATGGAAAACCATACACCTGGGCGGTGTTGACATCGTCGCTGCACGCACGGTCGTCAAGCAGGTCACCATGCGGGAAGGTTCCGTGCGTTTGGAATTCAATATCCATGTCCCTTCCCTCCTGATTGACAGTTGCTGGCGTGTCACACTCACCCCGATGCTCTGCACCTCTGACAGTTCAGGCTTCCCGCTACCACCTGTTGTGCTTTCCGGTTCTTCCTTTACCCGCATGCAGGAAGCGGACTATAAGGCGTACAGGCTGTTTCTTAATGGAATTGTCGATCCTTCGGCTTATGATAGTGTGTATCTTGACCGTAAAGGCATCAATAAGGATATCGCCTGCCGGCAGAGGTTCTTCTATGAACTTTACGGCAAGGAGCGCGACCGTCAGCTTGCCTACGAGAAGTGGAAACGCCTTGCCCTTGAACGCCAGAATTTCTGGAACACGCGTACGCAGGCCAACCGTGCGACACTCCGTCACCGCCTGGAACGCAAGCGGATCGAAGAAAGCGTACGGCGCTATGTGGCTGGTCGTGACACGCTCGGGTTGTGGGCCTCCTATGACCGTAAATATCATCGTACGGCCTCCTTTTGGCCGATGTACCGGCTGGAACGCGAGCTTACCGCCGATCGTGTACCTTCGAAATTCCGTGACCTTTATAACGGGGGGGCGCAGCCTGTCCAACATACACAACTATGTCCTCACCGCCACCGATTCGATGGACATCTCCCGCCACCGTTATTTCTACGACCGGATTGCCGAAAATGAGATGAATGACCGTAACCGTGATGAAATCCGCCGGCGTATGATTCCCTTCCCCTATATCGACTCCGTGATGGTCCGCCAGAATTCGGATTCAGTTTCCGGACATGATTATATCTACAACTATGTATATTCTCTGCCCGTCACCGATGGAATGAAAAAGCTCCGTGTGCGGCTAGAGTCTATCGTGGAAGCCACCGACCGCAGCACATGGCGGCCTGCCGCCTCGGACACGCTGCTCTTCATTGTGGCCTCGCTTAGCGACCTGGTTGACCGTTCCGCTCTGGACCAATATGTCATAGCTTCTGCGGAGACAGACTCTCTTGCGGCAAGCGGTCCCGTATATACTCCGCAGGGAGAAGAGTATGCCGAAGCCTTGCGGCTCCTTTCAGAGCGACAATACCGGCAAGCCTTGCCGATATTGGAAAAACGGCCTGACTATAACACCGCCCTTTGCCTGACACAGCTCGGTTATCATAAAGAGGCTTCCGCTCTTTTAGACCAGTTACCCGTAGATTCCCGCAAGGAATACCTGCATGCTGTGGTAAGCGCCCGGCAGGGCGATGATTACTTAGCAGTGGAACATATGCTTGCGGCCTGCCGCATGAATCCCAATCTTGTCCTGCGTATTCCCCTGGATCCGGAACTGTCGGACCTCATTCCCAAGTTCTTCGGGCTCCGTATGGAACTGGACAGGATAGCGGAAGGGAAATAGTAAAAAGTAGAAAGAACAAAACAGGAAAAAAAGTATAAGTACGAATTAAATATTAACAAGTGTTTTATTAGTGTTTATTTTTTTATTAACAATTTAATTACAATGATTATGAAAAAAAGTTTGTTAAGCGTGTTTACAATGGTTGCTATGGCTGCAGCATTCACCGCGTGCAGTAACGATGACATCGAAGTGCCTGACGTAAAGAACGGGGAAGCGAGAAGCGTATTCATGAAGCTGGAGTTGCCGACGCTGACGAGATCGACCGAGCCTCCTGTAGCCTCGGGAACGGTTGCTACGGTAAGTAATCTGCATGTATACTTCCATGACGGGACCAGCATTCTGAAATATGTGAACGCGACTACAACCACTCCCATCACGATTGCGAATCTGACTACCGGTACCCAAATAACGGATGTACCCGCGGCGGCTACCACTGTAACGGTATGTGGTAATATTCCTGCCGGAACTTCATTGCCTACAGGTGGAACCGTAGCTGCATTGAAAGCTGTACAACTGGAAATCACAAGCCAGTCTGCAGTTGCGGATGTGGTGTTGAGCGGCGATGACAAACCCCTGCAGACATGGACTACCGGTAGTCCGGCCCTGCCTTATGCCCCTGGAATAACGGACGGTGACAAGTATGCCGAAGTGGAAATCGGTCCTGCCGTGGCACGTGTCGAAATCGAAGGTCTGGCGACTACGGCCTCCAGTGCGGTGGATGGTTTTACGCTGGAAGGAATCTATGTGAATAACTTCTTTGAAAAGTTCAACCTGGCCGGTACCGTTGTGGGAACGAAAGTACAATATGGTGCTACTCCTGCTGCCTATGCTCAAGGACAGGGGCTTTACACCCCTGCTAACGCTGGAAAACTCTTTGACCAGTCTGCCGTCGCTGCTACAGGTATCCCAAAGGAAGTCATTCCGCCAACTGCAGGGCAACGTTGGGCATATCAGGTTGTTCCTAACGGTAACAGTACTGACGCGAACGAGCAACTCCAGCTCGTATTTAAGTTGAGTAATTTGGCTGCTAAGGCCGGCAGCAGCGTGAATTCCGGCACAGGTGACCAGTTTATCACCGTGAGAGGATTCAAAGATGGCAGTGGCAATATTGTAGAACTGGAAAAAGGAAAGATTTATACTATCTCGAAAGCCGACTTTACATTTGACGAGAGCAACCTTTCCACAATACCTAATACCAGTGCTGTCAGCGTTTGGTTGAAGGTGACGGTAAAAGCCTGGACGGTCGTTCCTGTCAAGCCTAATCTCTAACTGTCATACCATCAAGGTATATTGTATTTGTTTGTTTCTTTTACAAGTCCGTTTGCGTAGAGGAGATTTTTAGCTCATTTTACTAGTTCACCAGTTCCTCTCGCACGGCGGAATGTAAGCAGGTCGTGGGTGTCTTTTGCCCTGACCTCACGACCTGTATTTCTATAACCTGTTAAATCATAACACGTATATTCATATAAAGTCATAACCACAGTTATTCACCTAAAAGATACTACGCATGAAATTGTATAAAGCTATACGCTTCCTGATGCTTTCCGGTATTTTAACCTTAGTCTTGTCGAGGTGCATCAGGGAGTCCCTGGAGGGCTGCCCTCTGGATACCCTGTTACGATTTACCTACAAGCCTCGCGGCTCTGCCGCTGACCTTTTCGGAGAGCGTGTTCAGAGGGTGAGGCTGTGTGTGTACCGTCCCGATGGCAGTATTGAGCATATGCAGACGCTGGAGAAGAGTGAACTTGACCGTTTGCAGGGTGTTGAGATGTATCTGCCGCAGGGAAACTACACTGTCGTGCTCTGGGCGAATGCTTCGGATGCACAGACCAAGCTCGGCGGCTTTTCCGAAGGAGAAACCATAAGGAACCTTTCCGCCTCACACCCGCATGCGGAGACTTCCGCTTCCATCCCCACGCTTGATCGGCTTCTTTTCGCTGTCACGCCACTTACGGTCAGTGAGCACGAGACTGGAGACCATACTGTCAATTTCAGCCCCGGCACTATCCGTGTAAGTCTTCACCTTGATGGTGTGAGCGTGCAGCCTGTGGTACACATCACGGGCATGGAGTCAGCCTTGCGACCGGTGTTCGACGAAACCCCGGGCACATGGCGTCTCCAGTCCGTAAGCCGGAACAAGACATTCCAGCCTGCCGTAGCATATGATGTCACCAACCGCCATGCTAATGCCACGACTGACATCCCCCGTTTCAAGGCCGATACCCCCGGCATGGTGGAAATTATCGATCCCACCACGGGAAACCATATCGTGCCCCCGATTTCGTTGGCAGGGCTTATTGCCCGCTACCACATACCGATGGAGGAAGATATTGAAGTAACCATTCCTATCGAGATTACCTTTACAAACGGTCATGCGAAAATAACGATCAGGAATTGGGAAAATCAGAATGTAAAACCCGGAGGAGTGTAAAAAACGCACCGGTCAATCATGAAATGCAAATCATAAAACAATATATTATGCCAAGTAGTTCAATCATCATACCGTTCCGCAACCTGCTGTCGGTCCTGTTATTACTGCCGCTCGTACTTTCGTGCCGGCAAGACGAACTCATTCTTCCTGTTCCGCCCGTGTCCGGCAAAGGTGAGACGGCCGAAGTGACACTTTCTGTCAGGATTCCCGATTTCCGGGCGGCGAATACTCGTGGTGTAGACGAGAAAGGGATAACAGAGATTACCGTACTGATGTTTGCCGATGAAGGCGGTACGGAGAAAGTCAAGGTGAAATATGATATTCTGGGCAGCTCGTTGCATACACTTTCAGGCTCTTCGGATACGAAATACTTCTCTGTGCCCGTTATTGCGGGCAGATACAAACGTATAGCTCTCATAGCTAATGCCCAAACAGAACTGGCAAATATAACAGCCGGTTCCACCTATGATGCTCTTAAGCAAGTGGAAGTCGTGGGTAGGTTCGGACAAGAAGGTACGGGCACATACATACCCATGTACGGCGAGCATGCCCCGGCGGGAGGCTTTGAACTGAAAGCCGGTGTGTCGCAAACCATTGCGCAGGAAATACCGCTTATCCGCATGCTGGCGAAGGTGGATATCATCAATCCTACAACTTCGGGAGCCACGACAGCTGCGGGAAAGGTTTACTTCGTCAATTCCGTAGGCAACGGACGCGTTTGGGTAGATCTTGCTACATACAATACCACCGCTTCACAGTCGGGATACATGACTCCCACACTGCCTGCCACATCGCAGCCAGCAGTCAGTGGCGGGCACCCGCTTGAGGGAACTGCAAACACCGCATCTCCGAATGTCATCACTTATTATTTGAATGAACAGTCGGCTATCTCCGGCGGCAGCCGTCCTTGTATAGTTATAAATCTTGCCTATCAAGGAAGAGAATACTACTACTGAATGGATTATACATGGGACGGTATCAAGGGCGGTGGCACGAGTCCTTACGAAAAGGGTAAATACATGCCCATTCTGCGCAACCACCGCTATATTTTCACCATCAAGGAAGTGAAAGGGCCGGGGTTTGCCACTTTGAACGAGGCTGTAACCAGCCCGGACAACTTTACCAACCATAACATCGTAGTAGTGCCCATCGTGATAGACGCATTCACAGATATAACGTTCAATGAATCGGGGCATTTCTTGGCAGTGACCCGAACGGCGATGACACTTCAAGGCAAGCACGATGCCACAAGCACACAGAACAAATTTTCTGTGCGCACCAATTACCCCAGTGGGTGGAAGGTCGGTGCCTATAATGCCGACGGAACAACAATTTCAGTTTCTAATTCATGGCTGAAACCCAGTCAAAACAGTGGGGCGGCTGGCGCCACTCTCACCAATCCGGTTACGGAGGAATTGCAGGCCATCACGAATGGCAAGGGATTCAAGGATGGTTATCTGTAGATACGGGCTGGACGACTTTATACTAAAATCAATATTAAGCAGATCGGTACGCCTTTGGATTATGTTGCCGAATATAACCTCGCCGGTGGCTCTATCTATAATTCTCCTTTCATTTCTTCCGTTCCTCCGGGTATTTCTCCCACTGCAGCCCAGACTGACCCTAATCTTCATTGGGCTTCGAGCCATAGCAATGACCAATCCGGTTATTATAATTGGTACGTGCTCACAGGAGAGAATAATGATACTTACAATCCAAATGCCAAGAAGCTCTTTGATGATGTCTTTTTTAAACTGGGGCATCCCGGTTATGGTTACCACCTGCCTTCCCGCTGGGAGTTGACGGGCGTTTTCTCCTACAGCGGTAATACCCAATATGATTCCCCTACTAATACTTCTAATGTCAACGAGGCTATTGAGTTCGGTGGCATCAAAAAAACTTTCGCCAACGATTATTTCTCTTCGGGTAACGGTGTTTGTTACGCTCTGCGTTTCAAACAAGGTACCGGTAATCCTATCGATGATTCTTCCCTATCCGATTTCCCTCTTGCTACTGATAATAATATGGTTTGTGCTTACCGTTACACCCGCGTGGGTTCGTTTGCCAACCATGACTTTACTTCCCTATTGAAAGTGGATTGTGTTTACTTGGGCAGCGCATTTACAGGAAACATTAGCACTATCAATAATGATTCTTGGTGGGATAGCCATACTTCCGAGGCTGTCGTTCGTATTTTTCCGGCTGCCGGTTATATCTCCTTCCCAACGTTCATTTCGAGTGGTTTGCTCGAAGCCCGAGGCGAATATGGTCGGTATTGGTCGAGCACGGAGTTTCCCAGCCTCCTCGGCAATGCTTGGAACGTGTCTTTCTACTCGTACTCTGCGTTCGCGAACTACAGAGACGTTAAACACCACGGGTTTTCCGTTCGTCTGTTCGCCGATAAATAAGTAAGACGGTATATGACCGATGCAATTTAGTTTGTAAGAAAGTTGATATAAAAAATAGATATATTACTAAAAAAAGAAGAAAAATGAATATAGGATTTCAGACTTCCGGTTTATCCGGTTTCACCCGTGTGGCATATCTGTGGAGGCGACATGCCTCAGCTGTGCTGTGGATTGCAATGGCGGCGCTCCTTCCGACCGCTTGCAGTGATGATGCGGAGCAGTCGGTGCCGCAAGCGAACGGACATACAGCCGTTATTTACCTGAACTTTAAAACCGGTGCTTCAAAACAGGCTGCTGAAATGAACACCTCGCAAAGTTCCGAAACGCGTGCGCCGCTGACACGTGCTATAGATGAAAATGGAATCAATACTGTAGATGTACTTTCATTCAAGGTTGATCCTGCAGATCCTACGAATATAAAGAAAGGTACATTCTTCTACCGTGCACAGGGTACATACGATATCGGCACACAAACCGTACGTGTACAGCTGATGGGAGCTCCCGAACATCAGACACTCGTGGTGCTTGCCAATGTCCGTGAGCAGGTGAATACCCTTGCTGCTGCATTCGGAGAACAGAAAGAGGGGGTAATGAACCGCCTGGCATTCGATGTCGGAACGGATGCCGCACCCGACTTTACGAATGGCATACCCATGTGGGGCGAGCTTCCCAACCAAGCGGTGGGCGAAGGTTTCTCTCCCTCTGGCGCTCCCCAAGAGGTGACGATGATACGTGCGGTAGCTAAGTTCACGCTTATCAATCCTCTTGAATCCGACCTAAAAGGCTTTTTCTATTATTACAACGATCTGCGGCTGTACAATTACCGGGCAAAAGGACGCATTGCACCGGACAACTATAATGTGACGGGCAAGCAAGTGAATACTCCCACCGTACCCGTCGGGGCACGGCAGACACGGGGTACATTCACCTCATTGAACAGCGATGTGTCACCCGGGAATATCGGTATTTTCAACGGCTCACAAAAGACGTTCTACCTGTGCGAGGTGGACAACAAGAACCGCCCCTCGGGCGGGAATGCGCTGGACGACCTTTGTCTGGTTATGCACGTGAAGCCGTATCTCACCGGCTCTAAGCCGTCGGTAGACGGTTACTACCGCCTCGACTTCAAGGACTACGGTTCGGGAGTGCCGATGGATATTCTGCGTAATCATGAATATAAAGTACAAGTGGAAAGTGTGGACGGGTTGCCGGCCCAAACTCCCGAGGAAGCTTTCAAAGGAAACCATACCCTTAAATGCCGTATCGTGCCGTGGAACGAGGTACAAGAAGAAGTAATAGTACGAGGGAACAAACGGCTGACGGTGGACAAACGGGTGTTCGCTTTTGACGGTGATATCCAAATAGGTGTCGCTTCATTACCCGTAAATATAACTACAGAGAATACCAATTGGCAAATAACCGGAAAACCTTCATGGATTTCACTCAGCCAAACCTCGGGTACAGCGGGAGTACCAGCCACGGTTACTATTTCGGCAAACAGTAAGAACTTTACCCAGAATATGCGTAGTGCTGTCCTTTCCATACGAACAGGAAATTCTGCTAACGAATTGGAATATCGTTTGCATGTAAGCCAGCAACCGGCTTGTGGTTTCGGAAATTCCATGAAACTTATGCGTATCGGTGGCAGTAACTATCAGACTACCCGTATGGGTAATGGTGGTGTTTGTTGGATGATAGACGCCAGTAGGGAAGGAGGTCCTAATATGGCTGCTCGTCCTCGTTCATATTCTTTGGCACCAGCTATGGTCGGACCCATTTATTATGGCAGTATTCCCCAACGTGCCTGCCCCGATGGCTGGCGACTCCCTACGGCTTGGGAGGTTATTAATCTGATACAGTCTATAACAGGCTCTTATCCTGTTGTATTTACTCGATTGATAGAAAGCGGTGCGGGAATAGCTAAGTCTTTTCCAGCCATATCTGCCCCCGATGGTGGATATGAAGAAGGCGTTTTAGCTATCTGGACACAAACTCCAATGATATATTCATCACCTCAACGACATTCTCCTGCCTCTGTATTACATACAGGAATATATTGGAATCCTGATATCGGAGCTGGAAAAACAGCGCCCACATATAGGGTTAATCGTAATAGATGGGCCTTAATGCATGGTGCCGGTAATGACATTCATAGTCCGGCCGGGTTACCTGCAGGGTTTAATGAATATTATGGTTATCATTATCTGCTGGGCGGTAGTGTCCGTTGTGTGCATGACCAGTAATTTAACCATTAAACAAACAGCACCATGAAACGATCAACTGTTTTAGTCTTTTTGTTTGGACTGTTTTGGGGGGGCTGTGGCAGTTCCCGTCAGGGCGGTGAAGAGGCGGAAGTTGTGCGACATTACGAATGTCTGCTGCGCGCCCTTGCAACAGATGATTCATAACTCTGGCGTTATTTTCATCTATTACATCTTGATATTCACTTCTTTCTATTACTCTGCCATTTTGATTTTGAGTACATTTTTCTCTTATTGAGCAATTTACACAAGCTGATGTTTTATATACTTTTGATCTATAATTGGGACGGATTCTCCATTTCCCTGTTGTTGTCATTTGTTCTCCACAAGGGCAGATATAATAATCTCCGTCATTTATATAATGAAATTCAGCCAGTGGTATGGAATTCGAATTAGGTGATGTTGATGGCATAGGCGATGAATAAGTACATATTCCTGAATATTTACAGGCTTGTAGTTGGTCGCCGCTAGTATAACCGGCATCGCTAAGTGTGTTGAACGAATCTAATTGTAGTAGTTCCTGGACGGTCAATGCCGCTGTTGATAGTTCTCTTTTATCAGTTGATGCTCCAATATGAGAGTGAACCAATAATTTGTGTTTACTATCAAAGGCTGCTTGAACCGCATATTCAACTCCTGATACATTATTGGTTAACATTAATGCTCTTGAATCTTTGTCTGTTAGACTTATTTGAGTATCATTACTATTCTTCAATTCCGTATCAAGAGTTTCGTATTTCTTACGCCTGTCTTGTTGTAATTTAATCTTAGATTTAAGAAGTTCTTTTTCTTCTTCTTTATCAGTCTTATCTAAAGCTACTTCAAATTCTTCAATACGGTTATCTATATATTCAAGATGTCTGTCTATCTTCTTTTGTGTATAATTGTTTCTGAGACTATTTTGGGCAAATATCTTGAAAGAATCTATACCTATGGTTTCGCCTTCTATCAGACCCATATCCTTTAGCATAAGGACAAACTGCCTAAAGACTTTTCTAAAAGCCTCCGCATTATTTTTTTTTAAATAAGCAATTGTCCGAAAAGAGGGCATTAAGCCTCCTAATAGCCACCATAATTCCACATTTACTTTACAGGAAGTGTTCCAACTTTCTTGATGATCTTATTGAGTGCTTATAACCATATAAATACAATTTTAGTAATGTTGCAGGATTATACGGTGGTCTCCCTTCTGATTGAAGTTTGACATGTTTAAACCCAAGCTCATCTATAGGCAAGATATCCACAAATAAATCGATAAGCCTGCTCATCACCAAGAATGTTTTTCTCATAATCCAATAACTTTAGAAATTATTAATATCAACGTAACAAATCATTCATCTTTCAGATCGACAGTCGGCAAGTTAAAAACTTTTTCGATGCCAATCCAGCTTTCTGCCGCATCATCAAATAGCGTTTCATATTGATCATGGAATCCAAAAATGTCACTAAAGAAATATGTTTTCAGTGTTGGATACATGCTTACTTTCCATTCGTTGTCAGCTCCATCAGGTACAGAAATAATAAAATCTGTGGACAAGCTACAAGTGGTTATCCCGGCCTTAGCACCTCCATTGACAGCACTCGACGCGTAACAAAACATATTAAAATGTGAAGAAGGTTCGCGTAAATTAAACTACCACCTAAGCTGTGGGCTTCCTTGGGCCGGATTGGTTCTATTGATAACTTCAATATCATTTATTGTTTCCGTATGGCTATTGGAAATGCTTATTCCTCCTGAAATCTCTGGTCCAGTGACACTGACACTTCCTCCTAACTCGAAAGAGACACTGCTGGTATAAGAGCTCTGGCGTTCCGTAGTTTGCGGGGAATGTGCATGAATAATGGCACCATTCGGGTGAACCGGAGCGAATTCCAAATTTACGTCAGTCAGGCAAAAGCCATACCCTTTCATTTTCAGAGTACTGACCTTGGTATGCCATTCTCCATAAAAAGAAGGTTCTACATAGGCTATAAAACCCAGATTTACCAAATAAAAATGTTCTTTCCGGTCTTTGCTATAAGCGGTCCATATCTTAGCTTCTACTTGAAAATTATCGGTTGTCCCTTTACCTTCATGTCCATGAACAGGAGGTGCGGTATAGCTATTTTGACCGATAACGATATAGGCAGATATCAAGTTTTTCAAATCCGACGAACCGTTTGACGGAGCTTTCGGTTCCAGGGCTCTTTGTAAACTTTGACTTGTCATGTCGCAATGAAATCCCTGCCCGTATTCATTAATCGTCTGTACAGATTCTTTGCCATCAGCTCCGGTAGCAGTACTGAGCGCATTGAGCTTGGAATAGAATCCGCTCGCCGACGGAAGCGGTCCAGAAAATACCCACAGCGGCAGTTCGTCCGAATAAGACTCATCTTCCTTCGCATAAGGATTATAGCAATCCAGCAACGTGCAGACGGTATTAAAATCCTCGTTCGTTCCTCCCTCCATCATCATCACGATGCTCCGCTTATGGAACATATCCTTGATGTCAGCCAGCAAATCGGTATCCGACTGAATCCGGTCAATGTCCTGCCGGGTAAAGAAGAACGCGTCGCCAACCTCCATCTTCTTTCCCGGAGCATAAGGAACCGCCTCCTTGTAACGGTTTATCATGTTCTCGGATATCATATGGTCTTCTTTGCTCCAGAACGAAAGGTAATAAAGCGTGTTGTTGTGTGTTACGCCTAACTGGTCGGTAGTAGGCAAAGGATCAGTTAGTTTCTCGGGATCATTTACATTGTCGGGGGCGTAGTCATCCTCGTCATCGCCGCACGATGTAGCTACCGCAAGAACCATGTAGCACAACAATAAGTAATGAAGTAAATGAATCTTTTTCATGACTTTTTAAAGGAGAATCCTATTGTTTGTATTATTCAAATTCAAGCTGTAGAACTCATTTGCCGCTTGAAATAGAGTTGTCTTTATTTGAAGTTATTTGGGTAGCATTTTCTTTTACACACGTTAAAATCACCCATAAAACCCTGTTTTACTCTTTTTGGAGATGACGCAGGCTCAACCGACAAGTGCAAAATAAGCGAAAAGATTTAAATTCAGCCCGATTCTTGCCTATAAAAATTGTCTCAATTGTCAGAATCGCACATCTTTGTGGTTTAGAACATTTTAGTTTTGTAGTTTAGGCTATTTTTTGTCGTTTGGGCTATTCCTCCATCCATAACACACCGTATTATTCCGCCTCTGTTTTCCTCCATTTAGGGGTACAGCCCGCATTTTCCTTGAACAGCCTTATAAAATGGCTTGGTGACAAAAAACCGGATTTCTCGGAGATGTCGGCAACCGTCAACCTCGGATATCGCGCAAGCAGACGTTTCGCATATTCTATACGAAGTCCGATAATCCAATCGCGGAACGACATGTCATACGTAGTTTTGATGTACCCGGACAGGTAGGTACGGTTGGTATGAAGCACATCTGAAAGCTCCTTTATGGTAAGGCCGGGCCGGATATAACCGTCCGCATCGATACAACCTTTGATTTTTTTCGCTATTTCGGCATGGAAAAAAGGAGTATCCTGCCTCTGTGCCTGTTCCCGGTTTGTGGTGTCACACAGGTCTTCCTCTTCAGAAGTCATGCCATCTTCCATCGCGTTTTCCACCTGTTCGTAAAACAGCAGATAGTTCAGATAGCAAAGGAAGAGATAAATGTAAAACGGTACCGATGACAGAATCCAGATATAGACGTATTCATCAGGCAGGAATGTCAGCAGTCCGCATCCCACCCCGAATGTGACAGCCCAGTAGGTGAAAATGGAAAGCCATTTGATATAGGCACCGATGTCGTCCGCACGGGTGTCATCGAAAATGCGGATGACCCTGTGATAGGCCCGGAGAAGCCTACGGGTCAAGAACAGCCCATAGATAACCAACCATGCGGCCAAGGCAAACATCACCGTTGTCTGTAAACCACCTTTTGGTAACAACAGCAGAACGATGCCGGAAAGGATGGAAAACAGTATCCATAGACAGATATGCGTCCGTAACCGACGTTTGGTGATATAAAAGCGGTCAAGCAGAGTGGTGAGGGCCGAACTGAACAACCAGTAGCACAAAAAATAGGTGGACAGGTTCATCAGGATGGCGGCATCGGTATTCTTGAACCTGATTCCAAAAAAGAAATGTACCGAATAGTTGGCGGCAAGTAACAGTATGGCTACCCCCATAATTCGCCGGGAACGCAGATAATTATTGAAAATGGCTTTTTCCGAGGTTGGAGCCAACAAAAAATAAAAGCCGAAGAACAACATCAACGGTAGCGCAATACAAAGTGAATAACTGTATATAGATGGTTCCATTTTATTATGCCTAACTATTTTGAATGCAAAATTAGCGAAAATACTGAATATATGGCGGATTTGCCATGACGATTTACTTTCAACACCCTATTTTGATATAATCGAGGGCTTGTTGTATGGTATCCTTGCCATTATGTCATATTGATGGAAAAAGCAGGAAAAGGAATGGTATGTTCCCAATCCTGCCATATATATCCGCACACTCGTTCACATTTTTATACCTTTCGGTTTGCACTCGTCACGGACGTTGAATCCCGGCCGCCCGATGATGATGTGGTCGGCAATAAAATTGCCAGACGGACTGCGTTCATTCACCGAGCTGCGTATCTGCGGCACATCTTCGGTGTGTTGTGGAGATACGTTTCGTACACCTTCCGCATCCGGTTTGACCTCCTGTCCGTCATTCTCCTTTTCGGCGACTTCGGGCGTAGGCGGCTCAAGCTCCAACTGTATCTTTCGGTCGAGTGCTGCAAGTTCGGACTTCAACTGTTTCAGTTCGTCCTCCTTCTTCCATACCTTCCCGGCTATCTCCTACAACTGTGAGACCTCCTTTTCCTGCACCTCGTTCTTCGCCTTGTACTGGTCAATGATGGACGGAATCCTCTCCAATGCGTTCAGGAAATTGCGTGCGGCGGCTACCGGGTCAGCCATCGCCAGCATGCAGCCTATGTCATACAAGGATACTGATACTACGGGAGAACCTGTCGAGCATGTGACAGAACCGGACAAGCAAATTGCGCATTCGGCTCTCGGTGACTACGGACCATTCAGTGTGAAATATGCCACGAAGGACTTTCTCAGCTACGGGAACAAAAAGTTCCGCATATAGATTCTGATTTTGCTTGTTACAGATGGAAGCAACGGCAATATGCCAGAGGAGGCCGGGCTATACAAAAAATAAGGGGCTGTACACATGCGTCAGCTCCTTGTTTTTAAGGGGTAAGCGACTGCTCAACTACATCTTGTGCATTCAATTTTTCAGTGGGATGCACTCCATTGTAAGTGCATCTCAATTTCCATATACCAACTTATCTCAGGGTTGTCATTGAGTGTCAGTCTCGCTTTTTCCCGTTTTTTCCTGCATTTTCCCGGAACTGTCCTGATTATTTTCTCCATACATCCGGTAGCAGTTCCTTCAGGTCTCTGTCTGATTTGGGAGCCAGATAATAGGGGAGTTTACTGATCACATCATTCAGCCACTCTCTGGGGTTGACACCACGTTCCTTACATGAGCCAAGCAAGGAACAGATTATAGCCGTATTCTCAGCCGCTTCGTGGTTTCCGCAGAACAGCATGTTCTTTCTTGATATGACCAGTGGCCTCAGGGCATTCTCACAGCGATTGTTGTCAATGAAAATTCTTCCGTCATGGAGATACGGTTTCATTCTTGGCAGCAGGGAGTAGGCATAGGCTATGGCTTTTCCCATAAGACTTCGTTTTAGAACTTTAGGGTATGTGTTTTTAAGCCAGAGTTCAAAGCTGTCAAGCATCGGTTTGGATAGACGTTGGCGTAATTCAGCACGTCCTTCATACGGGAGTTCCTGTTTATCCGCCATGTATTCCACATTATACATATCCTGGATAAATTTGAGTCCCTGCATGGCATATTCCAGATTTTCTTCCTTGCACAGCTCTATATGTCTGCGGATATGCGCGAGACACCCACACAGACATACGTCCTCCCCATCCTCAAAGGCGTCATAAATGGGATGGCCGTCACTTTGGAGATATCCTTTGAAGTTTTTCAAAAGCCTGACCGCAACTTTTTGTGAACGCGATCCGTTGTCGTAATGGAAGAAGGCAGACGCGGCACAGCCGCTCGGACTATCCAGATGTATTCTTTTACGGCTTTATGCCTGTCGTGGTTTATAACCGGAAGCGTGGTCTCGTCAACCTGGAAGTAATCTGCGGCCAGTACTTTCTTCCTGAGTTCCAGATAAAGTGGCCTGAGAAGCTCGCAGACCGGTCTGAACCAGCCGTCCAATGTGTTTTTGGACAGTTTCACACCCAGATGTTCCAGCTGTTTCACTTGTCGGTAGAACGGGACATGATATTCGTATTTCTGTAAAAGGACCTCAGCGAGCATGGAAGCCCCTGGCATACCTTTATATATGGGCATCAGTGGCATGGGAGCGGTTATTACAGCCTTTTCTCCGTTATCAACGGCCTCCATTTCATTTTTCAGGGCGTATGTGGGACGTACCGTGTCTTTCACATAGAGGTAGCCGGGTTTCATCTCAAGGGTCCTGGTATGTTCCTCGCCTATCTTGACGTATCTGCTTAAATCGACATTCTCCGGTTCGATGACGACTGTTACAACCGGAAGGTTATCCATGACGACCCGGTTACGGCGCGGCGTTTTATTGGCGGCCCGGGACTTGGGGACGGTAATCTGTTCAGCCGCCCTGCTCCGGGCATCTTCGATTTCCGCCTCTATCTGTTCCAGGTCGCCATAGTCAAAAGGGAGCTTCGGGTCTCCGTTATCGACAGGCTTGCATTTCTCACTCATCTTTCCGAACACCTTCCTCTTCAGCCATGCCAGGGAGGCGTTCAACTCAACTATCGTACCCCGGAGTTCTTCTATGGTCCTTGCCTGGGCTGAGATGATCTCACTCTGTTTACGGTTGATATCCAGCAGCTGCTCCATTGAGGGTTCCACAGCTTGTCCGGTTGCATCTTCTTTTGCCATTCAATATCTTTTTTTGATGATATAAAGATAGTCAAAAACAACAAGAAAAACAAGCCTTCAAGCTGTTTGTTTACAACTGTTTTACCAATGCTTTTTCAAATTGGAAAGCCGTCTTTGCCTGCCTTTGCTGACATCTTCATTGATGCCTTCCACCATAACGACCAGGTCACTCCAGGTCATGGGGTAAGAACGGGTGGCAGGATTATAGGCGGGTATCTTGAAGGTGCCTTCTTCAAGCAGTTTCTCATAAAGGACCAGACCGCCCGGTTCGGCATGGAGCAATTTTATCTTGGTCCGGAAACGGTTGTAGAAAATGAATACCTCCCCACTTCTGATGTCGCCTCCCATCCTCTCATGCACAAGGCCGCAAAGAGTGAACATACCTTTCCTCATGTCCGTATAACCGGGGCACAGGAAATATCTCATGCTGTCATTTAGGCAGAACATTGGCATTATATATTTTAGAGATCAGATTCAGGGCAGCTTCACAGCCGGAAGACCCTTTAAACTTCAACTTCAATCCGTTGGGTAATTCCAAGGATATTTCAGAGCTGTCCTTTCCTTTCAAGGGAAAGGGGACGCTAGGCTGGGGAGATGGCAGGGGAGCCTCGTGAGATATACCGGGGGATGGCGTGTCGCCATTGATTACTATGGGGACAAAGCTGTCTTTAACCCCTAAGCGGGAGGCTTCTGCCAATAACTCCCGCTCCGTTATACCGTATTTTTGTTTCCAAAGATAGAATCTACTACGGCTATAACCTTCATTCTCACAAAAATCAGCAATGGACAAACCACTCTGCTGCTGACGGAAAAGAACGGAGATAAATTTTTCTCTGCTCATCATGTGTTTACGTCGCTGCATCATAGGATATTATTTTTTTTGCAGCAAAAGTAAGGAGGGAAAATGAACTGTAGAAGATGTACTTACTCAGGCGCTTACTTTAAGGGGATATTCGACTTTTAGCCCCCAAAAAGATCAATATTGTTATGTACAACCGTCCAACCTGCGGGTAAAGTGCGCAACTCGGATCTGGACAGCAAGCTGAAAAGAGGCACAAGTATGTAGGCAACCCTGTTATAGCACCGGAATCTGCTGTGTCGCATGAATCAACCGTAGTCCCCGTGAAAGGCATGGCTATACCGCCAAGGGCTGTGGATGAAGTCGCAATGCGGAAAGCCGTCCTTTCCCAGGCAGTTCTCAGGAAGTCTTAAGAAAGAGGGGATAAACATCTGATACGGACAACTCGCAATACGATACGCAACGATGAAAGTGGTGAACAAATCTGGCACTAACGGATGCGCCTCTTTTATATGATTATAATATTAACAAGAAATGCCCGCCATTGTTCTTAAATGCGAATTATAACTTCTTACTGTTGGAAGATTATCTATAAATCGGGCATGAGGGTAAGAGTGCTTACAAACAATTCGGCCCGCTTTATTGGGGGCTGCCAAACCTCGACCGGCACCTGTACCACCCGCGGATATAAATTCGGACCGGAGGTATGGATGGTATTCCGCACACCGGACCAACGTACCCTTGCGGACAGTCCCGAGCCCGGCAAGCCATAATTCCGTCGGGTCAATTGAACAACCGCCTCTCGGAATATGTTCATATCATGGGCCGGTCCCGTATGCAGCTATTTTCCGGGGTACATGACATTGAGGACATACCGCCTGATGCCGACATCCGAGGTTATGTTTAAATTTGTATATTAATTTATATTTTTATATATTTGCAACAGTTGTTGTCTAATTTACATCAGAATGACACGTGTTCGGAATATGGGAAGAATACTGTCCGCATTCCTCATGCTGGGAATTTCCTCCATGTGCGGAGCCCAGATATATAAATACTTGGGAATAGAGGACGGATTGAGTAACCGGAGGATTTACCGTATCCAAAAAGACGGGAGGGGATACATGTGGTTCCTCACCCAGGAGGGGATGGACCGTTATGACGGCAAGCGGATCAGGCATTACACTGTTCTTGACGGCAATCTGAAGGTGGCCCCGCAAGTCAATCTGAACTGGCTCTACACCGACACGGAGAACACGCTGTGGGTTGTGGGAAGGAAAGGCCGTATTTTCCATTACGACACCCTCCATGACCGTTTCCGGATGGTATACAGGATACCCGGTCTTCAGGATGACTTCGCCACGGGCATGCTCTGTTACGCCTATATGGACCGTGGGGACCGCATATGGCTCTGTCAGGGTGACCATATCATCCGCTATGACACCCGCACAGGCATTGCGCAGCGGCTGGTCTCCCGTTTAAGAGGTGATATAACCGCTATCAGCGAGACGGACGGTACAAACCTTTTCATCGGTACCGTGAACGGACTTTTTCCGGTACGGGAAAGGGACGGTGTCCTTGAGGCGCTTGCGGACACGGACAGCATCCGGACGCCGGTCAGCGAACTCTACTACCACCCCGGTTCGAAGAAACTGTTCGTGGGAACCTTCAGGAAGGGCATACTTGTATACGGAGTGTCCGCAGGCAGTACGCTGCGGAATGTGGCCGTCAACCGGATCACCCCTCTCAATGACCGGGAGCTGCTGATAGCCACGGGCGGAAGGGGGGTATACAGGATGGATATGGACTCGCTAGTGCCCAAACCCTATATAACCGCCGACTACGCCAGCCACAACGGCATGAACGGAGACAATATCAATGACATTTATGTGGATGGCGGGGACCGTATCTGGCTTGCCAACTACCCCGCCGGAGTCACAATCCGGAATAACCGCTACCAGAGCTATGAATGGTTCCGGCACTCACCGGGCAACAGCCGGTCGCTGGTTAACGATCAGGTGCATGATGTCATCGAAGACAGCGAAGGCGACTTGTGGTTCGCCACCAGCAACGGGATCAGCCTGCTGCAGCCTGCGGTAGGACGGTGGCGCTCCTTTCTCAGCCGGTCCGATGGGATACAGGATGGCGGGAACCATATCTTCCTGACGCTCTGCGAGGTCTCGCCGGGTGTCATCTGCGCCGGCGGGTACGCTTCGGGCCTGTACAGGATCGAAAAGAAAACCGGGAGGGTGGAATACTTTCCCCCCTCCTTTGCAGCAGAGGGGCGTCCAGACCAGTATATCAATGACATCGGAAAAGATTCCGGAGGATGTATATGGACAGGGGGCTGCCACAATCTCAAACGTTTCGATCCCCATGACGGCACAGTACGCCTGTACCCGGTCCCGGGCCCCATCACCGCCATACTGGAGAAGGCTCCGGAATGGATGTGGATCGGTACCGGCATGGGGTTGTACCTGCTTGACGGGCACGGGGGGACCTGCAGACATATCGCCTTTCCAGTCGAGGCGGTTCATGTCTATGCACTGTACCAGGCACCGGACGGGCTCCTGTATATCGGCACCGGCGGGGCGGGACCTCTCGTCTATGACAGCGTGGAGGACAGGTTCGTCCGCCAATACCAGACCGAGAACTGCGCCCTGATATCCAATAACATCCATACCATTGTCCCCCGTGCGGACGGCACCCTGCTACTGGGGACCGAAAACAGCGTGGCCCTGTTCCGGCGTGAGAGCGGCACTTTCAGAAACTGGACGGCAGAACAAGGGCTGGCAAGCGTATGCCTCAATGCCGGGGTATCCACTTTCCGGCACGGGGAAAGCTTCGTGTTCGGGAGTAACACCGGAGCCGTCATGTTCCCCTCCGACATGAGGATACCCGCCCCGCATTTTTCTCGGATGCTCCTGCGGGATTTCATGATCTCCTACCGCCCCGTCTATCCCGGGGACAAGGGATCCCCCTTGAGGGAGGATATTGACAATACCGTCAGGCTGGAACTTGCATATGACCAGAATACCTTCTCCCTGGAAGCTGTCTCCATCAACTACGACTATCCCTCGAACATCCTATATTCATGGAAATTGGAGGGGCTCTACGAGGGCTGGAGCCATCCGGTCCAGAGCGGGCGGATACAGTTCACGAGCCTGCCCCCAGGCAACTACACCCTGCGTATCCGTGCCGTCTCCAATGAGGAGAAATACAAGGTGTATGAGGAAAGAAGCCTCGGTCTGAGTGTCGCCCGGCCGCTGTGGGCGGGTACATGGGCCATTGCCGGATATGCGTCATTGTGTGTGTTGGCTGGGGTGGTGTCTTTTCGCGTTGCCATGTTGCGCAGGCAGAAAAGGATATCAGACGAAAAGACGTGCTTCTTCATACATACTGCCCATGATGTCCGTACTCCGCTTACGCTGATCAAGGCTCCGCTGGAAGAGGTGGTGGAGAAAGACATGGTGAAGGCGGAGGGGATGGACAATGTACGGATGGCCCTGAAAAGCGTGGACGGACTTCTGGGATTGGTCACCAGCCTGATAGATTTCGAGAGTACGGACAACTACACCTTGAGACTTCATGTCTCGGAATATGAGCTCAACAGTTATCTGGAGACGACCTGTGAGGCATTCCGCACATATGCCTCCATCAGGGACATCGATATCACCCGTGAGAGCGGCTTCCCTTACCTGAATGTCCGGTTTGACAAGGACAAAATGGACTCTATATTGAAGAATATACTGTCCAACGCACTGAAGTACACTCCACGGGGCGGGAGTATCCAGGTCCGTGCCTTCGCGGACCGGCATGTATGGGGTGTGGAAGTGGAAGACACGGGGATTGGCATTCCACCTGAGGAACGGAAGAAACTGTTCAGGAACCATTTCAGGGGCAGTAATGCCGTCAATCTGCAAGTGGCGGGAAACGGTGTCGGACTGATGATGGTACATAGGCTGGTAAGGCTGCACGGAGGCAGGGTCCGCGTTACCAGTACCGAGGGGAAGGGGACCATGGTATGTGTTATTTTTCCCCTGAGGAGCAGACGCCTTGACAAGGCATGCCCCGTTGCTTCGCCCAGGAAACAGGATACCGGGGAAACCCGCATGGGACCGGATTGCGGCCCCATGCGTGAGATCCTTCCAACAATGACCGGCGGGGACCGGCAGCGTATTCTTATTGTGGAGGACAATGACGATTTGCGGACCTACCTTGAGGGGCTGCTGAAAGAGGAATACCTGGTCCAAACCTGTTCCAACGGACGGGACGCGCTGCTTGTGGCGAGAGAATACAATCCGGACCTGATACTTTCGGACGTTATGATGCCTGAAATGGGAGGGGACGAACTTTGCGCGTCCGTCAAATCCGATATTGAGACATCCCATATCCCGGTCATGCTGCTGACCGCCTTGGGAGATGAGAAGGACATGCTGGAGGGGCTGGAAAACGGAGCTGACGCCTATATCACCAAACCGTTTAGCATAAACGTGCTCAGGGCGAATATCAGGAACATACTGGCAAACCGGGCACTGCTCAAACGGGCATACGCCGGTCTTGAGGACGGAGTCGGACAGGTTCCGCCGGACTGCCACAATACCCGGGACTGGAAATTCATGGCCTCCGTAAGGGAATGCGTCATGAAGAATATCGACAACCCCGGTTTCTGTGTGGACATGCTCTGTGGCATGCAGAACATGAGCCGCACCGGATTTTTCAACAAGTTGAAGGCGCTCACCGGCCATGCCCCGGCTGACTATATCCGCTCCATGCGGCTGCAATATGCGGCACAACTGCTCAGGGAAAAAGACTGTTCGATAACGGAAATCTCGGATGACTCGGGGTTCTCCGATGTCAGATATTTCAGGGAGGTGTTCAGGAAGTACTATGGAATGAGCCCGAGTGAGTACAGGAATTCGATGAGAGGATAACATCACGGGCAGACAGACTCCAGGATATGGCAGGTCTTATTGTCGGAGATGGTGTATGTTTCGCTCCGCACCGACAAGCCGGGCACGGTTAACTCGTTCACCGTAATGATGAAGGCGAACAGCCGCCCTGCCCCAGTATTGAGGCTCGTGCCTGATAGGGATAGTAGAAATAATAGTGTTCGTCCAACAGCCCGCCTGTGAGCGGTGTCGGACTTTCAGTTTTCCATACGAGACCGCCCGTGTCGGCATCCCTCTCGGCTGTCAGTTTCACGTTGGAATAGACTGTTTGAGTGCCCCGCACCACGTATAGGCCGCAGGCCCCGCCTTCGGAAAACTTGGTTTGGCAGCCATTCTCCACAGTACGGGTGGTTTTGCGAACAGCCGACGTATATCCACCATCGGTAACGGAGAAAGTAAGTTGCTGCGCCTTGTCTTGGTTGCCCGGGAGCTCTTCTTGCGTACAGGCGGCAAGCGATAGGAGCACCGCCGCCGGAATCGAATGTAGAATGCTTTGCTACAGTTTCTTTCTTTAATGTGATTAAAAAGCGCACACGGCCAGAAACCTAACTTTATAAGTACTTATCATTACTTTCCAGAGTGGCATCTGGAAAGTGTATGGCATATGCATTGTTAGGGCTATAATATGCCTCCGTAGACGACCAGTAAGAGGTGGTATAAATTGGCGTCGGACCGCCGGCAGCGACGAGGGATGGGTTGACTATATAATTCCAAATTTCGGCATTCGGAAAATCTTTCATCATAATCTTATCATCAGTAAGTCGGGCTGGGGTTAGTCTGCCTGTGGGGTCAGTGTCTTTCGGTATACAGAAGACGACACCGGCGACCGTCTTGCCCGCTACGGATTGCGGCTTCGGGTCTGCGATGACCTGAGCTTTCCCATTGGGATAGCGTTTGCGCAGTCCGCCGTCCGAAGTGCTCCTGCCCGAATAGATGTAGTCCCCAGCCTTCACTTCATCGGCAGTGTAGTGTATTGTTTTGGCTACCGCCACATTCTCCTCGCCGCCATCAATCCAGGTGTTGCCCGGCACCGTCTGCACCACGTCTATTTCATTCGTTTTTCCTCCGTGACACCTTCGCCCGCCATGAGCGTGAACTCTACTTTTGCCATGCGGTGGTTGAAACGGAGGCTGACGGCTTGGTCATAACCTCCCACTACGGTGACGTATAGAAGGCCGAAGCCGGCATACCCGCCACTTTGGTCGATATCGGCATTCGGAGTCCGTGCCGTGACACATGTCTCGGTAGTGCTCTTCCGGTAAATGGTGTTTTCAGCATCCTTTGGGACAGTATTGCCCGAGGCGTCCATTACGTACCTTTGGAGGCTGAGCATGCCATCCAGCATCACTCCTATCTCCTTGCCGCCGGCACGGGGGTGCGGTTGCGCCACCTCCGCTGTCAGTCGCAATGGGTACTTGCCATCGGGTAAACGTGTAGTAGATTCTCCCGTTTCCATCTTGCCGCAAGAGACGAGTAGCCCGCCCGCGAGCATCAACATCGGCTACCAGCCGCTGATGCGCATCCATCGTCCGGAATATCCTGTTCCTTTCACATCGTTATTTTTCTTTGTTTTATGTGGTTAGAAAGCGCACACGGCACGCACATTGAGTGCGCCGTCCTTTTCGCTGAGCTGTGCGAAGGCATTGTAGAAATACACGCTAAAAGCGCCATTCTTATTACTGGGGCTCTCCGAAGAAGACCAGAAACGTTTATGGTTATTGCGCGGTGACAATGCGTCACCGCCAACGGCGGAGATGGAGACTTCGACTATATCCCTCGTCTCTGTGTTGTCCCGTGTGTACGCAATATTATCGACATCCTTATAACATAGCATGTGCAGTTCCTTTACCGACGGCAAGAACCATCCGGTGCTGTTTGCCGGGGCTGGATTATTTGCGATAAATGTTTTCAGGACCTCAGCAGGATTGACCAAGGCATCGGTTTTGCCGTTTGTCTTGCAATATCCGTTATACGCCCACAGCACTTTCGTGTTCTGGTAACCGAGTATCCTGTTTATGTTGCCGGTCGCATCGAAACCAGTGGCAATGTTTACGTACTCATCCTTATCGACAGGATTGAAATCTGTTCCTCTTTGAAAATCCGCCACCCAGTCGTTAACGTTTTGCCACGAGACGTTGCCCGGAGCATCTTTAATCGACACGGCAAGGCCATGGGTGCAATTGGGATGTTCTTTCACCATAATCTTGTCGAAATCCAGAGACGCCGGCGTGATCCGTCCTTCAGGATTGGTCTCTGCCGGTGTCCAGAAGACGATGGCCGCCACGCTTGCCTTCTGCTCCTCGGTCAGGGTAGTACCCTTAGGCAGCAGGTTGCCGTCGGCGAGCAGGTAATCTCCCCGTTGCATCGTGTAGTCCTTTACAGTTGTCACCGCGCCGTCCACCTTGTATCTCTTGTAACTGCCGGTAGAAAGGCCGGACGGGGTTATGGTGAACTCCTTGCTTCCCTCGTCATAATGTCCTTCGATAGTCGGTGCGGGAGTCGCGTGATTCACCAAGTAGCGGTATGTACCATCGTTCACGCGCAGCGGCTGGGCAATGCCAGAGAATGTAGTGGCGGGTGACACGGCGTAATCAGGAATCCTCTCGTCGGTAAACTTGTATTTAACGGTATTCGGCATCTCGATGACGGCCAATGCCATACGATGGTTCATGGTGAAAGAGAGGTGGAGGGTGTTGTCTTCCCCTGTCGTTGCGGAGCCTTCGGCAGTCATCAAGTCGGAGGCGGTATATGCCGCATGAGTACTTTGGTCGTCCTGAGGCTGCCAAGCGGAAACCAACGGGGCGAAGAATTCCGTGTCGGTCAAGGCTGAGCCTGTGGGAGTGGCAGTCTTTCCGCTCATATCCGTTTAGTAGGGATAGTAGAGGTAGTAGTGCTCATCCGACAATCCCCCCACAAGTGTCGTGTTGTCCTTGGACTTCCACACGAGGTCGCCCGTGGCGGCATCCCTCTCTGCGGTCAGTTTCACGTTGGAATAGAGGGTTTGAGTGCCGTGCGTCACGTATCGCCGTCAGGCATGTTTTTCCTGCCGCTATGAACAACGGCGGGGGTATATGGTTATCCGGATGTTGCCGATGGAAAAAATCGGCTGGAAGAAGAAATAAATTTCTCGCAACGTTTCACAACAGCTTTGACCTGATGCTTTTCAACACACGCCACACCGTCATGCCTGAGAGCTTTATTCTCTTCCTAAGCAGATAGTTGGCAATCCGTTGCGTTCCCCATCTTCTTGTCTCACGCACAGATTAAGGATAATGGTTTCAATTTCAGGTGTTATCTTCATATTGGCAAGTCTTGATGGACGTTTAGACTTAT
This sequence comes from uncultured Bacteroides sp., assembly GCA_947646015.1. Lineage (GTDB taxonomy): Bacteria > Bacteroidota > Bacteroidia > Bacteroidales > Bacteroidaceae > Bacteroides. The sequence continues at coordinate 22,661 of CANSEY010000016.1, read as the reverse complement.
CGGACAATTCCGACTTGCCTTGTTCTTTCTCGCAATTTATCCAACGGTATAACGTGGAACGGGTAATCCCGCACCGAAGGGCAGTTTTTGTCACAGAACCCGTTTCGACGTATAGCTCAAGCCATTTTTGGCGCATCCGTATATCTTCTTTCATGCTACGAAGATACGGATTAAGATTTGCCAACGAAAAGAAAAAGTGTAGCGTATCTATTGATACTTGGAAATTAAATACTACTCCGCTTTTCAGCCATCTCCTTAATACCAGCCTGTCAATCTACACATTGTTGAGAAGCCATTCATGATTAATATGATCAAAACAACCCTTAATGTCACCTTCCAGTATCCATTGTGGTAAACAGTCTCTACTCAACCATCTATGAAGTGCGTCTATTGCATCCGCAGTACTTCTAAACTTTCTGAACCCATATGAGTTCGCATCCGCTTCACTTTCAGTTATAAGTTCTAAAGCCATAAGATATATCCTGCACGGCTCTGTCCTTCATGGTTGGTATTCCCAAAGATCTTGTCTTGCCATTTGCTTTGGCTATGTTGACCTTCCTCAGCGGGAAGGCCTTATATCCTCTCCTTTTCAATAAACATATAGCTTCTATTTTCTTGGCATCAGTGTCCCACTTCATATGGTCAACCCCTGCCGTACGTTTACCTTTATTGGAAGTTACTTTCCTTATCGCCAATGCCTTGGCTTCGTAGGAAGTGGCAAGTAGGTACCGTAAGGCCTTTACCTTGTTGTACCTCTTTTCTTTGTGGGCCTTTGCTATTCGGACCTGCAGTTTTCTCACTTTACGCTCATATTTGGAAGAATCGATATCTTTTCATGTCGTGTTTCGTACGGTTAAAGATGCACACTCGGCTTTTGCCTTGCTCATTTGCAGTTTCTTCATTTTATTAAAGTTCTACAATCGTTTCACAAAGAATTACCCTGCGGAAGTCTGCCTGATTTCGCATGGGGTGATGTTTAAACCTCTATCCTCCGCATTACACAGAATCATTCACTTTCTCCGCAATCCTTTACCCGCACCACATTCGGCTTTTCTTGCAATTGGCTTACCTGCCTGACATAGACAGGAGAAATACGGGTTTACCAAGTTCCGTACAAGTAACTGACGCCCGACTTAGAGCCCGCCCCTCCACCGCCAGTATGATGTCCGTGTAGCCTTACATTCCCCAAAGACTATCCTGACTACCCACCTTTTGGCTATAGCTTATAAATATCCGTAAGCTATTTCTTTATTACGATGGTGTAGCGATTCACATATGTTACTCATATCAGTCAGCCTAACAGCCTATACATTGGATATTTCTGTAAAGGACTGCATTGTCAAGAGGGCTTCGCACTAAACCATGACTTGGTAAAGCACGCCTCTTTAGACTACTATTGACAGAACAATAGGTTCAGGCACAGTGCTGAACAATTACTTGTACGACTTCTTGTCGCACGGAATACCTAAAGATACAAAAAGGCCAACTAATTCGCAATAATTTGGCTATGAATTAGTTGGCTAATTTTATATTATTTAATAAATACCCCTATTCAGTTCGATTAATGGAGCTGAACTATAAATTTGGACGTTTGCCTTCTTATACAAGATTGACATTCATTGTTTCCGCTATTGTTTTGTTTTCAATCAGCATTCAACTGTATCAACATGAACAGTCGTTTGAAAACTTGAAACTCATTTTCCAAAAACATAAATAATCAACAGATTATTAAAGGTAATCAGTTGGACTATACATTATCTCAGAAAATATATCTATTTGACCTTCATTATATCTTTCAACAGTCCCAACGGCTCATCTGTAGTGATAAAGTCGACTTTATCCCAAAAGTATTGCATGTCCTCTTTTTTATTAACCGTCCATACATTCACTTTTAGCCCCAAGGCATGGCAACTTTCAATCCAATCGGTATAACGGTAAAATTCAGAGAAGTGATAATCCGGTCCGGCACTACCCAATTCTTTCAGTTGTTGTGGAGATAAGTCCCCTTTCAGATAATATACAGGAGTGCTTGTGGGAGCCTGACGGATCAGTTCCTTTAATGCGTGAGACGAAAAGGTGATATATATCATCCGGGGTTCGAGTCCCATCTTCTTTATCATCGAAACGATCTCTTCAACAGCTTTTATCTCCCGTTCGGGTTTACTATGAGCTTTCAACTCCAGCACCAGCTTCAAAGATGTTTTCCGCTTAGCTGTTTCCAGAAGCTCTTTTAAGGAGGGTACGCATTCTCCATTCGCTAACCATAACCCGGTTAATTCCTTCAGAGTGGACTCTTCAACCTTATGCCCTTGAATAATCCCATCATGGCTAACCACCAAACCATTATCTTTTGTCAGCCAGACATCAAACTCCGAACCATAACATCCTATAGAATCCGCTTTCAACAAAGATGTAATGCTATTCTGTGCTGATCCTTGGGTTTTCCAGAAACCACGATGGGCAATCACCCGTGTTTGTGCCGAAGTATTGGCAATCATAAACATAATTGCCAATAAACACATTACCTTTTTCATTTTGTCCTTTCCTCTAATTGTTAGTTATATAAGAGCTGATTCTCTAGTATCCCGGATTCTGCACTAGATTGGGATTTACTTCTATCTGATCTTGTGGAATAGCAAGCCAATAGTTCTTGGGAGCGGTAAAATTACGAACGCCGGTTTCTTTCATGTCCGTAAGTTTATAAAAACTATCAGCGGTTTTTCCGGATAATGTCCAGGATTTCTGATAACGCATCATTTCAGTATGGGCAATTTTCCAACGGCGCATATCATGGAAACGTCTGCCTTCCATAGCCAATTCAATGGAGCGTTCATCATGTAATATTTCGCGCAACTTCTCTCCTGAAGGAATACCACCGGCTTTTGCCCATGAATCTGCAAAGGTAGGTAATCCGCAACGTTCACGTACTTTATTCAAATAGGACAGACTGGCAGTACTCAGTGTGCCGCTATATTCGAAATCCGCTTCTGCATAACTCAGATAGAGTTCGGCCAGACGCATATAAGGAAAGCACCAACGGTTGTAGGTTATTTGATCGGTAGTCCTATTATAGGTATCATATTTAGACACCCATTTCTGACAATAATAACCGTTGTCCGTTTGATACTCATCCTTGGCATTGCCATTATTCTGCTGCATTTCACCACGTCTGCATTTGAGCACTATTGTCTTTCCCTGCACGTCATAATTTCCACGATCAAAGCCAATAGAGGCATAAAAGCGCGGATCACGATTCCTGTGAAAACGTACCGTACTATCACCTGGTGCAATGGAATACGGATCAAGCTTCTTAGTCTCGGGGTCATCTGCCCAAGGTAGACCGTTCTTGGTATAATACCTACTCACACAATCCCACGTCGGGAATAAGGACCCTCTAAAACCTTTGGTCGAATAACTTGTAAATTCAACACGAGGAGCCATATTCTTGATACAGTAGGAAATAGTTCCCTGTTCAGCAAAGCCAAACAGGACTTCATTCCAGTTAAATCCGCTACCACTGATCCCATCACCGACAAAGGCTTCATGATAGTTTTTCTTCCCTTGCTCCAAGTCATTGGTCGAATTTCCATAAAGTTTGTAACCGTTCTCTTCGCAAAGGTCTATGGCCTCTTTGGCAGCATCCATCGCTCTCTTCCACTTTTCCCGGTCATAAGTCTGGTTAATCAGAAAAGTGCCGTCGGGGTTTTTAAAGTCGGAATAAAACTCACTATTCCCATTGACTAACGGCGAGGCGGCATAAAGCAACAGCCGAGCCTTGAAAGCCAAGGCAGCAGAAGAGGTAGCCCTGTTTCTCTTACTTGAATCCCATACGCCAGGAAGTAATCTAGCTGCTTCCGAATATTTATTGGCAATGAAATCGACACATGTATCATAAGGAGAACGGGAGGTCATCATCTCGGCCGGAGAACTTTCCATTGGTATTTCCTTGTCAATAATAACTATCGGTCCATAGTACTCCAGCATGATCTGATGATAATACCCGATCAAAAACAGCGCTTCACCTTTCCACCAGCTCAGGTTTTCGGGGGTAATGTCCGATACCCTATCCAGATTATTAAGCACATTATAGCAATTGCGGATACTTTCCCATACTGCTTTCTTCACAGCACCCTGCGGATAAGATTTTGCTGTATTGCTCCATAATGAGTAATAAGTCGTTGTTGGGGATTCTTCCCCATAAACCAGACTGCGGAAATGAAACCAGCGCGTTGTTCCTCCTTTGCTCGTTATGATTTCGTTTCCTCCGGTAAAATCAGGAAATTGTTGGGGATGGAAATAGTTAGGGATATTCGCGTAGCAAGACAGTACCATTCCTTCAGCCTGATATTGTGTTCGGTAGATATCATCCACGGTAGCAGTACCTTGCGGAACCACATCAAGAAAATCACATGATGCCATCATTAAACAGCCGATTGCCGACAGGCATAACTTTGTATATATATTTTTCATAACTTATTCTGTTCTTAATTAATAATGAAACTGAATCCCGATCTTGGCCGTGCGCTGTAGCGGATATTTCAAACCATTCCCACTTCCCATTTCAGGATCCCAGGTACTGAACGGAGAGAATGTCAGCAAATTAGTACCTGCTGCATACACACGCAGCCACGGGAAGAAGGAATAGCCCAGTTCGGCATTCTTCAGGCGCAGGAAAGCTGCGTTACGTAGGTAATAAGTGCTGGTTTGCGCATTGTTCGTGATAAATTCGGGTGATAATCGGGGATAGGCGGCACCGGCTACATTATTGCTTTCCGACCAGTGGTCATCAACGATATACTGTGCAATGTTATATCCTTTATGGCCCGCTTCGCTGAACGGATGAATATCGCTCATCATTAAACTGACTTTGGCCACTCCCTGGAAAAACAGAGACAAATCCCACTTTTTATACTTCAACGTTCCTCCAAAACCATAGATAATCTCCGGAATTTCAGGATTGCCGATAATCGTCCTGTCATAACCATTCACCACGTTATCACCATTCAGATCTTTATATTTAATATCTCCCACCGTATAATTTCCGAACGACTGTTTGGGAGATCTGTCTATTTCCTCCTGAGAAGTAAACAATCCGTCAGACACATATCCCATAATACTGTTTATCGGGTGTCCGATTCTTGAAGAATAGGGTTCTACATTCACCGGTTCGTCTATCTCCGTAATCTCATTATGTGCATAGGTCAGACTACCGTTCAGGCGGAGCACCCAATCTTTGCCAATTACTTTGCTGTATGCTACACTCATATCCACACCCTTATTCTTTACCGAGCCAATGTTGGCATAAGGCAGCATACCTGTCACTCCCATTGTTGAAGGGACGGACGAACGTTGCATAAAAATTCCACTACGGTCTTCCTTGAAATAATCAATGGTTATATCCATAGATTCAAGAAGGGTCATATCGACACCTAAATTCAGCTTTTTCGATTTCTCCCATGTAGCGTTCGCATTACCATAAATATTTACAAGCGGCCCATTCACGCGGGTACCGCTACCAGTCCACCAATCCAAATTATTATTCATACTGACTTCTGTTACATAGGGAAAGCGAGTGGCAAGCGCATCATTTCCGGTCAATCCATAAGTAGCTCGGATTTTCAGAGTGGAAACTGTTTTTTTTAACGGTTGGAAAAACTTTTCATTAGAAATAGTCCATCCTAGGGCAATCGCAGGGAAGAATCCGAAACGATGCCCGCTTCTGAAATTCTCCGAGCCATTATAACCAAAGGTAGCCTCAAGCAGGTAACGCTGACCAAAACTGTAGGTCAGACGTCCGGCCATCCCTTGCTCACGGTAAGGAAGAAGATCTTTTTCAGCTCCGCCGTCCTTCACTTTCTTGGTTTCTTTCATGTGGTAAACAAGGGTAGCTCCCACATCATGTCCACCAAACTGGCGTGAGTAGTCCAGCGCTCCCTGTAAAGACCAGACACTCTCTGTCGGATCACGCCCGGAATTGCTCTTCAGATAAGGTTCTCCCGGCTCACCGATAGTCGAAGTCTTATAAAGGTAGTTTCCCTGATCATCCATCGTATAGTCATCAGATACTTTATAGTAGAAAGGTACAATCCAATGATCCAGCCAGTTAAAACTGTAATTATAGAAAGATGCCAGTCCGGTGAGTTTTAACCCTGGTGTGACAAACTTCAAGTCCTGTTCGAGATTGAAAGCGGTCGTCATATAGACATAATTTCGTTCCGTATAACCTTCACTCAATTTGGCGTAAGGATTCGGCTCTGATTTTCCCACATCCCACGGATCATTGCTACCGTAGCGGATGTATGTATCCCCTGGTTCAGCAGGAAGTGTAGCAGGAAAACGTACGGGATTCCCATGCATGGAATAGGCGAACAAATTCCGGGTACTTGTTTTGGGGGCATGGTGGTAGAACAACTGCGTATTCATATTTAGCCCCACTTTCGTCGTAGAGGTAACACGGGCTGTCACATTACTCTGAAACAGGTATTTCTTGTTGCGCATACCCACATCAAGCTTATCTTCCTTGGGTTGCCGGATGATACCATTTTCATAGAAGATTCCAGCATTCAGGAAGTAATCCACATTTTTGCTTCCGCCCTTGATGGAGATATTCAAATTCTGATTAACGGCGAAGTCTTTGAACAACATACTGTACCAGTCATTGTTTGGGAACAGGTAGGGATTTGCATTGGCACGTGTTTTATCTATCTTATCCCGGCTATAGAAAGGCTCATACTCTTGGTTATTGGCAATAGCCTGATTATAAACGGCTTCATTATACATATCCATGTAAGTCGGGCCATCTGCCATTTTCTGCACATAGGTAGGCATGGAGAAAGTATTATCAAAGCGGATATCTACAGACATTTTCTCGGAAAGCTGTCCTTGCTTGGTAGTAACGATGATAACTCCGTTAGCCCCCCGTGAGCCGTATAGGGACGTTGCCGTAGCATCTTTCAGCACAGAAAACGACGCGATAGATTCTGGAGGAATATTGTTCATCATCGTAGCGTTGATTTCCACACCGTCAAGTATGATCAGCGGTGAGGTATTCGAACCAAAAGTTGATATACCACGTATATAGAATTTCGCCTCATCAGAGCCTGGTTCACCCTGTGTTTGTACGGCGATGATACCTGGAACGTTCCCGGCAAATGAAGTACTAAGATTACTGGATGTCATCTTCAGGTCTTCCGGCTTCACTGCCTGCACAGCTCCCACGAGGGATTCTTTCTTTTGTTTGCCAAAACCGACCACGACCACTTCATCCAGCATCATACTCCTGTCCGGAGTCAAATTAACGGAAATGAACTTCTTATCTTTTACCACTACCGTTTTCTTCTGGTACCCAACATATGAAATGGTCAATGATGCGTTCTTTGCCAACTGTATAGTGAATATACCGTCCACATCTGTTATAACCCCGTTCTGCGTTCCACTTTCCAATACGGTAGCTCCAATAACAGGCTCTCCGTTTTCGTCTCCCACATATCCTTTCATTTCTGCTTTTACTTCTTTTTGCTGGCTCTCGTCGATCTTTCTATTATCTGCCGCCGTTACAACGGAAACGGGAAATAATGTGAAGGCTAACCATAACAGGATGCAACAGCTTTCGCTGGTAAGGCATCCTTGTTTTACTTTACAGTTCATATATCAATAGATTTTTTGATTAGTAGTGTAGATTTTTCTCTGAAATACAGGGAGGTGTGTCGTAATGCACGATGTACCCTCTTTTTTATTCATTACTATACAACTCTGTTCATTTTCTTTTCTATTATTCATTGTGTGTGCAATTTATTTTATAATTATTTCTTTGACTTTATATAAATTACAGTACAAATTCTCAAACTAAGAATCGTTTATATATACGATAGGAAAACAACTCTCTCTTCCGCCCGAAGGCTGGCTGGCAAAAAAAAGTAAATACCTTGTCATACATCAAATTTAGTTGTTAATATATTTGCAAAATTACCCGGAACAACTCGGATAAAATATCAGAAAATGACCTGATATTATAAAATTTAAAGCAAAATACATATTACTAGTGCGATATGAAATCTTTAGGCAGTACTCCGAACTGTTTTTTAAAACAGCTTGAAAAATAGGAGGGGGTACTGAACCCTACCATGTAAGAGACTTCCACCACTCCATAGGTTCCTTCTTTCAGTATGGAAGCTGCCTGCTTCAAACGGAAAAGGCGGAGATATTCGTTCGGACTCATATTTAGGATTCCTTTCAATTTCCGGTAAAAGTTGGAACGTCCCATATTCATTGCATCCGCTATATCATCAATTTGCAGGTCCGTATTATCAAGATGGCGTAATACATACTCATTTAACTTGCTAATAAACATCTCATCGGCCTTTGTCTGCGCCATTGCATCTGCTTTGATAAAAGGAAATTCAATAAAGTGACGGCGTAATCTTTCCCGATTACTCAACAGATTTGCTACATTGGCACGAAGATACTCCATAGAAAACGGCTTTTCAATATACGCATCCGCCCCTTCTTCAAGTCCTTCGATTCTTGATTCCAGATTAGTTTTAGCTGTCAATAATATTACAGGAATATGACTATAGTCCAGATTTTGTTTCAGATGCTTGCATAATTCAACCCCGTCCATCAGAGGCATCATAATGTCACTTATTATCAGATCCACAGATTTCTGTTCAAGAACGTCCAACGCCTCGACCCCATTTTCCGCAATCAGTACATGATACAATGAAGACAATTGCCTGAACACAAAAGCAAGCATATCCTTATTATCTTCTACAACCAATATGGAAGCAACCTCTCTTTTATCTTTATCAGAAACTTCACGATCTTCATCATCATACCCAGGTTTCTTATGTTGTTCTTCCGAATCATCCGGAAGTGTCTGGTGTAATATTGGAATGGAAAGAATGAAACGGTTACAATCTAGCTCCCGGTCCATCACCAGCATACCTTGATGCAACTCTGCCAAGTAACGAGCCATAGCTAATCCGATGCCTGTGCCCGAGACAATATCTTTCCCGTCCCGGTATTGGACAAAGGCTTTAAAAATATTTTCACGCATTTCGATAGGGACTATATTCCCATCATTACTCATAGAGATAGTGAACACCTCATTCTTCTCATCAACAGACAAATGGAGATAAACGTATGTCCGGGCATATTTCAATGCATTAGCAAACAGATTACTGAGAATTTTGGTCAAAGCCTCTTTGTCAACAGAAGCCAACAATTCTTCCTCTGGAACTTCTACTTCAAGTTTAATTCCCCTTTGCTTTGCCAAAGTGGTGAAATACTTATAAACAGAGTGGACGATAGTACCGATATTATATTCTTTCGGATTCAATTTAAAACCTTTATTTTCCGCTTTACGGAAATCAAGTAATTGGTTTATCAGGTTCAGTAACCTCTCCACGTTCTGATCCATAATTTCCAATTCCATCCTTACATTTTCGGAGAGTTCCCTATCAGCAAGTACATTCTCCAATGGGCACTTTATCAGTGTTAAAGGAGTACGGATTTCGTGTGCCACATTTGTAAAGAAATCTATCTTAGTGGTGTAGAGTTCCTGCTCCTTTTCCTGTTCGAACTTCTCCATCTCTTTACGCTGCTTTTCAATAGTACGCTTCCTTAAATAAAAGAAGAGGGCGAAAAATGTACCGAGTATCAATAGGATATAAATCAGGTATGCCCATACGGATAAATAAAACGGGGGCAATATCCTGATCCCCAATGTGCGTACATCTGGATTCCATACACCATCACTATTCGCACCTTTCACGCGTAACATGTATGTCCCATAAGGTAAATTGGAATACGTAATAGGGCCCTTACCCGCTGTATGCCATTCGGAATCATACCCTTCCAGTCTATATAGCAGTGTATTCATGCTCGGTGACTGATAACTTATCGCAGCTATCCTGAAGGAGAACGAATTCTGATTTGACTGAAGTTCGATATGGTTTGACAAAGTGATACTTTGTTTCAATGGAGAGCCTTTTTCTCCGACTACCACCTTTTTATTAAAGAGCATAAAATCGGTAATCAAAACAGAGGGTAAAAAATCATTATCAATAAAGGAGGAGGGGGCAAAGGAGATGAAACCGTTAATACAGCCAAAATAAATCCGTCCATTCTTATCCTTATAGCTGGACTGGTAATTAAACTGGTTACTCAGCAACCCATTAGCAACTGTATACACTTTAAAACTGGAATTCTTCGGGTTAAAATGCACCAGCCCTTTATTGGTTGAAACCCAGAACAATCCCTTTTCATCTTCTTCAATCCGATAAATGACGTTGCTTGGCAGACCGATACCGTCATAACGGACAAAGGTGTTGGCGGAAGGCACAAAGCGGCAGAAGCCACCTCCTTGTGTGGTAAACCATAGCTGATTTTGACTGTCTTCAAAAATACTCAGCACCTTATTGGATGGAAGGGTGGACGAGTCTGCTTCCTCATGTACGAAATGTTCCCAACCACCTGTACGGACATTCTTTTTATAGACGCCATCGGCATAAGTTGCCAGCCATAAATTCCCCTGCTTATCCTCCTTTATATAATAAACAAACGTCCACCCAAGTTCGGGGACGCGTTTAAAACGTTCCGTATCTGGGTTGTACCGAAACAATCCTATTGTTGTTCCAAGATACAGATCGCCCGCAGTTATCCGGCAGATAGAAAAGATATCACTTGCAATATTATCATAGTGCTTTACAGCGTATGTCCTCAAATCAATACGCTTCAATCCTTTTGCAAAATTCCCAACCCACAGATAATCTCCGTCCAAATACAATCCGTGAACATTATGATAAATATCCGGATGAATGAACGGTTCGATTTTTCCAGTACTAGGATAATAATGGAAAAGCCCCTTATCTTCTGTACCTATCCAGAGTGTGCCGTCATGGGCGGCACAAAACTCCCGCACCCTTTTTCCCATTTTGTTTGATTCTTTCTGGGGATAGACTTTATCAAAGTAGGTATATTGCCGGGGGTAATAATTCACACCCCCAAAATAAGTCCCTATCCACATTCCGCCTTCACGGTCTTTGAGAATCGAATAGATGGCATTGTCAGAGATTGAATAGGGATCACCGTTGACGTTCTGCAAGTGGATGATTTTTGCCGTGTGCAGATTATAGATATAAAGTCCCGATTCGGTTCCTATCCATAATTCGTCATCTGAATAAAATGCAAGTTCCCTGATATAAATATCACCTCCCAATTCATCCTTGGAAAGAAGGGTACGGATAGTCTTATTAGTTAGGTTCACTTCTTTCAGTCCGAATACAGTTCCCACATACATGCAATTATAGGGTCCGGGGAGCAATTTATAGATGTATTCATCTCTGAAAGACACTTTTGAATCTTCTGGAAAAATCGGAGTTAAAGTTTTAAGCTTGTCTTTTGAATAATACAGATTTCCATCACGTATGTCCAACCAGCAGACATCGTCCGAATCAAAATAGAGTTGGCCGGAAGTTTTAAGGTTCAGAGTACCGGACCCGTCCGACTGATAATTAACCAACTGGCTATCCTGGGGATTGTAATAGAAGATTCCCCGCGTCTGAGTTACAACCCAGATACCTCCTTTCTGGTCCCCAGTTATCAGATTGACCGTACAGTCTATATCTATGTTTGAATTACTTATCAGAGTAAAATGCCTGACCTTTTCCATTTGTGGGCAATAGACATATAGGCCTACGTCTGTCCCAATCCATATTTGCCCAAGATTGTCTTCATACAAAGAAGTGATGAAATTATTGCCCAAGGTTCCGGATTCTTTCATGAAAGTCCGAAAAGAGATACCATCATACCGGTCAAGACCATCCTTCGTCCCAAACCACATAAATCCTTGTTTATCCTGAAGGATGGCATGGACCGTATTCTGGGATAATCCATTATTGATATCAAGTGAACGGAATGCATATTGTCCTTCATTCAGAACGGCAAGGGAATAAAGAGGCATCAAAGAAAGAAGTATTAATATAACTAAAATACGTAGTCTCTGCATTGTCTTAATTGTTAGTTTCATTAATTAACATACAACAGGATATAAGAATATCCTGAAAAGTGGATATCAGAGCTATTTCAACAGTATATTCTCAGTACGTCCCGGTGTCAGCAATTCCCAAAGGGATGCTACCGTCCAACCGGGAGCAAACATGTCATTATAATATCCTTTTCCATTCCTTCCATAATCCCAGTTGGTGTGCTGGATCACTTCCGGATAATAACCAACTTTTATCACTCCACACATATGTCCTTTATAAGGAAGTAACTGGCACATGGAAGTAGAAATGACTTCAGCAAAATCAGAGAAACGAGGTTCATTATACTCTTTGGAAAGCCAACGGAGCACATCGGCAAATTCAAAAATAAATACATCAATATGATTATTCTCCACCGAGACATTTCCCCAGCCGCGAGTTTTCAGACCGATATCACCCAACATCTGCCCGGGAGCAAACGGAACGTCCCAGACGTAATACCAGGACAAGGCAAAATAAGCCGCTTTTCGTGTCAGAGAGGCATAGTGGTTATGTTCCGTACCATTTGTTATCAATGATAAATAGTAAGTTGCCGTAGCGGTATAGAGGGAAGCTTCCTTATCCTCACAGTTTGCATCCAGCGTAGAGGAGAAATAGTCAGCCTTTGATATAAGCTCTTTTTCCAGATATTCCGCAGTACGCCGGGCAGCGGACAGATAGCGTTTGTCCTTAAAATATTTATATCCCATAACCAGAGGTAATGTAGCGGATGGAGTACTTCCTCCACTTCCGTCAACAACTGTAAAGTCATCATGGAATTTACGTGGAAAACTTCCATCTGGATTTTGCAGTTGCAAGAACATATCGAGCATTTTCTTTAAGCGTTGTTCCCAATCAGGATGGTGACGTTTATACTTCTGTTCATAATTCAGATAATGAAACATGGCATAAATTCCTTCCGACTGACGACGTATGCTATGCACTGGGCGTTCTTCTTTCACATCACTATCATTTTCCAGATTTACCCATTCACGCAAATAACCGGTTTCCGTAAAGCCATTTTCTAAGTAACTATCAAATATCTTTTTACTGCTAGCTGCAAGGTCATCACGTCCATTCTCATTGCCAAACTCCCATGCATTGAAAGCGTTTAGAAGTACGCGACCGACAAAACCTATCTCTGCTACATTCATGTTGGCACAGGCTGCCACTTTCATTTCAGGGCTGGAGTAATAGGCAAGAGCTTTGTCCCCAACAAAACTTTCCACAAAATAATTGCTCAGCACTCCTTTTATCTCTTCTGGAGAAAAAGGTATTTTCACAGGTTGGGGACGGTATGTATCATAACAATATTCCCAAGTATGGCAAATAAAATCTGAGTAGTCTGTAGCCTGCCCCTCGATAAATTCCCAGGTCAGGAGTACTGTTTCTCCTTTTTTTAGATATTGGAAAGATGTAACCTCCGGAGCCAGCGTCAACTTACGAATATAGGTTTTAGGAGCTTCTCGGTAAGGAAATCCAAAAGATAGTGTTGATGTTCCGTCATGGCTCTCAAAGCCGGTGAACCCTAGGGACGTTTTGCCCGAGAGGATGATTTCGCCTGTTTGGTGGGTAGCAAGGGCATCCCATTGAAAATCGTCCTTGCGTGCCACAGTCATATAACGTCCATCTTTCTGATTGAAGATACCGGTAAGGGGTGAGCTCAGACGATCCTCACGTACCAGCCAACTCTCTGATATATGAAATGAAGGAGCACCTTTAGGAGAACGTAAATTGCGACTATACCAGAATCCTGGTAGATAAAACATACAGTCATTATGTCGGAAGCCTGTTTTCAACTGTTGTTGATAATTAAAGTACACGTCTTCCAATGCCGTAATACTTACTACCATTACACATTTAACATTGTCACGTTCTATTCTCTCTGTAATGATTAATGGTATTTTTTCTTCAGACTCTAACAGATAGATTCCCTTATCATCAACGGCTCCTTGAAAAGCAAGGGAATAGTTTCGTGATTGATTACCGGGAACCTTCAAGGAGACTTGTGCAGATATTCTTTTATATATATCATTAACAGTCCTAGCATCAATAGTAATAGTACAGATCATCAGGCAACAAAGCATACATCTTAATTTTGTCATATAAATCAGATAATTTAGTTTATTAATATTCTTTTAATTTGCGTTCCAAAATTAGGATATTACGTATACAAAGAATGTGATTTTTTGAGCAATTATTATAAGATTTCAGTAGAATTCATAAGAAACAGCCCATTAAGTATTTATTTTTTAATCCTCTATTAAGATCCCATTACAATATACACTTATATTTTTATTGGGATATTTAATACTACAAATGTAAATGTGTCAGAATGCGGGCACAACCTCAGGTCCCTAGCCTTTGTATTGACGAGACTTCTTTAAGCTGCGGAGAATTATATACTGTTGTCACTAATCGTGCGGGACGTGGTGGCAGAGGTACACTTGTGACCATGATACGTGGCACGAAGTCTGAAGACGTCATAAAGGTGCTTGAAATGATTCATGTCTCCAAGCGCAAGACAGCCAAAGAGGTCACTTTAGATCTTTTGCCGACCATGATGCGGATCGTCTGAACGGCTTTTCCCAATGCCACTATGACAGGTTATCGGTTTCATGTACCTTAATTCCGCAATACTATTGTAAATTAAATCTTTTAAGTAGAGGTTGTGTCAAAACGCTGACACACCTCTTTTAAATGCTATTTAATGCGAAATTACAAAAATACGCATTTAGATGGAGGCAAACTGTTTGCGCCATTGGCTAGGTGACATGCCCGTTTTTTGTTTGAATATACGATAAATCCATGTGTGGGATGAGAAACCGCACTCTGTGGAAATAGCGTCAATGCTATATTCGGGGTTGGCTTTCATCATGCGAACAGCCTCATTAAAACGAATGTCGCTAAGCCAGGTTCTAAAATTGGTGTATTCTGACTGATTGAAGTATTCTGTCAGTTCGTTTTTCTTGTATCCCAACTTGGTAGCTAGCGAATAGATGTTAACTTCATAGTCCTTATAAAATCCCTCTTCACACCATTTCTTGAGGGCTAATTCTATTTCCATCTTTCTATTAGCTGTCAAGATATTTGTGCCATGAGTGTTCTTGCCGTCTTTCATGTCTTCTGCTTCCGTGACTTTTGCTTCTGCGTCATTTTCCTCAGGAATGACTTCTTTGGGTGTGATGTAATAGCCCATAGCAATGAAAGTGTGGACGAAAAAGATGACAGAGAGTAATATCAAGGGACCTATTATATATAATAAGGTATTGAAGAGGATTGCTACAGGAAGGAGTCCAGCAGCAAAGTATAGCAAAATGATGCTGGCTTGCGAATAGCGCACGTATGGAATCAAGTCGATTCCGAAATTCTCCATGAGCTTCTGCTTTCGGGCTTTTGTTTCTTTGCGAATGATAAGAATAAAATATGCCATGCTAGCCACAAAAAGACCGAGCATCACATAGAGCATATTGCCAATGTGTAAACTTTGACTTTTGAACATGCCAATGACGAAAACTATGGCGATGAGTATGTATGCCATCATACCACGTAAACAATACCGTCGCACTTTGTTGCCTGTGCTCTCTATGTTGATTATGGAGAGAGTGATGGCAAATGCCACTGGAGTATAGAACAATATGTTGAATGCTGCGCCCACATCGGCACCTTGTGCACGGAGTCCATGAATCATCTGTAAGAGGTAGTGGACGGAGAAGAATAGCATGGATGCAACGAGAATCCATCTTGATATTTCGTAGCGCCACACCTTCCATCTCACCTGCAAACTTGCCATGGCTAATTGCAATGCTAGCATGGCTGTAATGACGCAACATACAAGTTGTAATATGAATAACGATTTCATAGTATTGTTATTACCTTAATTCCGCAACACTATAAATTTTAACTTTTATAATATCCTGAACAACAAAAAGTTCTTGGACAAGCCAAGCGGCAAAGCCGAGCGGCTCAGGATTTTGTCATGTCAAAGGATTCACTTAACTTAGTGTTGCAAAAATAGTCAAACAAAACCTCATCAAGCATGGTAAAAGTACAAATAAAATCCGAGAAACTCACATCTTTTGGTGGTATATTTCCAATTATGGAGAAATTCGACAGGATGTTGTCTTGTACAATAGACTCTACTTTAGGTTTGCGTAGCAAAGTGTATGGCTATCAATATAGCGAGATAATACGTTCTCTGATGTGCGTATATTTCTGTGGAGGGTCATGTGTCGAAGACGTGACCTCACACCTTATGGAAGCACTTTGCTTGCATCCACCCCTCCGTACATGCAGCGCAGACACAATACTTAGGGCCATTCGTGAATTGACCACACCGAATCTGACCTACAGGTCTGATTCGGGCAAAAGCTACGACTTCAACGTGGCTTCCGACCTTAACAATCTGCTTGTCAATGCATTGCTGGCAACTGGACAGTTGCTGCCAGACAATGAATATGACTTTGATTTTGACCACCAGTTCATTGAGACGGAGAAATTTGACGCAAAAATAACCTACAAGAAGTTTACCGGTTACAGTCCAGGAATAGCAACGGTCGGCGATGTCATCGTCGGGATAGAGAACCGCGACGGCAATACCAATGTCCGTTTCCATCAGGAAGACACTCTAAAACGTATTTTTGAGCGTTTGGAGAATGCCAGAATACATATAAACCGTGCGAGGATGGATTGTGGCTCATGCTCTGAGGCTATGGTGGAAATGGTGGAGAAGCACAGTCGGCATTTTTATATCCGCGCAAACAGGTGTGTATCGTTGTATGACGATATCTTTGCCTTGCGCGGATGGAAGACCGAATACATAAACGGTCACGAGTTTGAGATATGCTCCATCATTGCAGAGAAATGGGTCGGCAAAGCGTACCGCCTTGTCATACAGCGGCAAAGAAGCATCAACAAGGAACTCGACCTGTGGGAAGGGGAATATACATACAGATGCATACTGACAAATGACTATACTTCGACAGACCGTGACATCGTGGAGTATTACAACAAGCGTGGCGGTGCTGAGCGTGTATTGGACGACATGAACAACGGCTTTGGCTGGAAACGGCTGCCAAAATCGTTCATGGCGGAAAACACGGTGTTCCTGCTTCTGACCGCTTTAATACGAAACTTTTACAGACACCTCATATCTGACGCAAACATGAAGAGCTTTGGACTTAAACGCACAAGCAGAATCAAAACTTTTGTATTCAAGTATGTTTCTGTCCCTGCAAAATGGATTAAGACTGCAAGACAGCACATACTGAACATATACACAAGCAATGATGCATACATGATGGCCTTCAAATTTGATTTTGGGTAGCCTCAAATCTTCGTGGCCTTTTGCGTATTGCCTCAAGTCGCATCATGGGGTAAGGGGATTTTGTCTCTTGCGACTGCACCATTAGGGTTCTTTACGAAAACGAGTCGTTTTAGAGAGGTATCTGCAACCCCAGATATCAAAAATATTACAGGTTGCGGATTTTAGGATGTACAAAAGCTCTTTTATGAGGCAATTGATGAACTCAGGATTACTTATCGCTGAAGGGCACGGGATTTGGAGAGCGGAGAGCGATGAAATTCAGTGGCGCAGAGAGTAAAATAATAAAAAAGTTGGATTTTTATTGACGCGAATCAATTCTTTTAGTATTTTTGCCTTGTCTTTTACCAAAAAAGATTAATAACAGTAAGCGTTAGGCATTATCCATGTTCAGGAAATCCCCAATTTCAAGACAACAATTGGATAATACATCAGGTGTCCCTATGCACTATTATATCTTGTTAGCATATATAGGCGTGGGGCTTTGTGTATTATATGTTGTTGAGTATGGGGATACTTCTGAACGGTAATACCAAAGTTCCCACGCTTAACTTTATATAAACACAACTTCAGGGAACAGAGTTGTCATATAATCGCATTATGAAAGCAATTTGTTTCAAAACCGGACAGGTCCTGCCTTCCGTTTTCATTCCTCTGTCTGTTACTGTCTTTAGTGGAATTCTCTGCCTTTTTGTTTCCATTCCTGCCCCTTTTCGGGACTTGCGGCTATTATTACACAAATTACATGCCAAACAGTTTCTCTGAATCCATTTATGGCATTCAATAATCCCCCTGGACATACAGAAGAGGAACTTTGGCAACAAATACTCTCCCTGTCAAGGGAATTGCAGGAATGCAGGGCCTGCCTGCACTATCATAATACGCTGGATTACATATACGACAAGATCAACATGATAGAGAAAGAACTGGATATCTTGTTGAGAATGTTGTAGGGATCTTGTGACAAAAAGGCATGATAATTATACATTTTTATGACTATTTGTCTCGCAAGCATTAAAATTCATTTTACAACTCCATAAGAGTCCGATTTACAGATGCTATCACATAAATTCATGATTATTGCAGGATATGAATTACGATTTATTTTGTCTAATTTCAAATATCAGAACAGCCATGGATAAACGAATTGAATATGCGATGAACACATTGATCAATACAGAAATCTGGTCAACTAACCTGTACCTGTCATTGCAGGTCTATTTTGAGGGGCAGCAACTTCCGATATTGGCCTCATGGCTAAGTGCACAGGCACAGGACAATATGGGCAAGGTCTATCAGATGATGAACCGCATCTATCATGAAGGAGGTGCTGTAACCATCCATGAAATCAGGCGCGACATCCGGCAATGGCCGACACCGCTGGCTGCCTTGAACACCCTGCTTGAACATGAACAATATATATCCCGTCAGATATCCGAACTTCACGTACTATGCCAGAATACGGATTCATCCATCCATTCTTTCATCAAGGGGCTGTACACAAAACGGATATATGTAAGTACGGCGTTTATGGAATTGTTGCGTATCCTGGCCATGGAATATGAACGCAGGCTGCCCTGCTTCATATGATGTGTCAAATCGTGTAACCTGACCGGAGTTTATTGTTCACAGAGAAAATAATGGTCTAAAAATAAAACAAGTATCATCCTATGGATATATTCGCATACTCAATGTTGTGTTTCACTTCGTTGTTCACATTGATGGACCCCCTCGGAGTGATGCCGGTTTTCCTGCAGATGACCGAGGGCATGAGTGCCGGAGAACGCCGGAGCATCGCCTTAAAATCCTGCGCCCTCACGTTCGTCATACTGGTACTTTTCACCTTGTGCGGCAGGTTCCTGTTCCATTTTTTCGGGATCTCGACCAATGGTTTCCGGATTGCGGGAGGTATCATCATCTTTAAAATCGGATATGACATGCTGCAGGCACACTTCACCCATGTGAAACTGAACGAGAACGAGAAAAAAGAATATTCCAGGAACATCACCGTCACGCCTCTTGCCGTTCCGATGCTGTGCGGTCCGGGTGTAATTTCAAGCGGCATAACACTGATGGAAGATGCCCCTGAGCATATTTTCAAAATTGCACTGGTTTGCGTGATCGCCCTAGTCTGTCTCCTCTCTTTCATTATCCTTTGCGTGTCAACGCGGCTTTTGAAAATTCTTGGAGAAACCGGAAATAATGTGATGATGAGACTGATGGGGCTTATTCTGATGGTCATCGCCGTGGAATGTTTCATAAACGGGATGCAACCTGTCCTGACAGATATTTTGAGACAAGCACACGCTTGCCCCTGAATATGAAAAATAAAAAATAGTACCAACATTAAAAATTAGATTCATTATGACCGAGAATTTACAAAAGGCCCTGAACGGGCAGATTACTGCGGAATTATGGTCCGCCAACCTGTATCTTTCAATGTCCTTCTATCTGGAAAAGGAAGGTTTTTCCGGCATGGCCCGCTGGATGCGCAAGCAATCGGCGGAAGAGACAGGACACGCATGTGCCATCGCCGAATATATGGCCAAACGTGAGGCGGAGGCAAAAGTGGACAAGGTCGATGTGGTTCCACAGGGTTGGGGCAGTCCCACCGAAGTCTTTGAACATGCCTTGGAACACGAGAGACATGTTTCCAGATTGATTGACGAACTGGTACATCTGGCTTCCGAGGAGAAAGACAATGCCACCCGTGATTTTCTTTGGGGATTTGTCAGGGAGCAGGTGGAGGAAGAGGCGAATTTCCTGAACATCGTAAACCTGATGAAGAAAGCCGGAGAGAGCGGCATCCTTTTCATGGATGCAAAACTGGGGGAACGCCAGTCCTGATTTGGAATAAAAAAACGACTGACATGAGCACGATTATTGATTTGTTGGGAACGCAGGCAGGATACTACCTGGACCATGTATGCAAGACAATAGACAAGAAACTCATCCATATCCCCGAGCCGAATATGATAGACAAGGCATGGGTGGATTCCGACAGGAATATACGCACCTTGGAGAGCCTACAAGCCCTGTACGGGCACGGGCGTCTGGCCAATACCGGGTATGTCTCCATCCTGCCGGTGGATCAGGGGATAGAACATTCTGCAGGAGCGTCTTTCGCCCCCAATCCGCTTTATTTCGATCCCGAAAACATCATAAAGCTGGCCATTGAAGGAGGATGCAACGCCGTGGCATCCACATTCGGAGTTCTGGGAGCTGTGGCACGTAAGTACGCCCATAAGATTCCTTTCATCGTGAAGTTGAACCATAACGAGCTGCTGACTTATCCGAACAGTTATGACCAGGTCATGTTCGGTACAGTGAAGGAGGCATGGAACATGGGTGCCGTTGCCGTGGGGGCAACTATCTATTTCGGTTCGGAACAAAGCCGCCGCCAGATTGTGGAGGTCTCACAGGCGTTTGAATATGCCCATGAGTTGGGGATGGCCACGGTATTGTGGTGTTATCTGAGAAACAGCAGTTTTAAGAAAGACGGGATTGACTATCATGCGGCAGCAGATCTGACAGGGCAGGCCAACCATATCGGGGTCACCATCAAGGCTGATATCGTGAAGCAGAAGCTGCCGTCCAACAATGGAGGTTTTAAAGCCATCGGATTCGGTAAGACCGACGGGCGTATGTATACGGAACTGGTCTCCGACCATCCGATAGACCTCTGCCGCTACCAGGTGGCCAACGGGTATATGGGAAGGGTTGGCCTGATCAATTCGGGGGGCGAGTCCCATGGGACATCTGACCTGCATGATGCCGTCGTAACCGCAGTGGTGAACAAACGTGCCGGAGGTATGGGACTTATCTGTGGGAGAAAAGCCTTCCAGAAGACGATGAAAGACGGGGTCTCGCTTCTGAACACCATTCAGGATGTCTATCTGGATCCTTCGATAACCGTTGCATAAAAACTATATGGCATGAAAAGGATCGTATTGTTGAGACATGGCGAGAGCCTATGGAACAAGGAAAACCGCTTTACCGGTTGGACCGATGTAGACCTGAGTGATAAGGGGATCGCAGAAGCCTGTAAAGCCGGTGATATGCTGAAAGAAGCGGGATTCTCTTTTGAGGCGGCTTACACATCCTATCTGAAACGGGCTGTGAAAACGTTGAATTGTGTTCTGGACCGTCTCAATGAAGACTGGATCCCGGTGGAGAAAAGCTGGAGGTTGAACGAGAAACACTACGGCATACTTCAGGGACTTAACAAAAGGGAGACAGCAGACAAATATGGCGAGGAACAAGTCCATATCTGGCGGAGAAGTTACGGCGTGTCGCCCGAGCCGGTGAAGGAAGACGATCCCCGCTATCCGGGGAACGACACCCGTTACGCCGGTGTTCCCGAAATGGAACTGCCACGGACTGAATCCCTGAAGGATGCCGTCATGCGTGTCATGCCCTATTGGGAATGTGTCATCCTACCCACATTGATGCATAGGGACAACCTGCTTGTCGTTGCCCATGGAAACAGTCTGCGCGGGATAGTCAAGCATCTCAAGAATATTTCCGATACGGACATATCCCTCTTGAACCTGCCCACGGCAGTACCTTATGTATTCGAATTTGATGAACGGCCGGTGCTTGTCAGGGACTATTTCCTCGGAGACCAGGAGGAGATACGGAGACGGACGGAGGCTGTAGCCGAACAAGGTATGATCAGACGATAAGAGTCAGTCAATCAGACTGATTTGTATTGTCTTTTTGAATATTTTATTTATTAACAATTTAAAAAAGGAGGTAAAAATGGTACCTGTAAAAACAAATTCAAACTGGTTGCCGAGTATTTTTAACGATTTCTTCGAGAATGAGTGGCTGGCAAAAACGGGAGTTACGGCTCCTGCCATCAATGTCATTGAGAATGACAAGGACTACAAGGTTGAAATGGCGGCTCCCGGAATGACGAAGGATGATTTCAAGGTGAATGTTGACGAAAACAACAACCTGACAATCTGCATGGAAAAGAAAGAAGAGAAGAAGGAGGAGAAGAAAGACAAGAAGTATCTCCGCCGCGAATTCTCTTATTCCAAGTTCCAGCAGACCATCCTGCTACCTGAAAACGTGGAGAAGGATAAGATTTCCGCAAAAGTCGAACACGGGATCCTGTCCATTGAAATCCCGAAAGTGAAGGAGGAAGAAAAACAAAAAACTTCCAAGGCTATCGAGGTTAAATAATTCCATATCTGGAATGGTGTAAGGCCGGACAGGCTTTTCCTGTCCGGAGAGCCGTCCGGCCTTTAACAGGCACTTCCGGAACAGGGAACCGGCACAACCGATGAAGGAATTCAATTTTGAAAAAG
>CANSEY010000015.1 GCA_947646015.1 uncultured Bacteroides sp. | reverse complement strand
ATGAGCAGGTAATAAGTATTAGGTAACAGGTAATAAGTGTTGTAGACTGCGAGGGCGTTTTGTATTGGCTAAAGCTATGCTTTACGACTTCTAAAGCATAGCTTTATGGTATCTAAAGCGGTGCTTTAGCTTCTACAAAACGTTATATCCCTATGACGCAAAGTTATCAACCGATGCAAAAATGCACTTTTACGGGGCATCCCTAACACACGCACACACGTGCGCGTACGTAAGTCCCCTTTTCTTTCATGACAAAGAGTCCCTTTTTTACGAGACGTCTCAGCCAGGAGAGTGCGGTGTTGGGTTTGATTCCCATAGCTGTAGCCTGTTCCGTCAACTGTGTACGGGTGAACTCGTCACCCAGCGCATCGAAGAAGGCGTCACGGTCGGCATTGGCCCTGTGTGGGATTTCCGAAGATGGAAGGAAAGATAATATATGCGTGGCATGCCGATAGAGAGGCTTTACAAGCCCAAGAACAGCTTTAAAGTCTTCAGGAGTGATAGTTATATCCCAACGGGTAATAATGCCGTCCTTGACGTTATCTGTGGGAATTTCCTTGTCCGGAACGGGAGCGTATCTGTCAGAACTCTTAAGCTGATAGGGTTGGGGGATTTCCAACACCCGTAACATGGCTATCGTTGACATGATGCGGCAGATATTGACAGCCAGACGGGCTATGAAACTTCTCATTTCGTTGCCGTTGGCAATGTCCGAACGGAAAAACAAATCGGAGAAGAGAGCGTTGAATTCCTTTTTCTGCTCGTCGGTGAGGCGAAGCGTATGGATGCCGTGTTCTTTCAGTATATCCAGCTTTAGTTGCCAATCCCTGCCTATGGACCTGAAGATTTCGTCCAGATCTATCTCTCCGCATGCAAACTGGTCAGCCCATGTATAGATGCCGTGCATGTAGTAGAACAGTTGGCGGGAGAAAAGTCCGTTCTCCGCCGACGGGATGAGGGCTCTCACCTGTGCGGGTGTCCCCGAAAGCAGGACGGCAAGAAAGATTCTCTTTACTTCCCGGTATTCCTGATCGGTACGTCGGTTGTAGGACAGTCTGTCATGGTCGAAGGCTTTGCGGAGCGTGTCGCTCCAATGCCCGTATTCGGAGCTGATGGCGGAGGCGATGGTGTCCGCTTCGGTTTCGCAGATGAGTCCTGTTCCGTTAGCGTCCATGATATTTTGCAGAATGCCGGTGCCGCTGTTGTTGCCCGAGATAAGAAACATTTTGTTGGGAGGCATCTGAGGTGCTTCTGTATTGACACGTTCTTTGCCCAGCAACTCATAGTTTTTCTTTTCTTTCCGGTAGGCTTTCATTTCTTCGTCCACTTGTTGGCGAATTTTGTCATGAATAGGTTCTACGAGCAGGCGGATAAGTGAAAGTCCGCTTTTACCCGAAGCAGGAGGGGCTACAAAGAAGGTTTGCAGACAAGGAGACTGGTATTTTCCGGAATAGGAACATCTCACATAGCGTTCCATCGTAGCTCCTAGTGCGGTCAGTGCTCCGAGCAAGAGTATGTCCCGTTGTGTAGGAGAGGTGGCATAGCTCATAATGAGCATCAGGATTTTAGGCCAGTCTGCTTCGGGGAAAGTAGGCAGCGGTTGTAGAGGATCACTGTCTGTCGAGAGTTCTTCGGAAGCGTTGGTGTTTTCGTCGTTGTCGTTTTCTTCCTCTTCCACCTTATTATACGCGCGCCTGTGTGTGGAGAAATTGTAGGGTGCATTTAGTGCATTTTCTGCATTTTTCCGGCTGTTCATAACTTCCTCCCGGCAGATTTTCACTCCTGTTGATTCTGCGAGATGAAAGGCCGTTCCCAGATGTATTTCTCCATGCTGCTTCATGAGGGCGTTGGAGAACATTCGTTCGGCATGCTCGCGCTGATATTTGGCGGATATCCGGCACAGGCGGTGAAAAAACTCACGTCCTGCTTCGCCACAGTCTGTTGCGATGGCGAATGCTAATTGTACGTACTCGGCGTAAGAGGGTGCAATGTCGGCACCTGCCGTTTCGACTGCCTCAGTGATGAGGCGTAAAGATTCAATATTGGTCATTTTTGGGGAGTTGACAATTGACAAATGATAATTGACAATTGAAGTTGATCATTCGTGATTATAATTTAATACTCTCTGAATAGTGCTTGTGGGTCGTGGCTGAGGAAACAGGCTCTTACGATGTCTTTGCCGGAGGTGTCTACAGCTTTTGGCGGAGTTTCTGTGGAGTCGTCCATTTCTGATCCGTAGGTTATTTCTATGTATTGCATTGCCCAGTTTATGCTTTCTTTTACGTTCCGTGTCTGATCGTCTGCGTAGAGTTTGCTATAAGGTACGAATGCTTTCACGCCCCGGCCGCTGGGACTGATGAATGTAAGTATGGGACAGAGGAAAAGGTCGTCGAACAGTGTACGACGCATTTCCACGGCTTTCTGATAGGAGTCGAGGTTATCTATATCTACCACTACGAGCCCGGAAGGCGATGCGAAGAATTTACTACTCCGGCGGATGAATGTGCCGCATGGGGTTACGTAGGGGAGTAAAGAGGCTTTTGCCATTCGCAGGTCTCCGGCACCGCGTACTTGTTCGGTCAGTGCTTTGAGGTTTTCGTTGCAGGTGATCATCTGATATACCTGTTCGACCGAAACTTCGCAGAAGGGAGTGAGTGTGGCGGGTGTAACGGTTTGTCCTTGTTCGTTCCTGATGGGAGCAATCGGGGGCATGAAATAAGACATTCTGAAATTGTTTGTCATAACATTTATCGTTAATTCTTTTAATAATGCGGTTCTGTTTTTGAAACGCAGCGCAAAATTAGGATAAAGTGATATAACGGCAGTTCGGACATATCCGAACTAATGTGAATATTTTTATAACAACTAAATCATTATTAACGTTTAAAACAAGAAAAAATGAAAAAAGAGTATCATCATTTTGCATTCGGCCTTTTTATCGAAGAGGTACTTAAATGTGAGAAAGTGGTTGTTTCAGCCATGTGTCAAGCTATAGGCATGAGTAAGGAAACTTACGAAATGCTAAAAAAAGGGATGATAAGTGTTTGAACTATTACGAGCGTATATTTAATTATTACTATGATACGCTCACAGAAGAGGAGTTTCTGAAGAAAATGCATGAGTGGTCACTGCGGTATATCCGGTATAGGAAGAGACGGGAGGAAGAAAAAGAATCAGTACGTAAACTCTCGGATCAATAGCGGATTATTCGGTTATTGATAACAGTCAGGCACGGATTTTGCGGATTACACGGTTTTAAAGTTGAGTAACTAAAAACCGTGTAATCCGCGAAATCTGTGCCTAAATGATAAACTTTTATTACCTTATTTCTTCTCCGGTAGTGTAACGGAGAAGTTTGGGTTAGGCGTGTGCTGTGCAAAGATAACTGCCTTCATTTTTTCTACAATCTCCGGATGCTGGTCGGCCACATTGTTGTCTTCATGAATGTCCGTTGCCAGATTATAAAGGAAAGGTATCCCTTTCTTTACTACCATCTTCCAGTCTCCCATGCGTACGCCAATCTGATTTGTTTCATTAAATTCCCAGTAAAGGAAGTCATGTTCCTTCTGCTTTTTCTTTCCCAGTAATGTCGGGGCGAAGGAAATGCCGTCGAAGTAATCTACTTCTTTGTCTTTGTTCGCATATTTCTTTACGTAATTCTTTTCGCCGATGATCTCGCAGAAAGTAGGCATCAGGTCGTAGAAAGCGCAGATGTGGTCGTTCACTGTACCTGCAGGTACACGTCCCGGCCAGCGGGCGATAAATGGGATACGGATACCTCCTTCATAGCATTGGCGTTTCAAGCCACGCAGTTTACCGTCTCTGCCGAAGAATGTAGGATCAGCTCCGCCTTCTTCGTGAGGGCCGTTGTCGCTGGAGAAAATGACCAGTGTATTCTCGTCCAGTCCTTTCTCTTTCAGCTTTTTCAGTACTTCTCCGACGTAGTAGTCCAGTCGCGTAATCATTCCTGCAAATTGTGCGTGTACATGCGTGATCGCGTTGTATCGCGATCCTTCGCTGCCTTTGTAGCTCTTGTCAGGATTGAATTTCTCTTTATATTCATTTAAGATAGAGTCTTCCGGCTGAACCAGTTCCGCATGGGGCAGGGTATAAGTCAGCACTCCGAAGAACGGTTGTTTGCCGTCCTGCTCATCCAGCCATTCCATTGCTTTCTGGTGAATCATATCCGCCGAATATTGCGGGCGTTTTTGATAATCGGCACCGTACATCGGATACTTGATGTTCTCGTCCATAATGACACGTACTACGCCTGTGTCGCCTAATGCCTTGCTGTAGCGATTGAGGAAATTAGGATAGTAAAGGTGGGCCTGGAACTGACAGATGTAGCCGAAATATTCGTCTATCCCGCGTTTGTCCGGAGTGGAGCAGGAACCTTCATAACCTCCCGCCCATTTGCCGAACATACCGGTGGTATATCCGTTCTCTTTCATTATCTCGGGCAGGATAACGTGATCGGGGTCATAAGGATGCTGACCGACTACTGCATACTCCTTGTTGTTGCCATACATTACTGTGGGGGCGTTCGTCCAATATTCCTTGTTGCCCCGTACTTCGCAATGTCCTGTATGCTGCCCTGTCATAAATGAAGCTCGGGAAGGAGCACTGACGGGACTTCCTGCGTATGCCTGTGTGAAGCGCATACCCTCGCTTGCCATCGCATCCAGATGGGGGGTGCGGATGAATGGCTGACCGTAGCATCCCAGATCGCCATATCCCATGTCATCGCAGAGGATGAAGAGGATATTCGGCTTTGTGTTGTTTTTCTGTCCGCTGGCAGACAGACTGGAAAGAATAAGCGTACCGCTTACTAAAGAAAATAATTTGTAGTTCATAAAAATAATGTGTTAAGAAATTTGTATATTAGGGGTTTTATTGATTAATTGTTTTTGATGTCTCTCTCTTATGTTTCTCTTTATATTGAGTCGGTGTTTCGCCCGTGTACTGCTTGAAAGTCGTGCTGAAATAACGGGAAGTAGTGAATCCCACTTTCTCCGCAATTTCCGTAAATGACATTTCCGTGCCGGTGATCAGTAGAATTGCCTGCTCCATCCGGAACTTATTGATATAGTCATTGGCTCCCATGTCCGTCAGTGCCTTCAGCTTGTTGTAAAGAGAGGCCCGGCTCATGCCGATTTCTTTGCATATAAAAGGAATATCCAATCGGCTACTGTCCAGATTCTCTTGAATGATCTTGTTTAGTTTGAGCAGGAACGTTTCATCTGCCTGGCTGAAGGTGCTTTCTTCCGGAGCGGGGATCAGTCCTGCGTTCAGATATCTCTTCTTGGTATGTTCACGGTTTTTTAGTCGGTTACGGATCAGTTCCATCAGCATTTCCACTTCGAACGGTTTGGTCAGATAGGCGTCCGCACCGTTTTTGTAGCCGCTCATCTGACTTTGTTTGTCGTCTCTTGCCGTCAGCAGAATAACGGGGATGTGACTGATCGCAATGTCTTCCTTTATGTTTTTGCAAAGCTCGTATCCGTTCATGCGGGGCATCATGACGTCACTTACGATGATGTCGGGAGTATGGCTTTTGATAAGCTGAAGTGCCTCTACGCCATCAGAGGCAGTCAATATACGTTTGAAGTATTCTCCCAGTGCTTTCTTTAAGAAGTCCGTCAGGTCGGGATTGTCGTCTACCACCAGAATGCTGTAGGGAGCGGTGGCGAAGTTGTCTTCCTCTTGTGACTGCTTGCCGCTGTCGTCGCTCATCAATTCATTCAGATATGCTTTGGGCTGGCAGATGATCTCTTCCGATTCCAGTTTCAGCGGTAGTTCGAAGAAGAAGGTAGCTCCCGATTCCGAATTGTCTCGTGCGCCGATGGAGCCGCCGTGCAGTTCCACTAGAATCTTGGAGTAAGACAAGCCGATGCCCGTTCCGCTCTGTTCGCCCATGCCCTGATAAAAACGGGTGAAGAGCTTCTGTGTGTCTACCTGCTGCAATCCGCAACCTTGGTCGGTAATGGAGATGCGTACTCTTTTTTCTTCGGGAAGCAGTTCCGAAGTGATGGTGATTTCCGTGTCTTGCGGGCTGTGTTTCAGTGCATTGATCAGCAGATTACTCAGAATGATTTCACATTTGTCCTTATCGAAACTCACTATTTTGATGCGTGGATCGAGCCGGTAATGAATCTGTATATTCTTTGCTTCCCCTTCGCTGACGAAATCTTGCGATACATGTTCGATCCATTCGTTGAGCGGGTGAGGCTGTATGAGCAGTTTGCTTTCTCCCACTTCCATCTTGCGCACATCGAGCACCATGTTGATCAGATTCTTCATTCGCTGAGACTGCCGGTAAATCGCTTTCAGCGGCAGGTATTGGGTATCTGCCGGGGATAAGGACTTCAATATGCGGCTGAGCGGAGCGTGGATCAGTGTCAGTGGAGTACGCAGTTCGTGGCTGATATTGATCAGGAAACGTACTTTTTCTTCGTACACCTGTTGCTCGTGCTCCTTCATGGCCCATTTCAACTTATCTTCTTTTCGTTTCAGTGTTCTCCGGAAAGTTTCGACAATCATTCCGGTTACTAACAAGGCACAGCCCAGCGTGAACCACCATGTGCGGTACCAGGGAGGGAGTACGGTCAGTTCCAGTATCTGCTGACTGGGAATCCAGCTGCCGTCCTTTGCTGTGCAGGAAGCCATAATCTGATAATCACCGGGCGGAAGCGAGCGGATGACCAGTTCCGGGTTGTACGATTCGATCTGCTGGTCGTTCAGCCCTTCTATCTGATACCGATACACTTTCTGCCGGAAGATATCCTCTTCTTTGGACATGATACGGATACTTATATTACTGTTCCAGGGAACGGAAATTCCGGTCGGGTCACCGCACAGTTCATTGTTGACGGATTCTCCGTTGACGATGACATCCGATAATTGCAGTTTGGGCAGCTCGGAAGTAGCCGGCGGCAGATTGCTGTTGATATGCAGCAGTCCTTTGACGCCGCCCATGTAGACATCTCCGTGGCTGCTCAGCAGACGGGGTTTGGAAAGATATTCGTTTTGAATGGCACCATCCGATTCGCCGAACAGTACGAATTTCTTTTCTTTGATGAGCCATGCGAAAAGCATGTCATTCGTTCCGAACCATACTTTTCCCTGTTGGTCGCACACGATGAGCGTTACTTCCGTGAATAGCGTGGTGGTAAAGGGAGTACGTACTTTGGTAGCGGGATTATAGTGGATCAGTCCATAGTTGCTCCCTATCCAGAAGTCTCCGTATTCGTCACGCGCAACGGAATTGATGACCGTATCGTTGAAGCAACGGAACAGAGACGTCAGGCGGTTGTTCCGTTTGTCCAGTTGGTAGATACGTTTCGTATCGTTGAGATAGGTATAGTCTTCGTGATTGGTGATGGGCAGAAGAGCGCCGATGATGTCCTGTCCCTCCTGTTCGGTGGCAATCCGGAAAGTGCGTTTGTTCAGGTCGTATTGATAGACGTGGTCGCCGAGCAGCAGCACGTTGTCGGGGCTGTTTTGATACAGGTTGACCGCTTTTCCCCGATTGCAGAGGCGGGTGGTCGTTTCGTCGTCAATGATTGTGAACGGTTGTTTCTCTCCGGTAGACGGATTGAAGACGAATACTCCCTGTGAGAAGAGCGAGATCAGTAGTTTGTCGGGAGTGAACTGACAGATAGATGCCACTTTGTCTTCCCACGTAGAGAGATAATGGGTGAACTTCTCCGTGAGAGGATTGAAAAGGTTGACTCCGCCTCCGTCTGTTCCGATCCATATTTTATCGTCGGACTGCTGATAGAGGCTGAGGATGGTGTTGTTGCTCAGTCCACGGTCGTTGCCGGGCACTACGTCCGTGTAGGTCACCATTGACACTTCGCGGATGCTGATCAGTCCGTTCCGGATACTTCCTGCCCATATATTGTTGTTACGGTCGTTGTAGAGGCTGAGGATGGAGTTGGCGGGGAGCGAATAGTTGTCTCTGCCGGGGATGTGTTCCAGCAGGGAAAGCTGTCCGGTTTCCGGTTCGAGGATGTTGATACCGCCTCCGTCCGTTCCGATCCATAGTTTGTTCTCCCGTTCGGCAAGGCTGAGTATGACATTGTTGCTCAGCGAGGAGTTGCGGGTGGTGTATGATGCCAGTTGTTTTCCGTTCCGGTCGAAACAGTAGAGCCCGTTATTGTAGGGGGCAATCCATATCCGGTTCTTCGAGTCGATGATCATGCTCATAATCTCCTTTCCGCAGTCGAAAGGCGGGCGGCTGTATGCTCCGGTTTTCAGGTTGAGCAGGAGCAGCCCTTGCCAGCGGCTGCAACAGAGTACAGTTTCTTCATCCCAAAGGCTGAGTATCGTGATATTGAAGTTTCTGAAATCCGGTGTCTGGTCGAATTCCTGCAGCAGGCGGAAAGAACCGTCCCGGTAGCTGTAAAAGTAAATTTTGTTTTTGGCTCCGAATAATAACCCCTCTGGGGTAGGGCAGGTGGAATATGCGGTGATGTTCTTTCCTTTTTCGTCGGTTGGCAGGTAGAAGTCGTCACTTTGCCGTTGGTAGCGTGCCACCCCTTTATCAGTCAAGATCCAGATATTGTATTGTTCGTCTTCTGCAATCTGAAGGACGAGGTCGTGAGGCAGCGAATGCGGATCGTCTGCGTGATGGATGTATTTCTTCAGTTCGTGGCCGTCAAACCGTCCCAGACCGGAGCGGGTGCCTATCCACACGAATCCCTGTTCATCCGTAAGGATACACCGGACGGTGGAAGGTAGTCCTTCTTTCAGAGAAATCTGCTTGTAATAGTAATGCCCCGCCTGTAAAGGAAGGACACCGGCCATTTGTGTGATAAATGCGATGCATAGGACGATATAGAGTCTTGCTTTCATTGAATTAGGTCGAGTAAACAGAAGCAAAGATAATACATTCGGATGAATATTGAATAAAATGATATAGAGTTTTGAGCAAAGATGATATTAATTTATCTATAATCTTTATCTTTGCTCGAAAATGTACGACTATGATTACCGAAGAACTACAGAAACTATATCAGGAATATATGGGAGTTCCCGCAGAGAATATAACAGAATTACCATCTTCCGGTTCCAACCGCCGCTACTTCCGGCTGACAGGTGCGAAAACCCTGATCGGCGTATGTGGCACGTCTGTCGAGGAGAATGATGCTTTCCTTTATATGGCAGCCCATTTCCGCAAGTCCGGCCTGCCTGTACCCGAAGTTCATATCGTTTCCGAAAATAAGAGTTACTATCTTCAGGAAGATTTGGGAGATACCCTTTTGTTTCATGCAATCGAGAAAGGACGTGCTACCAGCGTATTTTCCGAAGAGGAAAAAGAGTTGCTCCGCAAGACGGTCCGTTTGCTTCCTGCCATACAGTTTGCCGGAGCCGACGGCTTCGACTTTTCCCGTTGCTATCCGCAGCCGGAGTTCAATCAGCGTTCTATCCTTTGGGATTTGAATTACTTCAAATATTGTTTCCTTAAGGCTACCGGCATGGAATTTCAGGAAGATAAACTGGAGGACGACTTTCAGAAGATGAGTGATGTGCTGCTGCGCAGTTCTTCCGCTACTTTTATGTACCGCGATTTTCAGAGCCGCAATGTGATGATCAAAGACGGTGAGCCGTGGTTTATCGACTTTCAGGGCGGACGAAAAGGGCCGTTCTATTATGATGTCGCTTCTTTCCTGTGGCAGGCAAAGGCGAAGTATCCCGATAGTCTCCGTCAGGAATTGCTGAAGGAGTATATCGATGCCCTGCGCAAATATCAGCCTATCGACGAGCCCTATTTCTATAGTCAGCTTCGTCATTTTGTTCTTTTCCGCACGTTGCAAGTGCTCGGAGCTTACGGTTTCAGGGGGTATTTTGAGAAGAAACCTCATTTTATCCAGAGTGTTCCTTTTGCTATCCAGAACCTGCGTGACTTGCTCAAAGAGGCGTACCCTGAATACCCGTATCTTTGCAATGTGCTACGCGAACTTACCGAACTCAAGCAATTCACCGACGATCTCAAGAAACGGCAGCTTACCGTCAAAGTGATGAGTTTTGCTTATAAGAAAGGGATTCCCGATGATCCTACCGGTAATGGCGGCGGTTATGTCTTTGACTGCCGTGCCGTGAACAATCCCGGTAAGTACGAACGCTACAAACCTTTCACGGGACTGGACGAACCGGTGATCAGTTTTCTTGAAGAAGATGGTGAAATTCTCCGTTTCCTCGACTCTGTCTATGCGTTGGTAGATGCTTCGGTGAAGCGATATATGGAACGTGGCTTCAGTAATTTGTCCGTTTGCTTCGGCTGTACCGGAGGGCAACATCGTTCGGTTTATTCGGCGCAGCATCTGGCAGAGCACCTGAACCGCAAATTTGGCGTGAAAGTGGAGCTGGTGCACCGCGAACAGAATATAGAACGTACTTTTGAGGCAACTGTGTAATGAAAGCAATGATATTTGCAGCCGGGTTGGGTAGCCGGCTGAAACCACTGACCGATACGATGCCCAAAGCCCTTGTTCCCGTGGCCGGACGTCCGATGCTGGAGCATGTGATTTTGAAACTGAAAGCTTCCGGTTTTACCGAAATAGTGATTAATATCCATCATTTCGGTGAGCAGATTATTGATTTTCTGAAAGCTAACAATGATTTCGGACTGACGTTGCATATTTCCGACGAACGGGACCTGCTGCTCGATACGGGGGGAGGAATCAGAAAAGCCCGTCGATTCTTTGAAAATTCCGATGAACCCTTCCTTGTGCATAATGTGGATATTCTTTCGGATATGAATCTGAAAGAACTGTATGACTTTCATTTGCGGAACGGAAGTGTAGCTACCTTGCTCGCCAGTCGCCGTAAAACTTCCCGTTATCTGCTTTTTGATGCGGAACAAAGATTGCGCGGATGGATCAACAAAGATACGGGACAGGTGAGGCCCGAAGGTTTCCTGTATGATGAGTCGCTGTATAGAGAGTATGCCTTTAGCGGTATCCATGTTTTTTCGCCTGCTGTCTTCCTGTTGATGGAAGTGCCGTGCTGGGAAGGCAAGTTCTCTATTATGGACTTTTATCTGGCTACCTGCGGGCAAACGGATTATTACGGTTATCTTACGGAAAAGCTGGAACTGATTGATATCGGCAAGCCGGAGACGTTGGCACGGGCGGAAGAGTTTTTAAGAGAGAATATAGTATCATGAGTATATTCGGGTAATTAGAGTTAATGAAAGGCGGAGATATTCGGAAACGGATATTGCCGCCTTTCTTTTTTTGTCTCGAAAGTTGTCTGATAATGTCTGTTGACCTCGAAAAATGCGATAAAATGGACTATTTTAGACATTTTTGGAAGAATCATAGCCAAAATCGAACATCTTAAATCTTAGATATAACCTAAATTTGTGGCAGTGAATGTCAGGAAAGACTTCGCTACTTATATAAAAGGTAATCTTAATTAATAAACTTATGAGAAGCAAATTCCTATTTCTTTGTCTCTTCCTTTTTGGAATGTTGACAGCTTGCAAAGACACAAAATGGGTAGATGTTCCTACCGGTACTCCTCCCGAAGGTTCAGTTACGGGAAAACCGGGCGAAACTGAAGAACCCGATGATCCTGATCCTACAGATAAAACATTTATCAACTGTTCTTATATCCGTGGTGATTTTTTTGAAACGAATCGAATTTCGGGAGCAAGTATGGGTGCTTGCAACGATTTGATTTATCTGACGGCACGTCCTTATGCTGACGGTGATTTGACTTTTGACTTACCCGTGAATGATGCAACACTTACAGGGGCAGCAACGTATGCTGCTTCTTATAATGGACGCAACGGAGTACTCAAATTGGATGGTACCGGCAAGATGAACGCCGGCGACGGTCTGTTGCATTCACCGGACGGAGCATTCAAGAAATTCACATTCGGTACTTATATATATGTCAGCGAGTGGGTGGACGGAGCTTGCTTGTTTAAAAAGGTAGACGGCGGTTCTGTTGTCATCGCTTTCCAGTTGGGAGCAACGGAAGGTAATCTGAAACTGACTGTCGGAAGTGCTACGGCCACAGTGACGAATAGCGCATTGAAATCAGGAGCATGGCATTATGTAGCGGTGACTTATGATGGTGGCGCTGCCAAGTTATATATAGATACGAACAATACTGCCACTGACTTTACAGGCTCTCTGCCTGCTTCGGTTCCTAATACCCGTGCTGACTTTGTGATGGGAGAGAACCTAAAAGGTTATCTGGATGAAACATTTGTGAACAGTCTGCTGATGGGTACATTAGGAAGAAATCCCATCTCTTTTGATAATTGGAATAACACGAAAACACTTGCTTACTGGAAATATGATGACGCTGCAAAACCTGGTAAGGACTCGCATACATGGGCTATTCGTCTGGAGCAGATTCGTACTGCCTTGAATGGACAGGCAGGTGACCGGAAGATACGTTTGGGTATTGCTGGCGGCGAATGGTTGAAAATGGTCGGCAACGCAACTGCCCGTACTAACTTTGCCAATAACGTAAAGAAGGTGATCGAGCAATATAATCTGGATGGTGCGGACCTCGACTTTGAATGGGCTTATTCAGGTACTGATTTATCCAATTACAGTAAAGCCATCGTACAATTGCGTGAAGTATTGGGGAAAGATGTATTTTTGACCGTATCCCTACATCCTGTTTCTTACAAAATAAGTGCGGAAGCTATTGCAGCAGTCGATTTTATCTCGTTGCAATGCTATGGACCTTCAGTAGAACTTTTCTCTATGGAACGTTTCAAATCGGATGGTAAAGCTGCAGTCGATTATGGAATACCTCAGGATAAACTGGTCATGGGAGTACCTTTCTACGGGACTACGGGTACTGCCGGCGAGCAGGCTGCTTATTTTGATCTTGTCGGTAAGGGTAACCTGACTAATACTTCTGCAGACACATGGAGTTATGAAGGAAAGAACTATACGCTCAACAGCCAGAATACGATTCGCCAGAAGACACAATATGTGTGCGAGAATGGTTTTGGAGGAATCATGAGCTGGGACTTGGCTACAGACGTAGACGTGACGCATGAGATGTCTTTGTTGAAAGCAGTGAAAGAAGAGCTTGATTACTATGCCAATCCTACTGTAGAATAAAATAGAATCTTAATTAGTAAATATAATATTATGGAAAAAAAGAAGTTCGTGAGAAAACAAGAACGCTTTGTTCTGTTTCTGATGCTCCTGTTATTATTTCCTCTGGGTGCGTTGGCACAACAAAAATTGATAAAGGGACAGGTGGTAGACGAAATGGGAGAACCTATTATCGGTGCTACAGTCATGGTAAAAGGTGTAACCGGAGGAACGATTACAGATATTGACGGTAATTTCTCTATTCAAGGAAAAGTAGGAAGCACTCTTTCTGTTACATATGTGGGATATGCCCCATTGCAGGTAAAAGTCACTAAACAGGAAGGTAACAGACTGGTGATGAAGGAAGATGCTAAGGTGCTGGATGAAGTTGTGGTGGTAGGTATGGATACACAAAAAAGAAATACCATTACGGCAGCTGTCGCTACATTGAAAGATGACGCGATTGTGAATCGTCCTGTGACGGATGTTACCAGTGCTTTGCAAGGTAATATAGCCGGTTTGAACTTTGCTTCGGATGCAGTAGGCGGTGGTGTCGGTGGTGAAATCGGTGCCGATATTAAATTCAGTATTCGCGGTATCGGTTCTATTAACGGTGGCGAGCCTTATGTATTGGTGGATGGAGTGGAGCAGAGCATGCAGAATGTGAACCCGGCCGATATTGCCAGTATCAGTGTACTGAAAGATGCTTCTGCTTCTGCTGTATATGGTGCGCGTGCTGCTTATGGTGTGGTTCTAGTAACAACGAAGAGCGGTAAAAAAGAAAGAGCCAGTGTTACTTATCGTGGCACGGTAGGTTTCAGTGCACCTATCAATATGCCTAAAATGATGAATGCGTTGGAATACGCTGCGTATAATAACCAACAGTATGATAATGGAGGAGCTTCATCCGGTTTGCAAAAGATTTCGGATAAGACAATTGAGAAGATTAAGGGATTTATGCAGAATCCTTATTCGGCTGAGTTCCCGGGGATTGAAGCGAATACCACCGGTGATGACTGGGCAGGTGCTTATTATAATCAATACGGTAATACAGACTGGTTTGAATATTATTTCAAAGACAAATCTGTCCGCCATTCTCACAATTTGAGCGTGCAGGGAGGTTCTGATAAAGTAAACTATTATATTGGTATGGGATATACCTATCAGGAAGGTTTGCTGGATAAGGTACAGGATGATCTGAGTAAATATAACCTGAATACCAAGTTACAGTTTAAGACAAGTGACTGGCTGCGCTTCAACCTGAATAACAATATTACTTTGCAGATGATCAAACGCCCAATGGCTAATCAGATGATTCTGTATAATAAGATCGGTAGCCACCGTCCGACTCAGGTGACTGAACTACCAGTTGAATCAGAATATAATATACCTAGCTGGAATGAAATGTTGTATCTGAAAAATTCCAATTATCAGAGAAACCGTATTTCGGATGCCTTGTCGTTTTCGGCTACCGTAACTCCTTTGGAAGGTTGGGATATCACCGGAGAAATGAAAATACGTTTTGATGTTGAAAATAATAACCTGAAAATGAAAGATGACCAGAAGTACGAAACTCCTGCAGGCACTTTCAAACCGGGCGATGCTACTAATCAGCGACAAGGATTTGCTTATCCGGGCATTAGCTGGAAAAACATGTATTTCGGCTCTTACACACGTGGTAGCATGTTTAATTATTATCTGTCGCCTAATCTGTCAAGTTCTTATACTCACCAGTGGGGAGATCATTTCTTTAAGGCAATGGCGGGTTACCAGATGGAATTGCAGGAGTATTCGGAAGAATATATGTATAAAGACGGTATGTTGAGTAACGATATTTATTCATTTGATAATGCCAGCGGAAATGTGATAGCAGGTGAAGCCCGTTCACACTGGGCTACGATGGGATTCTATACTCGTCTGAACTGGAACTACAATAATATTTATTTTCTGGAGTTCAGCGGACGTTATGATGGTTCTTCCCGTTTTGCTCCAGGCCACCGTTGGGGATTCTTCCCGTCATTCTCTGCCGGTTATGATATTGCACGCACTCCTTATTTCCAGCAATTGGCACTTCCTGTGTCTCAGTTGAAAGTACGTGTATCTTATGGTCGTCTGGGAAATCAGAATGGTGCAGGCCTATATGATTACATTGCTCAAATGCCGTTGGATGCACAAGGGACCAACGCTTGGCTGCTGCCCGGAATTTCGTCTTCCACGGCGTCCAAAGGAACAATTGCCAAGACTCCGAAAATGATCAGCCCATACATCACCTGGGAGAAAGTGGATAATGCCAACTTAGGTTTTGACTTAATGTTATTAAAAAACCGCTTGTCAATAACTGCCGATTTCTACCAACGTACGACACGTGACATGATTGGTCCGGCAGAGTCTATCCCAAGTATCAGTGGCATTGCTTCGGATGACCGTGCTAAAGTGAACAATGCCACTTTGCGTAACCGTGGTTGGGAACTTTCTGTAAGTTGGAATGATAAACTGAAATGTGGTTTTAGCTATGGAGTCGGTTTCAATGTATTTAACTACAAGGCTGTCGTGACCAAGTATAATAATCCTGAAGGTATCATTTACAATAATCATACAGGTCTGGCTGCCAATAAAGGTTATTATGAAGGTATGGATATTGGTGAAATATGGGGATATCGCGCAGACGATCTTTTCCTGTCGAACCGTGAAATTGATGATTACCTGAGAAATGTAAATCTGACAGCGTTCAAGTCGAATGACCTTTGGCGTCGCGGTGACTTAAAATATATCGATTCCAATGGGGATGGTAGAGTAGACGGTGGTAAAGGTACTTTGGCTGATCACGGAGATTTGCAGATTATTGGTAATACGACTCCCAAATATTCGTTCGGTATCAACTTGAATCTGGGATATAAAGGTTTTGAAGTATCTACATTGTTGCAAGGTGTGGCTAAGAGAGATTTTCCGATTTCCGGAAGTAACTATATGTTTGGTGGAAACAACTACAATTTCAAAGAACATCTCGATTATTTCAGCACAGAGAATCCGAATGGATACTTGCCGCGTCTGACCGGCTGGAAGGATGACAAAGACTTTTTGGTGAATACCGGATATAACACCACACGTTATCTGTTGAACGCTGCTTACATGCGTATGAAGAATCTGACGGTTGCTTATACCTTCAACAAAAAACAACTGAAACATATTGGTATCAGCAATCTGAAAGTATATGTGACTTGCGATAACTTATTCACCGTAACGAAACTGCCGAAACAATTTGATCCGGAAACACTGAATCAGGTGAATATGTCGGCTGGCGGTGATGCTCAAAATACGGCTCCGGGTCTGACTTCTCCTATGAAGCAGAATGGTAACGGTATGGTATACCCGATGAACCGTAACTTCGTATTCGGACTTGATTTCACCTTTTAATTAGAGAATGACGATGAAAAAAATATATGTATTATTAGTGGTTGGGGCAAGTTTCATGATGTCGGCATGTTCGGACTTCCTGGACAGAGAGCCTTTGACAACACCCAATAGTGAGACATTCCTTTCCAATGCAAGTGCCGTGAACAACTATATCAACGGTTTGTATATAGCACTTCCTTCTTTCGGGA
This sequence comes from uncultured Bacteroides sp., assembly GCA_947646015.1. GTDB lineage: Bacteria > Bacteroidota > Bacteroidia > Bacteroidales > Bacteroidaceae > Bacteroides. Next base: position 78,654 of record CANSEY010000015.1, on the reverse strand, counting down.
CTTACGATATGGGAGTTCGTGGAGAAGAGAAGAACAGTGATAATATCGTTGCGGAGGTTTATGACAAACGTCTGAACGGAGAATTGCAGGAAAACGGAGGAGGTACTACGGAATGGCAGAAAGGATATCAGAACCTGCGTAATGTGAATTATTTCTTTGAATACTATAAAGTGCCGGAAACAGAAGAGACGAAAGATGTACTTTCAATGAAAGGTGAGGCTTATTTTTTCCGTGCATACTGGCATTTTTATTTGCTGACCAGATTTGGAAGTATTCCTGTGATGGATAGATTCTGGGACGGCAATGCAACTGTCGGCGGTTTGCAGATTCCTCCGCGTGACCGTTCCGCAGTGGCGCAGTTTATTCTTGACGATCTGAATACAGCTAAGGGATTACTTCACTCGCGTAGCCAGTATAAAGGTTTGAGAGTGTGTAAGGAGGCCGCTATTATTATGGCTATGAGAGTGGCCCTTTATGAAGGTACCTGGGAGAAATATCACAAAGGAACAGACTTTGCCGCTGCTGAAGATAAATCGGCAGACTTACTGGGACAGGTGCTGACACTGGGCGATGAACTGTTTGGTATGGGACTTGCTTTGAACACAAAAGCTACCGATAAGAATGCAGTGAATATAGAAGATGCTTATGCGCATATATTCAACTCGAAAGACCTGTCGGATATGACAGAGGTTGTATTTTGGAAGAAATATTCGATAGCAGATGGTGTGATTCATAATCTGAGCAGTAATCTGGGAGCGGGTTATGTAGATAACAGCGGACCGGCAGGTTTATCTCAGTCGTTGGTTGATAATTACTTGAATGCTGACGGAACACCTATCAATCCTGCTGACGGCATTTTTAAAGATTTCAATTTGACTTTTAAAGGCCGTGACGGACGTTTGCTGGCGACGGTTATGCATTCAAATTGTAAGTTTAAGTCAACCTCACCGGAATCAAAATCGAAAGCGATGCTGGTAGAGGAATATTCGGAAGAGAACAAACAGATAGTTCGTCCCCCTTATCTGACTGAAGGCGGTCCTGCGCGTAATGCTACCGGTTATCACATCCGTATGAGTATCGATACTACATATGTAAGCGGTCAGGGCGAGACGTCTCTTCCGGTGATCCGTTATGCGGAAGCTCTGCTGGCTTATGCGGAAGCTGCGGAAGAATTGGGAAAATGTACTCCTGCTGTTTTGGAAAAAACTTTAAAACCATTGCGAGAGCGCGCTGGGGTGACGTACAAAGACCCGTCTGAAATCGATCCTAATTTCACCGATTTTGGTTATACCATTTCTGCCAATTTGCAGGAAATCCGTAGGGAAAGACGTGCAGAACTAGCTTTGCAAGGTTTTCGTCTTGATGATTTGATGCGTTGGAGAGCTCATAAACTGATTCAGGGAAAACGTGGAACCGGTGCTTATTTTGGTACAGACGGTGTATTGTACAAAGCATTCGATCCTAAAAACGCAGCGGACTTGAAAACGATTCTGACTACAGACGGCTGGCTCGACCCACAGAAGGAACTTCTTCCGAGAGGCTATCAGTTTGATGCTAACCGCGATTACCTGTTGCCGGTACCTCCGAGTGAGATATCGTTGAATCATGAGTTGAAACAGAATCCGGGCTGGCAACGGAAATAGGAGAATGGAACAAGATTCATTTATGATAATTAGATAGATAAAGATATGAAGAACATATTATATAAAATACTTCCGGTATGTTTGTTGACCATCGGTTTGACAGGATGTGAGGATGAGACCAAGTATCGTCCTCTGCCGGAAGCTGTACCTTTGACAATGAGCATCAATGAAAAGGCGTTTGTGATGGGAGAACACTTGAAAGTAGATATTAAAGTGGAACCAGATGCTGATGGTAATGAGGTGGTAGCTAACGAAGATTTCGATATTTACTTTACGGCAAAAGCCGGAACGGAAGATGTAGCGAATGTGTTCGAACCATTTAGTAGTATTGTTACTTTCCCGAAAGGAGAGAAGCAGATTCAGGTGGATTTTCCGGTTAAGACTTCCGGATTAGTTGGTACTACTACGATGGAGTTTGTTGCTTTCGCACGTGGTTATAAGATGGCTAATTCCAGTCAGGGAATCAAGGTATCTGATTATTATCGGATATCCATGTCTCTGGAAAATAATACAGAAAATGTGGTGACAGAAGGCGGTAAGTTTGTATTGGTTGCCAAAGTAGACAAACCGAGTTCTGTGCCACTCGAAGTCACTATTACTCCGAAGGAAGGGGAAGAGGGCAGGTATGACAATCTACCTTCTACTTTAACTATTCCTGCAGGAAGAACTTCGGTCAAAAGTGCTGCTGTGACTATCAAACAGGACTATGAAATGACAGGCGACTTGCAGTTGGTATTGAATCTGAAAAGTAATTCTTCTTCCAATCCGATGACTGCTCCTGCATTGACTATTACTATGACAGACCTGGAATCAATGGCTGATCCTGATTTGTATGATATGACTACTGTATATGAGAATCCGAACATCATGTTTGTTTCTTATGATGATGACTGGTTTACGGGTAAAGAAACAGCTAAGATGGACGAAGGAACAGCACATCCGAATGCCGAATTGGGCAGTCAGTGGAAGTTTGATTATGCTATTGAGTTCCATAAAAATTCAACATCGGGAGATTATCAAAAATTAGGTAATGCAACGGATGCCAATAGAGGAAATGTTTTAAAGATTGATTGGACCAAATACGCAAAAGTTACTGATGAAGGTGAATTGAATATTTGTGTAGGTGTAGAAGGTACTAATTATGGAACAGCAGGAATACATTGCTGTAAGTCTTTAGGGCAGATGTGGGCACAAAATGTTACACGTATATATCCGGGTATGCGTATTGAAATGAAAGTTCGTTTAGGAGGTAATAGAACAGGATTTGTACCGATGATAGAGGTGAAGAATCCAGCAACTGCTACTACATGTAAAGAAGCTAAGCAATCAATCTGTATACTTAAGAATGTTTCCGGCTCTGCAATCACCCAATCGGTGAGGGGAGAGGTTGTCAGTGATGCGAAGAGCGTAGTATCTGCTATTCCTAAAGTAGAAGATTATAATATTTATTGGGTCGAACTAGTCGATGAAAATACAATAAAGTTAGGTATTAATGGTTCTACAACCTTGGAAGTCACAAGGGATATGTTGGATTCATGGCCTTTTACCAAAGCTTCTACGGGAACATCAGTTGGAGCGAAAGGTCTTTATTTAGTAATGCGAATGGACTTGTTCGGAGAAGGTAATAGTGTTTCTTCTGAACTTCCGGCAGGTTGGGATACTGAACTGAAGTCAATTAATCCTGCAAATTATGCAACAGAAGGACCAAGAATGATAATAGACTGGATTCGTTTCTATGTAAATGATAACTATAAACGGGAAGCGAATGAACTTGTGAATAGAGACTATAAAGTCTCAATTCCTGGTAAGTTCTACCAGTTCTATTAATCTGTCATATTGACGAACCGTTTTCAATAGTATGAAATAAGTTCAATGCCGGAAGGCCATCGTGCAACAGCGATTTACTTCCGGCATTTACTGCTAATTCGGGTGGAAATAGAGAATTTTGTAAATACATTAGCTATTTGTAGACATACTTTTTACATATCTTCCCTATCTTTGCCATGTAATCTAAATAAATTAATCATTATGGAAAACCTGCAATCAAACTTGTTCTATTCTTTGGCAGGAGTAGCCGCCGTTGCCTCCCTTGCATCTTGTACAAACAAGCAGAAAACGACAGAACAAAAGCCGCTGAACATCGTCTATATTATGACAGACGACCATACAGCCCAGATGATGAGCTGCTATGACACCCGCTACATGGAAACTCCGAATCTTGACCGCATTGCGGCGGATGGTGTACGTTTTACTCAAAGCTTCGTTGCCAATTCATTAAGCGGTCCCAGCCGTGCCTGTATGATTACGGGTAAGCATAGCTGTGCCAATAAATTCTACGATAATACGACTTGCGTATTCGACAGTTCTCAACAGACATTCCCGAAGCTGCTGCAAAAGGTAGGTTATCAGACTGCGCTGGTCGGCAAATGGCATCTGGAAAGTTTGCCATCCGGATTTAATTACTGGCAGATAGTACCCGGACAGGGGGATTACTATAATCCTGCCTTTATTACACAAGATAATGATACCATCCAGAAACACGGATATATCACGAATCTGATTACCGATGACGCTATCGACTGGATGGAAAACAAGCGAGATCCGGAGAAACCGTTCTGCCTGCTGATTCATCACAAGGCGATTCACCGTAACTGGATGGCGGATACATGTAACCTTGCTCTCTACGAGGACAAGACATTCCCGTTGCCGGATAATTTCTTTGACGACTATGAAGGTCGCCCTGCTGCGGCTGCTCAGGAAATGAGTATCGTGAAGGACATGGATATGATTTACGACCTGAAGATGCTTCGTCCGAATGAGAAATCACGCCTGAGATCACTTTATGAAAGATTCCTCGGACGCATGGACGAAGGACAGCGTGCCGCATGGGACAAGTTCTATGCTCCGATTATCGATGATTTCTACAAACAGAATCTGACAGGAAAAGAACTGGCCAACTGGAAGTTCCAGCGTTATATGCGCGACTACATGAAAACCGTGAAGTCTCTTGATGATAACGTAGGACGTGTGCTCGACTATCTGAAGGAAAAAGGGTTGCTGGACAATACACTGGTAGTTTATACTTCCGATCAGGGTTTCTACATGGGCGAACACGGTTGGTTCGACAAGCGTTTCATGTATGAAGAATCTATGCGCACACCACTTATCATGCGTCTGCCGAAAGGTTTCGACCGCAGGGGAGATATTACCGAAATGGTACAGAACATCGACTATGCACCTACTTTCCTTGAACTGGCAGGAGCGGAAATTCCCGCAGATATCCACGGAGTATCACTGCTGCCTCTGTTGAAGGGTGAGCATCCGAAGGACTGGAGAAAGTCTCTGTATTACCACTTCTATGAATATCCTGCCGAACACATGGTGAAACGTCACTATGGCGTACGTACGGAACGCTATAAACTGATTCATTTCTATAATGATATCAACTGGTGGGAACTGTATGATATGCAGGCAGACCCGTCGGAAATGCACAACCTCTACGGTGAGGCTGAGTATGAACCGGTAGTAAAGGAACTGAAAGACGAATTGCTGAAACTACAGGAACAATATAATGATCCCGTCCGCTTTTCTCCGGAAAGGGACAAGGAATAACCCCCGAATAATACAATGACAAGAACGATTTTAATATTACTGATAGGCTTTCTATCTTCGATAGTAGCCGGATGTAGCGATACTAACTTGACACATGACATACCCTTGGTTCCACGCCCGGCGCAAATAGTGCCGGGCAGCGGGAACTACCTTTTCTCCGGTAAAACGGTATTTGCCGTAGAGAACGAGGAGCAGGCGGAAGTGGCACGCAGCTTTATAGCTTTGTTTACCCGTGCGGCAGGCTTTACTCCGAAGTTGACGGTAGGCGATGCGGAAAAGGGAAATGTTCGTTTCCAGACGGATGCAACCTTGAAAAGTGAGGCATATACGCTGCAAGTGTCTCCGAAAGAAATCATTATCGAAGCATCGGATGCAAAAGGATTCTTTTATGCTTTGCAGACCATTCGCCAGTTACTTCCGGCATCCATCGAAAAAGAGGAAGTGTCGGATAAAAAAGTAAAATGGAGTATTCCGGCAGTGAGTATTCAGGACGAACCGCGTTTTGGTTACCGTGCGTTATTGCTGGATGCGTCACGCTTCTTTATTCCCAAAGAGAATGTATTGCGCATTATCGATTGTATGGCAATGCTCAAAATAAACACGCTTCACTTTCATCTGACAGATGATAACGGCTGGCGTGTGGAAATCAAGAAATATCCCCGTTTAACGGAAGTAGGTGCATGGAGAGTGGATCGTACGGACCTGCCTTTTCCTGCCCGGCGGAATCCGGAACCCGGAGAACCCACTCCGGTAGGAGGTTTCTACACACAGGAAGAAATAAAGGAAATGGTGGCTTATGCGGCTGAACGTCAGATTGAAGTGGTACCGGAAATCGATATGCCGGCACACAGTAATTCGGCATTGGCAGCTTATCCTCATTTAGCTTGTCCGGTAGTGAAGGAATATATCGGAGTGCTCCCCGGTTTGGGAGGACGAAATTCCGAGATCATCTATTGTGCCGGAAATGACAGTGTCTATGCCTTTCTTCAGGATGTGATGGATGAGATTCTGGAATTGTTCCCTTCCCGATATATCCATATCGGTGGCGATGAAGCCCGTAAAACTTATTGGGAGAAATGCCCGCTGTGTCAGGCACGGATGAAAAAGGAGAAGATTGCCAATGAAGAGGATTTGCAAGGTTATTTCATGAATCGGATGAGCGAATATGTACGTAGCAAAGGGCGCGAGGTGATAGGCTGGGATGAGCTGACGAACAGTAGCTTTTTGCCGGACGATGCCATTATTCTGGGTTGGCAGGGATACGGACAGGCTGCACTGAAGGCTGCCGAGAAGGGACATCGCTTCATCATGACTCCCGCACGCATCATGTACCTGATTCGTTATCAAGGACCGCAGTGGTTTGAGCCGCTGACGTATTTCGGCAATAATACGCTGAAAGATGTGTATGACTATGAGCCGGTTCAGAAAGACTGGAAACCGGAATATGCGGATTTGCTGATGGGCGTACAGGCTTGTATGTGGACAGAGTTCTGTAATAAGCCGGAGGATGTGGATTATCTGGTATTCCCACGCCTGGCGGCATTGGCGGAAGTGGCATGGACACAACCGGAAAAGAAAGACTGGACTTCGTTCCTGAAAGGAATGGATTCGTTTAATGAACATCTCTCAGCCAAAGGGATAGTGTATGCCCGTTCGATGTACAATATACAGCATACCGTGAGGCCGGAAGACGGAGCACTGAAAGTAAAACTGGAATGTGTCCGTCCGGATGTGGAAATCCGTTATACAATGGATGGAAGCGAGCCGACCGCCGCTTCACCGCTCTATGAACAACCATTGTTGGTAAAAGAAGCTCAAACAGTCAATGCAGCCACATTTTCCGATGGACAGCAGATGGGGAAAACACTGACGCTTCCGGTACACTGGAACAAGGCTACGGCAAAACCGTTGCTGGGTAATAAAGTGAATGAAGCCGTTCTGAACAACGGAGTCAGGGGAAGTCTGAAGCAAACGGACTTTGAATGGTGCAGTTGGGGAAGTAGCGACCGTATTTCCTTCACCGTCGATCTGCTGCAAAAAGAGAAGATGAATACGCTGACAATCGGTTGTATCACTAACTATGGAATGGGAGTGCATAAACCGAAATCAATCCGGGTAGCCGTGTCGGACGATAATGCGACTTATCGGGATATCAATGAACTGGAATATACTTCCGCAGAGATATTCCGTGAAGGAACTTTCATCGAAGACCTATCGATAGATATGAGAGGAACCGTTGCCCGTTATGTGCGGGTGACAATGGAAGGAGCGGGAGAATGCCCGGCAGACCATGTCCGTCCCGGACAAGAATCAAGAGTCTGTTTCGATGAACTGATCATTGAATAACCAGTCACTAAATAACCAATATAATAATGATGAAATTAAAGAAACGAACGTTTTTAATCTTGATGGCAGCACTGACTGCTACCTTCGCTTCGGCTCAGAAACAGCCTTTGCCGGAGTGGCAGAGCCAGTATGCGGTAGGACTGAATAAACTCGCTCCTCATACCTATGTATGGCCTTACGCCGACGCTTCCGATATAGAAAAGCCGGGAGGATATGAACAGTCTCCTTATTATATGAGTCTGAACGGGAAGTGGAAATTTAACTGGGTGAAGAACCCGGATAACCGTCCGAAAGACTTCTACCAGCCCTCTTATTATACTGGAGGATGGGCGGATATTAATGTTCCCGGCAACTGGGAACGGCAGGGATACGGAACAGCTATCTATGTCAACGAAACTTATGAATTTGACGACAAGATGTTCAACTTCAAGAAGAATCCGCCATTGGTTCCATTTGCTGAGAATGAAGTCGGTTCTTATCGTCGCACGTTTAAGGTGCCTGCCGACTGGAAAGGACGTCGGGTAGTGCTTTGCTGCGAAGGAGTGATCTCTTTCTATTATGTATGGGTGAACGGAAAGTTGCTTGGCTATAATCAGGGATCGAAGACAGCTGCCGAATGGGACATTACCGATGTGCTGAGTGAAGGAGAGAATGTGGTGGCTCTGGAAGTATATCGCTGGAGTTCGGGTGCTTATCTGGAATGTCAGGATATGTGGCGTCTGAGTGGCATCGAACGGGATGTTTATCTGTATAGCACTCCCAAACAGTATATTGCTGACTATAAAGTAAGTGCTTCCCTTGATAAAGAGCAATACAAAGAAGGTATCTTTAATCTGGAAGTGACGGTGGAAGGCCCTTCTGCTACTGCCAGCTCCATCGCTTATACACTGAAGGATGCTTCCGGAAAGGCAGTATTACAGGATGCCATTCACATCAAGTCCCGTGGACTGAGTAACTTTATCGCTTTCGATGAGAAGAAGATTGCAGAAGTAAAAGCATGGAATGCAGAGCATCCTAACCTTTATACCTTGGTGCTCGAACTAAAAGACGCGCAAGGAAAAGTAACCGAACTGACCGGTTGTGAAGTCGGTTTCCGTACTTCGGAAATCAAGGACGGACGTTTCTGTATCAACGGTGTTCCGGTGCTGGTGAAAGGAACGAACCGTCACGAACATTCGCAACTGGGACGTACCGTAAGCAAAGAACTGATGGAACAGGATATCCGCCTGATGAAACAGCATAATATCAACATGGTGCGTAACTCACATTATCCGACTCATCCGTACTGGTATCAGCTTTGCGACCGCTACGGGCTGTATATGATTGATGAGGCGAATATCGAATCGCATGGCATGGGATACGGGCCTGCCTCCCTTGCCAAAGACAGCACTTGGCTGACCGCTCACATGGACCGTACACACCGTATGTACGAACGTTCCAAGAATCATCCGGCCATCGTGATCTGGTCGCTGGGCAATGAAGCCGGCAACGGTATCAACTTCGAACGTACTTACGACTGGCTGAAATCGGTAGAGAAAGGCCGTCCCGTGCAATATGAACGTGCCGAACTGAATTACAATACGGACATCTACTGCCGTATGTACCGCAGTGTGGACGAAATTAAGGCATACGTGGGTAAGAAGGATATTTACCGTCCTTTCATCCTTTGCGAATATCTGCACGCAATGGGCAATAGTTGCGGTGGAATGAAAGAATACTGGGACGTCTTTGAAAATGAGCCGATGGCACAAGGTGGCTGCATTTGGGACTGGGTGGATCAGAACTTCCGTGAAATAGACAAAGACGGAAAATGGTACTGGACTTATGGGGGCGATTACGGACCGGAAGGAATCCCCAGCTTCGGTAATTTCTGTGGCAACGGTCTGGTGAACGCTGTTCGTGAACCGCATCCGCATCTGCTCGAAGTGAAGAAAATATATCAGAACATCAAAGCGACTTTGGCAGACCGGAAGAATCTGAAAGTCTGCATAAAGAACTGGTATGACTTTTCTAATCTGAATGAATATATCCTGCATTGGAATGTGAAAGGGGAGGATGGAACCGTACTTGCTGAAGGCACGAAGGAAGTAGACTGTGAACCGCACGCTACGGTAGATATTACTTTGGGTGCCGTCAAATTCCCGAATACCGTTCGGGAAGCCTATCTGAACCTAAGCTGGAGCCGTAAAGAGGCCGCTCCGCTAGTGGATACCGACTGGGAAGTAGCATACGACCAGTTTGTACTTGCCGGTAATAAGAATACGACGGCTTATCGTCCGCAGAAGGCGGGAGAAACAGCTTTCGTTGTGGACAAGAATACCGGGGCACTTTCTTCCCTGACTTTGGATGGAAAGGAATTGCTGGCTGCACCAATCACTTTGAGCCTGTTCCGTCCGGCTACGGATAATGATAACCGGGATAGGAACGGAGCCCGTCTGTGGCGCAAGGCCGGTTTGAACAATCTGACACAGAAAGTGGTATCACTGAAAGAAGAAAAGACATCGGCAACGGTCCGTGCTGAGATTCTTAATGGGAAAGGACAGAAAGTAGGAATGGCGGATTTTGTTTATGCACTCGACAAGAACGGGGCATTGAAGGTTCGCACCACCTTCCAGCCGGATACGGCGATTGTGAAGTCGATGGCTCGTCTGGGGCTGACCTTCCGCATGGCAGATGCTTATAATCAAGTATCTTATCTGGGACGTGGCGATCATGAAACGTATATCGATCGCAACCAGTCCGGTAGGATAGGACTGTATGATACGACGGTAGAACGGATGTTCCACTATTACGCTACCCCACAATCTACAGCTAACCGGACAGATGTACGCTGGGCGAAACTGACGGATCAGGCAGGCGAAGGTGTCTTTATGGAATCGAATCGTCCTTTCCAGTTTAGTATCATTCCTTTCTCGGATGTATTATTAGAGAAGGCGCACCACATTAATGAACTGGAGCGTGACGGAATGATAACCATACATCTGGATGCCGAACAGGCAGGAGTAGGTACGGCTACCTGCGGACCGGGTGTATTGCCGCAATATCTGGTACCGGTGAAAAAGCAGAGTTTTGAATTTACGCTTTATCCGGTAAAATAGCCTGAAACTGATTGCATTTGGATAGAAATATTGCATTGAGATAGAATATAGGGGAGCGAATAGCATGGATTTAGCGAAGTTTAATGAAAAGCGCTTCGGGAAAGCCATGAAATTTGCTCCTTTATATTTATCTTTGTCTCATTAGCATTAAATCAATATTTATTATGATGAACAAACTACTTACTTCTCTCTTTTTATCTTCTGTGATAACGTTGGGCGGATGTGGACTGACGAAAGAAAACTACTATGTGAAGCATGTTGAATTTCCACAGGATGCAACCCTCGAACAAAAAATCGATATGGCAGCAAGGCTGGTTCCTACTCCCCAGCAGGCTGCATGGCAACAAATGGAGCTGACTGCTTTCCTGCATTTCGGTATCAATACATTCACCGGACGAGAATGGGGCGATGGTCAGGAAGACCCTGCCATCTTTAACCCTACAGAGCTGGATGCGGAACAATGGGTGCGCACCTTAAAAGACGCCGGATTCAAGATGGTACTTCTCACGGCAAAGCATCATGACGGTTTTTGTCTGTGGCCTACAGCTACCACGAAACATTCGGTAGCCTCTTCCCCTTGGAAAAACGGTCAGGGCGACGTAGTGAAAGAACTGCGTAACGCTTGCGATAAATATGATATGAAATTCGGAGTCTACCTCTCTCCGTGGGACCGGAATGCGGAATGCTACGGAGATTCTCCTAAATACAACGAATTCTTTATTCGGCAATTAACGGAATTACTTACTAATTACGGCGAAGTGCACGAAGTGTGGTTTGACGGCGCAAACGGAGAAGGACCGAACGGAAAGAAACAAATCTATGACTGGGATGCGTTCTACAAGACTATCCAACAGTTGCAGCCGAAAGCGGTGATGGCAATTATGGGCGATGATGTCCGTTGGGTAGGTAATGAAAAAGGATTGGGACGCGAAACGGAATGGAGTGCAACGGTGCTGACTCCGGGCATTTATGCTCGTTCCGAAGAAAACAACAAACGACTGGGCGTCTTTAGCAAAGCCGAAGATTTAGGAAGCCGTGCGATGCTGGAAAAGGCAACGGAGTTATTCTGGTATCCTTCGGAAGTAGACGTGTCTATCCGTCCGGGATGGTTTTATCATGCGGAAGAAGACAGCAAAGTGAAATCCTTAAAACATCTGGCTGATATCTATTTCCAATCGGTAGGCTATAACTCGGTGCTCTTGCTGAATATTCCTCCCGACCGCAGAGGATTGATTAATGAAGCGGATGTGCAGCGGTTGAACGAATTTGCTGCTTATCGGGAGAAGATATTTACGAACAACCGGGTAGAGAAAGGAAGAAAAGACTGGGAGGCTGTTTCCGGCAGTGAAACTGTTTATTCCTTGAAACCGGAGTCGGAAATCAACGTTGTGATGTTGCAGGAAGATATCACGAAAGGGCAACGGGTGGAGTCTTTTACCGTAGAGGCATTGACGGAACAAGGCTGGCAGGAAGTGGCGAAAGGAACGACTGTAGGCTATAAGCGTATGGTTCGTTTTCCGGCAGTAAAGGCTACCCAGCTTCGGGTGAAGATCAACGAATGTCGTCTGACGGCTCACATCAGTCAGGTGGCAGCCTACTATGCAGACCCTTTGGAAGAAGAGAACCGGACGGAAAACTGGAACAATCTGCCTCGTGCTTCATGGAAACAGGTGGCTGCTTCTCCGTTGACCATTGATTTGGGCAAAGAAGTCGAACTCTCCGCATTTACTTATGCACCTCTGAAAGCGGAAGCGAAACCGACGATGGCTTTCCGTTACAAATTCTACGTGAGCGCAGATGGCAAGAACTGGAAGGAAGTGCCTGCCAACGGTGAGTTCAGCAATATCATGCATAATCCGTTGCCGCAGACTGTCACTTTCGATCAGAAGGAAAAGGCACGCTTTATCAAGCTGGAAGCTACCACCCCTACGGCTACAACGGCGCAAGTAGAAATGAATGAAATCGGAGTGACCGTTGCTCCTTGAAGAAACATTGAATTTTAACTTAATAAGTACATCACTTTGAGAATAGATACTTATTCATTCTAACCTAATAATTATCAAAAGACAAAATGAGAAAAGAATTTTATGGTATATTACCTTTAGCGTTAACTTCCTGTCTGGCTTCTCAGGCCACTGCTCAGGAGAAACAAACCCAGCGTCCGAATGTTGTTTTTATCTATGCGGATGATATCGGTTACGGCGATTTGAGTTGTAACGGAGCCAAGACTATCCATACTCCTAATGTGGAACGTCTTGCCAAAATGGGAGTACGTTTTACCAATGCGCACAGTGCAGCTGCTACCAGTACGCCTTCCCGCTATGCGATGCTGACCGGTGAATATGCATGGCGCAAAGCCGGAACAGGTATTGCTGCCGGAGACGCTGCGGCTATTATCCGTCCGGAACGCTATACGATGGCGAACCTGTTCAAGGATGCCGGATACAACACCGGAGTCGTAGGCAAATGGCATCTGGGACTGGGCGACAAGGGCGGAGAACAAGACTGGAACAAGCCTTTGCAGCCGGGAACGAATGATATCGGCTTCGAATATTCCTTTATCATGGCAGCTACGGGCGACCGTGTTCCTTGTGTATTTGTAGAGAATGATCAGGTGATCAACCTTGATCCGAATGATCCGATTCAGGTAAGTTACAAAGCGAACTTTCCGGGAGAACCTACCGGGAAGGACAATCCGGAGTTGCTGAAAATGCATCCTTCTCACGGACACGACCAGAGTATCGTGAACGGTATTTCCCGTATCGGATATATGAAGGGCGGAAAGTCGGCTCTCTGGCAGGATGAGAAGATTGCGGAGACGCTGACAGGAAAAGCTGTTTCCTTTATTGAAGGACACAAGTCTGCTCCTTTCTTCCTGTATTTTGCCACGCAGGATGCGCATGTTCCCCGTGTTCCGTCTCCACAGTTCGCAGGAAAGAGCGGCATGGGACCTCGCGGCGATTGTCTGCTCGAATTTGACTGGTCGGTAGGCGAGATTCTGAATGCACTCGAACGACTGGGATTGGATAAGAATACACTGGTGATTCTTTCCAGTGATAACGGTCCGGTAGTGGACGACGGATATAAGGATCAGGCAGTGGAATTGCTGGGCGATCATACTCCGGGCGGCATTTATCGCGGAGGAAAGTACAGTTCGTTCGAAGCGGGTACACGTATTCCTTGTATCTGGAGCTGGCAGGGTGTGATCCGTCCGGGAACAGTTTCGGATGCATTGCTCTGTCAGATAGACTGGTTTGCTACTTTTGCCGAAATGCTGAATGTCCGCTTGCCGGAAGGTGCGGCACCGGATAGTGAACCGATGCTGAAAGCGTGGACAGGCAAGCAAAAGAAGGGACGCGAATGGCTGGTACTTCAGAATGCACAGAATAACCTGTCGGTGACAGACGGAAGATGGAAATATCTTCGTCCGGGAAATGGACCGGCATATCTGAAAGCAGTGAATATCGAGTTGGGAAACAGTAAGGAACCGCAGCTTTACGATCTGAAGAAAGATCCGAAAGAAAAGAATAATGTGGCGGGTCAGAATCCGGAACTGGTAAAGAAGATGGCAGCACAGTTGGAGAAAATTGTAGATGGACGCTACGGTCTGCCACTATAAAAGAAATGCTTAGAGAGTAGCAGTGGGACTGGCGGTCTTGATTTCTAGTAAATCGGACGCCAGTCTTTTTTTTAAACCAAACGTAGGTTTTCACTGTTATCATTCTATATAAATGATATATAAAGAAAGAACTTATGTTAGTAGTCGATTTAGGAAAATGGATGAACAAAATCCTGATAGATTGGGGGATAGATGCGAAGGTTGCCGATCGTTTTGATGAAACAATTATTGCTATACTGATGATAGCCATTGCTGTAGGGGTGGACTATCTTTGTCAGGCAATTCTAGTGGGAGGAATGAGGCAGTATACCCGCAGGAAACCGCATCTTTGGAATACATTGCTGATGAAACGTAAAGTGTTTCATAATCTGATTCATACGATTCCCGCCATCCTTGTCTATGCCCTGTTGCCGATGGCTTTCATGCGTGGCAAGGAACTGCTGGTTATTTCGCAGAAGGCTTGTGCCATTTATATCATCTTTTCTTTGCTGCTGGCTATCAATGGGATTCTGCTGATGATCATGGATATTTACGATGGAAAGGAGACAATGAAGAACCGGCCGATGAAAGGATTCATTCAAGTACTTCAGGTACTTTTGTTTTTTATCGGGGGGATTGTGATTATCTCTATCCTTGTAAATAAATCGCCTGCCAGTCTGTTTGCGGGACTGGGTGCTTCGGCAGCCATCCTGATGCTGGTATTCAAGGATTCCATTTTGGGATTTGTGGCAGGTATTCAGCTTTCTGCCAATGATATGGTGCGTCCGGGAGACTGGATCACGCTTCCTTCCGGTGCCGCGAATGGTACGGTGCAGGAGATTACGCTTAACACGGTCAAGATTCAGAACTTTGATAATACGATTTCTACGGTTCCGCCTTATACGCTGGTTAGCAGTCCTTTTCAGAACTGGCGTGGCATGAAGGATTCCGGTGGGCGGCGGGTGATGAAGAATATTACACTGGACCTGACGACACTTCAGTTTTGTACACCGGAGATGCTCGACCGTTATCGGAAAGAGATTCCACTCATGGCGGATTATCAGCCGGAGGAAGGAGTGGTGCCCACCAATTCACAGGTTTATCGGGTGTATATCGAGCGGTATCTTTGCAGTCTGCCGGTGGTGAATCAGGATTTGGATTTGATTATCAGTCAGAAAGAGGCTACCATGTACGGAGTACCTATTCAGGTTTATTTCTTTTCCCGCAATAAGGTGTGGAAAGAGTACGAGCGGATTCAGTCGGATATCTTCGACCATTTGCTGGCGATGGTGCCGAAGTTCGACTTGAAGGTATACCAGTATTCTGACTAACTCCCTAGGGGACATCTTTGCCAACGGCTTGGCACAACTGTGCCACGCCTGTGGCACGGCCGTGCCAAGCTGTTGGCATAGTTGTGCCAAAGCGTTGGCACAAGTCTTTCGCAGGGATGTTACGGATGATGCTCCGGTATGTCCCGTTAGTTAGCAAGGAAGGTCGTTAAAAGTCCGGACCGTTTCTAGCTTCTTTCATCAGTCGTTCGAAGCGTTTTACGATATCGGGATGTTGCGCAGCCACATCGTGTTCTTCTCTGATGTCCGTTTCCAGATTATAAAGCTGCATTTGCGTATTGCCTTTCCGGATGTCCGTGATGATTCCTTTCCATTTTCCCATGCGGATTGCTTTGTTGCCAATCCTTGGGTCAGGATATTCCCAATATAAATAAGTGTGTTCTTTTTGTTTCCCTTTTTTGCCGAGCAATGTGGGCAGAAAGCTGATTCCGTCCGTTGGCGGACAAGTGATGCCTGCCAGTTCTGCCAGCGTAGGCATTACGTCCTGAAAAGCGCAGATGTGGTCACTTTGCGTACCGGGTTTTATTTTGCCGGGCCATGTGATAATGGCGGGGACACGGATACCTCCTTCATGCAAGAAACATTTGCCCCATCCGTATGCTGAATTGAAAGGTCCCCCGCTGTTGAACCAGGGAGAATCGCTGCCTCCGTTGAACGTAGGACCATTATCTGAAGTAAACACAATCAAGGTATTTTCGTACAGATGTTCCGCTTTCAGTTTTTCGATCAGTTGGCCGATCTGCTCGTCGAAATAACTGATCATAGCCGCATAGGTAGCATGCGGATACCGGCAGGGCAGATATCCCGCTTGTCCGGTGTAAGGCTTTTCGTCCCCGAATTTCTCTACATAATGCTGTACCCAGCGTTCGGGTGCCTGAAGCGAGACGTGCGGCAGGGGAGTGGTCCACATCAGGAAAAACGGTTTGCGTTTATTGGCATCGACAAATCCCATCAGTTCATCAAAGATCAGATCGTTGGCATATTCCTTTTGCGTATATTTAGCGTAGCTGGCGGGATCGTTCGGATCGGCACCTTTATCCAGAGGGCTTCGGTGAGGGTCTGTCACTTTGTTGGACAGGTAGACACGTTCTTCGTCATTATACAGAAAAGGAGGATAGTATGTGTGCGACTGGCGCTGGCAATTGTATCCGTAGAATCGGTCGAATCCCTGTTTGTTGGGAGTTCCTTCGGAACCCGGATATCCCAGTCCCCACTTGCCGAAACATCCGGTGGTATATCCCGCTTGTTGCATCATTCGCCCGATAGTCATCGTGTTCGCCTGTAGGGGGAATTGCCCTTCCAGCTCTTTATGAACGTACACCGAGTCGTAGTTGTTTACTGCTCCGCGTTCGGCTAACTCATTGTTGAAGCGGATTTGCGCATGACCGGAGTGCATACCTGTCATCAGTACGCAGCGTGCCGGAGCTGATACGGGGGAACCGGAATAATGTTGTGTCAGTTTGATGCCTTCGCTGCATAAACGGTCGATATGGGGTGTTTCTATTTTGTCTTGTCCGAAGCAGCCGATATCTCCATATCCCAGATCGTCCATTAAAATATAGATAACGTTGGGAGATGCGGGTTGGGTTTGTCCGTGCAGGTAACCGCTGCACAGGGCGGGTATTGCGATCAATAAATTTCTTTTGTTCATGATGTTCTTTTTTTTAATCCCATTTATAATCTTTCGTTACATCTTCTTTCAGAGCCGGTCCGAATTCGAATCCAGCTTCTTCGAACCATGCTTTGCGGTGAAGGATGTTCCGGTAGAACCGGTCGAAGTCAAGCGCTTCCCCCTCGTGCCACATCTGTTCGGACAGAGCGAGGATGCGGGGGAAAAGTCGTCGGTCTATCATTCGTTCCGTGACTCCGTCGTCGGTCCATAATGCGCAGCTCATGCCAAGTATCAGCGGATTTTTCTCGCTGATGGCTTTGTCGGAAGGGTTGTTCAGATAGACATCTTTCAAGTCGAACGTACGTGCTTCCGTATATCCTTTCCACGGGGTGACGGGGAAGTTCAGATACGTATAGTAGTTGGAACTGCAAATGACCGGATAATGGTGTTTGACGGCGTTTCTGAGCGCGAGGTCTTTGTGTCCCCGATAGTTCCACCACTGGATAACGGTATTGTCCGGCAACGGGTAGCCGTCATGATAGACTACGTCGCCCCAGAAGATGGCTTTCCGTCCTTTCGACTTCAGATAGTTTGCCATTTGCGCAGAGAACCATAGCTGGAGGTCGTGACTGTCTTTGAGTCCTTCTGTGGTAATCCTTTTCCGGCAATCCGGGCATTGATCCCAGTTGCCTTTCGGGGCTTCGTCTCCGCCCAGATGTATGTAGGGAGAAGGAAAGAGGGCGCATACTTCATCCAGTACGTTTTTCAGGAAACGGAGAGTTCCGTCTTTTCCTGCACAAAATATGTTCTGGGTAAATCCGCTTTGCGGTATCTCTACCGGCAATCCGAAACAACCGAGCTCCGGATAGGCAGAGAGAGCAGCTTCGGCATGGCCCGGCATATCTATTTCGGGGACGATGGTGATATTCCGTTGACGGGCATATTCGATGATGTCCCGTATTTCTTCCTGTGTATAGAATCCCTGCTGTTCTTCTCCTTTGCCTACCGAACCGCCAGTCCGGGTGAGGTGCGGATATTGCTTGATTTCGATGCGCCATCCCAGTCCTTCTGTCAGATGCCAGTGGAAGTAGTTCATTTTGAGCAGTGAAGCCATGTCGATATACTTTCTGATGGTGGCAATCTTCTGGAACTGACGTCCGGAGTCCAGTAAGAAGCAGCGCCACTGTGTGCGGGGATAGTCCGTCACGCTTGCGCAGGCAAAGGTGATAGATCCTGCTGAACCGGCTGCCCATTGGCGTAGCGTTTGTACGGCATAGGTGAATCCTCCTTTGTCGGAGGCGCTGATTACCATCTGTTGCGGATGAATCTTGATCCGGTAACCTTCGGGGGGCAGGGATGAGTCGGTTATCCAGCAGATATCGGCTTTGGATTCTTTTTTTTGCCATTTGATGGGAGTGCGGGAGAGTACTTCTTCTCGAAAAAGGTTTAGATAAAAAGCGGTAGTGTCTTCGGCGTACATAGAAACCTTTTTCCCTAAAATCAGGTTGCCTGTCTGCATTTCCACTTGATTGGGGGTAGGAAATACGATTTGGGCGCGGACGGCGACTGTGTACGATAGAAGAAAGAGAGCTGTAAAAATTAGGTGCTTCATGGGGTACAGTGTGTTTATTTAGATTTTGTAAGAGTCGGCAAAAGGATTACCCGTATTAGTCTGATGTCTCAAAAATACGAATAAATTTCAAATACTCAATTATTCTTTTGAGTAAACTTACGAAATCAATACAGTTAAAAAGGGAAGAGGCAGTGTCAAATATCAAGGTCTTTCAGCCACGCTAATGACGAAATGCTTGTCCTGTCATTGGGATGACTGTCAAGAAGAGCCAATATTTGCCACAGCCTCTTCCGGTTAGTTCCGGATTATCCGGTTGGTGATGGATTACCGGTTAATTTCCTTCCTCCCATCCCGGATTCTGTTCGAGTTGGGGATTCAGTACCCGTTCGTTGCGTGGAATAGGGTTGAGGTAATAGTAATCCGGCCATAGATGATTCTGTTTCGGATGGAATTCGAGATATCCTTCGGAGCCGCCGCCGTCGATAGTCACATTGGTTCCTGCCGTGAAGTCGGATGCACGTACGTATTGTCCGAGTTTCTTCTTCAGTGCATAGTGGCATTTCTTCCATCTTCTCAGGTCGTCGAAACGGAATCCTTCGGAGAACAGTTCGATGCGTCGTTCCCGTCGTATTTCCCATAATAGCGGACTCACTTCGTAGTCGTTGGGATAATCCGGATTTCCGAGATCACGTTTCGGGTCGAAGGCTGAGTTTATTTCCGAGACTTTCATGAGTTTTACATTGGCACGCGGGCGCAGTTTGTTGATTGTGACGTCGGCAACTGTCTGGTCAAACTCGCCGAGTTCGCACATGGCTTCCGCGTAGTTCAGCATGACTTCTTCGATGCGGAAAATAGGCATATCCGTCTCTTCATTTCGTTGGCTGCCCATGCTCAGGTAGCAGCAATAGTATTTCCAGTTGTTATATCCGAAGGCAGACTTGTACCACGGCTGGTTCTCCAGATAGAAGTCAAAGTGAGGCGATGCACCCAAAATACCACCGTCATATCCTTGACGGAATGGCAATAACTTCTGTCGTTCTTTGCTGGTGCCGTACCCGATTCCCATGCGGACGGTGAGGCTGTCGATAAAACTGCGGTCTTTGGAGTTATCCGTAAATTTCCATTTATTGTCCCAGGCTGTGCTGGAAGCCGAACGGTCTACCCGGTAAGGAGGAGTGACGTGCAGCCACAAACGATGGTCACGGTTGCTGAACTCGTCGTATATATCCTTGTCACCCAGATAGGCGTCACTCGTCCAGCGTGGCTTTCCGTCCGTGCACAGGTAACTGTCCACTAAGTCGCGGGTCGGATTGTAAAAGGAGGTGGCGGTCGTTCCCCCGATGCTGACAGCGTGCACTACACCGACAGCATCCGAATATTCTCTGTACAGAATGACGCCGGTAACATCTTTCAGTTCCAGTGAACAGAACAGATCGTCGTAGCAGTCCGCCACGTTCGGATAAGTCTGTATCAGTTCAGCGGATACCCGTTTGCATTCCCGCAGATAAGTTTCGGCGTTGTTGAGTCCGTGATATTTGCGCCAGGTACCTTCGAAAAGGCAGAAGCGGGAGAGTAAAGCCTGTACACAAGCCTTGTTGATGGTGTTTCTGCCTTCTCCGTTCACGTTGATATTCTTTTCGGCAAATTGCAGGTCTTCCAGAATGTGACCGGCTATTTCATCTCTGGAGGCACGAGGGCCTTTGATCAGTTCTGTTTCGTCGTCGCTCAGCACATGATCAATCCAGGGTACGCCACCGTAAGCCGACAGGAGAGACAGGTAGCGGTAACTACGGAAAAAGTAACCGACGGAACGCCAGTTCGCCTTTTCTACATCCGTCATTTTCGAACCGTCAATGCGGTCGAGCATCAGGTTGACCCTTCGGATATAGCTGTAATAGTTCCAGGAAGTATTGTCTTTCTTGTCGGGGATGGTCACCAGTTTTCTGATCCAGTTGCTTTCGCTGGTTCCTCTTGTCTGGTTGTACGAGATGTCGTCCGTAGAATTTTCCGAGCCATAGCCCAATGAAGGCAGGGTTTCATACAATCCCCAGGCGTATGCCTTGAAATTGTCGTATGTTTCAAAAGCCGTTTCGGCAGTCGGGTCTCCCAAAGGATACCTTTCCAGGAAATCGTTATTGAGACAGCTTGCTAACAAAACTGTACATATAAAGATTAAATATTTTCTCATAATACATTGGTTATTAGAATGTAACATTGATACCGAAAGAGAATTTTCTCATGAACGGATATTCCCAGGCACCTTTTGACAGCATATCGGTTTCCAATCCTTCCGGCAGGTGATCCCACGTGTAGAGGTTCTCTCCGCTGAAGAATACTTTCACATCGTCGAAGTAGAGACGCTGGGACCATACTTTGGGCAAGGTATAGGAAAGCGTGATGTTTTGCAGTTTCAGGTAAGAGGCGTTGGCGAGATACTTCGACTGTTTCCAGTGGTTGTAGCTTGTGTTTACCCCGTCGTTGGAATACACACGCGGATAATAGGCATTGGTGTTAGTCGGAGTCCAGAAGTCGAGAGTTTCTTTGAACAGGCTTCCCCAGCCTCCGGTAGGCCATGCGATCTGGTCGGTGCGCCAATAATCCCGTTTGCCTACGCCTCGGAGGAAGATAGAGAGGTCGAGTCCTTTCCAGCTGATTCCTGCGGTGATGCCGTAGTGGAAACGTGGAGTCGAGTTACCGATGATACGCTGGTCGCCGGGATTGTCGGCGGTTCCTTCGCCGCTCCAGATGGTTTCGGTATCGTCATCGAAGTTCTTATACAGCACGTCTCCCGGAAAAACTTTTCCTGCTCCTTTCGGAATGGGGATTCCCGGTTTTAGTGTACCGTCTGCGTTGAAGTCGTCTTCCGTGTAGAAGCGGTCGGTGACATATCCCCAGATTTCTCCCATTTTCATGCCTTTGCGGTAAATCTTGTCGCCTAGCAGGTTGGTCTCATTATTGTATTTCGTGATTTCACTTTGTGAGTCGTACAGGTTGAATCCGATCCGGTAGCTCCAGTCCTTGTTGATGCGGTCTCTCCAGTTCAGTTCCAGTTCCCAGCCGTACGTCTTCAGGTCAGCGGCGTTCTGTTTGGCGGCGGTGGCTCCCACTACCCACGGTAGGTCCATACCGGGTGCCAGCATCCCTTTGGTGTCGCGGCGATACCAGTCGAAAGTACCGTTAAAGCGGTTGTCGAAGAATCCGAAATCGACTCCGAAGTCCAGTGTATATACCTTTTCCCACGAGAAACTGCTGCTGACCATTGCCGGTGCATTCAGTGTAGTCGTCTTTTGTCCGTCCACCAGCCATTCTGTCAAGTAAGGTGACATGGAAGGGATGTAGGGATAGTTTTCCGGAGTGTTGTCCGGCTTCAGTATGATCTGGTTGCCGATAGAGCCCCATGAGGCACGTAGTTTCAAGTTAGACAGGAAGCTTTTGGTATTCTTCATGAATGCTTCTTCCGAAATGCGCCATCCGGCGGAGAAGGAAGGGAAGAAACCGAAACGGCTGTCTTTCGGGAAACGGGATGTACCGTCGTAGCGTCCGTTGGCTTCGAACATGTATTTACCGTCGTAAGTGTAATTGACACGGTAGAACAAACCTCTGATAGCATATTCATCGAAACTGTCGGTGACGGATGCCGTTCCGGTAGAACCGGAGAGCGACGGCAGATTTTCCAGTAATACGTCCGTGCGCTGCGACCATTGCGATTCCTTATGACTCTCTTCCTGATTGTAACCACCCATAATAGAGATATCATGTTTACCTATTGAAAAGTCGTAATTGGCGAATGCGTTAATAGCGTTGTAATTGGTGAAACCTTGCGTCAGGGCATAACGTGAGTTCTCTACATTGTTCAGCAGCCCTGTAAAGTTGAATCCTATATACTTGTATTTGTTGACGTACATCCGGTTGTACTCGGTGATCCGGTTGTAGGTATATTCACCTGTTATTTTCAGTCCTTTCAGCGGAGAGATGATGACACGTCCCAAAGTACGCAGGTTGGTCTTCTTGATCACCCTCGGTTCTCCGTAGCGTACGAAAGTAGCGGACGTTTCGGCAGGATATTCGATGCCGTCTTGTTCGTATGGCAGGATGTTGTGGTAGGACGGCAAGTACATGGCACTTCCCCAGACACCGTTTCGTCCGCCTTGCTCCACTTTGTTCTGGGTGGAGTTCGCGTATCTGATATCCAGTTGGGTGGTCAGCCACTTGTTTACGTCGACACTCAGGAAGCTGGACATATTGATACGGTCAAATTTGTCTTTGTCCGTTACCAGAATGCCGTCCTCACCGGTATATCCCAGGCTTAGTCGGTAGCTGGTACGCTGGCTGCCTCCCGATACGGAGAAGCTGTGGTTCTGCATGAATCCGAAGTTATCCATCATATCGGCAAACATATCATTCTCCCGCATCAGGAACAGGTTGCCCTGATCGTCGAAAATATATCCGTTCGGATAATTGGAAGGATTCGCCTGATAGTCTCGTATGTAGCCTTCCCATTGGGTGATGTTTTTTCCGTCTACATAGGTATCGTTTGCCCATCCCATTTCCTTGTACGCCAGTACCGATTCCAGCGGACTTGCTTTCTGCGGAAGCTCCGATGCTTTCGAGAAAGAGAAGTTGTTGTTGTAATTGAATCTGGGAGCCATGTCCTTTTTACCTTGCTTCGTTGTAATCAGAATCACACCAAAAGCTGCGCGGGCACCATATATAGCTGCGGAAGCGGCATCTTTCAAAATAGATACGGATTCAATATCCTGCGGGTCAATCATGTTGATATCCATCGGTACGTTGTTTACCAATACGAGAGGCTCACCACCGTTGATGGAGGTTGTTCCACGGATATTGTACGTCATGTCGTCTCCCGGAGTTCCCGTTGTCGATTCAATTTTTAGTCCCGGCACGACTCCTTGCAGGGCAGCCGAAACGTTGGTAATCGGGCGGTCGCCCAACGACTCTTTGATATTTACAGAGGCTACAGCGCCGGTCATATTCACTTTTTTTTGTGTTCCGAATCCGATGACTACCACTTCATCCATAGTCTGGGTATCTTCCTGTAGCTGTATGTTGAAAAGTGTCTTGTTTTTGACTGTTACTTCTTGTGTGACGTAACCGATATAAGTAACCCGTAACTTACTGTTGGCAGGTACTTCCAGTGAGAATTCCCCATTCATGTCGGTAATGGTCGCTTGTTTGCTGCCGTCAACCAGAACATTTGCTCCAATCAGAGGTTCGCCCTGCGCATCTGTTACGGTTCCCCGTATTTTTATGGACTGCTGGGTAGAAGTAGTGTTGTTGGGGGCTGCTTCTGCCTTTGCCGGGACAGGAATGATAATAATATGCTTACCTTCCTGTCTGTAAGTGAATCCTGTTCCTTTGAGTACGGAGTTCAGAACAGAAGAGACTGCTTCTCTGACAAAATTGGCGCTGACCTTTTGTTTCACGTCCAGTTTCGTCTGATTATAAGCGATACTAAAATCGGTCTGATCTTCAATGATTTCGAATACTTTTAATAGAGGTTGGTTTTTCATAGATACCGTTATTGGCTGATTTTGCCCATAGGCTATGTTATAAAAACATAAAGCGAATAACAATATATAAAATTTATGAATTTTTACGGGATAACCTATGCCCGACAATTTATAAAATTTCATACTTTTGTGAGTTAATCATTAATACTAATTTAAGTGTACACAACTAATTTAAATGAAGTAATTTTGATTTGGGGGAGTTGGTATCCGCGAAATATCGACTCCCTTTTTTCTGTCTATCGGCCTCCTTTCTTATTTAGGGGTGAATAAATTAAGAGAATGTTCTCGTCTTCGACTTTATAGTCTATGTTTCCTATGGTTTTGGTCACGATATTCATGATCTCCTTGATAGGAGCTTTTTGTTTGAACTTGATGGTATATACATCGGTGGTAGCCAGATGCGGAGGGACGATGATGTGTATGTCGTATATTCTCTCTATCGTAATGAAAATATCACTGAGAGTCATTGCCGCAAAGTTCAGCTCGCCTCTGGTCCAGCCGGAGTAGACAGAGGCGTCGATAATCTTTTTATTAAATTCTCCGGACGGGTTGTCATATTCCAGTTGCTCGTTCGGTGTAAGGGTGATGATATCTTCATTGTTTGCTTTCTGAACGACTACGGAACCCGATTCCAAAGTAGTGGTTGTCTTCTCGTCTTCTGCATAAGCGTGTACGTTGAATTTAGTTCCCAATACTTTTACTTTCAGATGGTTGGTCTTGACGATAAATGGATGTTGCTTGTCTTTCTTTACGTCAAAATTAGCTTCTCCTATCAGATATACCGAACGGATATCCCCGGTGAACTTTTGCGGATATACCAGTAAAGTTCCTGAGTTGAGGTATGCTGTGGTGCCGTCGGGCAAGGTAACCTGTTTTTGTTCGCCTCTGGGCACATAGTACTCGACAAGTTCTGTATGCTCTTCATTCGATTGTATATATAGGTAGGATGCCACCATAGAGAGCAGGGGAACCAGTAATACAGCCGCCACCTGCAGCCATTTGCGCAAGGTATACCTTGCAGTTGCCTTCCGCTGTTGGGGCGCAATTTTCCTGCGGAAGTTCTGATAGGAACGTTCAGTACTTGCATTGGCTTTGAAATTCTGATCTTCCCATAATTCCATCAATGCTTCATCTTTCTCCGCCTGTTCACTGGAGTCGACAAGCCATTTCCATAACTTCTCTTTAAGTTCCGGACTGAACTTATCGGAAGTAAAGTTTTTAATTATTTTATGAGCGTTCGACATATTAGCGCATTTTAGGTGTGGTTACATATATAAGATACGTAACAGATTAATAACGCACAGCCTCTATTCTACTTTTTTTTAGAAAAATAGAATAAAGGTTATGAATAATGCTTTTCGGATGTCGGTAAGTGCTTGTGAAAGGTGGTTCTCTACTGTTCGTTTGTTGATGCTTAGTTCGCGGGCTATTTCTTCGTTGTTCATTCCTGATTCCCGGCTCATCTTATATATTTTCTGTCGTTGCGGAGGCATTTTTTCTACAACCATTGTCACCAATAGTTCGAGTTCTTTGAGGTGGATGTTGTCATCGGTTTCGTTGCTTTCCAGTGGCGGGATATACTTTTCGGTTTCTTTCTGCTGATAGTTCCTGAACAGTAGTGTGCGTTCGATGTGCCGATACACCGCATTTTTGGAAATGCGGAAAAGATAAGGTTTAAGGTTATTGATGGTATGGAGGGATGAGCGGTTGTTCCATAACGTAAGAAAGATGTCCTGCGATAAATCTTCGGCCTCTTCTTGCGATTGCAGTAGTCCGTTGATAAACCCTTTGATGCGGGGATAGTAGTATAGGAAGAAAGTTTTAAAGGCTTTCTCATCTCCTTCGCTAATAGCCTTCAGAAGTTGTTTTTCGTCAAAGGTTTCCATTGGGGGTATTTTTTGTAAATGCTGTAAACCCTGCAAAAATAAGTAAATTTTGTATCGAACCCCGTTTATTAACATAAAAAACTCTTTTTTTTCTTTCCGGCTATGTCCGGCGGAGTGGTTGACAGTGGATTTATAACCTCCTTGTATTTCGGCTAGTATAAAATGAGTTCAAAATCTGCGTAAACAGGAAGATGGTCACTGATTCCTCCCTGATATTTCATTCCTTTATAGGTACGGAAAGGTTCATCATCACCGTATTTCTTGTCTTCTGTCAATAGAAAGGGGAGGCGGGCAACAGTTGCTTTGTCTTCACCGGTGAAGAATTTAGAGGAAGTATCGAGTAAATTGCCGGATACGATCAAATGGTCGAGCAATCCCCATTTTCCGTGGTATTTATAGGAGCCAAAATGGCGGGATGTTGCTTTTCGGGCAAGCAGATGGTAGAGTTTCCGGGGATTGGGGAAGGTGACTGACTGTTGGGGATCAGTAGCTTCTAATATCTCTTTGATGGATTTATTGGTTGGGTAGTCATTAAAATCTCCCATGATGACCAGTTGTGGATGAAGGCGGATATTCAGCAGACTGTCGGCTTCTGTGCGTAGTATTCGGGCAGCGTGTAGCCGGTAAGGTTCGGATTCCTTGGCTCCACCGGACCGGGAAGGCAGATGGCAGACGATTACATCAAGTGTATCTCCGGTTAATAATAGTCCGCTGACGTGCAGTAAATCTCTTGTGGGGCGATGATGCTTGAATGAGGGGATGGGGATAGACCGGAAAGATAATAATTTGAATAGGTCACGTTGATATAATAAAGCAACATCAATCCCTCTCAGATCGGGAGAACTTGTCATAACATACCGGTAACTCAGTTCCTTTAAAGGAGAACGTCGTGTGAGATCACGTAGTACACTGTCGTTTTCTACTTCACAAAGACCTACAAGGGCGGGTGGATTCCATTCACCGACGGCAGTGATGACACGGGCCATATCAGCCAGTTTCTTCTTGTACTTGGTGTAGTTCCAGTGACGGATAGCGTCAGGGAGAAATTCATTATCGTTCTTTAGTGTATCGTGGTGAGTGTCAAAGAGGTTTTCTACATTCCAGCTCATGACACGAAAGGGAATTCGTTCTTCGGCGGAAGACTTCTTCTGGGAAACAGATTGTTTATTGCTGAACGATTCTTTTTCGGTAAGGGAAGTTTGCCCTATGATATAAGAGGGCACGAAAAAGAGCATTATAATAAAGATGACGGTCATAGCAAATCTTTTTCTGCTATCACCATCATCTTTTCTATGATATCTTACCTGACTGTTATTTCTTGGCAGGAACATGTGCCAGAATATCCAACAGGTGCTTCCAGAACTTCTCAACGGAAGGAATGTGCATCCGTTCGTCGGGAGAGTGTACTCCGGTGAGAGTAGGTCCGAAAGAGATCATATCTAAAGTCGGATACTTGTCGAGGAACAAACCGCATTCCAGTCCTGCGTGAATTGCTTTCACTTTCGCCTCTACACCGAAAAGTCGTTTGTAAGATTCTGCTGCCACTTCGAGGATAGCTGAATGAGGATTCGGCTTCCATCCCGGATAACCTTCACCGAAGGTCACATCAGCGTCTGCCAGCTGGAAGACGGCACGCACCGTATTCGCCATGTCATTGCGTGCAGATAAGATAGAGCTGCGTTGGCTGGTTTCGATGCGGATAATATGATTCGATTTCATTTTGACAGAAGCAAGGTTGGTTGAAGTCTCTACCAGTCCGGGGATATCCTGACTCATGGCATATACACCGTGAGGAGCAGCATACAATGCTTTCAGCAAGCGGGTAGTAGTATCCTGGTCGATAGCCATTTTGCGGGGAGTTTCCGATTCAAGAACCAGTTTCAGGTCCGGTTCGGTGACGGCCAGTTCGTTTTCTACTTCACTGGTGAAGATATTCAGTTCCGTGCGGACGTCATGTTTGGCATTTTCGGGAACTGCACAGATGGCGTATGCTTCGCGGGGGATGGCATTGCGCAGGTTACCTCCGTTGATTTCGCAGAGATACAGGTCCTGCCGGTTAGCCATTCGGGACAGGAATCGGTTCAGTATCTTGTTTGCATTGCCTCGTCCCAAGTGAATATCACCACCGGAGTGACCGCCTTTCAGTCCTTTTACTTCTACTTTAAAGAAAAAGTATCCTGCAGGGACTTCTACTTCTTTATAACTAAACTCTGCAACGGAGTCGATACCTCCGGCACATCCGATAAAGATTTCTCCTTCATCTTCGGAGTCGAGGTTCAGCAGAATATCACCGCTCATGAAACCTTCTTTCAGCTCGAAAGCTCCGGTCAGACCGGTTTCTTCATCTACGGTAAACAGGCATTCCAGCGGGCCGTGCTCGATGCTGTCATCCGCCAGAATAGCCAGTTCGGTAGCTACACCGATACCGTTATCAGCTCCGAGGGTAGTTCCTTTGGCTTTCAGCCATTCTCCGTCTATTTCTGTTTCGATAGGGTCGGTAAGGAAGTCGTGCTGTACATCATTGTTCTTTTCGCACACCATGTCGATGTGCGATTGCAATATGACAGTCTGAAGGTTTTCTTTGCCCGGAGTGGCGGGCTTTTTGATCAGTACGTTTCCTGCTTCATCTACATTGGTCTCCAGGTTATGTTTTACTCCGAATGCCTTTAGGTAGGCAATTATTTTCTCTTCCTTCTTGGAAGGACGCGGCACTTGGCAGATTTCCTCAAAATACTTGAATACGCCAG
Source organism: uncultured Bacteroides sp. (assembly GCA_947646015.1). Lineage (GTDB taxonomy): Bacteria > Bacteroidota > Bacteroidia > Bacteroidales > Bacteroidaceae > Bacteroides. The sequence continues at coordinate 49,659 of CANSEY010000015.1, read as the reverse complement.
CCGGCTTAAGGTCTTTTTTTTCCATGCTTTTTTCTTTTATAATAGGAATAGGAGGTTCATTTTGGTTCCTCTTATTGCTAAATATGGTTAATTTGCTTGACTTATCTGAACTCATTTCTCATTAAAGCCTATCTTTGCACTCACAAAATTAATAGAAATGGTTGAGACTATACTGATAACTTTGTTAATAGTTGCTATTTCCCTGCTATTATTGGGGGTGAAAGTATTCTTTACGAAGGGGGGAAAGTTCCCGAATGGTCATGTGAGCGGTAATAAAGAGTTGCGTAAGAAAGGAATCGGTTGTGCGCAGTCGCAGGATCGTGAAGCACAAAAGAAATCACGTTTTTCTATTGATGAGTTGGAAAAAGCCTTGAACGATAGTATGAACTAATTAATTAAAAACAATATTTTAGAGTTATGAATAGAATAAACTACCTCATGAACGGTTTAGCTGCACTTGCGTTTATCGTTTTATTCTCACAATGCGCCGGCAAAGCTGATAATCAAGTTGCAACTACTCCGGCTTCGGCTAATGCAGAATTGTCTGGAATGAAAATAGCTTATGTTGAAATAGATACCTTGTTGGCTAAATACAATTTCTGTATTGACTTGAATGAGGCTATGGTAAAGAAGAGCGAAAATGTTCGCATGACGCTGAACCAGAAGATGACAGCTTTGAACAAAGAAAAACAGGAATTCCAAAAGAAATATGAAAGCAATGCTTTCCTGTCACCGGAAAGAGCTCAGCAGGAATACAATCGTTTGGCTAAAATGGAACAGGATTTGCAGGAATTGAGCAACAAACTTCAAAATGGTCTGATGGAAGACAATAATGCTAACAGTTTGCTTTTCCGTGATTCTATCAACGCTTTCCTGAAAGAATATAATAAGACTCGTGGATATAGCCTGATCTTCAGCAACACAGGTTTCGATAATCTGCTTTATGCTGATAGTGCATATAATATCACAAAAGAAATTGTAGATGGATTGAATGCCAGATATTCATCTGCTAAGAAATAAAAAACGTCTTTTTTAGGCCCTTGGGTTTCCTAAGGGCATTCATGATTTTAATAAATTGATGCCTGTTCAAGACTGAGAAGCTTTGAACAGGTTTTTTTATTTCTCTTCTTTTGCTTCTTCCTGTGGAATGCGGAAAGCGGTGTAAAGTTCAAGTACGGCAGCGATAGTCAGACAGGCAATCCATTCATTTCCACGGGTGGTAAACATGAAAGCTCCCGTCAGTATCAGCGCAAGTGCTCCGAATATCTGCTGGATGCGCAGACGCTTTAATATTTTGCTTTTTCCTTTAACCGGTGTGTTTACTTGTGCCAGAGCAATGAATCCGGCTCCGATGGTATAAATATAAGGAGCATAGTTCCATCCGGTGATATATACAGCAGCCCCTGTGAGAGCCATGATTGCGCCTACGGCGAAAAGTGCGGGTACTAATTGTTTCATTTATTATCTTCAAAAACGTAAATATCTTCGTTGGGCTTCTTCATCAGATACTTTTCACGTGCCACCTGTTCGATAGCATCCGGATTGCTGTTCAACTCGTTGAGACGTTTGGTGTTCTCTTCGTAGTCCGCTCGGTATTTTTCTATCTCTTCTTTCAGCTGGCTGATTTCGCGTTCGTATCCCAGACGGCGGAACAGGCTGTTCTCGTCCAGAAAACCAATGATAACAGCAAATGCAACGACGGTGATAAGATACTTACGTCGGCATATGAAACTCCAGATAGTGATCAGTTTATCCATAACTTCTCTTTTTTATATCCGCAAAGATAAAACTAATAACTTAAAAACTTACCGCTTTAGGTTCAAAACTTCTTTCTCTATCCTTTATTACTTATCACTTTTTTGTGTACATTTGCACTGAAAGCGAAAAATCAAAAAAAACAGAGAGAATCCCGGATATGGAGAACTATATTGTATCAGCTCGTAAGTACCGTCCGTCCACATTCGAATCGGTGGTGGGACAACGAGCGCTGACTACTACATTAAAGAATGCAATCGCTACCCAGAAATTGGCTCATGCTTATTTGTTTTGCGGACCGCGCGGGGTGGGAAAGACTACTTGTGCACGTATCTTCGCCAAAACCATCAACTGTATGACGCCTACTGCCGATGGTGAAGCCTGTAACGAATGCGAATCGTGTGTGGCTTTCAACGAACAGCGGTCGTATAATATCCATGAACTTGATGCCGCTTCCAACAATTCGGTGGATGATATCCGTCAATTGGTGGAACAGGTGCGCATCCCGCCACAGATCGGTAAATATAAGGTATATATTATCGATGAGGTGCACATGCTCTCGGCTTCCGCTTTCAACGCATTCCTGAAAACATTGGAAGAACCTCCCCGCCACGCTATCTTTATTCTGGCTACGACGGAGAAGCATAAGATTCTTCCGACTATCCTTTCCCGTTGCCAGATTTATGATTTTAACCGGATCAGTGTCGAAGATACGGTGAATCATTTGTCGTACGTTGCTGCAAAAGAAAATATTACGGCAGAACCCGAAGCGCTGAATGTCATTGCAATGAAAGCGGATGGAGGTATGCGTGACGCATTGTCTATCTTCGATCAGGTAGTGAGTTTTACGGGAGGGAATATTACTTATAAGAGTGTTATTGAGAACTTGAACGTTCTCGATTACGAATATTATTTCCGTCTGACGGATTGTTTTCTAGAAAACAGGGTAAGTGATGCCTTGTTGCTTTTCAATGATGTGCTGAATAAAGGATTTGACGGTAGTCACTTCATCACCGGATTATCTTCTCATTGCCGGGATTTGCTGGTCAGTAAGGATGCAGCTACCTTGCCATTACTGGAAGTAGGGGCGAGCATACGTCAGCGTTATCAGGAACAGGCGCAGAAATGCCCGTTGCAGTTCCTTTACCGTGCGATGAAGCTTTGCAATGATTGTGATTTGAATTACCGTGCCAGCAAGAACAAGCGCTTACTGGTGGAACTGACCTTGATACAGGTTGCCCAGCTTACCACCGAGGGGGATGACGTAAGTGGTGGGCGTGGCCCTAAGCAGACCATAAAACCCGTATTCACCCAACCTGCCGCAGCTCAGCAGCCGCAGGTCGCTTCTGCACCGTCTGCTCAACAGACTACTGTTCATACTGCTCCGTCTCCGGCTATTGCGCCGTCTGCCGCTAATACTGCTGTGCGTCAACCGCAGGTATCTGTTGCTTCGGGGGCTGCTGCTCCGGCAAATACTGCTTCCGCGCCGTCACAGAGTGTTGGAATCTCTTCGATTTCCAAAGAGGAACGGAAGATTCCTGTAATGAAGATGTCTAGTTTGGGAGTATCTATCAAAAATCCGCAACGTGATCAGGCTGCTCAGAATACAGCCAAAACCAATGTTGCTCAGGTGCAAACACAGCCGGAAGAAGACTTTATTTTCAATGACAGAGATTTGAATTATTACTGGCAGGAATATGCGGGACAGTTACCCAAAGAACAGGTGGCCATTGCAAAGCGTATGCAAGTGATACGTCCGGTATTGTTGAATAATTCGACTACTTTTGAAGTAGTGGTCGATAATGAGATTGCTGCTAAAGATTTTACAGCTTTGATTCCGGAATTACAGACTTATCTTCGTGGAAGATTGAAGAACAGCAAAGTGGCGATGACAGTGCGGGTAAGTGAACCTGCAGAAACTGTTCGGGCGGTTGGTCGTGTCGAGAAGTTCCAGATGATGGCACAGAAGAATCAGGCGCTGATGCAACTGAAAGATGAGTTCGGACTCGAATTATATTAATGTACTGATTTCTATAAGATTTCCATCCGGATCTTTAAAGTAAATGCTCCGGATGGCTATGAAAGCAATACTAATGCAAACGTTGATTCATTCTGTCACCGTATCCGTCGCTATACCTTTCTTCCGGCATAATGATCCATAGAATAAGATAAATAATAATTCCTGCAAAAGCAGTGAAGATGGTGGCTAGTGCATAGACTATTCTTACTAAAGTAGGGTCCCATCCGAAGTATTCGGCTAAACCTCCGCATACTCCGGCTATCATTCGTTCCTTTCTGGAACGAGTCAGTTTTTTGTTGTTTTCCATAAAGCGATTGTATTAATAAAAAATAAGTCCTGTAAATCTTTCGCTTTACAGGACTTGTCTTTTAAAATTTCTTGGGGTGGAAGACCGGACTCGAACCGGCGACATTCAGAACCACAATCTGACGCTCTAACCAACTGAACTACATCCACCATGTCTGCGTTTCTCTAACGCGGTGCAAAGATAGATATTATCTTTAAATCTCCAAAAGATTCTGCTACTTTTTTTTATAAAAAAGATATTCTTTTATTCCCCGATTATGCTTGCTGAAGAGGGATCGCGCATCATTTGCAAAGATTCTCAGAGAGTTACGTGCATTTACGGAAATGGAGTCAGTGGGGAAATTAATTGGTAGTAATTGATGATTCTTTTTTCCTGATTGAGCGGGACGGGCTGTCCATACCAGGCTATATTCGCAATGGTTGAGTCGGGTGGTACTATCTTTTACTAATTCCATTTTTACCATCAGGCCGCCATCCGTGCGACGGGCGGACATATTGGAAATATAATTCCCCAGTGAATATACTACCAGATGCTTCCCGTTTGTCAGACTGTCTTCGCGAACTTCGATAGGCTGCACAACATGAGGATGACAACCGATTATGTGATTTACTCCTTTTCGAAGCAGCCAATCGGTCAGAAACTTCTGTTCTTTGTCAGGGAGTGACTGGTATTCGATTCCCCAATGCATACAAGCAATAATTGCATCGGGGTTCATTGTTTTACTTGCTTCGATATCTTTGGATATAATGGTCGTATCAGTATAATTAACGATGTTGGGCGGAGTGACAGGGATTCCGTTTGTTCCGTATGTATAGTTGAGTATGGCAATGCGGAAGCCTTTTTTTTCTAATAAAAGAGGGTATTTATTTTCACGCTCTTCAGCGTTGAGGTACGTTCCGGCGTGTGGAATTTTTAAGGAGTCTATTAATTGTATAGTGCGTTCTAAGCCTTTTCTGCCACGGTCGAGACTATGGTTATTGGCGGTTATCAGTACATTGAATCCGGCATTATGGATAGCGGTCAGATATTCATCGGGAGCGCTGAAAGCGGGATAGCCTTTGTACGGTTTTCCTCCGAGAGTAACTTCCAGATTAGCTATGGCAAAGTCAGCACTTTGAATTTCGTCTTTGACATATTCAAAATAGCTGGAATAATCGTAGCCTCCTGTCGCAGTACGTGCAGCGTTAATTTGTCCTTGATGCTGCATAAGGTCCCCTGCAAAAAGAAGCGAAAGGGTGTCTGTTTGCAGGCTGTCAGTTGTCAGTATCTGTGTGGTAGTATCATTTTCTTGCGCTTTGCTGATACAAGAGAATTGTGTAACCAGAAGAAGGGATACTAATAGTTCTTTCATACGTTCAAGAGGATTATAATGTCTTTTCGAGAATGATTGTTACTTAGGCAGGAAACGGACATAATAAGAGAGGGAGAGTCGTAATTGTTTTCATAACTGTCAGATTAAGGGAAGGAAAAGGACAGTGAAACACATTTCACTGTCCTTCAATATTCTACTTGTAAATAGCTTTTTTACCGGCTAAAAGTGTATTTTTCATTAATGATACAATCGTCATCGGACCCACGCCGCCCGGTACGGGAGTGATGAATGAGCACTTAGGCGCTACCTCATCAAACTTCACATCGCCTGTCAGCTTGAAGCCGGATTTTTTGCTGGCGTCCGGAACACGGGTAGTACCTACGTCGATTACTACTGCACCTTCTTTTACCATTTCTTCTTTCACGAAGTTGGGTTGTCCCAAAGCAGCGATAATAATATCTGCTTCCTGACATTCTTTTACCAGGTCTTTGCTGCGGCTATGGCATACAGTGACGGTTGCATCTCCCGGGTACGCTTTCTGCATCATCAGTGAAGCCATCGGTTTGCCGACAATATTGCTGCGGCCGAGTACAACACATTTCTTTCCCGACGTCTCTATCTCATAGCGTTTCAGCAGTTCAAGAATACCGTTCGGGGTGGCGGATACATAGCAGGGAAGTCCGATAGACATGCGTCCCACGTTGATAGGGTGGAATCCGTCTACATCTTTACGATAGTCGATCGTTTCGATAACTTTCTGTTCGGAGATATGTTTGGGTAACGGGAGCTGTACGATAAATCCATCTACGTCGTCGTCATTGTTTAGTTCGCGTACTTTGGCGAGTAGTTCTTCTTCGGTCACGTCACTTTCGTAACGGATGAGGGAGGATTTGAATCCACATACTTCGCAGGCTTTTACTTTGGCGGCTACATACGTTTCGCTGCCACCATCATGTCCTACAAGGATTGCTGCCAGATGCGGGCGTTTGCCGCCACGAGCAACAATTTCGGCTACTTCGGCTGCAATCTCTTGTTTCACTTGTTCGGAAATGGCTTTTCCGTCTATCAGAGTCATATTTTCAGAGTATTTATTGGTGATGGACAAAAGTAAAATAAATAACTGAACTCTCCAAAAGGAATGGACTTTTTGTGGAGAGGGGACAGCGGAACATATTGGAATGCGAGTAGGAAAGAAGGTAAAAAGTACAAGGGAAAGCTCTGATTTTCAGGCAAGAAAAACAGAGCCTCTGTTTAGGTGAAACGGAGGCTCTGTTTACATCAATCAGAGGCTCTGTTCGGGTGAAATGGAGCCTCTGTTTGGTCTTGTCAGATCATGTTCTTATTTGTCAGCAATTTGCCTTTATACTCTCCGGTCAATGTACGGAGGAAGGCGACAATCTTATCTACTTCCGGTTGTGGCAGGTCGATGCCTAACTGATATTTGGCCATGGCGCGAACCGCATCATCCATAGTAGCCATGCTGCCGTCGTGGAAATAAGGAGCGGTCAGTTCAATATTTCTCAATCCCGGCACTTTGAAGCGGTGACGGTCACGCTCTGCTTTTGTCTGCTTGAATCGTCCGTTGTCTTCTTCAGTCATTTCTGCCTGACGGTCTGCGAAATAATCATGCTGTACACCGATCAGTTCATAAGATTGTCCTCCGAGGATTTCTCCCACATGACAAGTCGCACAGTCATATTTCTTGAAAAGGTCGTATCCGGCGATTTCATCTGCGGTGATGGCATCTTTCTGTCCTTTCAGATAACGGTCGAAACGTGAATTAGGAGTCAGCAATGTCTTTTCGAACTCCTGAATAGCATTTGTGATATTCTTTTCGTTCAATCCGTCGGGATATACTTCGTTGAATGCCACTACGAAATTCTTGTCTTCTGCCAGTTTGCTGATGATCTGATCGAATGACTCGCAAGCCATTTCTACCGGATTCAATGGAGGGCCGGCAGCTTGTTCTGCCAGAGTTCCGGCACGTCCGTCCCAGAATTGAACAAAGTTATAGGCAGCATTGTATACGGTCGGGGCATTGACGCCGCCCAACTGACCGCCTACTCCTTCAGAATACTGCTTGTTGTCAACGCCACCGGTATCCAGACCATGACAGCTGGCACATGAAACGGTGTTGTCTGCCGATAAGCGGGTGTCGTGATACAACAGATTTCCTAAGACCACTTTGCGTACATCGACTGAGATCGAGTCGGCAATAGGACGAATCGGTTCGTTAATGAAATCAGGTGCTACTGCCACATCGGTATACAGTCCCATGCGGTGATGTTTTACCCAGCTCAGTGCTACCTCTTTCTTTGCATCATTGAAAGAAGCTCCCCAATGTACAAGGTAATACTTTGCCTGCGGCATCTTTCCGTCGAGGATTACTTTTTCTACTTTAGCCAGATCAACCGGATTGAGAGGGCGTCCTTCCTTCATGTCTTTCTCCATCTGAGTCATGTCGAAAGCGCGATAGGCTTTGCTCACGTCTTCCATTACAATTTTTCCGGCTACAGGCATATTTGCATAGAACGGTAGTTCCGGCGTCGAGGTATGGCATCTCAGGCATCCTGCATCCGTAATAATCTGTTGCATCTGCACGTTTGCTTCCAAATCGGCAGAAGGCACCCGATGCATCAGTCGGTAAATGACTGCCAATGCCGCCACGACTACCAATAATGCTACGATTAGTTTTGTACTTCTCTTCATTTCACATTTGTTTTTTGAGGTTAGTTATTACGATTATATAAATGTACGCTTTGTTGGGCCGCCGGCAGGTAATTGACTCCATACCAGCACATTTGTAAAGCAAGGAAGGAGACTATGAGCAGGGCATAGAGTGTTTTCCGTCCGGTTCTTCTGAACAGGCGGAGGTGGATGTAGAGCAAATATCCCATCCAGGTGATGGCTGCCCAAGTTTCTTTGGGGTCCCAGCTCCAGTAGTTTCCCCAAGCCTCCTTTGCCCAGAGAGAACCTAGCAGCATACCGATGGAAAGAAAAGCGACGCCTGCGTAGACCAGATTGTCTGCTGTATGCAGGTATTCTTCTTTATGACGGAACAGTCCGGTCAGGGCGATGATGAAAGCACATCCCAGAACGGAATAAGAGAACATATATACGGTTACATGCGGGATGAACCATACACTTTGCAGCGCCGGCATCAATGACTGATCGTGTATCTCGGGCTTCATCAAATTAATGATCACAAAAACTGTAGAAAGTAACGTCGAGAAAGAGAGAATCCAGCGATACTTCCATCTGATATAGGTTAGCAATCCTGCTATTCCCATAAAGAATGAATACCACAATCGGGTTTCTCCCATAGTGCGTAATGGAGGGCGCTGGAGGAATATCCATAATCCGGCAATAAATATTCCCAATATAATAATGCCGCCGGAAGTAAAAACGATTGCCACCTTACTCTTCGATGATGAACGAAGGGCAAATACAGCTCCTGCCAACCATAAGCAGATGGATACTGTTGCAAATACATAGAAGTTATCCCAGTTTATCATACGCTTTAGCTCCGTTTATAAATAAAAGAACTGCTCCTGCAAGCATCATCAGAATACCCGCTACCATCACATATTTCCAGGGCTGTTTTACGACCTGTAGAATGCAGTAATTGCTTTCGTTGCCTTTTGTTACGTCGTATCCGGTGAGGTAGACGTCTTCCCCCAGTCGGTAGGAATAGGGATGGTTTACTTCCAGCAGAACGTTCTCATTCCCCAAACGTACATTGGCGGAAAAGCGGGAAGGACGTCCGTTCGGGTAATATTCTACAGCGAACGAATTGAGTTCCATATCATAATCTAAATAGTAAGATGTGCCATTCATGTCGAATGCCTCATGCGTTGGTTCACCTTTATATAAAGGTACGCGTAGTGTCCGTGTGTCACTGCTACCTAGAAATCCGGCAAACAGAGCCAGCCATAAACCTGCATGATTCAGAATAAAGCGCCAGCGTGCTTGTTTGCGATGCCGACAGGCGTGGATGGTGATCATTGCCAGATTGCTTAATAATAATAAGAGTATAGAAATGAATATCCATGAAGTCATGAAATTGTAACATCCCAATGAGGCTGATATTCCATTGCGCATTTCGGCTTCCGGTTCAGATAGCTGGGGGAAAAGTCCTATGATCAGGCAACCACCGATAAACAGACTGATAGATAAAACGCTGGCTTTGGATGAACCGAGAAAACGGGTGGTTCTTAGATTATTATATTCTTTATATAGTATCCATAACAGGAAAAGCCAGATCGCTGCAAAGATGATATTCAGCGGAAAGGCGAGAAAAGAAACAGGAAAGTTTCCTGTGGACAGCTGCATGGCTGCTGCTAATAAAATGTAACCTACTACATATACATAGTACATATTCGTGCTTCTGTTTTGTTATCTTTTGCAAAGTAAAGAAATAAAAATGAATATTCACATAAAATCTTTATAAAATTGTAATCATTACAAGTGGATAATGATATTAATATGAATTTAGGATAATCCTTCAGTGTAGTTGTTGGTGAAAGGAGAGAGGATATGAAAGCTAAAGCTACGCTTTACAAGGTATAAAGCTATGCTTTTCACTTCCTAAAGCATAGCTTTATACCTTGTAAAACGCAGTGTTTTATATTGGGCTTACTATAGCGGGAGTAATCACTACAAGAGGTAGTGAAAAGTGGGAACTTGTAGAATTGAAGCTGTCTGATAAAAAGCTGATTAATATGAGAAAGTGGATTCTGTGATAACAAAAACAAAGGAGGAAGCTCAAGCCTCCTCCTTCTATCTGAAACAGAATAAAATTCTTTTTATTTTCTCATTTTTGGCATCATCTTGCCCATTTTGCTGCTGGTCACCATCTTCATCATTTTGCGAGTCTGGTCGAACTGTTTCAGCAAACGGTTTACTTCCTGAATCGTTGTTCCGCTACCTTTAGCGATACGTGTACGGCGTGAGCCGTTCAATATTTCCGGATTGGAACGTTCTGCCGGAGTCATGGAATAGATGATAGCTTCGATGCTTTTGAAAGCATTGTCGTCGATATCGATATCTTTGATAGCTTTGCCTACGCCCGGGATCATGGATGCAAGTTCTTTCAGATTACCCATCTTCTTGATCTGGGCAATCTGGCTGAGGAAGTCGTTGAAGTCGAACTGATTCTTGGCAATCTTCTTTTGCAGACGTTTGGCCTCTTCTTCGTCATACTGTTCCTGAGCACGTTCTACCAGTGAAACGATGTCACCCATACCGAGGATACGGTCTGCCATACGTGCCGGGTGGAACTGGTCGATAGCATCCAGCTTTTCACCTGTACCCACAAATTTAATCGGCTTGTTGACTACCGAACGGATAGAAAGGGCCGCACCACCACGGGTGTCACCATCCAGTTTGGTCAGTACCACACCGTTGAAGTCCAGGCGTTCGTTAAATTCTTTGGCTGTATTGACGGCATCCTGTCCTGTCATGGAGTCTACCACGAACAGAATTTCGTCCGGATTGATTGCTTCCTTGATAGCGGTGATCTCGTTCATCATCTGTTCGTCTACGGCCAGACGTCCGGCTGTATCGACGATTACGAGGTCATATCCTTTGGCTTTAGCTTCTTGAATGGCGTGTTGTGCAATCTCTACCGGATTTTTGCTGTCCAGTTCTGAGTACATCGGCACTTCAATTTGTTCTGCCAATACACGCAACTGTTCGATAGCTGCCGGACGGTAAACGTCACAAGCTACCAGTAATGGTTTGCGATTCTTCTTTGTTTTCAGCATGCGTGCCAACTTACCGGAGAAAGTAGTCTTACCCGAACCTTGCAGACCTGACATCAGGATTACTGCCGGACGGGATTCGAGGTTGATTTCTACCGTCTCGCCACCCATCAACTGGGTTAGTTCGTCGTGCACAATCTTCACCATCAACTGGCTTGGCTTCACAGCCGTAAGTACATTCTGACCGATGGCTTTTTCCTTCACCGTGTCAGTGAAAGTTTTTGCAACCTTGTAGTTAACGTCGGCATCAAGCAATGCCTTACGTACATCTTTCAGCGTCTCCGCCACGTTAATTTCGGTGATTTTGCCTTCACCTTTCAGAATCTTGAATGACCGTTCTAGTCTTTCACTTAAATTATCGAACATAGTTATTTAATTACGAATTAATTATTTGAGCCTGCAAATGTACAAAAATCTCTTGTATTTATATCTTTTTATTCTGCCATTTTGCTTTTTTGAGGTAAATATAGCTTGTTATCAACAGCAAGGTATAGTACAGAATCTCAATCGTAAAGCAGATTTCAATCGGTGCTTTGAGCCACATTCCGACGAAAACGATGTAGGAACCGTAAATGGCAATCGTGATGGTTTCGAGCAACAGGGCTGCCTGCGTATTTCCTGTTCCGGAGATGCCGTTGAATACGACATTGGCTACTGATGCAATGAGCATGGCGCAGCAGATAACGTATACCGAAGGTACGGACTCGGTGATTAACGCTGCTTCGCTGGTATATACGGAGAGGAGGAACTGAGGAAACAAAACCGACAATCCCACCAGTCCTAGCATGATGAAGAACGAGAATCGGGCTATTTTATTGATAAGCGGCATGACGTATTGGATACCTCCTGCGCCGATGGCATTGCTGACAAGGCTGTTGGTCGTTGTTGCCAGTGCATTCACCGGAATCAGCAGTACGACGTAGATACTACGGACAATATTGGCAATGGCCAGTTCCCGTTGTCCCAACCGTTCTACGGCAACAAAGAACACGAACCAGGTCGCCATCGATAAGAAATATTGAAGCATCGTGAAGCAAGAAATGCTGAGAATACGCATCAGCAATGCCGGATCGAACGAGCGCAGACGATTCAGACCATACTTTTTCAAATCAACACTGATATATGTATAGATCAGGAAGAAGAGAATGGAAGAGGCTTCCGCCAGTACAGAAGCGATAGCAGCTCCCTTGATTCCCATTTCCGGCAGACCGAATTTACCGAAAATCAGTGCATAGTCCAATATGACGTTGGTTAATGCCATGACAACAGCATTGATGGTCAAGACCTTGGTACGTGTGATGCCGATGTACAGGGCACGGAACATGACATTGACAAACGAGAAGAAGAACCCGTAAATACGCCAGTCCAGAAACTCCATAGTGCCTTCGTAGATGGATTCGGAAGAAACCAGCAACCGCATGATATTTCCTCCGAACGCTTTGGTGAAGCCGAACATCAATATAGCTATCAACAGGAGGAACATAATCCCCTGAATCATTACGGGACCTACATCACTGTAGCGTCCTTCTCCATTGCGTCGTGCAATGACAATTTGTGATCCTGTGCTGAATCCGAAAGCGATGGTGAATATACATATATAAAATAGTCCACCCATAGCCGAAGCTCCCAGGGCCACTTCACTAACGTGCCCTAAGAATGCGGTATCGGTGACATTGATGACATTTTGCGCCAGCAAGCTGAGTAGTATCGGGTAACTGACACTCCAAATCTGTTTGTTGGTATACATAATTAAGCGTTTAAGTTTACAGTTTGCAAAGATAGCGCTTTATTCCGATTCTGAAGCAATGGGATAGGTGAAAACAATTTCCGGGCCTTCCGTTCCCCGGGCGTTTACCTGATAGCTTCCTCCGAAGTAAGCCAGCAATAACTGGTTGATCTCATGCCTGATGCCGGTCTCCTGTGAGGTGAAAGCCTCGTCCGCCAATGGAGAGTTGAGAATGCGGAAATAAAGCATTTCACCTTTCCGGCTTAATGTAAAGCGGATAATCCGTTCCTCCTGTTGTCCCTCTGTTTCATGTTCATGCGGATAGGTCAGGGTACTGAGCAGAGCGTATCCCAATCGGGTGGTATCTGTGCGAAGGGACAGTGACTCGACTTCCGGAGTGAAGCGGACTTGAATGCCTGTCTTTTCATTATTCATGCGTGCCATGTAGCATACTTCGTTGCAAAGTGAGACAGCATCATAGTCTTGTATCTGGAACTTCATCATTTTGGCTTCCAGACGAGACAGGTCGAGTACATCATTGACCAGTCTCATTAATCTTTCTGAGCTTTGGTGGATGATCGCCGAGTATTCTTCTCTTGTTTTTTCATCTATATTCGGTTCGCTGGCTATGAGTTGCGAGAAACCTACTACGTTGTTGAGCGGGGTCCGGATGTTATAACTCATGTTTGACAGGAAGCGATTTTTTATTTCGTTGGTTACCCGTACCGTTTCCGCTGCTTTGCGTATTTCGCTCTCGGAATATTTCAGGGCTTTGCGGATTTTGGAGAGCCGGAATAGGGAAATAAATAATACGATCAGAATGGCACTGATTACGATCAGGCTGATCAGACGTATTTGGTTGGTCTGCTTTTGTTGTTCCAGTTCTATCTTATCCAGATTATAGCTTTTTTTGATTTGCTCCATTTGGGTGTTGGAGAGTGCCATGGCAGCTGAGTCCTTGATGGCCAGTGCCTGTTGGTAGAGAGTTGTCGCTCTGTTATTATCTCCGGCTTCCACCCATATTTTAGCCTGTTTCAGCAGTTGTTCGGCATAGTCGCTGGTGAAATCTTTCTTGAGCATAGTTAATGTCGTGTCGATGTAGGCTGATGCCTGCTGATATTGTTTGATACTCTGATAGTATTTCGCATAGATGTCGTAGTAGAGCACCTTATACATGAAATAGGTATTTTCAGTCAGATACTTTTTAGACTTTTCTATATGTGAATAAGCAATTTGGGGCTGATTGGTATTCAGGTAATAATGCGCATAGAAAATCTCATTGAAAATGAATACGTCTGCAAATCCGTCTTTTAGAGATGGATTGTCAATGATGAATTTACGGAGTACATTTTCCAACTCTTGCAGGTATTTTAGTTGCCTGTAATTGTCCTTCATTTCTTTGGTTACGGATATGAGCTGTGACAGGACGGAGATATGGACTACTGCATTGCCATTCTTTGGAAGCAGCCTGTAGGCTTCTTCCAATGCTTTGAGCCCCTCGTCCCAGCGCTGGCTGCCGATATATGCGTTGGACAGGCACTGATAAGCAGCTACCGTTCCACGGTTATTGTCAATATCAAGGGCTTTCTGTTTCATCTTGTTTGCTTCGCTGATGGCAAGCTCATATTGTTCGGTAAAGGTGTATAGGTCAATCTGAAAGCGTCGGGCGTCGAAGAAATAATCCCATAAACCGGATTTTTGTACCAACGGTTCCATCTTGACTATCCATTTGGCTACACTATCCTGTTCGCAACGGTTGTAATAATACAACAAATGATAATAAGCGGCTAAACTGGCATACTTGTCATTTTTCAGTTTTAACGCTTCCTGCATCAGCGAATCCGAATACTGGATACATTTGTAGTTGTTCTGCTCTATCTTGATAATGTCGTTCAGGGTAGAGAGGCGTGTGGTGTCATGCGGCAGTGTTTGCAACACTTGCAGCAGACTGTCTGAGGCTGTATCGGTGTTTGCATAGCCCGACAGTAGGCCATAGCAGGTGATGATCAGTAATATCAGTCGTTTCATCGTGTTTCCTCCTTCTTTATCTGCGCATGGCAAATCGGGTGTGTGAACAGAAAACGTGCTCCTTTGTCATAGTCCGGGTCGATCCATATTTTGCCTCCCAGTTGCTCAATGATAAGCTGGCAGATAGATAATCCGAGTCCTGTGCCTTGTGCGTTTTCATCGAGCTTTTCGAAGCGGTTGAATATCTTGTTCTGGTTCTCCTTGGAGATTCCGCAACCGGTATCACTAACGGAGAAAAGGGCCGTATCTTCCGTTTGTTTCACCAGTTCCAGGGTGATAGTGCCTTGTGCAGTAAACTTTGTGGCGTTGATAAGCAGATTGATCAGTACTTGTTGCAGGCGGGCACTGTCCGTGGTCAGCTTCAGTGAACTGAGAGAGGTGGAAAACCGTACTTCCGCTTGAGTCTGCTTTATTTTCTCTACCATGTCGATGACATTTCTGCATAGCGCTACAATATCACACTCGTTGAATTTGAATTGCATTTTTCCAATTTCAAGGCTGGATAAGTCAATTACATCATTAATCAGTTTGAGCAGCAGTTCTGAGTTCTGCTGGATGATATCGTTGCACTGTTGTTTCGTTTCGTTGTCGATGGATTCTTCTGTCAGAATAGCTGAAAAACCAGATAAAGCATTGAGCGGAGTACGAATCTCATGGCTCATATTGGAGAGAAAAAGGCTTTTGGTGTGGATAGACTTTTCTGCTTGTTTCTTGGCTTTTTCCTGTTCCTGTTGTGATTGCAGAAGACGATTGTTGGTGCGCTTGATGCGGAAAATGGCAATGATGATCAGTACTACGATCACTAAGATCACAGACAGACTCCAATAATAGAGATTTTTTTGTATGTTGATATAATTAAGTTCGCTTTTATCTATCTGATACAGGGTATGCAGTTCGTTTATCTGGCTGAGATAACTTTGGGCGTCCAATGAATCTTTGAGATGATTAATCTCCTCATAAATCTTGCACGCCTCTTGTTTCTGATTCATAAGTACCAGGACTTTGGCGCGTTCCTGTAATAACTGAACATGTCTGAATAAAGCCGTTTTCTTTGTTATGGTGAGTAATTCTTCATATTCTTTCAGCGCTTTATCATATTCTTTTGACTCAATATGATAGCCGGCATACATATAGTTGCTGATTGAAGAATAGTAGGGATACGGATATTTTTCGTAGATGGAGTCCAGCTGTTTCAGATACTCCAGTGCTTTTGGAAGGTTGTTTGTCTGTATATAATAATAGGCATAGCTGCAAGGCAGATAGAAGTCATCGGGCAAACCTGATTCTTTATGGTAAAGAGACTCCAGATAGGCAAAATCTTTTTCGATATCTGTCATTTGCCTGTATTTGAGTTTGCTCAGGATCAAATGAAACATGCTTGTCTTAAGATATGGAATACTTGCCGGAATTTTTTGCATTATTTTCAAGGATTCCTCATAAGACTCTATAGCAGACTGGGGATTTCCCGAACTTTGGTAGGTGTCTGCAAGGGCACGCAATGCCAGTGCCGTTCCGAAAGGATAATCTATAGCTTTGGCTTGCTGATACATTGAGTTGGCGTTGTTGACTGCCAGACTGATATTTCCTTCTGTAATTAATGCCTGAACTGCCATCATTTTCAATGGAAACAGAATATGATATTCTTGCTGCTTTTCAAGTTCGGGGCTTAAGAGCTTTTCCCATAAGATGATGCTGTCCGTTGTAATATCGATATTTGTATTGAAAGAAAGATCATGCTCGACAAGTGGCTGGAGTAAGGTAAGTCGTTCTTTGTTCAGGTTTGTTGCATGGAGAGCCGCCGATATGAATATGGCTGCAATGAGTGCTATTATATGCTGTAAATTACTATTCACTATTTTGTTTGCTCGTATGGTGATGTGCAAAAGAAATAAAAAGAGCGAAGACTGGCAAGCAATCTTCACTCTTTTTTATAGAATTATTTTCTTTTGAGGATCTCCCGTGCCCCAGGACCTTCGTGGCTGGGGTAGCCGGGAGTATGATTTCTGCACCGGGGATCGGCATCTACCTTCAAACTGCGGTAATCATCTTTGGAACGTGTGATGTAATCGTCCAGCAAAGCACGATGCTCGGCGAGTATTTTGGAGTATTTAGGGTCTTTGGCAAGATTTTTTCTTTCACCCGGATCTTTTTTCATATCGTACAGTTCTTCTCCGTTGCCTTCCAGATAATGGGTGTATTTATATCTCGGTCCGCGCACCATGCGTCCGGGAGTGGTAACGTACTCATATTCGCTGTGCCATTCGGAGACAACGTAAGGGTGGCTTTTCTTTTGTTTCTCTCCCCTTAGAGTCGGTGCAAGGCTGATGCCGGCTTTTTCTGCCGGAACGGCGATGCCTGCCAGGTCGCAAAGGGTGGGCAGGAGGTCTAAGGTCGGCTGTGTCAGCAGGTGGTCTACGGGTTTCTTCTGCTGCTTGATGCCGGGACCGGCAAAGATAAACGGAACGTTGGTCATTTCATCATAGAAGCTGATATGCTTGGTCACCATGCGGTGGGATGCCATGCCGTCGCCGTGGTCCGCCATAATTACGACAATCGTGTTTCTTCCGGCAGGGGTGGAGTAGAGGGCTTTCAGTACGCTGTCTACTTGCTTGGACACCATCTTGGTGTAATGCTGGAAGGCGGCGATGTAGTGACGATAGTTTTCTTCGTTCCAATGGGCAGCCTGTGTCATGCGGCGGTGACTGCAACAGATATATTGTACGGGAGTCGGAATATTGCTCCAGTCTTCCACGTCAAAGTTGTCCGGCAATTCGGGCAGTGGTCCGCTGATCGGCCGGTCGGTGTGTACTCCTGCGTTTTCGCCGATGAATCCGCAGATATTATGCGGGTTCTGAAAATCTGCAATGCAAATAAAAGGTTCTTTCGGAGGATTGCTGAGGTAGGCAACGGCATCCTCGCAGGTTCCTACATCCAGGAAACTGTCATTGTTGACCGGAAATTCGGGATCGGTGAATGGCTTGGCTACCGGTTCTTTATGTTTGAAGCCTCTCAGTGAGCCCATGTCGTGAGTCTTGCCGAAGTGTACGGCCTCATAACCGCTTTCGGAGAAGAGACTACCCAGTGTCGGCACGTTTTCCGGCAGGCGGGTGTTGACGGGTTCGCTGGAGTTTGAACGTACATTGGTCTGGTGAGGCATCATGCCGCTCCATAATGCTGCGCGTGAAGGTTGGCTGAGGGGGCAGCCTACATAAGCGTTAGAGAAGATTACTCCTCTTGATGCTACTTCGTCAATGGGAAGTGTGCAGCCTTGTGTATGTCCGTAAGCGCCTACGACACGTTGTGTGAGATGGTCGCACTGGATAATCAGGAAGTTCGGCTTTTCTTGTGCCTGGGCTGCTGCGCCACAAAGGGCTAATCCCATGAATGGATAAATTGTTTTCATTCTTGGCTAGAATTAAGTAATTGATTGGGTAGCAAAAGTAGGAAAAAACAAAAAGCAAAAAAGGGCGGGGGAGTGGTTTTGGACGTAAATGAAAGTAATTTGTACAAAAATGAAATATGCGATGAACGATTCATGAGGAACAGCGAAGACCGCGATGAATAATAAATGAAAAGAATTAATGGAAATCATAAAAAGAACGGTGAATAAACTGCGATTATTCATCGTCCAGTATATTCACCGTTCCTTATTTATGATCGTTTATTCTTGATCAGCTATTCATGCTCATCAGGAATTCGTCGTTGTCTCTTGTTTTTTCCAGGCGGTCTTTTACGAAATCCATTGCTTCGATAGGATTCATATCTGCAAGGTATTTGCGTAATATCCACATGCGGTCGAGTGTTGTCTTGTCAAGCAGCAGATCGTCGCGACGAGTACTGGATGCGGTGATGTTGACAGCAGGGAAGATACGCTTGTTGGACAGGTTGCGGTCAAGCTGCAACTCCATGTTACCTGTACCTTTGAATTCTTCGAAGATAACTTCGTCCATTTTGGAACCGGTGTCGATCAGTGCGGTAGCGATGATAGTCAGCGAACCGCCGTTTTCGATGTTACGGGCAGCACCGAAGAAGCGTTTGGGCTTGTGAAGTGCATTGGCGTCCACACCACCGGAAAGTACTTTACCGGATGCGGGAGATACAGTATTGTAAGCACGTGCCAGACGAGTGATAGAGTCAAGGAAGATCACTACGTCGTGTCCGCATTCTACCAGTCTTTTTGCTTTCTCGAGTACGATACCTGCGATTTTTACGTGGCGTTCTGCCGGTTCGTCAAAAGTAGAAGCGATTACTTCTGCGTTGACGCTGCGTGCCATGTCGGTTACTTCCTCCGGACGTTCGTCGATCAGCAGCATAATCATATATACTTCCGGATGATTGGCTGCGATGGCGTTGGCGATATCTTTCATCAAGATGGTCTTACCTGTCTTCGGCTGTGCTACGATCAGTGCACGCTGTCCCTTACCGATAGGAGCGAAAAGGTCTACAACCCGGGCAGACATGGAGTCTGAATAACCGCCTTTGCAGAGTCTGAATTTCTCGTCCGGGAAGAGCGGAGTCAAGTGTTCGAAAGGAACACGGTCGCGAACGAAAGCTGCGTCACGTCCGTTGATCTTTGACACCTTTACTAACGGGAAATATTTTTCTCCTTCCTTTGGCGGACGGATGATGCCTTCTACCACGTCACCGGTCTTAAGACCAAATAACTTAATTTGTGACTGTGATACATAAATATCGTCCGGAGAAGAAAGATAATTGTAATCGGAAGAACGGAGGAATCCGTATCCGTCCTGCATGATTTCCAGTACGCCTACTCCGCTGAGGATATCATCGAATTCATAAGGCTTTTCACGCTCGATCACTTTGCGTTCCGGCTGTTGTTGTACAGCCGGAAGGTTCTCGGCAGCGTTGTTCTGCTGTTGTGCAGGACGTTGTTGCATCAGAGGACGCTGGTTGTTGTTATTATTACGCTGGAAATTATTATTGTTGTTAGCATTTGCATTGTTATTGCCGGCGTTGTTATTGTTGTTGTCGCGCGGGCGGACAATGCGCTGGCGTTGTTGTGGTTGTGAATGCTGTTGTTGCTGTGGTTGTGGAGCTTGCTCGGGGGCGGCTTGTGCTGTTTCTGCCTTGGTCGCTTCGAATTTGCCGAAGAGTTCGGTCGGAAGCTCTATTTTTTCAGAAGGCAGGTCTTCGATTGGGATAAAGTCATCATCGTCTTCGCTGGATAAGATGGTACTTTCTTCGTCGATCACCGGTGCCGATTTCTTTTGCGGTTTGGCTATTACCGGTTTTTCTGCAACGGCAGGTTTGTTTTCTTTTACTTTCTTTTCTGTCTCCTGTGTCGGAGTTGCTTTTTCAGCCGCCGGTGCAACTACCGTTTTTTCCGCAACAGCTTTTTCTTCTGTTGGTTTCACTATCGGTTTTGCGTTTTCCACCTCCTTGTTTTCTGCTTTTTCAGCGATATTGGCGTCTTTGCGGGGACGGCCTACTTTGCGCTTAGGAGCAGCTTTCTCTGCCTTCGGTTCAGCAACGGGAGCTTCTTTGGCTTTGTTGGCAGCCTCTTCTTTAGGCTGTTGCTGAGGTTTGGCTGCAGGAGCATTTTCTTTATTTTTAGTAACTTCCGCATTTTTGGCTGCAGGTGCTACTTTCTCTTCTTTTTTAGGTGCGGCTGTGCGCGAACGCTTGTTTTTATCTCCTTTGCGTTCTTCTTTTAATTTCTCTGCGGCAACTTTCTTAGTGGCTCCGGCTATGGCTTGCTCATCAAGAATCTTGTATACAAGTTCTTCTTTCTTAAATGAGTCTGCTTTTTTGATGCCTAGCTCTTTGGCAATAACTTGAAGTTCCGACAGATTTTTGTCGTTCAATTGGATAATGTTATACATATAGTATGGTAAGTTATTAAAATTTCTGTCTTGATGAAATATGGACAGCATTACTACAGCGTAATAACCGCAGATATGCGAGCATATGTTTTGTTTTTAATTATGAATTAGGGATGTATGTGTTGAATCGTAGAATGTTTCAACGGGGCAAAGATAATAAATATTTTTGGTTTCATGAACAATCAAACACTTTTTTCAGCGTAAAAACGTATCTTTGCTGTATAAAAGAAAATAGTATGACAGTAAATGAAGCTCGTTTAATTTATTTTTCGCCTACACACACATCAAAACAAGTAGCCGAAGCAATTGTTCACGGAACCGGTATAAAAAATGTCATTTCGATGAATCTCACATTGCAGACTGTCGAGGAAACCGTTATTCCTACGTCTGCATTAGCTGTTATCGTAGTGCCTGTATATGGAGGCCATGTGGCTCCTTTGGCTATGGAACGTCTGGAAAGTATTCGTGGTCTGGATACTCCTGCCGTATTGGTCGTGGTTTACGGAAACCGTGCCTACGAGAAGGCGTTGATGGAACTGGACGCTTTTGCCATCCCTCACGGATTGAAGGTGATTGCCGGAGCAACCTTCATAGGTGAACATTCATATAGCACTGACAAATGTCCTATTGCGGACGGTCGCCCGAATGAATCGGATTTGGATTATGCGGAAGATTTCGGAAAAAAAATAATGGAGAAAATTCAGGCAGCTGCCGGATCCGATACCCTTTATCAGGTGGATGTGCGTGCCATCAAACGTCCCAGTCAGCCGTTCTTCCCCTTGTTCCGCTTTTTGAGGAAGGTGGTCAAACTGCGTAAAAGCGGAACTCCGCTTCCCCGTACCCCTTGGATAGAAGATGAGAGCTTGTGTACTCATTGTGGCATCTGTGCGGCTCGTTGTCCGGCAGGAGCGATTACCAAAGGGGACGAACTGAACACGAATGCTGAAAAATGCATCAAATGCTGCGCCTGTGTGAAAGCCTGTGCAAACAAGGCAAGGAAATATGATACTCCTTTCGCTTCTTTGCTGTCCGAGTGTTTCAAGAAACAGAAATTGCCTCAGACTATCTTGTAGATAATCACTCGTTTAGTCGTTTCGTCTATCCGGAAGCGGTTATCTGTCCGTTCGCCTATCAGCCATGCAATGCGTTCACCGCAGCAGAGAACCCATTGGCGTTCTTTTTGGCTGATGGAGAATTTGCGGTCGGTCAGATAATCGCTTATTTTTTTCTTGCCCGTCATGCCGAAGGGGATGAATGTATCTCCCGCTTGCCATTTGCGGCAGTGAATTTCCTCATTTAATTTGTCTGCATCGAAACAGGCGGTTTCTTTTTCCCGTGGAATCCGGAAATCGGGTGTGAATTCTCTTTCCTCTTTTATTAATTGATAGGGAAGGGCAGGGCCGTCTTCCGGCTGGATGGTTTCCAGTAGCAGCAAATTCCGGTCTTTAATGACTCGCCATTCTTTGCTGACGAATTGTTTCCCTGATTGTCCGTGAAGCGAATTGGCTATATCTTTGATTTGTGCCGAATTGAATCCCAGTGGATGCAATGTTTCAAACAAGAAAGCATCGGGAGCGGGTTCGTCCAGTAGAGCATCGATTCGGATACCTTCCGGAGTGATAATCCGTGTTTTGGCTTCGTCTATTACCTTATTATATATAGTAGCTACATCATTCAGGTGATTGCTTGTTTCTATCAGACTGTTTTTGACCGACGGATTTATTTCCTGCATCAGTGGGAGCAGGTTGAGGCGGATTTTATTGCGGGTATATTCGTCTTCCAGATTGGTGCTGTCTGTTACGAAGTCTTGTCCGATCTGTTGCAGGTAGCGGATGATTTCTTCCCGGTTGATGCAGAGCAACGGACGTACGATTGCTCCGTTTCGGGGGCGGATTCCTAATAAACCGGTAATGCCTGTACCCCGAATGAGGTTGAGCAGCATCGTTTCTACACTGTCGTCCTGGTGGTGAGCTACGGCGATTACATGGGCTCCGCACTCTTCTTTTATCTTTTCGAACCAGTTATAGCGGAGTTCCCTGGCTGCCATTTCTATCGAGATCCGTTTTTCAGTTGCGTACTGAGTCGTGTTGAAGTCGATGGTATGCAGGCGGATGCCGTATTTTTGGCAAAGTTGCCGGACAAACTGTTCGTCACGGTTTGATTCTTCACCGCGT
Source organism: uncultured Bacteroides sp. (assembly GCA_947646015.1). Lineage (GTDB taxonomy): Bacteria > Bacteroidota > Bacteroidia > Bacteroidales > Bacteroidaceae > Bacteroides. The sequence goes on along the minus strand of CANSEY010000015.1, from coordinate 26,732 downwards.
AAATGGAAATTGCAGTGGGCAGCTTCACATTGATAACCTGCTGTGTGGAGTACACGCAGCAAGGCAACTGAGTCGGCTCCACCACTCAGGGCAACCAGAAGTTTATCATCCGGCGAGAATAAATGCTCTTTCTCTATATATCGTATAACCCGTTGTTGTATCATATCTGCAAAGATAATAGTTTATTGAGGTATCTCAAGTGAATGCTAATTGTTTTTATCGGACTGACTAAGGAAAAAACTCCCATAAATTATTTTTTTCTTTAGCGATTTCTAATTCGTCCTACTATAGTTCCTCTTTCGTGCCACTATAGTAGGACGTAGGGGGAACTATAGTACTTCTTGCGTACCACTATAGTGGCACGAACTAATTGTTGCATGTAAATTCAATAGATGTAGGCAGGGAATTAGTTACCTGTTGTGACTTGGACTTTTGATGGGTTTATTTAGATACCGTCAGTATACGAAAATCCTGCTATTTAAAAACATTCTAAATAATTTGCGTGCTCGGAAGTTATGAATTATCTTTGCCGAAAATTTAGATAGTTATGCGTTTATCCGAATTAGGAACAGGTGAAAAAGGTGTCATCGTTAAGGTCTTGGGACACGGAGGCTTTCGTAAACGTATTGTGGAGATGGGTTTTATCAAAGGTAAAACTGTTGAAGTGTTGTTGAATGCTCCACTGAAAGACCCGATTAAATATAAAGTCTTAGGTTATGAAATATCTCTTCGTCGTCAGGAAGCGGAAATGATTGAAGTAGTCAGCGAGGAAGAAGCAAAAAAACAAGCCGAAAAAGCTGTATATCACGAAGGTTTGCCCGAAGATGTTTCTGTAAAAGAAGAAGATATGAAACGGTTGGCGTTAGGTAAGCGCCGTACTATCAACGTTGCTCTGGTCGGGAATCCGAACTCAGGCAAGACTTCTCTTTTCAATCTGGCTTCCGGTGCTCATGAGCATGTAGGAAACTATAGCGGTGTGACCGTAGATGCCAAAGAAGGGTATTTCGATTTCGAAGGTTATCATTTCCGTATTGTCGATTTGCCGGGAACGTATTCACTGTCAGCTTATACACCGGAAGAAATTTATGTCCGCCGTCACATTGTTGATGAAACACCGGACGTAATCATCAATGTAGTCGATTCTTCAAATCTGGAACGAAATCTGTATCTGACTACCCAACTAATTGACATGAATGTCCGCATGGTAGTGGCTTTGAATATTTACGATGAGCTGGAATCCAGCGGTAATACATTGGATTATCATTTGTTGAGTAAATTGTTCGGGGTGCCGATGGTGCCTACTGTCAGCAAGAAGAATCGTGGACTGGATACCTTGTTTCATGTAGTAATCAACCTTTATGAAGGGGTCGATTTCTTTGACAAGCAGGGAAATATGAATCCGGAAGTTCTGAAAGACTTGACCGAATGGCATGATTCTCTGGAAGACCGGAAGAACCATGAGGAAGAACATCTGGAGGATTACGTGCGCGAACATAAAAGGAAAGGGCGTGTATTCCGTCATATCCATATCAATCATGGTCCCGATCTGGAAAAAGCGATTGACGCTGTAAAAGAGGAAGTATCCAAGAATGAATTTATCCGCCATAAATATTCTACCCGCTTTCTGTCTATCAAGTTGTTGGAAAACGATCCCGATATAGAGAGCTTTGTACGGACGCTGCCCAATGCGGGAGAGATTTTCCGTATTCGCGACAAGATGGCCAAGCGCGTTCAGGAAACGATGAACGAGGATTGCGAATCCGCCATAACGGATGCCAAATACGGTTTTATCAGTGGTGCGCTGAAAGAGACATTTACTGACAATCATCTGGAGCAGGCGCAGACGACGAAGGTGCTGGATGCTATCGTTACTCATCGTATCTGGGGGTATCCTATCTTTTTCCTTTTCATGTACTTGATGTTTGAGGGAACGTTTGTTCTCGGAGAATATCCGATGATGGGAATTGAATGGCTGGTGGGGCAAATCGGTGACTTGATTCGCAATAACATGTCGGAGGGGCCGTTGAAGGATATGCTGGTTGACGGTATCGTAGGCGGTGTAGGTGGTGTTATCGTCTTTCTGCCCAATATTCTGATTCTGTATTTCTGTATTTCGCTGATGGAAGACTCCGGTTATATGGCCCGTGCAGCGTTTATAATGGATAAAATTATGCATAAGATGGGCTTGCATGGAAAATCGTTTATTCCGTTGATTATGGGATTCGGTTGTAATGTGCCTGCTATCATGGCTTCCCGTACTATTGAGAACCGGAAAAGCCGTTTGATTACGATGTTGATTAACCCGTTGATGTCTTGTAGCGCGCGTCTGCCCATTTATCTTTTGTTGGTAGGGGCTTTTTTCCCGAACAATGCGAGTTTGGTGTTGTTAAGTATTTATGCGATCGGAATTTTTCTGGCTGTGCTGTTGGCGCGTCTGTTCAGCAAGTTTTTGGTAAAGGGTGATGATACTCCTTTTGTGATGGAGCTTCCTCCTTATCGAATGCCGACGGCAAAATCCATATTCCGTCATACATGGGAGAAGGGAGCGCAGTATCTGAAAAAAATGGGAGGGATTATTATGATTGCTTCTATTATCATCTGGTTCCTCGGATATTATCCGAACCATGAGGCGTATGAGACAGTAGCTGAACAACAGGAAAATTCTTATATCGGTCAGTTAGGACGGGCTATAGAGCCGGTGATAAAGCCGATGGGCTTTGACTGGAAGTTGGGTATCGGTTTGATTTCCGGAGTAGGGGCAAAAGAGCTGGTCGTTAGTACGCTGGGTGTTTTGTATGTGGATGATCCGGAGGCCGATGAGGCTAGCCTGGCGGAACGGATTCCGATAACTCCTTTAGTGGCGTTCTGTTATATGCTGTTTGTGCTGATTTACTTCCCTTGTATTGCGGCATTGGCGGCTATTAAGCAAGAGTCCGGCAGTTGGAAGTGGGCGCTCTTTGCAGCTTGCTATACCACAGGGCTGGCCTGGCTGGTGGCATTTTCAGTTTATCAGATTGGAGGAATGTTTGTATGAATAATTGGCAGGAATGGGTAGTCGGAGTACTGATTGTACTCTGCATTGCCCGTGTAATATATGGAATTTATCTTTTTTTTCGTCGTACGCGAGAAAGTGAGAATCCTTGTGATAGCTGCGTAAGTGGCTGTGATTTAAAGGATATGATGGAGAAGAAACGTCAAGAGTGCGGTGTAAAGAAAAAAAGTACAAAGAAAAATTGCTGCGGATAGTTGGTAGTTTCAAAATTTGTACTACCTTTGCAACCGCAAACGAGAAATAATGGTTCCTTGGATGAGTGGCTTAGTCAGCGGTCTGCAAAACCGTGTACGGCGGTTCGAATCCGCCAGGAACCTCGAAGTGGTCAAAATGCCGGATACAGCAATGTGTCCGGCATTTGCTATTTATTGATATTCAGTTAATTAGCTACCTCTTCATTTGTGTGACAAACTGTGCAGGTGTAGACCGGAGATCAATTCTCACCTGCAAACGGAACCATTGTAGATCATGGTAACCATTAAAATATATCTAAGAACCTATGGGAGCGACCCGGATAATGGAGTCGTGTGGTTATCCTTTTATGTTAATCGTGAAAAGGTGAACTTTTCTACGAAAGTTTCAGTTGACATCAAAGACTGGAACGATAAGAAGAAATGTGTTGGGGCAGGAGACAAGTTGGCAAAAGATAAGAACTTGATTATAGAAACTATTCTAGCCAGAGTAAACAATGTTTTTGTAAAGTATCGCCTCCGTGACAGGAAACTTACCAGGGACTCTTTTCTTAAAGCATATCATCGCCCGACTGATTATAACACTTTCTTTGACTTTGTGACGGACTATCAGAAGAAGGAGTCTCTAAAACTTGAAGATTCTACCTACAAGACTAATTTATCAGTAATAAAGAAATTGAAGGAGTATAATCCTAACCTTTATTTTGATGATATAACAAGTGAGTGGCTTGACGAGTATTTCTTCCATTTAATGCATAAGCTGGAGAATAACCAAAATACAGCTAACAAGAATATGGCCACAATCAAGAAATATGTCTTGGCTGCTTTCAACGCAGGCTACATGGATGAAAATCCTTTCAAAAAATGGTCAATCAAGAAGGGGCTTCCTTCAGGAGAGTACTTGTATGAATATGAACTGCAGAAGTTGATGGAACTGTATACTTCCGGAGAGCTGGAATACAGATATCACAAAACTCTTGAGTTATTTTTATTCTTATGCTTCAGCTCATTGCATATAGGGGATGCAAAAGGGTTGGCTTTAGAACAGTTCTCAGAGACAACTTTCACTTATTTTCGTATGAAACTGAAGAAGAGGAAGCCAATGCCAATCCAGGTACCAATCTCAGATCCGCTTCGGCAGTTATTAAGAAACATTGTTGGTACTAGGAAGAAGGGACCTGTTTTTGAGAAGCTGTGTGCTGATCAGACGATGAACAGGTATTTGAAAGAGATAGCTGCTATTGCCGGGATAGAAAAGCATATAACACATAAAGTCGGCAGGCATACCTTTGCAACCATCTTTTTGCGTAAGACAAAGGATATCGCTTCTCTGAAGGAGATCCTTGGGCATTCGGATCTGAAGGAGACATTAGTATATGCTCATGTGTTGAATGAGAGTAAACAAGAAGGAGTACAGTGCTTCAACAGTTTTGCCTTTTAAATTGTACTTTCGTACGGAATGGAGTTATTTCATTGATCTCTAGATAATAGCAGGCGCACTATTTTTGTACAATTTGGTACGAAAATAGTGCGTCTGCACCATTTATGGGCGAATCAATACTGTCGGACAATATCCAAATTCCTGAGCTGCATCAAAACAGGGACACATTTTGATCCATTCGCTCGACTCTACAATCCCGTTATCATTCAGATCCGGAGATGTGTCTCGATGGCCGAGAACTTCAACAATGGGATATTCCTGTTTGAGTCTCATTACGAGATCACGCATGGATTGTTTTTGAGCATCGGTACGAGTATCGGCTGCTTGCCCAGTCATATCAAGACCTCCGATATAACAAATTCCAATGCTGTGTTTATTGTATGATAAACCGGATGATCCTTTTGTGTTGCAGTGTGCTCCCTCGATTTGGAGAGATCTACCTTCTTCAATGGTACCGTCTAAATCTACCACAAAATGATATCCGATTTGGCTGAATCCACGTGCACGATGCATACGATCGATGTCTTTTGCTTTAAAATCTTGCCCAGCTTTAGTGGCAGAACAATGAATGATAATTGAGTCGATGTTGTTCATTTGATTTTTTCTTTTAATTATTAATATTACCTTTGCACCAATTCTGTAAGGGAATATTTCCCTTAATGTTTGTTTTGTTTGTGTTTGTCAGCCGCTAACTCGTGATGAGCAGGCGGTTTTTCTTTTAATAGAAGTGCATCCAAGCAGATACTTTGCGATCCATGATTCATAAAATACCTTTTTCATAAGTTTTGTTTTTAGTGATTAATAATGTATTATTTATGTCCTGGTACTTTCTCCCAGACTGTCAGTAATAACATACCATACGCATCCATCGTAGCGACTAACTCCGATAAACTGTATTACTCCTCCTTTACCTGTTTCTATTTTTGTTACTAATTTTAGTCCGTAAACATCGACATTTAAAGGGTGATACATCCTTCCTATAATCTCGACGATAGGGGCTATTCTTGTTTTTACAGGATTATCATAGACGGTAAGGACCGTACCAATATACTTTTCATCAGTAGGTAAATTGAGAGTTAGACGAGTAGCTGTATCTTCCCCTTTTGCTTCGAGATTGAAATAGTCAGATACGGTATATTCTCCGGTAGCAGCATTTGGGATAGCTCCTTCTTTAAAAGTTTTAAATGGTATTTTCAAGAATCCGGAGAATGTTCCGCTTGTGGCATTAATTTCACCGTTTACTGTAACTTTTGCTTTCCCATTCTCTACCGATACAATGAATTTGTTGTCTATGTTTATACCGGTGGTCATAATGGCTTCAACTAAAAGTTGGCCGCTAATCTGGACTCGTTCTCCTTCGATCTTGATTCCTGATTCATCGGCATTGATAGCAGCAAGTATCGTGTTGGGATTACCGTCCTTGTCGGTACCCATAACCTCAACCTTCCACTCTTTTGCGTTTTGGGTGACCTGGGTACCGATTTCTTTAATGATATCTCCCTCGGCATCAGCAACGGCTTCCTCGAACTTGGTAGTCAACCTTTCAGCAGTCAAGTTAAGCTCAGATTTGCAGCTTTCTGTTGTCACGTCAATCTCACCTTTTGCTGATATCGTTTTCTTCTGAACATTCTCTTCGAAGGTTGCGGTCAAGTTCTTAGCGGTGAGTTCTACTTCTGATTTAGCGGCATTCTTAGATGTCGTGATAGCTCCGTCGGCTTCCTTTACCTTTTCCTCTGCATTCTTATTGAAAGTAGCTGTTAGTTCTTCCGCTGAAGCCTGAATGTCTGATTCAGCAGATTCTTTTTTATCAGTGATCGCTCCGGTCGCTTCTTCTGTTTTTTCTTCTACTGTTTTCTTGAATTGAAGATCAAGCTGTTCGGCAGTCATTTTTAGGGATGATTCTGCGGATTTCTTCGCTTCGGATATCGCTCCGGTTGCCTCTTCTGTTTTAGTATTTACGAGATTAGTGAATGCAAGTACAAAGTCCCTTGCAGTGAGCTGAAGTGTACCGGTTGCTTCTTCTGTTGCTGTAGTGATAGCACCCAGAGCATTCGTCGTTTCAGTCTCGACTTTATGGGTAAAGTCAGCAGACAACTTTTCGTAATTGACATTAAATTCAGAAGAAAGTTCTTCGATTTTGGTCACATGTTCACCTGCGGTGGTAGCTGATCCGGCAGCAGAGCTAGCAGAATCAGAAGCTTCCTTCGCGTACTTGATGACTTCTTGCCATTTGCCGGTGATCCCATCCTCCCTGATTTCGAAGTCGCCGCGTATCTGAATCTCACGACCGTTCAACTCGTCTTCGATTGTCTTGTCATTGTGCAGGATGAATGTACCACGAATGATCACTCCATCGGCGATCAAACCAAACCATCTCTTAACGCTTCCTACAGCTTCCTTTGCCCAGGCAGGAATCAGACCGATATCTGCATGGCCAAGCGTACATCTTACATGTTCCGGATCGGAATAAGCCGCCCAGCTGTCGATACCGTCATAAAAATACTGGCAGTTTGTCCTTGATGAAATACGGATGAATGATTGACGTTCTGCATCAACTATGTTTCCTACTCTTGCAATGATCATGTGCTGGTAAGGGATACTGTCACCTTCAGCTTCAAGGAGAATAGACTGATCGCTGCCCGGATCAGAGATGGCGGTAAACTGTTGAACGGAGTAAATTGTGCCGGTGTTGCCGGGATTATGATAATACCCTATCAACAGGTCACTGTCGGCAAGCGGGTTATTGTCCGCTTCTCTCAAATCCGGATAGACAGTGAATGTCCCGTCTCCGTTATCGAAGTAAGATGCGATCTTGATACTGCTTGTGACTATTTCTTCATCCTCTGTTACCCGGATGCGGTTGTATACAAATTCATTTGTGATAAACTTCTCACGTACAAAGACAGATTTAAACTCAGCATTGCCGAGCTTGTCAATCAACCAGCCTGATACGCCTGATACGAATGTACTTACCCATTCATCTACTTCTTCACCGGCAGCGTTCAGTATCTTCTTACCTGTTGCTTTAGCGGAGGAGATAAATCCCCAAATACCGGTATTGATTAGTCCTGCCATTATTCTATTCCTCCCATTATTCGTATAAGCATTGCCACCTGCTTTTCTAGTTTATGGTAGTCAGCTACGGTGATTCTCTTTTTTTGTTCGACATCAGTTTTTGGTTCATCCTCTATGGTTTCTGTTTCTTCAATATCAGTTACCTCATCCTCTAGCGGTGTATCTTCGTCGATAAGAACGGTCTCTTGGTCAGCAGGATCATCTATCTCTTCATAGTGTTCAGGGAGTTCCAAAAGCGGTTCTTCTAGTTTCTCACCTGACAAGTAGTAGGTGTATCCGAGATAGATTTCATTCCCGAACAGCTGGCTGTCGGAAATTCTGCGGAATACTTTGCCTTCTTCCGCAGTGATATGGTTATTATTTAATTCGTCTATTTTCATATTATACCTCTTCATTAGGGAAATCGATTGCAAATTGACTCATAGGCTTGATGCTGTCGGCTAATTCAGTCCAATTAGTTGCTGTTTTATATGCTTCTACAGAATCATTGGGAACGTATATTTGGAACCTTACAGAGATATAAGACGAAGCGAATGTTCTTGCGCCAATAATTGGGGGAGTCTCTACTGTCGAAATGAAATATTTCATTTGACGACAATAGGCAAATGAATAATTTCCTAAATTCGGAACTGTAGCTGGAAGTATCACATGTTTCAATTCATCACAGGTGTAACAGAAATGCTCCATCTTTGTTACAGGGCAATTATCAAGCAAACCGGCAGGTAAAACCTTTATTTTTGAATATTGAAAACATCCTCTAAAGTCAAACGCTTTCTTATTATTAATAAATAGATTTGCTGGGACCGATTCCAATAAAGAACGTGAGAAACAACCTTCTGGATTACTCCAACTATCGGCTCCTCCAAAATAATATGCATTCGTACAATAGTAGAATAATCGTTCGGGAACGGAAGTGATTTTTGTATTAGCGAAACATAAGTTGAAATCAGAGGCGCCTACATTGTATCTAAATAAATCATCAGGAATTGAAGATATTAATGTTCCCTCAAAAGCTGATTTGAATGTGCTGGCATTCGTGCAATGGTCAAATAAGCCTACAGGAATTGATGAGATTAGGGTATTCCTAAATATACCTGAAAGACTTGTCGCAGCTACGCAATTGTCAAGCAACCCTTGCGGAATAGATGTTAAACTTGTATTATTGAAACAATAGGAAAAAGACTGTCTCTCTGTATCGTTTTTCAACACAAGTCCTACATACTTCAACATTGAGAAACCTGAGAAATTCAAGTTATTTACATTACTATTTCCGAGATCCCAATATGCAACAAGAGATAAACTTCTTTTTGTAATCGCATAGGTCACATCACTACAGTTTTTGATTTCTACCTGATGGAAATCTGAGTTATCATACGTGTGATCATAAGTCAGCTTCCCTGGCCCGACTGCATGATCTTCTGTTCCGTCTCCCCATGATATGATATAATCAGTGGCGTCTGAGGTGACATAGAGAGAAATGTTCTCTCCAGTAACAAGCATCTGAATATTTCCATTCTCTATCGGTTTGAAAGATTCAATATCAAGCCTCATGGCAGCGTTGACTGTAATGGCGGTTAAACTAACAGTAACGTTATCTGTTACGCTGAAATATCCATTTTTAGATACGGTGTATTCATGAGTTTTTTTGCTACCTATTACCAATGTCGTTTCTCCGGAGGCATCAGTAATCCCTGTTTTCCCATCACATTGAATAGTAGCTCCGGATAGAAGTACAGTGCCGTCTTTTACTATGAACTTTACTTCGACCGTGTTTGGTTCTACATATACAGTTAAGGATGTTGCAGACGTCCCAACAGTTATATTACCTGTCTTTTCATAATATGTGTCATGGGTAACAGAATATTCATAGGTTCCTTTTCCCAATGATAAAGTGCATTCACCGTACTGGTTAGTCGTTCCTGTCACTCCATTACATTTTACGGTAGCACCTTCAATGAGCGATGAATTGTATTCTACGATAAACTTAACATCCACGACGCCATATACATACACAGTGTTTGTAGTATCAGATGTTATGGAACCATATGAGAAGGTATTGCTTGCATATCCGTATGCAGACACGGTTCCGGATATAGCCGCACCTCCACGCGGTAAAGTAACATATCCGTCAGCATCAGAAATGTATGATCGGTCTCCAATTGTGACAGTAGCACCTTGGACATATACCGATTGGTTATAAACTCCTACACGAATCTTTCGTAATGGAATATATGTCACAGTATAACTCTGAGAACGTGTACCTGCTACAAGGTATGAACCCTTAAAATCTTCGTGATTTTCACATTTGAACGTAAAATCAATCGTTATGTTGTCTTCAGAAGTTACCTTGTAGGTATATTCGTTTACTTTCTCAACTTCGTAGGCGCATTCGAAGGCTGAATTAGCAAGAGACTTACGCTGAGAAGAACTGAAGGTGAAAGTCGTCACAGGAGCAGGTTTCAATTGACCATATGTGATAGCTAATTCGGGAAATGCTGCCTTCAGTTTGTTGATTTGAGAATCGGTAGCTACAGAGACATAACATTTACCGGTGATGATCGCCTTGTCTACATTGTTGCCGTTTTCGTCCAGTCCTTTCAAACTGATTAGTTTTATGATAGGATCAAGGGTAGATAATGTCCAGTCTACACCGATCAAGCGTACACGCTCTAACTTCATAGTATCAAGCGCAAAACATCTGTCAATTATGGATAAGACATTAGCCTTGTTGGTGTTCTCCCATCTGATTGTCGAAAGATTCCGTACCCCATCAAGGATTAATCCCGCATCAGTCAGTTCCGTTTGATTTCGGACCGTTAAATTTGTAATGGTATCCGGCAGGTGAAGCAACGTCAAGTTACCGCCTTCAGGCAATACTACAGCGGATGTTCCGGTTCCTTCCGCCCATATCTCGCGAATGTTGGAACATAATGCAAGGTCTATTGCTTGTTTCAGGTTCGGACAGTTACGGATATCCAACTTGCGGAGCAGGTTGTTTGCACCAACTGAGAGCACTTCCATATTCGTGTTTCGATAGCCTTCCGCTCCGGATCCGATAATCAGCTCCACCAGTTTGGTCATCTTCGATACGTCAACCGAACCGGGATACAAAGAGGATATATCCCCCAGGCTGCTGATCTGACCGGCGCCAAAAATGATCGTTTCAGTATCGTTGAACTGAATGGCAGGAGCTTTAATATGTACCGGTACATTTTTCTGTGACCGAATGCCGGCTGTATATGATCCGTACTGGACGTTGACATACTGCCCGGCATACGACGTGATGGTCATATCCGCATTAGGTTCTACTCCTTCCCACTCTGAAGGGGTGTACAGACGCAGAGTTGCGAAGTCATTCTTATAGTCTCCGGCAATGTATTTAGAGTCCATGTATTTGAATCGGTTGTACAGCCACCAGCGACGGTGCATCTTGCGGCTTCCCTGGGCAGCATACAGGTATGATCCATTCCCTTCATCGAGTAATGGACGGACATACTTGTACCAGCTGTCCTCATTGTATACTGCTTCACACCAGGCATCTCCCTGTTCGGTATCGAAGAAGCGGATACATTCTTCATAAGTGAGCAGCTTCTTTGACCGCATTTCAGCGTACATGGCTGCGATCTCTTTAGAATATGCCTGCTCGATGTTGTTCCAGAGAGTTGACTCTGCACCGTTCCATACATCCTTGTTACCGATCTGATCGTGGTACTCAACCGTATAGTCAAATGCTGCTACGCCCTCGTTGTTCAGTCCGCACACAGTATCATTATCATAGAAGATGCAGATCCAGTGAATTCCGTCGAAGGTAGTCAGGAACATATTCTTAGCACGCTGGTCGACCATCGCAAAGAGTTCCGTTATCGTGTAGTACGATAACATGAAATTCATGTCCAGGTACTGATCAGCTTCGGCCCGGAACTTCGTCGGGTTATCCTTTACGGAGACAAGCCAGTCAGTCAGGCGCTTTAGATTCGTGTAGTCTTCGTTTTCGTCCGGATAACGAGCTTCGAAGTCTTTCAGCCATTCTATATTACCTTCCGAGTCGACGGTGATATAGTCCGAACGTTTGAAGAGTACACGGTCGGAAGTATTGTTCAGGATCTCCCAACTTTCACAGCCGGCCTTGAATCCGAATGTTTCATTCGTTGACTTATCGTTATTGAAGTTGTATTTGCCCAATGATGTTCTCTCATCATCTTCTGATGTTTGATGCCACATCACCGACGGGCGACCGTTGACTGTCGTCCGGACGCGGGGATCTGCCTTCTGTGCTTCAGTAAGGAATCCCATGCCACGAAGAATATAGTCGATCAAACGGGCCATACCGGTATTGTGTACACCGCTAGATTCGGCGAAGTCCGCTTTGAAGCAGAATACGTTTACAGGTATTTCTTCTTCGAAGATGGCAACTTTATCGGCATGTTCACCGGTAGCGGTCATGGTGAATCCCTGCTTGCATTTTGTCTTGAAGTTCTTTCGAGGATACCACTGTGATGAAGTTCCCTGTACGTCGATCTCTACTCCGGTTGCTACCCAGCTGCGTTCAGGATATTCCCTGTCCTCATAGACAAGGGTGACAGTCTTCTTGTCTCCTTTGAAAGTCGGAAGCTCACCGACGATGGTGAATGAGATATTCTGATTCGCCAGCTTCTCATAGCTGAGATTCCCATAGTCGTCATAAATGCTGTTCCGGGCATATAGCTTGCGCTTCAGTTCAAGATTGTCCATATCGGCAATGTAATTGTCGAGAAGCTGATAGCGGTTTAAGGCATTGTCATAGACACGGATATTAAAGATATCTGCGGTACAGTCACTGCTGCCGATCGAGATCCCGGCCGGATTGGGCTGAGTAAAGTTGTCTTGTTCCGGATACTGGATCAGTCCGCAGATCTCACCGTTGATGTAGACGAAGATCAGCCGGTTCTCCGCTTTCTTTTCGATCACGAAGGAAATCCGGACACGTTCATCCTCTTTGAATTGTGTTTCGATAGAGGTCTGTTCTGATCTGAATATAGCTTTCTGTGCAGTCACTTCAAGTCCGATGCCGGCATTCATGCAGCTGAGGATGACTGAATCATAGTCGGTAACGTCTCTGGTTTCAAATTCGAATTCGATTGTTTTGCCGGTAGAACGGAAGTCGTTGGCAAAGGAGTTGTAGGGGATGGTTACACGTGCATCGCCATTAACGCGAAGAGCTACGAATCCGTCAACTGTCTTGATCCATCCGTTCGTTGCGTAGTTGAATGCGGTAAGTACAGCGAAGATCTCTCCGTAGTTCCAGATGTTTTTCCCTTCTTCGTTGTTGCTGCGGTTTACGGAAGTGAGGAAGAGAACGAGATCCGCTTCCTCCGGACGAACATCGATCTCTGATTCCGTAACCGTCAGGTTGAATGTTTTGGTCACAGATCCGCATGCTATTTTCAGTTCCAGTTCTCCGGGAGTTTCTGCCCGGTAACTCCATGTTTGTCGCGTGCGGTCGATCGTTTGATCACTAATTTCGATTCCATTAGCTGACAGGGTGATATCACTTGTCGTTGTAGCAGGATTATAAACGATGTAGGGAATCAGGAGTGTGCTGAATTGTTCGACTTCGGCAGTCCTGAAGGATGACGCAATAACCGGTGTGTTGTTTCCGGATACAATGCTGATAATATCATAGCGTAGACGATCGCTTTCTACTTCGGTATCGTTGATCGTTGCCGTCGCATAAACGTCGAGCGTATGTGCACCATGCGCCTGTGCCGGGATTGAATATGTCTGCTGACGATTAGATACAGATGTGGTGTAGGTACCCGTTTCTTTACCATCAACGACAAAGTGAATGGTTTTCTCTACGGCACCAAGCGGGGTATATGGGAATGAGATCGCTCCCACATAGGCTTTTGAATCATCGAATGTAGACGTTACGGCAATGCTTACCGCGTTGATCTTGAATGTCAGCTTGCGGGTAGCTCCGTAACTGTCGGTAACTTGTACAACGAGGACGTTATCACCGAGTATCAGGTATTTGCCTATATTGAATGAGACTTCGCCTTGATTGATTGTTTCGGAGGCTACCTGCTTATTGTTCAAAGTATAGGTTGCGATACCTTCGCCCGTTTCCTCTCCGGACAAGGTAGATGAGTATGTGTATTTTATCAGTGTCTCCTTACCATGAACGGCCGTTGCATTTGACGGAGTGACAAAGGCAAGCGTGAGCTTTGTTCCTCCGCCACCTGCGGCTGCTTTCACGGGATAGAATACACCTGCTCGTTTCTGCATCATGTAGTTGCCGTCCGGAACTAGATCGAATGATTCATCTGTGTTGTCCATCTCACCTAGTGAGGTAGAACCGAATCCGCTGTTTTTAGGAACTTCTGTTAATCCTATTGCCATAACATTACTATTTTCGGGATTTTCTTTTTCTGATTCAGTAACTCCATAATCGGTGTCGGCCATCACGACGACACCACCGGACAGCCGGGTCATTTTACCGACATTTAGCCCACCTTCGATGTCGCAGCCCTCTTTGGAAGTAAAGCCTTTCTTGAAAGTATCTTTGATGTCTTTACGTGCATAACGATCATCACCGAATGATTGAGATGCGACAGGCTCAAGTTTGCAGTGTACGCGCTTGTCTGCCAATGGAAGTGATTCGTCAAGAACAAGGATATAAACATTTGTTTTCCCATTCTCTTTTACAGTAATCATTTGTCCGTCATAAGGGGCATAAGCTACAGTGTCGATATTTTGCGCATATCGAGTTGCTTTTTCTAAAGAGTTCCAGGTCGATGTAGAGTCGATAGGGAGACTCCTGGTGCGCTTGTATTGAAGATAGAAACTAGCTCCTGCGATGACAAGGCTAGAACGTGGTGATACGTTTTTTATTTCAGATAGATATTCTACAATTTCAACTTGGTCTTCCATACTCAGACTGTTTTAAAAGTGAATGTATCCGGATCGTTAGGCATTGTAGCTTCTGCAATCCACATTTTATATTCAATAGCTTTACTACCGTTGGCCCCTTCTACCATAATTTTAATCGGACCTTCAGTTCCATTTTCGATGAAGTTGCCAGGATAACTGGTTAGGGTAAGCTCGGTGATCATGTCTGCAGGGATACATACTGCAAACATAGACCATGTACCAATCGGAAATTTATAGGTACCGGGACCGGTATACAGTCCGTTTGAACTGAGTGCCCGTACTGCATCTGATGTTTGAGGCACAGTATTGCATACACCGGCAAACCATTTACGTCGAACGTTCACACTGATCTTATTATTTAATGTAATTTGCGGTAATACTCCATCAGGGCTAGCGTCGTAGACGACGGTTGCAGCGTAAGTCTCCTCCATTGTATAGTAGCCTGTCAATTGCCTTATTGCCTTCTGTTCCCCATTAACTTCTGCAGAAAACTCTAGTTTATTCTCTTCGATATAATCATAAAAGGCTTTACTCATGGGGCCGTTACCGTGTCTGTTGGCTGTGTAGGTTAGCTGTCCTTTGGCTGTCCCAAACTCAACGTCGTTGGACGTTGAAAGTTTACCTGTTAAAGATGCAGACTCTACACTGGTGAGCATCGTCCTGAAGATACTTTCGTATGTTGTTCCTTCCTTGAGTATGTCCCCAGGGTTTATATTCCCTGTCTTGGGCGAGGTGACGCGAATATCTTTGGACAAGCTTCCACCGGCTTTAGCCAGTGTCTTGTACCTTTCGTTCAAAAAGTCCAAGACACCGGCTACTTGCTGGTTGGTTACACTGCCTTTGGTGATGGCCTTGTCTATGTGATCAATCAGAGAGTCTACAATATCTTGTGTTGTACTCATCCTTAATTGAATTGTTTACTGAAAACATCTGTATGAATTCTCGGATTATTGAAATCATTGCTATTTAATTCCTGAGTAAAATGTTTCTCCGAATCGCAGAATCTAAGTGTAATGGGTAGACTTTGAGGCGTATTCATATTCTTTGCTATTGCTAAACTATCAGCAGAAGCATTGACTTTGATTCCTCTGTTTCCGTATCCTATAAGATAGATCTCATCACTAGAGAGCATATCAAGAATAAACATCAGTTCCTTTTCTGTCTTGAAACCAGTCTGTACATGCAGATTGTCTACAGTGTTTACTCTCTCCCTGCTTTCAGTATAGTCATTTACTTCTTCATCATATTTCCCATACACTTCATCTTCTCCTTTGTCTTGATCTAGAGTGGGCTTCCCGGTAACTTCTATGCATTCATACGCTCCATAACTGTTTAAAAATTCGATATAGTATCGTTCCTTCTCTATGTTAGCAGGAGAAATGACGATGGTGACTGCCTTGCCTTCTACTGTGATGATTTCAAATTGACTGGCAAGCATATTATTCTTGCTGAAAAAATATTTTCTTAAGGCTTCAAGGTTAAGAGCATAACAGGCCCCGACTGTCAGACCCGAAATAACAGTAGAAATACCTTCTGCTACTTTAACCGTAAAAGTCGTTACTGGAGCAATGAATAATAATGGCCGTATTTCTGTTTCGCGGATAGACAGGACCCTTTGTTCTGTCCGTGTAGACATAAAGAAGTTACCGGCAGCATTCAATAGCTTCATAGTAAAAATGTTGCTGCCTGTCTGATTCAGATGCCTCATAGCTCTTTTGCTGATCCCACCGAGTAATACTTTATGTTGCAAGGTTTGTCGGTCACCTGTCTGATTATTGACTTCGATTGTGTATTCTTTGAGATTGCTCGATGTTGATAGGATGATATCGGTTTCTTCACCCGTATAGTGGGTTGGAGATAAAATAGCTGATAAGATCTCATCGATAAAAACAAAGAAATTTCCAGTTTCTCCGGATCCTTCGAAAATGACATTACTTTGATTTCGGATAACGTAATTGACAGGGGATGAAGAAGTGATTTCCAACTTTACCGGATTCCCTGATAAAGCCATCGTGCGGGGTGAAATTGCTGCTGTTAAACTCATAATTCAAACTGTGTTCTTACAATGTTCTCTGAGGTCACTACTACAAAATTCAGGTCGGCCAGGAGAGAAGTTCGTTCAATGCAGGGAGATGACATCAATGAATAAAAGTCTTCCATTGTTTTGTCTCCATTGCCTGGTAGAGACTGAAACTTCAGAAATACTCCGGAGACATTCTTTATTTCAGGAGCTGATTGTATTGTTTCCTTTTTTTCCATATGCAAATGTGTTTGTTTTTAATTGCTGTATAAAGGACAAGATTACATAGTGACTGCTTTGATCCCGGCTTCATATTGAAGTCTGATTGAATCTATCGAATCAGTATTTGCACCTTCAGGATTATCCACATAAAACGAGAACCAGTACTGTAATTCAGCGTCATAAGTATCCAGTATTTCCTTTTTTCCTAGTACTTCTTCTTTAGTTGGAGGCAGATACGAACTGAAATCATCTCCGGAAGGTTGGGTTAGTATCTTTCTGTCTAAGACATTAAATCCTCTGAGATCATATCTTTTTTCAAGTTGACTCTTTACTTGTGCTGCAGTTGCGGCGAAGGCATTATCTGCGTAGGAGACAATTACCCATTTAGTCGTTTGGGGTATCATTTTTACAATACCTTGTTCTTGCTCAAGATCAAATGGTTTTAAAAGTTTTGTGGTACGAAGGTTCACTTCTGCAGGTTTGTTCACTTGATAGGGTACTGTGTGCTTGGCACTCTCAATCATCAGTTTCTGACCAGACAATAAGATTGGCCGGCTGGTATCTATCTGAGTTAGTGCTATCCGATCAAGATTGATTTTACTTTTTAGAGTATGGTTTGCATGTCTTAAGATGGCATCCCATTCTTTAAAGAATTGATTGAAAGCTCCGTCCTCTCCACGAAAGACCAGTGAATATTTGAAAGTGTTCCCGTCGTTATCACGGAAATAATTACCTGCAGGGGTGCGGCAGAGTGAACTACCATAGTAATATCCTAAAGGAACATTCTTTTCATCAGTAGCCATTCCCATCGCAAAACAGAAGCAAAGCGGAGTATCTGTTTTTTGTTCATTGACTTTAGCTCCCCGGAGTGTTGTATTGAGATTCACTGTTCCGGCCATGTATTGCGGAACTAGTAAATTGTTACAGAACGTCATTGGTAGGCATTCATCTGAACTGGATATTTCTTCGTATTCAACGTTGGCCGTTTTCTTATCCCAAGCAAAGAAGTCACTGGATAAGAGAGAAACGTTTTGGGAAGCTATGTTACGCTTGTAGAATCGTCCGGTAGATGCCTGATAACAAATATATGTGTTATCGGGAACATACTCAAGAGGTGTGTTCTCTACTTCTGTGATGATTCCTTTATATTTATCAAGGAATTCTTCGAAAGATTCCGCATCCGTATAAGCTTCGTCAAATGAAGTGCTGGCAGATAATCTTATTTGCTTGGGCTGTTCGTAATTGGGTACAGGATCTGCAGCTTTCAGTTGTGACCAGTCTGCAAATGGGGAGCTGGAGAACGTGTCTTTCAGTAATTTGATTCTTGCTGTTCTATTATCCCCATTCACGAAGATCCTGGCACCAGTTCGGCAGAATATTGCTTCTAGAAAATCGTTAATCGTGCAGTCCGGCATTAGGTCTTTATAGTTTATTTGACCTGCGACTGTGGCATCTGCTACATTATTAAGTACTACCATTTTTTTGAGCTGGTAGTCTCTCTCGAATGGATTCTCTATGAGTTCAAAACCATATGCTGAAAATATTAATTGTAGGATTTTTGAAACACGGATAAAAGGAGAAATACCATATCCTGCGGGTAACTTGACATCTGCGACACTGCCTGATATAACCATTTTCTCTGTACGTGCATTTTTCTTCAGTTCATACGCATTACCTATTTTTTGAATCGGATTTATGAATTCCGGGTAAGCGACATCGTCTGCTGAGTCATTCTTTACTTGTATGGGGAAAACATAATAGTCGGCTGGAAGATTATATTTCATAACATTATTAAGATGTTCTGTTAAAGCAGTAATGCCACCTGATGGTTTATATATGGGTAATCCGGGTAACTTTTTTAATGATATATTGTTCCAGGCTTCATACATTAGGCTTTCGTCAAATCCGATGTTGCTGACAATCCCTGATTCTACCGATGCTGATGTTATATTCTGCTTGCCTATGCGACGGTATATTCCATCTGCAATAACAGCCTGGACGTCTTTAGCCGGTGCATTAGCTATATCTAAGCGATTGATATGATCAACTATGGAAAGGTTATGCTTCGTTCCCGGTAACGTAGCAGCTATGGTCTGACTCCCTTTATCTGTATAAATAGGGGAGGTGATTTCAACTTCCATTTCGAAGTCTGTAGGAGTATCGTATATCCCTTTAGGTGTTTTGATGATTAGTGCCATATTATTGATCTCCTCTTGTGAAAGGTTTTTCCGATTTTAGTTTGATCTCTTCCGCATCATTGATATCGGATAAGAGAACGTAGTTTTTCGAAGGCTTGCCTAGTTTGTCCATCACTTGATCCATCTTATCCATTACTTTCTCTAGTTTGGCCTCAAGGTTGTTATTGGGACTTGGCGGAGTGGGTGAGTCTGTAGAGTGGCTGATGGAGTCGTAATTTCCTTCTGCATATTGTGGCACCCTTCCGGATCTTGCATCATTGATTGCTTGAAGTACTACAGGATAGTTGATATGTTTTTGGAGCCGGGACAGATCTTCAGAATTGATAATTAACTCTGATCCGTTTTCTGATATAAGTGAAGTACGTTTGACGATGCCTGTAGGGGCTTCCCCTATATAGGGGATATCGTGATAGCTGCGTCCGTCTTCAGCTCCGATTACGTCATACTTCCCGGCTGCTCTTTGGTTTATTTTATATTCAGCCTGGGGAGTACTTTCTGTGGAGGAACTTCCACTATCTCTTCTTTTTCCGATAAAGCCTTTCAGTGTAGATTTGGCTGTGGCGATACCTGCCGTAATAAGACCCGCAAGTATAGCTCCACTCGCTATTCCCCAAAAGCCCTTGGAACCAATCTCTTTAGCTGTTGCTTTTGCTGCTTCTGCAGTTCCTATTATACCTAGGTTTACAAGTTCGGCATTAATGATTTGGGCTATAACATCAAACATAATGTCAATCATCGTATCTGCGAATCCTTGCATAGCATTTTCCTGCCCGGAAATGATGTTCCCTAGAGCATTACCAAATTCTTCTCCATATTGTTGATAGATACGGAGTCTTTCTTCAAATTCCTGCTTGTCTGTTTTAAGTTTGTTTTTTGAATTTTGCTCATTGGCCTTTTGATCTTTTTGTATGCATTTTACCTTATAATCCAGCAGCTGCTTCTCTACTTGCTTCCGTTGTTCTGCATTTAGTCCTGCAAGAGAAAGCATACGTTCCAGATGCATGATGGTGAGCTGTTCCATCGCATCATTGTATGCAGCCTCGGAATTAAGATTCTCATCCTTCCCGGAAGCATATAACTCCTTTAATTCCTGTTGCTGACGTTCATAGTCTATTTTTTCTTGATCAATCAGCTCTTGGGTATGTTCTTTTTGCATCTTCAGCTTCAGATCATTGATCTGATTTTGGATCTCAATGCCTTCTTTAGATTTTGTACCGGCTATTTTCAAAGAATTCTCTAAGTGTTCCATTTGAAGACATTCTAATTCTTTGTTAAGTTGCTTTTCTGTCTGAAGGGTTTCATCTCCTCCTTCTAGGTACATTGCTTTTAAGAAGGCTTGTTTTTGGGTATATAGTATTTTTTCTCGTTCGAGTCGTTTTTTAAGCGCTTTTTCATCATCATCGTCCTCTTTTGTGGTAGAATTGTTTTTTACAGGCTGAGGTTTCTCTGATTCGATCTTGATGAGTTTTTCTCTGGATTCCTCTATATGTTGGTTTAATGTTTGGATTTCTCGATCTAATGAACGCAGTTTATTTGTTCCTTTGTTTATATATTCATTGAGTACATTATCAGCCCAAGCGTCAGTGGTAAGTCCCAATGATGTTTTGAAACCATTTAGCATATTGGCAGCTCCTGCTTCTACATCAGACCAAAAGCCGTTGTCAGGTCCGTTTTTACCGAGATCATCCTTTCTATCTCTCAGTTCACTAATTTTCTTTTGAGTTTGTTTTATTTCCTCTAGAACAAGAAGACTGTCAACGTATGAATTTACAGCAGCAGTAGCCTGCTCCGTATTTATAGTTTCCAAAGATAAATTGCCAAGGTATTCGGGAGAAATCTCGTTTAGCCTGCGGATAGCTGCTTCTCGTTCAGCTTTGCTCAAGTTCTCGTTACGTGCAACAGATAAGAGATGCTCAACCTCATTACGTTCGTCCTGTATGTTGCTTTTTGAATTATTTCGAATCTCTGTTAGGCTTTTCTCAATACGTTCCGATTCTGTCATTTCCTTATTCATATTGCTTAATGCAGAAATAAGAGTAACAATGACAGCCGCGACTGCCAGGTATGGGTTGCGCAACATGACAGCATACATTTCTTTGAGTGTAGCTATTACTTTCTGATTCCAAAACACTTTGAGCTTTTCTTCTATGATCTGAGCTTTACAGATGAGAACATAGGTTGCTATTGTAGCTGTTAATGGTATCAATATATGTGAATATCGTGCAATGAATTCAATTAAAGAATTGAGTGCCCGTACGAAAAAACTGGTAGCGGTAATGGCATTAGACATGAGGGGAAGCATCTTCTCTCCTAATTGATAAGACACTTCTTTAAAACCATTTTTAGCTTTGTCGAGACGCGCTTGTACTGTATTGTTCTGCACATTAAATTCGTTGATAACCGATGTACCTTCTTTATATGCGGTAGTAGCCCGTTCTTGCTCTTCTCGGATGCTAGCGGTATTGGCAGCTAAAGTATTTAAGACTCCGGCAGCGCGTACACCATCAAGTTTCATGTCTTTAAATAAAGGTGCTAGTTGCTGTAGACCGCCTTTACTTCCTAAGTTTTCTAATAGCTGTAGGAGGGCTTCATTGGCATCTTCCTTAAGTAATTTTGTAAAATCCTTAACATCTTTCCCTGCCATTTTAGCGAATTTGGCTGGTTCCTGGTATACTTTCATGATGACAGTCTGCAGAGCAGTGGAAGCCATTTCTACTTGCTGCATATCTTGATCAAGCACAGAGGCGAATCCCATGATTTGTGTTTGTGAAATTCCGGCTTGTTTTCCAGTTCCGGATACACGTGCAGTAAAGTCTACAAGATATGATTCTGCGGCACTGCTATTCTGAGCTACTTCATTGATGGCACTCCCTGTGGCGAGCATAGCACCGCGTAATCCTAGTGTTTTATCTTCACCAAACATTTGTGCTAGTTTACCAATATTCTTAACTGCATCTTCTCCTAGATCCTCACCCAATGCAACATTGATTTTATCGGCAGCATCTACGAAGTCAAGAATATCCTGCTTTCCTTGTATACCGAGGCGACCTGCATCTTGTGCCAGCTCGTTCAATCGTTCGCGTGGAGTCCGGGTATCTATCTTTTTGAGATCTTCATTCAGATCCTTCACCGCTTCATCTGTCATCCCAGTGTATTTTTTTACTCCAGCCATAGCCTCGGAGATTTGCGCATAGTCATCAACGGAACGTCGTATAGTCATAGATAATCCTGTAACAGAGGCGACAACTCCACCGATAAGGGCCATATATTTATTGACGAAGTTAGCGGCCTGCCCCCAAACGGTTCCCTGGCATCCCACTTCAACGCGCATTGCTGCTTGAGCACGAGTGAGAGCTTCGGTTACCCGTCGATTCTGTTCTAAGGCTACTGAGTGCTGTTGTGTACCAGGTATTGCATCCCGGAGCTGCTTACGAACCTTGGACTGTACAGAGATCAGTTCGTTATAGGTTGCTCCGGAAAGATTGCTCAGAATACGTTCTGTTTCTCTGATACTTTGTTTGTACTTTTCAAGAGTCGTCGTTTTCTTATTAATTTCCTGCTGAAGTTTTCTTGATTGGGTGTTGTAGTTAGCTTCGGATTTATTGAGAGAGGCTAACTTGTTTTCCAATTTTTGGATAGCAGTTTCGACTTGCTTGACTCCTAATGCGGCTTCCGTGCCATCAATGTAGATTTTAATACTACGGTTAAGATCGTTGCTCATAGATTATTTGTTGATATAGATGCGTGTGGCATCAATGATCATTGAATCGAAATAGTTGGTAATGATTGTTTCTAGTTCGGGGATTCGATTACGGACAATGGGATCGAACCATTCGTATGCTTTGCGGTTTCCTGTACCCTGGCTGCCATTCAATGATTCAGGATTGGTATGCCGGACAATCCCGGTACTTACCTCGATCCCGCCGATTCGTTTCAGTTTCGTCCACTTGGATCCAGTTGTTCCTCCATACCCTTTTCCGGCTCCTTTGTGGATGTAGATGCCATGACGGGGAAAAGAAAAACCGAGTTTGTTGATGAGTCCATATTTGTCAGTATACATTCTAGGTCTCAAATCGGTGGCCACACGCATGCTGTGAGATGAAATTGATGCACGTAGTTGGGCAGCGACAGAGTTCATCCATTTCTGTACGTCTTTATTGAATGCGACTAGCCGGTCAGCGTCTTTAGCCATCGTATATCGTTCTATTTCGGATACGGTTTCTATGTGTATGAGCTGTGACGAGCCTTTGCCTGCCAGATTGTTGGCGCGGCGAACAGCGGCATTATAACGTCTGACATCGGAACGCATATCCCGATAATTTTTATAGAATCCCATAGATTAGTCCTCCCAAAAATCAGAGTTGATAAAAAAATCTTCAGGTTCCCGCAGGGAGAAGGTAAGTACCACTCCATAGAAGTTGTCACCTATAGGTCCTATTCCGTTGATACGTGTCGTTCGGCTAATGGAGTATTTCAGAGTTGGATCGTGAAAGAGGCGGTTACGGATTTGCTTGGCAATGACTTTACAGTCTAATGCGGCTTGATTGATTGTTTCCGGACGTGACGAATTTGTGTTGCGTGCGACGATGAATGAATATTCATTACGGTCAGTCAATCCATCTCCATTGTTGTCGGATGATTCGGATTCCATACCATCAACAGCGATAAGGACCATTCCTGTCACATTTGAGAGCTTATCCTCAAATCCGAATAAATCTTCAAACCCAAAGGCGGTGAAGAAGTGAGGATGTTCCGGGGTGTGGGAAATCGGTTTGAGCTTATTGGCTAGAAGCTCGCCATATTCATAATGAGAATATTGTTCCATAACTTTGCAATGTTTTGGTTATGGAGACAAAAATAGCCCGCTGTGGGCGGGCTATAAAGGACAGTTACTTTGCTAGTAAATAGACTAGAAGTAGTAATAACAGGGCTATGAAAAGCCCTTTACTCATTCGATATCGTTCAGGTAATTCATCTGAGGCACTTTTATGACCATTATAGTCCCGATTATATACCGTAATATTTTTCTTGCGTCCTGCAGTGAATGCTAGAGTCAAGGCTATTATTCCGGTTACTATGATGATAAATGCTATCATGGATCTAAGTCTTTATTATTATTGGGTAACAAGGTACGGATTAATCCGGATAATTGCAAGGCTTCATGTCTATTCATAACACCTGGAATTTGAATTGGTTGAAAACATAATATACGGATACTAAGTTCAATATGGCTTGCATACGGGCACGCTTAGCTCGGCGATGGCGACGGCTCATAGACGACCTCCTTTTTTGAACTTATTCCTAAAATCGAACGTGATTATTTTGCCAATAGTTTGTTCTCTTTGAGGTGATGCTATTTTCTTTTTGTAGTTGGTAAGCATCTCAATAACGGTATCGATATGATTCTCTCTGATAGATCCGATAGTCGTGGTTACGGTTCCGGCATAGCTGCCATCCGGTCTGAGAATCATTGATTCGCCTTCTAAGTGGATGTAGCCTGTCTCATTATTAATAACACGACATTGAGATGGTATGATTTTTTCTATGTATTTTATCATGGCTGATCTCCTTTTCCGTTAAAAGTGATATTAACTGTACCTCCATTGGCGTAGATTACAATACCTCTGTGTGATTTGTTCACTCGGAGTTGTTCATTGCCTTCTGCTACTTCTAAGCAGATATTGGAAAGAGCTCTTTGAAGCTTCTCTACGGATATGTAGCGTCCGTTGTCGCTTTGTTTTTTGTGTTTCATACGATGGGTTTTTGACGTTTTAGTCGAGAATCCGCTCGACTAGCGGAAGTACAAGAACGGCTGCACTTTCCCGTTTCGTCAAAAACCCACCGTAGTTCACTCCGAAGAGACTGAGACTAAAGTAATAGGAAAGGCAGCCGTATTTGTTTATAAATAAACTTCGACTATTTTGTATGTGAGTTTACTAATAGCATAGTGCCAATAGCAAACTTATGGGCATAAAAATAGCCCAATTTCATATTGAGCATTATCCGTTGCTCTTCGTTCGTGATACCTCACGATGGGTTTTGACTCTGCAAATATGAGGATTATATTTGAGAGTGCAAAAAGAAATTCAAAAAATAATCATTCCTCCGGGTTTAGTTTTTTCTTGATGTTGTCCGGTAGGTCATTCATCATCCTTATCATTCTATCTTGATATTCCTTTTCTGTCTTTGTTGGGTGGCATAAAATAAATAAGAAGCCAATTAGAGGACTAAAGATTAAAGCAACTAAGGATGCCCATCCAGTGCTTACTACTCGTTTATCAGCTGCATGAGCTACTGGAATCAGTGAAATGAGGTTCACTAGTGCGTAAATAAAGATAAGATTTCCCATGATTGTATAATATTGGTTTTAATATTAAAGATTAGTAATTGGAGAATGTAGCAAATTTCCCATTTTGACTCCACATGGACAAATCCCCATTTTTTTCCACTATACAATATTCATTATGTTCGTTATTAATAGCTTCATATCTTTTGAGCCCTTTATGGTTTAATAGGCGAGCTTCTTCTATATCAGAAGAACCATCCCCGAATGAATCTTTGATGAAATACTTTTTGGTTTTTAGGTTTTTAAATATAGTTATAATATGCTTATCACTTCCAGGACGATTATCTAACCATCTTCCTATCTGTTGTATATCGCTATTGTTTTTCGGCGACTTAAGTATCTTCAATTGTTTTTTAAGATTTGCATTTTCGGAAGATAAAAGTTCATTTTGATGTTGTAATGAAGATACTTGGTCTTTCAGACTTGCAATTTCGGTCGAAGATTTCTTACAGGCTGCTAATGACAAAAGCATCATTGATAATAAAAAAAGTTTTTTCATTTGTGTGGTTTTAATTTGTTACAGGGGACAAAGATAAGGGTAATAAAATTGAATGTACTAAAATAATGTTGTATTTTAGCTCAAAAATAGAGTTAGATATGGATCAGGAGCAAGAAATAAATAATCTTAAGCGTAAACTATTAGATCTTTCGTATGACTATTATAAGTTTCGCGTGTCTCTTTATTATAAAGTAATCTTTATTTTATTATTCCTTTTACTAGGTCTGATAGTAGGATTCCTGTTATAAAAGATAAGATACTTAATAGTGTTGTTATTACAATGCTGATCGTCTTTAGCCTTAAATATCTGGATTTCATGATTTCACTTTCGCGCTGTAACTTTATAGCTTTTTGTTGGTTTGCAATATATGCTTGATAACTTCCAAAAGTTTGGATGGCTTCATATCCTTTCGGGGTGATTTCAACTAATGAATGTACTTCGTCCGGTTCTTCTTCAGTGATTAATCCTTCCATGACTAATTGTTTCCGGTAGCTAATAAGTTGCTCAGGAAATAATTTAGTTTGTAGTTCATCCATGATGTCATGTTGGATGCGTTTTTTGCGAGGATCACGATACAGGTTACTTAATATAATACCTTTAAAATGGGTTTCTAATGGTTCCATAAATATATAAAAACGAATTCCTTATGTCGTGTGCCAACTGGAACCACCCAGCCACCCGATTTTACGGGTGCACGACATAAGGAATTCGCGAGTTAGTTTGTTTGTAAGCCCCCGATAAAGTACCCGTATAAAAAAGAATCGCTATAGCAAATCGA
>CANSEY010000014.1 GCA_947646015.1 uncultured Bacteroides sp. | reverse complement strand
TTGAAAAATTTATGGAACAACAACCTCAACTCAATGATCACAACAAACAGGAGTATCCTCCTATGCATACAGCAGAGCATTTACTAAATGCCACTATGGTAAAAACTTTCGGTTGCCCTCGCTCAAGAAATGCCCATATAGAAAGGAAAAAGAGTAAGTGCGACTATATTCTTCCTACTTGTCCTACAGATGCGGAGATACAAGCGATAGAAGATAAGGTAAACGAAGTTATCAGTCAAAATCTGCCCGTAACTGTTGAATTTATGACTCATGAGCAAGCTAAAGGCATCGTAGATCTGAGCAAACTTCCTGCTGACGCCAGTGAGACTCTTCGCATTATACGCATAGGAGATTATGACGCCTGTGCCTGTATAGGGTTACATGTATCCAATACCTCAGAGGTAGGAACTTTCAAAATCATCAGTCATGATTATAATGAAGAAAGGCAAACTTTAAGGTTAAGATTCAAACTCATTGAAAAAAAATAGATTATCAAATTAATATCTATATTATATAAAATAAACACACTGTGGTTACATTTTGTCACCAAACAGGCAAAATTGGCATTATTAAAATGACAAATAGACATTTTCAGTCTCAGTTTTCCTTTGGCATAAGGTTTGCACTAATAGCAGTGAACGACGGTTCAAAAGCATACGGCAAGAGTCGGGATGTCCCCTCTGCGGAAAGCAGCGAACCGAAATTCAAGAGTGAATAAACCGAATGTTTAACTAAAAGATAGGAGACTAAGATTATGATGCCTGTTAGAAGAACTCAAAGTTGGTTACCAAGTATTTTTAACGATTTCTTTGATAACGATTGGATGGTAAAAGCAAATGCAACTGCACCTGCAATCAATGTTTTTGAAACAGAAAAAGAATACAAAGTTGAACTGGCTGCTCCGGGAATGACAAAAGAGGACTTCAATGTTCGCATTGATGAAGACAACAACCTCGTTATCTCTATGGAGAAGAAGACTGAAAACAAAGAAGAGAAGAAAGAAGGTCGCTATCTACGTCGCGAATTCTCTTATTCTAAGTTTCAGCAGACGATGATTCTGCCGGATAATGTAGATAAAGAAAAAATTTCTGCCGCAGTAGAAAACGGAGTTTTGAGCGTCCAACTTCCTAAGATTTCTGAAGAAGAAGTGAAGAAGGCCGAAAAGCAAATCGAAGTAAAATAATACAGTAACCACGATTCATCCCAAGGGGTGAAAACAATAATAAAAACAGCTCTTTTCCAACCAATAAGGATAAGAGCTGTTTTTTATATAATCAAATTCTCAATTATTGATTTTTCCGATAACTGATCACCGCCCAGGTATTGAAACCCAGTGCAAAAAGAAGCAGGACTCCTATTTCAGGCAGCAGTTCCAACAAGCTGCTTCCTTTGAGGTATACCATACGCATTCCTTCCATAAAGTACTTCAAAGGATTGAAATAAGTAATCACCTGTGCCCATTCAGGCATACTGCTCACCGGAGTGAATAATCCGCTCATCAACATCAGAATCAGCATAAAAAAGAACATTACAAACATAGACTGCTGCATAGTTGCCGAATAATTGGATATAACGAGCCCGAAACCGGACATAACAAATACAAACAAAATCGCCAAAAAATAAATCACGATAAAATGCCCTACAGGAGTTATTCCATAAAGCAGCCAGGCTAACAAAAAGCACAAAGTCAATACGATAAAGCCTGTGATCCAGTAAGGTAAAAGTTTAGCCAGAATAAAAGTAAATTTCGGTACGGGAGTCACATTAATCTGTTCGATCGTTCCTACCTCCTTCTCACTAACCACATTCAGGGCAGGCAAAAATCCGCATATCAAAGTCAACAACATTCCCATCAAAGCAGGAATCATATAAAGTTTATAATTCAAATTCGGGTTAAATAATCCCTGCGTATCGATACGAATGGAAGGGGCACTGCCCGACGCAGATATGGCATCAGGATATTCTGCACGTAACTCGGCTGCATAGTTCTTGATAATAGTGCCCAGATAAGCACTGCCTAGCCCTCCTTTCGTTCCATTTACCGAATTGGCTGCAATCAGTATATGGGCTTCTCCTTTGTTCATCCAGTCCCGCTCCAGGTGCCTGGGGATCTCCATTATAATATCCGCTGTTCCCAGTTCAATATTCTGTAATCCATCCTCATAAGATGCCGGCACTTCCGTCAGACGGAAATAGGTAGAAGCCGCAATCTTATTCACCAGCCGCTGAGAAATCACCGAATGATCGTTGTCTACAATATTCAGCTGGATATTCTTTATTTCCAGATTCACAGCCCATGGCATCAGCAACATGATCATGCAGGGAAAGATAAGAATCAATCTCGGCAGGAACGAATTGCGAAGCAACTGTTTAAACTCTTTTTCTATCAGAAATTTTATCATAATAAATTCCTTTATTCCAGTCGATATTTAAATTTCCTGATACTGATGGTAATAAGCACTACTGCCATCAGCAACAAAATACCAATCTCTTTAAGTACCAGCACAACCGGCACTCCTTCAATCATCAGTTTGCGCACAGCCTGAATATACCAGCGGGCCGGAATAATGTCCGATATGGCCCGGAGAATCACCGGCATACTTTCTACCGGAAAAATCATTCCGGACAAAACCATGGTGGGCATCATCAATATCATTCCGGATGCCAGCATGGCCGCCACCTGTGTACTTGTCACAGAGGAAATCAGCAAACCCAAAGCCAGCGACACGAAAATAAAGAGCAAAGACACCATCACCAACCAAAACAAACTCCCCACTACCGGCACATCCAGTACAAAGACTGAAAGCAGCAAAATGGTTGTCAGATTGACAAAAGATAAAACAAAGTAAGGTACCGCCTTGGCCAGCACGATAAACAATGGTCTTACCGGAGATACCAGCAATACTTCCATCGTGCCCGTCTCCTTTTCACGAACAATGGAAATAGAGGTCATCATCGCACAAATCAGCATTAAAATCAGCCCCATGACTCCGGGCACAAAGTTGTAGGCACTCTTCATCTGCGGATTATACAGCAATTTGACATCTGGAGTCAAACGCGAAACGAACACATTGGGAGGCAACATCTCCTGTCCTGCCGAAGAAACAATGCTGGCTGCATAATTACTCTGCGAGGTAGACATATTGGGATCGGTTGCATCGACTATCAGCTGCACACGGGCATCCCCCGTATAAAGTCCGTCGGCAAAACGCTCTCCAAATACAATTGCCATATCTATCTTATTTTTCCGGAAGGCAGTTTCCATCTCCTGTGGAGAATGAAAACGGGTGGTAACCGTGAAATATTCACTCGCATCCAACCGGTCTATAATTTTCCTTGTTACCACATCATTCGAAGGATCAAGAACTGCCAGCCGGACATTCTTCACTTCCGTACTGATAGCAAACCCAAACAGAATAATCTGCACGACCGGCATTCCCAACAGGATCAGCATAGTACGCCGGTCACGGAAAATATGATAAAATTCTTTCTTTACGAAAGCAATAAATTGTTTCATAATCAATCCGCTTTACGCACCGCATGGCGGGCAAGTTGTTGAAACACATCATCCATTGTCTCCACACCAAACTGTTCTTTCAGCCGGGCCGGCGTATCCAGTGCCTTGATCTGGCCGTCCACCATAATCGATATCCGGTTGCAATATTCCGCTTCATCCATATAGTGTGTGGTAACAAATACAGTGATTCCACGATCGGCAGCCTGATAAATCAGCTCCCAGAACTGCCTGCGAGTAGCAGGATCAACTCCTCCGGTCGGTTCATCAAGGAAGACTATTTTCGGCTCATGGAAGATAGAGACAGAAAAGGCCAGTTTCTGTTTCCAACCCAAAGGAAGGTTTTTCACCAACGTATCCCGTTCGTCTGCAAATCCCAGGCGTTCTAACAATTCATCTGTCTTTTCTTCAATCTCCATCTCCTTCATCCCATAAATTCCGGCAAAGAGACGGATATTCTCCCAGACTTTAAGATCCTCATACAAAGAGAATTTCTGACTCATATATCCGATATGCCTTTTGACTTGTTCGGCTTCCCGAAAGATGTCATAGCCTGCCACCTTTCCTACTCCCGAAGTCGGACGGCTCAATCCGCAAAGCATACGCATCGCAGTCGTCTTACCTGCTCCATTGGCTCCAAGAAAACCGAAAATTTCTCCCCGCTGCACTTGAAAAGAGATATGATCGACTGCCGTAAAATGTCCGAAGGATTTGGTCAGCTGCTCCACCTCGATAACAGGAGCTGCCATCTGTTGCGCCTCCTCCCGTTCCAAGGGTGGCGGACAAAGAATGGAAGCAAACTTCTGAAGAATCCGTTCGGGCGTATCGATTCCGTGCACCTGCCCGTGATTAATAAAAGCAATCCGGTCGCATTGACGAGCCTCATCCATAATAGGAGTGGAAACAATGATCGTAATCCCCTGTTTTCTCAAATTACGGAGCATCTGCCAAAATTCTTTCCGAGACACAGGATCTACACCCGTAGTCGGTTCATCCAGAAATAAAATATCAGGTTTATGAATCAGGGAACAGCTCAATGCCAGCTTCTGCTTCATACCTCCCGACAAAGCGCCTGCCCTTCTTTTTTTAAAAGGCTCGATCTGCTGATAAATATCTTTAATCAAATCATAGTTTTCCTGTATCAACGTATGAAATACCGTAGCAAAAAATTCCAGATTCTCTTCTACGGAAAGGTCCTGATAAAGCGAGAACCGTCCGGGCATATATCCTACTTTCGTACGAATCTGCTTGTAATCCGTCACCACATCCAGTCCGTTGACAGTTGCCGTACCTTTATCAGCCAACAGTAAAGTGGTCAGGATGCGGAATAAGGTACTCTTCCCCGCCCCGTCAGGACCGATCAGCCCGAAAACTTCTCCCTGCTCTACCGCAAAAGAAACCTCTTTCAGTGCCTCTACTTTCCCGTAGCTCTTGCTGATTTCCTTTACAACGACTATGGGTTCTCCTTTTTCCATACCACACCTCCATACATACCAATCTTCAACGAACCGTCATTTTTCACGGCAATCTTCACTGCGTATACCAGATTGGCACGTTCATTTTTAGTCAGAATCGTTTTGGGGGTAAACTCCGAACGGTCCGAAATCCAAGTGACCACACCGGGATAGGCTTTCTGTTCCGAATTTCCATAATCGGAATACACCGTCACTTTATCCCCCAATTTCACTTGGGACAATTGCTCTGAAGTAACATAAGCCCGCAAATACATCCGGTCTACCTCACCCACTTTAAACAACGGTTTGCCAACGGATGCCAGTTCTCCCGCTTCCGCATATTTTGCCAGTACCGTACCTTCAATAGGCGACTGAATATGGCACTTGTTCAACTGGTCTTCTACCTGTGCCACTTGTATACTGACCGAATTCCCCTGTTCCGTCAGACTGTTCGTACTCTTCATCAATGAGGATTCCTGAGCAATCAACTGCTGCTGAAGCAAGGTTACCTGTGCATCCCAGTCATCCAGTTGTTTCTGATTGGCAGCTCCGGCAGCAAGCAGGTTCTCTACCCGCTTCTTTTCCCTTTGCGCTGTAGTAATTTGCTGTTTGGTAGCGGCTATCTGTTTGGCCAGATCGGGACGCTGGCTTTCCACCGATTTCATGCTTGCTTCCAGTTGCAACTTTTTCAGATATAGCTGGACAGTATCTACCAGCCCTACTTCTTCGCCGGCTTTCAATCTTGTTCCTTCTTCCACTTCCAGTTGCAGCAGTTTTCCCGCCGCTTCGGCGGAAACGATCACTTCCGTAGCTTCAAAGGTTCCTGTTGCATCATAATCGGGCGTTCCGTTTCCACAGGCAGAAAGCATCCATACTGCCATCCCGTATATTCCTATTTTTGTCATTCGTTTCATATCTGACAGATTTTTATTAATGATTAGTAGTATATTTCAATTGATAGATACCCATCAACCGTTGAATCTCATGCATTGCCTTCGCCTGACGGGCAAGACTCTCATTCGTGAGTTCTCTGAGCATTTCTGTCACTGTCAACGTACCATTCGCTACTTTGGCTTCCGCAGCCCGACGAATATTCGTACGCAACCGGATAATTTCATCATCATCCTGCATCTGCTTCTCCAACGAACGGACAGACTGATCCTGCTGCGTCATTTCCAGTCTCGTATTAAAAAGAAACACATCCCGATTGCTATCCAGTTGCTGCCGTTTGTTTTCAATCACCCGACGGTCATTCTTCAACGTATACAGACTTCCGAAATTCCATGAAAGCCGGATACCTGCAATATAATAAGGAGAAAATTCATTCTTCAGCATATTTAATCCCGGATTACCGTAAGCTCCCTGCACAAACAATCCGAAATGAGGAAGATGGCGCACATTCAAGGCTTTCTCTTGTACCTGCAAACCGGCTCCCTGTGCGTCAAACCACGACAGTTCCGGTCGGCGAATCTCACTGACAGCCGACAGTTCGTTTTGAGGAACAGGCTTCTCCAATACTGTCTCCGTCGAAAGCACCTCTCCCATCAATAACGAAAGCATCTTCAAATAAGCCATACGGGAAGAAGTCAGTTCCACTCTCTTCTGGCGGGTATTCAATTGCTCCACTTTCACAGCATCCAGATCGGCCTGATTGGCTATTCCATTGTCCACATAAGCTGTAATCTGATGGAAGTTCCGTCCCAGTTCATCTTGCAGCAAGGCATTCTGAGCCAACTGCTCATCCAACATAAGAATTCCAAAATACAAATCATTCACACGGCCATTCAACGCATACATATCGACGTTCAACTTTTCCCTGTCAATCTCCGCTTCCGCCGTAGCCTTTTTCTTCTGCATCCGGATTCCTCCGCCATCCCATATCTGTTGCTGTAACTCCAGCATCACCTGATACTGGTCTTTGGCCATCCCTTTGATATCCACACCGGGAATGGCAATGGGTAACTCCGTCACATCACTTTGATAAGACGCCTTTGCCGAAAGAGCAAACTGAGGCAAGTATCCCCTCGCCGCATTTTCCAGATTATATTCTTTCGTCTTCTCCACTAAATCATATTGACGCACCAACGGATAGTTATCCTGCGTTTTTTGCTGACATTCTTCTAATGTTATATGCCCGGTCTGCCCATACATTCCGGGCATGAACAGTAAAAGCGAAAGACTAAAAATAATTCTTTTCATACGCATTTTTTCTATGAATTCTTCAAAAGACAAAGATAGACCTTTAAGTAATAGTTTCACATTCTGATAGTTGGAAAATATGTCCCAATAGTTCGATTCATCCTAAAAAAAGAGAAGATTCAAGGGCTATTTCTTATCTTTGCCGGAAAAGAACTGAGAAAATGGAACAGAAGAAACCGATGGAATTAGGCCTCCAACTGTTGAAGGATATAAATATAGTACGTCACAACGAATTTCGCTTCATCAATGCCGAATTCGGATTTGTGACAAGTTTCTCTAAAATGGAAACGACTATCTTCAGTGTCGGACAACCGTACCGGCTACAGGAAGGCCGTATTGCTATTGTCACTAATGGCTCGGCACGTGTTTTAATCAATCTGATCGAATATATTTTCCTGCCCGACCATATATCCCTGATAGCTCCCAACTCTATCATACAAATCATAGAAGTATCTCACGATTTTGATGCTCACATGATGGCAGTAGACCTGAACTTTCTGCCGATATCCGGAAAGGAAGAATTCTTCACCCATTTCCTCCAACAAAAGAAAAATCTCCTGTTTCCACTGTCTACCGAAGAACAAATACAGATAGAGAATTTTGTGACGGTCATGTGGAGTGTATTGCAAGAACCTGTATTCAGAAAAGAGGTCATTCAGCATTTACTGGTAGGATTACTATATAATATAGAGTATATAGCCAAAAGCAAAGGGCAGGCCGAACTCAGTCCATTAACCCATCAAAACGACATTTTTCAGCGCCTCATTTCTTTGGTCAACACCTATAGCAAGACAGAGCGGAATGTCAGTTTCTATGCGAATAAACTTTGTCTCACTCCCCGTTATCTGAACACTGTAATCCGGCAAACCAGCCAGCAAACAGTAATGGACTGGATAAACCAGTCCATTATACTAGAGGCTAAAGTATTGCTAAAACATAGCAACCGCCTTGTTTATCAGATATCAGATGAATTAAACTTTCCCAATCCGTCTTTCTTCAGCAAGTTTTTCAAACGAATGACCGGAATGACGCCTCAGGAATATCAAAAGAATTAAGGATTACTTTGAAAACTCCTTTATCCGCTGTTCTTCATCCAGTTTACAAATCAACAGTGTATTATCTTTCTCAGCAATGATATATCCATCCAGACCCTGAATAACGACCCGTTTCTCTTCACTGGTATGTACGATGCAGTTCTTGCTTTCGTACAAACGGACATCGGCCCCTACCGTAGCATTTCCGGATTTATCTTGTGGCAACAGTCCGCGGAGCGCTCCCCAGGTCCCCAAGTCCGACCAACCGAAAGAAGCCGGAAGTACATAGATTTCCTGTGCTTTTTCCATTACGGCATAGTCTATGGAAATAGCTTCGCAGGTAGGGAACAGCTTTTTAATCGTTTCATTTTCCTTCTCCGTATAGAAATCGGGGAAAATACGATCGAAGATTTGCGCTATGCCCGGAGCATATACACGCATCACGGAAGTGATAGTACGCACATTCCAAACAAAAATTCCTGCATTCCAGAAGTAGTTACCCTCGGCCAGATATCTGTCGGCAGTCTCCCTGTCCGGTTTTTCCTTGAATGCATCTACCGTAAAAATCTCTTTATCAGTCATGATCTGATCTCCGGCAGCAATATATCCATATCCGGTTTCCGGGCGAGTCGGTTTGATACCCAGCGTTACGATAGCACTGCTGTTGTCAGTAAAACGAAGTGCTTTCTCTACTACCCGGCGGAATTCACCTGTATTGATAACCAATGCATCCGACGGAGTCACCACCACATTGGCGTTCGGATGTTTTTTCTTGATTTTCCAGCAAGCATAGGCGATGCAGGGAGCAGTGTTTCGTGCACAAGGCTCTGCAAGGATATTGCTTTCAGGAATCTCCGGCAATTGCTCCCGGACGATATCAATATATTTCTCGGACGTCACTACCCACACATTTTCCCGTGGACAGACGCCATCAAAACGATCAGCAGTCAGTTGAATCAACGTACGCCCGCATCCCATTACATCAATAAATTGCTTGGGACATTCCGGTGTACTCATCGGCCAAAAACGACTACCAATGCCACCAGCCATAATTACGATATGATTATCCATGCTCATATTACTCCCCTGTTTTAGAATATTTGTGAAATAATTGCGCAATTTACACCAATTTGTCCAATCATGCAACTTATAGACATTAAAAAAAGATAGTGACACTATACAGGAAGGATAGTGTAAGCATACTGACAGGATAGTGACACTATCCCATGCTTATAGTGACACCATCCCAAAAACAGAAATTCATAAAAAAAAGCCGCCCCCGAATGCACGGGAACGACTTTTCCAACTTATTATACAACAATTTATTATTTCTTACTTATACTCTTCCCAGCTCTTGATGGCAATATCATCAACGGTCATCGTACAGAAAGCATTGATAAATGCACTTGCCAGACGGGCGTTCGTTATCAACGGCACGTTCAGGTCGATAGCCGCGCGACGGATTTTATATCCATTGTCCAGTTCTCCGGCAGTCAGGTTCTTCGGGATATTGACTACCATGTCAATTTCCTTATTATGAAGCATTTCCAATGCCTGCGGATGTCCTTCTTCACTCGGCCAGTAGACAAGCGTACTTTCAATGCCGTTCTCAGCAAAGGTTTTATGAGTACCGCCGGTTGCAAAGAGTTTGTATCCCTTGTTTACCAACATACGTGCTGCATCCATCATATCAGCCTTCTGCTTCATTGTACCCGTAGAAAGCAGGATGTTCTTTTTAGGAATACGGTAGCCGACAGACAGCATGGCTTTCAGTACGGCACAGGAAGTGTCACTTCCGATACAGCCGACCTCACCTGTAGAAGCCATATCCACTCCCAATACAGGGTCAGCTTTCTGCAAACGGTTGAAAGAGAACTGCGAAGCCTTAATTCCCACATAGTCCAGTTCAAAGAGATTCTTTTCCGGTTTCTCCACAGGAAGACCCAGCATCACTTTGGTTGCCAGCTCAATGAAGTTTATCTTCAGCACTTTGCTGACAAACGGGAAAGAACGGCTGGCACGCAGATTACATTCGATTACCTTAATATCATTATCTTTTGCCAGGTATTGGATGTTGAACGGACCGGAAATATTCAATGCCTTGGCAATCTCACGGCTGATGCGTTTGATGCGACGGACAGTTTCCACATACAACTTCTGAGGCGGAAACTGAATAGTGGCATCACCGGAGTGTACACCGGCAAACTCAATATGTTCGCTGATTGCATAGGCTATGATTTCGCCATTCTGCGCCACAGCATCCATTTCTACCTCCTTCGCATGTTCGATAAACTGGCTTACTACCACCGGATGCTTCTTTGATACATTGGCAGCCAGTTTCAGAAAGCGTTCAAGCTCTTCCTGATTGGAGCAGACATTCATCGCAGCACCCGAAAGCACATAAGACGGACGAACAAGAACCGGGAAACCGACTTCATCGACAAACTCATTGATATCCTCCAGCGATGTCAACTCACGCCAGCGTGGTTGGTCTACACCAATACGGTCGAGCATCGCTGAGAACTTTTCACGGTCTTCGGCATTGTCGATGCTCTGAGCACTTGTTCCCAGTATGTGAATGTTCTGGGCATCCAGACGCAAAGCAAGGTTATTCGGAATCTGACCACCGGTAGATACGATGACACCATGCGGATTTTCCAGTTCAAGAATATCCATTACCCGTTCGAATGTCAGTTCATCAAAGTAGAGACGGTCGCACATGTCATAGTCTGTAGATACCGTTTCCGGATTATAGTTGATCATAACACTGCGCCACCCTTCCTTGCGAATGGTATTCAGAGCCTGCACACCGCACCAGTCAAACTCTACAGAAGAACCGATACGGTAGGCACCGGAACCCAATACGACAATGGATTTATGGTCACCCAGATAATGTACATCGTTTGCCACTCCGCTATAGGTCAGATACAGATAATTGGTCTGCGCCGGATATTCGGCAGCCAGTGTATCGATCTGTTTTACCACCGGAAGGATACCGGCAGCCTTACGATACTTGCGGACATACAGGCTTCCATTTTCCATATCACCTTCATAACCGATAGCACGGGCAATCTGGAAATCGGAAAAGCCCTGAACTTTAGCCTTGCGAAGCAGTTCCACAGGCAGATCGGCAATCTGTTTATGATTATTTCCCCATTCGTGCATTTCTTCCGAAGTCTTCATTATATTCATCAACTTCTGAAGGAACCATTTGTCAATCTTCGTCAGTTCATGCACCTGATCAATGGTGTATCCTGCACGAAAGGCTTTTGAGATCACAAAAATACGTTTATCGGTCGGTTCGCGCAGTGCTTTGTCAATATCAGGAATTACTAGTTCTTTGTTTTCCACGAATCCGTGCATTCCCTGTCCGATCATACGGAGGCCCTTCTGAATAGCTTCTTCAAAAGTACGTCCGATTGCCATCACTTCACCTACCGACTTCATGGAAGAACCCAGTTCCTTGTCTACACCATGGAATTTTCCCAAGTCCCAACGTGGAATCTTACATACCACATAGTCCAAAGCCGGTTCGAAGAAAGCAGAAGTAGTCTTTGTCACCGAGTTCTTCAAGTCGAAGAGTCCGTAGCCGAGTCCCAGTTTGGCAGCCACGAATGCCAACGGATATCCGGTTGCCTTAGAGGCCAGGGCCGAGGAACGGGAAAGACGGGCATTTACTTCGATGACGCGATAATCTTCCGATTCGGGGTCGAAAGCATACTGTACATTACATTCGCCGACAATACCGATGTGGCGGATAATACGGATAGCCAGTTCACGAAGTTTATGATATTCACTGTTGGTCAGTGTTTGAGACGGAGCAATAACGATAGACTCACCGGTATGAATCCCCAGTGGGTCAAAGTTCTCCATATTACAAACTGTAATACAGTTGTCGAAGCGGTCGCGGACGACTTCGTATTCGACTTCTTTCCACCCCCGAAGCGATTTTTCCACCAACACTTGCGGAGAAAAAGAAAAGGCTTTTTCTACCAGTACATCCAGTTGCTCTTCATTGTCACAGAAACCGGAGCCCAAGCCACCCAGCGCATAAGCCGCACGGACAATGACCGGATATCCCAATTCCTTCGCTGCACGACGGGCATCTTCCGCATTTTCTACAGCTTCACTTTTAATGGTCTTGACATTGATTTCGTTCAGTTTCTGTACAAAGAGTTCACGGTCTTCCGTATCCATAATGGCTTGTACGGGAGTACCGAGTACTTTTACATTATACTTTTCAAGGATTCCTTCTTTATATAAAGC
The DNA here is from genome assembly GCA_947646015.1 of uncultured Bacteroides sp. GTDB lineage: Bacteria > Bacteroidota > Bacteroidia > Bacteroidales > Bacteroidaceae > Bacteroides. The sequence continues at coordinate 86,280 of CANSEY010000014.1, read as the reverse complement.
AACTCCACAATTCAGCGCGGTCTGTCCGCCGAATGCCAGCATAATACCTTCCGGCTTTTCTTTCTGGATTACTTTCTCTACAAAATACGGAGTGACCGGAAGGAAGTAAATTTGATCTGCCACTCCTTCGGATGTCTGTACGGTAGCAATATTCGGATTGATAAGAATGGTTTCAATCCCTTCTTCTTTCAAGGCTTTGAGTGCCTGCGAACCGGAATAGTCAAACTCACCGGCTTCACCGATTTTCAAGGCACCGGAACCCAGCAGCAATACTTTCTTTATATTTTCTTTCATGATAGTCGGTTATTTAAGCAGGTTTACAAATTCATCGAATAGGAATTCCGTATCCGTAGGACCACTTGCAGCTTCGGGATGAAACTGTGCAGAGAACCAAGGATTTTTCTTGTGTTTGATTCCTTCGTTAGAACCATCATTCATATTGATGAACAGCGGTTCCCAATCTGCCCCCAGCGTATTATTGTCTACCGCATAACCATGATTCTGCGAAGTAATAAAACAACGTTCCGTACCCACCATGCGTACCGGCTGGTTGTGGCTACGGTGTCCATATTTAAGTTTGTAAATCTTTGCCCCTCCGGCTTTCGAGAGCAACTGGTTGCCCATGCAGATTCCAAAGATGGGAAGTTTCTCGTTCGCCATTGCCTTGCGGATATTCTGCACAGCTGCGTCGCAGGTATCCGGGTCACCCGGTCCGTTGGAGATAAACAGCCCGTCAAATTCGAGTCCGTTAAAATCATAATCCCAAGGTACACGGATCACTTCTACACCACGCTTCAACAAGCAACGGATAATATTGGTCTTTACACCGCAATCCACCAAAACAACCTTCTTTAATTGACAATTGACAGTTGACAATTGACAATTAAGCTGCGCGACGGGCATGGTTAATGGAAAAGAACGGGATGTTCCATCGGGAAGATAGGAGATTATTTCTTTGCAGGAAACACGGTCTACGTAATTAACGGCAGCGTAATTGTCCATTGGCAATTGTCCATTGTCAATTTCCCCGACAATTTCATCGTTGAAGACGATACGTCCCATCATGACTCCGTGTTCACGAAGTATTTTGGTCAGTTCGCGCGTATCGATGCCTGTGATGCCCGGTACTTTCTCACGTTTCAGCCAGTCGCCAAGGCTTTCCACTGCGTTCCAGTGGCTGTACTCAGAAGAGTAGTCACTTACGATGATCGCTTCGGCATGAATCTTTTCACTTTCCATGAAAGTGGCGAGTCCGTTGGGTTCGATGGTAAAAGGAGGAACTCCGTAATTACCCACCAAAGGATAGGTAAGAGTCATCAACTGTCCGGCGTAGGAAGGGTCAGTAAGGCTCTCCGGATATCCGGTCATGGCGGTGTTGAAAACTACTTCGCCCGCCACCGGCTTCTCGTAGCCAAACGACTTACCGGAAAACCGGCTCCCGTCGTCAAGGATTAATGTCACATTTCTCATTCTTATTTTTGAATCGTTGTATGGTTGTTAGAATTGATACATCTGCTCAATGTAGTTGATAAATGCCTGATTCACCATTTTCACACCACCCGGCGTGGGATAGTTTCCACTGAAGTACCAGTCTCCCTGATGGTTCGGACAGGCTTCATGGAGTCCTTCCAACGGTTGGTAGACGATTTCCACTTTCGCTTTCGTTCCCTTCGGTGTCAGGAGTTCTACCATCTTGGCAGATATTTCTTCATCGGTGAACGGCGCATAGATATCCTTCACGTAATTCACCATTTGTTCTTTCGGCAATCCTACCTGATCTTTCGATTTCCGGTAGGCGGCAGCAATCACATCCTTCATATCCCGCTCTTTCAGAAGCTCGATGGCAGCTTTGAAAGCGATAAATTCGCTCATCTTCGCCATATCGATGCCGTAATAGTCCGGATAACGAACTTGTGGAGAAGAAGATACAATCACGATCTTCTTCGGACCAAGACGGTCGAGAATGCCGATGATACTTTGCTTCAAGGTAGTACCACGCACAATGCTATCGTCGATAATCACGAGATTGTCGACACCGGAAACCAGACTTCCGTACGTGATGTCATATACGTGGGCAGCCAAGTCATTCCGACTGTTTCCCTCGGCAATGAATGTACGGAGCTTAATATCTTTGATGGCAACTTTTTCACTGCGGATACGGCGGGAAAGAATGACCTCCAGCTCTTCCATATTGGGATGATGCCCCAATGCCGCAATCTGCCGTACTTTCTCTTCATTCAGATAGTCATCCAGCCCTTGCAACATTCCGTAGAAGGCAACTTCGGCCGTATTCGGGATAAAGGAAAATACAGTATGGTCCAAGTCGTTATTAATGGCTTTCAGAATATTCGGAACCAGTTTTTCTCCCAAGAGTTTCCGTTCTTTATAGATATCTACATCGCTGCCACGGGAGAAGTAAATACGTTCGAACGAGCAGGCGTGCCGCTCGCGAGGCCTGTTGATTTGTGAAGTCCGCAGTCTGCCTTCTTTGCTGATCAGCAATGCCTGCCCGGGTTGCAGTTCCTTGATTTTTTCTACGGGAACATTCAAAGCAGTCTGAATCACCGGACGCTCAGAAGCCAGTACGGCTATTTCATCATCCTGATACCAGAAAGCGGGACGAATACCCCACGGATCACGGATAGCAAAAGATTCGCCGCTTCCGGTGAGACCGCAGATCACATATCCCCCATCCCACTCACGGCTGGAAGTACGCAATACGTTGGCCAGTTCGATATGTTCTTCTATATAATGGGTGACTCCCATCCCTGTCAGTCCTTCGGCTTCAGCAAGGTTGAAGAGGCGTTCCACTTCACGGTCAAGACGATGCCCCACCTGTTCCAACATGATATAGGTATCGGCATACTTACGTGGATGCTGACCGATAGCGGTGATGCGGGCAAAGATTTCATCTACATTCGTCATATTGAAGTTTCCGCAGAGAGCCAGATTTTTAGCACGCCAGTTGTTTCTTCTTAAAAACGGATGTACGTACGAGATTCCGGATTTTCCGGTAGTAGAATAACGCAGATGCCCCATATATACTTCACCCGCAAAGGGCAAAGTACGTTTGGCAAATGCCGCATCATGCAACTGTTCGGGAGTGAGGTCCTTGAAGTTACTCTGTACAGCTTCGAAGATTTCGGTGATGGCACCGGAACCTAACGCGCGTTCGCGAAACATATATTCCTCACCCGGATTTGCTTCCAGCTTCACGCATGCCAGTCCTGCCCCTTCCTGCCCCCGGTTATGCTGTTTCTCCATCAACAGATAGAGCTTGTTGAGACCGTACATCCATGTTCCGTACTTTTTCTCGTAATACTCCAGGGGTTGGAGCAGGCGTATCATGGCAACGCCACATTCATGTTTCAATTGTTCCATTAATCTATCTCTTACTATTTGACTATTTACATTTTAAACTACTCGACTGTTACCGACTTAGCCAAATTTCTAGGTTGGTCTACATCCATCCCCTTACATACCGCAATATGATAAGCAAGCAACTGGAGAGGTACCGTAGTAATTAACGGATCAAGGCACTCGATTGTTTCCGGAAGTTCGATACTGCAATCGGCTATTTTACTGATCACCGTATCGCCCTTGGTTACAAATGCAATCACCTTTCCTTTTCGTGCCTTGATTTCCTGAATATTGCTAAGTACTTTCTCATACAACCCGTTTTGGGTAGCAATGACTACTACCGGCATTTCGGCATCAATCAGGGCTATCGGTCCGTGCTTCATTTCGGCAGCCGGATAACCTTCGGCGTGAATATACGATATTTCTTTCAATTTCAATGCACCTTCCAAAGCAACCGGATAACTATATCCGCGTCCGAGGTAAATAAAGTTATGCGCATAGGTGAAAGTTTTCGACAGTTCCGCCAGCTTATCATTCAGTTTCAATACTTCCTTCATTTTGCCGGGAATGCTATTCAATTCCCGTACAATGTTCAGGTATTGTGTCTCGTCTATCGTACCTTTCTCCCGGGCGAGAGTCAATGCCAGCATGGTCAGCACAGTCACCTGTCCGGTAAATGCTTTGGTCGATGCCACTCCGATTTCCGGTCCGACGTGGATGTACGACCCCGTATGCGTAGCGCGGGGGATGGAGGAACCAATCGCATTACAGATACCATATATAAATGCACCCCGACTTTTTGCCAGTTCCACTGCCGCCAGCGTATCCGCCGTTTCTCCACTTTGAGAAATGGCAATCACCACATCGTGCTCATCGATCACCGGATCACGGTAACGAAATTCGGAGGCATACTCCACTTCTACCGGAATACGGCAAAAACTTTCAATCAGATGCTTCCCGATCAATCCCGCATGCCACGAAGTACCGCAAGCCACAATAATAAAGCGTTTGGCGTTCAGCAACTTTTCTTTATAGTCTATTACTGCCGAAAGCACCACGTTATTGGCTTCCACATTGATACGTCCACGCATACAATCGTGAATACAGTCCGGCTGCTCAAAAATCTCCTTCAACATGAAATGCGGATAACCTCCTTTTTCCAGCTGGCCAAGCTTCAATTCTACTTTTTTCACTTCGGGAGTCATTTCCACATTACTAAGGTCGACTACCTTCAGCTCTTTTCCCCGATTGATCACCGCTATCTCACCATCTTCGAGGTATACCACCTTATCTGTATATTCTACAATCGGTGTGGCATCCGAAGCAAGGAAAAACTCATCTTCACCAATACCTACCACCAGCGGACTGCTTTTGCGGGCCGCAATGATTTCTTCCGGATGCTCTTTATCAAGAATCGCAATCGCATAAGCACCAATCACTTCATTCAAAGCCAACTGAACGGCAGTAAGCAGATCGACCCGATTGGTAACTTTCATATATTCGATTAATTGAACGAGCACCTCGGTATCGGTACTACTTTTAAAGACGTAGCCTTTGGCTTGGAGTTTTTCTTTGAGAACGGCGTAATTTTCAATGATACCGTTATGAATGAGAGCGAGTTTTTCGGAAGAAGAGTAATGAGGATGAGCATTAACGGAACAAGGTTCCCCGTGAGTAGCCCAACGGGTATGGGCAATTCCGACTGTACCGGAAATATCTTTTTGTGTGACGAAATTTTCAAGTTCGGAGACTTTCCCTTTCGTCTTGTACACATTTAACTGTTGGTTATCACTGATCAATGCTACCCCTGCACTGTCATATCCACGATACTCCAGTCGCTTCAGCCCTTTAATAAGGATGGGGTAGGCTTTTCTTTTACCAATATAGCCTACTATTCCACACATATTATGATATTTTTATTTCGGGTGCAAATATACACATTCCAAATGACACAAAGATAACTTTTTCAATATTTATTTGACATAAGCACATAAAAAAGTTGCAAACACATCAAAACGTTAAATAATATATTATTTTAAGCTCAAAAAGAAACAAATTACAATCAGGATAAAATAAAACCGGACAGACTGATAAATTATAAGCAAATCAGAGCATTTTGATTACAAATTAAAAGAATAAAGAAAGAGGTTCTTATTTTGTGTCACACAAAACAAACAATACGCTATCATTATGAAATTAAATTCTTAATTTTGCCGAACAATTTGATACATCAAATAGGTATTATCATACAATAAAGCTAGAAAGAATGAAGAAACAAGAACTTTTTAACAACGCAACAGGAAAATTCCCCTACCAACGACAGCCTGGACAAATGGGCTTGTATGACGCGGCATATGAACACGATGCCTGCGGGGTTGGTATGCTGGTGAACATTCACGGAGAAAAGTCACATGACATTGTTGAGTCGGCTTTAAAGGTATTAGAGAATATGCGTCACCGTGGCGCTGAGGGGGCGGATAACAAAACCGGCGACGGTGCAGGTATTATGTTACAGATTCCACATGAGTTTATTTTACTGCAAGGCATCCCCGTACCCGAAAAGGGACGGTACGGCACCGGTCTGCTTTTTCTACCGAAAAACGAGAAAGATCAGGCAGCTATTTTTAGTATCATTATTGAAGAAATAGAAAAAGAGGGACTTACATTGATGCATCTGCGCAATGTACCCACCTGTCCGGAAATTCTAGGTGAAGCGGCTCTGGCTAACGAACCGGATATCAAGCAGGTCTTTATTACCGGTTTTACGGAAACGGAAACCGCCGACCGCAAACTGTATCTGATTCGCAAACGGATAGAGAATAAAGTCAGATTGTCAGCTATTCCGACGAGAAACGATTTTTATGTCGTTTCGCTCTCGACCAAAAGTATTATATATAAAGGTATGCTCTCGTCATTGCAGCTACGCAACTACTATCCTGATCTGACGAATAGCTACTTCACCAGCGGCTTGGCTCTGGTACACTCCCGTTTCAGCACCAACACTTTTCCGACATGGGGACTGGCACAACCTTTCCGCCTGCTGGCGCACAACGGTGAAATCAATACCATTCGTGGCAACCGCGGATGGATGGAAGCCCGTGAAAGCGTACTCTCCACTCCTATGCTGGGAGATATCAAAGAAATACGCCCGATCATACAGCCGGGTATGAGCGACAGTGCTTCTCTGGACAATGTGCTGGAATTTCTGGTCATGTCAGGATTAAGTCTGCCTCATGCAATGGCTATGCTCGTACCGGAATCTTTCAACGAGAAGAATCCGATCAGTGAAGACCTGAAAGCATTCTATGAATACCATTCTATCCTGATGGAACCTTGGGACGGACCGGCAGCCTTGCTTTTCAGCGACGGACGATTTGCAGGTGGTATGCTCGACCGTAACGGCCTGCGCCCTGCCCGCTATCTGATCACTAAAAACGATACGATGGTAGTGGCATCCGAAGTGGGCGTAATGGACTTTGAACCGGGAGATATCAAGGAAAAAGGGCGCCTGCAACCGGGCAAGATTCTATTGATCGATACAGAGAAAGGAGAAATCTACTATGACGGCGAATTGAAGAAACAACTGGCCGAAGCGAAGCCTTACCGTACATGGCTATCGACTAACCGTATCGAACTGGATGAACTGAAAAGCGGTCGTAAAGTGCCTCATCACGTAGAAAACTATGACCGGATGCTCCGTACTTTCGGCTATTCAAAAGAAGATATCGAACGGCTGATTATGCCAATGGCGAGCGCGGGTGCCGAACCCATCCACTCAATGGGTAATGATACGCCACTGGCTGTACTTTCCGATAAACCACAGCTACTCTACAACTATTTCCGCCAACAATTCGCACAGGTTACGAATCCGCCGATCGACCCGCTACGCGAAGAACTGGTAATGTCTTTGACGGAATATATCGGAGCGGTAGGCATGAATATCCTGACTCCCAGCGAGAGTCATTGTAAAATGGTACGTCTGAATCATCCGATTTTAAGCAATACACAGCTGGATATTCTTTGCAATATCCGCTACAAGGGCTTTAAGACTGTAAAACTACCGATGCTGTTTGAAGTATCCAAAGGGAAAGCCGGATTACAGGAATCACTGAACAACCTTTGCAAAATGGCGGAGGAATCAGTTACGGACGGAGCAAACTACATTGTACTGACCGACCGTGACGTGGATGCAACTCATGCCGTTATCCCTTCATTACTGGCAGTAAGTGCCGTGCATCACCATCTGATATCTGTCGGCAAACGTGTGCAGACAGCATTGATTGTAGAGAGCGGAGAAATGCGTGAAGTAATGCACGCCGCTTTACTACTCGGTTTTGGAGCCAGTGCACTGAACCCGTATATGGCATTTGCCATCCTCGACAAGCTGGTAAAAGAGAAAGATATTCAACTGGACTATGCTACCGCTGAGAAAAACTATATCAAATCTATCTGCAAAGGTCTGTTCAAAATCATGAGTAAGATGGGGATTTCCACTATCCGCTCTTATCGCGGTGCAAAGATTTTCGAAGCTGTCGGACTCAGCGAAGAGTTGAGCAAGGCTTATTTCGGCGGACTCGGTTCCCCCATCGGAGGTATCCGCCTGGAGGAAGTGGCAAGAGACGCAATCGCTTTCCACGATGAAGGAGTTGAAGGAATGGAAAATGGAGAATTGAAAATGGAAAATGAAGCACCGCACGGCAACTCTCAATTTTCAACTTTCAATTTTCCATTATTAAAGAACAACGGACTGTATGCCTTCCGAAAGGACGGAGAGAAACATGCGTGGAACCCGGAAACCATCAGTACATTGCAACTTGCCACCCGCTTGGGCAGCTACAAGAAATTCAAAGAGTTCACTCATTTGGTAGACAATAAGGAGAAACCTATTTTCCTGCGTGACTTCTTAGGATTCCGTCGCAATCCTATATCCATCGAACAGGTAGAACCGATAGAGAATATTCTCCGTCGTTTTGTGACGGGTGCCATGTCTTTCGGATCTATCAGCAAGGAAGCTCATGAAGCAATGGCGATTGCCATGAATACCATTCACGGACGCAGCAACACGGGTGAAGGTGGCGAAGATGCTTCCCGCTTCCACCCGCTGCCGGACGGTACTTCCATGCGAAGTGCCATCAAACAGGTAGCTTCCGGACGCTTCGGGGTCACCGCCGAATATCTGGTGAATGCCGATGAGATACAAATAAAAATAGCGCAGGGAGCTAAACCAGGGGAAGGCGGACAGCTTCCGGGATTCAAAGTGAACGACGTCATAGCCAAAACACGCCATTCCATTCCGGGAATCTCACTGATCTCTCCTCCTCCCCATCATGATATTTATTCGATTGAGGATTTGGCGCAATTGATATTTGACTTGAAAAACGTTAATCCACAAGCCAAAATCAGTGTCAAACTGGTAGCAGAAAGTGGCGTAGGTACCATTGCCGCAGGCGTGGCAAAAGCAAAAGCGGATTTGATTGTCATCTCCGGTGCCGAGGGTGGTACGGGAGCCTCTCCCGCTTCATCCATCCGTTACGCCGGCATTTCTCCGGAACTGGGACTGAGCGAGACACAGCAAACCTTGGTTCTGAACGGTCTGCGGGGACAAGTCGTCCTACAAGCCGATGGCCAATTGAAAACCGGACGCGACATTATCATAATGGCATTAATGGGCGCCGAAGAATATGGTTTTGCCACTTCCGCCCTGATCGTGCTGGGATGTGTGATGATGCGCAAATGTCACCAGAATACTTGTCCGGTAGGAGTAGCCACGCAGAATGAGGAATTACGCAAACGCTTTCATGGGCGCAGCGAATATCTTATCAACTTTTTCACCTTCCTGGCACAGGAAGTCCGTGAATATCTGGCGGAAATGGGATTCACCAAAATGGATGATATTATCGGACGCACGGACTTGATTGAACGCAAATCCGACGAAAACGATCCGAATCCGAAGCACGCTCTGATTGACTTCACCAAGCTACTGGCACGCGTGGATAACAGTGCAGCCATCCGTCACGTCATCGATCAGGATCATGGTATTTCTACAGTGAAGGATGTGGCAATCATTGATGCTGCCCAAGAAGCGATAGAACACGAAAAAGAAGTTTCATTGGAATACACAATTGCCAATACGGACCGTGCGACAGGTGCCATGCTCTCCGGTGTCATTGCCAAAAAACACGGAGAAAAGGGACTGCCGGAACATACCTTGAATGTGAAATTCAAAGGCTCTGCGGGACAGTCGTTCGGTGCCTTCCTCGTACCGGGAGTCAATTTCAAGCTGGAAGGTGAAGCGAATGATTATCTGGGTAAAGGATTGAGTGGCGGACGCATTGCCGTATTACCGCCTATCCGCAGCAACTTCGAAGCCGAAAAGAACACGATTGCAGGCAACACCCTGCTCTATGGTGCAACCAGCGGTGAAGTTTATATCAATGGCCGCGTAGGCGAACGTTTTGCCGTGCGCAACTCAGGAGCTGTTGCCGTAGTGGAAGGTGTAGGCGACCACTGTTGCGAATATATGACCGGAGGCCGTGTAGTGGTTCTGGGGCAAACCGGACGAAATTTTGCCGCCGGTATGAGTGGCGGTGTGGCTTACGTATGGAACAAAGACGGCAATTTTGACTACTTCTGCAACATGGAAATGGTTGAACTGTCACTGATCGAAGAAGCCGGTTACCGCAAAGAACTGCACGAACTGATTCGTCAGCACTACCTGTACACCGGTTCGAAACTGGCACGTACCATGCTCGATGACTGGAACCATTACGTAGATCAGTTTATCCAGATAGTACCTATTGAATACAAAAAAGTACTACAGGAAGAGCAGATGAGAAAGTTACAGCAAAAAATAGCAGATATGCAAAGAGACTATTAATTCAAGTATTAGGTATTAAGTATTAGGTATTAACCGTAGCTTCAAACATCCTTAATCCATATAGTTAATATTTATTGCTTAATACTTAATACCTATTACCTAATACTTACCACTTATTACTTAACAAGATGGGAGATCCTAAAGCTTTTTTAAATATACCTCGGCAAGAGGCGGGATACCGCCCCGTTAGCGAGCGCATCACTGACTATAGTCAGGTAGAACAAACATTGAATACGAACAGCCGTAAATTACAGGCATCACGGTGTATGGATTGCGGAGTACCTTTTTGTCACTGGGCTTGTCCAATAGGCAATAAACAGCCGGAATGGCAGGACGCTTTATTCAAAGGAAAATGGAAAGAAGCGTATGAAGTGCTGTCATCCACTTGCGACTTTCCGGAATTTACAGGACGTATCTGCCCTGCCCTCTGTGAGAAATCCTGTGTACTGAAACTATCCTGTGACCAACCGGTGACTATCCGTGAAAATGAAGCTGCCATTGTAGAAGCCGCCTTCCGTGAAGGATATATACAGGTGCAGCATCCCCAAAGAAACGGCAAAAAAGTAGCAGTTGTCGGTGCCGGTCCGGCCGGATTGGTAGTTGCCAACCAACTGAATCTAAAAGGATACACCGTAACGTTATTCGATAAAGATGAAGCTGCGGGAGGATTATTACGTTTCGGTATTCCAAACTTCAAACTGGACAAAAACGTAATCGACCGCCGCATGAAAATACTTGCCGCAGAAGGTATTCAGTTTGAAATGGGAGTAGAAATAGACGTTAACCATTTGCCGGAAGGATTCGATGCATATTGCATTTGCACGGGTACACCGACTGCCCGTGATTTAAGCATTCCGGGACGGGAGTTGAAAGGAATCCATTTCGCACTGGAAATGCTGGCGCAACAGAACAGGATTCTGGAAGGACAAACTTTCCCCAAAGACAAACTGGTGAATGCCAAAGGCAAAAAAGTGCTTGTGATCGGCGGTGGAGACACCGGTTCGGACTGTATCGGAACCAGTGTACGACAGGGAGCAACCAGCGTCACGCAAATTGAAATTATGCCCAAACCTCCCGTCGGTCACAATCCTTCTACGCCCTGGCCGCAATGGCCGGTAGTTTTCAAAACGACCTCCAGCCATGAAGAAGGTTGTACCCGTCGCTGGTGCCTGACTTCCAATCAGTTTTTGGGTAAGAACGGTAAAGTAACCGGCGTCGAGGTGGAAGAAGTAGAATGGACACCGGCAACAGATGGCGGACGTCCGACCATGAACCTCACAGGGAAGAAAGAAGTAATCGAAGCAGATATGGTGCTGCTAGCCATGGGATTCCTGAAACCGGAACAACCGAAATTTGCAGAAAACGTATTCCTTGCCGGAGATGCAGCTACCGGAGCAAGCCTCGTAGTACGGGCGATGGCAGGAGGACGAAAGGCTGCTGCGGACATAGATCACTATTTGGTGAAGTAACCCTTACAGCAAGGAACACCATGAAGTTTATAGACTATTATTTATTCGTTTGACCTAGGTTGAACGAAACAACAACCTAGGTTGAACTAAAAGATGGCCCAGGTCAAACGAAAGGAAAAGCCAGGGAAAACGAATAAATAGTAACGAACCGACTTTTAAAAAACAGAGAATCAACAAATTATATTAACTTCCAAATACTCAAAGTTATGTGTGGAATAGCAGGTATACTCAACATAAAAACTCAAACCAAAGAGCTAAGAGACAAAGCACTGAAAATGGCACAGAAAATCCGTCATCGCGGACCGGACTGGAGCGGTATCTACGTAGGTGGAAGCGCCATTCTGGCACACGAACGCCTCTCGATAGTTGACCCGCAAAGCGGAGGACAGCCCTTATACTCCCCCGACCGGAAACAAGTGCTCGCTGTGAACGGTGAAATCTACAACCATCGGGATATCCGCGCCCGCTATGCCGGACAATATGATTTTCAGACCGGAAGCGACTGTGAAGTGATTCTTGCCCTTTATAAAGATAAAGGCATCCACTTTCTGGAAGAGATCAGCGGAATTTTCGCCTTTGTACTTTATGATGAAGAAAAAGACGAGTTCCTCATTGCACGTGATCCTATCGGAGTCATACCTTTATATATAGGAAAAGACAAGGATGGCAAAATCTACTTCGGCAGTGAACTGAAAGCACTCGAAGGATTCTGTGATGAGTACGAACCATTTCTTCCGGGACATTACTTTTACAGTAAAGAAGGCAAAATGAAGCGTTGGTATACACGCGAATGGACAGACTATGAGTCTGTAAAAGACAATGTTGCCAAAGTCAGTGATGTAAAAGAAGCATTGGAAGATGCCGTTCATCGCCAGCTGATGAGTGACGTTCCCTATGGAGTACTTCTTTCAGGTGGTCTAGACAGTTCTGTGATTTCAGCTATCGCCAAAAAATATGCAGCAAAACGTATTGAAACAGACGGAGCAAGTGACGCCTGGTGGCCTCAACTACATTCTTTTGCCATCGGTCTGAAAGGGGCGCCCGATTTGATAAAGGCACGTGAAGTGGCAGAATATATCGGTACGGTTCATCATGAAATCAATTATACGGTTCAGGAAGGGCTGGATGCTATTCGGGATGTTATCTATTTTATCGAGACGTATGATGTGACTACGGTACGTGCCTCCACTCCCATGTATTTACTGGCACGTGTGATTAAATCGATGGGGATCAAAATGGTATTGAGTGGTGAAGGTGCCGATGAAGTTTTCGGCGGTTATCTTTACTTTCACAAAGCTCCCACTCCGAAAGATTTCCATGAGGAAACGGTACGCAAGTTATCAAAACTGCATATGTATGATTGCCTTCGTGCCAATAAGAGTTTATCAGCCTGGGGTGTAGAGGGACGTGTCCCATTTCTGGACAAGGAATTTCTGGATGTAGCGATGGCGTTGAATCCAAAAGCTAAAATGTGCCCCGGAAAGGAGATTGAGAAACGAATTGTACGTGAAGCTTTTGCCGATATGCTACCGGAAAGCGTAGCATGGAGACAAAAAGAGCAGTTCAGTGATGGTGTGGGATATTCGTGGATTGATACCTTAAGAGAGATTACAGCGGCTGCCGTCAGTGATGAACAGATGGAACACGCTGCCGAACGTTTCCCGATTAACACTCCGCTCAACAAGGAAGAATATTACTACCGGAGTATCTTTGAAGAGCATTTTCCGAGTGAAAGCGCAGCCCGCAGCGTACCAAGCGTACCAAGTGTGGCCTGCTCTACAGCAGAAGCGCTGGCATGGGATGTAGCTTTCCGTAACCTGAATGAACCAAGCGGCAGAGCAGTGAGAGGAGTGCATGAAGAAGCCTATGCCGAAGAGGTAAAATAAATTTGTTGAAAAATTTTAGATGTCTGAAATAAACTCATATCTTTGAATATATATTCATCAGTTTGTAAAGTCAGGAATAAAAAGTATAGACTTCTATGCATAAAAAGCTGTCAATTAACGCAGATTAGCATAATAACAGGCTGATCTGTGTTTTATTTTTTATAATTTTGGACTCATAAACTTTTTAAATGTACTATCAATGAAGATAAAAAGAATTATTCTAATGGTTGCCCTTATCATTTCAGTAGCTAGTGTCCAAGCGCAAAAGTCGCAAGTTATCGCCCATCGTGGCTACTGGAAAACAGCAGGTTCTGCGCAAAATAGTATCACAGCACTTCAAAAAGCCGATTCTATCCATTGCTATGGCTCCGAATTTGATGTATGGCTTACCAAAGACAATAAACTGGTTATCAATCATGACCCTGTCTATAAGATGAAATACATGGAGTATTCCAAAGGTGACGCTCTTACAGGATTGAAACTATCGAACGGAGAGAACCTGCCCAGCCTGGAACAGTATCTGGAAGCCGGTAAAAAATGCAATACCAAACTTATATTGGAACTAAAAGCACTTAACAGCAAAAAGCGTGAAACGAAAGCCGTACAGGAAATTCTTGCCTTGGTAACAAAGCTGGGACTGGAAAACCGTATGGAATATATCACTTTCTCACTGCACGCCATGAAAGAGTTTATCCGCCTGGCACCTGCCGGAACTCCGGTATTCTATCTCAACGGCGAGCTATCTCCCAAAGAGCTGAAAGACCTCGGTGCAGCCGGACTCGACTATCACATGGGAGTAATCAAGAAACATCCCGAATGGATCAAAGAAGCCCATGATCTCGGACTGAAAGTCAATGTATGGACTGTAGATAAAGCAGAAGACATGAAGTGGCTCATAGACCAAAAGGTGGATTTCATTACGACCAACGAGCCGACTGTGGCACAGGAAATACTAAAATAGTTACTCTCAGAAAATGTAAAAAGCCGACAGAAACTTTTTGCAAATATTCGATAGATACAAGAAGCACCATTATACATATTTATTTGCTGTATAATGGTGCTTCTTACATAAAATTCAAACAGGACTTATTTAAAATCTTCCAATACCTCTTTCAACTCTCCTATGGTCAACTCTCCTACCTGCCTCCACAATTCATGTCCTTTATGCAACAGAAGGAACGCAGGCACCGTATCTATATTATGAGAATCGGCTACAGTTTTATTTTCCTCGATATTCACGTTAATCAATTCAATGACTCTCCGTTCATAAGTACGGAGCACAGGCCCTATCCATTCATAATGAGGTGACCAGTCGGCATAAAACACAATCAATACCAAATGATCGCTCTGCGCCGCAACTTCCAATTGTTTCTCTATATCCATATTGCTACATTATTATATTTATTAGTGACTAAACAATGCTATAACAAAAAGGTTCTGCAAAACTGCAAACAAGCAATATGATATATAAAAGCGAAAATCACTAGCATATCGACCTATTGTAAAAGCGAAAATTCACATTTTAGATCGAATACAAGGACTGATTTACCCCAAATATTCTTCATATATTATGGAAGGATATGCAAAACAAATCAAGCAAATAACAGTTTATTAATATAAAGGTATGCATAATTTCAATTTATAACAAAACATGGCTTTATTTCCCGCGATTGTAAGATCGTATAAAATAAATAGAGATTAGACATCTTTTCATCAAAAGTTAAATCAAAAAGTCATATCTTTGCATTGTAATAAAACAAAAGGATACAACAACCAATTAATAAAGAACAAAATGACAACCAAGATTAAGTTCACAAAAATGCATGGAGCAGGTAATGACTACATATATGTAGATACTACCCGATATCCGATAGCAGCCCCTGAAAAGAAAGCAATCGAATGGAGCAAGTTTCATACGGGAATTGGAAGTGACGGACTTATATTGATTGGCAGTTCTGACAAAGCAGATTTCAGTATGCGTATATTTAATGCAGATGGTTCGGAAGCAATGATGTGTGGCAATGGAAGCCGTTGTGTAGGCAAGTATGTATACGAATACGGATTAACTGCCAAAAAGGAAATCACGCTTGACACCCGTTCGGGCATTAAGGTTCTGAAATTACATGTAGAAGGAGGAAAGGTGACGGCAGTCACTGTAGATATGGGTAGTCCTCTGGAAACGGAAGCGGTAGATTTCGGCGATCAATTTCCTTTTCAGTCTACCCGGGTATCAATGGGAAACCCGCATCTGGTAACTTTTGTAGAAGATATTACCCAAATCAATCTGCCGGAAATTGGTCCGCAGTTAGAAAATTATCATCTCTTTCCGGACAGGACAAATGTAGAGTTTGCTCAGATCGTAGGTAAAGACACCATTCGGATGAGAGTTTGGGAAAGAGGTTCAGGAATCACCCAGGCCTGTGGAACAGGCGCTTGTGCCACGGCTGTAGCCGCTGTTCTCCATGGATTGGCAGGAAGAAAATGTGATATAATAATGGATGGGGGAACCGTCACCATCGAGTGGGAAGAAGCAACGGGACACATATTAATGACAGGACCGGCAACTAAAGTTTTCGATGGGGAGATGGAGGGATAGGTAATAAGTATTAGGTAATAGGTAACAGGTTTTGCAGAAACTTAAAACAATAACAATATGGCATTAGTAAACGAACATTTTTTGAAATTACCGGGGAGCTATTTGTTCTCGGATATAGCGAAGAAGGTAAATACATTCAAAATAACGCATCCGAAGCAGGATATTATCCGGTTAGGTATCGGAGATGTCACTCAGCCGCTTCCCAAAGCATGTATCGAGGCTATGCACAAAGCAGTGGAAGAGCTGGCAAGTAAAGATACATTTCGCGGATATGGTCCTGAGCAGGGGTACGATTTTCTGATTGAAGCTATTATAAAGAATGATTTCGCTCCACGTGGCATTCATTTCTCACCATCAGAAATATTCGTCAACGACGGAGCCAAAAGTGATACCGGAAATATCGGCGATATCCTTCGCCACGACAATAGTGTCGGTGTAACAGACCCTATTTACCCGGTATATATTGACAGTAACGTCATGTGCGGACGTGCCGGAGTGCTGGAAGAAGGAACAGGCAAATGGAGCAATGTGACTTATATGCCTTGTACAAGTGAGAATGACTTCATTCCGGAGATTCCCGACAAACGGATAGACATTGTTTACCTCTGCTACCCGAACAATCCGACAGGGACGACACTGACCAAACCGGAACTAAAAAAGTGGGTAGACTATGCATTGGCAAATGATACACTGATTTTGTTCGATGCCGCATACGAAGCCTATATTCAGGATGCGGATGTCCCCCACTCCATATACGAAATCAAAGGAGCCAAGAAATGTGCTATTGAGTTCCGCAGTTTCTCAAAGACAGCCGGTTTCACCGGAGTACGTTGCGGATATACCGTAGTCCCGAAAGAACTGACAGCTGCCACACTGGAAGGCGACCGGATTCCACTCAACAAATTATGGAACCGCCGCCAGTGCACTAAATTCAACGGCACTTCGTACATCACACAACGTGCAGCGGAAGCCGTCTACAGTACAGAAGGCAAAGCACAGATTAAAGAAACGATTAACTATTATATGAGCAATGCGAAGATCATGAAGGAAGGACTGGAAGCTACCGGATTGAAAGTATACGGAGGCGTCAATGCTCCATACTTATGGGTGAAAACCCCGAACGGGCTCTCTTCCTGGCGATTCTTCGAACAGATGTTGTATGAAGCCAATGTAGTAGGAACCCCCGGTGTAGGTTTCGGCCCCAGCGGTGAGGGATATATCCGACTGACAGCATTCGGCGATCACAATGATTGTATGGAAGCAATGAGAAGAATAAAGAACTGGCTTTGATAGTATTTTGCGCGCTACTATATAACACTGGACCGTACATCCACATTTTTCTAACTATTAAAGGTAAAAAGACGATGAAAACGACGATTAACAAAAAATTGAGGGGCATAGCAGCAGCGTTATTACTGATCGGCCTTGTGCCATCCAATATGATGGCGCAGGATAAAGTAGAAGCCTCCGTAGGAGCAGACTTGGTAAGTGGTTATATCTGGCGTGGTCAGGATTTAGGCGGAGTCAGCATTCAGCCTTCATTAGGAATCTCTTACAAAGGACTTTCACTCGGAGCATGGGGATCGGTAGGGTTTGAGTCATCGGATACTAAAGAGTTCGATTTGACTCTCGGTTATTCAACCGGTGGTTTCAGCATCTCGGTAACGGATTACTGGTTCAACACT
Source organism: uncultured Bacteroides sp. (assembly GCA_947646015.1). Classification (GTDB taxonomy): domain Bacteria; phylum Bacteroidota; class Bacteroidia; order Bacteroidales; family Bacteroidaceae; genus Bacteroides. Next base: position 68,407 of record CANSEY010000014.1, on the reverse strand, counting down.
CAGGTACCTACCAACAAGTATTTCAAATATGGCGCTCATTCAACCGCTCATGTATTTGAGGCACAGGTAGGATATGATTTTGGTCCGCTGGCAATCAACTGGTACACGAACTTTGCAGGTGCCGACGGAGTTAAAGAAAACGGGAAAAGGGCTTATTCTTCCTACCTCGCACTTAGTGCACCGTTCAGCCTTGGAGGACTTGACTGGACAGTAGATGTAGGAATGGTACCTTGGGAGACGACTTTTTATAATGGATACACAAGTGGGTTCTGCGTTTCCGACATCAGTCTCGGAGCTGTCAAGGAGATCAGGGTTACTGATTCATTCTCGGTTCCGGCATTTGCCAAAGTATCAGTAAATCCACGTACGGAAGGCGCTTACTTCACATTCGGATTAAGTTTTTAAGAGAGAGAGAGTTTATATAGTCAAAGAGCGTATAGGGAACAGGAAGGTAGTTAGAGTTTAGATTTTATCGGTTTGTTGTATGGTAACCTGCGATGGCTGCCACCTCCCTATACCTCTTCTTTTTACAGGTCAACACTAATATTTAAGGTATATGAAAAAGATTGAAGCTATCATCCGTAAAACCAAATTCGAGGACGTGAAAGACGCTCTGCTCGAAGCGGACATTGAATGGTTCTCTTACTACGATGTAAGAGGGATCGGTAAAGCACGGCAAGGACGTATCTATCGTGGAGTGGTATATGATACCAGCACCATCGAACGTATTCTGGTTTCTATTGTAGTACGCGACAAAAATGCAGAAAAGACCGTACAGGCTATCATCAAAGCCGCACAAACCGGAGAGATCGGTGACGGACGCATTTTCGTCATTCCTATCGAGGACGCCATCCGCATCCGCACCGCCGAACGTGGCGACATCGCTCTCTATAACGCCGAACAGGAACGATAACCGGCAACCGGCAAGGTGCCGGGGCCAGATTTCCTTTCGGATGATAATATTATAAAAACAGGTATTAAATAAGATAATCATTATGGATAAAACATATAAGAGACACAGCTTCACAAAGCTGTGGATAGCCACTGCTATGTTCATTTTCTGCTGTTTCGCAACCAGTGCTTTTGCACAGGAAGCAGTTGATGCAGATACTTTTATGACAACTACGGAGACAATTACTGAAGTCAAAACTACACCTGAAATTGCTGAAACCGCCACTGCTTCTGCCGAAACAACTCCCGATACAATCGGGGAACTGGCATTAGGATTGAATACAGTCTGGATGCTGCTTGCGGCAATGCTCGTATTTTTTATGCAGCCGGGGTTTGCATTGGTTGAGGCGGGTTTTACCAGAGTCAAGAATACCGCCAACATTTTGATGAAGAACTTTGTGGATTTCATGTTTGGTTCCTTGCTCTACTGGTTCATCGGTTTCGGTCTGATGTTTGGTGCGGGAGGTCTCATCGGAATGCCACACTTCTTTGATCTGTCATTCCTCGACAGTGATTTACCCAGAGAAGGATTTCTGGTTTTTCAGACAGTATTCTGCGCAACGGCAGCCACGATTGTATCGGGAGCGATGGCGGAACGCACCAAGTTCTCCATGTATCTGGTCTATACTATCTTTATCAGTGTACTAATTTACCCAATTTCCGGTCACTGGACATGGGGTGGCGGCTGGCTGATGAACGGAGAAGAAGGTTCGTTCATGATGAATCTTTTCGGAACGACATTCCATGACTTTGCAGGTTCAACGATTGTCCACTCCGTTGGTGGTTGGATTGCTTTGGTAGGCGCTGCTATTCTTGGTCCCCGTATCGGTAAATATGGCAAAGACGGTAAGTCAAGAGCTATTCCGGGACACAACCTGACAGTTGCCGCACTGGGTGTATTTATCCTTTGGTTCGGATGGTTCGGATTCAACCCCGGATCACAGTTGGCAGCAAGTACCGAAGCGGATGCAATGGCCATCTCACATGTATTTCTGACAACAAATCTGGCGGCTTGTGCCGGTGGCTTCTTTGCACTGGCGATGAGCTGGATGAAATATGGCAAACCGTCTTTATCACTGACACTGAATGGTGTTTTGGCAGGTTTGGTAGGTATCACAGCCGGATGTGACGCTGTAGCTCCCTCAGGAGCGGTATTAATCGGTGCCATTTGTGGTGTAGTCATGATATTTGCAGTCGACTTTATTGACAAGGTATTGAAGATTGACGATCCTGTCGGTGCTTCTTCCGTACACGGGGTTTGTGGTTTCTTGGGAACAGTGCTCACAGGATTGTTTTCTACCAGTGAAGGGTTGTTCTACGGACATGGAGCCGGCTTTTTGGGTGCCCAGCTTTTCGGTGCGGTTGTTGTCGGAGTCTGGGCGGCAGGTATGGGATTCATTATCTTCAAAGTACTCGACAAGATTCACGGACTTCGCGTTCCGGCACGTGTCGAAGAAGAAGGTCTCGACATCTACGAACACGGAGAATCTGCTTATAACTAAGCTAAAAAAGGAATTTTTACTCTAACATATTTAACAACAAATCAAATTAGGTATTATGTCAAAACTAAGATTCAGAGTCGTAGAGACAGCTTTCAAGAAGAAAGCGGTTGAAGTAGCAACACCTGCCGAACGCCCTTCGGAATACTTCGGTAAGTATGTGTTCAACAAGGAAAAAATGTTCAAGTACCTTCCAAGCAAGGTATACAACGCACTGATTGACGCTATTGACAATGGTGCCCCGCTAGACCGCAGCATCGCTGATGAAGTAGCTGCCGGAATGAAAAAATGGGCTGTCGAAATGGGTGTCACTCATTATACTCACTGGTTTGCACCGCTCACCGAAGGTACGGCAGAAAAGCATGACGCTTTCGTCGAACATGACGGCAAGGGAGGCATGATGGAAGAGTTCACAGGCAAACTGCTGGTACAGCAGGAGCCGGATGCTTCTTCTTTCCCGAACGGCGGTATCCGTAATACTTTCGAAGCACGCGGATATAGCGCATGGGACCCATCATCACCCGCATTTATCGTAGATGATACGCTTTGCATCCCGACTGTATTTATCGCATATACAGGTGAAGCCCTTGATTATAAAGCACCGTTACTGAAAGCTCTGCGTGCCGTAGATAAAGCCGCAACCGCCGTCTGCCACTATTTCAATCCTGAGGTAAAGAAGGTCGTTGCCTATCTGGGATGGGAACAGGAATACTTTCTGGTAGATGAAGGTTTGTATGCCGCACGTCCGGACTTACTTATGACAGGACGCACATTGATGGGACATGACAGTGCCAAGAACCAGCAGTTGGAAGACCACTATTTCGGTGCCATCCCTACCCGTGTGGCCGCATTTATGAAAGACCTTGAAATTGAAGCGTTGAAACTGGGTATTCCTGTAAAGACCCGTCATAACGAGGTAGCTCCGAATCAATTCGAATTAGCTCCTATCTTCGAAGAATGTAACCTGGCAAATGACCATAACCTACTGATCATGTCGTTGATGCGTAAAGTCAGCCGCCGTCACGGTTTCCGTGTATTGCTTCATGAAAAGCCGTTCAAGGGTGTCAACGGTTCCGGCAAGCACAATAACTGGTCACTGGGAACGGATACAGGTATCCTGTTGATGGGACCGGGCAAGACGCCGGAAGATAACCTGCGCTTTGTCACATTTGTAGTGAATACGCTGATGGCAGTTTACCGTCACAACGGATTACTGAAAGCTTCTATTTCCAGCGCTACCAACGCTCATCGCCTGGGAGCCAATGAAGCACCTCCCGCTATCATTTCTTCTTTCCTCGGCAAACAGTTGTCACAGGTATTGGATCATATTGAGAACAGTACCAAAGACGATCTGATCAACCTTAGCGGAAAACAGGGAATGAAGCTGGATATTCCCCAAATCCCCGAATTGCTGATTGATAATACAGACCGCAACCGCACCTCTCCTTTCGCTTTCACCGGAAACCGGTTTGAGTTCCGTGCCGTAGGCTCTGAGGCCAACTGTGCAAGTGCCATGATTGCATTAAACGCTGCCGTAGCAGAACAGCTGATGAAATTCAAAAAGGATGTAGACGCTCTGATCGAAAAGGGAGAACCGAAAGTTTCCGCTATCCTTGAAGTAATTCGCGGATATATCAAAGAATGTAAGGCTATCCACTTCGATGGCAACGGTTACAGCGACGAATGGAAAGTAGAAGCCGCCCGTCGAGGTCTGGACTGTGAAACAAGTGTTCCCGTTATCTTCGACAACTATCTGAAACCGGAGACAATTGCTATGTTCGAAGCAATCGGTGTGATGACGAAAAAGGAACTGGAAGCCCGCAACGAAGTAAAATGGGAAACTTACACGAAAAAGATTCAGATTGAAGCCCGCGTATTAGGCGACCTGGCAATGAACCACATTATTCCGGTCGCTACTCAATATCAGACGGATCTGATTAATAATGTCTATAAAATGCAGTCCTTATTTCCGGCAGATAAAGCAGCCAGACTATCTGCCAAGAATCTGGAACTGATCGAAGAAATCGCCGACCGCACCGCCTTCATCAAAGAACACGTAGATGCAATGATTGAAGCACGAAAAGTGGCGAACAAGATCGAAAGCGAACGCGAAAAAGCGATCGCTTACCACGATACAATCGTTCCGGCACTGGAAGAGATTCGTTACCACATTGACAAGCTGGAACTGATCGTAGACAACCAGATGTGGACACTGCCGAAATACAGAGAACTGTTGTTTGTAAGATAAAAAAGAAATGCTGAATGGAGAATATCTTCATTCAGCATTAAGATAGAAATTATCTATTTCTTTTGTTGGTTGTTTTAAGTTTGCAGGGGAGGGGTACCGTGACGGTAGTCCTCTTCTTTTTTTATTCTATAATCTTAGCATCCTCAATATCCTCATCGTGAGGCGTAACCGGAGTCTTAGGACGACGGCGCGCAAACTTAAACCAGTTGATCAGTTCGGACAGAGAATAAACCAAGCTACTGATACCGATAATAATGAAAGCAGTATTACGTACTCCCGTCGGATTGAACAGCGCAATAACACCTGCGATAAGAATCAATGAAGGCACCAGATAGAAAATCCCCGGAACAGGTGTCCAACGACGGGCCATCGACAAAGAGGCAATCTGCTGCACACCTCCCATGATCAGGATAAAGCCCAAAAGGAACATCAGGACGTCTGCAAAAAACTCAGGCATCACAATCAGCCAAAGTCCGAATAACAAACTGCCGATTCCCTCAATAGGAAAACGGGGAGCCGGTTCATGTTCCGATCTTTTCCGTCCGAAAAAGCTAAAAAGACTGATGACACCGGGAATCAAAAAAGCCACTCCTATCGTAATGACAATATAACTAGCTGCTGTATTCGGCCAAAGTACCAACACCAGACCTATGACAAGCGCAAACAAAATGCGAATCAGAGAGTAATTCATTGTTTTCATATATTCTATATTTTTTAACGAAGTCCATTTCAATACTTTTGCGAATATAAGTGTTTCTATTCACATATAAAAATAACAAACGTAGATTGTAATAAGTTCGTAACAAAATCGTTATAGCCATTACACCTCACTTAGATACTTTTGCAAAAAATTAATAAACAGGTTTTTCATCATGAAATCAAGCGAAACAAAAAAGAAGTGCCCTTATGTAGAACGTGACATCAGCTGGATGTACTTCAATCAGCGTATCCTGCTCGAAGCTGCCCGTCCGGAAGTACCTCTTCTGGAACGCCTGACTTTTCTTGGCATCTATTCCAATAATCTGGATGAGTTTTTCCGTGTCCGCGTAGCCACGCTGAACCGGATCATCGAATATGCAGATAAAAACATACAGAAAGAACAAGAAACGGCTACACGCACACTGAAGCAGATAAGCAAACTACACAACCACTTCTACGAACAATTTGAAGAAACTTTCGCTTCCATCATGGAAGAACTGAAGAAGGAGAACATCTGCGTCATCAAAGACACCGAAATGACGGATGACCAAAAGACATTTATCACCTCCTTCTATCGCAATAAACTGAATGGCTCCACCACCCCTCTTTTCCTCAACGGAGCCCGACCGCTGGACGACCAGACTGACGAAGATATTTATCTCGCCATCCGCCTGCTTCGTAAAGACGAAACAGGAAAAATAAAAGAGAAAGATTATGCAGTGATCGAATTGCCCACCGAAGAATACGGTCGTTTTATCCAATTGCCGGACTCGGAGGGGAAAACATATCTGATGTTTCTCGATGATGTGATCCGCTATTGTCTGCCGTTGATTTTTGTCGGCATGAAATATACGGATTACGAGGCATATACCTTTAAATTCACCAAAGACGCGGAAATGGAGATAGACAGCGACCTGCGGACAGGCGTACTTCAGAAGATTTCAAAAGGAGTGAAAAGCCGGAAGAGAGGAGAACCGATTCGATTCGTTTATGACGAACAGATTCCCAAAGATTTACTGAAAAGATTAGTTGACCGGCTGAATGTGGATAAAAACGACACCCGTGTGGCAGGAGGACGCTATCATAACTTCAAAGACTTGATGAAATTTCCGGTGTGCGGTCGCTACGACTTAAAGTATCCCGTCTGGGAACCGGTTTTCAAGCCCGAACTAAACGGCAAAGAAAGCCTGCTCACATTGATTCGTCAGAAGGACCGCTCCCTGCATTATCCATTCCATAGCTTCGATACTTTCATCCGCGTACTTCGTGAAGCAGCCATCAGCAAAGAAGTAAAAAGTATCAAGATGACACTTTACCGGCTCGCTAAAGAATCAAAAGTGATCAAAGCACTGATCTGCGCAGCCAAAAACGGGAAGAAAGTAACGGTGGTCATCGAACTACTGGCACGTTTCGACGAAGCATCCAACATCAACTGGAGCAAAAGAATGCAGGACGCAGGCATCCACGTTATCTTCGGAGTGGAGGGACTGAAGATTCATTCCAAACTGGTACATATCGGTACCCGTCACGGAGACATTGCCTGCATCAGCACAGGAAACTTTCATGAAGGAAACGCACGTATGTATACCGATTATACCATCATGACCGCCCATCGTCCGCTGGTACGAGAAGTGAATGCCGTTTTCGACTTTATTGAGAAACCATACACTCCCGTCAATTTCAAAGAATTACTGGTTTCACCCAACGATATGCGCAAACGTCTGATTGCTCTCATCAGCAAGGAAATAAAGAACAAGGAACAAGGGAAAGAAGCCTATATTCTGGCAAAAGTAAACCATATTACCGACCGTGCGCTTATAGAAAAACTCTACGAAGCCTCGACAGCCGGAGTTCAAGTGGAACTGGTAGTACGCGGCAACTGTTCGCTGGTGACAGGCATCGCAGGTATCAGTGAAAATATCCATATCAACGGTATTATCGACCGATATCTTGAACACTCCCGTATCTTTATCTTTGCCAATGGCGGAGAAGAAAAATATTATATCGGTTCTGCCGACTGGATGCCCCGCAACCTTGATAACCGGATCGAAGTACTGGCTCCGGTGTACGACAAAGAAATACAGGCAGACTTAAAACGAATTGTCTGCTACGGATATCGGGATACGGCCAAAGGACGTATCGTAGACGGTACCGGAGAAAACCGACCTTGGGAAAACCGGCCTTCCACACTCTGCAAAGACTTCACTCCTGCCCTTGCCGAAGCAGAGACAGCCACTGTCGTTTTCCGTTCGCAAGAAGAATTATATAGAAAATACAAGAATACATTATGATAAGTATGAAGAAAGTTAATTATGCAGCTATCGACATAGGTTCGAATGCCGTGCGGCTATTGATAAAATGCGTAAACGAAGAAAACGCTCCCGAATTAATGAGCAAGGTACAACTCATCCGCATTCCCTTACGACTGGGAGAAGATGCTTTTACCATGGGAGTTATTTCTGCTGAAAAAGAAAAGAAACTGATCCGGCTGATGAAAGCCTACAAACAGTTGATGAAGATATATGACGTAGTAGATTACCGTGCCTGTGCTACGTCCGCCATGCGTGACGCACGCAACGGAAAGGACATCACCCGACAAATAGCCAGAAAAACAGGTATCCGCGTAGATATCATCGACGGTCAAGAAGAAGCACACATTGTATATGACAACCATATCGAGCAACTTTTTGCTTCCGGACAAAACTACCTGTATGTAGATGTCGGTGGTGGCAGCACCGAGATTAATCTGATCAGTAACGGAGAACTGAAAAATTCCCGTTCATACAATATCGGAACGGTTCGTATGCTCAGCGGCATGGTGAAAGAAGAAGAAAAAGAGGCTTTACGCACCGACCTCATAGGGCTTGCCGCGGAATACGCGCCTATCAGCATCATCGGTTCGGGAGGAAACATCAATAAGCTTTTCCGTCTGGCAGACAAGAAAGACAAAAAGGCTTCCCTCCTACCCGTCGAATCGCTACGTGAAATTTACGAAGCATTGCAAGCTCTTCCTGCCGAGCAACGTATCGAACAGTATAAGCTAAAACCTGATCGGGCTGATGTCATCGTTCCGGCTGCGGAGATATTTCTGGAAGTAGCTACGAATGTGAAAGCTACCGGAATCATTGTACCTACCATCGGACTGTCCGACGGGATTATCGACAGCCTGTACACTCAGAAGATGAATACACCTGTCACACCACAGATTCAATAAATAGATAAAAGGCTCCTGATATCCGAATGACAACTTATTTGCATCAGGAGCCTTTTTCTATAATTTCCATCTTTCTTCATGTATAAAATGACAGTTTGTAAGATAAGTCTGTTTTTGACAGTTTGTAATTCGTAATGTATCAAGAAGAGCTTCTTTAGCCGGTCATACTACTATTGATATTTTTTCGCGATTGTAGGGCAATTAGCATATATCAGAAATTCAGCATTTGCATCCAACCCTGTGCTTATTAACAAATAATAGTCTACTTACATATCTATATGATTACATTTTCATTGATTCTGTTTATTTTCAACATTAAGCACTTAAACTTTCCAAAGAGCGAAATAGAAAACAGAGAAGACTAAAAGTATTAAATAAAGACAGTTTTATCGGTATGATGACACTATAGCAATGGTTTACTTACTTCATACCTACCTTTTAGTAACACCATCCGCATCTCTTGGTTACTTCATCCGCATCTTTTTCACAAACAATACGGTGTTTTTCATCAAACCATACGGTCATTTTATGCAAATCAACCGTATATTTGCGGTAATTCAACCATCTTTCCAAACTAACAGAAGATTATTAAAAAACAGGCAGGAAAGCAAATCGAGTCTTTCTACAAACAAATGACAGAATAAAGACTTATCACTGAACATTATGATAAAGGCAATCATCAATACCTGCACTCAAATAGTCTCTAAAATATAATATGCAATATATTACTTTTTTCACTTTTCTATTAGATGGAGGAAAAAATTGCCTGTTTCTTTTGTAGGGAATTAAACAAAACCGTATTTTTAGAGACAATAATTATAGTTTATAAAGCAAGAATGTCTGATATACATACATTTATAGGTGACTGTGAAGGACTTGATGAATATTATTTAGTAACAGTTGATTTGATGGAGCTATATAGTATAACAGACCATGATGACTTACTTTATATTGATGTGAGAAGAAATGAAATAAAAAAGTTAGCAACAAGCGAATAAGCAACCTTAATAGTCGGCTATTCACCAACTATTACCTGTAAACTAAAGAATCATAGAATGGATAAAATTACAGCAATAAAAAAACAGCTTGTAAAGAAAGCAACAAACTTCACCACAGGTGGATTCAGACCAACAAACTCTAACACAGAAAGTTGGATTGGACGAGTATATCTTTATAAAGAAGATGAAGAAATTCCAACCGATAACAATGGTAAATTAATGATCCCATTATTTCAGGTTTGTCTTGAAAGTCTGCCCTATGTTCCGGCAAGCTTGCATGACACTAAAGTGCTGACTATTTTTGCGTCTGCTGATATACCTATGGATTTAGTAACAAATGGGGATAACTGGCTTATTCGGGAATATAAAATGAATGATGTATTAGTCGTAAAAGATTTAGTAAATAAAGCATCATTCGTAAAGCCATTTCCATTGAAAAGCCAATTGATTGAAGAAGATTATCCCGTATGGGATGGAGGAGGCATACCCGCTGAAATAGAAAGTGAACTTCTTGAAATGGAAGAATCGGGAGAAATAACCGATTATTTCGATTATGTGGAAATAAACGAAGGACATAAAATAGGTGGTTATCCTAACTTTATTCAATCGGGAATAGACTTTGGTGAAGGATATGAATTTCTGATTCAAATAGCGTCAGATGAAAAAGCAAATCTGGAAATTGTGGATAGTGGAAATATGTATTTCGCTAAAAACAGCCAAACAGGAGACTGGAAACTCTATTGCGATTTTTATTAATAAACAATAGATATTGGAGGATATAAATGAATACAGATTATAAAGTTGGTGATTTAATTTATGATGCAAATATTTATGACGGGATGAATACCGACCTATCTGATTTGCAATTTTATAAGCGGTGGCTACCCCAAAGTAAAGGTGCCCGAATACTTGAACTTTGTTGTGGAACAGGCAGGCTTACTCTTCCAATAGCAAGGGATGGATATGATATTAGTGGTGTTGACTACACTCCCTCAATGCTTGCCCAAGCAAGACTCAAAGCTTCCGAAGCAGGATTAGAAATCAACTTCATTGAGGCAGATATCAGGACTTTAAATCTACAAGAAAAATACGACCTTATTTTTATTCCATTTAATTCAATCCATCATTTATATAAGAATGAGGACTTATTTAAGGTATTTAATGTCGTTAAAAACCACCTCAAAGACGGAGGTTTATTCTTATTAGATTGCTTCAATCCGAATATTCAATATATCGTTGAAGGCGAAAAAGAACAGAAGGAAATTGCTGCATATACCACTGACGACGGAAGAGAAGTATTGATAAAACAAAAGATGCGATATGAAAATAAAACTCAGATTAATCGCATTGAATGGCATTATTATATCAATGGTAAATTCAATTCTATCCAAAATTTGGATATGAGAATGTTTTTCCCTCAAGAACTGGATTCATACTTGAAATGGAATGGTTTTAATATTATCCATAAGTATGGAGGATTTGGAGAAGAAGCATTTAATGATAATTCGGGAAAACAGGTATTTGTTTGTCGATGAAAATCCGCTGCATAACAATAACCTTCCTATATTGATATAACAACTGCCCTGTAGTCTGATATCAGACTACAGGGCAGTTACTATAACGTTATACTAATTTCCTTCTATCTGTCAGAATGGGAAAATCAAAGGCAGCACCAATATCATCACAATTCCCATGATAATCTGCAACGGTAATCCCACTTTTATATAATCCATAAAAGTATATTGTCCGGCAGGCATCACCAGCGCATTAGGCGGTGTAGAGAACGGAGAAGCGAAACACATACTTGCACCCACCGTCACGGCAAACAGGAAAGGAACCGGACTAACTCCGATCTGCATAGCACTTTGCAAAGCAATCGGTGCAAGCAAGACAGCAGTAGCGGTATTACTGATAAACATAGTCATCAATGATGTCGTAAAATAAATACCAGCCATCAATGCTATCGGTCCGTAAGATCCAAGCCCACTTACCAAAGTATTGGAGATGTACTCCGAAGCGCCTGTTTTCTCTAATGCCAAAGACATAGGAAGCATAGCCGCAATCAATACAATACTTTCCCAGTTGATTGTTTTGTAAGCTGCTTCCACATTACGGAAACATCCCGTCAAAACCATCAGGATACCTGCTATCATAACGGCCGTAACAGGTGCAACCGGAATAAAATCGAATACCATCATTGCTACCATCAATACCATGATAGCAGCAGCAACAGGTGCTTTATAGTCCAAAGTTACTTTAGCCGCTTCTGCCAAAGGCTGTCCCAACACCACCCAATCCGAATCTTCCTTACTAAGCCGGGCAATATTACCCCAAGTTCCCTGCACTAAAAGCACATCACCACTATGAATCCGCTCATTTCCCAAATCCTGCAACAGATATTCCTTTTTACGACGGATACCTAATACATTCACATTAAACTTATCACGGAATCCGGACTCTTTAATAGTCTGATTGACCAGATTGGAAGCAGGCATCAATACTATTTCGGCAATACCGATATCATAAAAATCAAGCGAATTAGTAGTGCTTTTCGTCTCTTCCGTAGCATGATCATCCAATATATCCAGCAGATAATCTTCGGCAAATTGCTGCACTTTATCAAATTCTCCCGTCACATACAGAATATCTTCCGCTTCCAGCATAGTATCCGGTTCGGCAAGTTTCTGAGTAATAGTCTTCAGAAAACGGTGCTGCGAAGCGTCTCCACGACGGACTTCCATAATATTAAGTCCATATTTACGACGAATATCCAGATCGAGGATGGTCTTTCCCAAAAGGCGGGAGTCTTTAATCACCTGCATACGGAACAGATTACTGGAAAGACCATATTCATTCACCAACTGTTTCAGTGACTTACCCGAACGGCTGTTATCATCTTTCTGCCCTTTCTTAGAAAGAAACCACTTACTAAGCGGCATCAGCACCAGCGTACCGACAGCCACACTCACCAGACCTACGGGCAGGAAGGTAAAGAAAGAAAGCGGTTCGAAGCCTGCGGAAGTCAATGTGTTTTGTATGACAAGGTTGGGCGGTGTACCGATCAGCGTCATCATACCTCCCATACTACTGGCAAAGGCCAACGGCATCAGCAACCGACTCGGATTCATTTTGGCGCTCATCGCCAGACTGACCACAATGGGAAGCATCAGTGCCACCGTTCCGGTATTACTGACAAACGCACCGATAGCGGAAGTGACCAACATAACAAGCAAGAACAGGCGAATTTCACTGTTTCCAGCAAGTTTAAGGATACGCGAACTTATCATTTTTGCCAGTCCTGTCTGAAAAATAGCTCCGCCCACGACAAACAATCCGATCATCATAATGACTACCGAATTGGAGAAACCGGAAAGGGCTTCGTCGGGTGTTAATATCTGAAAGATAAGCAAAGCTACTAACGCACATAGTGCCACAAGATCCGAACGTATCTTACCGTTTACAAAAAAGATAGCCGAAAGAACGAGAATGATAATGGTTATCAACATAAGCTAAAAATAAAATGATTGTTTTATCCTGAATGTATCAAAGATTTATTTTGGAGGAGCAAAATTAAAAAATACTTTGCCGTTATAAAAACAAATTAGAATTGTTTTTGGTTCATGGGACATCATTTAATATTTTAATACATTCTTACTCTTTACGAAAATACGTTCCATCAAAAACATTTTAAAACCGAACCGGAAATAGAAGGCACCAAAGTTCTACTAATCAGTAAAGGTATTCTTTTCAGAAGAGTTTTATAAGGCTGATAAACAATATATTTCAGAGATTTCCTTTGTGAATTACAAAAAATGCATATATTTACCACAGATTTAGTACAAACATAAATTATGGCAAACAATATACTATCCGTTATATGGATTACAGACCAGCATTGGAGTTATTATTATTTACTAATAGGCTTTTTACTCCTGATCATCTGCTTTTTATTATACAGACTACGACAACTTAAAAAGAATATAGGAAAAGAACAGGATTACTATCATTCTTTATTCGATATACTCGATAACCTCCCTTTCCCTATTATGGTAAAAGATATCCAGAATAGTTTCCGATACTATTACTGGAACAAAGAATCCGAACTGCAATCCGGCATTAAGCGGGAAGAAGCAATAGGATGCACAGACTACGAAATCTATGGAGAAGAACGGGGCAGAAAATACCGTGATGTGGATGAATCACTTGTGCAGGCAGACAAGATATACCGGGCAGAAGAAAGCTACAGCACAGTGGACGGAGCAGTACATGATACAATTGCCGTAAAATCGATTATCAAATGGAAGGAAAAGAAAAAATGGCTGTTAGTGACCCGATGGGACATCACCCGGCTAAAGACTTACGAACGAGAACTGATTGCCGCCAAAGAAGAACTGGAAAAAGCGCTGAACAAACAAAAGCTAGCTTTGAAGAGCGTCAACTTCGGGCTCATTTATATCGACAAAAACTATCTGGTACAATGGGAAGAAACGACGCAAATTGCCAGCCTCGTGAAAGGAAGGCATTATACACCGGGACAAATCTGCTACAAAACAAGTGCACTCCGGGATACTCCATGCGAACAATGCGCCTTTCAGAAAGCGATTGAACAAGGAAAAATCATACGCCATACTATCCAGATAGATCAGGTAGACTTTGAAGTGACAGCTACTCCGGTTTATGATAATGAAGGAATAGAAATCATCGGCGGTCTGTTGCGCTTCGAAGACATCACCGAAAAGGTGAAAATGGACAAGATGCTACAGGAAGCAAAAGAAAAAGCAGAAGAATCAAACCGTCTGAAATCAGCTTTCCTTGCCAACATGAGTCACGAGATACGTACTCCGTTGAATGCGATTATTGGATTCTCTGACATGATTTGCCAAACGGGTGAAGAGGAAGAGAAACAGGAATACATGAAGATAGTGTCCAGTAACAATGAGTTGTTACTGCAATTGATAGATGATATTCTCGATCTTTCCAAAATCGAAGCCGGAACGATGGAATTTAGCCTCGCCCCTACCGATATCAATGATCTGATGGAAGGTATTTGCAGGCAAATGCAAGAGAAAAACACTTCTCCCGACGTGGCGATCACCTTCACGGAGAAAGCGGAAGAATGTATTCTCAACACAGACCGCGTACGTCTTTCGCAAGTAATCATCAACTTCACAAACAATGCGATGAAGTTCACTCCGAAAGGTTCCATCCAAATGGGATATCGGATTGACGAAGCAAAAGATGAAATCTACTTCTATGTAAAAGACACGGGCATTGGGATTCCGGAGGATAAAATAAACGAGGTATTCGAACGTTTCGTCAAGCTGAATACATTCGCAAAAGGTACGGGACTCGGTCTGGCTATCTGCCGGGTGATCGTAGAGCGCTTAGGCGGCACTATCGGAGCAGATTCTAAAGAAGGAGAAGGTTCGTGCTTTTGGTTCAGACTTCCGATAACCCAAAAATCAAATAATTAACTGTAAATGGCTGTACACACTAATTCATACTTGTACAGTTTTACTCCTTTCTGTTTAGGAATGAACTAAACAGTAGTACACAATAGTAACTCCATTCTCCTCCTTCGGGAAGGAGGAGAATGGAAGATAGAACCGACTATTATTTAGTTCAAAACAGTGTCAAAAGAAGCGATCAGAGGGCAGCCTCCAATATTTTACGGGCAACGGCTCCTGTCACATTCTCATTTTCTCCATACTTGGCACCACGTTCATTAAACCGGCGTTCAATTTCCAAAACGGTTTCTTCACCGATATTTTCTTCATGCAGACGAGTAGTCAAGCCCAATGAACGGAAAAACTCTTCAGTACGATCAATTGCTTCATCAATGCGTTCTTCTTTCGTTCCGGAAGTAATTCCCCATACTCTTTCACCGTATTGCACCAACTTGTCTCCTTTCGCTTCCCGAAGGACACGTAAAGTTGCCGGGAGAATAATCACCAGCGTATGCCCATGTGTCAGTCCATGCAATGCAGTGATTTCATGACCGATCATGTGAGTCGCCCAGTCCTGAGACACTCCCATTGCAATGAAGCCATTCAATGCCATTGTTGCAGAAAGCATGAAATCTGCCATAAGCTGATAATCATGCTGGTTCTCACGAATCTTTGGAGCTATTTCTACCAGAGTTTGCAGGATACCTTCCGCCCAACGGTCCATCACACGGCTTTGTCCGGCAACTGTCATGTATTGCTCCATCACATGAACGAATGTATCCGCCAATCCGCACGCCACCTGATGAGGAGGTAGAGTAAAGGTTACTTCCGGATCGAGAATAGAGAACAATGGGAAATTGGAATAAAAAGGATATTTTTCCTTGGTTTCGTGACGGGAGATGACAGCTCCGTTATTCATTTCCGACCCAGTGGCAGGAAGCGTCAATACGGTAGAAAGCGGAACAGTCTTGGTAACCGGACGTCCGGCAAGTACCAAATCCCATGCATCACCGTCGTATAACAAACCCGCGGAAATCAATTTCGTACCATCAATCACAGAACCACCGCCTACAGCCAATAGATAATCGACTTTCTGTTCCTTGCCCAAAGCAATCGCCTTGCGAAGCGTTTCAATGGCCGGATTAGGCTCAATGCCCCAAAACTCTATTGTAAAATGGTCTTTAAGCGCTTCTTTTACCTGATCATACACGCCATTCTTTTTCACGCTGCCTCCGCCAAAAGTTATCATAATACGTTTGTCGGATGGTATTTCTTTGCTCAGCCGGGCAATCATTCCATGCCCCATAATCAGCTTTACGGGATTCTGAAAGATAAAATTTTCCATATCTGTCTATTGTTATTATTTTGGTTATTAGTTACTAACCTTGCAAATATACGCCAATTATCTGAAACCTGTCGGAATCAGGCAATGAATTGTTGCAAGGCCGAAGGAACCATAGCAGACAGCCAAGGTTTCATATCTTCAGCTACCAATAACCAATAAAGCAATAATATAATAAAAATGGCAATAGCGATACCTACTAAGACTTTTCTCTGTTTCATAATTGTTTTTCGTTTAAATATTCAATATTTATAAGAACAGATCAGGCAGAAAATTGTTCTATATCAGAAAAATGAAGGGGAAAAAGAAAAAAAGTAAGATTTTGTTTGTTGTTTCAAACAAAGTGTCTATATTTGTCCCCGATAAATAACAAAAGACAATGAGAACAATGTTAGTAAATACATATTGGTGGTGGCGCCCGTTACAACTCCGACAGTCGTAAGGGAGCAGTGCTCGTATGTATATACCTCATTAAAGATATAACAAATTTGAAAGAGCCCTGTCGCAACCTGCGACAGGGCTCTTTTTATTTGCCCGTTTTTGAAAATCGAATAAATAATAATAAATAAAAATAGGATTATGAAAAGTTTTTTAGTTGATCAGGATGGTTATTACGGAGAGTTCGGCGGCGCTTATGTTCCGGAAATTCTCCACAAATGTGTAGAGGAACTGAAGAATACGTACCTCGAAGTGCTCGAAAGCGAAGATTTCAAAAAGGAATTTGACCAGCTGTTGCGCGACTACGTAGGACGCCCTTCTCCACTCTATCTCGCCCGCAGACTTTCTGAAAAGTATGGTTGCAAAATGTATCTGAAACGGGAAGACCTGAACCATACGGGTGCTCACAAAATCAACAATACCATCGGACAGATTCTGCTGGCACGCCGCATGGGCAAGAAACGCATCATCGCCGAAACCGGAGCCGGACAACACGGCGTTGCAACGGCTACCGTATGTGCTTTGATGGATATGGAATGTATCGTCTATATGGGTAAAACGGACGTTGAGCGCCAGCACATCAATGTCGAAAAAATGAAGATGCTGGGAGCTACCGTAATCCCGGTCACTTCCGGCAACATGACACTGAAAGATGCGACCAACGAAGCAATCCGCGACTGGTGCTGTCATCCTGCCGACACTTATTATATCATCGGCTCTACGGTAGGTCCCCATCCTTATCCCGACATGGTGGCACGCCTGCAATCCGTAATCAGCGAAGAAATCAAAAAACAACTTCTGGAGAAAGAAGGACGTGATCACCCTGATTATCTGATAGCCTGCGTAGGTGGAGGAAGCAATGCCGCCGGTACGATTTATCATTATATCAATGACGAACGGGTAGGCATCATTCTGGCAGAAGCAGGAGGAAAAGGAATAGAAACCGGAATGACCGCCGCCACTATACAGCTTGGAAAAATGGGCATTATTCATGGAGCCCGTACTTACGTTATCCAGAACGAAGACGGACAGATTGAAGAACCCTACTCTATCTCCGCCGGACTGGACTATCCGGGAATCGGACCGATACACGCCAATCTTGCCGCTCAAAGACGGGCTACCGTATTGGCTGTCAATGATGACGAAGCAATCCATGCCGCTTATGAACTGACCAAGCTTGAAGGAATCATTCCCGCACTGGAATCTGCCCACGCACTGGGTGCGCTGAAGAAATTGAAGTTCAAACCGGAAGATGTGGTTGTACTGACCGTATCGGGACGTGGCGACAAAGACATTGAAACTTATTTGTCTTTCAATGAAAAGTGATTATCAACATCTAGTTTTGTAGTTTGAATTTAGAAATTATAAAAATGAAAACATTCAGTTATACAGCCCATAGCAAACAGGTACTCGGAGATATGCACACTCCTGTCAGTATCTATCTGAAAGTACGTGATATGTACCCGCAATCTGCATTGATGGAGAGCTCCGATTATCATGCAGGAGAAAATTCCCTTTCGTTCATCGCTCTTTGTCCGCTGGCAAGTATCGGTGTCAATAGCGGAATAGTCACTGCCAGTTATCCCGACAACAGCCGGAAAGAAGAGCCGCTCACCCAATCATTCACCGTAGAAAAAGCGATGAATCAATTCATCAGTCAGTTTCAAGTGACCGGAGAAAACAAGAATGTATGCGGACTTTACGGATACACCACATTCAACGCAGTGAAATACTTCGAACATATCCCAGTGAAAGAAAGTCATGATGAGCAGAATGATGCTCCGGACTTGCTATACATATTATATAAGTATATCATCGTTTTCAATCATTTCAAGAATGAATTGACATTGGTAGAAATGCTGGGCGAAGGTGAAGAAAGCGGTTTGCCGGAACTGGAGGCTGCCATCGAAAACAGAAATTATGCTTCTTATAATTTCTCGGTAACAGGTCCTGTCAGCAGCCCGATCTCCGATGAGGAACATAAAGCGAACGTTCGCAAAGGTATTGCTCATTGTATGCGTGGCGACGTTTTTCAGATTGTCCTTTCCAGAAGATTCGTCCAGCCTTATGCCGGAGATGATTTCAAAGTTTATCGTGCTCTTCGCAGCATCAATCCTTCTCCCTATCTTTTCTATTTCGATTTCGGGGGATACCGCATTTTCGGTTCTTCACCGGAGACTCACTGTAAAATTGAAGACGGACGTGCCTACATCGACCCGATTGCCGGAACAACCCGCCGTACCGGAGATACGGTAAAAGACCGCGAATTGGCGGAAGCACTGCTTGCCGATCCGAAAGAGAACGCGGAGCATGTGATGCTGGTTGATCTGGCAAGAAATGATCTTTCACGTAATTGCCATGATGTACGGGTATTGTTTTATAAGGAACCACAGTATTACAGTCATGTGATTCATCTGGTCAGCCGCGTGAGCGGTCAGCTGAATGAAGGGGCGGATAAGATTAAAACTTTCATCGATACTTTCCCTGCGGGAACGTTGAGCGGAGCACCGAAAGTACGCGCCATGCAGCTGATCAGTGAAATCGAACCTCATAACCGCGGTGCTTATGGCGGCTGTATCGGCTTTATCGGACTTAACGGAGAACTGAACCAGGCAATCACCATCCGTACTTTTGTCAGCCGGAATAACGAGTTGTGGTTCCAGGCCGGAG
This sequence comes from uncultured Bacteroides sp., assembly GCA_947646015.1. GTDB lineage: Bacteria > Bacteroidota > Bacteroidia > Bacteroidales > Bacteroidaceae > Bacteroides. Next base: position 48,901 of record CANSEY010000014.1, on the reverse strand, counting down.
GCGGTATCGTTGCACGCAGTCAGGATGAATACGAGCTGCAAGAGGTAAACAATAAATTAGGAGCTCTTAAAAAGGCTATCGATTTAGCTGTTAATTTAAAAAACTAACTGTTCAGAGCGATCTGCCTGATAAGTCAGAAACAGTATTTGAACAACAATTTTACAATAACAATAAAATGAAAATATTACTTTTAGATAACTATGATTCTTTCACCTACAATTTGCTGCATGCAGTGAAAGAACTGGGAGCTACAGACGTCGAAGTAGTCCGCAACGACCAGATAAACCTTGATAAAGTGGAACGATTTGATAAGATCATACTTTCACCGGGGCCGGGAATACCCGAAGAAGCAGGCTTGCTATTGCCCATTATCAAACGATATGCACCGACAAAGAGTATTTTAGGCGTTTGTCTGGGACATCAGGCCATCGGCGAGGCTTTTGGTGCACGACTGGAAAACCTGAAAGAAGTATATCACGGTGTACAGACACCGATCAGCATCCTGCAGAAAGACGTACTTTTTGAAGGGCTGGGCAAAGAGATACCTGTCGGACGTTATCATTCCTGGGTAGTCAGCCGGGAAGGTTTTCCCGAGTGCCTGGAGATAACTGCTGAAAGTCAGGAAGGACAAATCATGGCATTACGTCACAAAACCTATGATGTACATGGCATCCAGTTCCATCCCGAATCCGTACTGACTCCGCAAGGAAAAGAAATCATCAAAAACTTCTTAAACGAATAAACTTATGAAACAGATTCTATATAAACTTTTCGAACACCAATATTTGGGACGCGATGAAGCACGTACTATCCTGCAAAACATCGCACAAGGGAAATATAATGACGTACAGGTAGCATCACTGATTACTGTCTTTCTGATGCGTAATATTTCTGTCGAAGAATTATGCGGATTCCGTGATGCATTATTGGAAATGCGGGTTCCGGTTGATTTGAGCGAGTTTGCTCCGATCGATATTGTCGGTACGGGAGGAGATGGAAAAAATACGTTCAACATTTCTACGGCGGCCTGCTTTACAGTAGCCGGAGCAGGTATTCCGGTAGTAAAACATGGCAATTATGGAGCTACTTCAGTCAGCGGTGCCAGCAATGTGATGGAGCAGCATGGGGTTAAATTCACAAGTGATGTTGATCAGATGCGGCGCAGCATGGAACAATGTAATATTGCTTATCTGCACGCTCCTTTGTTCAATCCGGCACTGAAGGCAGTTGCCCCGATCCGTAAAGGATTGGCGGTACGTACATTCTTTAATATGCTCGGTCCGTTGGTCAATCCTGTATTGCCGACTTATCAGCTTTTAGGTGTGTATAATCTTCCACTTTTGCGCCTTTATACCTATACTTATCAGGAGAGTAAGACTAAATTTGCCGTTGTACATAGCCTGGACGGATATGATGAGATTTCTCTGACGAACGAGTTTAAGGTAGCTACCTGTGGCAATGAGAAGATTTATACTCCGGAAGGTCTCGGATTTGCACGTTATCAGGATACTGATCTGGATGGTGGACAGACACCGGAAGATGCTGCTAAAATCTTTGATAACATCATGAACAATACAGCTACGGAAGCACAGAAAAACGTGGTTGTTATCAATGCAGCTTTCGCTATTCAAGTAGTTCGTCCGGAAAAAACGATTGAAGAGTGCATCGCCCTCGCTAAAGAATCACTAGAAAGTGGCCGGGCATTGGCTACACTGAAGAAATTCATTGAATTGAATAATAAGTAATAGGTAATAAGTTATAAATGATAAGTGGTAAAGGATGAATATGCGATATCCTTTGCCTTGATTCAAAATTTAAGATTAATGAAAGATATATTATCCGAAATTATAGCTAACAAACGGTTTGAAGTCGATTTGCAAAAGCAGGCTATTTCCATCGAACAGTTGCAGGAAGGTATCAATGAAGTTCCGGCTGCCCGTTCTATGAAACAGGCATTGGCTTCTTCCGATTCCGGTATTATAGCCGAATTTAAGCGTCGGTCACCATCCAAAGGGTGGATCAAACAGGAAGCACGTCCCGAAGAGATTGTTCCGTCTTATGTGGCGGCAGGTGCTTCCGCCCTCTCTATTCTCACTGATGAGAAATTTTTTGGAGGAAGTCTGAAAGATATCCGTACAGCACGTCCTTTGGTCGATGTTCCCATTATAAGAAAAGACTTTATCATTGATGAGTATCAGTTATATCAGGCAAAAATTGTCGGTGCGGATGCCGTACTTCTTATCGCCGCCGCACTGAAACAGGAAAAATGTCAGGAACTGGCAGAGCAGGCACATGAACTGGGACTGGAAGTATTACTTGAAATCCATAGTGCGGAAGAGTTACCTTATATTAATAGTAAAATTGATATGATTGGGATTAATAATCGCAATCTGGGTACTTTCTTCACAGATGTAGAAAACTCTTTCCGACTGGCAGGACAACTTCCACAAGATGCGGTATTAGTATCGGAGAGTGGCATTTCCGATCCGGAAGTGGTAAAACGTCTTCGGACTGCCGGATTCCGGGGATTCCTCATCGGAGAGACATTTATGAAAACTCCGCAACCGGCAGAAACGCTGCAGAACTTTCTGAAAGCCATTCAATAAATACATGAACTTCCAAAAACGGACAGCCCTATGATCAACGGAAAAATCATCAAAGTATGCGGTATGCGTGAAGCCCCCAATATACGGGATGTGGAGTCACTACAAAAAGTGGATATGATAGGATTTATCTTCTATCCCAAATCTCCCCGTTATATCTACGAACTTCCCGCTTACCTGCCCGTTCGTGCCCGCCGTGTCGGAGTTTTTGTGAATGAAGACAAAGATGTAATCACGATGTACGCCGACCGTTTCGGGCTGGAATATATCCAGCTCCACGGCAAAGAATCACCGGAATACTGTCAGTCATTGCGCACCTCCGGCCTGAAAATCATCAAAGCTTTTTCTGTGGCTCGCCCAAAAGATTTGAATCACGTAAGCGAGTATGAAAAAGCTTGCAATCTTTTCCTGTTTGATACGAAATGTGAGCAGTATGGTGGCTCAGGAAACCAATTCGACTGGAACATTCTGCATACCTACAACGGACAAGTTCCATTCCTATTGAGTGGCGGTATCAACTCACACAGTGCCAATGCATTGAAAGCATTCAACCATCCCCGTCTGGCAGGGTACGACCTGAACAGCCGTTTCGAACTGAAGCCCGGGGAAAAGGACCCGGAACGAATCCGGATGTTTCTAAATGAACTAAAGTCATAAATTTAAATTCTCAAAATCATGAACAGAATTAATCAACTCTTTAATAGCAACAAGAAAGATATTCTTTCTATTTATTTTTGTGCAGGTGATCCTGCCCTTGATGGAACAGTCAATGTCATCCGTACTCTCGAAAAACATGGGGTCAGCATGATCGAAATCGGAATCCCATTCAGTGATCCAATGGCGGACGGTATTGTCATCCAAAACGCTGCCACTCAGGCATTACGAAACGGCATGTCACTGAAACTCCTTTTCGAACAATTACGAAACATTCGCCAGGAAGTAAGCATTCCATTGGTATTTATGGGATACTTAAACCCTATTATGCAGTTCGGATTTGAAAACTTCTGCCGCAAATGCGTGGAATGCGGAATAGACGGCGTTATCATCCCCGACTTACCTTTCAGAGATTATCAGGATCACTACCGTATCATTGCCGAACGTTATGGAATCAAAGTAATCATGCTCATCACCCCGGAGACCAGTGAAGAGCGGGTACGTGAGATCGATGCACATACAGACGGATTCATCTATATGGTTTCATCCGCAGCTACTACAGGCGCACAACAGGACTTCAACGAACAGAAACGTGCCTATTTCAAAAAGATCGAAGACATGAATCTACGCAACCCGCTAATGGTAGGTTTCGGTATCTCCAACAAAGCTACTTTTCAAGCAGCTTGCGAACATGCTTCCGGAGCTATCATCGGTAGCCGCTTTGTCACTCTGCTTGAAGAAGAAAAAGATCCGGAAAAAGCCATTCTGAAACTGAAAAATGCACTTAAATAGACATAGGAAATAGTCAGACAAATAGTAGCTAAAATAGCCGGACAGCATCGTTTTGCTTTGCATAACCATTCTTTCCGAACAATTTTAGCTACTTGACTATTTTTACGACTCACTTCATTTTTTCTTTTAATCCATCGTATAATTCCGCATAAATATCCATATTTATAACATTTCACTGCAAACTACGAACAAATTCATCATTTACTATTCATAATTCGCAATTAATCTATATCTTTGTCAGCGTTTTAACAGAAATTCATCAATTATGAGAGTAGAGACCCCTTCTGTTTTGTTGATTTACACGGGTGGAACTATCGGAATGATAGAAAATCCGGAGACAGGTGCCTTAGAAAACTTTAATTTCGACCATTTGCTCAAGCACGTTCCTGAGCTGAAAAGATTCAACTATCGCATTTCCTCCTATCAATTCGAACCTCCTCTCGACTCCTCGGATATGGAGCCTGCTTACTGGGCAAAACTTGTAAAGATCATCAACTATAATTACGACCATTTTGATGGTTTTGTTATTCTGCATGGAACGGATACAATGGCCTATACTGCTTCCGCCCTAAGTTTTATGCTCGAAAATCTGAGTAAGCCTGTTATTCTGACCGGTTCTCAATTGCCAATCGGAACGCTGCGTACGGACGGAAAAGAAAATCTGATCACTGCAATCGAGATTGCTGCTGCCAAGAATCCAGACGGTACAGCTATTGTCCCCGAAGTATGTATTTTCTTTGAAAATCACCTGATGCGAGGTAATCGTACCACAAAAATCAATGCTGAGAACTTTAATGCCTTCCGGTCTTTCAATTACCCGCCATTGGCACGCGTAGGCATCCATATTAAATACGAGCCCAACCTTATTCGCAAACCGACCCCGGACAAACCACTAAAGCCACACTATCTGTTTGATACAAATGTGGTAATATTAACTCTTTTTCCCGGCATCCAGGAGGAGATCATCCATTCACTACTCCATGTCCCCGGATTGAAAGCTGTCGTGATGAAAACATTCGGATCAGGAAATGCACCGCAAAAAGAATGGTTCATCCGGGAATTAAAAGAGGCTACTGATCGTGGAATTATCATTGTTAACATCACACAATGTGCTTCCGGAGCAGTAGAAATGGGACGTTACGAGACCGGAATGCATCTGCTCGAAGCAGGTGTTATCAGTGGATATGACAGTACTCCCGAATGTGCTGTAACTAAACTGATGTTTTTGCTGGGACACGGACTATCTAATAAAGACATCCGATACAAAATGAACTCTTGTTTAATAGGGGAAATAACCAAACCCTAAAAAAGAAAATCTCTATAGTAATCTCCTGATTTTCATCCTATAATATTTCTGCAAAAGAAAAAATCAGGAGATTACTCTTTCGTTTTTCATATAAAGCGAACCAAAACGGAAATATCGTTGCTTTTTACACAAGAAATATCAATAAATACATCTTTAATCCAAAATATACAACTATCTTTGCAACAAACAAAAAACAATCAAACAATAGACATTATGATGAAAAAAACAATTCTGCTTACATCTATAATTGCGATAGCAATAGTAAGCATGTTATCCAGTTGCGTAGATTCCGAGAAGGATCTATATGATCCGTCTTATCAGACAGCCAATCCAATGGGGGACGGTTTTGCTGCACCGGATGGATTTGACTGGGCAACTACCTCCAATATAAAAGTAACTGTAGAAGTTAATGCCCCAACTAATGATGAATTCTATTATGTAGTGGAATTATATGATACAAATCCTATTATTTCATCAGACGCACGCCTTCTCGATAAAGGTGTTGCAAAAGGAAATGAACCATATACTTCAGAAATTTCAATCGAAAATACAATCAAAACTCTTTTTGTAAAAGAAATCACTCCAACGGGACTTGCTACAGTCAGAAGTGCAGAAATTACAAATGGAATTGCCAATTGCAATTTTAAAACAACTATTCCCTCTGTACGCAGTCTCGCTGCTTCAACTCGCAGTTTTACGACAATAACAGATCCCAATCCTGATGATACATCTTTATTTCCTTTAGAATGCCCAAGTGGTATTGAGAAATTTATTAGTGTAAATGACTGTGTGGAAGGTGGAAGTTATGAAGTTACTGCTTCCACAAAAATAATCAATTTATGGAAAAACAATTTAAAATTATATGTAACAGAAGATATCAAGTTGTCTGAGCAGATTTACCTATCTCCAGGCTCTTGCCTGTACATACTGCCTGGAAAGAAAGTTTCCATGCCTAAATCTCAAAACAATGGTCAACAAAATTGTATGATTACAATAGGTACAGGAGCAACTTTGACAATAGATAAAACAATACAGCTAGACAGTAATTACAAACTGTATAATTTAGGAACAATTAATACCGAAAACTTAATCTGCGCCAATTCTTCCGTATTTTTCAATGCTGGTTCTGTCAATATTAAAGATAAATTAAGTGCAGAAAATGCCAGTAGTACAATATCTAATGCAGGAAAAATTAAAGTTGAAAAAATAAAAATTCAAGGTGATAGCCACATAATCAACACAGGAACTATGGAAGTGGAGGAAGAAACAGAAATCAATTGCACTGGAGGGTCCTGGATAAATGAAGGAACATGGTATACTGATGAAATGAAAATTTCTGCATGGAATGACTATTGTTACAATAAGTGCAAATTAATAGTAACCGATGAATTAGAAATAAAAGAAGGTCATTTAATAGTTGATGGTGGTGGATATGTTCAATGTAAAGAACTGTACATGAATAATGCAAAAATAGAACTGGGAGCTAAAGCACTATTTGAGATAACAGAAAAGGCTGAATACGGTTATCAAAACAAAGACAGAGGATTTAAAGGTACAGGAACAGAAAAAGCACTCCTTATCATTAAGAAAGCTGTTGCTGAAACATTAAAACCGAATCTCATTCACTATTCCGGTAACCTTCAAGTTATTTGTTCTGAACATCCTATTGAAAAAATAGATGACTGGAACATATGCTGGACAATAACCGGTGGCGCAGAATGGGGAGAAGAAGGTAAAAACACGGTTTCAATACCTGAATCAGAATGTAGTGATGGATACAATGGAGGAACTCCTACTCCGCCTACTAATCCTGAATTCCCCATTGAAGTAGAAGACAACAAAAATTATACCTACCTCTTTGAAGACCAATGGCCACTATATGGAGATTATGATATGAATGACATCGTTCTGACCATTCAGAAAAGGAAAATATATACTAATAAAGAGAATAAAGTAACAAAATTCGAGTTGAGTATTGACTTATCCGCAGCCGGAGCAACAAAAAGCATCGGAGCAGCTATTATGCTGGACAATGTACCCGCCAATGCCATTACACAGCCAGTTGAATTCAGTGACAATACTCTTGCCAAGAATTTCAATCTAAATAATAACAATATCGAAAATGGTCAGGATTATACTGTGATTCCTCTGTTTGATGATGCTCATAAAGTATTGGGAAGAGATCGGTATGAGCAGATTAATACTGTCTCAGACTATGCAGGCAATACCAAACCTAAAAATATCAGTTTCTCCATTACATTCAATAATCCGACAATATCAGCAGATGCCTTTAATGTCAACAAATTGAATGTCTTTATCATTGTAGACGGCAACAGAAACCCACGTAAGGAAATACATGTTGCAGGCTACCAACCAACCAAACTCGCAAATATCGATCTGTTTGGCGGAAACAACGATAACAGCCATCATGCCAGCAAAAAATATTATATCAGTAAAGAGAATCTGGCATGGGGCATCATGGTTCCTTCCAATTTCAAATGGCCTTTGGAGTATGTAAATATCAAAACTGCTTATTCACAATTCAGTGACTGGGTAACGAGCGGTGGTACAGAAAATGAAAAATGGTGGAATGATTTTGATGTAAACAAGGTATTCCAAACAAATAAAAACTAATCTCCCTTATCAACACGGGTTTCATAAAAATAATGAAATCCGTGTTTTTTTCCTCACTAAACGTATCAGATATATTCTATTAATAAATAAAAATAATAATCTTCATGAATTTTACTTCTGCTAATTGGAAGTTTATTCTAAAATTATATATATATTTGCACGAAGTGAAACAAAGGCAAGAGATTCAATTTAATCTATATAAATCAAGTAGCAAAGCAAGCGATAGAAAGGTTCTATTTGTATGAAAAAAAAGATACTATTAGTTGACGATAAAGCGACTATTGGAAAAGTTGCAAGTATATATTTAGGCAAGGATTACGACGTTATGTATTTGGAGAATCCTATTAAAGCAATAGATTGGCTTAATGAAGGTAATGTACCCGATCTCATTATTTCCGATATTCGTATGCCGTTAATGAGAGGAGATGAATTCCTCAGATATATGAAAGCCAATGAGTTATTCAAGTCAATTCCTATCGTTATGCTGTCCAGCGAAGAAAGTACTACGGAAAGAATCAAATTACTGGAAGAAGGGGCAGAAGACTATATTCTGAAGCCATTCAATCCTTTGGAACTAAAAATCCGAATCAAAAAGATTATCGACTAATACAGCCTTTAAATGCAATATTTTGTTTACATAGGCAGACACAACAAAACAATAGAACTGTTTTCGAAATTAAGTACCGGAGTATTCTATGCAGCACCAAACTGCTATAAGGCAACTAAAGTGCTAGACAAGATACGAGAAAAATACGACGCAGCTTTATTTATTGAGCAGGTAGAATTATCAAAAGATATCGCTGATATTCGCTCTATACGAAAAATGTATCCAGGGCTTTATATGGTACTGGTTATAGATTCCATTACTAAGGAAGAAGCTACAGAATACTTGAAGGCAGGAGTTAATAACACGATTAAGTACGAAACCAACAGTGAAGTACTGAAAGATCTGTCAACTTTTCTCACACGTAGAAAAGAACAAAAAATAGAAGCACTGCAACTCCAAACACAGAATTTAAAAGCCTTTCGCCTGCCTTCATGGAAAAGAATCTTCGATATATTCTTTTCCGGAATAGCACTACTTTTCCTTTCTCCTCTTTTAATAGCTACTGCTATAGCCATTCGCTTGGAGAGCAAAGGACCGATTATCTATAAATCCAAACGTGTAGGAAGCAATTATCAGATATTTGATTTTCTCAAATTCCGTTCGATGTATACCGACGCTGATAAACATCTGAAGGATTTCAATGCTCTCAACCAATACCAACAGGAAGGAGAAGAGGAAGAAGATATATGGGGAGAAGAATCCTGTGTCTCTGAAGAAGCAGACGAAGAAGAAATTCTCCTGATATCCGACGATTTTGTAATTTCGGAAGAAGACTATATCCACAAGAAATCAAAAGAGAAAAGTAATGCTTTCGTAAAACTGGAGAATGACCCCAGAATCACAAAGATAGGACGTTTTATCCGTAAATACAGCATTGATGAATTACCACAGCTTATCAATATCCTCAAAGGAGATATGTCTATAGTGGGCAATCGTCCCCTCCCACTCTATGAGGCAGAGTTACTGACTAGTGATGAACACATTGATCGTTTTATGGGACCAGCCGGACTTACCGGGCTGTGGCAGGTTGAAAAAAGAGGTGAAGCGGGTAAACTCTCCGCAGAAGAACGCAAGCAACTGGATATCCAATATGCAAAAAACTTCTCTTTCGGACTGGACATAAAAATCATTCTGAAAACAGTTACTGCATTCGTTCAAAAAGAGAACGTATAACTCCTTCACTACAGGATGGACTACTTTATCTACATAGCAGACGATTTCTTCTTTTTGTGTATAGGGCTTTTGCTCCTATACCTTTTCATATTGGCTGTTGCCTCACATTTCAAACATTCCAATTATCCCAAAGCCAGAAAACAATATCAGTGTGCCATATTAGTTCAGGACGGAAGCCTCCTTCCTTTCATGTATCAACAGGAAGCATATGAATTCATCACATATAAAGATTTGCTGGAAGCAATTAATTCATTAGATAAAGAACGATACGAATTAGTCATCCTTCTTTCTGATAAAGCCAGTGCTTTATCACCCCATTTTCTGGAAAAGATTTATAATGCCTACGATGCCGGAATACAGGCAATGCAGTTGCACACGATCATTAATAATCGTAAGGGAGTACGGAAACGTTTCCATGCTCTATCCGAAGAAATCAATAACAGTCTTTTCAGATCGGGGAATACTCAGATCGGCTTTTCTTCAAGTCTTTTCGGAACCAATATGGCTTTCGACTTAGAATGGCTACAGAAGAATCAAAGAACTGCCAAAACGAATCTCGAACGAAAGTTATTCAAACAGAATATATATATTGAATATCTGCCGGATGTGATTGTACACTGTGACTCCGCCCCTGTTTATCCCTATCGCAGGCGCATACAGAAGACCCTCTCTTATCTATTGCCGTCTTTATTAGAAGGCAACTGGAATTTCTGCAACCGTATAGCCCAGCAGCTGATACCTTCTCCGATGAAATTATGCACCTTCGTCAGTATCTGGACTTTATTGATAACAGGATACCACTGGACCTCGTCACTCAAGTGGTGGATATTGCTTTTAGGATTGGCAATCACATACAGTCTGGCAATACCGGATTATTTAGTAGAAGATAAAAAGAAACAAAAACATTCAATATGGAAAAAAGGACACTGAAACTGCGAATCAAACAAAATCCGGCTTTGAAACAAGCCGTACATCGTTTTATTATGCATCCTGTAAAGACACGCCCCAACTGGTGGATACGCCTTTTCTATTTTGTATATCTGAAACGTGGAAAAGGTTCCGTGATTTATCGCAGTGTCCGCAAAGACCTTCCTCCTTTCAATCAGTTCTCGCTAGGGCGCTATTCGGTAGTAGAAGACTTTTCCTGCCTTAATAATGCGGTAGGAGATTTAATCATTGGAGATTATACCCGCATCGGATTAGGAAATACCATTATCGGTCCGGTTCTTATAGGAAATCATGTGAATCTTGCACAGCATGTAACAGTCACAGGACTTAATCATAATTATCAAGATGCGGAGAAATCAATCGACGAACAGGGAGTAAGTACACAGCCTGTCACTATTGAGGATGATGTATGGGTAGGTGCAAACTCAGTCATACTGCCAGGAGTTACTTTAGGGAAACATTGTGTAGTGGCTGCCGGAAGCGTTGTCAGCCGTTCCATCCCAGCATACTCTATTTGTGCCGGTTGCCCTGCCAAAGTGATCAAATCATATGATTTCGCAACGAAAGAGTGGAAAAAAGTAAAATGATATCCACCACTAATTATTAATAGTGAGAGCAGCTACGCAATATACCTTATAAAGGGGATTGTGACAGATACAGAAACGCACTATCTTTGCAGTATCAGAATTGAATTAATTAGTCATAATTTTATTACGTAGCCACATTTAAGTAAAAATGAAATAGGGTCCCGCCGAAGCGATTTCGTCGGGATTTTATTTTATACACTCCTGGCATTAGCAATCCCGGTATTTATATACCTTTCGGCTCCCCTGCGTCTATAAACAAAAAACGAGTCAATTCCTAGAAGGGAACCACTCGCCACAGCATCAGAAAAGCCAGAAAGGCTTTTCTTTTATTACCTCAATTCCTGAAAACTAATCTTCTTTTTACCTTTTAAACTTCTTACCTATTGTTATCCTTTTTACCTTTTACCAAAAAATGTCCTATTGAACACTAAAAAATTTAATACCTTAATTATTTAAATCTAATACCTTAATAATCTTTTCTTTTACCTTTTAAACTAATAGCAATTTCCCAATTGCACTGCAAAGGTACGAAAAGATTCCGTGTTCGCAAACGGATTCAGATTTTATAACATTCTTTTAAGGTTATAAATCTTTCACATCATTTAGCGTAACAAGCTTATTTACAATAGCATAAATAGTCAGGCCAGCCGCACTGTGTATCTGTAGCTTTTTGCTGATATTTCTCCGGTGAGTAATGACAGTGTGAATAGACAAGAAAAGATTCTCTGCAATCTCTTTATTCGTCATACCTTTCACCACACAGATCACTATCTCTTTCTCCCGTTGGCTAAGCGTTTCCTGATTGTCAAGCTCCTCCTCTTCCGAAGCCAGATTTAGCAGACCATGAATCTTTTTAGAAAGAATATCCAGATCATCAAAGATAGAAATCGACTCATCATATTTAGTCAGCAAAGAGGCATCTACAAAAGAGCTAACCAAAGCAATCAAACGTATTTTCTTACCGGCAGTTTCTTCCCGGAACTTATTTACATCAAAGTAGTCACCAAAAGTAGGATTTACAATCAGCATTTCCGGATATTGCGTACGCAGGCAATCACTCAGAGCCTCTACTGAAAGTAATTCTATAGGTTGCACCTTCACATTAGGAAGACGCTTCAATGCAGCGGTCAGCCCACCCCGGATAATCACTGAGGTTTCGGCGATCGCAATTCGAATGGCTTCGTTATTTTTCATTTTCCCTAATCCTCCTTTCCAACTTCAGAATGGCAGGAACAAAAATATAGTCTTCAACCTTGCAGTGAGATTCCAAACCAGCCTCACAGGCGTATATATCGAAAAGAGCCGCATTCAACAGATTCTCATTGGCTTTGGCAGGACAATATTTAATGATGATATTTTTCAGTTCTGTCAGCTTCTCTCCCACCTGGTCATGATGCTTGGAGAATGTGCTAATCTGATAATTCCGGGGAGCATTGCCATTTATCAGCGCATCCACATATTTGAATACCGTTTTCTCCTCATAATCCATGTGTTTACGTACCTCTCGTGTATATTCATCAAAGAACTTAAGAATCAGAAAAGCTACATCATCCTGCGAACAGTCAATCGCTTCAATCAGTTTACGGCGAATGGCAGGAAGAGAAAAGTCCAGAAAGTAAATATGGGCTTGCCGCAGATAATCGATTAGTGCAGGTATAGAAATATCCTCACTGCTTCCATCCATCCGCGAAAAGCCTTCAGACATAAAGTTGACTACAATCAGAAAAGTCCTGCAATCTACTCCATTAAGCTCGCAAACTTCTTTCACTGTTTTGTCACCAAATCCCAACGAAAGGCCGAAACGGCTCATCACTTGTAACAAGGAATAGTTATCACTGATGAGATCAATCATCTTATCAGTTGGTTTGTATTTTTGCAAATTATCCATTTACACCTATTTATATTAGAGACTGCAAAGAAACGGAATATTTCGAGGATATGCAATCACCACAAATAGGTATTTTCGCTACCCACAGTTTCCCCAATACTAATTACTTGTTACTAATTTATAACAGGAGGCTAGGCTGGCTATTCTTTTTTTAGTAATTTTGTCGCTATCAATTTGTAATCAGTAATTCATAATTAAATAATATGGCAAACGAACTCGAACTGAAATACGGCTGCAACCCAAATCAAAAGCCTGCCCGTATCTTCATGAAAGAAGGCGAACTACCCATTGAGGTATTGAACGGACATCCCGGTTACATCAATCTGCTGGATGCATTCAACAGTTGGCAGTTAGTAAAAGAACTGAAAGAAGCTACCGGACTTCCGGCTGCCGCATCATTCAAACACGTCAGCCCGGCAGGTGCTGCTGTTGCTGTAGAAATGAGTGACACACTGAAGAAAATCTATTTTGTGGATGATGTAAAACTGTCTCCACTGGCAACAGCCTATGCACGCGCACGCGGTGCCGACCGTATGTCTTCTTACGGAGACTTCATCGCATTGTCCGATACTTGTGATGAAGAGACTGCACGCATTATCAACCGTGAAGTATCCGATGGTGTGATTGCACCGGATTACACTCCCGAAGCTTTGGAAATCCTGAAAAATAAAAGAAAAGGAACTTACAATGTGATCAAGATAGATCCGGCTTACCGCCCGGCTCCTATCGAACACAAAGATGTTTTCGGAGTGACTTTTGAGCAAGGCAGAAACGAACTGAAAATAGACGAAAGTCTTTTGAAAGAGTTACCTACACAAAACAAGGAAATTCCGGCTGAAGCCAAACGTGACCTAATCATTTCTTTAATCACCTTAAAATATACACAATCCAATTCCGTATGTTATACAAAGGACGGACAGGCGATTGGTATCGGTGCAGGACAGCAGTCACGTATTCACTGCACGCGCCTTGCAGGAAATAAAGCAGATATCTGGTATCTCCGCCAACATCCGAAAGTAATGAATCTGCCCTGGATTGAAAAAATCCGCCGTGCAGATCGTGATAATACTATCGACGTTTATATTTCAGAAGATCATGATGACGTATTGGCAGACGGCGTTTGGCAACAGTTTTTTACAGAAAAGCCGGAAGTACTGACCCGCGAAGAGAAACGTGCATGGCTGGATACAATGACTGGCGTAGCTTTGGGCTCTGACGCATTCTTCCCCTTCGGAGACAATATCGAACGTGCACACAAAAGCGGTGTAAGCTATATCGCACAACCGGGAGGTTCAGTACGAGATGATCATGTTATCGGTACATGCGACAAGTACAATATGGCAATGGCATTCACAGGCATTCGCTTGTTCCATCATTAAAACATATCAATCCCCTTTATAATAGAAACTAATCCGTTTCTCCATTATAAAGGGGATTCTTATGTTTTAAGACCTGCTCAGAAAAATAAGGGTATCTTTTAAAGCATCAACTCCACAACCAACAAAAATATTTTAGTATAATTCATCCTCATCTACATTCTCTGAAATAGTGAAATCAAACCAAGACAAGTCCGTCTTATTTATTACCCACTTGCTATAATTCTTATAAGCCTTCACTACTGACGATTTTTCTTTCGGATATCTCCATGCCGGGTCGCTTGCTGAAGTACGAGGAAAATCTAATGCCCAACAAGACATATCTTCCATCCGATAATAAATATTTCGTGATGCATCAGAACAGTCATCCGCAGTTTGAAGCAAGTTTGTATCCATCTTCGAAGTCGGAGCAAAGTCTGTTAAATGAATTTCATGAGAACGGTTATTCACAAATATAAATGGATTGAATTTCATCATTGAAACATTGTCAACCGGAATAGTCAGCGGAATAGTGATTTCAACTTCCGCTGCTGAAACAAAACTCGTCCCCTTTTCTGTATTTACAAAACCATTTATATTAGGAAAGAGTCTGCTTACATCTTCCCAAATCACAAAAGTCGCCTTTGAATTACCACTTTCGAAAGTCGCTCCCATCACCTTTGCAGCATCAATATAACTTTCTGCCAATGGAAGTTCAATGCCAAAACCGATCTTTGTATAAGCGGCAGCCCCTTTGGCTATTGGTTTAAAACGCAATTTAATGCTTGTAATCTTGTTTTCCGTATTCTTTCCCAAACCGTATGCATAATTTACTACAAAGTCATTCAGGTCATAATCACCGGCATTAGGCCACTGGTCTTCGAAAGCCAATGTACCATGAATAGATTCAGTTACAACTACTTCTTCTTCAACCGGAATATCCTCTCCCGGTTCAATTGCTTTTTCAGGAGTAGCAGTCACTTTCAACATTACATCATTAAAATCATAATCTGATTGATTATCGCCAAAAGGACGGATATCAAATCCGGTCACACAACAATTATAACCATCTAACTGACGAGTTACAGCCTGAGATTTTCCCCATTTATTCAATACCGGAGTAGAGTAATACATTCCAGAGACGTCACCATTAACAACAGGATTCGTTTTATTTTTAAAAGAATACGCATTCTTCGTTGTTACATCCGTACCATCCTTCTTATAACCGGCACGTGCTACAACAAAACCTATCCGTGTCCCTTTTGGGAAAATCTCAGTATACTCCTTTCCATTCCAATAAAGTAACTGAACTTTCAAACCCGACGGACACTGCAGCTGGTTAGTATTAGGCAACAACATAGTCATCCGAAGATGATCAATGTCATTTGGACTATTCAGTTCTTCCTCTTTATAATTATAATACATCAATGAATTATAAACAGTCTGATTAGCGACATAGAAACCACCATCACCGACATAAGTCACCCAAACTCTGGCTCCATTTTCATCAACGACCCGTAAATCCGAGTTTTTATCCAAATCTGCTTTCTGAACATTCTGCCTCTCTGGGTACCAACTATCAATCTGATTAATCAAAGCAGGAGATAGTTGCTCTTTAGAGACCAAAGAACACCCACCCTGCAGCGGAATACCATCCCTACTTATTTCAACATTCTTATAAGGGATATACAATTGATACAGACCACTGATCGGTCCGGAAAATGAAGGAATCTCAATCGAAAAAGCACGCGAGACAGCCATATGAGGAAAACTGACTCCTTGAAACTCCAATGAAACAAAATCCTGAACATCCGCTTCCTTCACCTGACCATAACCAGCAGTGAGAGGAGCCACATAAATTTTGGAAACATTATTTCCTATCACCACTTCAGCTTTCAACTTACCTGAAGCATCCGTATATCCGACAAAGACCGGATCAATAGAAATAACTCCTTCGCCCGTGTAAGGCTGACTCATAAACACACCGAATTTCACACCGGCCTGTGATTTTCCATCACCATCGACAGCAGTAATAAATACACTCCTTTGCGTTTTCAACAAGAAATCCGTAGATAAACCGAGTTGAGTATCCTCAGGCGTTCCTTCATCCGGATTATACAAATTTTTCTCTTCTACACATGAAGCAAGAACCATGCCGATAACTCCAAAAGAAAAATACTTTAAGCTTCTCATATTCATATAGTATATGTGTCTGTTTTGATCTCTGCAAAGATAATACATTATTTAAAAACAACTTTAATAAAAGTTGCATTTCTTGTAGAAAAAAAGCGAGAGAACATCCCCATTTATAATGAGAATAAAGCAATTATTCCACTATAAATGGGGATTTCCTATTTCTCCGAGACCCTTTATCTTTGCACCATCACATTAAAATAGAATCAAAGATGAATAAAATTGGAGTATTTTACGGTTCCACTACCGGAACAACAGAAGACCTTGCCCGTCGGATTGCAGAGAAACTAGATGTTCCTTCCGCACATATTTATGATGTATCCAAACTCACTGAAGCTTTGGTCGGTGAATATGATGTACTGGTACTAGGCAGTTCCACATGGGGAGCCGGTGAATTACAGGATGACTGGTACGACGGAATTAAAATTTTAAAGAAATGCGATCTGTCTCACAAATATGTAGCCTTGTTCGGTTGTGGTGATTCCGATTCTTACAGCGATACGTTCTGTGATGCTATCGGTATTCTTTATGAAGAACTGAAAGATACGCGCTGCAAATTCTGTGGAGCGGTGGACACAGCCGGTTATACATTCGATTCTTCTATCGCTGTCGTTAATGGCAAGTTCGTAGGTCTTCCACTCGACGAAGTCAATGAAGACGGTCAGACAGATGAACGTATCAGCGCATGGGTTGAACAAGTAAAACAAGAAATCAGCTAATCTTTATCTCCATATAAAATAACAGTTTACATCATGGCTACCGAAAGAATCATTCCCGGAGAAATCCGGATTTTCCTCAACCACATTTATGAGTTCAAGAAAGGCGTACGCAACATGGTACTCTATACGATGAGCAGAGAGCACGAAGAGTTTGCCATCCGCCGGCTGAAGAATCAGAAGATCAGTTATATGATACAAGAAGTAGGTACTAACAAGATTAATCTGTTTTTCGGCAAACCCGAATGTATGGAAGCCATGCGGCATATCATCATTCGCCCCTTGAATCAACTGTCTGCCGAAGAGGACTTCATCTTGGGAGCCATGCTGGGATACGACCTTTGCCAACAATGCAAACGGTATTGTAATAAAAAAGAAGGTATAAAGATAGCCGTTTAAAGAATAACTTTTGCATTGTTAGCTTTGTTTTGTATGTAGTTTATCTTGAGTAGAATCGTTTCAAAAAAAACAGGTTTTCACAAAAACATTTTCCACTGGAAACTTGTTCTAATAAGAAACGATTCTCTCAATAACAAACTAACAACAAACAGTATGCTGACACAACAACAAGAACCATCCAAAGCCTACGTACTTGCGGGCATTTTCACTCTCTCCTTACGACTGATCGTCGGCTGGACTTATTTCTCAGCTTTTTGGCGCAGACTCGTCCTTGAAAACAAACTCATTCCGGATGGAACCGGATACATTGGAGAAAAGTTCAATCATTTCCTTCCCAATTCCATTGGTATCAAACCGATTATTGAATACTTGGTCAGCACACCGGATTTACTTTGGTGGGCAATGGTAATTTTCACATTAGTAGAAGGCATCGTCGGGTTACTCTATATGCTCGGTTTCTTCACACGATTAATGAGTATCGGCGTATTCAGTCTGGCATTCGGCATTCTTTTAGGCTCCGGCTGGCTGGGTACTACCTGCCTCGACGAATGGCAAATCGGCATCTTGGGAGTGTCAGCCGGATTCACTATTTTCCTGTCCGGCGGCGGAAAATATTCTTTGGATTATCTGTTATTGCCTAAACTTTCCAAGAACAAATGGCTTGTATGGCTTACTTCCGGTGAACTTCCACTATCTATCAAGCAATTCAGTAAAGTCGCAATAAGCGGTGCAGTACTGCTTTTCATACTGACCTTATATACTAACCAAGTCTTCCATAACGGTGTTTGGGGACCTTTGCACAACAAATCGGTCAAACCGGAACTGGAAATATCCAACGCAAAGATTCAAGAGGATATCCTCACGTTCAAAGTATACCGGATAGAAGGAGCCGACGTGTACGGTTCCTTCCTGATCGGCATAACACTAAAAGACGAGAATGGAAAAACAATACTTCAAAAGAATGGAGAAGAGCTAGCCCGCTTCCCACTTACCCGAATAAAAAATGACTATGTAGCCAAAGTAGCTCCGGGAAAGCACAGCCTCATCATTCCTTTGGGAAGTAAAGCAACCCTTACAATCAGAAGTGATGTTTTTGTGGACTTGCCCAAAGGTGACTACGAACTAATTCTGACAGATATAAGTGGTATAACCTGGAAAGAGAATATTACTGTCAAATAAAGCAAGTCAGAAAAATCTAAAAACAAAAGAAGGTGTATATCAGCAAAAAAGCAAAAATGCTGATATGCACCTTTTACTCATTTACCCTTTTAAATTTCCTTACTTCCCATTCTTAGCTAAAAATTACCTACATATACTGAATTTAAGAAATAACTATGCCTACTTTTAGGTATTGCCAGCCTTTTTAACCTCATATAACTTTGCAGTCGATAAAATTATTAAAAAGATGAGAAAATTAACTGCAATCGTTGTTCTTTGCTTCCTGTCCTCTTTCTACACACTTTCGGCTCAGGAAACGAAAGATAATTCTAAAAACGACAAGCCTTCTACAGAGGAGTATTCAAAGTTCCGTTTTGGCGGATACGGAGAGATGGTCGCTAACTTCAAGGACTATGGTATAAACCGCTTCTATGGAGGAAATGACGGTAACCCTAACAAAAAAAGGAATACCATATCCATCCCCCGTTTCGTACTTGCTTTCGATTATAAATTTACATCGAAATGGATACTCGGAGCAGAAATAGAGTTTGAATCCGGCGGTACAGGCACAGCTTTTGAGCTGGAGAACTCCGAAAACGGTGAATATGAAACAGAGGTGGAAAAAGGTGGCGAAGTCGCTATTGAACAGTTCCACATCACACGCCTGATCCATCGGTCTTTCAATGTACGTGCCGGACATATCATTGTCCCTGTGGGATTAACCAATTCACATCATGAGCCGGTCAACTTCTTCGGAACATCCCGTCCGGAAGGTGAAACAACAATCCTTCCTTCCACTTGGCATGAGAACGGTCTGGAATTCTTCGGTTCCTTCGGAAAAGGGTATGCCAGTTTCGATTATCAGGCCATGATTGTGGCAGGTTTGAATCCGAATGGTTTTGACCGCAACACATGGGTAGCCGGTGGCAAACAAGGTATATTTGAAGAAGACAACTTCTCGTCTCCGGCTTATGTAGCACGCCTGGATTACAAAGGCGTTCCCGGTTTGCGTGTAGGTGCGTCATTCTACTATTGTGCCGATGCGGGCTCCAATTCAGACAAACTTGATAGTTATTCAAGTAAAGTCCCGTTGAGAATATTCACGGCAGATGCACAATACCGCAATAAATATGTAATTGCACGTGGTAATATCGTTTATGGAAATCTGGGCAATTCTACCGGAGTCAGTAAAGTGAATATCGGACAATCGAATAAATCTCCTTACAGCCGGCTAATTCCTGTTGCAAAAAATGCTGTAAGCTATGCAGCCGAAGCAGGTTTCAACATCAGTTCTCTTTTCAAAAACAATAAAGTTCCTGTGATCTATCCGTTTGCCCGATACGAATACTACAATCCGCAGGAAAAAGGAGAAAAAGGACAGACAATGGAAAAGCGTTGTCAGGTCAGTATGTGGACAGCCGGATTGAACTGGTATGCTCTCCCTAATCTGGTAGTAAAAGCTGACTACTCGACACGGCAGATCGGAACAAGCAAAGTATTCGGAACCGGAAAATACAACAGCGAAAACGAATTCTCTATCGGCATTGCTTATGTCGGATGGTTTATCAAGAAATAAGAAACAATCTATTAATTAATTTTTATACGATGAAAAAAAGTTTTTTCTATGTTGCAGCCCTTATGTTAGGACTGGCATTTACAGCTACTTCCTGTAGTAATGATGATGATAATGAAGTATCTGCTGCTGATATCGACTACAACTCAGAGAATGCAACAAGCTGGCACAACTATATGAAAAATGTAGGCCGCCTTCTGCAAACAGATGCAACAAACCTTCAGGCAGCCTGGACAACAGGCGGATATGGAGACGCTTTTATCAACCATAACGGTGAATTCACAACTGCCAAGACCTGTGTACAGCAAATCATCGAAGGTTGTATTGATATTGCCGGTGAAGTAGGTTCACAGAAAATAGGCGACCCGGTGAGCAAATATAAAGCCGGAAATATTCAGGAAGCAATTTATGCCGTAGAATCATGGTATAGCTGGCACTCCCGCGAAGACTATAGAAATAACATCTATTCTATCCGCAATGCTTATTACGGAACACTTGATGGAACCGTTGCCGATAATTCTATCTCAAAAATTATCGAAGGCAGCAATTCAACATTGAACAACAATGTAAAACAAGCCATCAATAAGGCAGCGACTGCCATCTGGGGTATTCCACAACCTTTCCGCAACAACATCAACAGTTTGGAAGCAGAAGAAGCCATGGAAGCCTGTTCAGATTTGGAAACTGTACTGAAAGAGTTGAACTCTTATATCGGAAGTACAGCAAGCATTAACTCTGATGCCATACTTCAGCCGGTGGTAAAAACTTACGTTGAAGTAGTCGTATTGCCGACTTACGCATCACTGAAAAGTAAAGTAGATGCGTTATATGATGCAGTGATAGCTCTTTCCAATTCTCCATCCAATACAGCTTTTGAAACAGCGTGTGACGCTTGGTTACAGGCACGCCAGCCATGGGAAGTCAGTGAAGCCTTCTTGTTTGGTCCGGTTGCCAGCCTGGGTCTTGACCCGAATATGGACAGCTGGCCACTAGACCAGAACGCTATCGTACAGCTTCTGAATTCAGGAGACTGGGACCAGCTGAACTGGAGCGGTGACTATGATGAAGACAACGAAGGTATCGCAGCCGCTCAGAATGTACGCGGTTTCCACACACTGGAATTCCTGCTCTTCAAAGACGGACAGGCTCGTAAAGTGAAATAAGGGATTACCCCATAAAAGCATATAGAAGTAAAGGCGAGATTGACTAAATCTCCTTTTACTTCTTTGGTATGTTTGAGCATATTATTTTAAATAAAGTCAATTAAAGATGAATTGCATACTAAAATATTCATTCTCTCTCCTTTCTATATTGGCGTGCAGCGCTTGCGATAATGACGGAATTGACATCTTGGATATAGAGATACCGGATGGATACGCTCTGTCGGCAGGTACAGCTACCAATTTTCTGAACTCATCATTAGCCTACGACACTCCGGCAGACTGGGTGTCGGGTGTCTATGAAAACCGTTTCAATCAAGGAGACAGACTCTACGATGATGTACGGACAAGCGGTAATGGTCATGGCGGCGGACTCGGTCCTGTTTATGCCGGTTACTCCTGTGGTAGCTGTCATCGGAATGCCGGTCGTACCAAACCGACATTATGGAGCGAAGGTGGTTCCGGCAGCTATGGTTTCTCTTCCATGCTGGTTTATATCAGCCGCAAGAATGGTGCATTTTTTCAAGACTACGGCCGGGTACTGCACGACCAGGCAATCTACGGCGTAAAACCGGAGGGAAAATTATCTGTAGAATATACCTACGAAAGTTTCTCCTTCCCGGACGGTGAGAAATACGAACTCTGCAAACCGACTTACACCATATCCGAATGGTATGCCGAAGAAATCAAACCGGAAGATTTGTTTTGTACCGTCCGCATCCCCTTGCGCCATGTAGGTATGGGACAAATGATGGCATTGGACCCTACCGAAATAGAAGCACTTGCAGCGAAAAGCAACTATCCGGAATATGGAATCAGCGGACGTTGCAACTACATCACCGAACGGGGAGTAAGATCTCTGGGATTGTCCGGCAATAAAGCGCAGCATGCCGACCTTACTGTAGAACTCGGTTTTTCCAGTGACATGGGTGTTACCAACAGCCGTTATCCCGAAGAGATTTGCGAAGGACAAATACAAGTCAACCAAGGAAGCATGATGGGACTCTCCTATGATCAGCTGGATATTACCACCGAGGAGATGGAAGACGTAGACCTCTATATGCAGTGCCTCAGTGTTCCGGCCCGTCGCAATGTTAATGATCCGCAGGTGGTCAAAGGAGAACAAAACTTCTACCAAGCAAAATGTCACCTCTGCCATACAACTACCCTGCACACCAAACCCCGTGGCACCGTTCTGCTGAACAACACCCAGCTTCCGTGGCTGGGCAGACAAACCATCCACCCTTATTCAGATTTCCTGTTGCACGATATGGGATCCGAAATCATGGGAGTCGGTTTGAACGACAATTATGTCAGCGGTCTGGCACGTGGAAACGAATGGCGTACCACCCCTCTTTGGGGAATTGGTCTGCAAGAGAAGGTGAACGGACACACTTACTTCTTGCACGACGGTCGTGCCCGCAACCTGACTGAAGCCATCATGTGGCATGGCGGCGAAGGCGAAGCATCAAAAAACTTATTCAAAAAGATGAGTAAAGAAGACCGCGACGCATTGATTGCATTTATAAATTCACTTTAATAAAAAAGCAGTATATATCAGTTATTATGAAAAAATATATATTCATTGCCATGCTGTCGGCTTTGCCTTTCGTCGCTATGGCACAACATGAAGAAGATACGGAAAACGGCGTAGTTTCATTGGCAGGAAGAGAAGGATTCACCATTGAGACCAAAAAAGGAGACTTTGTATTCAAACCCTATTTGCTTGTACAGACCAGTGGCAATTTCAACTGGTATGACGAGGAAGGACTGGACAAAGCCTACAATCAGGATAATGTAGCCAACTCCGGTTTTTCTATCCCTTACGCCGTACTCGGTTTCACGGGGAAAGCTTTTGGAAAAGTATCGTTCAATCTTTCCATGAATGCCGCAGCCAGTGGCGGAGCCTTGTTACAGCAAGCGTGGTTCGACGTACAGCTGAAACAACAATTTGCGATCCGTGTCGGCAAGTTCAAGACCCCGTTCTCACACGCCTATCTGACGACATTGGGTGAAACACTCTTGCCATCACTGCCTGTATCGCTTACTGCCCCTGTTATTCTCCCCCATTCACTGAATGCGGTGACGCCCAATATCGGTACCGGCTTCGATCTGGGAGTAGAGATTCACGGTTTGGTTGCCGACAAGTTTGGCTATGAAATCGGTTTGTTCAACGGCACAGGCGCTTCGGTCAATACGGCTACAAAGACGCTGAGTGATGATTGGCACATCCCTTCCCTGCTCTATGCCGGGCGATTTACTTATATGCCCAAAGGCGTGATGCCCGCCACTCAGGGAAATCCGAACCGTCTGCATGAAGATAAAATCATGTTCGGAGTATCCGCTTCGATGAATGTAGAAAGCGAAAATGAAAGTACCAATGACTTCCGTGCCGGACTTGAATTTGCAATGCTGAAAAACAAACTCTATCTGAGTGCTGAAATGTATTATATGAACATAGGATTCACCAACCGACAAAAGATTTCTGACTCCTACAATTACTTAGGAGGATACGTACAAGGTGGGTACTTCGTTGCCCCGCGCCTGCAGGCAGCACTGCGCTATGATTTCTTCAACCGGAATGGAACAGATACAAATGGCTTTCTGAATATGCCTGCCGTAGGAGTAAACTATTTCTTTAAGAACTGTAATCTCAAGTTACAGGCGATGTATCAGTACATTGGTCGTACAGGTCATGACACACAGCTCGATCGTGACAATGATGACTTAGGAATAGCCGTACACTCAGCCAGTATCTTACTTCAATATACATTCTAACTAATGCGAGAAAGGATCTGTTTATGAAGAAATACATTCTTTTCTTTGCTTTTTCCCTGCTTGTCACGGGATTGACTTCTTGTGACGACGGCAGGATTTATGAAAATACAGGTTTCGTACCGAGAGAAGGACGGGTACTGAAACTGTCCGGCAAATTCAGTGGTATCAACAAATGGTCCGAAGGATACAGCATAGTGGTGGCAGGTTTCGATGATGAGAGCGAGTATGCCATTGTTTCCAAAGTTATTCCTACTCCGGAGACCGACGGCGGTGAAGTGGAAGTGATACTGTCTGGTATCAGTGAGGAAGTGACCGAGATAGAACTATGTGTCATCAACAGACTGCGAAAACGTGTCGTCAGTTTCCAGACCATCGAAGATTTCACGGCAACTGCCGACACTACCTTCATGGAAGTAGGCACGATTGATGTCAGTATGTATCATACCATCCAGCAACAGGTTTTCGATAAAACCTGTACAGCCTGTCACGGAGGAAGTGCCAAGCCCGCAGCCGAACTGAATTTGCTGACCGGAGAAAGCTATGAAGACTTAGTCAACCAACCTTCGACCATCGTAAACGATGTGTTACGGGTGAAACCCCGCAATGCCAAAGAAAGCATTTTACACCAGATATTGAATACGAATATCAGTTCAAGCTGGGGGATAGACCATTCACAGATGGTCACTTCATCCAACATCCTGACACTGATTGACAACTGGATTGACGACGGTGCGCAAGAGTAAAATAGAACTATTAGTCATTGAAAAATTGCATATGAACAACAAAGAACAACAGAACATCCAGTCTGAAAAGACTCTAACTGAGATTTTTAAATATAATGCAGAGGCAGGAGCTTCGGAGTATCACGTAATGATACATTCCACGAAACCGGAAGATACATACGAAGAACAGCTGAATGCAGTTTTGAATACTTATGATAATTTACTTGCCAAAGAACTCAAAGGTGGGGTTGCCGTATTCAAGCGCTATTTCCTGAGCGATGCTGCCAATCAGGCAGATACGCTGCTGGCTTTGACCACCGAAGGTTCCGACTGCGCACTTTCCATTGTGGAGCAGCCACCATTGGACGGAACAAAGATTGCCCTGTGGGTTTATCTGCAAACCGACATACAGACGCAAGTACTGCACAACGGCCTTTTCGAAGTGAAGCACGGTGCGTACCGCCATCTTTGGGCCGGCAGCGCTTTCAACCGTGCAGCCAACTCAGAGTATCAGACCCGCCTGCTGCTGAATGATTACGTGATGCAACTTATGGAACAAGGATGCAGACTGGCAGATCATTGTATTCGTACCTGGTTCTTCGTGCAGAACGTAGACGTAAACTATGCCGGAGTCGTGAAAGCACGCAATGAGGTCTTTGTGACACAGAACCTGACAGAAAAGACACATTACATCTCCAGCACAGGAATCGGCGGACGCCATGCCGACCCGAAAGTACTGGTACAAATGGATACGTATGCCATAGCCGGCGTGAAACCGGAGCAGATTCACTTTCTTTATGCGCCCACACATCTGAACCCGACTTACGAATACGGAGTGAGCTTTGAACGTGGCACGTATGTAGACTATGGAGATCGCCGCCAAGTATTCATTTCCGGCACGGCAAGCATCAATAACAAAGGTGAAGTAGTGCACCCCGGTGATATCCGCAAGCAGACCGAACGAATGTGGGAGAATGTAGAGGTGCTACTGCAAGAAGCCGACTGCACATTTGATGATCTGGGACAGATGATCGTATATTTGCGTGACATCGCAGACTATACTGTCGTTAAAGGTATGTACGACAAACGCTTTCCGCACACGCCTAAAGTATTTGTTCATGCCCCCGTATGTCGTCCGGGATGGTTGATAGAGATGGAATGTATGGGAGTGAAAGCCTGTAAAAACAAGGATTATGCTTCCTTTTAATATCACCAAAAGATTGTACTGTTGAAAAGGCTACTTGTTATTTTATATGTCTGTCTGGTGGGATTGCTTGCTGTGACTACCTTCGTAGAGCAAGCGTATGGGACGGACTTTGTGGAAAGAAATATATATCATACGATCTGGTTTTGTTGTTTATGGGGAGCGATAGCCGTAATAACACTTGCCGCTCTCATCCGGCGTGCCTTATGGCGGCGGCTTCCCATATTGTTGTTGCATGGCTCCTTCCTCGTTATCCTGGTGGGGGCCATGATTACGTTTATCGGCAGCAAGAAGGGATATATACATCTGCGCCCCGGCGTAGCAATGAATAGTTTCGAGGAACCGGAAAGCGGAAAGAATATAAAACTGCCGTTTATCATGCGGCTGGACAGTTTCCGGGTAGTATATTATCCGGGGACAGAAGCGCCTGCCGATTACGTCAGTTATATCAGTCATTCCCTTCCCGTCTCACTATCTGACTCTCTCTCCGGACAAAAAGACACTTTCTTTCATGAACAAATTTCAATGAACCGCATATTTACTTCGCAAGGCTTCCGCTTCTATCAGTCGTCTTTCGACGATGACGGGCAGGGAAGTTGGCTGACGGTGAATTATGATCCATGGGGTACGAGGGTTACTTATGCAGGATATATTCTGCTGGGCATCTCCATGATCTGGCTTCTGTTCTCTCAAAACGGTGAGTTCCGTCGCTTGTTGAATCATCCGTTACTGAAAAAAGGAGGAGTGTTCATCTTATTCCTTTTCTGCCTTGCCGGAACAGCGCAGGCGCAAAAGAGATCACTCCCTGCCCTCAAACGGATACAAGCAGATAGCCTGGCACGCGAACAAGTGATTTACCACGACCGGGTAGTACCTTTCAATACATTAGCCCGCGACTTTGTTCAGAAGCTGACAGGCAAATCGTCCTACAAAGGACTGACTCCCGAACAAGTAATCGGAGGCTGGTTACTCTATCCCGAAGTGTGGAGAAATGAATCGCTGATATACATAAAAAGTGCAGAACTACAACAGTTGCTCGGCCTGAAAACACCTTACGCACGCCTCACTGATTTATTCGACGGATCAGTTTACCGCTTACGGGAACATTGGCAACGGGAACAGGGACAAAGCAAACTAGCAAAAGCCATCCAAGAGACAGATGAGAAAGTAGGACTCATTCTCATGCTGGAGCAAGGGACATTCATTCAGCCATTACCTGCCGATGGCAGTGTGAAACCTCTCTCCAAGATACAAGTAAAAGCTGAATTGCTCTACAACAGTATTCCATTCAGCAAGATTCTCTTTATGGTTAATCTGGCTTTTGGACTGTTGTCTTTCCTGCTTCTGCTTCACAACTGCCTGCGGAGCACTGCTCTTCCACCAAAAGTCAAAACAGTTTCACATATAGCAGGGGTCTCTTTTTCCGTGGTGCTTTATGCGGCTTTTCTATTTCATTTGGCTGGATATTGCCTCCGTTGGTATATCGGCGGACGCATTCCCCTGAGTAATGGTTATGAAACGATGCAATTCATGGCATTATGTATTCTCCTGGTGGCCTGCCTGCTCCATCGTCGCTTCCCTTTCACACTTCCCTTCGGGTTCTTGCTTTCCGGCTTTGTCCTGTTAGTTTCTTATTTGGGACAAATGAATCCACAGATCACTCCTTTGATGCCGGTGCTCGTTTCTCCATGGCTTAGCATTCATGTTTCACTAATTATGATGTCTTATGCTCTATTGGCTTTCATCATGCTGAATGGAATACTGGCACTATGTCTGCGGAAAAAAGAAACAGAAAACCATGTTACCGGGGGGTATGAAAGACAGGATAATCGGGTAGAACAATTGACACTGCTTAGCCGTCTGTTGCTTTATCCTGCCACATTCTTTCTGGGAGCAGGCATCTTTCTTGGTGCAGTCTGGGCAAATGTTTCATGGGGACGCTATTGGGCATGGGACCCGAAAGAAGTCTGGGCATTGATTACTTTCCTTGTATATGGTGTGGCATTCCATTCACAAAGTCTGCAGATTTTCCGCAAGCCTTTGTTCTTCCACATTTATATGATACTAGCATTCCTCACTGTTCTGATGACATATTTCGGAGTGAACTATGTCTTGGGTGGAATGCATAGCTATGCGAATAGTTAACGTTCATTCCAAGAAACAAAATACAAATTGTCAAAAGTGACAATTTGTATTTTGTAATGCTCAGAGTTTCGCTAATTCCGCCCCTTCTCTACCCTCGGAATTTTTATCGGATTCTAGGCAATTAGCGATTTATCAATATCGAAGTTTTATAGCAATTATGATATCACTCTGCACCTTCATCTTTCTCGTTCCGGTTCTCTAAGCGAGCAATTTAGCCAATAGTCTTCCCTCCTGCTCTAACTATTTCGTTCAAGGCTATGAACGAAATAGAAAGGGAAAAGACTAAAAACAGTCTATTTCCACCTTCTTTTCAGGATACTGACGCTATTTGCAGGGTATAGTTACGCTATTCGCAGGCTATAGTTACACTATACGCACCGTATACTTACACTATATGCACCGTATACTTACTCTATATCTTGTCTAACCTTACTCTTCACGCTAATAAGCCCCGTGCTGAAGCACTCTGAGAGCCGGGCCGGGAGTAAAAGAACTCCTTTCTGAGAGCGGGGAATCGCTATTTGAGGTCATTCTGCAATATACAACGACAGGAAATTACCTAAAATCAAATCAAAAAGAAAGAATATCACAGAAAGTATTGCACTTTTTGCTATTACACATACCTTTTCCCAATATATGCGAAAAGGGGAGAATATCAATTCGCACATCCTGTGGATAAATACCTGTCCCCATTTAATACGGTTTTGTTTAATTACCCACAAAAGAATCAAGATGTTTTCTCCTTTATCCCATAAGATTGTATTTCCTGATACCCCATTATACAATCATCCCCAATCTCTAAAATCATCTCATTCAAAAAATAAAACGAACAATAGAGAACAGCCGATTCAAAGATTAATTATCTTTGTCCCAACAAGAACTAAACACGTTAATAACATGAGAAACAAATATCTACTAAGTCTGCTCGCCGCTTTAGGCTTTTCCGGATGTGGCAATAATAACGAAATCTGGGACGAACCTTGTTATTATGGTCCCGGTCCCGACTGGACTCCTGACATTATAATAAGCAGTCAAGTACAAAATGAAGAAAAAGAAAATATTAATGGTATTCGCGTAGTATCCAGTTATATGAATCAAGAAGATTCATTAATTACAGATACTGCCTATACCGAGTCACGTGAAATAGAGCATTATACGGTAGGCGGTATAGCAATCAATACATTTAAATTCGAAGAGTATCCTCCAAAAAAATCTGAAATGTACCTTGAGTATACAGATGTAGACGGCGAAAAGAATGGCGCATACCAGACAAAAAAGATTAGAATACAAGACCTTGGAAAAGAGGGAAAAGTCACTTTACTTAAAGAGGAGAAAAAAGAAGAAGAATGAAACGTATCATCCCCCTTACTCCCCGCCGATGGCTGGCTTTAGAAATATTTCGCCGGATGAAACACGAAAGAGTGGAAGAACATCCGCTCAGACAGCTTTTTTGGGAATGCACCTTACGATGTAATGTACGTTGCCGCCATTGTGGCAGTGACTGCAAGTCCTCTCCCGCTACTCCGGATATGCCTCTGCAGGATTTTCTAAAAGTACTGGACAGCATAGCAACACATACCAATCCGCACGATGTATTCGTCATTATCTCCGGTGGAGAGCCAACCGTACGTGAAGATTTGGAAACTTGCGGCAAAGAAATATCCCGACGGGGATACCCGTGGGGCATGGTATGCAACGGCCTGTGTCTCACACGCGAACGGCTTCACAACCTGATCCGCAGCGGTATGCGTAGTATATCCATCAGCCTTGACGGACTGAAGGATGTACACAACTGGATGCGACGACATCCCGAAAGTTTCGATTGTGCCGTAAATGCCATACGGGAAATCACAGCTATCCCTGAACTGACATTCGACGTCATTACCTGTGTCACCCGCCGTAGCCTGCCACAGTTGCCGGCTATGAAAGAGTTACTTATCAGTCTCGGAGTCAAACGATGGAGAGTATCTACCATCTTTCCGGTAGGACGAGCCGCCGAAGAACCGGAATTCCGTATGAACGGAGAAGAACTGAAACAAGTACTCGACTTCATCCGTGACACCCGAAAGGAAGGAATTATCCGTGCGAGTTACGGCTGCGAAGGTTTCCTGGGTAACTATGAAGGTGAAGTACGGAATACTCCTTTCTTCTGTAGTGCCGGAATATCAGTCGGCTCCGTTTTGATTGACGGTTCTATCAGTGCCTGTAGCAGCATCCGCTCCAACTACCATCAAGGAAATATCTATCAGGATGATTTTTGGGAAATATGGCAAACGAAATTCCAGCCTTATCGCGACCGTTCATGGATGAAAAAAGACGAGTGCGCCCGATGCAAATACTTCCGTTATTGTCAAGGCAATGGTATGCATTTGAGAGATAATGAAGGAAAACTACTGGTATGTCATCTGAACAGGTTGACAGGAAACTCTGCAAATGTTCCGGAATAAAAGATTCAGACCCACTATATATTGCTAGTAACCCGCCCAAGAATACCCATTTCAGGTGATTGCAGGAAATCGTCAAAGCCCCTATCTTTGCAATATCAGAATTGAATTAATTAGTCATAATTAAAAATTACGTAGCCACATTGAAAACATTGGAATCGGCCGAAGTGATTCTCCCGCATTCTCACATTTGGTTGTTAGTTTAAAAAAACCATATAATGTATTCAATATTACAGAATAAGTGTAAATAGCATAAATTCTAGTAAACAAAAGGCCCGGCTTGTGAAAGCCGGACCTTTTCGTTTTATCTCTGATGAGCCGTTTTTATAGTTTCCATCCCGATGTCTGTTCCTGTATATTCCAAAGTTTGGCGTACAGCCCCGGCCGGCTCAAAAGTTCATCATGAGTGCCTTGTTCCGCAATTCGTCCTTCTTCCAGCACAATAATCCGGTCGGCATTTCGGATCGTTTTGAGGCGGTGAGCGATAACGATTACCGTCCGTCCCGCAATCAAGGTATTGATAGCCTGCTGCACTTCTACTTCATTCTCCGGATCGAGAGAGGCAGTAGCCTCATCCAGCAGCACGACCGGAGCTTCTTTCAGCATGGCACGGGCAATGGAGATCCGTTGTTTTTCTCCTCCCGAAAGAGTGCAGCCACCTTCTCCTACCATCGTATCGTATCCTTTGGGCAGACGCATGATGAATTCGTGACAACAAGCCTTTTTCGCTGCCGCTACGATCTCTTCATCCGTAGCATCTGTCCTGCCGAAACGGATATTATTCTTCAGCGTATCCTGAAACAGATAGACATCCTGAAAAACCATGGAACAATGTTTCATTAATGACTCCGGCTCCAGTTCTTTCATATCCATTCCGTTAAAACGAACCGAGCCTTTACGCGGATCATAGAAGCGTGCGCAAAGTTTCAGCATCGTACTCTTTCCGCTTCCGGAAGGACCGACCAAAGCAGTGAGCGTCCCTTTTCTAAGAGTCACGGAAATATCATGCAGTATTTCCTTTTCCTGATAACCGAAAGATACATGATCAAAAGTAATATCTCCGCTTTCGGGCACATCACGATCTCCCTTCATTTCCGGTTCGTTCATCAACGTAAGGATACGTCCTCCTGCGATGGAGAAGTAGCGAAACTCGGCAAAGTTAGTCAAGGCAGATGTCAGCGGATCGAAAACACGGGAACCGACCACCAGAAACATGACAAACGTGAGCAGTGAAAGTTCGCCTCCTATCAACAGGTACGTACCGCAAAGTATCATGAATGTCAATCCGGCACGGATCAATGTGACCGAGAATAAGATAAATGGACCGAGAAGCGCCTCCTGCCGGATACAGGCACGACGGAGATCACTAAAAGCCATTTTCAGGCGTTCGAACTTGCCTCCCAGCAAATTATATGCTTTCATCACCCGTATGCCTTGCAGATATTCTTCCAGACGGTTTCCGGCATTAATCTTGGCTTCAATCTGCCGCACACTCAGCTTACGCTGGGCGATATTGCTAAGCAACAGGACAGCAACCGCAAGCGGTAAAGCTACGAACATGGCCACCGCCATGCGCCAGTCAATCCAAAGCAAGCCAAGGAAGGCAAGAACCGGCATTACCAACGCTCCCATCAATTGGGGCAAGTGATGGGATATTCCCGTTTCCGCCATAGTAAAGTCAGTGATCAGCATGGAAGAAAGATCCCCCGGATCTCTGCGGGACAGGAATCCCAAGGATAATTTACGCAGATGCTCGGCTAAATTAATACGCCCTTCGGCACTCATCT
This sequence comes from uncultured Bacteroides sp., assembly GCA_947646015.1. Lineage (GTDB taxonomy): Bacteria > Bacteroidota > Bacteroidia > Bacteroidales > Bacteroidaceae > Bacteroides. The sequence goes on along the minus strand of CANSEY010000014.1, from coordinate 16,075 downwards.
CATAAGCACCGCGAAAGTTGGCATGATAGGCGGCGCGTTCGGCAAAAGCCATCACCACCATATACACGACCAATATAGCAAAAATCATCCAAAGACGATTCGTATCCAGCGGTGTACCACTACCGTCGAACGTACGGAAAATCACATTAATGGCTTCGATAGAAAGACAGAACGGAACGATATTCACCAGATTGGCAAGCATCGTGTAACCGACAGGTCTACGCAGACGTTCGGTATGTCCTACCGTAATATTCTTGATTGCATTCATTTTGTTTCCTCCTTTTTGATAGTTAATTGCCAACGGAATGCGCTGGTATAGGCATCCCACATTCTTTTATATACACCATCCGTTTTGCTCAGCACTTCGTGACGTCCGCTTTGTACGAGCTTGCCTTCTTTCAGGACAAGTATCTGCTCGGCTGAAATGATGGACGAAAGTCTGTGAGCAATAATGATGACCGTTTTATTTTTGATAAGTTGCTGAATGGCTTGCTGCATCTTATATTCGTTCTCCGGATCGGCAAAAGCAGTCGCCTCGTCAAGCACCAGAATCGGAGCATTTTTAAGAATGGCTCTTGCCACACAAACCCGTTGGGACTCACCGCCGGACAAATACACTCCTTTGTCACCGATCCGCGTATGATAGCCGTCCGGCAGACTCTCTATAAAATCGTGGCATTGAGCCGCACGGGCAGCTTCGATCACCTGTTCACGGGTAGCAGACGTATTACCGACCCGAATATTCTCATAGAGCGTATCAAAGAAGAGGAAGCTGTCCTGAAAAACAAAGGAAACGAGATTCATCAAATCCTCGGTCGCTATCTCTTTTATATTCATTCCGCCAATGCAGATCTCCCCTTCACTGACATCCCAAAAGCGCGGAATCAGGTTGGCTACCGTAGATTTTCCGGAACCTGACGGACCGACCAGCGCAGTAATCGCTCCCTGTGGCGCAGTAAAAGAGATGTCTTTCAGCGCTTCGGTACGGGTAGTCTCCGCCCTGTTTTCGTAGGCAAACGATACGTGGCGAAACTCGATATCATAGGAAGCGGGCAAATGCGAAACCGCAGTTTCGGGAAGTACCTGTTCATCAAATATGCGGTCGATTCGTTTCACTCCCTCGTCAATCTCGTTCGTACTTGAACCGAGATACATCAGTTTATAGATAGGAGAAGCCACGCCGGGCCCCATAATAATAAAGAAGAGATAAACTGCCGCCAGACCAATATTCTGCGGCTCTCTGCTCAGAAGCAACAGACCTACGGGCAAAATGAAAGTTATCAGCGAATTCAGCAAAACAGTAAAAGCAATCATACCGGGCTGATAGGTGTCGCAGACTCTTAAAGCATAACTTTTATAGGCCTCTATCTCACTATTAAACTGGCGGAACGAGCGCACACTCTGACCAAATATCTTCACCACGGGCATTCCTCTCACATACTGGACAGCTGAAGCACTCATACGCTCCTGCGTATCATAATAGATTTTCGTAAACTCTTTGGCTTTTTTCCTAAAGAAGTTCATAAACTGCAAACCGACACTACAAACGATGCAGACCACACAAATAGCCGCCATCCACCCGTTCAGGGAGAAGAAGATGATAAACATCAGCACAATGGTTGCCAGCACATTGACCAGATCGGGAATGGTATGCGCCACAAAATTCTCTATCTTCTCCACATTCTGTTCCATAGTCTTCTTGATCGCTCCGGTGGAAGTACCGTTCAGGTATCCCAGCGAAAGGCGTCCGATATGCCCGGACAGACGAATGCGCAACCCGTAGAGAATACGGAACGCCGCTATATGCGATGCCATCAATGCTCCATACAGCAAAAGCAGTCCTGCCACCAGACCGACAAATGCCACCCATCCCCAGTGTATAAGCACACTGCTATCCAACTCGCTTATCTTGCTGCCATGCAACAAAAGCTCTTTCAGCACTTCATATACCGACCAATAAGGCACCAGCATACACAAGGCACTGACCGCCGAAAGTACCCCGGCAAGCATCAGTAAGCCTTTCTTCTCACCTGCTATCTCAAACAAGCGACTCACACCACTTTTCTTTTTCTGTTTTTCTTTCATACCTTTTCATTTATATATATCTGATTTTTAAAAAAGAACATTCCTCTGAATCGTTCAAAAAAAAGAAGGAGCTCATACATTCATGAGCTCCTTCCAACCTGCCGTTTCAAAGGCTATATATTCTGCTATAAATTTCTGCATTTCTTCTTTCTTCACGTGGTGCAGCACCAGTTCTTCGAGCAAGGCAAACAGCCACACCGTATTGAGATGAATAAAGAAATCGGTGATACCTATATTCAGGTGCGGGTACTTCCGCTTCATCCCCTGAAAAAAGACAAAAATAGTACGTGTCATCGCATCGGTATACTCCGAACGGAAGTTTTCCAGGGATGATCCCTGTGCCTGGAAAAGTAACATACGCAACCGGGCACGGTGTTCAGAAACCAAATCGATATATTCCTGCACGGATTCCTGCTGATAGTCCGAATTCGTAAAAACTTCTATGGACATCTGATTGGCATCATGGCTGTATATCTTGGCATACAAATCATTCAGCACGGGTTTCAGAATCGTGCGGAATATCTCATCCTTATTGGTGAAATAATGGTAGATATTGCTGACTGTAATCCCTGTTCGGGAAGCAATTTCGCGCATGGAAGCATCCTTATATCCTTTTTCGGAGAATACTTCTTCGGCTATGTGGAGGATTTTTTCCTGTATGTCTTCTTTCAAATATTGCATAGTGGCGTTTTATTCACTCTGCAAAGTTGAGAAGAACTTTTGATTTGGGAAATACCCATTTATAGGGATATTTCAACAAGAATTACCTACAGAATAAAAACAGCGGATAAAAGTATCCCTACTTCTACCCGCCTTCTATCAAACCTTATCTATATTAATACCTGATAAAAAATCTTCAGGGGATCTATTTATTCATATTTCAGCCATTCTTTCGGAAGCACTTCTTTCTCACCCTTTTCATTGACTAATTCCATCTGCAAAACTCCGCCATTGCAATCGAAGTAGCGTACTTCTATCGGGTGCAGTCCGGCCTTCAAGGCCTTCTGTACTATAATCTCTACCGGCGAGTGTGCTCCGTCATTATCTCCCAGTAATTCACCGTCCAGTTTCAGCGTACTGCCGTCGTCCGAAAGAAGGGCAAATGTATAGATGCCATCTGCAGGTATTTCTAGGTAACCCTTGAGTATCAGACCGATATCTCCTTTCACCTCTTCGGGGATAGAAACAGATTCTACGATATACTCACCATTCACGGGAGCCGCATCGATATCCTCACAAAGATTACCACGGAATTTATGCCATACCGCTTTCAGTCCGGAATTCAAAGAAGCCGGAGCAGCAGTTGCCTCCGCATAAGGAGCTTTGACGTATCGGGTACGTGCTACGTCCGATGGAGTACCGTCGGGACGGAAGGTGCGGAAAGTGAAACCTGTCGTTTCCGTCACTTTCAGATTTCCTTCATAAAGAGTGGATTGCTTAGTCGGCATACTTCCGTCAGTAGTATAACGAACTTCAATGCCCGGCAACGGACAAGTCAGATCAACCGAAGCCTCATCAAGGAAAGCATTCACTTTGTAGAATCCTTCCAGATCGGGTATCCGATAGTTCAATCCAAGGATATCCATCCGCTTGAAATGCGGAACAAGCTGACGATAGAACTCTTTCAGATCCGGTTTCGCCTCCGGCTGCACCCAAGCTATTTCACTCAACGCCACCATACGGGGAAGTATCAGATATTCGATACGTTTCATGGACGGAATCCATTCTGCCCAAAGATTAGCCTGCACGCCCCAGAAACATTCTTTCTGTTCGGGTGACAAGCGATCGTCTGCATACGGATCGTATGCCAATATCTTCTTCACGGAGTTTTTATCCTGCGCATAATCAAAATAGAAATATTCATTCGGGCAGGCAATCACTCGTTGTCCTTGCGAAGTGGCCATAGGCACTGCCTCTTTCGACCAACTTCTCCACCAGGTAATGGCAGCATCCGAAGTCAGTCCGTCGGCAACAACTTCATCCCAGCCTATCAACTTCTTTCCATTGGCAAGGAAGAATTTCTCCATATCGCGCACGAACCACGCCTGCAAATCTTCTACCGATTTAAGTCCTTCCGTGCGGATTCGCTTCTGGCAACGGGGGCACTTTTTCCAGTTATTTTTCTCAACTTCGTCACCACCCATGTGTACATATTCATAAGGAAAGAGATCGAAAATCTCTTTAAAGACATCCTGGCAGAATTCCAGCGTCGTATCCTTTCCCGGACAAATAGGAGAAGAGAATGTTTCTCCCCAGCCGATCAGTCCGTCACAAGCGAGATCAGGGTATTGGGTAATAGCAGCCAGGAAATGCCCCGGCATATCTATTTCCGGAATCACATCGATTCCTCTCTGTGCAGCATAATCTACAATTTCTTTGATATCTTCATGCGTATAGTAACCACCATACAGAGTATCTCCTTCTACAATCCGTATTTTGTTTTCCGGAATCAGGAAGTCGGTATTGTCCTCTTCTACCGCACGCTCCATACAACCACGGTCGTGCTTGTTAAATTTACGCCACGCTCCTTTTTCCGTCAGCAACGGATATTTCTCGATTTCAATCCGCCATCCCTGATCATCCGTCAGATGCCAGTGGAACTTATTCAGTTTATACAAGGACATCAGGTCCAGTATATGTTTCACTTCATCTTTATTCCAGAAGTGACGGGAAGCATCCAGCATAAAGCCACGCCATTCAAAGCGCGGTGAGTCCTCTATTTGCACGGCAGGAATGGAGAAAGCCTGTTTCGTTCCCTGCACTTCTATTCCGGCAGGCAGCAGTTGGTGGAGGCTGGCAATAGCGGAAACGATGCCCGAATAATCTCCGGCTTCAACCTGAACAGACTTGGGAGTAGCCTGAAGTTTGTAAGAACCGGGCTTTCCATTATCCTGCCCTAGCTGGAGATAGATATCCGCCTTATCGGCTTCGGTCACCTCTACAGAAGTAGACACTACATTCCGAAGAATATCCTGCAAATATCCGGCAGCCGGAAATAAGGACTGATCGGAAACGCCGATTTTCATTCCATCCTTTAAGACGAAGGCACCCAGCTGTTCCGTCAGACTAACGGGGGTAGGTAAAATTGCGATCTCCTGCTTCACCGTAGGCGTGCAAGAGGACAAAATACATGCTGATGCAATCAGTAGAGAAGTACTTAGTTGTTTGAACATAAGGTTAACTGTTTAATAAGTTGATTACTTTGACTTTATTGACTATCTATATATAATACAACTCAAACAGGCAAACTACTAAAAGGGAAAGAAAAGTTTTTAGTAATTTACTACTAATGATGCTCCATCGCTTCCATCAGACTATAAGGGCATTCTTTCATAAAGATTCGGACAATCTCAATAATATTTTTCTATTCCGCCAAATCCGGTTATCATCTTATTCTCTTTCACTTTACAAATAAAGTTGTTTAATCGCTTTTCAAATTCTTCCGGTCGCTTCCTTGCTGCTTCAATGTATGCAATTCGGATACGCTTATATGCGTCGGAAAAATGCCGGTAGTTTTTCCATGCTATTTCATCTTCTTTCAATCTATCCATTATATCATTGGGAAAAATAAAAGGGTCAGATAAAACTGTGCGTATTTTATCTTCAAATTCAGGGTGTATCATTTTATTTGCCAATAACCATTTAAGTCTTTCTTTGTTGGCTTGCGAGTATGTACTTTTAGGTTTTCTAGGCGTGAAACGCTGAATTCTATGTTCTTTATCAAGCGGTTTTATCGTACTGTCAATCCATTCGAAACAAAGGGCTTCTTCAACAGCATCGTTGTATGCAATACTTTTTTCACCTGACGATTTAAGAGGAAATACAAACCAAATTTCGTCTTCGGTTTCAAAGTTGTCCATCAGCCACTTTCTCCAGTCTTCCCGATTTTCAAAATACTTTATTTTATTTTCTGTTGCCATAATAGGTCATTCAAACTAATTATTTTACTGCCTTTACATTCGTAATAATGAAGCATTTCGTCCATCTTCTTTTTATCATAATCCGTAATACAATCTGATAAGACTTTGAATCGCTTACTTACAATCGCCAAAAATACTAAAAATCGGTCAGGCAGACATGATTATCGTTGAAATCATCAATGCCAAATCTGTCGCTTATTTATAAAACATCCGGGAAGCAATCGTTTTATCACATTCCCGGATGCATAAAATGTTCTGAAAATAACAGACCGGTATCGTATCAATAACTAATCTTCACTCCGGCAAAGAAACTTCTCGGAAGCGAAGGACCGTAGATATAGTTGGAATCCCGGTTAGCTCCTCTGTCGAAGTCTTTCTGATATGCTTCAAAGATATTCTGAACACCTCCGCTAAGTTGTAAGTCTACCGTTTTATAGAGTTTGAAGTCATACGCTATCTTCACTCCCATATCGAAGAACCGGGGTGTACGGATGGCTTCCGCCTTTCGCTCGGGCATATCGCCCATTGCTACGTTTTCTGCGCTGATGTCCATACGCTGCACAAGCATACTGCCGGTATATGTACCCGAGAGAGCAATGGACAACGGTTTGACGGGAGTATAAGTAGCCGTAAAATAACCGTAGATATCGGGAGTACGGAAGATTTTTCTTTCTGCCGGCGCATCATCGTGCCATTTATGCGGTTCATCGTATCGGCTGCGCTGCAATGTCAGTCCTGCCTGTATTTGAAGCAAAGAAAGATAAGCAATCTTTCCTTCCAGAGTCAATCCCATTACTTTGGCTCCCGGACCATTGCTGCGTATTTTCACCAGCACACCGTCACCACGGTCAAAAGGCCCTCCTAACACGAACACATCAGTCAGCCTCGTATAAAATCCTTCTACTAACAGATTAGTCTGAAAAGCACCAAAGCGGTGATACATATCTGCGGATGCACTGAAGCTCTGCGATTTTTCCTCTTTCAAGTCCTTTGCACGCTCGATCATCGCCACTGTTCCACCTACATTTTCGATATGCATATCTTCGTCAAATGCCTGTGGGGCGCGGAAGCCGGAAGAATAGCTCAAACGCAGATTGATATTATCCGTAGGATTGAAACGCAGGTTGGCACGCGGGCTGAAAATAACATCATCCACCATATTGTGCTTATCCAGACGCCCGCCAATCAAAATTCCCCAATGTTTGTTTTTCCATTCGTTCTGTAGAAAAGCACTGTAAACCTTGACCGTCTGGTCCGTATGGCGGTCGTATCCCCACATATTATCTTTCAGCCGGTCACGGTTATATTCGAGTCCCGCTGTCAGGTCGGAAGGCATGAAAAGACATTTGTCGAATGTGTGCACATATTGCACACCGCCCATAGCGGTGAGGTCGGTCGTCTTTCCGTATGCTTTCAGAGGATCGTTGCCGGGACCATAATAACTGTCACGATCCGTATTGGCTGCCGAGGCAAAAACACTTAAACGATTCTTTTCATTCGGTGAGAAATAATCGTATTTCAGACTTCCGCCATCTATGGAGTGTTGTAACTGCTCGGCAATATGGGCTTCGTGAGGAGGACGATCCAGCATATCTCCACCACGGCGGAATTCCTGCATATGATGGTATTCAAACGTTAGTTTGGAGTAAGTACTCGTTTTCAGATAAGAACGGAAACCGACCGTCTGATTCTTCAGTTTCGGAAGTTCCGTAAATCCGTCTCCGTCATAATCATATCCCGACCGGTGACGGTTCTGCCCGAAGATATACAATCCGGCACGATGATCATCCGTTACAAGGGAAGCATTCAGCGAGGTGTTGTTATCGAATGCGGAACTGCCACCGATGGAAGTGATCGTATGCGATAACTGACCGGAATTTCGCAAAGGCTCTTTCGTGATGATATTGATCGTTCCCGCAATGGCCGAAGAGCCGAACAATGCCGATCCTCCTCCGCGCATGACTTCTACACGTTCAATCATGCTGGCAGGAATCTGCTCCAGCCCATATACCCCGGAAAGGGCACTGAACACGGGACGGGAGTCGATGAGTATCTGTGTATAGGGGCCGTCCAGCCCATTAATCCGGACTTGCTGGAAACCACAATTCTGACAGTTAGTCTCCACACGGACACCGGGCTGAAAATTCAACCCCTGTGATAATGTAGAAGAATTAGTAGTTTCAAACAGTTTCAAATCTACTACATTGACCAGAGTCGGTGCCAGACGTCGGGTCGTTTCACTACGGTTGGCAGAGACGACTACTCCGTCCAGAGCAATCGCATCTTCTTCCAGTTCAAAGTTCTCTTCCAGCGTTTTACCTTTTTTCAAGGTCACATTACGGGTAACCGTCTTATACCCTACCGAGCTGACTTCCATCACAAAGTTTCCTTCCGGCAGATTCTTCAGGAAATAGTGTCCGGTAGCGTCGGTGACGGTTCCTATCGTGGTTCCCTTTAATGCTATGGTAATATAAGGCAGATGCTCACTTGTCTTTTTATCCAATACATGACCAATTATATTCGCATCGGATTTTTTCAATTCCGGATACTCCGGATGTTCAGCCAATGCAGGCAACAAGGCACAACATAGGCTGACCAGGACTAAAAGATATTTTTTCATTGTCGTTAGTCTTTTAATGTTTTAAATCAAAAATAATAAGGATGGGAAGCAATAGCAGTTTCCAAAGAAGACCTGCCTGCTTCTACGTGATGCAGACTAAACGACGGGAGGTGCTCTGAGAGAAATGACGCCCGGACAGGGACGACAATACCGCATACGCTGCGGAGAGGCGAGAAAAATACATAAAAGAGACAGGACAGAAGTAACAAACAAAGGCGTCAGTCCATTATCTGTCACCAATACATGGTTCAAGAAATGAATTAACTGAAACTCTACTGTCGTATGACTATGTTCGCTACCTTTCTTGAAGGGATGTGAATGGACAATCGTAACCCCGTTTACCACATGAGAGTGGGTAAACAAAGTAATCCCTGCCATGTACGAAATAAACAGTACAGGCAGAAACCACTTCATTATATTCAGGTATATTTGTTTCATTCGTCAGTTTTTGTGCAGCGAAGGTAAGGTTTATCTTCTGCGGCAAAGATAGGGATTGTCCGGTTCAGAAACAATCCCCATTTATAAGGATTTATAAGCTAAAAAGATTATTAAACCATTATTAATAGCTAATTTTCACTCCAGCAAAAAAACTTCTCGGCAGTGAAGGGCCATAAATATAGCCCGAATCGCGGTCGGCTCCCTTATCAAAGTCATTCTGATAAGCATTGAAGATATTCTGTATTCCGGCATTCACCTGCAAGTTCATCGACTTATACAGTTTGAAGTCGTATGCCGCCTTCAGAGCGATATCGAAGAAGTCCTCCGTATTGACCGTAATCGGTTTGTCGAGGAATCCGGGAACAGGTTCGTGAGGCACCAGCATCGAACCGGTATATGTACCGGAAAGGGCGATAGACAACGGTTTAACCGGAGTATAAGTAGCTGTAAAATAGCCGTAAGTATTCGGGGTACGCATCATCTTCTTTACTGCCGGAGCTTCTTTGTTCCACACGTGCGGCTCGCTGTAATGGCTCTGCTGCAAAGTAGCCCCTGCCTGGATCTGGAATTTATTCAGATAAGCCATCTTTCCTTCCAGTGTCAGTCCCATCACACGTGCTCCGGGAGCATTATAGCGTGTACGTGTCAGAATTCCGTCTTTTACTTCGCCATCAGTCAATGCAAAGACATCCGACAATTTAGTATAGAACCCTTCCACCAAAAAGTTAATCTGGAATGCACCGAAACGGTGGTAAATATCTGCTGAAGCACTTAAGCTCTGTGATCTTTCCTCTTTCAGATCCTTTGCAAGCTCAACCATTGCCACATTTCCACCTACGTTCTCCACATGCAAATCTTCATCAAAAGCCTGCGGTGCACGGAAACCGGAAGAATAGCTCAAACGCAGGTTAATATTTTGGGTAGGATTGAAACGCAGGTTAGCACGCGGGCTGAATATAATATGATCAATCAGGTTATGCTTATCCAGACGACCGCCAAGCAAGAATCCCCAATGATCGTTCTTCCATTCATTTTGCAGGAAAGCGCTACCGATATTTACTTTTTGATCTACCGTGCGGTGATATCCCCACATATTGTCTTCCAGCTTATCCTGGTTGAATTCGATTCCGGCAGTCAGGTCCGAAGGCATAAAAATACATTTTCCGAAGCTGTAGACATATTGTGATCCTGCCATCCAGTTCAGGTCGGTAGTGTTTCCGTAAGCATTCAGATCCTGCCCGCCACCATAATAGCTGTCACGATTGATGTGTTGTGCGGATGCAAACACATTAAAACGGTGCTTCTCGTTTGGTGAGAAATAGTCATATTTCAATCCACCGCCATTGATGGAATGTTCTGTCTGTTCGGCCACATTCGCTTCATGAGGCGGACGGTTCAGTAAGTCTCCTCCCCTGCGGAATTCTTCCATATGATGATATTCGAAAGTCAGTTTTGAATAAGTAGTCGTTTTCAGGAAGGAACGGAAACCGATTGTCTGGCCATGTATTTTCGGTATTTCAGAATATCCGTCTCCATCATGGTCGTATGCCGAACGGTGGCGGTTCTGACCAAAGATATATAAACCGGCACGCTGATCGTCCGTTACAAGAGAGGCATTCAAAGCAGTATTATTATCGAAAGCGTCTCCATCTCCAATACCGGTAATGGTATGAGACAACATTCCTGAATTGCGAATCGGCTCTTTAGTAATAATATTGATTGTACCGGCAATGGCAGACGACCCGAACAAAGCTGAACCGCCTCCACGCATTACTTCCACACGCTCTATCATGCTGGCAGGAATCTGCTCAATGCCATATACACCCGAAAGTGCACTGAAAATCGGACGGGAATCAAGCAAGATTTGTGTATAAGGACCATCCAAACCGTTAATACGTACTTGCTGGAAACCACAATTCTGACAGTTGGATTCTACGCGTACTCCCGGCTGAAAGCTCAATCCCTGTGCCAGAGTAGTGGAGTTGGTCGTTTCAAACATTTTCATATCGACTACATTCACCAAAGTAGGCGCTAAACGACGGGTGGTCTCGTTACGATTGGCGGAAACAACTACGCCGTCCAAGGCAACCGCATCTTCTTCTATTTCAAAATCTTCTTCCAGCGTACGGCCTTTCTTCAGTGTTACATTGCGTCTTACGGTTTTATAACCTACTGAGCTGACTTCAAGCACGAAGTTACCTTCGGGGAGGTTCTTCAAAAAGTAGTGTCCGGTAGCATCGGTCACAGTACCGATCGTTGTACCTTTCAATGCCACAGTAATATAAGGCAGGTGTTCTTTGGTGTTTTTATCAAGGATATGACCTACGATGTTTGCATCCGATTTACGTAAATCCGGATATTCGGGATGCTCATGGAGAGCAGCTTGTCCTTCGAGGGCAGGCAACAATGCACAGCACAAGCAGACAAGCGAAAAGATGTATTTCTTCATTTTTCGTTTGTTATTCGTTTTCGTTAAGTGATGATGTGAACAAACAGATGAGGACTTCCCGCTTTACCATAAAGCAGGATACCATCGGTTCAAATGACGGAAAAACGAATAGCAGGAGGGACTCTGAGTGCCACCACCCCATGATAGGGAGAATAGTAGTGCGTATGCTGCGTAATACCATGCAACCGCCACAAGAGGAATGGAATAAAAAGAGAGAGAGCAAACACAACAGCCGCACCGTCCGTTGTCAGATGTGACAGGAAATGAACTAATAACAGTTCGACTGTTGAGTGCTTATGTGCCGCCCCTTTCTTGAAAGGATGCGAATGGACGATTGTCACGCCATTGACCACGTGTATGTGAGCAAAGAATGTGATACTTACCAAATACGATACAAACAGTACTGGCAAGAAACAGCGCATGATATTCAATGACAATCGTTTCACCTCATCTTAAATTTGAGGCGGCAAAGATACAAACTATTATTTTAACAATCAATACCTATATATACTGATTTTCATTAATACACAGCTGAAGATATCACCTGTATAAATAAAATAAGGAATACCATAGCAATCGGATAAACGGTCGCGTATGCCACGCTTGGAATATTACTGTCTACCATCGAATCGGCAGCAGCCAGTCCCGGAGTACTGGTCATACCTCCCGTAATGGTTCCCAGTAGATCAAGTATGTTGATCTTGAATACCAAGCGTCCTACAATTACCGCAACCAGCATCGGTACTACCGTGATAGCTGCACCCACTCCGAACATCAGTAATCCGCTTTCCTGAAAAGTAGCCACAAGGTTCTTTCCGGCAGAGGTTCCGACTTCAGCAAGGAAAAGCAACAGACCTAACTGCCGCAACAGTTGATTGGCGGGGCCGGACATAGACCAAATGATAGGCCCTGTCTTACCAACGGCACTCAAAACCAACGCCACCATCAATACTCCTCCGGTCAATCCAGGTGAAAACGACAGTGTATCGGAGAAAGAAATATTCAGCTTACCAAATAAGACCCCCAGCACAATACCCATCGCGATGGGGAAGAAATCAGTATCGGAAAGTTTCTTCGCATTGTTTCCCAGTAGGCGGGCTACTCCTTTGATGCCTTCCTTCTCTCCTACCACCATCAGTTTATCACCAAACTTCAAAGCCAAATCCGGTGACGGAGATAAGTCAATACCGCTTCGACGAACACGGGTCACCGTACAACCGAAGTTTTTCTGTAAATTCAGATCACCCAGTTGCTTATTGATCATATCTTTCTTGGTCAATAGTAAGGACTCGATTTCCTGTGTTTTATCCAAAGGAAGTTCGCCTTCTTCACGTTCGCCAATTAATACAGACAGCTGATTCAGTGATTCCTCACTGCCTACTGCCTGAATATAGTCTCCTTCGTGCAATACTGTATGCGCGGTGGGGATGGATATTTCATCTTTATGTTTCAGACGGGAAATAACAGCACCTGTCATTGCCCGTGCATTGATCTGCATCAAGCTACGGTTGAATACGCTTGCATTAGTGACACGGTAGATACAAGTGCCCAACTCCGGAAATTGTCCGCGGCGCTCTATTTCAAGGCGACGGGCTTCCTGATCCAAATTTACACGCATGATTTTGGGAAGCAGCTTCACAAACAAAATCACTCCGATTACACCAAACGGATAAGCGATACCGTAAGCAATGGATGCTAACGGAGAGTGGGTACTATCAATTGCTACCGCCAATCCCGGAGTACTGGTCAAAGCTCCTGCAATCAATCCGACTACACTCGGCGTATCAATATCGAACGCATACTTCAAACCTACTGCCGTGAGGCAGGCAGAACAGATAATAAGCATAGTAATGAGAATCAGCGTCTTTCCTTTACTACGAAAAGAGTCGAAGAATCCGGGACCGGCCTGAATACCGATGGTAAAAATAAAAAGTACCAAACCGAAGTTTCCTAATTCTTTAGGAATAATAACACCAAAGTGTCCAAAAAGAAGAGCAATAAAGATCACCGCTGACACATCAAGCGATAGCCCCTTAATCTTAATTCTTCCTAACATAAATCCCAACGCTACTATCAGAAAGAGCGAGAAATAAGAGGAATGCAATAAGTCAGTAAACATGTTTTTTAAAGGTTAGTTAGTTTAAGGGCGCAAAGGTACGGATTTATTTCAATCCTCACAACATTCTGTGCTACAAGTCACTTCCTCGCCCTCTATCTCTAATGTAGCATGATGGATACCTGCTGCTTCAAGCGCCTCCTTTATACGATGTTTTATTTCCTCCATTTTTGCTATATCATCCACTACAACGTGTGCAGTCAAAGCCGTTTCCGTAGTACTGATGGCCCAAATATGCAGATGATGACAGCTTTCTACCCCCGGCTGTTCCACTATCAGTTGCTGAATCTGCTGAGTATCGATTCCCACCGGAACACCATCCAGCGATAATCGAAGACTGTCATGAAGTAATCCCCAGGTAGAAACAATAATAATCACAGCGATGCCCAGTCCGATAATCGGATCGATGATGCTCCATCCCGTATACATGATAATAATACCGGAAGCAACTACTCCGACAGAGACCAGTGCGTCAGCTGCCATATGCAGGTAGGCTCCTTTTACATTCAGGTCTTTATCCTTATCCTTCATAAAAAGCCAGGCAGTAAGTGCGTTGACCACCACTCCCACTCCGGCAGTCCAGGCAATGGCGGAACCGTCAACTGATACCGGATGAAACAGCTTGTCTATGCTTTCAGCGATAATTATCCCGACAGCAACCAATAATATGACTGCATTTAGTAAAGAAACGAGGATGGTACTTTTCTTATATCCGTAGGTATAACGACTATTCGGGTGTACTTTCTCCAACCGGAAAGCCAACATAGCAAGAATCAGGCTTGCCACATCTCCCAAATTATGTCCGGCATCAGAGAGCAATCCCAGAGAATCGTAATAAAAACCAACTCCGAACTCGACTATAACGAAAGAGATATTCAGAACGATACCTATTATAAAGGCTTTATTAAGAGACGTTACCCGATGATTATGTTCGTGATGATGAGGTTCCATATTCTAAATAGGTTTATATCATATATTTAGGAAACAGTTATCTAAGAAATTAGTTCACTCTTTTCTCAAACATCAAGAATGCAACAAGAGCGGTGACAGGGCTGTGCTCACCAATAAAGTTTTCATCATAACAAAACAATAAAACCAAATAGCTGGTCCACATGATGAGATTCAGTTCCATGAAAGTTACGATAGAGGCACGTGCTCCATAAAAATCATCAATGCATGCTCTAAAGACATAGTAAACAATACAATCAGGAAATAAGTAATCCCTGTCAATACACTTTTCTATTGTAGCCACCTTTCATTCTCTTCTCAATTTCGTATTTTTAATATTTAATTAGTAAATGACTGCAAAAATAAGGACTTATCCTTCCCTATTCAATACCTATATATGATTAAACGCCCATTTTTTTTCATTTCTTTTAGGTATTGTCCCTGCTTATATATCCCCCTAACTTTGCAAACGAAAAATAAATTAATCATTATCTATCAAAATTAAGTATGAAAATATTAAACTTATGGATGGTTGCTCTAATGGCACTATCATTCTCATTCACTTTTGTATCTTGCAGTGACGATAACGACGATACCGACAATACAGAGCAAGCAAAAGCCATTGCCGGCACTTACAAAGGTTATTCTATTGGCGAAAGCAGAATGTTCTCTGATTATCTGATGGGCGACGATGCCAGCGCAACAATTACCGCCAATACAGATGGTACCGTCAATCTGGTTTATAAATCAGGATCCGGAGATTTTATCCTGAATAACCTGACAGTTTCTTCCAAATCATTTAAAGGCGAAGGTGAAGTTGCCCTAGCTATGGAAGGAAGTGAACCTGCCAACTACGAATATACACTGGAAGGTAGTGTCAGCGATGCTAAAGTACTAACCCTGAAAGCCAATGTTCCTGTGCCAATGGGTGGCATCGATATCAATTTCATTCAGGCAGAAACTCCGATTGCTTATTACGTAGCCGCTACTTATAAGTATAATACTAATCTTGCTATCAGCGTTATGGGAAGTTCATATGGTTCTACCGAAGATTGTAAAGCAGTCATTAAACGTGCATCCGAAACGACAGTAGATATCACCCTAAACGGTTTTGGCAATTTGACCGGAGGCGGTAATATGAATTTGGGAGACTTCACGATTAGCGGAGTAAACGTTGAAAAAGCAGATGACGGCTACACACTCAGTTTAGGCGCATTTGAATCTGCAGCCGAATCCGCAAGCGGTACTACTCCAATTACAGGTGAAAGTCTGGAAGGTACAGTTACAGCAAATGGTAAAGCTAATATTACGGTAGCCTTCAAACCAGGAGCCATGCCTATGGCAATCACCGCAGTATTCACCGGAAACGTCAAAAAAACTAGTGCACAATAAATAACTAATAGAAAAAATGAGAAGAAGCAGTAACGCTATTTTCAAAAATATAATGATACTGGGAGCGGCTATGTCGCTCTCAGCTTGTAATGGAATGTTTGAAGGGA
>CANSEY010000013.1 GCA_947646015.1 uncultured Bacteroides sp. | reverse complement strand
ACACTATGCCGAAATGGATTAGCATAGACGAAGCGGCGCACAAGTACGGAGTCAAAGAAGAAGACATCTGTTTGTGGGCAGAAATGGAAGCAATCACCGCATATTTCACTGAAACTACTCTTATCATAGACGAAAAGAGCCTTCAGAGATTTATATACCTGCGCAAGAATCTTCCCACAACAGGATATATCCGCACACTAGAACAACTCTGTATCAATCAGTCTGAAGTGTGTAAACTGTATATGGAAGTCATTGAGCTACAAGAAAAAGACCTTCAATACAAAAAGCGTAGAATTTCAGTGCTGGAAAGGCAGTATGCGATGGCAACCGAACAGAACAAGTTAAGAGAAAAGATAATCACGATAACCTCTGATATGCTAAGTAAAGCTGAAAGTGGATGGTGGGAAAAATTGTGGATGAAGATCAGCAATAGACAAAAGTTATAAAACCATTATACAACTAATCTATGTCTTATTTAAATATGAGTTCAATAACACTAAGCTATCAGAGCATATTCCTATATAACCCAAAACCTTCATCCCCCACTTTAATCTCCTATCGATAGGAAGAAGTGGAAGATGAAGGTCTAATTATATCTATAACAAACAAGTTTTATTCTATTGCAGTCCGGTCCAAGCAGATATTGCGTACTTAGATTCTACAGCATTCTCTAAGTTGTCCGGCAAATTATGGAAGAAGTCCAATCCTGTTAATTCTTCCAGTTCGTCAATTGTTTTAGCACATTCAGATAATGCAGGCTTTACTGTAGTACTTTGATCTAGCCAAAAACCAATGGCTTTATAAGTTTCCCCCTTTTTACAAAGTAATGCCATAAAATAATATTTAGGAACAGGTTTCGATTTATCTCCACCAATATATGTCCATATTTGGTTTTCTTTATCTATAGTCCCACCTTTCACAACATACAGAGTATCACGAAAAGTACTACTTCGCCCCCAAGTACGAACTTTCCCTTCCAAATCATTCCAAATACCCTTAGTTCCATTAAAATAATTCTTCTGAGGACTCATATTGCTATAATAGAAAGTTTGCTCATTGGCATCTTTTGAATAAAGACGATCTGAAGAAGCACAAATATGCCCACGATCATAACCTTGCTTTCCAAAGTCACTTTGTACCCGTTGATCAGCCTGGGGAATATTCGGATCAGATTGCCAAGGATCACCACCCCATTCTGTCTGTTTCCAGTCATTACGGTTCCAATTTGTTTGTCCTGTTACATTATAATATTTAAAGGCCACCCAACGAGCGTGCTTTTTACTCTTGTCATACTCCATACTATAAGTAATTACTTGTTGACCATTAAATGTAGTAGTTGGAGATAAAAAAATATCATCAGCGCCATTGCGTAAAGCAGGAAGTTCAATAGGACTAAATGCTATATTTTCTTTATTTTCATCTTCATCATCTTTGCTACAAGATACAAGGAAAAATGTACAACAAATCAATAAAACAACACTTCTATTAAAAAATCTCATAATTCATTTTTGTTAAAAAAGGAGTATACTATATTACATCAGTATACTCCTTATTACCTTATATCCAGTTATTAGTTATTCAACGAACTTATATTCGGTAGGATTAGTTAAACCTGGTACTTTAAAATATGCACCCAATGTACTTTTAATAGAGACTAATTTTCCTAAGTTAGTTGGGTTGTTATACAAGTTAAGCCCAGAACGCATATCACCATTGGGTAATTTTACAATAACACACTTAGTAGTTTCAGTCTCAGTTTTTGAATCAGCAATAACAATATTAGTATTCTGCTTATCTGTAAAATTGCTGAACACGAAACTAGTAGCGCTACTTGCAAAACCTATGATATAGCCTTTCACATAATAAGGACCTGCTGCAGTATTATTCAAGGCTATCACTTCTGCACAAGTTAAAGGATCATCCTCTGTTCCACCTGGCACACCTGGTGTTACACCAATTTTCACATTCTGAATTTCCCATTTAGGTGCAGAATCAGTCTTAGCATTCTTATATACAAATGCTAACTGTATTTTCTTACCAGCATAAACCTGTAGCTTTATGTTTACTAACATTGCTTTAAATCCGGCTTCCGGTTGTTCAAACGTTAGATTTTCCCAAGCCCCGTTATCACTTACATTTTTAATTTTCAACATATATTCATTTGCATCACCCTGTTTTTGGGACATCTGAGTAAATGACAAATTAATATCATCTGTAGATAATATAGAAGTCATATCTATAATTGGTGATACTAACCAACTTTCAGCAACAATACCAGCAGCATCCTTAAAAGCACTTGCTATTGCACATTTATAACTTGCATCAATCGTCCAAACAGCTTCTAATCCTCCCAGTTCTTTATTATCTATTGTAAATTTTCCAAATGCTGAGGCAAAGGTTTCTTCATAAGACTGATCTTTAGTTACTACAACAGTTTCTCCTGAAGGATCAGGATCTTCTCCACCTTCAGCTGGTCCCGCTTTAATATTATCCAATCGATAACTTAACGCTTCAGAAGAGCTAGTACTTGTATATTTAAATCCAACAAATCCTGTTTTACCAGCTTGAGCACTCAAATCTGCTGTCAATGATACCCATGTATTATCTGTTGTTGGCATCCCTGCTACATTTATCGCAGTAGAAACCATCTTACCATCCACTAATTGAAGGAAATAAACTTCCAATTTAGAATTAGCAGAAGCAGTTGCATAATTGTATACAGCGCAATCGAAAGATACTTTTTTATCCTTAACTTGATCCACCTCAAAGGCAGGAGTTGCAAACCAACATTCAAATTTTTCACCAGTACCACCATAAGAGGTAGCTTGAATATATTTATCGGTTTTACCTGTCGTGGTATTATTAAATGTCTTTCCTTGCCAGCGTCTACCACCTTCTACGGCAACATTATACCAACCTTCCAGTTCATAATCACTATTTGCTACCAAATCTTCAAAATCAGCAGAAAAAGTATTATTTTTCTTTGAATCGTCCAAGCCTAGCGGATTATCTTTATCACCAGGTTCCGGGTCACCACCATCTCCAATATCTTTACCATCAAGAACCGCAGCAGTAGGACTCTTAAGACCAGCAACTCCAAAATATTTCGTCAACTGTCCTTTAATTACAACAGCTTTACCCAAGTTTCCACCATTGTCAACCAAATTTAATGCAGCACGAACATCTGTTTGAGACACTAGCTGTACTGGAATACATTTCTTGTAATCTGTCTCATCCGCATCAGCAGCAATCAAAATATTTGCGGCATTTGTAAAAGGAGGTGCAAATACAGCATCAGTCGAAATACTCTTATCATTAATGCACCCTACAATATATCCCATCACCCAAGCTTCTGAGTTATCCTGTTTCGTCATAGCACTTGCTATGTCATATGGATTCTCTTTCGTACCATCTCCGGTCAAGGCAGGTCCTTCGCCGTTTCCTCCTCCATTGATATCATAAGGAGCAGGAACATCACTACAACTAAATGTGACTAACGTTATTATAGTCAAGAATAAAGCATTTAGAATCTTTTTCATAATAGTTGAATATTTATTTTATTAGTTATTTCTTTGAATATCACTATATGTTCTAGCTACAATTTGCCATGTACTATTATAACGGCTCAGAATACCTATCACATTAATTTTACCTGTCGGCATCACTTCGGTTGAGAAATTAGCATAAGTGCTGGTACGGAACGTCAATGTTGAATTATCATCCAACACCAATGTACGGTTTACTCCATTACCACCATCCTTCAAATCTTCAGGAGCAAAAGTAGCAGTACCATCCGCTTCTTTAATTGTAACATCCTTGAACATCACAAGTACAGGCGCCAAGTCTTTATCATAAGCTTTCAACTGAGCACCGGTAAGTTCCATCGGAATAAGCTCGTCATACCACAATTGAGGTTTATTGATTACTCTGACATGATCCAACCATACAGCCAGGTCCATACGTCCAATGGCTCCTTTGTAGGTAGTACCTATCTGAGCTTGCATTCCGTATCCACCCACATTCAAGTTTTCACAGTCAATCACCACTTTCTGTCCAACAGGGCAATTAGCATAGATGCCAGTAGAGTTAATACCTACCACAATAGCTCCTGTTTCATCAGCCACAATCAGCTGTTTGTAGATATTTCCACTTTCGTCATCACCTACTACTACACCGGAAATCCGAGTTTCTTCAGTAACTGTCTGAAACTGATTTGCCGAAATTACTGAACTGTATTTTTCCTTCAGATTAGCAATCGAAATAGTCCGTTGCTCTTTTATAGTGTTATTACCATAAGCGTTCCCTGTCACAGGCGTATCAAAGTCGTCCATACATGACGAAACGCCTAATGTCAGCAACAACGCGGCAGATAAAATAAATGTTATCTTTTTCATATCATTTCCTTGTATTAATTTGCCCATTTATTTAGAATCTATATCCAATGTTCAAGAAAGCATTGCAAGCAGGAGCATAATAGTACTTAGAGTTCTTAGAGAAAACATATGTACGTGCTTCTCCGTCATCATAGCTATCATCACGGTTCTGCTCATATCCGCCAGTACGCAAGTTCGTATTATTAAGAATATTGTTCACACTGAGGTTAATGCTCAGGCTCTTTCCATTCTTCAAACGAATATATTTACCAATAGAAGCGTCAAGCATGAAACCACCATTCAATTCTTCCTGCTCCGGTACATTATAGCCTACCGGATTACCATTAGCATCTACAGCGCCATCAGAATACTTTCCTAATACACTACCTAAACGACGGTAAGTAGAGAAGTCCAGATAAACACGGTGATAATAATTTCCTGTTACGTTAAAGAACCAACCTTTCACGCTGTAGTCCAGTCCGAGGCTATATACAGACAACGGTGTTCCGTTATCACGAAGTCCTTTACAATAAACGCGGTCAATATTAGATTCACTTTCACTTTCATAAGTACGAACAGCCGTAGGATTATTCATATAACGGGCATCAGACCACGTACCGATAGCTGTCAATGACAGATTGGACATGAGTTTAAAAGTTGCAGCAGCTTCCACACCCCAATTTTCCTTATCAATTCCGCTCATAGAAAGGTAAGTGAAACGAGCTTCATTATCATTGTAGAAAGCATCCATTTCAACCTGATCATTAAAACGAGTATAATATCCAGTGACACGTCCTGAAACAATAGGAGTATTGAAACGATAAGTCAATTCACCGTTATAAATCTTCTCTGTTCTCAAACCATGTGCAAAATCGTTCTTGATACGAGGAGCGATGAATGAGTTATATGCCAACGGAGCACGGTTCTCATAACCGGCGTTCAGGATCAATGAATGATTACCGTTAATAGAATATGTAAATCCAGCTTTCACTGCACCTTCCAGGAATTTAGCTGTGCCACTGCTTCCCAAAGATTTCTTAGGAGCACGACCATTACGCATCTTTCCATCACGGCTAATTTGCGCTGATCCGATCTTACCTGATACGAAATAATTGAAATGTCCATCGTTATCACCCTGATAACGCGCCCATACATTTTGTTTATTTACAAAGATATTATAGTCATAACCGAACTTATCACCTTCACCGATACGTCTGTTAGGATTGTCCAAGTCATTCTGAATCACATAAGAGTTATAACCATAATCACGGACAGAGAACTTATCAACATCTGTATATAAATCACCACCCAACAAATCCTTCATCTTCTTATAGTGCATACCTTTAGTAGTATTCACAGCTAAACCGACCACATAGCTATTATGCTGGTCAATCGTATGATTGAAGATCGAACTGAAATTGAAAGCTAACTGGTCATTATGACGTTCTTCCTGATAATACAAGGTCTCTTTTCCCAATGCATTGGCCTGCTGATTGGCAAAGTACATCTGATCCCAATCAATTTGACGAATAGACTTACTGGTTTTCCAGCGCTCTGTTACTTCATTGAACAGATTCAACTCATCTTCACTCGGCACTGTCGACTTATCATATACATTAAAGATAGAACTAGGCAGCTTCTTATAATAATCCGGACGAGGATCGGCAGCATTGCCCGACCATCCAAGTGCACTTGTTCCATAATTACTATATTTGAATCCTGCGCTTGTCTTCAGCTTCATTTCTTTATTGATATCAAAATCCCAAGATGCGATAGCAGAAGGCTCGAAAGAGCGTACAACACGTGAGTTACGCTTTTCACCATTCTGATAACCCCAGTTTGGATTGTAATAGTGACTATTAGCCAGATAATAAGCTTCTTCTGTAGAGGCACCTTGCTGTCCTCTTTCTGTAGGAGCCCCCCATGTAGCTATAGACAAGCTATGTTTGTCATTAAAGACTTTCTCTGCTGCCAGAAAATAAGAGAACGCATTATAGAATGTACCTTCAATAACACCTTCGTTAGCCCAACGATATCCGAGAGAACCTGTAAATGCCCAGCCATTCTTCAATAAACCTGTAGAATAGGTATACATACCTCTCAGAATATAGTTACGATTACAGCCGGAGAGACTTAATTTTGATCCTGCTGCATATTGACTGGCACGCATATTGATATTAGTAGCTCCACCGATAGGGCCAAAGGTGAAATTATTAATTTCAAAAGCACCGATACCTTCTTTATTACGTGTCGCATCGTTCAATCCTCCAATCATTCCATAGCTGAAACGACCGGTTTCTACATCATTGAACAGAACACCATTAATATACGTATCGCTGTACTGCGAATTATAGCCCCTGACGCGAAAACGCATCGGGCTAAACAAGTAGCCGACATTAGAAAGGTACACATCATTGTTGGAAGAGACAAAAGCAGATGCACTTTGAGCTGCATCATCATCTTCATTCAATTGCGATTCAGTGAATGTGAAAGAAGCATTATCTTCACGTGCATTCTTTTCGGCCTTCTGCTGAGCAAAAATAGCTGGCGAAAGACAAAACAATGCAATCACTATTCCTAATCTTTGTTTCATAATTTAAATTATTATTAGTGTTAATTTGTAGCACGAAAATTCACAGTTATATTACAGCGAGAGTACAAAACAACAAAAAAAAAGGGATATTACAAGAAAAAACAAAGAAAAAATAGGTAATAATACTTGTTTTTCCGTTTTCTTTTTAGATATTTGTCAAACCAATGTAATATTCAGAAACCTAATTTATAGATAAATAATGAAAAAGTTTTTAATGGTATGGAGCCTGTTACTGTTTATTTCGATAACAAGCTATTCACAGGAGAAAAAGTATGCTCTTTACAGCGCAGCGTTTTATAACCTTGAGAATCTGTTCGATACAATTCATGACGCGGGCAAAAACGACCTTGAATATTTACCAAATGGTAAAAATAAGTGGAACTCCATGAAATATGAAGCGAAGCTAAAAAACATGTCTGAAATATTAAGTCAGCTATCGACAGACAAATTACCATTAGGACCAACTATTATCGGTATGTCGGAAGTTGAAAACAGAAGAGTATTGGAAGATCTACTCAAACAACCTGCTTTATCCGACAGAGGATACGAAATTGTTCATTATGAAGGTCCGGACCGGCGTGGTGTGGACTGTGCATTTTTCTACAATCCGAAATTCTTTCACCTCACTGCCAGCAAACTCGCTCCATATATTTATGAGAATAATGATACTACCTATAAAACCCGTGGTTTCCTTATTGCCAGCGGTACACTTGCCGGTGAAAAGGTGCACTTTATCGTAAATCACTGGCCTTCACGTGCAGCCGCATCACCCGCTCGGGAAAGAGCAGGAGAACAAGTCCGAGCCTTAAAAGATTCTTTATTAAATGAGGATTCAAATGCAAAGGTCATCATCATGGGAGACATGAATGACGATCCAATGGACAAAAGTATGGCTGTTGCATTAGGAGCAAAACGCAAAACTCAAGATACAAAGGAACATGATTTGTATAATCCCTGGTGGGACACTTTAAAGAAGGGTAACGGTACTTTAATGTATGATGGTAAATGGAATCTGTTTGATCAGATCGTATTTACAGGAAATTTATTAGGTAATGACAGAAGTACACTGAAATATTACAGAAACGAAATCTTTAGAAGAGATTATATGTTCCAAAAAGAAGGAAAGTACAAAGGATATCCCAAAAGAACACATGCCGGAGGTGTATGGCTTAACGGATATAGCGACCACTTGCCAACCATTATTTATTTAATCAAAGAGATTAAAGACTAACGAACAGTTAACTTATGAAACATAAATTCATCCAAACCTTACTATTAGTACTACTCCCTACCCTGTTTGCAGCGTGTGGTAGCGACAACAATGATCCAACAGATAATATTGGCGGATTAAGTGTTAGTACAGACCTTAAAAACAATGAAGTTTCCGCAAAGGGAGGCAGTTTCTTTCTACAAATAAAGACAGACGGTAAGTGGACTGCATCTAGTCAGGATAGTTGGTGCACAATAAATAACAAAGAGGGAAACGGGAATGCCTCTACCATCTGTTCTGTATCCGCTAATGATGATGATGAACGTTATACTGTTATCACCGTAACATCTAATGGAAAGAGTGAAAATATAACGATCACCCAAAAAGGAGGAAATGGTGAAGAGCCTGATCCGGATCCTAATCCATCGGGATATGCAGGAAGGATTGAAATTCCAGCATTAAACAAGGCAAATAATAATTTATTCATCACCCATACTACGCAATATAATGGTAAAGAAGTAATAACTTACAGTTTTGAATATGATTGTACTCAAAAAAGTTCACGTTGGGTAGCTTTTACTTTCAGCACCTCAACACCTGACAATAAAGTCGGACGTGCAGGAGACTTTAGTGATGATCCCAGCATTCCATCACAATATCGAACACACGATGGTGATTATACTGGTTCAGGCTACAGCAGAGGACATCTGGTTGCTTCGTCAGACAGACAATACTCTGCAACGGCTAACAAACAAACTTTTTATATGTCCAATATGAACCCACAGATACAAGACGGATTCAACGGCGGCATATGGGCAAGTTTAGAAAAGAAAGTACAGACATGGGGGAACATAACTAACGATCAAGATACCCTTTATGTAGCCAAAGGAGGTACTATTGATAATAACAATATTATCAAATATCTTAAAACAAATAACACTATTCCAGTTCCCAAATATTTCTATATGGCTATTTTATCACTAAAAAATGGTCAATATAAAGCAATAGGCTTTTGGTTTGAACATAAATCATACAGTAACAATAATTATGCATCTTATGCCCTTTCAATTGACGAACTTGAAGAAAAGACAGGAATCGACTTCTTCCACAATCTTCCCGATAACATTGAGAATGAGGTAGAACGAAGTTACAATAAAAGTGATTGGGGATTATAGCATCCCCCAATATGAGCAAAACAGAAGGGTATCAAAAAGCAGCGGCACTATAATCCTTAGATAATAACTCAGCACACCCTTCTGCAATAGTCAATATCATCTCTTTTCCCTTTTTCCGAGGAATACGAATGCTCTCTCCAACAATCAGCATATCTTCTATAGTAGGATTACCATGATTATTAACAGAGGTAGCATGTTCTCCATTATATCCGTTATTGCATCGGGTCAAGTCATAAGCCGGAGCTAACGCCCAGTTCCCCTCTTTATAAATGAAACTAAAGTTTTTGGCATGGTCATCTTTATTATCCGTTAAGACATTGAACACCATACGCCGGAACATTTCATCTACCTGTTTAGGGTCTTGGGTAAGATAACCAACCAAGTGCAGTAAAGTCTTATAATCCAATCTGGGTTGCATAATAGATTCATTAAGTAGTGCCCCTGCCGTAGCAATATGATACCTAATACCATTTTCAATATCAAAACGTTTGGTAGCAAAATACTTTCCGTCCATCAATTTAAAGTCCGGTACTGTTATGCCACATTTACGAGCGACTTCATTATAACGATACTCCATCGCTCCCATATCTTTCGGATCATATGTATGCCTGAACTTCACCAACCAAGCTCCTTCTGTATCGTGAAGTAAACATTTAGGGCGGCATCCACCTGAGTTGCCACTATTAAAGTAAAGTACCTCTTCATCCTCATACGATTTCTCTGACAGTATGTCCAATGCCATTTGCTGAAGGCAATCTAGTGTCGGAAGAGATTTTTCTTCGCCAATGTATGTCTCCGGTATATAACAAAGAGCTCCCATCCCTGATGTTCCGACTATACTCAACCGTTGCAAGGGAGTTAGCTCGCTATCATTCACCCCTTGTTTTTTGAGTAAACGATGAAGTAAATAACGCCCATATCCATCAGGGAGACTGTCTTCAAAAATACCAAAGTTTCCCCAAAAAGGTTGTGGTTTAGCAATAAACAAATCAGGTTTTAAAGGCAAGTCAAGCGGAGAGATAGAAAACCCATTAGCCAACCACTCTCTATCATACTGAAATGCGCATAGCCGATTATCAGGTGTCATACTGAGAGTTCCAACACTTCTACTATGATAGGTTACTATCAGTTTATTTACTGATTTCATTACGCCCCTTCTTTCTGTTTTTATTCTTATTAATCATTTCCAACTCCTCCATTGTACTAAACAGCGGTTCAGATAAAAGTTCCTTGATAGCTTTAGAGTAACCCAGTGCTTTTGCTAATGCCACATAGGATGCCAATGAAATAGTATGCTTTTGTTCGAACTTGGCAATAGTAGGCGTCGGAACTCCGCTAAGTTCGGTAAGAGCTTCTCGGGAAAGTCCTTTCTCAAGCCTGCGTTTCTGCAGATTCTGAGCCAGAATTGCCAGCAACTCTTCGGGTCTCTCTACATCAAAATTATAAAGTAAAGGCATACAATTATATTCAATTAATTTAAAAATAGCACTATTCAGATACTATTATATCTAAATACAAAGATAGTTTCTTTATTCAAAAAAACAAAATATAAGCCAGTTCTATTGAGTGTATTCGGCAACAAAAAGGATGCCCCCCTTTTCTACAAATAGAAGAACAGAAGCAACACAAGATTTACCCCGATCACCGTCCCGAATCCTCCCAAAATCCAGGGACGTAACTTACTACCTTTCCCTGCAAAAAACAAAGCATAAAACATATTCACCAGAATATTACTGATAATAGCCTGCATACTGCAAGCCACAACAACCAGTACAGCTACGCTCCCTGTATTCTGCAAAAGGTTCAAGATAAAAGGAGTAATGTCACTAAGTCCGGATACAAAAGAAAGCAGATTCAATCCGCCTGTACCCGCATAAACCAAAGTATAGTGCGTCAGCACTGTAAACACAACGAAGAGAGTGGCAAAAATCAGAGCTACTTTAAATTCGAGCGGGTTACTGCTGTCCTCATCTTCCGACTCATCGGTCATATCCTTGGAGCGTCGATGACGGGAATGGATAAACCACGCAACAACGGCAGCTACCACAGACATAATCAAAAGATAAGGATAGATAGATGTAAATATCTCCCTGCTAAAGATCAGAATCAATATCATAAAACGCAGAAACATCATGCTGACCGCAAGCAGCATAGCAGCTACATATTCGTTCGCCTCCTGCTCGGAAGCCTTTCTGCTTTTACGGGCCAATACCGAAATTGTGGCAGTACTACTATACAATCCACCGATAATGCCGGAAACCAATACTCCCGATTCATGAAACACATAGCGTTTCAGCAAGTAAGACAAATACGAGATACCGGAGACGACAACCGTCGCCAGCCAAATAGAATAAGGAGTGAGATTAATATCCGGAATCAGGTTCTTGTGCGGTAACATAGGCAATATGATACCACTGATAGCCAAGAACTTTGCCAATGTAATCATCTCATCGTTCTTCATCCGCTGGGCAAACTCCGTAAAGGTATGTTTAAGCTCTGTCAATAAAAGCACCGTCACAATCACCATCACATAAAACCAGGAAGGCTGGGTAGACACAATAGGAGCCAGACAATAAGTAATCAGTGCAATAATAATGGTCGTTACACCAAAAACATGGAATTGAGACTGCTTGACGTAATAGTTCAAGCCCAGCAATAAACCGAGCACAGCACCACCACCCATAAACAGACGCATATCCGTAGGATCGAGTATATAGAGCAAATAGCCTAGAATACCAATGAAAGTAAATGTACGGTCAGTCCCGAAGAGAGTTGTTTCCCCTTCACGCTTCAGACTGATCCGTCGTTGTGACAGTCCGATAAGTAAAGAAAATAAAGTAACCAGAACGAAAGTTATCAGTTCTCTCGGTAGATAATTGTACAACTGTTCCATATACTGCTCTTTTAGTACTAGGAACAAATATACAGCTTATTTGTTAACATTCACCACGTTTTATACGGTTTTTTCATCAGGTGAGAGTTATAGTAGCGTATATCCCCGGTCACTTCTTCGCCAATAAACCCGGGCTTGACAAACGCCTCATCTTCCGTACCCAGCTCTACTTCAGCCACAATAAGTCCTTCATTCTCACCGTAGAACTCGTCTACTTCGAAGATATGATTGCCACTACGTACCAGATAACGGGTCTTATCAATCATTCCCGGTTCGCAAAGTTTCATCAGTTCTTCCGCTTCGGACAAGGGAAGTTCCTTTTCCCACTCATAGCGACTGGTACCCGATTCGTTGGAAGCACCTTTGATAGTGAGATAACCTTTATCGTCACGAATACGAACCCGCACCGTCCGACCACGGGCGCTGCAAATATATCCCTGCATAATCCGGCTCTGCGCAAAAGCAAAGGATTTAAAATCACCGGAAACTAAAAATTTACGTTCTATTTCTTGTGCCATAGCACAAAGATAATTAAAAATCAAAATCTCGTCATAAACTCAATAACGATTTTATCACGCTCCGATTCTTTGGGAACTCCGGACTTCTGATAGAAATACTTCTCAAAGTTGAGACGGAGATCGGCAATAAAAGCTTTGGAAAGGCTCAGCGTGATACCGCCTGTCACACGATGACGGGCATAGTCGTTTATCTTCAAAACACCTGTCTCACTGTCCGCCAGCCCATTACTGTGGTCAGTCATCATATCATAACGGGCCAGAAAAGAAATCTTATTGAATACTTTTTTCAACGGCAAATCATAATTCACAAAGCTATTGACCGCATGAACGTCCTTAAACGCTTCGTGTCCATACATTTTATACAAATACTCCGCTTCGATATGAAAACGATTATTCTGATAGTAGATGCCGGCATCATACATATTAATACGGGTATGTTCCGGCTTTATCATTTGAGTGCTCAAAGTGAGATTCCAATTTTTATTAGGCAGCAACTGTGCTTTTATCGAATAATTCAAGGTCTTATGCCATTCCTTCTGATTAGTCAGACCGGAGCCGTTAAACAATCCACCTTCAAGGACAAAAGGAAGACCTTCTTTTTGTGTATAACAACCGGTGAAGCCGACATCACGCACATTGCCCACCTGCTTGGCTATAAACGAACGATTGGCAAAATACTGCTGATGGGGAGAACGATGGGCATCGATCGTGAAAGGTACACGCATCTGACCAATCGTAAAATTCAGGTCCTTGACAGGAAACACACGGGCATACGCATCAAGCATCTTGATGGACCCCTCATCGGACAAATCGATCTCCGCTTTATAGGCTACAATCGGATGTACATTTCCCGAAACACTGAAGCGGGCATTCCGCACTTCAAAACGGCTTTCGTTGGTTTCTGTCTGGAACTCATATTTTCCCCGGATCGTTCCATGAATTTCAGGCAAATAATCTTTCAGTTCCATGATCTGCTTATCCAGCTGTTTGCCATCCCCGGCATCTTCTTTAGCCTGTCCGCAGGCTGCTGTCGCCATCAAAAGCAGGGCGACGGTTGTTGTAATTCTACTCATTCAGTTGTTTGCTACTTAATTCGCGGCAAAGGTACAATGAGCAGGATACGGAGAGATTACAAAAGAGATACGGTGAAATTACAGAAAGGTTACAATACTGTTACACGGATAACAAAGGGGGTACAAAAAAAGAATTCACCACGGACTACCCTCGTCAGCATGGATATTCACCGTCGACAATCAACGTGTCCCCGTCCATGCAAAACTGTGTAACCTGTGGTGAATCAATCAACCGAAAAAGGAATATGCGATCAGCATAATCAGCGCCAAAATAATGAGTGAAACAAATACTATCTTGACTACCCGCTGGGCCTGCTCCTCCTCTTTCTTACTATGTGCTACTTTTCTCTTACTTTTACCCATAATGTTAGCTTTAAAGTTCAACGCTAACAAAGTAAAAACAAATCTTTTAACTTTCCAAAAATAACACTCGCTAATTTTTGTTTTTATGATTCCTGCGATGAAAATTCCATCAGATAGGCTTTGATGAATTCCTCGATTTTACCATCCATCACTCCGTTTACATCCGAAGTCTGATAGTTGGTACGATGGTCTTTCACGCGGCGGTCATCGAATACATAGCTGCGAATCTGCGATCCCCATTCGATTTTCTTCTTACCGGCTTCCACTTTCGCCTGTTCTGCCATGCGGTGCTGCAATTCTTTATCGTATAAGATAGAGCGCAACTGGCGCATTGCATTCTCACGGTTCTTCGGCTGGTCACGAGTTTCGGTATTCTCGATAAGGATTTCCTCTTCTTCTCCCGTATAAGGGTCTTTGTACTGATAGCGCAGACGGACGCCGGATTCCACCTTATTAACGTTCTGACCACCGGCACCACCGCTTCGGAATGTATCCCATGAAATGCAGGCAGGCAGAATATTCACTTCGATACTGTCGTCCACCAACGGAGTGACGAACACGGAAGCAAACGATGTCATGCGCTTGCCTTGCGCATTGTACGGAGAAACACGCACCAGACGGTGAACGCCGTTCTCTCCTTTCAGATAACCATAAGCGAAATCTCCCTCAATATTGATGGTACAGGTTTTGATTCCTGCCTCATCCCCTTCCTGAAGGTTGGCGATAGTAGCCTTGTAACCGTTCGTTTCAGCATAGCGCAGATACATACGCATCAACATAGATGCCCAGTCCTGACTTTCCGTACCACCCGCACCGGAGTTGATTTTCAACACACAGGCCATCTGGTCGGCTTCATCACGCAGCATATTCTTGAGTTCGAGTGCCTCCACCGCTTCACTGGCTTTCGCATAAGCCGCGTCCACATCTCCCTCAGTCACTAATTCTTCTTTATAAAAATCGAACGACAGTTCCAGTTCGTCCGCCAGCGTCTTGACTTCATTATAGCCGTCAATCCACTTTTGCAGGTCTTTCACCAGTTTCATCTGGGCTTCCGCTTTCTTCTGGTCATCCCAGAATCCCGGCGCCTGCGTTCTTAGTTGCTCTTCTTCGACTTGAATTTTCTTCCCGTCGATGTCAAAGATACCTCCTCAGCGCATCAGTGCGCTCTTTCACGTCTTTAAGTTGTTCAATAGTAATCATGTGATTTACAATTTTATCATTTACAATTTACAAATTTCTCTTTTCGGTGCAAAGGTAAGAAAAATTCCGCTACCTTTGTTTCTGTCACTAAAATGTTGTCACAATATGAACAAACTCCTGAAACTTTCATGCTTATCGCTTTTTCTAGCATTAGTGATGAGCAGTTGTAGCTCACAAAAGAAGTATAGCTACGAGACAGTGCCCAATGACCCGCTGAAAGCCCGCATCTACACACTGGACAACGGATTAAAAGTTTACCTCACTGTAAACAAGGAAACTCCCCGCATTCAAACATTCATCGCCGTGCGGGTGGGCGCGGAAAGAACGACCCGGCAGAAACGACCGGACTGGCACACTACTTTGAACACCTGATGTTTAAAGGTACCGACAAGTATGGCACACAGGATTATGCTGCCGAAAAACCACTATTGGACCAAATTGAACAGCAATTTGAGATATACCGCCAGACGACGGACGAAGCAGAGCGCAAAGCGATCTACCACACCATCGACAGCCTCTCTTACGAAGCATCCAAATACGCCATTCCCAACGAATATGACAAGCTGATGGCTGCTATCGGTTCTTCCGGCAGCAACGCCTACACATGGTATGACCAGACTGTCTATCAGGAAGATATCCCCTCCAATCAGATAGAGAACTGGGCAAAGATTCAGGCAGACCGCTTCGAGAATAATGTCATCCGCGGTTTCCATACGGAACTGGAAGCTGTATACGAAGAAAAAAACATGTCTCTGACCCGGGACAACAGCAAAGTGCAGGAGGCGATCTTCTCCTCTCTCTTCCCCAAGCATCCTTATGGAACACAAACCGTATTGGGTACACAGGAGAATCTGAAGAACCCTTCCATCACCAATATCAAGAATTACTATAAACAATGGTACGTTCCCAATAATATGGCGATCTGTATGTCCGGAGATTTAGACCCGGATGAAACCATTGCCTTGATAGATAAATACTTCGGAGGCTTGAAGCCGAATCCGGAACTTCCCAAACTGAATCTGCCGAAAGAAGATCCGATCACCGCACCAGTAGTTAAAGAGGTATTAGGTCCGGATGCGGAAAGCGTTGCACTGGCATGGAGATTCCCCGGATTGGCCAGCAAGGATTTCGAGGTTCTGCAAGTTGTTTCGCAAGTATTATACAATGGAAAGGCAGGACTCATCGACCTTGATCTGAACCAGCAGCAGAAGGTGCTGAACAGCTACGGTTACCCGATGGGACTGGCAGATTACTCAGCCTTCATATTGGGCGGACTTCCCAAACAGGGACAAACGCTGGAAGAAGTCAAAGACCTCTTGCTGAACGAAATAAAGAAACTTCGTGCCGGAGAGTTCGATGAGAAGATGCTGCAAGCCAATATCAACAACTTCAAGCTCTACGAGCTCCAAAGCATGGAAAGCAATGAAGGACGTGCCGACATATTCGTCAACTCATTCATTAACGGAACAAACTGGGAGGACGAAGTAACCGCCATCGACCGCATGGCTAAACTGACCAAAGAGGATATCGTGGCCTTTGCCGATAAATATCTGAAGGAGGATAATTATGCCGTTGTCTACAAGAAACAAGGCAAGGACCCAAACGAGAAGAAGATGACAAAACCGGAGATTACTCCCATCGTATCCAACCGGGATGTGGCAAGTCCATTCCTTACCTCCATACAGGAGAATGCAGTAAAGCCCATCGAACCTGTATTCCTCGACTTCAAGAAAGATATGAGCCAGCTGACAGCGAAATCCGACATTCCGGTACTCTATAAGCAGAATACTACCAACGATCTCTTCCAACTGATCTACGTATTCGATATGGGTAACAACAACGACAAGGCATTGGGAACGGCTTTCGACTACCTTGAATATCTGGGCACTTCCGACATGACACCGGAAGAACTGAAGAGCGAGTTCTATCGTCTGGCGTGTACTTTCTACGTTTCTCCGGGCAACGAACGCACCTACGTGGTTCTTTCCGGTCTGAATGAGAATATGCCGGCTGCCATGCAACTATTCGAGAAGTTACTGGCAGACGCACAAGTAAACAAGGAAGCTTACGACAATCTGGTCGGAGATATACTGAAAGCCCGTGCAGATGCCAAACTGAATCAAGGACAGAACTTCTCCCGCCTGATGAATTATGCGATGTACGGCCCGAAGTCTCCTGCCACCAATTTACTGACGGAAGCAGAGCTCGCCAGCATGAATCCACAGGAACTGGTTGACCGGATTCACAATCAGAACAACTACAAACATCGTATCCTGTATTATGGCCCTAGCAGCAGCAAAGACCTGCTGGCTACCATCGAACAATACCACCAGGTACCGGCTACTCTGAAAGATATTCCTGCAGGAAACGAATACTCTTATCTTGAAACTCCGGCGACCAAAGTGCTGGTAGCTCCTTACGAAGCCAAACAGATTTATATGGCGCAAATTTCCAATCTTGATAAGAAATACGATCCGGCTATAGAACCTACCCGCGAATTATATAACGAATATTTCGGCGGAGGCATGAACTCCATCGTCTTCCAGGAAATGCGTGAAACACGTGGACTGGCTTATTCCGCATGGGCGGGTATAATGCCGCCAAGCTATCTGAAGTATCCATATACGATACGTACCCAGATTGCAACTCAAAATGACAAGATGATTGATGCCGTCAA
The DNA here is from genome assembly GCA_947646015.1 of uncultured Bacteroides sp. GTDB lineage: Bacteria > Bacteroidota > Bacteroidia > Bacteroidales > Bacteroidaceae > Bacteroides. Next base: position 87,001 of record CANSEY010000013.1, on the reverse strand, counting down.
TACGTTCAACGATATTATCAACAATATGCCAGAATCCGAAGCAGCCTTCAAATTGGCAAAAGAAGGATTAATCAACCGCATGCGTACCGACCGCATCATCAAAAGCGATATTATCTGGACTTATATCAATGCACAGGATTTGGGACAAAGCGTAGATCCGCGCATCAAACTCTATAATGACGTGCAGACTATGACATTGAAAGATATCGTTGATTTCCAAAAGGAATGGGTGAAAGGACGCACGTATGTGTATTGCATCTTGGGAGACAAGAAAGACCTCGATATGAATAAGCTGAAAGCAGTAGGCCCTATCGAGGAACTCACTCAGGAACAAATCTTCGGTTACTAAAGTATAGTGTTCTCTATAAAATAGCAGATACATAGCCAATTGATACACAAAGAACAAACGGTGAACAGCTTGCCAAATATGCAGCTTGTTCACCGTTTATCGTTTATCATCAGGCCAGACCGAGAAAAGCCTTATTCTTCGTACATCTTCTCAATCAGTTCTTTGTAGTTTTCAGAAACCACTGAGCGTTTCAACTTCAATGTATTAGTCAATTCTCCACGCTCCATGCTGAAAGGTTCAGGAAGTAATGTGAAGCGTTTGATCTGTTCATAATGCGCAAATTGCTGTTGCAAGGTCTCTATCCGTGCACGGAACAGACCGACAATCTTTGGGTGCTGCAACAGTTCGGCCATATCTTTGTATTCGATTCCTTTCTCCTTCGCATAGTCCTTGACAAACCCGTACACCGGAACGATCAAGGCAGAAACAAACTTCCGCTGATCTGCGATAATAGCGATCTGGTCAATATAACGATCTATCACCAGTTTGGTTTCCAATGCTTGCGGAGCAATATATTTACCATTCGACGTCTTAAACAAATCCTTAATGCGCTCTGTCAGGAATAACTGCCCATTCTTGAAATAACCTGCATCGCCTGTATGGAACCAGCCGTCAGCATCGATAGCAGCGGCAGTAGCTTCCGCCTTTTTATAATATCCTTTGGTTATACTTTTTCCACGGAGCAGGATTTCATTGTCTTCGCCTATCTTCACTTCCAGTCCCGGCAATACCACACCTACCGAACCGATATCATAACCTACCGGCAAAGTACATGATACCGTAGCCGTAGATTCTGTCAGTCCATAGCCGACCACCATGTTGATTCCTACCGAATGAACAAATTCATTGATTTCATCGGGCACGGCTGCACCGGCTGTCGGAAAGAAATTTCCATTCTCAATACCGATCGTCTTCTTCAGCAAAGAATAAATAGTCTTCTCGTAGAACTTATATTTCAGTTGATTCATCACCGGAGGGGTCTTTCCCAACCGAAGATAATCCAGATTATGGATTCTGCCGACTTTGATGGCATCCAGCATCAGCGCCTTCTTCAATCCTGTCGTTTCATTGATCTTCTCCTGTACACCGGCATATACCTTTTCCCAGAAACGGGGTACGCTGCACATCAGTGTCGGACGAATTTCTTTAATGGTTGTCTGGATATCTGCCGGACGAAGATTGATGCAGATCTGTACTCCTTTATGAATACAAAGATAGCACCATGCCTTCTCGAATACGTGTGTCAACGGAAGGAAGTTCATAGAAACGTCCTTGTCGGTCATTGTCGTCAGACGCTCGTCATGCGTATGGAACTGCTCCAGATAGCACGAATGATGCAACATTACTCCCTTCGGCTCTCCCGTCGTACCGGAAGTATAAAGGATGTTAGCCAGATCATCGTAAGAAGCACGTGCCGTACGTTCTTCCACCACCTCATTATGCGGCAATCCTTCGCCCATTGCCATAAACTCATCAAAATAGATGGAAGAGACATCACGCGGGTCTTTTACTACCGAACGGTCGAAAATAATCAGTTGTTGTAACGAGGAACAAAAGCCGAAGATGCTGAATGCAGAATCATACTGATACTGTTCGCCTACAAAAAGATAACGGATTTGCGCATCGTTGATAATGTATTGTGCCTGTGCGGGTGAACTCGTTGCATAGAACGGAATAGTAACCCCGCGATTGGCAAATGCGCCGAAATCGACATAGAACCATTCAGGTTTATTCTGTGAAAAAATACCGATATTCTCTTGTTCCTCCACTCCTAGCGCAACGAAAGCATTAGCTGCCTGCCGTACAGTTCCGGAGAATTGATTCCAGGTAATCGGAATCCATTGTGCTGTCTCATAGTCGCGGTATCTCAATGCTACCCTGTCGCCATACTTTTCAGCCTGACGGTGGACCAAGACAGATAAATGATGATAAGTCATACTCTTTGTATTGATAAATATGGCACAAAGGTATTAGTTTTATTTGAAACTATTGCGCAAAACGAGTATCTTTGTGCAAATATTAAGCTCTAAATTAACAAGTTTGTATATGAAATACGATATTCCAACCATGACAGCCGAAGCTGTAAGCCTGTTGAAATCACTAATCAGCATTCCGTCCATCAGTCGGGAAGAGACGCAAGCCGCTGATTTCCTGCAAAATTATATCGAAGCCGAAGGGATGCAGACCGGACGCAAGGGAAACAATGTTTGGTGCCTCAGTCCTATGTTCGACCTTAAAAAGCCGACAATCCTACTCAATTCTCATATCGACACGGTAAAACCCGTAAATGGCTGGCGCAAAGACCCTTTCACGCCCCGCGAGGAAAACGGGAAATTATACGGATTGGGCAGTAACGACGCCGGAGCCAGTGTTGTTTCGCTCTTACAGGTGTTCCTGCAACTATGTCGCACTTCTCAAAATTACAATCTCATCTACCTTGCTTCCTGCGAAGAAGAAGTTTCGGGTAAGGATGGGATTGAAAGTGTATTACCGGGGTTACCCCCTGTTTCATTCGCTATCGTAGGCGAACCTACGGAAATGCAACCTGCCATTGCCGAAAAGGGATTGATGGTATTGGATGTAACTGCTACGGGAAAAGCCGGACATGCCGCACGCGATGAAGGAGATAATGCCATTTATAAGGTATTGAACGATATCGCCTGGTTCCGTGATTATCGTTTCGAGAAAGAATCGCCTTTACTCGGGCCGGTAAAAATGAGCGTTACGGTAATCAATGCGGGCACTCAGCACAATGTAGTTCCCGATAAATGTACATTTGTTGTCGATATCCGAAGCAACGAACTTTATTCTAACGAAGATTTATTTGCAGAGATCAGAAAGCATATAGCCTGCGATGCGAAAGCCCGCTCGTTCCGCCTCAACTCTTCACGAATTGATGAGAAACATCCGTTCGTACAGAAAGCGGTGAAGATGGGACGCGTACCTTTCGGTTCCCCGACTTTGTCAGATCAGGCATTGATGTCCTTTGCGTCGGTAAAGATCGGTCCGGGACGCTCTTCACGCTCACATACAGCCGAAGAGTATATTATGCTGAAAGAGATAGAAGAGGCTATCGGGATTTATTTAGATTTGTTAGACGGACTAAAGCTTTAGTCCGTCTTTACCACTCATCAAGTAGAAAATCGGCTATATGCCGATGCTTAACCCCTTCAATATTATCTTGCCATAGATCATCCATACTAACCACATATTTAGGATAATGATCATCAATTGCCAGTAAAGGGGCAAACTCACGATCGATGGTTGCTTGCAAGCCAAGTTGATAAGTAACCTGCACATATATTTTCTCTTCACGCCTAATGGCTACAAAATCAACTTCTTTTTCATCCTGTTTACCTACATATACTTCGTATCCGCGGCGTTTCAACTCCATGCAAACCAAATTTTCGAGCATTCCCCCTATTAAGCGGTCCCGATATCCCATCACAGAATAAATTAATGAAAGATCACTTACAAAATACTTTTCATTGGTTTGCAGAATCTCTTTGCCCTTGATGTCATAACGTGGTATACGTTGAATGACAAAAGCACTATCTAAAGCATTGAGATAATTATAAATCGTATTGATATCTACTTTCCGTTGCTGACTTTTGAAATAGTCGGCAATATTTTTCGCATTTAGTTTATTCCCAATATTATCAAAAACAAACTTCACCACTCTTTCAAGCATTTCTACGTTACGAATGCTATGCCTCTGCACGGTATCACGAAGAATGACAGAAGAATAAATATCATACACTATTTTGTAGATAGCATTATAATCATAGTTTGCCGTATGAATAGCCGGAAATCCTCCCATACGAAGATATTTCAGAAACTCCGTTTTACGGTCGGATACAGAAATTGTCAGCGGGAGATCATGAAATAATAGATATTCTCTAAAGGATAAAGTCATAATGTGAAAGGCAACGTATCTTCCTGCCAAATAAGTCGAAAACTCGGAAGATAGTAAACGTGAATTAGAACCTGTCACATAAATATCTACATCCAAGTCAACCAAAAAGGCATTCACTGCCTTTTCCCAATCTGTAACTTCCTGAATCTCATCCAAGAGAATATAATATTTTCCCGAGGCTTTCGTAGCTTCCCGAATATGAGCGTATAACGCCTTCGCCTCCTTCATGTCTATCCACTCGAAACTTTCAAAGTTCATATAAATAATATAATCCTCAGATACTCCTCTTCGTAAAAGTTCCTCACGAATTAAACGCAACACGACCGACTTGCCACAGCGACGAATACCAGTGATAACTTTCACAAATGGCTTATCAATAAAAGGAGTGATTTGCTCCATATAAAGTTCACGATTAATCATACAACTGAAGTTTTTAGGGTTATAGACACAAATATAAATAATTAATCGGAAGTTTTTAGGGGTATACCCCTAAAAACTTCCGATTTCAAGTATGTTTTATGGTTATAGACAGAAACGACAATGGCATTTATGAAAAAAGGGGCACCTCCTGTATCTTTATCTAAGATAAGAAATTTAGCCACCATCATAATAACGGTGGCTAAATCAAAGAAAAACAACCAGTTTCAATGGTCTATTCAATCCATCCCGGATTTACAAAGAGCATAGAGAAAAAAGTTTACCCGATTCATATTATATATCAAATCAGACATTTCCATGCGATCCACTATTGCTCATTTTGTTAAGATACTGTTTCCATATCAAAAAGGCAATTATGCCTAACAGATTAAATAACAAAACCAAAATGACCCATAAATATTTATATGGTTTAGTAAGTTGATGACTTTTCAACACGACCAATATCCCAATCAACAAAATCAGAACATAAACAATTTCAAAAAACATTGGAGGCATAATCATAATTTTTATTCTCAATAATCATTAATATGCAGAAACTGTAACACTTCCCTTTCCCGCACTCTTATCGTATGTCCCTGAAGAATTAATAACATAAGAAAGGTTAAAGCCAACAACCTGAGTTATAGTTGCCTTAATTTTCCCCGTACTATTAAATGATATAGCATTTCCTGATACATAGCCACTCGCATAAGATTGAGAATACGTATAAACTGATAATCCTGTTATATCTGTCATTACTGTTACATTTTTGTTATCTTCGATCAAAGTTACACTAAACCATGTAAGATTCCAAATCCAATCACTGAATGAATAAATTTCACTACGTGTTTTAGCAAGCGGCACACTAGGTTTCTGCTCTTTAGTAGAATAAAACATACAGCCATTTTCTTCTTTATCCTTATACATCTTTAATTCAACAGGGTGTTCTCTAAGTTGTTTTATATCACGAAACAATTCTTCAATTTCTTCTAATGACATCTCATTTTCAGTTTTTTCTGAAGGATTAATCTCAAAGAAATCGACGTTTACATCATATTTTTCAGCTAATGATGCAATCTTTGTTTTAACTTCTTCCTTCTTAACTTCTGAATTAGCATCAAACTCTTCATTTGTACATGCAATTATTACTACCATAGTAACAACTAAATAAAATAAACCTTTCATATTCATAATGTTTTTATTTAAAATAATAAATCAACTATATCATATTGCTCCGAATATACCTTCTAAAAGACATTAAGATTCTAATTATTCCTTTTCCAACAACCTGATAAAATAGGCACCTACTACAGTACGCCCCGTAAATCCTACTATAGTTTTCCCATCCGTATTTATCAAATCAGCCATTGGTGTGCGATCTGTAGTCTCATTCATAAACTTATGAAGCGGCAACATAAGCTTACGGAATTGCATACGGTCAGCACTCAACGAAGCAGTCCATACTGTCCAATCCACTTTCGTATAACTATGTCTGCTATCCAACGGACATCCAAACTCATTCATCTTAGTAAGATAGAAATCCGTCTCTTTCTGAATAACTCTCTTCGGGAAAAGATTCAAGCCAAGCAGCCTGTCCCACACCAGATTATACTTCATCCCCCAACTATCCGGTTGGTCAAAAGCCAGTCGGTAATGGTCACCCGCATAAGCAGCCATTTCCCATTCTTTAGCCATCTCACCGGCAGCATTCATATACTTCTCCGCTTCTTCTTTCTTATTCAGCATTTCTGCCAGACGTGCATACGCTGCAATACCCAAAACACCTTTGGCGGATAAATTAGCATGATGAGGGCAGTTCCCTGCAAAATTATCTGTAGTAAGCTGATCACCGGTATCCGTGCCGTTTTCCAATAAATACTCAGCCCATTGAGTCAATGTCTTCCAATGCTTTTCTGCATACGAAGCATTCTTTTCCATTTTAGCAATAGCAGCAGTCATTATCAATCCGTTTCCTGCTTCTTCTACAGGCATATCACCACCTATCGTCTGCCCGTTTACGATAGGATATCCTCCTAAATCATGCGGAGGAAATGGCTTTCCCCATTTCCCGCTTTCACTATAATAAAAGAACGGATTAAGCATCGCTTTTACCAAATCGGGATTGTAGCGAAGATATAGTGGTGAAGCCGGATAATATTCATCCACCGGACCTACCTGCGGAGTAAAATAAAGCAATTCTCCATCCGAATCTTCAGACATCTGGAAAGCGGATACAGACTGACGATAAGCCAAAGCACAGAGTTCAGCATATTCTTTTCCTCCGGCAAGGTAAGCATCCGCCATCAATTGACGGTCAAAAGCATAACATTTTGCCATCACTTCTTTATAATCTTTCTCTGCATCTGCATACAAATCTTCTATGCTTGATTTTCCGTCTTTATTCCAATAAGGTCTTAAGTCCTCGCCGAAATAAGCCATTGTATACAGTCCGTCAAAGGCTGCAGTGAGATGTTGCGGGAAATCGCTGTTCATATCCAGCTTCTGTGCAAATGCAGCATAGCGTTTCTCGGCAGACTTTCTCATTTGTTTCAGATCTCCCTCTTTCATAAAGTATGCCCTCATTTCGGCTGCATCCCCCTGTGCACAGGTCACGTCATCCTTTGTTCCCAGATAGAAATATCCCCATGACCGTCCATCTTTCTCTTTATCCACCCATAATTTCTGATTTTCCTGTCCGGTCTTCATCAGAGCCAGTCCATCCTTTTCATATATTTGTGATAGTGTGAAGTATTTTATTTGACTATCAACGATTTGTAGTAAACTCGCATGAGAACGGGCAACGGATAAGAAAATGCCGGATTGTTCAGAACCACCATGTTCCTCATGCTTTCAAATAACTCTTTTATCAATGCAAAGATAGCATTTTTTCTGTAAAGGCCGGTAATAATCCGGTCAAAATCTTATGAAATAGTCCTATCGGAAAGAGCTGCCATCCCGTAGCCGAGTCCCCGTAACTCACAGGCAAAGGTAATTCGTGTTCTTTTCGTACAAGCAAGGTCAAGCCCTTCGGGTTCCGTGGAAAAATCTTCCGCGCCCTGAAGGGCTTGCGGTATTTTTCCCGGAAACCTTGCATGTACGGAACACGACCTTTTAAGCCTGTAGTTACGGGAACTCCGGCCCCGAAAAGCCGGACTAACAAAAATCAAATGTTATGTTACAGATGGCTAAAAACAAGTACAGTGTGGAAACACTCAGAGAACTGAATGTTTCATTCGACCATGAACACGGGCTGACACAGAAAGATGTCGATATGGCTAACAGTTATGTGGAACTCATCGAACAGACACGTTCCGAAATCACACCGCAAATCGGAGACAGACTGATTTATGTGACCGAAGACGGGGACTATTACGGCAACGCCCTTATAGAGAACCTGCACCACACAAATAAAGGGCATCTTTCTATATGCGAACAGCCAAGCATACCTTTCGTCTGGAATGATAACGGAAATATCCGGTTGAGCGTCAGTGGAGGTGCGTTTCATGCCGTGAATCCGAAAGAATTGAAATTCCTGAAATGGACGGATGGTTCATTCAAGGACTGGGGACATTGTAGAGCTTGTGCAAACGGAGCGGTGGCATTTTACGCAAAAGTACCGATGTGGTTCTATTCAGAACCCAATCCCAAGTACGGAAATTTCACGACCGAAACCTACCGAAAATTTTATTTCAATAAAAAGGAGGAATCGGAAGCCGGCAATCTTTACCAAGGTTTTGACATTGCTTTCCGTAACGAGGCGGAACTGCAACAGTTCGTGGAAGACTATGAAGGAACGATCTTCAAGGGAAATTGGCCTACACAAATAGTATTGTGGTGTTTCCGTCGCGAATATATATTCCTGCCGCTTCCCGAGTGGGAAAAGATAGAATCCCCTGCCGTAGAGCGAAGACTGAATTTCCATCCCGAACAAGTCAAGATTGTCAAGGACATGGAACAGCACATCACCTACCTGTATCGTATCAAGAATTTCTAACATCTAAAATCCAATAAATATGCAAACGACAACAGCAACTAAGGTCGGCAACGCTCCCGACCTGCTTTCCGGTATCCTGAGCGTACAAGTGAGAAACGAGGACAAAATCACGGAGCAAGACCGCCTCTATTGCCAGACACAGCAGGACCTGCTCTACAGGACGCTCGACCAGATAGACCGCTGGTACGCCGTCTTCAAGGAAGATGCTGAACAATACCAGGCGGAACGCAAGTTCCATTACGAAGACAACGGCAAGGTATCCATGCGCGATTTCTATTTCTACCATAACGGCAGGGATGACTATTCGCACAACGAGTTCAAGCCGTTCGACCTTATCAATGACTTGGTGGACAAGAACCGTAATGCCAACTCCAACTTCGCGGGTCGCATTATCTCCTATTTCAACAACACCTACAATGTTCAAGTGCCGGTGCCGAACATAGACGGGAAAACGCTCCGCATGGGATTCCGCCCGGTCTATGAAACATACGTGGATGCCGTCATAGAACACTTGGGAGGCAAGAGCTTCCGCGAAACGGCGGAAGAGGAACTACTCAGCCGTGTTCAGAAAGTCGTCAAACCGGCATACTGGACTAAGGTAAAGACTGAACTAAAGAAGGACAAGATTATCTTCCCTGAAATCATCCGTTTTGATGATTTTTCCATGCAATACAGTAATCGTTGTCGAGTGTCATATAGCTATACCAATGAGTTGGAAACCCTTTGTGCTGGAATTGCATTCGGTGCGGATGACATATTGAACGGCAACTCAAAGATGATTATCTGTTTCGATGATAATAATGTATCCATTAACGACTGGTACGACCTTACCACGACCAATGCCGAGCAAATCAGATTCTACAAGAACGGGCGCATAGACGTCAGGTTCAAGGACAGTGCAGCCGCCGAAAGCTGTTTCAAGCGGCTCCGGCTGGATGAAATCACACTAAGAGAACAATAACGGCATGAGAGACCAATCCAGACACCCCGTAAGGCATCCTTGCGGGGTGTCTTCATTTTCAAACGTAAACAATCCAAAGACATGTACGCCATCATCCCCCAACAGATACCGCAGGACAAGCGGGCCGAAGTCAACGAAAAGATATTTTTCGCCATAGACTCAGGTAAAGACCTTATTCCGGCAGAGAGCATCTACAACTGCTATACCGGCATCGGAGGGCTGCACAACCTAAAGCAATCCGACTTCGCCAACTATAACGAGTATGCCAATGCCAAAAAAGAGTTCGAGATGGGACAGTTCTTCACTCCGCATGAAGTATGCAGGGATATGGTGGAGATGCTTTCTCCCGTCTATTCGGAAATGATCCTCGACATGTGCTGCGGCATGGGCAACTTCTTCAACCACCTTCCCAACCTGCACAACGCCTACGGGTTTGACATTGACGGCAAAGCAGTGACTGTCGCCAGATACCTCTACCCGGAAGCCCGTATCGAGAAATGCGACATCCGGCAATACCACCCGGAACAACGCTTCGACGTCATCATCGGCAACCCTCCCTTCAATCTGAAGTTCGACTACAAGCTCTCCCAGGAGTATTACATGAACAAAGCATACGATGTGCTCAATCCGGCAGGCATCCTGATGGTCATCGTTCCCTTATCGTTCATGCAAAGCGAGTTCTGGGAGAAGAGCCGTGTCGCGAATATCAACAGCGACTTTTCCTTTGTAGGCCAGGTGCAATTAGACCCGAACGCCTTTGCCTCCACAGGGGTACACAACTTCCGCACGAAAGTAATGGTGTTCCTGCGCGAGTCCCGCCATATCGAAATGCAGCCCTACAATGCGGAAGAGTTCATCTCCATGGACGAGTTGAAAGGGCGTATCATGGAGGCAAGGGCGATGAAGCACAAACTGCGCCTCGACCTTATGCGCGAGACCAACCGGATTGACAGGGAGGAACTGGAACTGTTCGAGTACAAGCTCGCCAAGTACATGTACGAACTGAAAGCACACGCGGCACTGAACAGGCATATCGACAAGGCGGAAGCGTTGGTGACGAAGTTCCGCAACCAGAAACCACCGGAGAACGCCACCAAAGAGCAGGAGAAGGAATGGGAAAGGAAGAAGCTGACCACGAAAAAAGTACTCGGTATCATCCGCAGGTACATCACCTCACAAAACATCGTCCCGCGCAAGGAAGTGGCATTGGTGAAGACCTCCTACGGCTTCAGGCTGAAACAGTACGCCCCACGCCTGCTGGATAAGGTACAGCACAAGGCAGCGGGCATCAACGACCTCGTATTGGGACGGGCGGAGCTTCCCGTACCGGAAATCCTGACGGAAAAGAACATGATGCAGGTCCGTGCAGCGAAGAAACTGATACGGAAAAAGCGCAGGCAATATGAAATACAGAACCGTCCATTCTCAGACATGAAACCGGACACACAACTGGCCGAATATCTTGACCGCACGACCTTCATCAACAAGGAAGGCGATGTATGTGAGTTCACGGAGCTTCAGAAACACGACCTGAACCTCGTATTGCAGAAACGCTTTGCCCTGCTGAACTGGCAGCAAGGCTCCGGCAAGACGGCGGCTGTCTATCACCGTGCCAAGTACCTGCTCAAATACCGTAAGGTGCGCAATGTCATCATACTGGCCCCCGCCATCGCCACCAACATGACATGGGTGCCGTTCCTGACGATAAACAGGGAGCGATTCCGCATGGTCAGGAACAACGCCGACCTCGAAACGGTTCCGGAAGGGGTATTCCTCGTGCTTTCCACCTCCATGCTCGGCAAGCTGAAAAGAGGGCTGACAAAGTTCATCAGGCGCACCTCAAGGAAACTCTGCCTGGTATTCGATGAATCCGACGAGATTACCAACCCCTCGTCACAACGCACAAGGCATATCCTGGGCATCTTCCGCAGGCTCAAATACAAGATCCTCGACACGGGAACGACCACGCGCAACAACATCGCGGAGCTGTACAGCCAGTTTGAACTGTTGTACAATAACTCCATAAACATGATTTGCTGGTGCAGCCGGATATACCACGAGAACAGGGACAGGGAGATAGAGGAAGATCCAAACCCGCACTACGGAGAACCGTTCCCCGCCTTCAGGGGGCACGTACTGTTCCGGGCCTGCCACTGTCCCGGCAAGGCGACCGTGTTCGGCATCGAGAAGCAGAACCAGGACGTATATAACAAGGACGAACTGTCCGAGCTTATCGGCAAGACCGTCATCACGCGCAAGTTCAAGGACTTTGCCGGAGAAAAATACGAGGTAAGGATGCACACGGTCGCACCATCCGAGGGGGAACACGAGGTGTACCGTGTTATCATCGAGGAGTTCTGTCGTATCTGCGAGCTTTACTACAACAGTACGGGCGACACGAAAAAGGATGCCGGGCTCCGTCTCATGCGCCAGATCAAACTTCTTATCAAGGCCTGCTCCGTGCCCCACCTGATAGAGGGCTATTTCGGGAACGGCTACCCGAACAAGACAGTCTTCATCGAGAAACTGATACGGAAGATTCCCGGCAAGGTTGCCGTCGGCTGCACCTCCATAGCGGCGTTTGAACTGTACGAAAATCTCATCCGCGAGCGTTTCCCGGACCGACCGGTATTTACCGTCAAGGGTGACGTCGCGTTCAAGAAGCGGCAGGGCATCGTTTCGGAATTCGATTCCACCATCAACGGCATACTGGTATGCACGCAGCAGAGCCTGAGCAGCTCGGTAAATATCCCCTCCTGCAACGATGTCATCCTTGAATCCCTGCAATGGAACATCCCCAAGATGGAGCAGTTCTACTTCCGCTTCATCCGCCTGGACTCCAAGGAACTGAAGAACGTCCATTTCGTGACCTACAAGGATTCCGTGGAACAGAACCTGATGGCATTGGTACTGACAAAGGAAAGGCTCAACGAGTTCATCAAGACCGGCGAGGTGAAGGAGCAGTCGGAAATCTTCGAGGAGTTCGATGTCACGATGTCCGTCATCGACAGTCTGCTGGTACGGGAACGTGACAGCGAGGGAAAAATCCACATCAGCTGGGGAAGCCAGCGCATAATGAGTTAGCAAAATGAGTACAGACACAGGGAACCGCAGAATCCATTCCACAGGCAAAGGTAGCCCGTATCCCCATCGGCTGTGCAAGGTCATGCCGCGAGCGGTTTCCGGAGAAATCATCCTCGCCGGAGGCTGCGGTATTTCCCCGGAAAACCCTGCACAGCCGGGATACGGACCTTTTGGGGCCTGTGGAATGGAATCCCCGGTTCCGGTCATTAACTACAATAAAAAACGATTATGGACTTGAATCAAGCGGAAGTGGCAGTGACCACTCAGCATCTCATAGACATAAGGCAGGAGAAGGACAACTGGTTGCAGATGTCCGACTTCGGCGACATGGGGGAATTCCTTTGCACCTGCTCCGACATGTTCCCGGAAGAGGAGAACCCGGAGTACAGGTACACGCGGTGGGAAGAGATTCCCGGCTCGCTGATAAACAGGCAGTGGCTGTGCCCCAACTTCTTTGAAATCAGGGAGGCGATGGAACAGCTGGATGAACCCGACAAGGAGTGGTTCTTCGACTGGTGCGACAAATGTCATCACGACATCAGCTCGGAAGACCCGCACCTGCTGGTAGCGCACTACCTGGAACTGTACGGCAATGCCACGTCCACCGGCGACGACACCTGCCCGGACGGAGACGATGATGGCTTCCTGTATTATCCGGGCATATCAAACAATTACTTCGACACGGTCACCCCCCGTTTCGAGGTGTTCGATGACAATTACGATTAAAAACATACGCTTATGAATATCAATTTTCTCGGACCGGTCTTCCCGACAGACCCATACGCGCAGATGGCGTTCGTGGAGATACTGAATACCCTTCTGGTGGCAAACAACATCATGGAGGTGAACAGAATGCTCATACACCGGAATGCCAATCCCGCGTACGGCTCGCTGTCGGGATATTTCAGATGGTCGTATGCAGGCAACCATTTCACGCTGTGGCAGCGTGTGGAATACAATTCCCCGGTCTGTTTCGGACAACGCATATTCAGTATCCATTTCGGAATGCTGGCAAGCCGGGACAGGGAACGGGATAGTCCGACACTTAACTGAATTGGAATATATGACTACGATAACGATAGAAAACAGAGAAATCGCAATAATGGCTTTCGACAAGCTGTGCAGAGAGAACAAAAAGGACTCCGCTCTGCGGCTTGCCGGATGTATGCTAAAGCACTCATACATATCGCTCGGCATCGGTGATATCGACTGGGAGATAGACATGGCGATACGGCAATGCGGCGGTGAGCCGAGAACCGGTTACAGATATACCGCCCGTTTCCATTTCAACCTGAAGACGGAGATGGAAAAGGAAAAATACGACAGGGCCGTGAAGGAACTGTATGGATAAGGAGATTTACACGGAGGCGGCCGCAAGGTCGCTTCCGTCATTTATAACGGTATGTACGGGAAACAGAATCCTGCCGTACACAGGTAAGACAAATGGATGAACAGAAAACATTGACATTGGATTTCGTGAAGTCCCTTATGGAACCGGCCTACACGCTGGTATGGACGGATTATAATGACAATCTTGACGACCATCGGGGCTTGATACAGAAGTGTCTTGACAACAAAAACTGCGAAGAGCTGTGGGAAAAGGCAGACGAGTGGTACAGCGATGCCGAGTGGGAAGCGGTCCGTGAGATTATCGCAAAATTAAAAGAGGGATGCACCGTATCGGGTGACTTTGACGAGGAAGATGTCGATGACTTCTTCGACTGGCACGAGGATGAAATCCGCGATGAGATATACAACCGTAACGACTCGGATGTGCTGAAGGACCTGATAAAACGCACGGACGACATACCCATCCGGGTGGAAATGCTTTCCAACTATGACTGCATAAATTCCAACTGGTTCGAGTCGCAAGGCGGCTATCGCTACGAGGAATCCTATTTCGGGGACATGGTGGATACCCTGAACCTCAATCCTGCCAAGGTCAAGAAACTCTTGCTTGAACACGGATACGAGGTTCACGAACGCTTCCCGAACAGGAAATCGCGTGACGGCAAGGAGCAGGTGTCCTACGAACAATTCTACCAGGAACTTGTCAACTCCTGCTGCGGAGCCAACCTGCTGACCTATATCGGAAAGGTTAACCTGAAGGAACTGTATGATGCCGGCTTCTCCCTAAAAGAGATCGTCATTCCCAAAGGAAACTGTTGCGGACTGTTCAGTTCGATGTATGGCGGTGGCAGCCTGCTTGAAATGGAGCTGAAACAGGATGTAAGGCTGAAACTGGAAGTGAAAGACTACCACGGTTTCCGTTTCCGGCTGGATGATGAACGCTCCAAATACGACTACTCCGTCCAGCATGTATATGGCGTATGTGATTCCTTCTTCGGTGATGCAGTAAGCATAGTGTCCTGACAGTCAAATAAAGCAATAACTTTATAAAACAATTGTGAATATGAATACCCATTTGACAATAATCCGGTCACACGGGAAAGAGCACCTCTGTTACCGTGATGAAGAATGTTTTGCCGATGTATCCTTGCCTATGATGACATTTACCGAAGGAGAAGATGATTTCGAGATAGTCAAGTGCAATCGCCCGGTTGCCGGCAGGACTTTTCGCTATCAGGACGGACACTTCTCCATAGCAATGGAAATGTACCCAAACGGTTGGCCGGCATTGTGCCTGAAAGCTCCTGAGACACATGAAATCTACACCATCCTGACGGTCAATCTTGAAAATGAACCGGCATTTGCTTTACCGGACAGGGCTTTTGTCGACATCAACAACAATCCCGATGCCATGGAGTTCCTTATAGCCAACAAACTGGCGGAGGATACAGGCTACAAGAGACAGAGCGGTTGGGTAGACTACCCGATGGTAAAGCTGAATATGCCGTCGCTTTACCGGCTTGACCCTGCCGGATTTCATAAAATCATAAGTTGTCAACAAATAAATCATTAACAATCAAATCATAAGAATTATGGCAAAGTATGATGTAAAGGTAAGGTACGCCTTCGAAGGTACTTACACTGTCGTGGCGGAAGACCGCGACCAAGCAGAAAGAATGGTAACGGAAGACTGCGGTCTGGTGCTGGGCGGCAATATCCACACGACCTGCGGTGATGACGAGGTAACGGACTGGAATTTCGACTGTCATCCCGACGTGCAGGTTCTGTCCTTCAAGGAGCGGAGCAAAAAAGGCAGGGCAAAATACACTGCCATGGATTTCAGCGGCAGGATTGAAGAACTCCGCAAGGACATCATTGAAGCAATATGTCAGTTGCTCTATGCACACGGATTGACGGAACTGACATTCACGAGTCAGGACGAAGACCCTGTCTGGGTAATATGGTTCAATGACGACGGCGAGCCTTACGAATGTTGGGTAAATGGCATTGAAGCTACAGACAACAAACTTACGGTATTGGCCACGATAAAGGACAGCCTTGAGGAAGTTACCTGCGAATCCCCGTTTGAACTCGGTGCAAGTAACATCGACTGGCTCAACGAAATGTACGAGGCTGCAAAGCTGGAGCTGGAAGGAACAAAGAATGTCGAACCTTAAATCTGAAAATCATGAAATATCAAGCGGGAAATGCAGTCTCCAGCTTCTTCTACTATATGTGGAACGCATGGAGCAAGGAAGAATGTAAAATTGTGTTCGGAGGGCAATACCAACATTTCTGGGAAAAATGGTGTGCGAACAGTGACAAAGCCATATTCGGAGCGGTGGAACGGTTCTGTACGGATCTTTCGGAGAGCAGCCGGGAACTGCTGGTGGAACGTGCCGTCACGCTTTATGACGGAAAGTCTAAAAGAAAGAATCCGGATGATTCAGAAATTCTTGTATGTGAAGAATGCGGTTCCACAAACGTGGAAATCACCGCATGGGTCGATGCCAATACGAACGAATATGTCAGCGATTCCGATGACAGTGAATGGTGCTCTGAATGTGAAGCGCACAACACTCTCATTACATTGAAAGAGTTTAAGGAACAAATGCTGTCTTGGTGGGAGTCGTGCGAGTCCAAGGTAATGGAACAGATTACGGGACTTCGGGAATGTGATTATCCCTCTGAAGAGGGTTCGCAGGCTTTTGTCGATGCTGCAACCCAATGGTGGAGCGGACAGGATTATGAACGCAAACGACAAATTTACAAAGAACACTTCTTAAAAACAGACAATATGCAGAAAGACATTATCAGCCAGATTCGCTACTCATGCAGTTGCAACGATACGAAAGCACAGGAATACCTGGACGATGAACTACGGCATCTTCGCGAATTGCAGGAGGTGGACGACCTCAGGGAAGACGACATCGGGATGGCGTGCAGCAATCTCGGTCTCGACCTTGACTATCAGGAATATTTTATAAACCGCCTCGCAGGGGCATAAAAAGAAACACCATGACTTATTTTCAGAACATACGAAGTCTGGCGGACTTGAAGAAGGAGTACCGCCGGCTGGCATTGGAGCACCACCCGGACAAGGGTGGTGACACCGCCATCATGCAGCAGGTGAATACCGAATTTGAAAAACTGTACGATGTATGGAAAGACAGGCAGGATGTTTCCGTAAGCACAAGCGGCTACGAACACGACTATTCGGGAGCGACGGCAAGGGAATACACCGAATACGTGTATAACGAATACCGTTGGAAAGGCCGCAACTACAAGGGACAGCATGCTCCTGAAATTGTGGAGCTGACACGGATATGGCTGAAAGAGACCTATCCGAGATACAGGTTTTCCGTCAGACGCGAAAACTACAATTCCATCCATGTCCGGCTTATGAAAGCGGATTTCGAGGCGTTTACCAGAGAGTCCGGCAAAGTTCAGGACGAAATCAATCATTATTGTATCGAATCCGACGAATCACTTACTGACAGAGCCAAAGAGGTAATGATGAATATATGCGATTTCGTCATGTCGTACAATTTCGACGACAGCGACTTGATGATGGATTACCACCACACCAATTTCTATATGACGATGGGAATAGGCAGTTACAGGCAACCGTATAAAGTGGAGCTACCCAAACTGGACTGCAAGGAGAAGGACAAGCCGGAGGTATTCAAACATCCCGAAGGTGCCGCACACAAGGCAATTAGGCAGGCATTGGGCACAGCCCGTTTCGATTTCATCGAGCACAGGAGGCATTCCGGTGAAATGATACTCGGGGAAGACCATTACGGCTCGCAGGGCGAGCACTATTTCTGGCCGAAGGATTACTCAAGCGCGAAACTGGCGCAGAAACGGATAGACAAATTGGAGAAAGCCGGTATCCAATGCAAGCTCACGGGATATAATGGCGGTTACATCCGTTTTCTCGGCTACACTCCTGAAACGGAAGTGTTACTGGAGCAGGAACGACAGGAATACATCATCGCCCATCGGCAATGGCAAACCAGACAGGCAACAACCAATTAAATTTATGAATATGGAACCGAACAATTTGAACGAATGGTGGGGCGGACAGCCCGACGAACTGAAACAGGCATTCTCGCTCTTCCCAGACAGACGGTGGGAAGGGGCGGACCTGCATTTACTAAACAATATCCGCAACTACTGCCACCTGAAGAAAGAAGGGTTGCTTTCCGAAGACGACCGCTCGATGCTCAGCGAGATTGTCAGTGAGCTGGCCGATGCGGAGCTGTGCCGTGCAAACGGAAGGACGCTCGAAGACATGTGCGATACGGACGGGGCTTTTCTGGAAGAGTACCAGGAGCAGTTCAACCGGATATACGATGAACTGGAAATGAGAATTACGGATTATATGAACGGACAATCAAAAAATATGTAAGATGAAAGCAAAAGTATTCAGATACAAGTCTGACGGTAATACCGTCGTGGCCCCTTATATGGAACTGGAACCGTATGCCGAGAACGTGTATCTCTCGTTGTCGGAAAAGAATGAATACGGGAATGAGGACGAGGACTGTTTCCATGTGGTCTGCAAGATTGAAAACGTATGCTTCTCCTGCGGGCAGTATTCCCGCCGGTTCCTCAACGGGGAAAACCGCAGGGAGGAAGCCGCCGCTTATTGCAGGAACTGGATTGCGGATACGCTTCAGAGTGCGGAAAAAGGATCTTTTGTCAAGCTGCTCTCCATCCGCGTGTTCGAGGCCCTCGGACTCGACACCGCACCCTTGCTGCAAGCCCGTGAAGCATACAAAAGGGAGCAGGAACAGAAACGCAGGGAACAGGAACAGAAAAAGGCGGAAGAGCGCAGGGTACGTGAAGAGCAACATCAGCTGTTGCTCGATGAGCATAAACAGAAATTCCTGGAAGGGGAACGGATTACGGGCACGATGTTCCTTGAGATTGCCAAACGGGACGGCTTTGAAATACATATCCGGACCAAGGGCGTGCTGGGCAGCCGCGTGAAACAGTTGGACAAGTCCGGGAGCATCACCTACAGCAGGCCGAGGGGAAGCCGCAGCCCTGATTTTTCCGGCTGCCACAAGGCGATTTCCGCCTACCTGAAATTTTTAGAGACGGTTGCACTATCATAATAATTCCAATATGGCACAGGAAAGAATGGATGACTGGTGGGAATACGCCAAAGAGCTTGCAAAAGCAGAACGGGAACTGCAAATCGGGCATTGGGTACGTATCTCCATCGAATACAGGGATGAAGCCGGCGATACAGTCCGGCTTCACTCGTATGACCTGCCAAGGGAACTGCACGAACGCTACCGCTGGGTGGTCCGCTGGCGCGAAGCCCGGCTGCAATGCCTGTACCCTCGCAAGCATATTCACACCTATTACAGTTATTACGACAAACGCACCGGACTCCGGACCGGTTTCAACTCCTGCCTGTCGAGATTGTCAACGGCAAAGGCACAGATTACCATCGCGGAAAGGAAAGAGAAGGAGTATCTGGAATACCAGCGCACAAACAACCTGTTCTTCGATGAAGCCACCGACGGGCAGCTGCAACAGTTTCGGCAGAAACTACGGGTCAAGAAAGAAAATCATACGGCATTGGAAGCCAAAATCCGTTCTGCGGTGATGGAAGCCAGACCGGTAAAACCTATTTGACAAACCAAAAACAGAAAGATTATGACCAATCAGGAATTGATAAGGCTGTTGAAAGCCAACAGTTATAAGCGGATAGCTTTGGATAACGATACCGGCGAACCCAAGACATTCTACACCTACCGCCGGGGATTGCATATCAACGCCACGGACAAGCTGTCATTCCATATCGTGCCACAGTCGCAAAGTCTGGGACTGGGCAGGTTCGCCATATGCGCAACCGGGAATGGAGCAAGTTCCCAGGTGGGTACGGACTGTCCTGAACTGTTTTTCCCACGCCTGCTGTCATACCTCAAAGGTGAAACAAGCGGGGAAGAAATCATCCGGTACGTGACCGGCAATCCCTCAAAAACAGTTCCGGCATAGGGTACACCGCATCACAGAACCAGGACCTGAACCGAAAGGCATCCAAAAAATGACCGCATATTTTATTTCCCACCCTGCAAAGGTAGTCCCGTGTCCTGCGTACGCCGCAAGGCCGGGCCCCTGCGGGGTTGGCTGAAAGAAAATCATCCTCGCCTGAAGGCTGCGGTATTTTCTTTCGCCAAACCTTGCGCGTACGGACACGGGACAGTCAGGCAGGCGAGAAATAAAAATACCGGCTCCCGGAGCCGGGCATGTTTAACAGATAAAATACAAAAGTCATGAAAATCCTGAATGAAGAACATTTCGAGAAAGTAAAGCGCTATGCAGAATCCATCGGCGACACCTCGTTCCGGCACTGTCTGGACAGACTGGAAAGCTGGGAGAAGAATCCCGACCATCCCAGTGAGATATCCCTCTATTACGACCACGCGCCGTATTCGTTCGGTTTCACGCAACGTTATCCCGACGGAAGGACGGGCATCGTGGGCGGCCTGCTCTATCATGGAATACCGGACAGGTCCTTCGCCGTCACGCTGGAACCGTTCCACGGATGGCAGATACATACCTGAAAAGGGAAAACGGTAACAATAAATAATAAACAATCTAATAGTATCAACTTCATAAAATTCAAGATTATGGAAACAACATTGGCAGTATTGGAAAGACAACAACAGTTCGACTTCCAGAAGAACGGAATCGAAGTGATGAACTTCGAGACATTGCAGCGTACCTACAAGGAGAACGACATCTACAACAATCCCGTGCAGGGCATCTACCATTACCAGGTCATCCGGCGCATGATGGATATCTGCGAGAAGCACAGCCTCAATTATGAGGTGGAGGAAATCTTCGCCGCCCAGAACAGGAACAAGACACAGCCCGGCGTGAGCATACTCCCGCAGGTGGAGCAGACACACGGGGAAAAGGCGGTGGAAGCACACATACTCCGCCGTATCTTCGCCACCATCCGGATCAAGGACTGGGAGACGGACGAGCTGACGACGACGCTTGTCGTGGCTTACCATCAGGACGGGATACAGGCGGCCATAGGCCCCTGCGTGCTCATATGCCATAACCAGTGTATCCTTTCGCCTGAGCGAAGCGTCTGCAATTACGGAAAGAAGAAAGTATCGACGGAAGAGGTGTTCGAGACCGTGGACGGCTGGCTGGCGAACTTCGAGGTGAACATGAACGAGGATATCGAACGGATACGGAGATTGAAAAACAAGATTATTTCCATGGAGGAGGTATATATGTACATAGGACTGCTGACAGCACTGCGTGTATCCCACGACAGCTCGGACAGGAACCTTTCATCCTCCGTCGAGACCTATCCCCTGAACCAAGGGCAGATTTCCATATTCACCGAAGAGGTGCTGAAACTGGCCATGACAAAGGGACAGATTACCGCCTGGGATCTGTACAACGTGGCTACAGAAATATACAAGCCCGGAAAGACGGACTTCCCGGCCCTCATCCCACAGAACGGGGCGATGGCGGAGCTCCTGCTGTCCCGTCTGCCCGAAGAAGCGGAAATACAGGAGGTTGTTACCGTAAGCTGAACCGGACAGGTATGTGAAACAGCCTTCTACACCAATCGCCCTCTCCACAACAACCGGTGGAGAGGGCGATTTATCCAATTACAAATTACACTATATTATCCAAAACCTTATTCTGACACTTCTTTCACTCTTCAAAAAGCAGTTCAAATTCCTTTTTTCGCCGTCGCTCTATGCTTGGAACCACTTTCCCCTTGTAGCACCTGAAGGAGATATACTCCTGATAAATATCCCTGTCTCCGGATTCCAGTTTTTGAATCAATCTGCTCTTGGGTATCTTTCCATTGCCTACCAGACGGTAATAACCCACATTATATGAAAGGGTTGCGACCAAGAGCGCGTCTTTCCCGAAGCGGCTGCACATACAGCAAAGTTTCAGCAAATCCGCCCTCAGCAGGGAATCCGCCTGCGCCTTGGTCATATCCGGAGTGAATGTTTCACCTGGCAATAATTTGTGCCCAAATCCTACGTATGGCAGATGATTTCCATGCCAACCCTCATGTTCCTTGATGCAGGCAATGGCTTTCTCGAACAGCGAAGCCGGAATCTGCAAGGTGGCGGGAGGCGACGAACCGCCTCCCCGTGGTTGTACCACCATGCTGCTGCAACCCAGAATCAGGCATGTAGCCGTTACAATCATTCGCATATGGA
The DNA here is from genome assembly GCA_947646015.1 of uncultured Bacteroides sp. Taxonomy (GTDB): domain Bacteria; phylum Bacteroidota; class Bacteroidia; order Bacteroidales; family Bacteroidaceae; genus Bacteroides. The sequence continues at coordinate 64,702 of CANSEY010000013.1, read as the reverse complement.
ACCTTTTTCTGATTTCAACACAGGCGGTCTTATAACAAGCGAATCCCTTAGCCACGGTCTTTCGGGACTGACTACAGTCCCTTCCGTGTTCTCTTCAGTCTCATCCGTCCTCTCGTTGTTGAAACTGAAACTCAGCTGGAAAAGCTGTGCCGGTTCGCTGTTGTCCTCGAAATAGATGTCTATCGTCTGCTGGTCCTCGCATTCCGAAGTATAATACAGACGGAATACCTCCCTATCCAGCGGATAGCGGTCATTGGGCAGCAGCACCATCCCGTCGTCCATACGGAGCGTACCCTTGCCGTCCGGCTGGAAGTAACGGATGGTATAGCGGGCATCGGAAAACCGGCCTTCGCGTTTGAGTTTACAGCGGACTTCCACCGTCTCACCTTTTACTATGCGGGTAGGGACAGGCATCGTTTCCACCGTAAACGGATATTCCTGCTGCACGTCCAGTTCATTGTCACAGGACACCAGGGCAAACGCCGCCAGTACCACGAGCGTTGCCGAAAAAAATGCGGCCAACGCGTTCTTTACATTTCTCTTTTTCATATTCATTTTCGTTTTAATGATTGATATTCGATTTGTTTATTCCGGATACCCGTCCATGTTTTGCAGGTACTCGTTCAAATCCTTGTACCCCTTGTACAAGGCGGAGCAGTCCTCTATTTTATTGCCGTAGCGTTTACGGAGAGCTTCCAGCGTTCTCCGTCCCGCCTCGTCCCGGTCCAGATAGCACCGGATATGTCCGTACCTGTCAAGAAAGCCATACGAGCGTTCCAACAGAGCCACCGAGTTCAGCACGAGGTAGTCGTCACCGCACCCGAGACCGAGAACCATCCACGACAGGTAGTCGATGAACCCCTCGAACAGGTTGCAGGTATCCGAACCGTTTTCCATCAGCGAGATGTCCTTTGGCGACAGGCTTCCCTTGAAGAAGCGGTTGCGCAACTCGTATCCGCCGCTGAGATTTCGGAAACCGATGGCGAAATACCGCTTGCCATGCAAGGTGTACCTTGCCTCCTCGCAGTTCGGCAATGCCACACCGCGGCAAATGCCCCGTTCTTCCAGATAGCGGAGCAAAACCTTGTTGTACAGCGGTCCGAAACGGATATCCGTCAAGCATTCCTTTTTATCGGGATTATCCTTGCCGTTCTCTTTGGGACGGAAAACCGTCTTTCTTTCCGGGGCCAGACCGCCATAAATCCTTGTGATGAAATCCACCTGTTCCTTGAAATCACGGCTGTCTGTCAGTTCCCCTGCAAGGGTGAATATATCACCGCCCCGTCCGGTCCCGAAGTCGTGCCAGACATTCTTGCGGATGTTCACCTGAAACGAGGCAGTCCGTTCCTCGCGGTACGGGGCGAGATACCGGCATTCATCCCCGCGCTGTCTTTTCGGCTCGTGTCCCAATCGCGCCAGAAAGTCCGTAATCGGGATTTCTCTTATTTCCTCCATGTTCATGGGCATTGGCAGTTAATTGATGATTATCTTGACGCCCAGCCCGAACTGAGTCGTGAACACCCCTAACGGACTGCCCCACAGGGCACGCTCACGCACATTGGCAAGCAGGACTATCCTGTCGGTAATGTAGGTTTCCAGCTCCAAAGTGAGCGCACCGCCGTAGAGGAAGGCATCACCGGCAAGAAGCCTTGAACCGTCGTGCATCATCCTGTCACCCCAATTCACCGTCTCATATCCTATAAGGGCTGAACCGCCGATGGAAAGGAACAATGTCTTTGAGGGGTCGGACAGGAACTTCAGGTAATAGCCTCCCTCTGCCGTGAACTGGGCACGGGGTACGGATATGGTGCGATACTCATAATTCTTCAGCAGGTATTCCGCACCTGCCACCCAGCGGTTGGCTTTCTTCGTGTATCCCGATACCGCGAATCCGGTATAATAATTCAAAGGCCCTTTAGAACCGCCCGCAAAACCGCCACGAAGTTCCACACCCATCATTCCGGGAAGATACCGTTGGGCGTATGCCTGCCCTGAAAACAGGGCAAGCGATACGACTGCAACACACAGATAAATTACCTTACGCATAACTATTTCACTTTAAGTTTATTGATGACTTTAGCTCTCACGATGTCCTCACCCTCCACGGTGAAGGACTGATGGCGTCCGCCGCTTTTCTCGTTCAGTTCCACCACCAATACCTTGTCGGCAGGGATGGTGAACTTGTCAAACGCAAATACGGTGCGTTCCTCCTTGTTTCCTGCAACCACAGTGGCATAGTTGTAAGCCCTGAGAGGAAAAATAATATTCTCCTGAATGGCTGTACGCTTCATCACCTTCTTATCCACGATTTTGAAAGTCACGAAATCCACCTCGAAAGGCACATTGGACGAGTTCCTGATCTGCGTGTGGAAATAGAGCAGCCCGTTATGGGTATAAAGCCCGCGCAAGAGGTATTGGATGCCGAAAGCCTTGCTTCCGATATGCTTGACATGGCGTCTGTTCTCCTTGTGGATGCTCCTGTTAATCAACTGCACGAGTTTGGGCGATTCGCAACCCAACTCCTGCAAATAGATGTCAAGGGCGTTGTTCGGACGGTTCACCTTGCTGCCGTCATGGATAAAGTCTTTCATCTCCACATTGAGCAATAGCGGCTCATCAGAATATTTGACATTGAAGGTGTAAAAACTGCCGCTTTCGGTGATGACCGACATATTCGTCTCGTCACGGAAATTTTTAACCGTGGCCTTCACGCGGATAACATTCTCCGCACCGTCCGCCTTGCCTGCTATAAGGTTGGCAGAGCCGAGGTCCACATACCGCACCGCTGAGGGGAAGATGATATGCGTCGTCTTGTCATAAGTCACTTCCAGACCGTATGGCGGTATCATGCGGTCAAAGGTCAGTTTCCTGGTAAGGCCGTGATAGAGGTCGCCGTCCTCCTGCCGCGGATATACATCCGCCGTCAGTGTGACACCGTTGGTAACTGTTGCCGTTGAATCACCGGCATTCTGTGCGAAAGCACTCACTGCGCCCGTCATAAGGGCAAGCATTACAAAAATCTGTTTCATGTTCTTTGAATTTTAATTGGGTTATTGATTGTCATTCTGATAAAGCATCAGGGTATGGCCGGACTTGAGGTGTACCTTCTCCTCGCGTAGTTTCTTGGAGATGTACTGCGACACTCCCTGGATGGCTCCGCGCCCGAGTTCGGAGAGCAGCTGGTCCTTGGCCGACTGGTTGGTGATGGAGATGCTCGTGCCGAGGTTCTGTCCCATGTTGGCCGCCACCTCCTTGACCGCGCTCGCTTCCATAGACCCGGGAATGAAGATTCCGTCCTGTCCGTCGTTGTCATACACGGTGAGTTCCACCGGAATGATGATACCGTCATATTCCACCTGCACAATCCCGATATTGAGCCGCTCTCCCTGTATGCGGCTCTCTCCCGTGAGCAGGGTGTTTTTCGGAAGGACATGCTTCCAGACACGCATCGGTTCCAGCAGGCGCATCCTCACTCCCTGTCCGCTGATGACGGTCTGGTCGCCGTGGATACAGGCACGGACGGTATTCCTCATGCTCCCGGCTTCCGTGTTCCCGATTGCCGTATGAAACCGCCCCGGTTGCGACAGCCTTGCAAACAGCACGGAATCGCTGACGGGCTGCGGCAGGGACGATACCACCGGAGTGGAAACCAGCCCCACGGGAACGGCTTTCGCCTTCCCGTTCCGCGTGACCGCCTCGTTCCCCGCCTGCTTTCCGGTATTTGCACCGCCACCTCCCGGCGTGTACTTGGCGGCAAACTCGTAGGATTTCTCCAACAGGGCCACCTGCTCCTCGTAAGTCATCTGCGCGGGCTGCTGTACGGCGGCTGCCTGCTTCAGCTGCTCCACCTCGGCTTTCAACGCCTCCTTTTCGGGGTCTTCCTCCGGCTCTTGGTAGAAACTGCCCAAAGTGGCGTTGATGTCGTTATAGGCGGAGGCGGAGGATGCAAAGGCATTGCCGCGATTTCCACCGCCACGATAGGATGTGCCGCCACCCTTATACTCCGAATCCGGCACAATCTCCACAGCCACAGCCTGCGGATTCTCCTGCCTTTTTTCGTCGGCAAGGGAAGAGAAGTCTTCCAGCGTGCGCATCTTCTCTTCCTGCCTGCGCCTCATGTCAGCCTGCTCGTAGGCGGCAATCTTGTCGCCCTCTATGCCCGCACCCCTCGGGTCGGGCAGTTCGGTGTTGAAACCTGCTTTCTTAGTTTCTTCCTGCCTGTCCTCTTTCGACGGGGCGAAAATCCACCACATGCAGCCGATGAACAGCAGGAACATCCCGGCATAAACCAAGTATTTCTTGATTTCCTGCCTCTTTTTCAATGTGTTAGCGTCGTTACTCATTGCCTTGATTGTTGAATTGGTTAAAAAACTCTTCCATGTCACGCACTTTCTCATCGGAGAGCGTGTCGGCAGGAACGAAATCCGGAATATCCAGCGGGGCAATTTCGATTACCTCCTGCCGGGCATCCTCCCGTCCGATGTCGTATATGGCACGGAATATCATATAGAAATTGACTGCCGCGAATACGGTGCACAGTCCGATGACAACCGCCTTTCTCCTTTCGGGAGTCAGGCTGTCGCACAAGTCCCGCAGCTTGCCTTCTGCCAGACTTCTGATTTTCAAGATTCTCTTTCTCATACATTCAAAATTTTAACGGTCATACACTCTTATATCCTTGTTCTCCACCACGCGGAACGCCTCCATGATGAAGCCGTGCGGGTTGTTGTCGCTGCGTGTGGAGTTCAGCAGCCTGCCCCGTGTGACGAGGCTGCGCTCGGTCACGCTCTTCTCCCGGATGATGGAGAGCTTCGCGTAGGTCACAACCTCGTAAGGATAGGTGTTGAAGTCGCATTTCACGCTGTCTATCCCGATACGCTGGTTCACGTTCCCCGAAATGATCCGGTTGTAGTACCCCTGCTCCGCCAGGTCCACATAGTGGGCATACGCGGAACGGTCGCCGAGGAACATGGCCCGCTGGATATTGCTCTCAATCGCACTCTTGTCGGGAGCGAGCGTGAAGAACAGCTCGTGGAAGCGTTTTACATGCTCCCTTGCCTCCACGGGGCGGTTCTGTTCCAAGTCCTGCGAGAGGGCCAGCATCAGTGACTTACCCTCGTCCAGCACATAGATTTTCTCCCGCTGCGCCTCCGCGAAGCTGTAGGCCTTCCACACGGAGAATCCCACGAGCAGGGTACATACGCAGAGATAGGCTATCCCGAACAGGCGGAGCTGCCTGAAACTGGTCTCGATATTTTTCAATGATTTGAATTCCATTCCAATGTCGTTTTAATGTTATTACTTGATAAGTCTTCCGGCCACATTGCCCACCGCTGCACCGGCAGTACCGGCCACGACAGAGCCTGTCTTGGATGCCGTCTGGGTCACGTTCTTGCCGTAGTTGCCCGCACCGCCTCCTGCCTGGATGATCCAGTTCGCGACCGTCGGGATGGTGAAATACCCGATGATTCCGATAATAAGGAACGTGATGTACACGCCGTTGGAGCCGTCAGGGATGAAGTTCGGGTCGGCAAGCCGCTCGATGTCCTGCTGGAGCATCAGCACCTGAATCCTTGCCAGCACGCTGCTGAACAGGTCGCTGACCGGAAGCCACAGGTAGATGCTGATATAGCGGACGAACCACTGGCTGAGCGAGGCCTGGAATCCGTCCCAGCAGGAGATGGCGAAGGAGATAGGACCAAGTATCGAAAGGACTATCAGGAAGAAGGTCCTCAGTGTGTCGATAACGAGGGCGGCGGCGTTGAACATCAGCTCCAGCAGTTCGCGGAAGAAATTCTGCACCGCCTTCTTCATGTTGTACATCGCCCGGTCCACATACATCCCGCAGGCCTCAATCGCGTCCAGCGCACCAAGTTCGTCCAGCTTGTTGTCGAAGGCTTCCTTATCGACCAGATAGGCCGTTTCCGGATTGCGCTTCATCGCCTCGAACTCCAGCTTGTCCTTCTGCGCCCGGTACTCGTTCATGTCGAAGGTCTGAGACTCCAATATCGTGTGCGTACCCTTTACTATGGGCGACATGACACTGTTCAGCGTGCCCAGCACGAGTGTCGGGAAGAACATGATGCACAGCCCCAAAGCAAAGGGACGGAGAAGAGGAAAGACATCTACAGGCTCGGCTCTTGCCAATGACTGCCACACGCGGTAAGCCACGTAGAACAGGGCTCCCAATCCTGCAAGGCCCTTGGCGACACCGGTCATCTGCGAGCAGAGCGGCATCATGTCCGTGTACAGGTTCTGCAAAATCTGATGCAGGTTGTCGAAATTTATTGCCAGCAATACCATAAGCATTCGGATTCAGGATTACCAATAACGCTCATGGGGTGAGCCGTAAAGAGCCATCACACGATCAATGTCGTTCTGCTTCTTGGCACGCAGGTAGGACACGCCGATGTTCTTGTTGGTGTAATACTGCACCAGACTCCGGTACTGGAGCATGTCGGTGTAGCACCGGTCGATGATATCCATGCGCTCCTTGTCGTTCATCGACAGCCCGTTCTCGTTGACCACCGTCTTCAGGTCATTCAGCAGGTGTGCGCTCTCTTCCAGCAGCTTGGTGTAGCCGAGGGCTATCGCGCTCAGTTCCTCCGGCGTGAAGTACGGGTCGCTGAGCATCCGCTCGAAGCTGTTCACGTAGATGTCCGTGATGTCGCCCACCATCAGGATGGTCTGCTGCACCTTGCGGGCGTCGCGGACAAGGTTCTTCACCTTGCGGAGCCCGTCATAGAACTCCTTTCCCTGCTGGTAGATCTTGACGGTTTCCTGAAAATTTTTCACCATATTCGTGGCCGTCGTAGATGTCTGCACGATGTTTTTCGCGGCATTGATGATGCCCTGTGCGAGATTGGTCGGGTCTGTCACGACCCACTGCGCCTTTGCCGTGAGGCTGAAGAAGAAGCAGCCCATACACAGCACTAAAACTTTTACTTTCATAAATCTACTTTTTTAATGATGAATAATCTGATTGTTGTTTCGATGGGAAATCAAAGTCCCATTTTCCGCCCTTTGGACAGCGGGTTACGGAGGATTGTCCGATGGGACTGTTTCGGGCGGTTCTCCTTCGCCACATCTTCCGTTTTGCGTTTGAGAGAAGCGAACAGCTCGTCGGCATACGGCCTTCGACCTGTCATCCTGACGAAACGGGCATCCAGTTCACGGTACGCCTTTTCCGCCTGACGGGAGCATTCCTCCGGGGAATCCTTTTTGTCGATGCCGTACCTGACAAGAAAAGCGGGACTGATGTGAAGGATGTCATGGACTGCATCCGGCATGGCGGCTATCTGTCCCAACTTCTGCAAATCCTCGTTCAGCTTGTCAAGGTATTCTGCCGGAGGATGGGGACAGACCGTTTCAAAGACTTTCTCAACGGCATGTGTCAGCCTTGCATCCACTTCTAAAATATCGGGAACTTCCCCCGCTTCCCTTTTACGGTTATACACATCGGAGTCCATATCCTCAAGTTGATGATACAGCCGGTAATCTTCCGAGAATCCATAATAGTCCTGTATGGACTGCGGAATGTTCCAGTTCTGCATCAGGGACCAATAGAGGGCCGATATGACCTCCCTGCGTTTACCTTCGTCTGATTCCAAATTACTATACATGATTATTGGTGTTTAACGGTTGATAAAATGGATTACTTTTCACGCTTGCTTTCCGCCAGCTGCTTGATGGCAAGCTCGATATTGCCGCCGAGTTTCTCCGTAAGCCGCATAAGTTCAAGCTTTTCGGTCTCCTCTGTCGTGTAACAATAATACTCCTCAAGCGACACCTCGGTGGCATAGACCGCCGACTGCGAACCGCCCAGACCGACCCAGACTTCCTTATATTTTCGGGAAGGGTTGTTCGCCATGTTGATGGAGAGTATCTGCGCACGCTCCTTGTCGGTCAGGCCGAGCAACGCCTGTATCTCATCGAACTTGTTGACATATTTTCTCTGGTCGAGAAGAATCTTGCAGTCGGAATTGTTGATGATGGTCCCCTTGACAATGGAAGACGAGATGATGTCCTCGACCTCCTGAGTGACCACCACCGCCTCGCCGAAAAACTTGCGGACCGTCTTGAAGAGATAGCGTAAATACTCCGCCATGCCCTCCTTGCTGATGGCCTTCCAAGCTTCCTCCAACAATATCATCTTGCGGATGCCTTTCAATTTCCTCATCTTGTTGATGAAGGTTTCCATGATGATGATGGTGACAATCGGGAACAGTACCTTGTTGTCCTTGATGTTGTCCAACTCGAAGACAATGAATCGTTTATTCAACAAGTCAAGCTGTTTGTCCGAGTTGAGAAGGAAGTCATATTCCCCACCACGGTAATACGGTTCAAGCACATTCAGGAAACCCCACACGTCAAAATCCTTCTCACGGGTACGCTTCTCCCTCAGAATATCCTGGTACTCGTCACGGATGAACTCGTAGAAGGTGTTGAAGGAGGGCCTGATGCTGTTGTCCCTGCGGATATTCTCTAAAAAGAGGTTCACCGCGTTGGATAGCGCCACCTCCTCAGCCCTTGTCGGCGGCTCGTCGTCACGCTTCCACAAGGTGAGGATGAGCGTCTTGATGGACTCCTTCTTCTCGATGTCAAAAACACCGTCCTCCACATAGAATGGATTGAAGGCAATCGGATCGTTTTCCTCGTAAGTGAAATAAATCCCGTCCTCGCCGTGTGTCCGGGCATGGATAAGGTTGCAAAGCCCCTGATAGGAGTTTCCCGTATCCACCAATAGCACATGCGTTCCCTGCTCGTAATACTGGCGCACCATGTGGTTGGTAAAGAAAGACTTGCCTGAGCCGGACGGTCCGAGGATAAATTTATTCCGGTTCGTTATCGTGCCGTTCTTCATGGGCAAATCGGAAATATCCAGATGGACGGGCTTTCCGGTCAGCCTGTCAACCATGCGGATGCCGAACGGGGAAAGCGAATCCTTGTAAGAGGTCTCACCGATGAACAGACACAAGGCCTGCTCGATGAAGGTGTAGAAACTTTCCTCCGCAGGAAAATCACCTGCATTGCCGGGTATCGCCGCCCAGAACAATGTCGGCACATCCACCGTATTGTGTCGTGGCTTCGCCTCCATCAATGCCAACTGACTGCCGACATCATTCTTAATACGCTTGAGCTTTTCGCGGTCGTCACTCCAAGCCATCACATTGCAGTGGGCACGGATGGAGGTCAGTCCCTTGCTGTGCGCCTCGTTCAGATACTCCTCGATCCATTCCCGGTTTATCTGGTTGGAACGGCTGTAGCGGGAAAGCGAGTGCATGTTCCTCGCCGTCTGCTCGAACTTCCGCAGGTTCTCCGCCGAATCGTCGATGAAGAGGTACTGGTTCACCACATGGTTGCAGGTGAGCAGTATCCCTATCGGAGCGGCAAATGACAGGCGGCAGTCGCTTCGGTCGGTGGATAAACGCTCGTAGCGTGTGTCTGTCGCCACGCCCGACGGCAGGTCTTCCGGATCGGAAAGGGTATGCAGGCAGAGGTAGTTGTCGCCCACCTTCATTTCCCCCGCTCCGAGCGAGAGGTCCTGCAAGCAGGCGGTGTTCTCCTGCGAGAGCGAGAAATACTTCTCGATGATACCGGCCGAAGTGTCCGTCCCGGTTATCTCCTCATCCGTCAGGCGCGTGATGCGGAGCAGGCCGCTGTCGTTCACGATACGCTCGAACTGCCCGCAGCTTTCCAAAAAACGGGTGACGGTTTCCTTGTCCTGCATCTCCCTGGGGATGATGAATCCCCGTGTCAGGGCGTTGAAACTGCTGGTCGTGCGGCTGTGCTCCCTCGTGGTCTTGGTCAGGAACAGGTAGCAGGTGTGCTGCAAGTAAGGACGCTCGTTGAAATGCCGCTCGAAACTGCGGCTCAGGAAACTGAGGTCGTCCTTGCAGATGTCCGGCTTGTAGCTCTCCTCCACGAAGAAGTCCTGCTTGTGCACGATGCTGTAGTTCGGCAGCACCTTGACCGCTTTCGCCCATGTGGAATGGATGGCCTCGTACTCCGTCCTCGTGAGCGTGAAGAGTTCGGGCAGCTCCACCCTGTAGGCCGCGGTGATGTCCGCATCCTTGCTGATGATGCAGCCGTTCTCCACGGCGAGCAGCGGGAACTTGCTCTCCAGCGTGGCTGTCTTCATTACATTTCTCATACGCTTCTTTTTTTAGAGGTTAGGGAAAACAACCGAAGAAATCTTCTCCGGTTGATGATGTAGCGGGGATGCCTGCGCAACGCCTGGAGCTTCATCAGCCCCCATTCGCCGTACTTCGCGTTCATGCGGAAGGTCGCCCACACGAGCACCGAGGCGGCGATGACACCGAAACCGATGCAGACCCACTGGCCGATGCCTGCCATGTACATGATGACGAACACCACGAACAGGGCGAGCAGACCTCCGGCGAAAACGAACAGGTACTGGCTCTTGAGTCCCTTGAACTCCGGGCTGCGACCGATCCCCTTGTTAACAGGATATTCCGCCATACTACAGGAAGAATGAGCGTAAGATGGTGGCCGCGACAATCAGGAAAATACACGCCCCGAACCAGCTGGCGGCGGTCTTCGAGGTGTCCGGGTCGCCGGACGAGAACTTGGAATATACCTTCACGCCACCGATAAGGCCGACTACGGCACCGATAGCGTAAATCAACTTGGTGCCGGGGTCAAAATAGCTTGTGACCATATTGGTCGCTTCGGTGATACCGCCGATACCGTTACCCTGGGCGAAAGCCCCCACTGAAACCAGCAGCGTCATGACTGCCGAAAAGAATCTTTTTTTCATGTGTCGAAACATTTAATTAGTGAGACAAAAAATCATTTCGACAGCGAATATATAGCGTTTAATTTATTGATTTACAAACCTTACGACCTATGACACCGTATGTCATCACGTTACATCGGGAGAGGATTTTGAGCCAATCAAAAAAGGCTTTTTCCAGCAACGGGGACAAGAAAACGAGGATAAGGGGAAAGCCGGCATTTCATTTCTTCCGGCAAAGGTCGTCCCGTGTCCTGACGGATCGGGCAAGGCGGCCCTGCGGGCTGGTTGCCGTGAAATAATCATCCTCGCTTCGCTTGCGGTATTTTTTCACGGCAAGCCTTGCGCAATCCCGGACCGGGACGGTAAGGCCTGCATGAAATAAAATACCGTTCGGATTGACGGTACAGGTCAAACATTAAATTTTCAATGGTATGGAAGCAAAAAACAATCTGGCAGTGGCATTCACGGGACACCGCAAGGAACGTATCCTGCAAGGAAACGGGAACAATCTCTTGACACTTGCACAAATCAAGGATGCAGTGGTGGAAATGGTAACGGAATTGTATGGTAAAGGATATAAGGCATATTATACCGGAATGGCCAATGGCTTTGACATGATAGCTGCGGAAGCGGTCTTGCAGGTCCGGGAAGAATACGGGGATATCGTGCTAATAGCGGCAGTACCCTTCAGGAAACAGCCCTTGTGGTTCGATGCGGAAGACCAGCTGCTGTATGCCCGTCTGCTGGAAAGGACGAACCGGGTGGTGATGGTTTCCGAGAACTACCATAAAGGCTGCTACCTTCGCAGGGACGAATACATGGTACGCAAGGCTGATATGATTATAGCGTACTGGGATCATGTTCCGGATGGAGGCACTTTCTACACGATGAACAAGGCACTGGAAAGCGGAAAACCGGTCATCAATCTTTATGAAAGGATGAAATAGCGGAAATCGGTCTGTCTGTATAGAACGGAAAAGCGCAGTCTGAAAGCCGGCGGCTTTCAGACTGCGCCTCATTCCATGCGCGATGCCTATTCCGCAGAATCGGAAGAGAGCGCACGCTGTTTTCTCCGTTCCTCCTTTTTCTCTTTTTGCAGCTTTTTCTTGGCTTCCATTTCCGCCATAATCTGTTTCAGAGGCTTGACCGTTTCCGGTTCCTCACGCTTGAACCGCTTGAAATAGATGCTTTCGATAAACTGCGGAAGCGGAGCTTTCCAGGACTCCTGTCTGTGGTTGTCTATCTTGCCGAGCTTGTCGGGATTCAGTCCCAATTCACGGGCCATCTGGACCTGTTTATCCGATAGCCGGTGACGCTTCTGCGCCACCATCCATTTTTCCAATATCGCTTTTGTCACTGCCATACTACATCGTTCATTTTTTTGCAAAGATAGGAAGCCTGCCATATAATAAAGGTATGGATACCTGAAATTTTCCGGTGGAATCTTCTGAAAGTGAAAAAGGCACACCGATATCACATCGGCATGCCTCCAAAAACTATGACTACAAAAAGAAACAATCAAACGAATTTGCCTATATCGAAAGCCTCCTTTTTCTTGGATGTGGACTTTCGTCTTGCCAACGGTCTGCCCGTATCATCCAGACATTCACTGAGCAATTGATTTACTTTTTCCTGATTGCTCAATTTGTCTGTAAGAAAAGAGAGTATAACCGTCTCCTGCATCTTATGGTGTATGGTCGAAGCTGCACGGATGGCTTTCTGTTCATCAGGATTTTCTGACATCAGCACCTCCGCCACATTGCTTATATCCTCGAATGTCATGGCCGTGACAAATTCCGGATCCGGTTCGGAGTCCACGGGAGCCATCAGTTCACGCTTATCCTCATCGGTCAGTCTTTTATCATCTTGCCGAAAATTATCCTCCACATCATCCGTGCGTATTTCCTCATCTTCCTCTATGGGTTCTTTTTTCAAAGGTTCTGAGCGTGTAGGGGTTTTCCTTGCCACTTCCGGATCTTCCAGATAGACAATCTTTGTTTTGCCTATTACATCATCGCCATTGGCAGGAGAAGATGCCTCCATTTCAGTTCCTTGCCCAACTGTATCCGGCAGCGGTTCCCGGAACTGTTTTTTGCTGTGCCTCGTCTTACGGCCGGCATTCCGTGCTTTTTCGGCCATACGCTTTTTACGATATTTCCATAACCAGATACGGACAATACGCATCCGATGATAAAGCCTGTCCCATACCTCGTACATTTTCTGACCGAAAATGAATGACCACAAATGCCACAATATAAAAATCGCACAGGCAATCTTTATTAGAAAATAGAGTGCTGCTTCCATAATTACAAAGGTTTATTGATACATTCCGTGTATAATGCCGACATCTCTTTCTCGTGTTTTTTCAGATGCTCATCTATAATCCTGCTTATAAAACCTGACATGGATGTATCCGGAGAAACAACAGACAAAAACCGTTTGATATAGGTATAACTGTCCCTGTTTATATATACCTGTATTCGATTACCGAGCGGATAAGTTATCAGATATGCAATCTGATACGATACCTTTTCTGAATTTTCTTTTGGAAGACTATCGGCATACTCTTCAATGACGGATGAAAAACTTCGTGCCGGCTCTATTGCAGGGTTTATCCGGTCTGAAGTTTCATACGAGGTGACCTGGACGGCTTTCGCTGTCTTGTTGTTCTTACGCAGTTTCTTGTAAATGAACAATCCCAATCTGTAGGCTGTGTAAATGCAGCAGCCTATGGCTGCGACTTGAAAAATAATCTGTGTCATGACTAAAACGGTTTTAATGGTTTATAATATTCTTTGTTGTACAATTCATTGATCTCCTCCCAATGCTGTTGGATATGCTCCACGAGGATATTGCTTATATACCCGGATATGCTCATATTCGGGGCAATGACCGGAAGGAAACGCTTGATACATTCGGCTACCTCACGATTTATATAGACATGGGAACGGTTGGATGCCGGAATATTGACCAGATACCTTTCCCTATAGCTACCCGTTTCCTCTTTCTTTTTCCGGGGCTTTGCAGCAACCGTTTTCTCTGAAGGGGCTTCGGCAGGTTCTGTAATGGGAGGCACTTCCGTTTCCGGCTGTTCCGTACTTTCTTCTTTGGGCTTCTCTCTGCCGAAGATGGGTATGTCCCCGACAATGATATTCTTGAGGACATCCTCATTCACTTCAACTTTTTTCTTTGTCATGACTGTACCAGTTTAAGTTTGACGATAAGTTCTTCCGCCAATTCCGCAATACCGCTTCCTTCCAGCTGCCTGGCAGGAGGCGGCAGCATGGTACAGCGGAAAAAGGCGCGTTTGCAATGGGTGATTTCTTTCTCGTAGCGGCACAAGTCGGGAAGCGTACTGTCAAGAACGGTCAGGTGCAGTTCCCGCATGACTTCCGAGTATGATTTGAAGACTTCCACGTTAGTACGCTTTTTCAGCCTGTTCCAAAAGAAGATGATATCCTTGAGCGGCACATCCTTCGTGTTTCTGACATAATCGAGTACCGTAGTGGAAAAAGCAAGCGTACTCTGCATGATGATAAGATCCGGCGTGGTAGGTGTCAGGACATAATCCATGTTGACGATAGTGCGGAATACCCCTGTGGATTCCACCGTACCGGGCAAGTCCACAAAAATCAGGTCATAATCTCCGTTTGCGGCAAGCTCGTCCGCCGCCTCTCTCGCTTTTTCCGCAGTGGCTCCTACAATAGGATAGGCTTTCTTCTTTACACGCTCCCATTGCTGGTTCAACAGCTGCTGGTAATAGGCATTGTTGGCGGCGGCTTTTTTGTCCCGTTCCCTCATGCGCACAAGGCTGTGCTGGGGAGAGTCACAATCAATGATTGCCACGTTCAGGTTTTTCTCGAAATGGAGGTAGCTGGAAAGCACCACTGTCAAGGCTGATTTTCCGACCCCTCCCTTTTGGTTGCTGACAGCAACGAATAAAGGTTCTTTGCTCATAATCTTAACTTTTTAGTTTGTTATTGAATAAATGTCTGTCTTATCCATCCGTCAATCCGTGAACGCTTCTTTCCAACCGACTGCCGGACACTGCATCCGTTATCGGATTTATCCATCATTCCAACCGATAGTGTATCCGTTATCGTATCCGACTTTCCGTCAATGGCCGGTCTGTTGGTCATGACATTCCGATAACCGTCATATCCGACATTGTTTCCACTATTCCGACCGCTAACGGAAGCATCCGACAATATGACCATTATTTCATTATCGGAAGCCCGGTTCCATCCGTTCACGCTGCAAATAAAAAGGTATTTTTTCATACCGTCACCATGTTTCAAGGGAGGTGACGACCTGTGTCACCATTTGTCATCACGTTACATATAACTTGCTATTTCACAGTAATATATACCGCCATAACTTTGCTGTCGAGAACGAAATGGATGTCGCGGAGGGGTAATCCCGAAGCCGAAGAATGAGGCTGAAGGTCAAAACACAATTTGACGAAGGAAAATTCATGTTCAAGCGAACATAGCAAGTTGTGTTTTGAGGCACCCGAAATGAATTCGGGCACTCAAAACAACTTGCCGCTCGCCTGCCGGCTCAGGGTGGGATTCACTCCAAAGTCGTGAATCCATGACGGAAGATCAGAAACAAAAAACATCAATGCGTATGGAAGAAAACAAGAACAGAAAAACAAGAAAAGGTGTAGGGCGGAAACCGAAAACCGACCCTGCCGTGTACCGTTATGTGGTGCGGCTAAACTCGGAAGAGAACGTAAAGTTCGATATCCAGTTTCAAAAATCGGGACTGAGGGAACGCTCCAAATTCATCAAGGCAATGATTTTCGGAAAGGAAATCAAGGTGGTCAGAATCGACAAGGCGACGATGGACTACTATGTCCGCCTTACCAATTTCTACCACCAGTTCCAGGCCATCGGCAACAACTACAACCAGACGGTCAAGGCAATCAAGAACAATTTCGGGGAGAAACGGGCATACGCCCTGCTCCGCAATCTGGAAAAGACGACCATAGATCTGGTGGTGCTGAGCAAGCGGATCATCATGCTGACCCATGAGTTTGAGGAAACCTACCTTATCAAAAAGCAGAGGGAGGAGGAATGACATGGTGGCGAAAATCAACAGGGGCGCCTCGCTCTATGGGGCTGTCATCTACAACCAGCAGAAAGTGGACGACTCCACGGCACGCATCATTTCGGGCAACCGCATGATTGCCGATGTCACGGGTAATCCGGAGCAGGTCATGAGGAACACGCTTTGGGCATTCGAGAACTACCTGCTCGCCAACAAGAATACGGAAAAGCCCATACTGCATATATCCCTTAATCCTTCTGTGGACGACAAACTGACCGATAGCCAGTTTGCGGATTTGGCAAGGGAGTATATGCAACGCATGGGCTACGGCGACCAGCCTTACATCGTGTATATCCACGAGGACATAGACCGCAGGCATATCCATATCGTTTCCACATGCGTGAACGAGAAAGGGGAAAAGATAGATGACGCCTACGAGTGGAATCGCTCGATGAAAGCCTGCCGGGAACTGGAACGCAAGTTCGGACTGAAGCAGGTGGAGGACAAACGCAGGGAAATGTTGGAACCATATCTGAAAAAAGCAGACTATCAGAATGGCGATGTAAAGCAACAAGTTTCCAACATCCTCAAGAGCGTGTTCTCCACTTACCGCTTTCAGTCATTCGGGGAGTACAGCGCGTTGCTGTCCTGCTTCAACATCGAGGCGAAGCAGGTCAGGGGCGAATTTGAAGGGACGCCTTACAACGGCATTGTCTATACCATGACAGACGATACAGGCAAGCCGGTATGTACGCCCATCAAGTCCTCCCTTATCGGAAAACGCTTTGGCTATGAAGGACTGGAAAAGCGTATCGGATTCAATGCCCGTGAATACAAGGACAAGAAATGGCAGCCCAAGATACGGAACGGTGTCGCACTCGCCATGCACGGCTGCCGGGGCAACCGGGAGGACTTCATCCGCCTGCTCAACAGGCAGGGAATAGACGTGGTATTCCGTGAAAATAATGAAGGCCGCATTTACGGTGCTACTTTCATCGACCACAAGAACAGGGAGGTGTATAACGGCTCGCGGCTCGGAAAGGAGTTCTCGGCAAATGCCTTTGAACGATTGTTCAATGGGCCGAACAATATTCCTGACTTGGATGCTCCCACACCGGAAATCAGCAGGCAAAGCAGTTTCTCTGCCGACATGGAAAACGCCATCGGGCAGGCTTTCGGAATCTTCGATTTTGAAGCCAATGGTCCCGACCCGCAGGAAGAGGCTCTCGCACGCAGGCTGCAACGCAAGAAGAAAAAGAAACGCCGCTCACGGGGTATCTCCTGAAAACAGTATTCATTCACCATTAAAATTATTCAATATGCAACAAGAAGATGATTTGAGAGGATTGGCAAAGGTCATGGAGTTCATGCGTGCCATATCCATCGTGTTTGTCGTCATCCACGTTTATTGGTTCTGTTACCGGGCATTCGTGGATGCGGGTATCAACATCGGAGTGGTCGATAAGATACTCCTGAATTTCCAGAGGACGGCGGGGCTTTTCAGCAACCTGCTGGTGACAAAAGTATTCGCCGTCATATTCCTTGCCCTGTCATGTTTGGGCACGAAGGGCGTGAAGAACCAGAAGATGACCTGGCGGAAGATATATACCGCCTTCCTTTCGGGGCTTGTATTGTTCTTCATGAACTGGTGGATGCTTGATTTGCCGTTCAATCCTACGGTCAATGCCGCCATTTACACGGTAACGCTGACCGCCGGGTACATCCTTCTTTTGATGTCGGGCGTATGGATAAGCCGTATGCTGAAACACAACCTTATGGAGGACGTGTTCAACACCGCCAACGAGAGTTTCATGCAGGAAACCCGCTTTATGGAAAACGAGTATTCCGTCAACCTGCCGACCAAGTTCGTGTATCAGGGCAAGGAATGGGACGGATGGATCAACGTTGTAAACGTTTTTCGTGCGTCCATCGTGCTTGGAACACCGGGCAGCGGGAAATCCTACGCGGTGGTAAACAACTACATCAAACAGCAAATCGAGAAATCCTTTGCCATGTACATTTATGATTACAAGTTTCCGGATTTATCCGAAATAGCTTATAATCACCTGCTTAAACACAAGGAACATTACAAGGTTAAACCGGAGTTCTATGTCATAAACTTCGATGACCCCCGACGCTCGCACAGGTGCAATCCCATCAATCCCAAATTCATGGTGGATATTTCCGATGCCTACGAATCCGCCTACACGATAATGCTCAATTTGAACAAGACCTGGGTGTGACCTGTAAAGTCACGTAATTGATTGTTAGACAGCAATATTAATTGCATGATTTAACCCGCTGTTCCGTCAGCGGTAGCCTACTATAAGGTGCATCTCCAGTGATGGGTTGTGCCAAGCTTATAGGACAAAGTACACTTTCCGAAAGGACAAGACTGAACCGTGAGGGAATGTCAAGGACGGTTAGTATCATACCGTTGAGTGGCGAGGCTGGATAGCATGGTTAACGTAAGTGAACTGACTTTAGCCGTCGTAAGGTTTGAAGGAGCGCAAGATACTTTAGCTCTCACCAAAAGGTAAGCAGTCGGATAACCCTTGCCCATGTTGGGGTTACACGGACACAGCACTGCCGGCGGACTTGGCAGAACCTAAACTATCCGTTTGTCAATTACGTGGAACAGGGCAAGCCTGTATCTCTCTCGTAAGAATGCGAGTAAGCGAACCGCAAGGCAAGCCGAATGGGGTGCAGGTATGAGATAACGGAAAAAGCGAATGCCACCCTGTAATGGGGTGGATACGGATTGAATCAACATCACGGGTTGTTATTGGTGACATCATCCGACACGAAAGTGGGCAGACTTCCGTATATGGTAACTCTTTACAAGATAACTTTTAGAACTTTCAAAAGGAGGAAAGCAAATGAACGAAACTAAAACATCGTGTGCGCCTGCTGATAGTAGGAATCTAACTTGGGACGGCATGGACTGGTCCAAGTGTGAAGCCCATGTCCGAAAGCTACAAGCGCGTATTGTAAAGGCTCAAAAGGAAGGCAGACATAACAAGGTGAAAGCCTTGCAGTGGATGCTGATCCACTCTTTTTACGCCAAGGCATTGGCGGTAAAGAGGGTTACTTCCAACAAAGGGAAGAAAACGTCTGGAGTAGATAAACAGCTTTGGGATTCTCCCAAGCGCAAGTACAAAGCAATCGGTGAACTGAAACGTCGTGGTTACAATCCGCAGCCGCTTCGTAGGGTTCACATCAAGAAAAAGAACGGTAAACTCCGACCGTTGGGAATACCGACAATGAAAGACAGGGCGATGCAGGCATTATATCTCATGGCATTGGAACCGATAGCCGAAACGACAGGCGACCGCTTTTCTTATGGTTTTCGCAAGAAACGCAGGACAATGGACGCTATCCGTCAGATTGATACGGTTCTAAACCGCCAGCATTCCCCCGAATGGATTTTGGAGGGAGACATTAAAGGCTGCTTCGACCATATCAGCCACGACTGGCTTCTTAATCATATCCCTATGGATAAGACGATACTCAGAAAATGGCTGAAATGTGGAGCTGTATTCAATGGCAAACTATTCCCGACAGAAGAGGGTACACCACAAGGAGGTATCATATCACCGACACTTGCAAATATAGCACTTGACGGACTTCAACCACTCTTGGCTGAAAGATTCAAAAGATTATGGCGCAACAATAAGACATTCCACTACAAGGTAAACCTTATTCGTTATGCGGATGACTTTATAATCACAGGTCGAGATAAGGAGCTATTGGAAAACGAAGTCAAACCTATCGTGATAGAATTTCTCAAAGAAAGAGGGCTGACCTTATCCGAAGAGAAAACTACCATTACGAACATATACGACGGTTTTGATTTCTTAGGTTTCAATGTGAGGAAGTTTGGCAAAAGGCTATACACATCCCCGTCCAAAGATGCACAGAAACGCTTCAGGGCAAAAATCGGTGACATCGTTAAAGGACATAAAATGTGTAAGCAGGAATCGCTGATACGAATGCTTAATCCTGTAATCACAGGTTGGGGCAACTATTACCGATATGGTGCATCAACCGATGCTTTTCATGGTTGTGACAATCACATTTACAATCTCACGAAGAAATGGGCTTTACGTCGCCATCCAAAGAAACGCAAGTCTTGGGTTGCAGACAAATATTGGCATGAAATTCGGGGGCGTAAATGGACGTTTGCATGGAAATATGAAACCAAGAGCAAGAAAGTGAACTACCTGACTCTTAAAAGGTTGTCGGATATACATTATACCCCGTACAAGCAAATCAAAGGTGAGGCAAACCCCTTCGACCCGGAATACGATGATTATTTCTTTCAGCGAAAGGAGCAACAAATGCTGGAATCTCTCAAGGGACGTAAGTCTCTCTTATATTTATGGAACAAGCAGAACCGGATTTGTCCGTTATGTGGCAAGGAAATAGATTGTACAAAAGCATGGAACGTCAACGAAATATCTGTTGATGGTTCGATTGTACGGCAACTTGTCCACAACAACTGCTACAAGCGAAATAAACGAAAATGTTGAAAGTATGAGCCGATTTCTAACAACAAATAGAAATATTGAGTTGCTTGAGCCGTATGAGGGGAAACTCTCATGTACGGTTCTTAGGGGAGAAGGGGGCAGCAATGCCCTTGACTTACCCGATATACAGAAACAGGGTGATTTCTTCGTGGAGTCACCGATTATCCTGCTCGCGGCGATTATCTGGTACTTGCGGATTTACAAGGACGGCAAGTATTGCACCTTCCCCCACGCGATAGAATTTCTTAACAAGCCGTATGCCGATATCTTCACGATTCTTACCTCTTATCCCTCGCTGGAAAACTACCTTTCCCCGTTCATGGATGCCTGGCAATCTGGAGCGCAAGATCAGCTCCAGGGCCAGATAGCGTCCGCAAAAATTCCGCTTTCGAGGATGATTTCACCCCAGTTGTATTGGGTGATGACGGGCGATGATTTTACACTTGATCTGAACAATCCGGAACAGCCCAAAATCCTCTGTGTGGGAAACAATCCTGACAGGCAGAACATCTATTCGGCGGCCTTGGGACTGTACAATTCCCGTATCGTGAAGTTGGTGAACAAGAAGGGACAGCTGAAGAGTTCCATTATTATAGACGAGCTACCGACCATCTATTTCCGCGGCATCGACAACCTGATAGCCACCGCCCGAAGCAACAAGGTGGCGGTATGTCTCGGCTTCCAGGACTTCTCGCAGCTGACCCGTGACTACGGTGAAAAAGAGGCGAAAGTGATCCAAAATACAGTCGGCAATATTTTCTCCGGACAGGTGGTAGGCGAAACGGCAAAGAACCTTTCGGAGCGTTTCGGCAAAATCCTTCAGCAAAGGCAGTCCATATCCATCAACCGGCAGGACACATCCACCTCCATCAACACGCAATTGGATTCCCTGATACCCGCTTCCAAGATTGCCAACCTCTCGCAGGGTACATTCGTGGGCAGCGTGGCGGACAACTTCGGTGAGGAAATCGAGCAGAAGATTTTCCATGCCCGTATCATCGTCGATAACGAGAAGGTGGCGGCGGAGACCAGAGCCTACAAAAAAATCCCTGTCATCAACGAGTTCAAGGATGCAGACGGTAACGACATCATGCAGCAACAGATAGACCGCAACTACTCCCGTATCAAGGCGGACGTACTGCAAATAATTGAAGATGAGATGGAAAGAATTGCCAATGACCCGGATTTGAAACACCTGATTCCACAGGAGGACGGAAAAAAAGAGGAATAGGACACCGCTGTTTTATTTCAGCCTGCAAAGTTCGTCCCGTGCCTTATGGATTGTGCAAGGCCGGGCCCTTCGGGTTTCGCGGAAAAATCATCCTCGCTGCGCTTGCGGTATTTTTCCCGAAAGCCTTGCGCAATCCGGCACGGAACGGCGGGGCAGGCAAGAAATAAAATCTCGGCTCTACAAAGCCGGGGATGTCTAACTCAAAAAACAAAAGGTATGAGCAGAAGCAACTTTACACCGATGGGACGGTTCAAAGAGATAATCGACCGATACGGACTGAAACTGATGGAGGTGGGAACCAACCACCTGAGAATATTCGCTGACAACAGGAAGCTGTTCGACTACTATCCGCTACGGATGAAACTGTTCGATTACCGACAGTGGAAACAGCTGACCTACCCGTCACTCATTGAGGGGGCGGACAAGTGGGAAACGGAGCTTGACGAAATTATAAAAAGACTTATGGTTTCACCCCAATAATCAGCAGGACTATGAATAACAATAACAGCAAGACGATCGTTTGGGACAACATTCCCGAATGGGCGATTTTTTCATTGGAGTACGGCATCGACGAGGAACTGTTCCTGCCCGATGAAGACAAGGAGATGATAACCAAGTTCATCGTTGAAAACTTTCCGAACGGTTACACCATGTCGGTGGATTGGGAGTCATACAACGAATTCGACACCAATCCGGCATTCGGAAAGGCGTGCAAGACTTATAAGGTAACTTTCTGTATCCTATAAAAACATTGACATGAAGAAGATAACATTAAGCGAATACAATTCCATATCTGAAGCCTATCGCGGGGTATGGACTACCGAGCGTTGGGATATACCCGACTGGGCGGAAATGCGTAAAAAACACATCGGCAAACGCACCATGATGGTATATGATAATGGTACTTGCCTGCTGGTCGAAGGGCTGGGTTTTGAAATCGTGGATGACAGTTCATGGAAAAAGCCGGATGAGGTCAGAAAGGAAATCGGAAGCCATTATCTTAAATTCTATACAGAAAAAGGATGTGAACCTCATTACGCGGATTGCATGATACGGTGGAACGATACGTTGGAAACGGAAGAGGCAAGAATTGCTTTGGCTATGGATGCCGATACGGAAAAGGACGATGAAATATTCTTCTACTGCGACAGCCTGAATGATATGAAATCCATGGCGGACAAAGGCAGGGAAGATTTCACCATAGCAGAGTGTATCGGTTTCGGAACATACGAAGAACTATTATAAACCTGTTGGCGGAATTAAATTATAGGTATAGGCGTTTAGTGCGCACTAACTTTATGGATTTTGCCTACTTTTGCAGGCATGGAACAACGCGATAAATTCAAAGGAGTGGAATCAATCAAATTTTATAGTCGTTTTACCGATGATGCCTCATGCCTTGAGTACTTGTCCTCGATAAAGTGGGCAGACGGCTTCAAATGCAAGAAATGCGGTCATACCAATTATTGCAATGACAGATATCCCTATTCTCGCCGTTGTACACGCTGTAAGTATGACGAGAGCGTTACCAGCGGAAGCATGTTCGACAAGATAAAATTCCCGCTTGTCTACGCTTTCCACATAGCCTTCAAAATATCGACAAAGAAGAAAGGGATGTCCTCTTTGGAACTGGCGGAAGAATATTGTATGCGTCAGAAAACCGTATGGGAATTCAAGCGTAAGATACAGAAAGCCATGCGGAGCAGCGGTAATTATCCTCTTAAAGGAGAGGTACATGTCGATGAGTTTTATATCGGAGGAGAAGAGGAAGGAATCATTGGACGAAGCACGGAAGGCAAAAAGAAGCTTGTGATAGTCGCGTTGGAGATTGTCCGAGACGGCGTGGGACGTGCGTATGCCCAAGTGATAGATGATGCTTCGGCAAGTTCTTTTCGTCCGTTCTTCGACAGATACATATCAAAGGACGCAAAAGTCATAACCGATGAATGGTCAGGCTACCTGCCGTTAAAGAAAGATTATCCAAAATTGGAGCAACGCCCTTCGGATAAGGGCAAAGGGCATCCACAGATTCATATTCACATCATGAACATAAAGGGATGGTTGCGTGGAATACACCACCATTGCTCCAAAGAGCATCTTCAAGGATACCTTGACGAGTATCATTTCAGGTTCAACCGCCGTAATAATATGGACACAATCTTCGATATGCTACTTCGTCGAATGATTTGTCAAAAGAAAACTGACTGATAATCAGCTGTGAATGTAGTGCGCTCTAAACGCCTATACCTATAAATTATAAAAGATTTATGTTTAAAAAGTTGTGCATATTGTTGATATTTAGTAAATTAAAGGTGACTAAACTTTTAATAGACAAATATCGTATGCACAACTTATATGCAATATTCGCAAAATTACTGAACATATGCAAGCAAATTGCCGGCAATTTAGTCAATGAATCCGGGAATGTACCAAGACGAGGAGTCGTCCCTAAATTCTCAGACCTTGAAGTAGTGGCTTTGAACATGGCATCAGAGGCTGTTGGTATTGACAGTGAGTCGCTGTTGTTTGCAAAGCTACAGGAATATAGGGTTGAAATACCCAACCTTATTTCCCGCCGACAATACAATGACAGGCGTAAAATAACTTCCTCCCTATGTAATGCAATCCGAGAAAGAATGGTTTCTAAAATGGATGGTGGTGAAGACTATTTCTGTATTGATTCGAAACCGATAGAAGTATGTCGTATTGCCCGTTCCAAACGTTGCAGTATGGGAAAGAAGGATTTTAGAAAAGCACCTGGGGTAGGATACTGCGCATCACAAAGCATGTATTATTATGGGTATAAACTCCATGCAGTCTGCTGGTTAAGTGGTATCATCCATTCCTTTGACCTCACTAAGGCAAGTGTGCATGACATTCATTACCTGAAGGATGTGAAAGTGGATTATAGTAATTGTACAGTCATAGGGGACAGAGGATATATAAGTGCCCAAGTGCAATTGGATTTGTTTGAAACTGCCAATATCAGATTGGAGGTACCATACAGATGTAATCAAAAAGAATGGAAGCCAACATTCCCAGCTTTTGCCAAAGCGAGAAAAAGAATTGAAACCCTATTCTCGCAATTGTGTGACCAGTTTATGATTATAAGGAATTATGCGAAAGATACAGATGGATTGTTTGCCCGGATTATTGGGAAGATTAGCGCACTTACAATCCTTCAATATATTAACTACAAAAATGAAAAGCCTATTGGCAGAGTTAAATATGCGCTATTTTAATTCCGCCAACAGGTCATGCTAATAAAACTATATAAAGTTTTCGTTGTCGGCACAGAATGTAGCCGTGCATACCACCTTGCCTGTTCCTACGTTCGTAACCTGGAAGGTGTAATCCCCTTGCCAGGCCTCGCTTTTGAGCGAATCGAATGCTTTCCGGCAAGCCTCATAAACCTGTTTGTCACATTCTTCTATCGTACCTTTCTTGGTGAAGAGCTTGCCGGTGATACCGAGGGCTGACTGGAAGGCGTTCTCTATTTTCCCCATCTCTTCGAGAAAGTCGGGGTGTGAGGCCGACATGCTGGAGAAGCCGTAGGTGTAAGTCACTTCCGTCACAGGATCGTCATCATCGCTGCAAGCGGTGAAGGTGAAAGTAAGGATGGCGACAGCCATCATCGTCAGCAGTGCTGACATTTTTTTGATTGAACTTTTCATTTTGATTTATTGTTTTTGAAATTTACAATACTTCGGTAAATTTTTACCGAAAAATTAAAAGTTAAACAATAGAACCGGCAAAAGCTGGTTCGAAAACACTAAAGAGGTCATTGAAATGTTGTCAAAAACGAATGGTTAAGCATGAAGAAATGTACTGAAAAAAGAGTGCTAACCTGCTGATAATAAAGGTGGAAAGTATTGCATAATTCGTTGATTTTTAGTAAATTAGAAGTCTCCCAACTCTTCTGATTATGACTAAAGAAACACTCCTTATGCAATACCAATCCGAGTGCCTATCGGCTCTCAAATCAGTCGTGAATATACACAAACCTTTTGAAAAAACGTTCATGGATGCAATGAAATTATTCATGGCCATCCCTGATCGTATAAACTTCCTCCAATTGGGTAGGTATGGACGTTTTTCGGAACAGACCTACCGTAACCTTTTTGAGCATGAAACTTTCGACTGGTTTGCGTTCAACGGCTCTATCATCAGCAAGCATCTCACAGGTAAAAGAAAAGCCATCGCCATCGATCCTTCCTATATCTCCAAATCAGGCAAGAAGACACCTTGGATAGGTTACTTCTGGTCTGGTTGTGCAGGAGAGTACAAGCGTGGATTGGAAATCATGGGCATCGGTGTCATAGACATCGACAACCATGAATGCATGACTTTAGGTTCCATTCAGACACCGGATTGTAAAACCTTGGATAATATGGACAAGAACCTCGTTGACTGGTACAGCAGCTATCTTATCAGTAGAAAAGACAAGATACAGAGCATATCAAGAACGGTGGTTGCAGACGCATTCTTTTCCAAGGAAACATTCATAACGCCTATGTGTGAGAACGATTTCCATGTCATCAGCCGCTTTCGGAATGACGTAATCCTGTACTATCCGACATTGGAACAGAAAACAGGAAAACGTGGCCATCCAAAGTGGTTTGACGGAAGAATCGACTTTGCCAATCTGGATCTGACCCGGTGCAAGGAATACGAGGTGAACAAAGGAAAGCTATACGGATTGAGGGTATATGCAAAAGCTCTCAAAAGGTATGTTTCCTTAGCCATCTGGTATCCGATGGACGGGAGGACAGACAAGTGGCAGCTTTACTTCTCTACAGACGATTCGATGGATGGACGGGAGGTTCTGGATTATTACAGAACCAGGTTCCAATTGGAATTTTGAGAGATGGTAAGCAACATGCAGGAATCACCAACTGTCAGTCAACCGACTTCAGAAAGTTGGATTTTCACTTCAATGCATCGCTTGCTGCTGTCAACTTGGCCAAAGCGGCATGTAAGAGGCTCGGAATAACCTATTCCATATCCTCCTGCAAGTCTTTTATACACAATGCTTATATGCTTGAACGATTTATTTGCGTGTTCGGGATTAACCCAGACATGCAAGTTATTGACAAACTTTTCAAAGAACTCATTTTATTTACTGCCAGAGCCGCTTAGGCGTGGCTATTTTTTAACGAACTATTGAATTTATAAATTCTGACATATTGGCTGAATAAAGATTGCCATAGTTTTCAGCATTATACACCATAACATGGCTTCCGACAGTATTGATGAACAGCCGGTAATAGAGGTCGCGCATAGCCACCTCCTTGTTATCGGTTATTTGTTCGATAAAGGTGGAGGTGAAACGGTTGCTCATCCACACTTTCATCTCTGAATTGAAGACATCAGCCTTGGATGTTTCGTCGCCGTTGGCCGCAGTGACGAACAGCATCCCGGGGATGCCCTCGCACTGCTTCATCACACCGCCCGAAAAACAAGCCTCCACCATCATGAGAAGTTTACGGTAACGCCTTTTGCGGTTCATATCCTCAAAAACAGAAGACAGTTTATCGCCTGTCATGGCGTAAGCTTCCTCATCCCAACACATGGCCCCCGGCACACCGTGTCCGCTCCAGAAAACGAACAGGTTGTCGTTCTCAGTAGATTCGATTACCGTGGGCAGTTTTTCGCTTTTTTCGCCACTGAGAATGGCAAGTATATCTTTTGTATTCAACGATGACATACGATAATCAATCTCTACATTTTCGTATACATTGTTTCCCCCGATAGTCACCTGTATGACTCCCTTGTTGGGATTTGATATATTATCGGCTATGTCATCCTCGACAATGAGAATGATACGGTCGTCGGTA
Source organism: uncultured Bacteroides sp. (assembly GCA_947646015.1). Taxonomy (GTDB): domain Bacteria; phylum Bacteroidota; class Bacteroidia; order Bacteroidales; family Bacteroidaceae; genus Bacteroides. Next base: position 37,294 of record CANSEY010000013.1, on the reverse strand, counting down.
TATCCGGCTTGTCTGAGCTGCTGATAGATAGCGAGCACATCTGCCTGATGGCGGTAATTGGTCCATTCCTTGGAGGAAGCGACAAGGAGTGCCCAGTTGCCGGTATGTGCAGGGTAATTGAATTCTCCTGAATTGTCGAAATCCTGCATCCGGGAGGCTTTCCAGTTCCAACCGGCAAGTGTCGCATCCGTGCGGTTCCCCCCGTCGCTGGTGTTATAGTCAAGGATGATGTACTGTCCGTTGTAAACCTTGAAATTATAGTAAGTGGTGGCAAGTACATTGGTAAACACCTTGGCATCGAACCTTAAATGTCCTGACGCTCCACGGACATAGGGCGACTTTCCGGCAGCGAGCGCATCCACCACAAGCCCCATATCCTCACCTGTCCAGCTGCCCATGTTCAAGCCTTCACCCGAAACAACGGCCCTTAATGATTTCTGTAACGACAACTCCGGTCTGAACTGCTGGTACCATGCGGCATAGCCGATGAGCATAGCGGCATCGTAGAGCTGAGATTCTCCAAGAGTAGGCGTAGCATTGAAAAAGGTCCTGTAACTTACGTCAAACCCCGACTCAGGGTCGGCACCAAATGCGACTCCCTCTATGCCTTCGGCGGCATCACCGTGAATCTTGAGTACATCCGCACCGTAGGCGGTATCCGAAAACAACATCCGCGGTACACTGCGCCCGTTCAGACTTTGTGCTTTATGCGCTTCAAGCATCGGCTTCATCTCTTCTATTTCAGAGGGGATACATATCACATACTCTGCACCTGACTGCATGGCTTGGCGAGACACATCAGCTATATTGTCAGAGGTGTAAGCATAGCATCCCATGTTTTCCAAGCCCAGTTCGCGTGCTTGAAATGCGAACCAGTCAATGAACGTTTGTCCGTAACCGTCGTTCTCCTTGACCAAAAGTGCCACACTTTTACCCTCATAGTTAATCACCTTGGAGAGAAGCACCTCACATTGCGTAATGTCGGTCTCGGTCATCGCCCAAAGATAGCCTGTCGATGCGTATGCACGAACCAGTTGTTCGGCGGTGGCGAGAGTGAAGAATGTTTTGCCCACAATAGTCAGTTCCGCCGCGAGGATTGCCGCATTGGAAGAATACAGCCCGCCGATTACGGCATACACCTCGTCGTTGAATGCCAGCGACCGGGCAAGTTCCCGCACATCGGTCTTTGCCTCATCGTAGTATTCAAACTTTAACCTTATACCCGCTTCGTGGTTCTTGAATGCACGCTCAAAGTTGGTTGTAAACATTCCCAATGTCCTTTTCCAATGCACATCAAGCCCTTTCTCCATGGGAAGCACCACGGCAACAACCTTCTCTGTCCACTGCTTGTTGTCAGGAGACAGGGAAGGCTCATCGTCCGAACAGCTCCACAGACCAATCAGGCAGAGGAGCGGTGCAATAAGTTTAATAACCACTTGTTTCATAATACTCTTTCTCAAAAATCATAGCCTGAGGGCGCATTCCATTGACTAAGCTGCTGAAATCATTCACGTATCGGGGTGCGACCAGCCAGTCGGCATACCCGCTTTCAAGACCGTAAAGTTGGTTCTCCGGCATATCCCCTGTGACGACCCATTCCGTCAGATACCTGTAAATCAATTGGTCAATATGCTTAATGACCGAACCCGTAATCCGGTTGGAGAGGCTTGACTGATCGATGTCCATACCTGCAAGGTACGGTGAGACCTCAAATTCACGGGAGTAGCGGTATATACCGGCGTTGGAGCCACCTGCCACCGGAAAGATGAAGTCGTAATCAACCGCCCAATCGCTCATTTTCCGGTAAGCGAGCGAAGCCGACACATATCCCGTCCAATCATCCGCCAGATACTCCACATCGCAGTCGCTGCCATAGCCTGCAATAAAACCGTCCTTGGCTATGTTGATGGGGCTGTCGGTATTATTGGCAAGCAGCACCAGAGGTGTCATCTCAGAACATTTTCTTGCACATACTCCTGCAAGGTATGAAGCCCCGAACATCGAAATCTGGAAGGTATGGATGTTCTCGTCCTTATACTGTTTCCGGCTTTCAAAAAGCAGAATACTTTTGTTGGGTGTCAAGTCGTGTTCTGCCAGATAAAGTTCCGCCATTGGCTCATAATCACTGCTACCTAATACAAAAAGCACGGGTATGCTGCTTTGGGGACGTTCAAGCCAGTCCGCAAAAATTTTCTCAGCCTCTTGCAGGGATTCCGGGGAGTAGATATAGATGTCTATATCTCCGTTTTCCATCTTGAATCTCTGAACACCCTCAAGTATACGGTCATTATAGCTCATGTCACCCAATCCCCCCGGAGAGAAGAGAAAAACAATCTGTGGTGCCGGAGATTCCGGCTCCAACTCATCGGTATGATTACAGGATGACAACGCTCCTGTTACCAGGAACGTTGTCATTGCCAAGATAGCGCGGAAAGTATTGTGCATACTAATCAAACTTATGACCACATTCGGAGCATGTATATGGTCCGGATGCAAATGTTTTCCACTTATGACCACAATTGGGACATTTTTCAGTCCATCTTGCCGGGAAGTATTGGTCTATAGCAAGATTATCCCCGTCCATGTATTCCTCCGGAACGATTACGACTGTCATGTCCGGTTCTTTGAAATTCTTGAGAGCATTGAACGAAACGGTGTAAAAGATACTTTCGTCCGAACCGGGTGTGAGTGAGATTCTGCCGCAGTTGTCAGGGAGTTTGACAGTGCGTTGCTTTACGTCCCACTGATCGAGAATGAACTTCTCACACACTCCATGGGCAGCCTCCTTTGAGTCTGCTACCAATATAAACCGGGCAGCATCATCCTTTTTCTGATAGAGATTTCCGGCATCAGCTTGGTCGACTATTATCTTGTCGATATTCTCCAACATTTTTTCTCCAAACGGTCCTTGTGGCTCATCGTCGTTGCTGTAAGCAGTGAAAGCGAGCATTGCCATCACTGAAGCAAACATGATTGTTAAAAATTTCTTTACCATAACAAGTTGTTTTTTAATTGATTGTTACCCGTTGGCGGAATTAATTTAAGTTGATAAAGATGAGTAAAAAGTTGCACATATCGTTGATTTTTAGTAACTTAGCGACAATCAAAACATTAAGTTCAAACCATCGTATGTACAACCTTTATACAAAATTCGTCAAAATACTTGAGATATGCAAGCAATTCTCTGAAAATCTCGTCAATGAATCGGGTAATGTTCCACGCCGTGGTCCTGTTCCTAAGTTTTCTGACTTGGAAGTAGTGGCACTGTCCCTGACAGCAGAGACAGAGAGCATTGATAGTGAGAAGTGGTTGTTCGACTATAAATTGCAAGAGTACAAGGACTGCATTCCCAATCTCATATCAAGGAGACAGTTCAATGACCGCAGGAAGAAAACTGCAGGCTTGTGTGAGGAACTGCGCAAAAGGGTTGCCATGGAAATGGATGGTGGAGAGGAACAATTCTTTGTTGACTCCAAGCCAATAGAGGTCTGTAGGGTTGCAAGAGGGAAACGATGCAAGATGGGACGTACCGGTGATTTCTCGCAAGCTCCAGACTTCGGTTTCTGCGCTTCGCAGAACACGTATTATTTTGGTTATAAGTTACACGCTCTCTGTTGGTTATGTGGAGTTATCCATTCCTATGATCTCTCAAAGGCAAGTGCGGCTGATCTCCATTATATGAAGGATGTGAAACATGCTTATCACGACTGTAGCATCTATGGCGACAAAGGGTATATTGGAGCTGATGTACAGCTTGACTTGTTCGAAACCGCACACATAAGACTGGAGTGTCCGTATCGGCTCAACCAGAAGGACTGGAAGCCGACATTCATTCCGTTTGCAAAGGCAAGAAAGAGGATTGAGACAATATTCTCACAACTTACAGACCAGTTCTTGGCCATCAGAAACTATGCGAAAATAACGAATGGTTTGTTTGCCAGAATCATCGGCAAAATTAGTGCACTTACCATTCTGCAATACGTAAACTTCATCAACAACAAGCCCATTGGCAGAATTAAGTATGCACTAAATTAATTCCGCCAACGGGTTATTATAAATCCAATTAAATCATGTTATGAAAATCAGATGTCAGGAACACTACGATAAGGTAGTGGAGTACGCCAAAAGTATCGGCGACACAACATTTCAGAATTGCATTGAACGCCTCAAACAATGGGAGAAGAACTCAAACGGCAGGTATGAAATTGAACTCTACCGGGATTTCGCCCCACATTCATTCGGTTTTGCGGAAGTGGCCGCTAACGGAAGCAGCGGTATTGTCGGAGGATTGCTTTACCATGGAAAACCGGACCAGTCTTATGCGGTTACACTGACTCCCATACACGGCTGGAGTATACATACTTGAACTTGTATATCTCTAAAAGGAATCCTGGATTATAAAAATGATGCGTAGGTCATCTTGTATAGAGACCTACGCACCATTTTTAGCACACCATTTTGCCCATATTGTAATTATTTACAATAGCCCCATTTCTGTATCTTTAAGGAAGTCAATCACATTCATGATTGATATGCCATCAGTATTCACATAAGAAGGGGTTAAGCCTCCAACTATGACTATTTTAGGGAATCCATCATTGATATGACGAAGTGAATTTGTTTCCTGATCAATTTTCTCAGGAGTAGGCATATCAAGTGCTGATTGTATATACATACGTTTGTTCCCACTGTTACAAATAAAATCCACTTCCAATAGTTTTCGTATTTTCTTTCCTTCGGCATTTGTTGTTCTCACCTCCACTTGCCCGACATCAACAGAATACCCTCTGATACGCAGTTCATTATATATAATATTTTCCATAAGGTGGCCACCGTCAATCTGACGATAATTCAGACGGGCATTGCGCAATCCTACATCTTCAAAATAGTATTTTGAAGGTGTATTGATGTAATGCTTACCTTTAATGTCATACCGAATGGCTTTTTCCACCATAAACGCATCTTGTAACATCCCGAGATAACTCTGTATGGTTGTATCTGAGATACTATGACCTTTCACAGATTTGAATGTATTTTCAAGGTTTGTCGGATTTGTCAGGCAACCGATATTAGAAGCTATAATGTCTATAAGTTCGTTCAAATCATCATCATTCCTAATATTATACCGTTCTTTTATATCGCGTATATAAGTACCCTGAAACAATGATTTAAGATAGTTTTCTTTCTTCTTTTTGTCAGAAAAAGACACAATCTGCGGCATTCCTCCATAAATCATATAGTCTTGCAGAGCGTTAAGTTCGCTTGCGTACTGTCCTGTCTTGAGAAATTCCGAAAAACTTAAAGGATGTACTCTGATTTCATATCCTCGACCACGAAATTCGGTTTTTACATCACTGGATAGCATTCGACTATTACTACCGGTCACATATACATCTGCATTTTTAATTTTCAGATAGCTATTGAGTACATCTTCAAATTCTGGAACAAGTTGAATCTCATCCAATAGTATGTAGTACATATCGTTATCTACAATATGCCCGTCAATATAATCCAATAATGTGTCCGGATTCCTGAGATCTTTACTACGTCGGTTTTCCAAATCTACTTGAATAACATGATCTTCATTCACGCCATTATCAAGTAATGATTGTTTGAATAACTCAAATAGAAGGTAAGATTTTCCACAACGTCGTACACCGGTAATAATCTTAATCATTCCGTTGTGCATCACACTTTGCAGCTCTTGTAAGTATTTGTCTCTTGGTATTTTCATGTTGCAAAAGTAGTAAAAATTATCTGTAGTGCGATTATTCTATTGGAAAAAAATGGGAAAAGTACCAAATTTCTCCAATAGCAATAGCCGGGCTTATTAATGTCGCTTCCCTTACCAAGTCCCATCAAGAAGGTAACTCGGAGGGCGAATACCTGCACGTTCAAGCCTTCGGTTTTCGGGACATAAAATTCCCTGCGGTAATTTTCCGCCCGAAAAAACGCTCCGGTATTGCCGTCCGAGTTGCGGAAAGGTTTGGGACTTGGCAAGCGAAGCGACCTACGACGCATAATACAAGGTCAATGAAAAAATCTGCCGGGGGATATTTTGCCGCGTTATGATATCCCAATGGGTCACGCCACCCGGAGTTTTCCAAACAAAATCTTCTTCCTGTCCCATCAGGGGATACCTCAAACGGGGACAAGGGCTGCGCTCGCTCCCAACTCTGCATATTACAGTTTTTCCTTTGCCGTTTGCGTGCCGTCCTTGCGGTTTGCCTCCGTTTTCCGTGTCGTCCCTGCCGTTTTTCCTCGATTGGTTGCGGCTGTCCGTACGCTTCCCCCTTTTTTCCGCTTTCGGGCTTTGGTGCGTTGTTCCGGCTTCTCCCTCCGTTTTTCCCATTTTCCGGCCCACACTCTTTCCTCTCGCGGTGAAACATGATGACACTTGATGAAATGGATAGCCTAACGCGTTGAAACATAGTCATTTATCAAAATTATGCCTATATATTTGCGGTGACAACAACAATTATCAACGCTAAAAACTCAAAGTTATGGCAAAGAAAAACGTGAGGGACGAACCCCTCAAACCGCAAGTCACCGAGAACGAGCAGATGAGTGACATCGTCCTTATCCTCGACAAGATGGAGCTGCTCCTCCAGGCGGTCAGCAAGCTCGACAAGGACGGCAGGTACGAAACAGTGCCGGCAGACAAGGAGCACCGCAACTCCTTCCTCAAAATCGACCGCTACGCGAACATGTTCGAGAATTTCCTGAAGAACTTCTGGAGCCAGCTCAAGGACCCGACACGCTTCGGCATCCTTTCCATCAAGGAAGACACGCTGGACGACCCGAAAGTGCGGCAGGCCGTCGAAGACCTCGCCGCCGGAAAAAAGACAGACGCGGTGGAGGAATTCCTCAAACAGTACGAGATTGTCCCCCGCGACAAGGAAAACCAAAGTATCAACCATCAAAATCAAGAAGAAATGGCAAAGAAAAACGAAACACAGCAGCAGGCCGCCCAAGGTGACGGCACGCAGCAGCAGCCCCAGTACCGCTACAACGAGTCCATGATCAACTGGGAGCAGCTGAAGAACTTCGGGCTCTCCCGTGAAGAACTCCAGGAACGGGGGCTGCTCGACCAGATGCTCAGGGGCTACAAGACCAACCAGGTCGTGCCCATCAGCATGAACTTCGGCTCCGCCGTGCTACGCACCGACGCGAGGCTCTCGTTCCAGCAGTCCCGCTCCGGAGACATCGTGCTGGGCATCCACGGTATCCGGCAGAAACCCGACCTCGACCGTCCCTACTTCGGGCACATCTTCTCGGACGAGGACAAGAAAAATTTGCTTGAGACGGGCAACATGGGGCGTGTCGTGGAACTGAAGAACCGCAACGGCGAGTATGTCCCCTCTTTCGTCAGCATCGACAAGCTGACCAACGAGGTGGTGGCGATGAAAGCCGAGAATGTCTTCATACCGCGTGAAATCAGCGGAGTTGAACTGACCGAGCAGGAGCAGAACGACCTGCGGGAAGGCAAGAAGATATTCGTCGAAGGAATGACAGCCAGATCGGGCAACCCGTTCGACGCCCACCTCCAGGTCAACGCCGAGCGCAGGGGCGTGGAATTCATCTTCGAGAACGACAAGCTCTTCAACCGGCAGTCTTTGGGAGGCGTCGAACTGACCAAGAAGCAGATTGACGACCTGAACGAGGGCAAGGCCATCTTCGTGGAGGGCATGAAGCGCAAGGACGGGGAACTGTTCTCCTCCTACGTGAAACTCGACGAGGCGACAGGCCGCCCGTCCTACACCCGCTACAATCCCGACTCCCCGGAAGGCGCACGGGAAATCTACATCCCGAATGAAATCAATGGCGTGAAAATCACTCCCGAGGAACAGAAAGAGTTGCGCGAAGGGAAGCCCATCTTCCTCAACGACATGGTGAACCGCAAGGGAGAGGAATTCTCCTCGTTCATCAAGGCAGACCTCGAAACGGGCAGGCTGAGCTACTCGCGCACCCGGGACGGCTTCGACCAGCGCGAGGAGTTCAAGATACCGGCCAAGGTATGGGACGTAGAGCTTACCCGCAAGCAGCGTGCCGACCTCCAGAGCGGCAAGGCGGTGCTGGTCGAGGGCATCAAGGGGTATGACGGCAAGACCATCTCGCAGTACGTCAAGGCGAACTTCAACCAGGGCAGACTGGACTTCTACAACGAGAATCCCGACCGCAGACGCGACGCCTCGCAGCGCAACGTGGTGTCCGCCACACAAAGACAGGGAGAGGAAAACCGCCAATCCAGGGGGGCGAGCATAGCCTGACGGTCAAAGCAAAACGAATGTTGAACCCAAAAGAATCAGAACATGGAAATGAACAAGGAAAACAACACGCCTTTCAAGGCGGAAGACGTGAACTGGGACGAGCTGGCAGCCATCGGCATTCTGAAGGATGAACTGGAAATGGCCGGGGAACTCGATACGCTGCTCAGCGGTGAGAAGACAAACGTGGTATCGCTCAGCCTGGTGCTGCTCGGCGTGGACGTGGTGATGGACGCCACACTCCAGTTGGTACGCAAGGACGGCGACCCGCTGCTCGAAATCCTCGGTATCAAGCCCGTGGAACAGTAACCCCGCCTTCTTATAATATGTAAACCGAATGTATAACCGCCGTTTCCCGTCTTCGCGTACCGGCAAGCGGGAAACGGCTTAAATTTTATCCGAATCATGATAGCAATCATAGCAGAGAAACCGAGTGTCGGTCAGGACATAGCCCGCGTAGTCGGGGCTACAGAAAAAATGGACGGCTACATAACAGGAAACGGCTACATGGTGACATGGGCGCTGGGACATTTAGTGTCGCTGGCATTGCCGGGAACATACGGCTACACGAGGACCACCGCCGAAGACCTCCCGATGATTCCCGAACCGTTCCGCCTTGTGCCACGGCAGATACGCACGGACAGGGGGATGGTGACGGACATCGCCGCCGGCAAACAGCTCAAAATCATTGATGAAGTATTCTCCAAATGCGACAGCATCATCGTGGCAACGGACGCGGGCCGCGAGGGGGAACTTATCTTCCGGTGGATATATTCTTATCTGGGCTATACCAAGCCCTTCAGACGGCTGTGGATCTCCTCGCTTACCGACGAGGCCATCCGCGAGGGCATGGCGAACCTCAGGGAGGGAAGCGGATACGACAGCCTCTATGCCGCCGCCGACAGCCGTGCGAAGGCCGACTGGCTGGTGGGCATGAACGCGAGCCGCGCCCTGGCGACAGCCTCCGGATCGGCGAACAACTCCATAGGCCGTGTGCAGACTCCCACGCTCGCCATGATATGCGCACGCTTCAAGGAAAACCGGAACTTCGTCTCCACTCCATACTGGCAGCTGCATATCGCGCTGAAAAAAGACGACGTGCACCGGCAGTTCTTCAACCCGGAGGACTTCAGGGACAAGAATGGGGCGGAGGCCGCGTACAGGCGCATTACTTCCGACTCTGTGGTGACCATAAATAAGGTAGAACGAAAGACGGTATTTCAGCAGGCTCCGCTTCTGTATGACCTTACCGCACTACAGAAGGACTGCAACATCCACCACGACCTTTCGGCGGACAAGACCCTTTCCATCGCCCAGTCCCTGTACGAAAAGAAACTGGTCTCCTACCCGAGAACGGGCAGCCGTTATATCCCGGAGGATGTCATGGCACATGTCCCGGCCTTGCTGGAAAAGGTCATCACCATGCCCTGGTTCAGGGAATACGGACGGACTTTCGACCTTTCCGGCCTGAACACCCGGAGCGTGGACGCCACGAAAGTGACCGACCACCATGCACTGATCGTCACGGGCGTCGTTCCCGAAGGGCTGTCCGAGGCGGAAGCGGTTGTTTATGAGATGATAGCCGGAAGGATGCTGGAAGCCTTCTCTCCACGCTGCGAGAAAGAGTCACTGAAGATGGAGTGCGTGTGCGAGGGTATGGATTTCCGCTCACAATCCGCCGTCATCGTCAATCCCGGCTGGCGTGCCGTGTTCTCCCGGAAGGAAGACCGTGAAAAGGACGAGCCGGAAGGTAACGGGGGAACGGCGGTGTTTGCCGAAGGCGAGGAAATCCCGGTCATGGGATACGGGCTGGCACAGAAAAAGACCCTGCCCAGACCCCTTTACACGGAAGCGACCTTGCTCACCGCCATGGAGAACTGCGGTAAGGAAATCGCTGACGGACAGGCACGGGAAGCGGTGAAGGAGCTGGGCATCGGCACGCCCGCTACCCGTGCCGCCATCATCACGACCCTTTTCAAGCGTGACTATATCGAGCGTTCCGGCAAGAGCATCCGCCCGACGGAAAAGGGGCTTTACCTCTACGAGTCGGTCAAGGGCATGATGGTGGCCGATGCCGAACTGACCGGTACATGGGAGAAGGCACTGGCACAGATAGAGGGGCACACCCTCGATCCGGAAAGCTTCATGCTCTCCATCCGGGAATACACCGGGAAAGTGACCGGTGAGATACTGCGTCTCAAATTCCCCGAACCGTCGTCACGCGCCTTTACCTGCCCCAAGTGCAAGACCGGCAATGTGATAGTGAAGGCAAAAGTCGCCAAGTGCGACCATGAGGGGTGCGGACTGCTGGTGTTCCGCCGTTTCCTGAACAAGGAGCTGACCGACCAGCATCTGGAACAGCTTTTCTCTTCCGGCTCCACCAGGCTGATCAAGGGGGTCAAGGGCAAGAAAGGGACCTCTTTCGACGCCGCGGTAGCCTTTGACGCGGACTTCAACCTGAAACTCTCGTTCCCCAAGCCCAAGGGAGGGAAGGGGAAATAATGCACTGCCATTCCAATTCAAGGGCAAAGGTAGCGGAACCGCCCGTTTCCACCCGCAAGGTCGGGCCTTGCAGGTTTCGGGGAAAATCATCCTCACTCGCGTTCCGGTATTTTCCCCGAAAACCTTGCCGGTGGAGGCGGTCCGCTTTCCGGCCCCTGAAATTGGAAATGACATGTTTCACCCATTAACCATATACGGTCATGAAAACAAGGGAATGTATCGAAAAACTCAGGACAGCCAAATGGATAAGGATTATGGCATTGGCCATTGTCGCCTTCATCGTGTTCAGCTATCTCCACTCAAGAGGAATATCGCCCGTATGGGCGGCAGTCGCCATCGTGTGTTTCAAGGGATTCTTCAGGTTTTTATATAAAATAGCCTGCCTGCTGGTAGCGGCGGCTATACTTTTCTGCATTCTCAGCTATCTGGTTTTCTAAAGATACAGACATATGAAGCGGATATACCATACAGGTCCAAATATCACCTCGCGGAACAGGGCTGTCCTTTCGGGCGGCTCTTTTTGTTTCCCATGCCTTATGGAAATGAGAATGACGAGGACACGCATGGAAAAGACAGGGAAGCGCATACAGCCATTGACAGACCGTGAACTACAGGGCAAAGTTGGCAAACGCTTCTTTTCGGACGGCAAGGCCGGGCCCTTCGGGTTTCGCGGAAAAATCATCCTCGCTGCGCTCCGGTATTTTTCCCGAAAGCCTTGCCTTTCCGGAAGCGTTTACCGTAAAGCCCTTGTAGTTCAACGGGCTGCCAAAGCCCGGATATTCACAATTAAAATTATAAAGTCATGAACCAAGCAATCATCTCAAGACCGCCGATGGCACCGGTGCAGATGCCGATGCCCGCAACAAGAAGAAAAAGGACAGTGGAGCCGAATCCCGTAGTCAAGTTCCCGCCAAGAGGCACAGGACCGGTACATATCTCCACGCTGCTGAACCCCATCCTGGAAATATGCCACCATCCCGACAGGGACAGGCTGCTGGCGGAGTTCTTCAACCGATAAAAAATACGATTATTCACACTTTAAATTATTACAGTTATGTTTTTTACAGCAATCAACCAGATGATGACCGAGGGCGTGGACCTCACGATAGTCATCCGCAAAGCGAACGGACAAATGGCGGTATCCACACTGCCGAAGTCGAACGGGCTGAAGGACGAGGCCCAGAACCACATCGTGCCCCTGACGGTCAGCGGACTGCCGGAGGAACTGGACGCGGGATTCCTGCAAACCGTCGCCCGGCCGATACAGAAGGTGGCGGGACTGATCACCAACATGGCGCAGTTCGAGGCGCAGGCTGACAAGGCCGCTGCCGACAGCAAGGCGGCGAAGGAAGAAAAAGCCAAAGAGACGAAGGAGGAGAAGGAGAAACGCGAGAAGTACGAGAAGCATCTCAAGAAGACGGAGGAACTGATTGCCGCCGGGAAGCACAGCGAGGCTGTCACCGCACTCGGCCAGGCACGCCTCCATGCCAAGCCGCAAGACCTGAAGAAGATTGACAGCATGGTGGAGGAACAGAAGAAGGCGATGAACAAGGGCAGCCTGTTCGAGCTGATGGATGAACCGGCACCGCAACCGCAGCCACAGCCACAGCAGCAACCGCAACCTATGGCGGCAACGGCACAACAGCCACAGCCACGACCAATGGCAGTTCCCGTGCAGCAACCGCCCTATCCGCCGCAGCCCCAGGCTCCGAGACCGATAGCAGGACAACCGCAGCGGCCTATGACGGCACAACCGCTGCAACAGCCTTCGATGTGGCCACCGCAACAACCGCCGCAAAGACCGCTTCCGCCACAGCCGCAATATGCCGGACAACAGCCTACGGCTCCGCAGCCTCCATACGGGGCACAGTCTGACACGCACTGGCAGGAACAGGCATTCTCTCCCGAAGACTACCCTGCGCAATATCCCGCGGACGGAGAAATCAATTACAATCCCAAGGATTACGAGGAATATCCCGATTTTCCCCAATCCATGTTAGAACCCAAGTATTCACCTTATCAGACAGTTTAAGATTATGGCACTCGAAATCACAGGAATGACACGCTCGTTCACGTTCAAGAAAGGCAGCGGAATGATTACGCTCGACGATCCCAACCCGTCGGACAGCCCCGAAATGGTCATGAGTTACTACTCCAACTTCTACCCGGAGCTGACCACGGCGACGGTACACGGACCGGTCATCAAGAATGACAAGGCGGTGTACGAGTTCAAGACCACCATCGGGACAAAAGGATAGGAAACCATGAAGAAGGACAATAAAAAGAAGAAATCATGTGTACCATTGGACGAACATCAGTCGGCACTGCTCGCAAGGCTCATCATCGGCCAGACAGAACGGAATGTACGACACGGTGTGAACAGGACAGAACGGATTACGGCTCCAAGCGGGGCCGTAATTCTTTTCTGAATACGGCACTTGCCCCGATAGCACAGAAAAGTATTGTCGTGGATTCATACGGCAGTAATGGCATCAACGTGATTACGCAGGAAAACTACGAGTTCCTGCGTGACTCGTTTTTCAACTATGCCCTTTTGTTGAAACAGGAAGCGGTGCATACTCCGGGCAAAAGTATCGGGGCAAGCATAGCCAATCTGTACGACGAGATGGACAAACTTGTCGGGGAAGGGATGAATGTGAATATCGAACAGGATAACGGCAGGCTCTATTTCAATCTGTGGAAGTGTCACAAATGGGGCGAACTGACCTTGTACTATTTCCCGATGAAATTCGTGGAGGCTCTCAATCCCACGCTCAGGCGGATCTCAATTACGTTTATCCACAACCTGATGCGGGCGAACGGAATATCCACCATTCTGGACGAGGATGACACGGATTATGTATTAATGTGGCTGAAAGAGGATGATCCGCAGGAGGAGGAAGAGGAAACTGGTAAAAGGCTGGAACTGGTACGGTCATACGAGAAAGGGAAAATCGGCAGACTGCTGAAGCATGTTGAAAAAAAGTCCTATTACAAGGATTTGCCGAAAGCACTTGAAAAATACACCCCGCAAAACGACTTCGAGCGTTCCATTGTCGGAGCAATGAAAAAGGGATTGCCCTTCCTTAACCCGGAACACGGTATCATGCAATACGGCTATGATGCCTTTCACGAGGAAGAACCGGATTTTCAGCCGATGCGTCTGGATCAGCAGATAAGGGTGGTCTATGACTGCGACGACATGGTGTCCGAATATCTGGTGGACTATTACAATAATAACAGCCAGGAGACATACGATATCATCCCGATTACCACCTGTGCCCTGTCACCGGAAACCGACCGCCTGTTTATCATGGATGACTATCCGGAACGGTTCTTCAAGTGGGCGGATGAATTTATTAACATTGTATATTGAAAGATTATGGTAGAAACGAATGAACTTACAAGAAAACTGAGGACGCTGCTTCATCCGAGGGCGGCGTTGATTGTCTATGCGGAAGAGAATGACAACCACAGCACGGATGACGACGGTTATTTTATCGAAGTCAGGGACATAGACGAAAATGGGACAATGGGCGAAGGCCGTCCGGTGACGGTGGAGTTCATGAACGAACTGGTACGGGGCTATTCCGAAAGCCACAGTGTGACACCATACGGCAGGATACCGTCCAACCTGCTGTGGTTTGACCCGCGCAAGGGCAGTGAGAAATACATCTGGTACAACCCGCCCCAAAAGCGCATGATGTTCTTCCATGACATCCTGAAGATTGAAAGCGCGGAATACAACCTGCCGGGCGTGATCTATGAGGCCGGAGAAAACCGTCTGAATGTCTATGCCTATACAGATGTTGAACTGACAGACAATTCGGACCTTTTTGCGGCTCCGTTCTTCAATGTGACGGGAGCGAGCGTCTGTCTGGGCTCCGCAAAAATTGAGAAGCCGAAAGACCTGACCTACACGAACCTGCTGGAGTATTGGGAAAAGAGGTTCTGGCTGACGGAGTTCTCCCATCTGGGTGGAGGTGGGAACCCCACGAAATCCAATCTGGTACTGGTAACGAAAGCGGCAAAGGACAAGCCTTTTGACCTTGACGAACTGCAACCTTTAAAAAAACTGAAACTAAAAGACATATTGCGATGAAAAGAGTACATTATACAGACAGTTACCTGATGAACCCGCAACATCCGGTGACGGTAAACATCATAGGCGCGGGCGGTACAGGCTCGCAAGTGCTGACCGGTATGGCAAGACTGGATGTCACGCTCCGTGCACTCGGACATCCGGGATTGTTCGTAACGGTCTACGATCCAGACATCGTGACGGACGCAAACATTGGGCGGCAGCTCTTCGGACCGTCAGACCTGGGACTGAACAAGTCACAATGTCTGGTCACAAGGATAAACAATTTTTTCGGAAACGACTGGAAAGCGGAGGCGAGTTTCTATCCGTCGGTATTGAAGGAGGTAAAGCGGACCGAAATTGCGAACATCACCATTACCTGTACGGATAATATAAAATCCAGACTCGATTTGTGGAACGTGCTTGCGAAAGTTCCTTCATCCTCCTATACGGACAATAACACGCCGCTCTACTGGATGGATTTCGGGAATACAAAGACCGCCGGGCAGGTTGTACTGGGAACCGTGCCGAAGAAAATCAAACAGCCGGTTTCCACGATGTATGAAACGGTCGGCTCACTGAAAGTCATCACCCGTTTTGTGAAATATGCGAGAGTGAAAGAAGTGGATTCCGGACCGAGTTGCTCACTGGCAGAGGCATTGGAAAAACAGGATCTGTTTATCAACTCCACGCTGGCGCAACTCGGCTGCAATATCCTCTGGAAAATGTTCCGCCACGGGATGATTGAGCATCACGGGCTGTTCCTGAACTTAGAAACGATGAAAGTCAATCCGATAGGGGTATAAGACAGGCAAAAGCAAATATGAAAAAGTGGAACCGCCTTGCCGGAAAAGTTTCTGCAAAATAATATCATTCAATTCATTGCGGAATGAGAAATTATTTGTACTTTTGCTATTGTATTTCGAGAATGTTTTGTTAACGATGTATGAACGGCAATAAAAGCACATATAAATACCACCCGTATATAACAAATATTTTTTGTTCAGGCGGTGCTTCGTCCTATAAGACGGAGGCTTTTTTCGTGTCATTACCGTTTCGTAAAGTTGTTTCCATATCCGGAAAATATTTGTCCGATGCGCTTAAAATGTGTGCCGATTATTTGGATATTCAGATAATTCGGTTACTCTCTCTCTCTCTCTCTCTCTCTCTCTCTCTCTCTCACATGGCTACGCGCGTCAATATACAAAATATTCCTTAAATACCAATCACTTACGGAGAGTCCGTTTTCCGGAATATCTCTCCTTTCCACGTTATTATCCGAACCTTTACATGCCGCCCTCACCAATCGGGGGCGCGTATCGTCATATCCGTCGGCGGTGTATGCCGGAGCATGGAACAACAATGCCCGCATACGCCGCCGATATGCTTTTTTATTAACCCGTAACAACAAATCTTATCAAATATGACAGTGATAAAACGAATATTATTGACGGTCTTTCTTGCCGTTACAGGATTGTCGCTTTCGGCACAGGAGAAGCCGGACTCCACTGCCTACCGTTTCCGGTTCGTGGCAGAGAACGATATGTTCTTCTCCCCGTGGAGCGGCAACGGACAGGAACTTGAGCGGTTGCTTGCAGCCATCGACGAACACCGCCCCGCCATCGAAGCCGGACAAATGTATCTTTTAGTGACAAGCTACGCTACGGACGGCAACGAAGAACAGACTGCGGCGCAAGTGGCAAAGACACGCCGCAATCGTGTGAAGTCGGAACTGATTGTGCGCGGCAAGATAAAAGAGTCGAACTTCGTCACCGACCAGTTGTTTGACGAAGCCTATACGGACGGGAACGGAAAATCCCTGCACAACATGGTCATCGTCACCCTCCCTGCCTCTGTTGAGAAAGTGGCGGAGATAGCCGGTGCGGAAGCCGCCGCCAGAGTGGAAGCCTATAACAAAGAGGTGTCTGGCGAGGCGGAGCGCGAACGTATGGCAGCGAAAGAGCAGGCAAAAGCGGAACAGACTGCCAAGGAAAAGGCAGAACAGGAGCGTATCGCTGCAGAGCAGGCAGCCCGAGAGAAAGCCGAGGCGGAACGGATGGAGCGTGAACGCATGGCAGCGGAACAAGTCGAAAAAGAGCGTCTGGAAGCGGAGGAACAAGCCCGCCTGCAAGCTGAAGAAACGGCAATAGCCACCCCGTATCATTTTGCCTTGCGTGCCAACCTCCTGCGTTGGGCAACCCTCACTCCCGATTTGGGTATCGAGTGGCGCATCAACCGCCATGTGGGTATTGCCGTGAACGGTACGTGGGCTTCATGGAGCTGGGACGACAAGAACCGCCGCTATGCCCTTTGGGAAGTGGCCCCCGAAGTGCGATGGTATCTCGGCAAGGAGAAACGGGGCTATATCGGTGCGATGTACAAGGCCGGGCAGTTCAACTACAAGCTGTCCGAAACAGGCCGTCAGGGCGACCTCATGGGCGGTGGTATCGTCGGAGGTTATCAGCTGAAACTCAACAATGCCCTTTCTCTTGATTTCAACCTCGGCATCGGCTATATCCATGCCGACTATGACAAGTATGTGGTCATCAACGGCGTGAGGGTAAGGTGCGGCAGCGAAACAAAGAACTGGTGGGGCCCCGTCTCGGCGGGTGTCACCCTGGTGTGGAACATCTTTTAGCGGAAAGGAGGAACAATGAATACAACGACAATCATACGACAGATAAAGGAATATATGGGAGCATACGGAAAGGCTTATACCTTATTATATCTAATAGGTGCGGTGACCATACTGACCTCGTGCGTGAAGGACGACCTCTATGACACGCCGCACCCCGACCGTGGGGCGGTGGTCGTAACCACGGACTGGAGCGGAAAGAGCACCGAGGCGGACATACCGCAGGCATACACACTGCGCATCGGCGGGAGGGAACAGAACGTGAGCGCGGCGACCAACGTGTTCGACGCGCTGCTCGCGCCCGGTGGCTACGGTCTGACGGTGTACAACTCCCCGGAGGGGATTAGTATCGACGGAAACAAGGCAACGGTGAATCCGGTGGATCTGACGGGTGCAATAGAGCCGCACCTCGGCTACCTCTTCGCCTCGCACCAGGACATCAGCGTCGTGGCGGACGACACCCTGCACGTCACCGCCCCGATGAGACAATACGTGCGCAGGCTCGACATCGAACTGACCGCCACGGAAGGCGACTACAGCCGTGTACAGTCGGCTACGGCAACGCTCTCCGGCGTGGCTTCGGCAGCGGATATGGCAACAGGCGACCGGAGTGCAGCGGCACAAGTAACAAACGCTTTCAGGCAGGACGGCAACAAGTTCACAATCTTTTTCCGACTGCTCGGCATCGTCCCGACGGAAACGCATACGCTGACGGTGGACATCACTTTCAACAACGGTGACACGCAGCGGGTAGTGAGCGACCTTACCGAGGCCATAAGGGACTTCAATAACGGCACCAAACCGGTTAAACTCACGGGTAATCTGCTTTTGCCCGTAGAGGCCGGGGTAACGGGCGCAACCATCACGGGCTGGAACGAGGTAGAAAGCGGCAATGGGGATGCTAACTGACGATAAATATTTTAATCAAAAAAACAAGATTATGACAATGAACATGAGGTTTTTCATTATTGCAGCAGCAGCAACGCTATTGGCTGCGTGTACACAAGAGAACGAGGTACAGAACAATCCGGTGGAAGCACGAATCACGGCAGGCGTGAGCGGGCCGAAGACCCGTGCTGTGGACAACGGGTGGAACGCCGACCGAATCGGCGTGATGGTGGTGGATGCCCCTGGCACGACCACGACCATGGGCGGCAAGTACAAGAACGTGGGATACGCGACCACGAGTACCGGCACCAACGCGGACTTCACCCCGATGACGGCGGGTGGCGGCATCTTCTTCGAGGATGCTTTCCTCGAGTTTACTTTTGCCGCCTACGCGCCTTACGCATCGGGCGCAAACGCCTCCACCCTGCCTGGTACAGACGGGAAGATTACGGTAAATACAAGCAACCAGCCCACGACCACGGAACAGGAGAAGGTGGACTACATCCATGCCACGGGAGCCAAGGCCGATAAAGACAGCCCGACCGTCAGCTTCACGGACAACACCGCCGCGGGCGGCAGCGACTGCTCCTTCAAGCACAAGATGGCCCGTCTTATCCTCAAGGTGCAGGTGTCGAACACCGACGGTTTCGACGACACTGCCGTGCTGGAATTCGCCGACTACAAGCTGGGCGGCCTGGTTCACGAGGGAACGTTCGATGTGAAGACCGGTACCGCCGCGACCGCGGGCAGCGTTGTGAGCGACTGGATGTTACGCCAGTGCACCGGTGCCTCGAAGACGGCCACGGACAAGTGCGTGGCAACCTTTGACGCCGCCACGGGCGTGATGACTTTCACCATGATCCTGCTCCCGCAGACACTCGCCAACGCTTTGGTGCTTGAGATATCTCCCGATGACGGGGAATACCAGAGCTACTCCAACAAGGACATGATCAAACCCGCGTTGGAGGCCGGTTATTCTTATACCTACACCATCACGGTGAAGAAGACGGGGCTGACCCTTAGCGGAAGCACCATCGAAAACTGGAACGACGGTGGTAGCCATGCGGGTGATGCAAAAATGTAGTGTGTCTGAAAGCCACTGCCGTGCATCAGGCGTAAGACGGAGGCACGCCATATATAATAAATGGTGCGGCAGCCCGCGTCGCAACGGGCAGTGGCACAAAACGAAATAAATAAAGACAATATGAAAATAATAAGGAACATAGCGAGAAGGCCGTGGCCGCGCATCGGCGGCTGGTTGCCGGTTATGATGCTCATCTGTGGGGTGCTCGCTTCCTGTAGCAGTGAGGATGAAAGCACCGCGCCCCTGCCCGACGGCAAGTACCCGCTGCAACTGACGGCGGAGGTGGCGCAGCCGCAGACCCGCGCCGGAGGTAAGGATGCGTGGACGGGCGGCGAGGAGATTAGAGTGTCACTGGAAGGCGTGTTTGGTAACAAAACAT
Organism: uncultured Bacteroides sp.; assembly: GCA_947646015.1. Classification (GTDB taxonomy): domain Bacteria; phylum Bacteroidota; class Bacteroidia; order Bacteroidales; family Bacteroidaceae; genus Bacteroides. Next base: position 17,458 of record CANSEY010000013.1, on the reverse strand, counting down.
ACGTGATGGACGCATCGGGCAATGCAAGCCCGAAGGATGCCGATAATGCCTTCTATTGGAAGAACACCGATGAAGCCCGCGTCAGTGCATGGACCCCGGACATAGAATCGGAAACGGATATTTCCGACCAAAGTGGCGGGTACGCCGCTTTCGATGTCCTGTACGCCAGTGCCATAGGGCGTTATGACCAAGCCATAAATCTCCGTTTCATCCACCGCATGGCGAAAATCGAAGTAATTCTCAAAGCTGGCGAAGGCATTACGGAAGAGGAGTTGGAGGGTGCGACCGTCACCATTTTCGGAGACCCGCTAACGCACTCAACCGCCGGCTTGGTATCACCGGGTGACCAATCGGACGGCGAGATAAAGCCCTATTACGATGCCGCAACGAAGAAATACGAGGCGTTAGTGCCGCCGCAGGATATGACGGGCAAGCCGCTCATCCGAATCAGCATAGGCAGCAATGACTTTACCTACACTCCCGAAACAGAAGCTGCCGGCAAATTTGGGTTTTTCGGTGGCAAGCGGTATGCCTACACCATCACCGTGAAAGCCAGTGGCATAGAGGTGACCGCAGCCAAGGGCGGAACGTGGAACGCCGGCGGCAGCGAGAATGTGGGCGTGACCATCACCTATGACGGCACGGAAACAGAACCGAAAATCGGCGACTATTACTACTCCGACGGCACCTGGAGCGACGGTGGCCTGCGCAAGCTCTATGCCGACGGCACGATGGAGTGGGCAGAGACCAAGCCGCAGCCGGAGAACGGTAAGAACGTTATCGCCATCGTGTTCCATGCCGGTCATCACGAAAACGATGCCTCCGATTACTCCGCCACCGGTATCGGTCAGCAGAAGTGCCACGGCTATGCCGTTGCCTTGCAGGATGCCACAAACGGTTATTGTCAGTGGGGCGTTTACGGAACCGAGTTGGGTTGCTGCCCCACGGATGGAAGCGGAAACAAACAGAACAATTACTCTACACCTGACATCGACTGGAGCGGCTACGCCTGGACACAGAAAATCATCACCGCTGCCGGCGGCAAGGACAAGTTGAATGCCACCGAAGATTCCGGTTATCCTGCCACCTACTATGCCGTTGTGGATTATGCGCACAAAGTCCCGTCCCCTGCCAATAGCACCGGCTGGTTTTTGCCCTCCATCGGCCAGATGTGGAATGTTTATCAAAACCGCGCTTCTTTGTTTGAAGGCAAGACAGTGGTATCAGGCTTAAAGTCTGACTGGTACTGGTCCTCCTCGGAGTTCTACAGCCTTCCGGCGGACTACGCTCTTTTTGTGAATGTGAGCAACGGCCGCGTGAACTTCGACCGTAAGAGCAGCAGACTTAGTTTCGTGCGTCCGGTCTTGGCTTTCTGACCTATTTACCTATTCAGCCTATTTATCTATTATGCGGCGTAGCCGCTCGTTGATAAAGGCTGAATACCCGCGAAGCGGGTCGGATTTACAAACGGAATTGTGGCAACGGCCGCTTGCAGTCTTTGCCCCGCAAGGAAGATAAAAACAAGTAACGTAAAGTTAAAATAAAAAGTGTGACAATGAAACGAAATATCCTACATACCCTTTGGGCGGCGGCACTGCTGCTGACCGGCTGCACGCAGGAGGAGCTTCCCCTGCCCGGTGCTGACAATGCCGCACCGCTCGCCATCACCATCACCGACGGCGGCTATGCCCTGACAACTTCGGCTGACGGCTCGCAGAAAGCCGCTACCCGTGCTACCGAGGACGGTTACCGTACCGAGTTTACCGCCAGTGACGCCTGCGGACTCTACCTTGTGCGCAATGGGGCGATAGTCTATGACAATGTGAAACTCACCGCCACAGCAGGCACGAACGGCAGTCTTACCTGGCAACCCGAAGCGGGCGTAACCCTTGCCGGCGGAATGGCGGGCGAGAAGTATTTCCTCTACTATCCCTATCAAGAGACAGCGAAGATGGCGGGCAAGGTAAATGCCACCGACACCACGAGCGATGGCGATTTCTTCGCCACGCTTATCAATGACTGGCAGCCGGAAGCTGATCAGAGCGACTACACGCAAGGCTACACAGCCTCCGACCTCATGACCGCCACGGGCTCGGGAAGCAAAGCCGACGGCAAGCTCTCGCTCTCATTCTCCATGACCCACCGCATGGCACTCGCCGTAGTCGAAATGCCCAAGACGGTGTATAAGTTCACCGACACCTCCATTCCCGACTATGTGATTGCTACTACAGCCGATTTCAGTGGAGAGGCCAAGCCCTGCCGCAATACGGACGGCACATACCGCTACTTCGTCCGTCCCGGACAAGGCAATACCGTAACCCTCACCGGCAGCTATGCCGACGGCAAGAAGGAGTTTTTCATCACCCCGAACAATATCAGCGTAAGCTCATACAAGACCTATAAGGTGGACGGAGCACCGACGATTGACAAAGATCACAATTTGCAAGTAGGGGACTACCTCCTTGCCGACGGCAATATTGTAGGCAAAGACGAAACTTTGACCGAAGAACAGAAAGCAAGCGTTATCGCCATCGTGTTCCATGCCGGTCATCACGAAAACGATGCCTCCGATTACTCCGCCACCGGTATCGGTCAGCAGAAGTGCCACGGCTATGCCGTTGCCTTGCAGGATGCCACAAACGGTTATTGTCAGTGGGGCGTTTACGGAACCGAGTTGGGTTGCTGCCCCACGGATGGAAGCGGAAACAAACAGAACAATTACTCTACACCTGACATCGACTGGAGCGGCTACGCCTGGACACAGAAAATCATCACCGCTGCCGGCGGCAAGGACAAGTTGAATGCCACCGAAGATTCCGGTTATCCTGCCACCTACTATGCCGTTGTGGATTATGCGCACAAAGTCCCGTCCCCTGCCAATAGCACCGGCTGGTTTTTGCCCTCCATCGGCCAGATGTGGAATGTTTATCAAAACCGCGCTTCTTTGTTTGAAGGCAAGACAGTGGTATCAGGCTTAAAGTCTGACTGGTACTGGTCCTCCTCGGAGTTCTACGACTATCCGGCGCGCCGCGCTCTTTATGTGAGTGTGCGCAACGGCGACGTGTTCCGCAGCTATAAGTACAGCAGAAGTAGTTTCGTGCGTCCGGTCTTGGCTTTCTGACCTATTTACCTATTCAATCTATTTATCTATTTGCGGCGTAGCCGCTCGTTGATAAAGGCTGAATACCCGCGAAGCGGGTCGGAAAAATTTTTGAAAAATCGAGTTATGGCATTATCCGAAGAATTACCCCTATACCGCGACACTTACCGGTTGTTGAACAACATAGAGGTGAAAGCGAAAATTGCCGGCTGGCTCTCCGAACACGGGCTGTCGCTGCACCCGCGCAAGATCTATCTGCAACATTACACGAAAGGTGTCCTGTTTATCGGAGGGATGATACTTCCGGGGCGGAAATACCTGAGCAACCGCACAGTCGGCTTCTGCTACGATGCCATCGACCGCCTGAACCGCTTGGCGGCAGGCTCGCCCGATTACGTGAAAACCCACGGGGAGGAGTTTGTCAGTACGATAAACTCCTATTTGGGAATGATGCGGCATTTTTCCTCCTACAACCTGCGGTGCAAGGTCATGAGCCGTATCGGTAAGGAATGGTGGCAGGTCATCTATTTTGCCGGACACTTGGAGAAAGTCGTGTTGAAAAAACGGTACAGACAGATTGAATGCAAAAAAGAGGAGATTTGTAATGAAATCAAAGAACTGAGGAGGACTGTATGACAGAACGCGAATTGATACAACAACAGCAGGAACTCGGCGACAGCCGTTTCCTCGTGACCCGGTCGGGCAAGTTTTTCTCCGCCTACGGTTGCGGGGCTTTCGCCTTGGCACGCGCCACAGGCTACCGTGTCATGCACCGGCAGCGTAAAGGCGGAAATTTTGTGCTGACCACAGGATTCCCGGAAAGCCATGTAGGGAAAGTGATGGAACAGATAATAGCCGCCGGAGGGAAAATCGACCGGCAGGACGACGGTTCTTTCGTCTTTTCCGGCATAGACGGCAGCGAAGCGGAGGCGTTGGTCTCCATCCCCGAAAAAACGGAGGGCGGGCAAGACCGCAAGGGCAGCAAAAGTTCGTATGACAACAGCCTGCAGGCTATGATACTCTCGTTCGACCTCTCTCGCTCCACCCCTATGGATGCCATGAACTTTATAGACCTGCTGCAAAAGAGGATTTACGATACAGATGTTTAATATGACCTTGTTATATATGAACAGAAACATACCCCTGCAAGCTAAAATCCTCTTCGGCTATATGATGTTAATGGCGGTCATCATCAGCATGGCCGCTATTCTTTTCCATGAACACGCACGCCTTCGGAAAATCGAGGCCGACACCTACGAAATCAGACAGGCACGCCGTGACATATCCGAGATACACCGCAACATCACGGTACTCGCCTCATTGGGCGAGAGCGTCATCGCTTGGGAGGATGAGGACTACCATGCCTACCAAACGAGACGGCTGAGGGTGGACAGCCTGCTGCAAATGCTGCAAACGAACCATAGCTACATATTCGGTCTGTCGCAGATAGATACCCTGCAACAGTTGTTGGCGGACAAGGAGACACACCTGCACCAAATCATGCAGGTGTTCCACCGGCAGGACAAAGCCGACAGCCTGCTGGTGAACCATCTGCCAGAAGCTGCAAGGCAAGCGACACAGACCCGTACCGTCGTGCAGAAGAAGAAAGGCATAGCCGGATGGTTCGGCGGCAAGGAAACGGTGCAAGTGCCCGCCTCGTCCGACAAGCTCCGCTCGCTGAACGAACAGCTTATCGCCCTGCAAGCGGAGCGGATACGCAACATGGAGAATTACACCGACAGCCTGCGCATCCGCAACAGGGAACTGAACCGCAAACTGTTCGCCCTGCTCGGTAACATCAGCGACCATGCACAAGCCGCCTTCCGGGACAGGGAAGAGCAGATAGCCCAAGCGCACCAACGCTCCACCTCCATCATCACCGGGCTGATCATCGCCGCCATCCTCCTGCTGGTGTTCTCGTACCTGATTATCCAGAAACATCTGAAACGGGATTCGCTGCTCAGGAAAAAGATGGAGGGTGTCATTGACCGGAATAATGAACTGCTGGAAACGCGTAAAAACGTCATACTTACTATCTCGCATGACATACGCGGCCCCCTGAACATCATTTACGGATATGTCGAACTGGCAAAAGATACCCGGGACAGGAAACGCAGGAATCACCATTTGGAAAATATCGAAACGGAGTGCAAACATATCCTGCACCTGCTGAACAATCTGCTGGACGTGTACCGCCTGAACGAGTCCAAGGAAACCTGCAACAATGTACCGTTCAACCTTAATGATCTGTTGGAACGTATTGTGACCGGATTTTCACATATTGCCAATAATAAGGGAATCATATTCCACCATGATTCCCAAAATACGGATGTCGTACTGTGCGGTGACATGGATCGTATCTCTCAAATTATAGACAATCTACTGACGAATGCTGTGAAGTTTACAAACGCCGGTATGATACAGTTCAATGTCCGATATGAAAATGGAATGCTTTATATAGAAATAAAGGATACGGGAATCGGTATGGATCAAGACACCGTTTCGCGTATCTTCCGTCCGTTTGAACGCCTGTCGTCTGAGGCGAATGCCGAAGGTTTCGGGTTGGGCTTGCCCATCACAAAAGGATTGGTCAAACTTTTAGGAGGCAGCATTGATGTGGAAAGTAAAATCGGGCATGGCAGCACATTTCGTGTATCCCTGCCGTTAGCGGTTTCCAATGAGAAAATCAATAGTGAAGCGTCGGCAGTTCCGCAAGACCGTCTGCCATTGCCACAGCGCGTACTTGTTATAGACAATGACACATTACAACTGGAAATAGCCAAGGAAATGCTTGAACGCAACGGAGTATCGTGTACCACCTGTTCCAATGCCAAAGAACTGGTCAATGAGATGCGCAGGCAGGATTACGACTTGCTGCTAAGCGACATACAGATGCCGGAAACCAACGGTTTTGAAATTCTGGCATTGCTTCGCAAATTCAGCATCGGAAATTCACACACAATTCCGATAGTAGCCATGACTGCACGAGGAGAAGGAGAAAAAGAGGCATTCATAAAGGGCGGATTCACGGACTCCATCCACAAGCCGTTTTCCATGAGAGAACTGTTGGATATGGTCTCTTCTGTGGTGTCACGCGATGTGGAAGAGTCACATACACCGGATTTTGCCACGTTCACGGCAGATGTGCTTGATAAAAGAGAACTGCTAAGAACTTTCATTATCCAGTCCGAACAAAATATGGCAGACTTGCAATCGGCAATAAAGACAGGGGACATTGAAAAGCTCCATGACATAGCCCACGAGATAAAGCCCTCGTTGGAGTTGTTACGGGCCGATGCTCCACTGGTAAAACTCCGCACCACGTTAAACGATTCTGCATGCGATATGAATACCGTCAATGAACAGGTGAAGCTGCTGATAGGACACATCTCCGGACTTATAACAGAAGCTGAAAAGGAAATAAAGAAAATGAGCGATGAAACAGAAGGTACTGATAGTTGAAGACAATATAAGTTTGTCACAACGCCAGAAAGACTGGCTTGAACAGGCGGGGTACGATGTAATGACCGCCATGCGTGAACCGGCCGCACGTGCATTGATACGCAAGCATCGGTTCGACTTCATATTGTCCGATGTGCGCTTGCCTGAAGGTGACGGAATATCGCTTTTAGAGTGGCTCACAAAAGAGAAGAAAGACATTCCATTCATAGTGACAACGGAATACGGGTCTATACCGGATGCGGTACGCGCCATCAAGTTGGGGGCAAAAGACTATCTGCCCAAGCCGGTACACCGGGAACACCTGCTTGAACTGGCGGAAGAGATATTCCGTCCGCTCGCGACTGTCCGCACGAAACCGAAAGACCTGTTCAGACGTACCTGCCCTAAAATACTTGAGGTGGAGAGATACGCGAGGATAGTAGCCCCGTCGGATATGTCGGTGCTGATACTCGGTGCCAACGGTACCGGCAAGGAGTCCGTGGCACAGGGCATTCACGCGAACAGCGGACGTGACGGCAAGTTTGTAGCGGTCAATTGCGGAGCGTTGCCACGCGAACTTGCGGCATCCCTCCTGTTCGGACACGAGAAAGGCGCCTTCACCGGTGCGGATACGGCAAAGAACGGATATTTCGACATGGCAAAAGGCGGTACGCTCTTCCTGGATGAAATCGGCACGATGCCTATTGACATACAGTCCATGCTCCTTAGAGTGTTGCAGGAGAATACCTATACCCCTATCGGCAGCGACAGGGAGCGGATGGCAGACGTGCGGATTGTGGCGGCAACGAATGAAAATCTGGAACGGGCCATCAAGGAAGGACGATTCCGGGAAGACCTGTACCACCGTCTGGCAGAGATGGAAATCAGGATGCCATCTTTGGCCGAGTGTGCTGATGACATTTTGCCTTTGGCGGAATTTTTCCGTGAACGGTTTTCCAAAGAACTTAAGAAAGAGACAAAAGGCTTTTCAAAAGATGCCATATACCGACTTCGTTCTTATCGTTGGCCGGGCAATGTCAGGGAATTGCAGAACCGGATCAAACGGGCGGTGTTGCTTACGGAAACCCCTGTATTGGAGTTGCCGGACTTGAACGCAGACAGTCAGACTGATATTCGGATTACGGAGAAAACTCCGGACATATTGCCTTTGAAAGACGAAAACAGCGAGAGGGAAGCCATTGCAAATGCCCTTCAAGCGTGCAACGGGCATCGTGAACAGACCGCACGATTGTTGAATGTAAACTCTTCAACACTGTACCGGAAGATGAAGAAATACGGGATAAGATAATCCCCGATATTCTATCTATTTCCGGCAACAGTGTTGACACAGAATATATTGAAATGATTTTTCAATCCGACTGAAATTTTGTAAATTTGCAAAAGATTTGGCAGGGTATAGCCTTGCCGGTCTGAAACATAGAAGAAAACCGGTGGAGGGAAAACCCCTCTGCTGATTATATAACATAAGAGCGCAAGCTTCTCGGACAGAAATCTGGTAAATTGACGTTAAAGGAGAATGATTGCGTAATGCTTATGCTATGCTCTGTCATAGCGTGGTGTTGCGTGTTCTCCTTTAGGCTTTACCAGAGCCTCTGTCTGAGTGCGTGGCTACCACGCTTCTTTTTTTAGACGGACAGGTATGGCAAGAATACAAATCATAACGGCAGTGACATTGGACGGTTATCTTCCCGACCCGAATGAAGAGTTGTTGCAATGGGTGAAGACGGACAGCCAAGGTTTCCCGTTCTGGCACGAGAGGAGTACCTTCACGCTGTTTCCCGGCTATCCCATGCTGGACTTGATTTGTGAAAAGGACGAGAAACCGGACTCCTTTACCTTTACCTCAGAAATATCCGACCCAAAGAGCCTTGACTTGCTACACGGGCTTTCCATCTACCACCTCATTGACGAAATCATCATCTACATTCTTCCTCTGACAACAGGCAACGGTACGGACTGCCTGCATCGACTTCCGGTCAATCGTTGGAAACTTTACAGGACAGTTGCTTTCAAAAACGGGATTGTCCGTCTCATTTATCGCAAATCCTCGCGATAGTCCATTGCATCCTGCAAGGAAATCTTGCAATTTGCAAGATTCGCCATTTATTCATTTTTACAGCCTCAGATTTTTATTTCACTGATATACAATGTTATATCAGTTCCTCTTGGTGTCTATCGGTGTCATTGGTACGCTGTTGGCCTTATAATATGATATAACCTGTTGCGCAACAAGGTGTAAGCAAACGATAAGTTACACTTAAAACAGATTACTCATGTTACAGATAAACAGCGAGATGTTCGCCCAAATCATGGAACGGTTCGACAGGATAGAGCGGGCATTGGAGCGTATGAACAAGCTGAAGGAATGCCTGGACGGCGACACGCTCTTGGACAACTACGACCTGTGCCGGCTGCTCGGCATCACCAAACGCACGCTGGCGCGTTACCGCCAGAAGAAGCTCGTGACCTATTACATGATTGACGGGAGAACCTACTACAAGGCATCCGAAGTGGAGGCGTTCCTCAACCAAAAGGGCAAGTCATTGCCGGCGAGGTTCAGACATCAGCCAAATGTTTAATTAAAATGAAGCAAGGATTATGGAAATAATATGTGTTGACAAACAGACTTTTGAAGAATTGCGTGTCCGGTTCTGTGATTTTGAGGAACGGATGACGCGGGTATGCCGTCCGGCCGAGGACCTCGGCTTGAAAAACTGGCTGGATAATCAGGAGGTGTGCGATGTGCTTCGCATCAACAAGAAGACACTACAGGTATATCGCAACAAAGGGATATTGCCTTTCAGCCGTATCAAGAACAAGCTGTTCTACAAGCCTGAAGACGTACAGAGATTGTTGGATTTGAATTATCACCCTTTAATAAAAAGCAGATTATGAGCTATCATTTCTTGGACGACAAAGACCCTCGGATCGACGTGATGTTTCAAGGGCTGGAAAAAATGGAGAAGATGCTCTCCGTGATTGAGAAGATGCCGAAATCCCTCTTTAACGGTGAGCGCTTCCTCACTGACGAGGAACTCTCCAAAGTCCTGCGGGTAAGCAGGCGCACATTGCAGGAGTACCGGACATTCGGGGTGGTTCCTTATTACATGGTGCAGGGCAAGACTCTGTATAAGGAATCGGATATTCTGAAGATACTGGAGGATTCCTACAAGCGTTGCCGGGAAGAACAACGATGGGTATAGCATCGTTCACTAAAAGAGACGGAGAAATGATTTCCTTTTTACAAAGGGCATTTCTCCGTTTTTATTTTATGCCATTTCAGACTTTCTTCCCCGTTTTTTCTTGACGATGAAATCTTCTTCGCAAAGCTGTATCTGTTTTCCGAAACCTGTGGACTTTAGCCGTTTCATATCCTCGTCCACTTTGGTGTCCGTTACTTGGGCATACAGCTGGGTGGTGGAAATGGAGTTGTGTCCCATCATGCGGCTGACCGTCTCTATCGGCACACCGAGCGAGAGGGTGATGTGGGTCCCGAAATTATGCCTGGCCTGATGGTAGGTCAAATCAAAGCCATATACCTGTCCCAGCTCTCGTGTCAATGTTATAAAATATCCACGATTGTAAACATTGAATACCTTGTCCCCGGTTCTTTGGCTACGATATTTCTCGATGATTTGAAGGGGAATATCCAACAGGCGGACAGACGAAAGCGTATCCGTCTTTTGCCTGTGGATGTGAATCCACCATGTGCCGTCCTCAGCCTGCGTGACATCATTGACCGACAGTTTTTTCAAGTCCGCATACGCCAATCCGGTAAATGTCGAGAAAATGAACATATCCCTTACGAATTGCAGTTGAGGCTTCTCCACCGGGGTGGTCATCAGTGTCTTCAAGTCCTCCAATTTCATGTGCCGGCTTTTTCTTTTTGGCAGTTCGGGATGCAGGCGGCAGTAAGGGTCACGGCGCAATGTCCCCTGGCTGACCGCCCGCATTGTCAGCTTCTTCAGGCGGTACAGGTGTTCATGTACGGTCTTGGGTTTTTGGTTGCGGTTCGTGCGCAGGAACAACTCGAAGTCGTCATAAAACGCACGGTCAAGGCTTCTCAATGTCACGTCCTCCACGCCTTTCTTCTCCTGAACAAAAGCGGAAAGATGCTTGTAGGAACGCTTGTAGGAGTCGTATGTTTCCTGTATGCGGTCTATCCCGATACGCTTCTTGAACTCCTCGTTATGCTCCCTGAACAAGGCAAGCAGGGTAAGTGGTTTCTGCCCGATGCCTTTGACTGCATTCTTGACAAGTTCCGCTGTAATGAACCCCAGACTGTTCTTTATCCTGTCGTAATGTCCGGTTATCTCGTCTGTCAGGTCATCTATGGCGCGGTTCACCGTAACTGCATTTTCACTCCGTCCGTCGGCGCGTCCTTTGTCGGGATTCCAAATAGAGGGATTGACGGATACTTTGGTTCCTATCTGTGCCCATTCGGCATCGATGCTTACCTTGCACAATAACTGGCACATTCCGTCCTTGCGGACTTTCGTGCGGTTTATATAGAACAATACGGCAAATGTACTACGCCGCTTGATATTCTGGTTTTCTATATTCTTTTCCATGTTCTTGTTTTTTTAAGAGGTAATCAAATCACGACGGAAAAACGTTCCGATATTTTCCGGTTCAAAGTCCTTGTGTCGGAATCAATCTTGTCATCGGTCACTTTCGCGTAAATACGTGTGGTTTCAATCCGGCTATGTCCGAGCATTTTGCTGACGGTTTCAAGAGGAACCCCATGCGAAAGGGTGATTTCCGTGGCGTAGGTGTGCCTGGCCACGTGAAATACCAGCGGACGGTTGATGTTGCAAATCCGGGCAATCTCTTTCAGGTAGAGATTCATGTTGGAATTACAATACATCGGTAGCAGCCTGTTATCAGAAACGGCATCACTGTACTTTTTCAGAATCTGTAACGGCAAGTCCAACAAGGGGATTTCAAATTCTATCTTGGTCTTCTGGCGGGCACTTTTAATCCACCATGTGCCGTCTTCCGCAAGCGACAGGTTTTCTTTTGTCAGCGAGCGCATATCCCTGTATGAAATGCCGGTGAAGCAGGAAAACAGGAACATGTCACGGACAAGGTAAAGTGTCTGCCTATGGAGCGGAGTGGTCATAAGCCGTTGCAGCTCTTCATCGGTAAGATACTTCTGCACCGCTTTCGGACGAACCGGCTCGTAACCCATGAACGGATAAACGGTAATGATACCGTCAGCGATAGCCTCACCCACGATGGTTTTCAGTTGGACGGTCAGGTTGATGACGGTTCCAGGAGCGAGATTGCGTTCGGTACGAAGGTACAGGTCGTATTTGTCGATGAAGGAGCGGTCCAATGCCGAGAAAGGAATATCCGTTAGCCTGTATTTTTCTTGCAGAAACTTCTCAATGTGCCTATAGGCATTGCGGTATGCCTGCAAACTTTTGGCTGTGCGGTTGACTCCAACTCGCTTTTCAAAGTTGTTGATGAATTGCCTGAAATAGCTCAACAGTGTTTCCTGCCCGCTTGCCATTCCAAGCAAAATGCTTTTCACTTCCTCAGCGGTCACACCGTCACGGACGGCAGACTGCTCGTTATAGATACTCAACGCCACCGCACGGATCTCATCCAGCCGGTTGTTGATTTCCTTTGCCGTCACACTCTTGCCAGACGCACGCCCCGAAGTCCATCGGGATTGCGGCACTTTCATCTTCACGCTGAATGCCGCTTCAGAGTATTTTCCGATGTTCAACTTAGCCATTACCGGACATTCGCCATTGGCATCCGCCTCGCTCTTTTTCAGGTAGAACGACACCTTTACATTTGCCTGATTCATAACCTATTCCTTTGTTTGCAAAATTATTATATAGCGAGCAAATGAATGGCATGAAAAATATAGCGGAATATAGAAAAAGCCCCCTTGACTTCCAATCTGAGACTGTATTTTTTCCTGATACGGAAAATTTTGACTAACTTTGCATTAGCAAAAAACAGACAGAACAGCGTTCTTGCGGTGGTGAACAGGGGTAGAAAAACAGTTTTGGAAGTAAATTTCATACCTATTTTCAATCCCGAAAAGGCAACGGATAAGTAGCGATTTGTTTGCCTAACTCCCCAAAAACAGGTCAAAAACCTCAAATGGAAGAATGTGGAACAAAACGACTTATCCCTTTCTCGTCCAAGCACTTTGCATTATTCCTCTGAAATCCATCCGTATGTGAGCGAGTTTCCGTATATTTGTGTAGATTGTCCGGCACGAAATGCCTTGTGCGGGTCTATTTCAAAATAAACAGCAACATCATGTTCTTTGCCATCCAATGCTTTAGCCTGATAAGAGATATAATTGACCGGACGGGCAAGTGTCTCCAGATCGTCCAACAGATAAGGAGCGGTAAAGCTAAGTTTCAGTTCTACATCTCCACATTCGAAGGTATAATGTGTTTGGGTTGCTTGCACATCGACAGACGTTTGTTCAGCTTCCCTCAATTCTGCATATAGTCCGAAGTCAACCAATGCACCTCCCATACGATTCTCACAATGAGCGGCAATCACGGCTTTCCCATCTTTCATAGTTTCTGCAATAGAATCCGGGATATTTACTCTGAGATCACTTTTCCACTCATATCCCGTGCTGACCAGTTGCATTCCATTCACATACAATTGAAATACATCATCATGGGAATAGCGTAAATACAGTTGCTTGTTTTTCACCAACGCCGGGTCGAATGTCAGTTCGCGCCTCACCCATATATTAGGTGAGAACCAGGGAGTATGCACATTTCGTTGATCATCCGTGCCGAAGGCCGCCTGTCCTTCTGTCCATGTTGTATCGTCAAACTCTTTGGCTTCCCAATTTTCCTGAGGTTGCTCCATAGTATATCTTCCCGTCCACTCTTTTTCATAAGAGATGGGGGCTACCTTTTCCACCGGCATAGTCGGTTCCTCGGCAAAGAGTCCGAAGTCTACCAATCCTCCTCCCACACGATTCTCACAATGAGCGGCAATCAACGCTTTTCCACTTTTCATTGTTTGCAGAATTGAGTCCGGGACTTCCACTTTAAAGTTTGCTCCCCAGTCATATCCGGTATTCACCAATTGCTTCCCATTGATGTACAATTGAAATACATCGTCATGAGAATAGCGCAAATAAATCTTTTTATGCTCCAGAAGATACGGATCAACTTCAACCTCTCTTCGTACCCAAATATTAGAAGAAGTCCATTGTGTTCTTGCTTCCCACATGCCAGGCGTGCCAAATGCCCCTTCTGACAATTGCCAGTACTTGTCATCAAAATCCGGTTGCTCCCATCCTTCATCAGGAACTAATGAAGTGAACTTTCCTTCCCACTTTTCATGGTCAAGCGCCATCGGAGCGATAGCTTGCATCGGCAGTTCTTTACTACCCATAAAACGGTACATAGCACCGTCTACCCGTAAGAAGCCAACAAAAGGAAGTTGTGTGCTGCCGCCAAAAGTCATATTCTGTTTGTTCAGTTCATCCGTCATAGACCAAAGTTTCACATGCGGATGCAAAGTTAATAACGGATAAGCAGGCGCACGAAGGTCACTTTTAGTAGTTTCATCAGAGTAAGGAGTACTTTTGCAAGCTGCCAATACTGCTATTAGCAGATAAATGAATGTTTTATTCATTAGTGTTTTATAAATTCTCATTCGGTTACTATATTTATTTCTATTATCACACAATAAACAATCCGTAGATTCCTAAATGCACAAGCGAAGTGATTGACAACAACCGTATTAATTCCATATTCATTCTAGTTTTATAGACATATTCATTTTTTGTATTTCTCTTTCCATTTCTCTTTTCATCATCCTAATAGTAGTTGTCTTAATTTTCATCGGTTTGCTAATAACGGCCTCAGCCATAGCAAGCGATCGTTCTTTTTCACCATTCGTTTTGTATAAATGGAATAGTTTATAAAGAGGTAGAAAGCGCGAAGGGCACATCATAGATGCACTATTATAATATTTTTCCGCCAGTTCAGGTTTGTTAAGCTGCTGGTAATTTTCCCCAATTATTAACTCTAAATCATAATCTGCCCAATATTGACGACATTTTAAAGCCACTTCTAGACTTTCGGTATATTGCTTCATTTCTTGAAGAACAGCAGCATAATTATAGAGAAAATAGGGATTACTCACAAACATCTTTTCTAATCTCTCATAGGTTGGAAGAGTTTCATTATATGACTTACATAACGCTAGCGTAGAAGCTTTTCCCCAGTCTAATTCTGCTTGAATACGTTCGAACAATTTACTACTCCCGAAAAGAGAATATGTAAGTATGAACATACAAGCTATTTTCTTTATTAGGATATTAGAAAATAAAGGTTTGATATATTCACTAGTTATTATGAATATGCTTAAAAATGTCACAACCCAAACGAAAGGATATGCAAATGGATAAGAAAAGAACGAGAATATTCCTATTGAAGACAAAGAATAAAAGGCTATTTGCTTTTCTACACTTGGATTCTTCCTATAGCAATATATAATTATTACCATCAATAACAACAATACTAATAAACCAATAATCCCAAAATTTAAAAGAAGTCCAAGATATTCATTAAATGGTTGTTTCACATTATCTGCCAACATAGAAAAACGGCTTTGTCCGCATTGCTTAAAGAAATTTGCCTGATAATCCATATAGTGCGCTTCGAAACTACCCAACCCATGACCTATCCAAGGAGCATCTTTTACCATATTTATACCACATTGCCAAATCAGCAGTCTACCATCGGCTGAGTTTTTCTTCATCCAATAGCAACCAAACAACAATAATATCAGACTGCTACATAATAATAGATACTTCCAAATTCTTTTCTGTTTAAGCTTTTGAAACAAAAATATCGCAATTACTATTGCAACACTAATAATTCCAGCTCTTGAATATGATAGTACAATTGCTATTACAACAATAATCCCTAAAAAACATACTAGATACCGTATTTGCTTATTTTCATTTAATAATTGGAATACAACAAAAAAGGGTAAACTGACACAAAGACAAGCAGAAAATCCCGTAGGATTTTCAAAACTCCCCATTATCTTATAAAAAGTATTAAAGGTGGTTATATTAAAACATTGAGACAGACCATATATTGCTTGTAAACTAGAAACAATAACAATACTCATCCCAGCCAATCGTGTATCAAATTTTACAGATTTTCCTAATAACATTCTAATTGAACAATATATTGTTATAATTAAAACAAATAAGATCGTATATAACCATTTAGAAACAATATAGGGATCGGTTATCTGGGTAGAATACATAAAAACACTACCAATGCAAAGAAGAGCAAAGCCGATTTGAGTAATACTCACTTTTGACATATAAAAACTCATTATTACTTAGGAATAAATAAAAAGTTGATTATAAACCACAAAACATTAAGTATTTATTCCTAAGTTTTCATCTACTTATTTTAACACATAACATGTCTTCTAAGCACATCCAAGACATTTAATAGAACCACAAGAAAGGCTAAAATGCTAGGAAGATATTCTTTCAAGCCTTTTTTCTTTTTAGGAACTTTACTTACTGTATAAAGAAAAAGAAAGACCCACATTAACACATAAACACCTGAAATATACCAGTCATTTATCAAATAATTATAGTTTCTATTAATTGTCATGAGCAATACAGATAGTATAGCTAAAACTATAAAGATATTATAATACCTCATTTAGCGATCTATAGCATTTGACAAACAATCATAATAACTACGATCAGCAAGAGTTGTTGCATAGTCATAGCCAGCAGAAGCACCAATAGCACAAAGACATACACCAAGCCCCCCCGTTGCACAAGAACAAAGGAGCATAGATGATAGATAAATAGCAGAAGCATAAGCGTAGTCTTCATCATATCTACGCTTACATTCCGCTTTAGTAACACCTCCTGCACTTTCACCCGGACTTTTTAGCAATAGATGTTGCATAGTATTCTGCGAATTATCAGAGAATCTAATAAAAACATTCATTTTTTCGGACTCATCTAACAACTTAAAACTTTTATTAGCTAATAGTTCCTGTCGTGCATTCTCTACCATTAAAGCCTCTTTTTCAATGTCAACCTTACTCACAAGTTCTATCATATAATCATCATTATTTAAGTTATTCATAAGTTCATCAAATTCTTCTGGAGTCAAAGTTGAAGTATATGATTTTAACTTCTCAGCAAGTAACATACAGTTCATTCCGTAATCTAATAATTCATCAGATTCGGCTATAGAATTGACAATTGTTGCACGATTATCCATTGATTCTAGGTTAGCTCTCATTTCTAATGATGAGTTGGGATTAGCAACAAAATCGTCATTCTCCGAACTACAACTTTGTGCAACTAACGCCACAAATAGAATCAATACTGATACGCTTAAAAAAAGGCTTTTCTTTCTCGAAATCATAATTTTAAAATTTAATCATTAATAATTATTTACTTATTAAACTTGTTCATCTTTACTAAATCATATATCGCTAGCTTAATAAATGACAATTAGCAAAATAAATCAAGTTTTTATTAAAATCATATCTGAATTTACTTCCAAATTTGTTCAGCTGCTGTATACACAAATATTCGTTCCTGTATTCCTCGTGTATTGTTACATAATAAAAGTAAAGCATTCACTGGAATTTTGATATAAATCAGCGAGTCCGCTTTAGACCTTTGGTCTCCAAGAGATTTCCAATTATTCCTCCTTGCACAATAGAATAACTCATAATCATCACCCGAACGAATATAGTTATCATAACTCCGAGGCGTATAAACAATTCTTCCTATCTGCTTAGGAGTTCCAAGATCAAGACCTGACCAACCACCGGAAGGTTCGATATAATCAAAAGAAGTTGTGACATCCCCATCAAATACATTTGTATACTCATGCG